>NZ_JBIRFV010000027.1:0-2381 GCF_044327655.1 Streptomyces sp. NPDC018029 | reverse complement strand
GCCGCCGACTACCCCGTCATCCTCGGCGGCGCCGCGCTGACCCGCGCCTATGTGGAGCAGGACCTGCACGAGATCTACGAGGGCGAAGTGCGCTACGCGCGCGACGCGTTCGAGGGGCTGCGGCTGATGGACGCCCTCATCGCGGTCAAACGCGGCGTGCCCGGCGCCAGCCTGCCCGAGCTCAAGCAGCGCCGGGTGCCCAAGCGCGACACCCCGGTGACCGTCGAGGAGCCCGAGGGCCCGTCCCGCTCGGATGTGGCCGTCGACAACCCCGTGCCCACCCCGCCGTTCTGGGGCACCCGGGTCATCAAGGGCATCCAGCTCAAGGAGTACGCCTCCTGGCTGGACGAGGGCGCCCTGTTCAAGGGCCAGTGGGGCCTCAAGCAGGCCCGCACCGGCACCGGCCCCACCTACGAAGAGCTCGTGGAGAGCGAGGGCCGGCCGCGCCTGCGCGGCCTCCTGGACGAGCTGCAGACCAAGAACCTGCTGGAAGCCGCCGTCGTGCACGGCTACTTCCGCTGCGTGTCCAAGGGCGAGGACCTGATCCTGCTGGACGAGGCAGGCGCCGAGCACACCCGCTTCACCTTCCCCCGCCAGCCCCGCGGCCGCCGCCTGTGCCTGGCCGACTTCTTCCGCCCCGAGGAGTCCGGCGAGACCGACGTGGTGGGGCTGCAGGTGGTCACCGTCGGCTCGCGGATCGGCGAGGCCACGGCCGAGCTGTTCGCCGCCGACTCCTACCGCGACTACCTCGAACTGCACGGCCTGTCCGTCCAGCTGGCCGAGGCACTCGCCGAGTACTGGCACGCCCGCGTGCGCGCCGAACTGGGCATCGCCGGCGCCGACCCCGACACCCCCGAGGGCATGTTCCGCACCCAGTACCAGGGCTGCCGCTACTCCCTGGGCTACCCCGCCTGCCCCGACCTGGCCGACCGCGCCAAAATCGCCGCCCTGCTACGGCCCGAGCGGATCGGCGTCCAGCTCTCGGAGGAATTCCAGCTCCACCCCGAGCAGTCCACCGACGCGATCGTCCTGCACCACCCCCAGGCCAGCTACTTCAACGCCGGAGGCCGGCCATGACCGTCCTGCGCGACCTCATCCACCAGGCCGCCCCCACCTTCTCCTTCGAGTTCTTCCCGCCCAAGACACCGGCCGCGGCCACCGCGCTGTGGCGCACCATCCGCCGCATCGAAACCCTCGCCCCCGCCTTCGTCTCGGTCACCTACGGCGCCGGCGGCTCCTCCCGCGAGCGCACCGTGGAGGTCACCAAACGCATCGCCGCCGAGACCACGCTGCGCCCGGTCGCCCACCTGACCGCCGTGGGGCACTCGGTGGCCGAACTGCGCCACATCATCGGCCAGTACGCCGACGCGGGCGTGCGCGACGTGCTGGCGGTGCGCGGCGACCCGCCCGGCGACCCGGGCGCCGACTGGATCCCCCACCCCCAGGGACTGACCCACGCCCATGAACTGGTGCGCCTGGTCAAGGAGTCGGGCCACTTCAGCGTCGGTGTGGCCGCCTTCCCCGAACGCCACCCGCGCTCACCGGACTGGGACAGCGACATCCGCCACTTCGTCGCCAAGTGCCGCGCGGGCGCCGACTACGCCATCACCCAGATGTTCTTCCACACCGAGGACTATCTGCGGCTGCGCGACAAGGTGGCCGCCGCCGGCTGCGACACCCCGATCATCCCGGAGATCATGCCGGCCACCGACGTGCGCCAGATCAGCCGCTTCGCCCGGCTCAGCGGCGCCGCCTTCCCCGAGGCCCTGGCCCACCGCCTGGAGGCCGCCCGCGACAACCCCGCCGAGGGACACCGCATCGGCGTCGAGCACGCCACCGCGATGGCCCAGCGCCTGCTGGCCGAAGGCGCCCCCGGACTGCACTACATCACCCTCAACCGCTCGACGGCCACGCTCGAGATCCACCGCAACGTCACGAACTCAAGGAGCACCCCGCATGACCTCGCAGCCCACCACTGACGGCCACGACTTCAAGGTCGCCGACCTCTCCCTGGCGGCGTTCGGCCGTAAGGAGATCACTTTGGCCGAGCACGAGATGCCTGGTCTGATGGCGATCCGTAAGGAGTTCGCCGCTTCCCAGCCGCTGGCCGGGGCCCGCATCATGGGCTCCCTGCACATGACGGTGCAGACCGCCGTCCTGATCGAGACGCTGGTGGCTTTGGGCGCGGAGGTGCGCTGGGTCTCCTGCAACATCTTCTCCACCCAGGACCACGCGGCCGCGGCGATCGCGGTGGGCCCGAACGGCACGCCGGAGGATCCGCAGGGGGTGCCGGTCTTCGCCTGGAAGGGCGAGAGCCTGGAGGAGTACTGGTGGTGCACGGAGCAGGCGCTGACCTGGCCGAACACCCCCACCGGCGGCCC
>NZ_JBIRFV010000026.1:1427-2865 GCF_044327655.1 Streptomyces sp. NPDC018029 | reverse complement strand
TGTTCGTGGTTTCAGAACCAACACAGTGGACGCGAGCAACTGAGGACAAGCCCTCGGCCTATTAGTACCAGTCACCTCCACCCGTTACCGGGCTTCCAGATCTGGCCTATCAACCCAGTCGTCTACTGGGAGCCTTAACCCCTCAAAGGGGGTGGGAATACTCATCTCGAAGCAGGCTTCCCGCTTAGATGCTTTCAGCGGTTATCCTTTCCGAACGTAGCCAACCAGCCATGCCCTTGGCAGGACAACTGGCACACCAGAGGTTCGTCCGTCCCGGTCCTCTCGTACTAGGGACAGCCCTTCTCAATATTCCTACGCGCACAGAGGATAGGGACCGAACTGTCTCACGACGTTCTAAACCCAGCTCGCGTACCGCTTTAATGGGCGAACAGCCCAACCCTTGGGACCGACTCCAGCCCCAGGATGCGACGAGCCGACATCGAGGTGCCAAACCATCCCGTCGATATGGACTCTTGGGGAAGATCAGCCTGTTATCCCCGGGGTACCTTTTATCCGTTGAGCGACGGCGCTTCCACAAGCCACCGCCGGATCACTAGTCCCGACTTTCGTCCCTGCTCGACCCGTCGGTCTCACAGTCAAGCTCCCTTGTGCACTTACACTCAACACCTGATTACCAACCAGGCTGAGGGAACCTTTGGGCGCCTCCGTTACCCTTTGGGAGGCAACCGCCCCAGTTAAACTACCCATCAGACACTGTCCCTGATCCGGATCACGGACCGAGGTTAGACATCCAGCACGACCAGAGTGGTATTTCAACGGCGACTCCACGAACACTGGCGTGCCCGCTTCAAAGTCTCCCACCTATCCTACACAAGCCGAACCGAACACCAATATCAAACTGTAGTAAAGGTCCCGGGGTCTTTCCGTCCTTCTGCGCGAAACGAGCATCTTTACTCGTAGTGCAATTTCACCGGGCCTATGGTTGAGACAGTCGAGAAGTCGTTACGCCATTCGTGCAGGTCGGAACTTACCCGACAAGGAATTTCGCTACCTTAGGATGGTTATAGTTACCACCGCCGTTTACTGGCGCTTAAGTTCTCAGCTTCGCACACCCGAAAGTGCACTAACCGGTCCCCTTAACGTTCCAGCACCGGGCAGGCGTCAGTCCGTATACATCGCCTTACGGCTTCGCACGGACCTGTGTTTTTAGTAAACAGTCGCTTCTCGCTGGTCTCTGCGGCCACCCCCAGCTCAGACAGTAAATGTCATCACCGGTGATGGCCCCCCTTCTCCCGAAGTTACGGGGGCATTTTGCCGAGTTCCTTAACCATAGTTCACCCGAACGCCTCGGTATTCTCTACCTGACCACCTGAGTCGGTTTAGGGTACGGGCCGCCATGAAACTCGCTAGAGGCTTTTCTCGACAGCATAGGATCATCCACTTCACCACAATCGGCTCGGCATCAGGTCTCAGCCTT
>NZ_JBIRFV010000026.1:0-1330 GCF_044327655.1 Streptomyces sp. NPDC018029 | reverse complement strand
GTGAATGACACGACTTCGGCGGTACGCTTGAGCCCCGCTACATTGTCGGCGCGGAATCACTAGACCAGTGAGCTATTACGCACTCTTTCAAGGGTGGCTGCTTCTAAGCCAACCTCCTGGTTGTCTCTGCGACTCCACATCCTTTCCCACTTAGCGTACGCTTAGGGGCCTTAGTCGATGCTCTGGGCTGTTTCCCTCTCGACCATGGAGCTTATCCCCCACAGTCTCACTGCCGTGCTCTCACTTACCGGCATTCGGAGTTTGGCTAAGGTCAGTAACCCGGTAGGGCCCATCGCCTATCCAGTGCTCTACCTCCGGCAAGAAACACACGACGCTGCACCTAAATGCATTTCGGGGAGAACCAGCTATCACGGAGTTTGATTGGCCTTTCACCCCTAACCACAGGTCATCCCCCAGGTTTTCAACCCTGGTGGGTTCGGTCCTCCACGACCTCTTACAGCCGCTTCAACCTGCCCATGGCTAGATCACTCCGCTTCGGGTCTTGAGCGCGCTACTAAATCGCCCTATTCGGACTCGCTTTCGCTACGGCTTCCCCACACGGGTTAACCTCGCAACACACCGCAAACTCGCAGGCTCATTCTTCAAAAGGCACGCAGTCACGACGTACAGCACAAGTGCTGCACGCGACGCTCCCACGGCTTGTAGGCACACGGTTTCAGGTACTATTTCACTCCGCTCCCGCGGTACTTTTCACCATTCCCTCACGGTACTATCCGCTATCGGTCACCAGGGAATATTTAGGCTTAACGGGTGGTCCCGCCAGATTCACACGGGATTTCTCGGGCCCCGTGCTACTTGGGTGTCTCTCAAACGAGCCGCTGATGTTTCGACTACGGGGGTCTTACCCTCTACGCCGGACCTTTCGCATGTCCTTCGCCTACATCAACGGTTTCTGACTCGTCTCACAGCCGGCAGACTGTGAAAGAGAGATCCCACAACCCCGTATGCGCAACCCCTGCCGGGTCTCACACGCATACGGTTTGGCCTCATCCGGTTTCGCTCGCCACTACTCCCGGAATCACGGTTGTTTTCTCTTCCTGCGGGTACTGAGATGTTTCACTTCCCCGCGTTCCCTCCACACTGCCTATGTGTTCAGCAGCGGGTGACAGCCCATGACGACTGCCGGGTTTCCCCATTCGGAAACCCCCGGATCAAAGCCTGGTTGACGACTCCCCGGGGACTATCGTGGCCTCCCACGTCCTTCATCGGTTCCTGGTGCCAAGGCATCCACCGTGCGCCCTTAAAAACTTGGCCACAGATGCTCGCGTCCACTGTGCAGTTCTCAAACAACGACCAACCACCCATCACA
>NZ_JBIRFV010000025.1:0-3216 GCF_044327655.1 Streptomyces sp. NPDC018029 | reverse complement strand
TCAAGCTGACCACGCTGCGCCCGGAGCAGGCCGCCTACATCGGTGTCGAGGTCGAGGGCCCCTTCAAGCCCGACCACTACCGCTACTGACCCCCGACCGGCCACCGGTCAGCCCCACTTCAGCAGGCCCTCGCCCCCGCGGCGGGGGCCTGCCCCTTTGAGAAACCCGACCGAGGACCAGGACCCACCCCATGCCCCGCGGCCGATATTCGCTCCATGATCCGCACGATCACACCCCCCTCGGTGAAGAACACTTCCACTGCGCGCCCGGCCCCTCCGGCTGGCGCTACGTCTCCCAACGGACCACCACCTCGGGCACCCCCGCCGGCTCCGTCGACCTCGCACTCGACGACCGCGGCCGCCCCATCCGCCTGGAACTCCGCGCGGGCGACTGGCAGGTCCGCGCCGGCGCCCTCAACGGCGTCACCTGGGTCCGCACCGACCCCACGGGCGCCCACGCCACCGAAGACAACGCCCCCGCCCACGCCTTCACCGGCACATCCCCCGCCTTCCTCATCGCGACGGCCCGGCTCCTGCGCCTGACCCCCGCTTCCCCCGCGACCCGTGTCCGCCTGGTCGCCTTCACCGATCCGGTCCTGGCACCCCGCACCCTCGACCAGTCCTGGACCTTGCTGAAAAGCGAAGCACACGCCACTGACAACGGCCCGCTGATCGTGGACGAGTACCAGGTCACGGCCCTGGACACCGGCGAACAGCACGCCGTCCACATCACCGGCGACGTCGTGCTCGCGGCCCCCGGCATCGAGCTGGAGCACCTCGAGACCCCACCGTCGACCTTCGCCTGAAACCGATCAGGCAGGCGGCTGGAACCCGGTAACCGGACGAGACGCCTCCGCCCCCTGCCCATCAGGAGCAGGACCAGGAGCGGAAGCGGAAGCAGGAGCAACGGGAGGCGGGGCAGAAGCGGACGGATAAGCGCCGCCTCCGGCAGCGTGGCCAGAGCCAGCCGCATCGCCAGCACTAGCGCCACCCGCAGCACCAGCGCCGCCCACGGCACCAGAACCCCCCACACCACCAGGGCCGCTCACCCCACCAGCGGCCCGTCGCGCATCCCGCGTCTGCCGTTCGTGCACCACGGCCGCCAAGTACGCGGCGGGCGGCACCCCGTGCGGCGCCGGAGCGCCGGTCCGTTCCGCCAGATCCCCGGCGAGCCGCTCCGCCATCGCCCAGCCCACCTGAGGATCCAGCTGCTGCATCCGCGTCAGGTACTGCCGAATGGCGAGCCACAGACCCTCCGGCACTCCGGAGAGATCCAGCCCGGAGAACTGCCCCACCAGCCAGGGCGGCGGCGGGGGTACGAACGCCGTGCGCCCCGCCGGCACCCGCTCACGTACGACCAGCGTCCCCGCGAACACATCCCCGAGCCGCCGCCCCCGCGCCGACACCAGCGACGCGATGCACGCGACGACCCCGAACGTCAGCAGGATCTCGACGACCCCGATGGCCCCCCGCACCAGCGCGTGCCGGAACCGGATCGGCCCCCCGTCGTCCCGCACCACGCGCAACCCGCACGCCAGCTTCCCGAGCGACCGCCCGTGGCTGAGCGTCTCCACCGCGATGGGCCCACCGACCAGGATCAGCACGAAGCTGGCCACCGCGACCGCGGCAGCCGCGGCATCGTCCAAGGAGGAGGTCGAGGCGACGAACCCGATGGTCACGCCCAGATACACCGCCCATGCCACGACCAGGTCGATCAGCACGGCAAGCACCCGACTGGGCAGCTTCGCGGGCCGCAGCTCCAGCGCCACCGCCTCGCCCGTCACCAGCTCACTCACGCCGCCACCCCTTCCCTGCACTGCCGTAGGACTGGCCAGTCTGCCAAGCTGATGAATCACGCGCCGCAGTACGAGGAGCTACGAGGAGCAGTCAACGGATGGACCTCGATGTCTTCGTGTCGTCCCACCGGGCCGAGTGGGACCGACTGGAAGCCCTGCTGCGCCGCCAGCGCCGCCTCACCGGAGCCGAGGCCGACGAGCTGGTCACCCTCTACCAACGCACGGCCACCCACCTCTCCCTGATCCAGTCCACGGCACCCGACCCGCAGCTCATCGGGCGCCTCACCCATCTGGTGGCACGCGCGCGTAGCGCCGTGACAGGCACACGCCGTGCTTCCTGGCGGGACGTGACCCGCTTCCTGACCCACGGTTTCCCCGCAGCGGTCTACCGATCCCGTCGCTGGTGGATACCCACGGCGCTGCTCTCGACGGTCCTTGCAGCGGTGATCGGCTGGTGGATCGGCACTCATCCCGAAGTCCAATCCTCCATCGCCGCCCCCAGCGAGCTCCGGGAGATGACCCGCCCCGGCGGCCAGTACGAGACGTACTACTCCAGTCACCCGGCGACCTCCTTCGCCGCCCAGGTCTGGACGAACAACGCCCAGGCGGCCGCGATGTGCCTGGTCCTGGGAGCCTTCCTCTGCTTCCCGGTCCTATGGATCCTCTTCCAGAACATGCTCAACCTCGGTGTGGGCATCGGCCTGATGTCCTCGGCCGGCCGCCTCGACACCTTCCTCGGCCTCGTCCTGCCGCACGGCCTCCTCGAACTGACGGCGGTCTTCGTAGCCGCCGGCACAGGCCTGCGCCTCGGCTGGACCGTCATCGACCCGGGCCCCCGCACGCGTCGCACCGCCCTGGCCGAGGAGGGCCGCGCAGCTCTCGGCATGGCCATAGGTCTGGCCCTGGTTCTCTTCGTCTCCGGCGCCATCGAAGGCTTCGTCACCCCGTCGGGCCTCCCGACCTGGGCCCGCATCACCATCGGAATCGTCGCCGAACTGGCATTCCTCGCGTACGTCTATGTGCTGGGCGGCAGGGCGGCCCGCGCGGGGGAGACGGGCGACTTGGACCAGGACGAACGCAGCGCCTCCGTCCCCCTCGCAGCTTGATGTGCGTACGGCACACCTGACCTGCTAGTCTCCTCATCGCCCCGGAAAAACCGTTGACACGGAAGGACCGGGGAGGTAGATTCGAACAGTTGCCTAGAGCTGGACAAGTCCGGCGGCGGCAGTTAAAGTCTGTCTGCTTCTTGAATTTCATTGATCGAGAAGCCACCCCCCGATGATTCGGAATCTGAAGCCGGTAAGACCGGCCGAAAACTTCTGATAAAGTCGGAACCGCCGGAAAGGGAAACGCGAAAGCCGAAAGGCCGGAGCGGGAACCGGAAAGGCACCGAGGAAATCGGACACGAAAGAGTCTGATAG
>NZ_JBIRFV010000024.1:0-6725 GCF_044327655.1 Streptomyces sp. NPDC018029 | reverse complement strand
ACCGAAATCATCGACGGCCTCGAACTGCCCGTCTTCCGCGGCCACATGGTCAACGGCCCCGAACCCGACGCCGAGAGCCGCCGCCCCGACCCGCTCAGGATCATCACGGGATACATGGCGGCCGGGGACATCCTGGAGAATCTGGGCTGGCGGGAGCGGGCGGCAGGCCGTGAGATCGCGGGCCCGCCGGTGTGGACCAGTCATGAGGCGCTGCTGCTGGACTACGAGATGCCCATGCTGCGCACCGACGACAAGGGCCGCCTGTTCCTGGGGTCCACGCACTGGCCCTGGATCGGGGAGCGCACCCGCCAGGTGGAGGGTGCTCATGTGGCGCTGCTGGCCGAGGTGAGCAACCCGGTGGCCTGCAAGGTGGGGCCGGCCATGGAGGTGGCCGAGCTGCTGGCGCTGTGCGAGAGGCTGGACCCCTGGCGCGACCCGGGCCGGCTCACACTGATCGCCCGGATGGGCGCGGACGCGGTCGCCGAGCGGCTGCCGCGCCTGGTGGAGGCGGTCCGCGAGGCCGGCCACCCCGCGATCTGGCTGAGCGATCCGGTGCACGGCAACACCGTGACCGCGCCCGGCGGCTACAAGACCCGCATGGTCGACACCGTCGCCCGCGAGATCACCGGCTTCGTGCGGGCCGTGCAGGACGGCGGCGGCATCGCCGGCGGCCTGCACCTGGAGACCACCCCCGATGACGTCACCGAGTGCGCCGGCACCGAGGCCGACCTGGAGCGGGTGGGCGAGCGCTACACCTCGTGCTGCGACCCCCGCCTCAATCCCACCCAGGCCCTGCACGCCGTCAACGCCTGGCCCGCCTGACCCGGCCCACTTGGCCCGTCCGGCCCCGGAGCCGGGGATTTCGGTGCCATTCCAGCTGGAATCAGGGTCAACCAAAGATGGACCGCGCATCGTGGTCGTCGTCCCGGCACCTCACGGCCGCCGCCCAATGACAGTGGAGAGCAGATGCACAACTACGTAGTCGTCGACGCGTTCGCGCGAGAGCCCCTCACCGGTAATCCGGTGGCCGTGTTCTTCGACGCCGACGACCTGACGGCCGATCAGATGCAGCGCATAGCACGGGAGATGAACCTCTCGGAGACCACGTTCGTGCTGGCCCCCAAGCAGGGCGGCGACGTACACGTACGGATCTTCACGCCCGTCAACGAACTCCCCTTCGCCGGGCACCCGTTGCTGGGCACGGCCATCGCCCTTGGCCGGCGCACCGACGCGGACCAGCTGCGGATCGAGACCGCGATGGGCGTGATCCCCTTCGAGCTGCGGCGCGTCGGCGGGCAGGTCGTCTCGACGAGCATGCGCCAGCCGGTGCCCGTCTGGGAGCCCTTCGACCGTGCCGAGGAGCTCCTGGAGGCGCTGGGCGTCCGCGAGTCGACGCTGCCGGTCGAGATCTACCGCAACGGCCCGCGGCACGTCCTCGTCGGCTTCGAGAGCTTCGAGGCCCTGTCGAAGGTGGACCCCGACCACCGCGCTCTCGCGAGCTTCCCCGACATGGCGACCAACTGCATCGCCGGGTCCGGGACCACGTGGCGCAACCGCATGTTCTCGCCCGCGTACGGGGTCGTGGAGGACGCCGCCACCGGTTCGGTCGCCGGCCCCATCGCGATCCACATCGCCCGGCACGGCCTCGGTTCGTACGGGCAGCTCATCGAGATCACCCAGGGCATCGAGATCGGTCGCCCCTCCCCCATGAGGGCGCTGGTCCAGGGCGAGGGCGACCGGGTCGACTCGGTCGAGGTCTCGGGCCACGGCGTCGTCACGATCGAAGGAACGATTCATGTCTGAGCTGTCCCAGAAGACCAACGGCCGTACTCCCTCGCGGCGTTCGGAGACGCTGACGGGCACCGTGGAGGTGGACTTCCCCCAGTTCCGCACCCCGCCCGCCGAGCCGATGGGACTGCTCAACGACTGGCTGGCCCAGGCCACCGCCCACGGCGTGCGCGAACCGCGCGCCCTGGCCCTTGCCACCGCCGACGAGCGCGGCCGGCCCTCCTCACGCATCCTGGCCGTCAACCAGGTCACCGAGCACGGCATCGTCTTCATCACCCACGCCGGCAGCCAAAAGGGCCGCGAACTGGCCGCCAACCCCTACGCCTCGGGCGTGCTGTACTGGCGCGAGACCAGCCAGCAGATCACCCTGGCCGGCCCCGTGCGCCAACTCCCGCGCGCCGAGGCCGAAGCTTTGTGGGCGGCCCGCGCGGTGTTCACCCACGCCATGTCCACCGTCTCCCTGCAAAGCGAACCCCTGCGCGACCTCGAACACTTCGAGACCATCCGCGCCCAGGCCCTGGAACTGGGCGCCCTGGAGCGGCCGCTGCCGTGCCCCGAGGCGTTCGTGGGCTTCTGCCTGGAACCCGACGCGGTGGAGTTCTGGGCCAACGGCACCGACCGGCTGCACGAGCGGCTGCGCTACGACCGCACCCCACACGGCTGGACCACCACCCGCCTGCAGCCCTGACCCCCCGCCCTTCCCCTTGTTCGGAGACGCCATGAGCACCCCCCTGACCACCCCCCACCACGTGGCCGACGGCCCGGTGTTCACCAGCCACCTGGAGCTGCGCGCCCGCAACCGGCGGGCCGTGGAGCAGTACATGGAGACCGGGCCAGAGGCCCGGCTGCGCCGCTACACCCTCTACACCCCCGACGGCACGGCGTCGTTGTTCAACACCGACATCGGCCGGCCCATCACCGTCCAGGGCCGCGACAACCTCCAGCGCCACGGCGAGCTGTCCTTGCAGGTCCTGCCGGACTGGGAGTGGTTTGACGTCCGCCTCTACGAGACCCAGGACCCGGCCGTCATCTGGGTGGAGTGCGACGGCGAGGGCACCATCCGCTTCCCCGGCTATCCCGAGGGCCGCTACCGCAACCACTTCATCCACGGCTTCACCCTCGAGGACGGCCTCATCGCCGCCAGCCGCGAATACACCAACCCCATCGAACACATGCGGGCTTTGAGCATCCCCACCCCCCACATCCAACGGGACTGGATCCCCTCCTGAACCACCGGCCAACCCGCAGCACCCCCCACTACGTTCCTACGCGCGAAGAGAGAATCCATGAGCACGGACAACGCCCCCCGCCCCGCGGCCCGCGCCACCATCGATCTCATCACCGCCGCCTGGCACACCCAGGCCGTCCACGCGGCGGCCAGACTGGGTCTGCCCGATCTGATCGCGGCGGGCCACACGGGTCCCGCGGAGCTCGCCAAGGCCGCGGACGCGGACCCGGACGCCGTCCGGCGCCTGCTGCGTCTGCTCCTCCGCCTGGGCGTGGTCGACGGTGACGAGAGCGGCGGCTACCGCAACACGGAGGTGGGCGACCTGCTGCGCGACCGGCCCGGCTCGCTGCGCGACGTGTGTCTGCTCTACGGGGAGGAGTTCTACCAGGCCTGGGGAGAGTCCATCGAGACGTTCCGTACCGGCAAGAGCGGCTTCGAGAAGGCGTACGGGCGCTCGCTCGTCGGCTATCTCGGGGAGGACCCCGACGCCGCGCAGCGCTTCCAGCGCGCCATGCAGGCCCAGGCGAACAACTTCGCCTTCGACGCGGTGCCGCGGTACATCGACTTCACCGCCGACCAGCACGTCGTCGACATCGCGGGCGGCAGCGGCCAGCTCCTTGCCACGGTCCTCGGTGCGGCGCCGGAGGCCCGCGGCACCCTGCTCGACCTGGAACACAACATCCCCATCGCCCGCGCGCACCTGGAGCAGACCGTGGGCCTCGACCGCGCCGAGCTCGTCGCCGGGGACATGTTCACCAGCCCGATCCCGCAGGGCGCCGACACCTATCTCCTGTCCCGGGTCCTCGGCGACTGGTCGGAGGGCGACTGCGTACGCCTCCTGCGTTCCATACGCGGGGCCATGGGCCCGCACTCGCGTCTGGTGATCATCGAGATGGTCGTCCAGGACGGCAAGGCCGGCCTGCTGGCCCCGCTGTGGGACCTCCACCTGATGGTCGTCAACGGCGGTCACCAGCGCTCGATCGGTGAGTACCACGAACTGGCGGACCAGTCGGGTCTGGCCATCGAGCGTTCCGTACAACTCCCCATGGAGACCTCGGCACTGGTACTCACCGCCGCATCCGACATTCCGTCGTGACCGAGGAGACCGCATGCCACAACAGCAGCCGAATCCAGCACGCGCCCTGAGTGACGCCGGGCCCCTCGGCCCGGGGATCCACCTCCGGGAGGCGGACGGCATCCGGGGAGCGGGCCACGGCGCGCCCTTCATCCACGGCGTGCACACGTCGGTGGCGGCCTTCGTCGGGGACGCGCCGAGCCTGCCGGGCAAGCCGGCCTTCGTCCGTCACCCGCAGGATTTCATCGAGGCGTTCTCGCAGCGCAGGGTCGATGGGGAGCCGCCCTCTTTCGTCCACGACGCCGTGCTCGGCCACTTCCGCAACGGGGGTGGCGGGGCCTGGGTCCTCGGAACGGACGACGACGCGGACCGGGTGGCGGCCTACCGGTCCGCCCTCGCCAAGCTGGAGCGCCTGCCGGAGATCACCCTCGTGGTGGCGCCGGATCTGTGGCGGGTGGCGAGGGACGCGCACGGCGTCGCGCGGGAGATCGCCCGACACTGCGGCCGTGTGGGCCACCGGGTCGCTCTGCTGCACACCCGGCAGGGCCTCGAACCCGCCGACGTACGAAGACGTCCCTTCGAACTGCCGGAGCCCGAGGCGCAGTTCGCAGCCGTCCACTATCCGTGGATCACCGTGACCGAGGCCGACGGACGCGAACGCCTGGTCCCGCCCTCCGGTCATGTGTCGGGGATGTGCTGCCGCGTCGACGCCGAGCGGGGTGTGCACGCGGCGCCCGTGGGAGCCCTGGTGGGCGTGGTCAAGCAGGAGCGGGAACTCACCGAGAAAGAGAGGGAGTCGGTGGGCGCGCTGGGGGTTAACTGCCTGCGGTTCGTCCAGGGGCAGGGCATCCGGGTGCTCGGGGCGCGCACGCTGTCCACCGTCCCCGACTGGGCCGAGCTCAGCGTCCGCCGCCTGGTGAACTACGCACGCGCCTCACTCGAACAGGGCACCCGGTGGGCCGCCTTCGACACCAACAGCGCCCAACTGCGGGCGCTGATGCGCCAGTCCACCACCACGTTCCTCAAGGGCCTGTGGCGCCAGGGGGCGCTGCCCGGCCGGTCCGCGGCCGAGGCGTTCGAGGTCGTCTGCGACGACACCAACAACACCCGTGAGGACACGGCGCGGGGCCGGGTGAACCTCGACGTCGGCCTTGCCGTCGTGCGGCCGGCCGAATTCGTCACTTTCCGCGTTCAGCACGACATCGGGAACAGAATCAGCTGAGGAGAGATTCAGTATGGAGATTCACTCATGCTCACAGAAGCACAGACAGGGAATTCGGGCCGCCACCGATTCCCTGCTCTGTGACCCCTGCGTCGAAAAGCTGGAGCTCGATCTGCGCGCGCTCCCCGGCCTCCACCAGGAAGGCCTGCACCACGTCATGGCGACGTCCAGGCGACGGAATCCGACGAAGGTGTCCGGGAGCCGCAGGCGGGACCACCTGAACGTTTCCGCACTCGACGCCCGAAGCAATATCGTCGCCATCCTGGAGTCATGGGCGGGCTATGTCGCGGACGAACTCGGGACCACTCCCCCGACTCGTTCCGTACCCCACCTCGCGTGTTTCCTGCTGCTCCACTTGGAGTGGCTCACGGCCCAGCCCCCGGCCCTGGACTTCGCGGAGGAGATCCGGAGCCTCCACGTCGAACTGCTCCGTGTCATCGAACCCGACCACGGCGACGCTAACCCGCTCACCAGGCGGTGTGTGGTGGAGAGCTGCACGGGGACGATCGTCGCCGCACCCCAGAAGAGCAGCAGCATCAGCTGTTCGGCGGGACACTCCTGGGAGGTACGGGAATGGCTCGTCCTGCGACACCTCATGGATCGCCGGCGCAAGGAGGCCGCCTAGGCCTGACGACGGCTCCACGGAACGCCCGGCCTGCTCAGCGGGAGAGAGCAGGGAAGGGCTGGAGGAGCTGAAGGAGCCGTAGGCGAAGGCGGTCACGCACGCGCGGAATCCCACCGCGTGCCCGTGGCCGCCTCCGTCGTCTGCGCCCGCGTCGGGGCGGTGAGCCGACCGCTCACCGGATCTGGAGGTGGTCGAGGTACGACTCCACATTGCGCCGCGTCTCAGGCACGCTGTCGCCACCGAACTTCTCCGCCACCGCGTCCGCCAGGACCAGCGCCACCATCGCCTCCGCGACGATCCCGGCAGCCGGCACCGCACACACATCGGAACGCTGGTGATGCGCCTTCGCCGCCTCACCGGTGGCCACATCGATCGTGGCCAGCGCGCGCGGCACGGTCGCGATCGGCTTCATCGCCGCACGTACCCGCAGCAGCTCACCCGTGGTCAGACCACCCTCGGTGCCACCCGAGCGGCCCGAGGTGCGCTTGATGCCCTCGTCCGTGGTGACGATCTCGTCGTGCGCCTTGGACCCCGGCACCCGCGCCAGATCGAAGCCGTCCCCGACCTCGACACCCTTGATCGCCTGAATACCCATCAGCGCCGCCGCCAGACGGGCATCGAGGCGCCGGTCCCAGTGCACATGCGAGCCCAGCCCCACCGGCACCCCATACGCGAGCACCTCGACCACACCGCCCAGGGTGTCACCGTCCTTGTGCGCCTGATCGATCTCCGCGACCATCGCCTTCGACGCATCCGCATCCAGACACCGCACCGGATCCGCGTCCAG
>NZ_JBIRFV010000023.1:0-7722 GCF_044327655.1 Streptomyces sp. NPDC018029 | reverse complement strand
CGCCGGCGACGGCGCCCCCGGCGACATCGCCCTGCAGGCCGCCCGCCACCAGGCCCGCCGCGTCGTCGACACCGCCGCCGCCCTCAAAGCCGGCCGCACCGCCCTCTGAGCCCCCCGGGGGCCCGCCCCGGGCCCGCCCGCCGGACCGCGCTCCGCCGCACCGCACCGCATCGCACCGCCTGTCCCTCCGGTCCTCCGGTCCCGTCCGCCCGTCCGCCTGCCCTCCTGGCTGTCTGCCGCTGCCGTCTGCTGCCGGCGCGCCGTCACACGCCCCGGACCGACGGCCCCGGGCAGCCGGCCTGGGCGACGGTCCCGGCAGCCGCCCAGGACGGCCGCTCCGGGCAGCCGGCCCGGGTGACCGTCCCGGTTGGCCGGCCGGGTGACCGTCCTGGGCGGGCGGTCCGGGCGGGCCCGCGCGGTCTCGGTCAAAACCGTGCGGGCCCGCCCGGTGCCGGCGGGCGGGGCCGGGGGCACGGCCGGTGGCAGAAACCGGTCCGAGGGGGCGCCCCCGGGCGCCGTGACGCGGCCCGCGGGCGGCCGCCGGCGCCGGGGAAGAGAGGGGGCCGGTGTGGCCCCTTTGTTTCCGCGGCGGCGGCCGCCCCGCGTCCGCCTCACCGGGTCCGACGAGACAGCCCCGCACATTGTGAGGCCACCTGGCACCACCGCTCCTGCTCCCGCGCCGCCCCACCGCCCGTGCCCCGGCCCGCCCGGCCGGCCCCGGGCGGGCCTGCCTGCCCCGTGAACCCGCAAAGGAGACAGCCCCGATGAAGGGCTCCACGCTCTACGCCTCGATCCAAAAACGCGGTCTGCACCTGGGCCTGCTGCCCCAGATGGCCGCCGCCGCCAACGGCTCGGCGCCGATCACCCTCGACCACGACCTGGACGTGCTGCCCCGCACCGGCCGCCGCCTGACGGTCGCCCAGTTCGCCGACGCCGTGGACGATCTGGCGGCCCGCCTGGCCGCGGCCGGGGTACGCCCGGACGAACGCATCGTCATCCACAAGAGCGCCAACGCCGACATCTGGATGCTGGGCGCGGCCGCCTCCCGCATCGGCGCTGTCCCGGTGATGCTCTCGCCCGCCCTGGACGCCGCGACCATCGCCGCCCTCATGGCCCGCCTGCAGCAGCCCACCCTGCTCACCGACACCGCGAAACTCGACGCCGGCCTGGCCAAGGAGGACCTGGACCACCTCACCCGCCGGGTGCTGATCGTGGCCGGCGAGCGGGCCGGCACCCAGTCCCTGGCCGACCTGGCGCACGCGCCGCGCGTGGCCCCGGTGGTGCGGCCCATCGACGAGGCCGCGGTCATCACCCACACCTCCGGCACCACCGGACTGCCCAAACTCGTCGTGCACACCCCCCGCACCCAGGGCATCCGCCTGGTGCCCCAGTGGCGCCTGCTCGCCCTGATGCGCAAGAAAGACACCGTCGCGATCCACATCCCCTTCGTGCACTCACGGATGGTCGCGGCCATGTCCCTGGCC
Organism: Streptomyces sp. NPDC018029; assembly: GCF_044327655.1. Taxonomy (NCBI): domain Bacteria; kingdom Bacillati; phylum Actinomycetota; class Actinomycetes; order Kitasatosporales; family Streptomycetaceae; genus Streptomyces; species Streptomyces sp. NPDC018029. Next base: position 6,238 of record NZ_JBIRFV010000023.1, on the reverse strand, counting down.
CTGCTCAAACAGCTGCCCATCCTGCTGCTGAACGACTCCGACCCCGACAGCGTCGCCGAACACTTCCTGGCCCACCGGCCCGGCTTCGTCGAGGCCCTGCCCAACTCCCTGATGGACTGGGAGGACCTGGCCGGCGACCCGCGCCGGCCCTTCGCCTCGGTGAAGGTCTTCAGCAGCACCTTCGACGCCATCCACCCGCGCACCATGAGCCGGCTGCTGAACGCCTCCCGGCGGCCCGGCGCCCTGTTCTTCCAGATCTACGGACAAAGCGAGGTCGGCCCGGCGGTGGGCCGCGCCTACTTCCGCACCTCCGCCCACAAGGCCAACGGCCGCTGCGTGGGCTGGGCGATGCCCTACGGCGCCGCCAGGGTCCGCGTGGTCAGCCGCAACGGCCGGCCCCCCTCCGCGAAGAACCCCGGCTTCATCGAGGTCGCCTGGCCCGGCCTGGCCAAGACCTACTTCGCCGAACAGGACCGCTACGACGTCAACCGCAACGGCGCCTGGTGGCGCACCGGCGACGTCGGCTACCGCACCAAACTGGGCTGCCTGCACATGCTCGACCGCGAAGTCGACATGATCGAAGGAGTCCGCAGCTCCCTGGAGGTCGAGGACGTCGTCCTTGGCCGCCTGCCCGAACTGAGCGAACTGGTCGTGGTGCCCGGCCCCGGCGACGAACCCACCCCGGTCATCTGCACCACCGACGACACCCCCCTGGACCCCGCCCGCTGGCGCGCCGCCGTCACCGACTTCCCTCAGCTCGCCGACCCCGTCCACATCCCCCAGGCCCAACTCCCGCGCACCGCCACCCTCAAGGTCCAGCGCATCGCCCTGTCCCACCAGCTCCAACAACGCCTCACCGACACCGCCTGAACCCCGCCCGGCCCCCAGCCCCCGGCCCGGCAGCCGCACCCGGGCGCGGGCGGGGCGGGGGAGCGGCGGACGCTCACCCACCCCCCGTACGCCGGGCGAAGCCCCGCCCCTGCCACGGCAGCTGGCCCGCACGCGCGGCGGAGCGCACGCGGCCCGGAAACCCGCTGCACGCAGGCCCCCGGGACCCGGGAGGCATGCCGCGCGACGCAGCCGGGCCGGGGCCCGGCCGCCCGCTCCCGCCCGCGCGCGGCCCGGGCCAACGGCCCGGCCTTCCGAGGAACGCGGCGCAGGGCCACGGCCAGGACGCCGGCGCCGCACAAGCCACCAAACCGCCAAGCCGCCAAGCCATCAAGCCATCAAGTCACTTGTTTCCTTTGTTCCTTCGCTCGCCCTGGAGAGTCATGTCCCGTCGCCTGTTCACCTCGGAATCCGTGACCGAGGGTCACCCCGACAAGATCGCCGACCAGATCAGTGACACCGTCCTGGACGCCCTGCTCGCCCAGGACCCCGCCTCCCGCGTCGCGGTCGAAACCCTCATCACCACCGGCCAGGTGCACATCGCGGGCGAGGTGACCACCGCCGCCTACGCCGACATCGCCACCCTGGTCCGCAACAAGATCCTGGAGATCGGGTACGACTCCTCGGCCAAGGGCTTCGACGGCGCCTCCTGCGGCGTCTCGGTGTCCATCGGCGCGCAGTCCCCCGACATCGCCCAGGGCGTCGACACCGCCTACGAACAGCGCGTCGAAGGCGCCGCGGCCGGTGCGGAGGGAGACGAGCTGGACAAGCAGGGCGCCGGCGACCAGGGCCTGATGTTCGGTTACGCCACCGATGAGACCCCCACCTTGATGCCGCTGCCCATCGAGCTGGCCCACCGCCTCTCCCACCGCCTGAGCGCGGTCCGCAAGGACGGCACCGTCCCCTACCTGCGCCCCGACGGCAAGACCCAGGTCACCATCGAGTACCAGGGCAGCCGGCCCGTGCGCCTGGACACCATCGTGGTCTCCTCCCAGCATGCCGCCGACATCGACCTGGACGACCAGCTCACCCCCGACCTGCGCAGCCACGTCGTCGAGCACGTCCTGGCCCAGCTCGCCCAGGACGGCATCAAGCTGGACACCGACGACTACCGCCTGTTCGTCAACCCCACCGGCCGCTTCGAAATCGGCGGCCCGATGGGCGACGCCGGCCTGACCGGCCGCAAGATCATCGTCGACACCTACGGCGGCATGGCCCGCCACGGCGGCGGCGCCTTCTCCGGCAAGGACCCCTCCAAGGTGGACCGCTCCGCCGCCTACGCGATGCGCTGGGTCGCCAAGAACGTCGTCGCCGCGGGCCTGGCCACCCGCTGCGAGGTCCAGGTCGCCTACGCCATCGGCAAGGCCGAACCGGTCGGCCTGTTCATCGAGACCTTCGGCACCGCCACCGCCCCCCAGGCCGACATCGAACGGGCCGTCACCGCCGTCTTCGACCTGCGCCCGGCCGCCATCATCCGCGACCTGGACCTGCTGCGCCCCATCTACGCGCAGACCGCCGCCTACGGCCACTTCGGCCGCGAACTGCCCGACCTCACCTGGGAGCGCACCGACCGCGCCGAGGACCTGCGCAAGGCAGTCGAAGCAGGCTGAGCTCCCGCGCGCCGGCCCGCCCCGGGCACCGCACCCACCGGTACGGTGCCCGGCCCCTGCGCGCCGGCCCCGGCCGGGCGCCGTACCCGGGCTGTGGTGCCCGGCCGCACGCCGACCCGCCCCGGGCGTCGCACCGGTGGTGCGGTGCCCAGCTGCGGGCGCGGGCCGACCCCGCACCGTCGTGCCCGGCGGTGCGGTGCCCGGGCCCCGGGCGCGGGCCCAACCGGCGCCGTAACCGGCACGGCGGTGCCCGCAAGCCGGTGCCCGCAAGGCGTGTCCGGCCCCGTTCCCGGCGGCGCGGCGCCCGGCCCGTGCGCGGGCCCGCCCCGGGCGCCGTACCCGGCAAGGGTGGGTGCCCGGCCCGGCGCGCGCCGGCCCACCGGACCCCGCACCCGGCAAGGGCGGTGCCCGGCCCCGAAGGCGAGCCCCTCCCGGACCCCGCACCCGGCAAGGCCGCCACCCGCCGCCGCCCGCCGCCCCCTGGCCCCTCTCCTACGAGCCCTGCCCCCCCCGCGTCCCACCCCTCGTCTCCCGCGGGGCGCCGTCTTCGTGCGCCGCCGCGTTCCCCTCCAGCGCCGACGCGGCGCCTACACCGGCGCCGATTCGACGCCGACCCGGCGCCGACCGACACCGGCGCCGACCCCACACCAGCGCCGACCCCAGCTTCAAGGAGTGCCTTTCCGTGTGTATCGCCGTGACCGGATCGATAGCGACCGACCACCTGATGGTCTTTCCCGGACGCTTCGCCGAGCAGCTGATCAAGGAGCAGCTGGAGCGGGTCTCCCTGTCCTTCCTCGCCGACCGGCTCGAGGTGCGCCGCGGCGGCGTCGCCGCCAACATCGCCTTCGGGCTGGGCCTGCTGGACCTGGACCCCCTCCTGATCGGCGCGGCCGGACGCGACTTCGCCGAGTACGACAGCTGGCTGCGCGAACACGGCGTGGACACCTCCGCCGTCCAGGTCAGCGACACCCTGCACACCGCCCGCTTCGTGTGCACCACCGACCAGGACCAGAACCAGATCGCCACCTTCTACGCCGGCGCCATGGCCGAGGCCGCCCGCATCGACCTGGCCGCCGTCACCGAGCGCACCGGCCCGCCCCTGCTCGTCCTGATCGGCGCGGACGACCCCGCCGCCATGCTGCGCCATACCGCCACCGCCCACCGCCTGGACATCCCGGTGGCCGCCGACCCCTCCCAGCAACTGGCCCGCCTGGACCGCGAGCAGGCCCGCCGGCTCGTCGACGGCGCCCGCTGGCTGTTCACCAACGAATACGAGGCCGCCCTGCTGATGGAGCGCACCGGCTGGAGCGAGGAGAACCTCCTGGACCGGGTCGGCACCTGGATCACCACCCTGGGCGCCGGCGGCGTGTCCCTGGCCCGCGCCGGCTGCCCCAAACTGCCCGTGCCGGCCGTCCCCACCGACACCATCGCCGACCCCACCGGCGCCGGCGACGCCTTCCGCTCCGGCTTCCTGGCCGGCACCGCCTGGAACCTGCCCCACGAACGCGCCGCCCAGCTCGGCTGCGCCCTGGCCACCACCGTCCTGGAATCGGTCGGCACCCAGGAGTACAAGCTCATCCCCGCCGACCTGATCGCCCGCATCGAGCAGACCTACGGCCCCGGCGCGGCCCGCGTCCTGGAGGCGCAGATCGCGAGGACCGCATGAGCAGCACCCCGCAACAGCGCGCCGACGCCCTGCGCCAGGCCCTGGCCACCCGCGTGGTGGTGGCCGACGGCGCGATGGGCACCATGCTCCAGGCCCAGGACCCCACGCTCGACGACTTCCAGCAGCTCGAGGGCTGCAACGAGATCCTGAACGTCACCCGCCCCGACATCGTGCGCTCGGTGCACCAGGAGTACTTCGCGGCCGGCGTGGACTGCGTGGAGACCAACACCTTCGGCGCCAACCACGCGGCGCTGGGCGAATACGACATCGCCCACCGCATCTTCGAACTGTCCCAGGCGGGCGCCCGCATCGCCCGCGAGGTCGCCGAGGAGTTCACCGCCTCCACCGGACAGCAGCGCTGGGTCCTCGGCTCGATCGGCCCCGGCACCAAACTGCCCACCCTGGGCCACACCGACTTCACCACCCTGCGCGACGGCTTCCAGGCCAACGCCGAAGGACTCATCGCCGGCGGCGCCGACGCGCTGATCGTGGAGACCACCCAGGACCTGCTGCAGACCAAGGCCTCCCTGCTGGGCGCCCGCCGCGCCCTCAGCTCCGCCGGCCTGGACCTGCCGCTGGTGTGCTCGCTGGCCTTCGAGACGACCGGCACCATGCTGCTCGGCTCGGAGATCGGCGCCGCGCTGACCGCGCTGGAACCGCTGGGCATCGACATGATCGGCCTGAACTGCTCGACCGGCCCGGCCGAGATGACCGAACACCTGCGCTACCTCGCCCGCCACTGCCGCGTCCCGCTGCTGTGCATGCCCAACGCCGGCCTGCCGGTACTGACCAAGGACGGCGCGCACTTCCCCCTGGACGCGGCCGGCCTGGCCGACGCCCAGGAAACCTTCGTCCGCGAATACGGCCTCTCCCTGGTCGGCGGCTGCTGCGGCACCACCCCCGAACACCTGCGCCAGGTCGTCCAGCGGGTCAGCGGCCTGACCCCGCCCGCCCGCACCCCGCACCCCGAACCCGGCGCCGCCTCCCTCTACCAGACCGTCCCCTTCCGCCAGGACACCGCCTACATGGCGATCGGGGAGCGGACCAACGCCAACGGGTCGAAGAAGTTCCGTGAGGCGATGCTGGAGGGTCGCTGGGACGACTGTGTGGAAATCGCGCGCGAGCAGATCCGCGAGGGCGCCCACATGCTCGACCTGTGTGTCGACTACGTGGGCCGCGACGGGGTGGCCGACATGGCCGAGCTCGCCGGGCGTTTCGCGACCGCCTCCACCCTCCCCATCGTGCTGGACTCCACCGAACTGCCGGTGCTGCAGGCGGGGTTGGAGAAGCTGGGCGGGCGGGCGGTCATCAACTCCGTCAACTACGAGGACGGCGATGGGCCCGAGTCGCGTTTTGCGAAGGTGACCGCGCTGGCCAAGGAGCACGGGGCGGCGCTGATCGCGCTGACCATCGACGAGGAGGGCCAGGCCCGCACCGCCGAGCACAAGGTCGCCATCGCCGAACGCCTCATCGAGGACTTGACCGGCAACTGGGGTATCCATGAGGCGGACATCCTCATCGACACCCTGACCTTCACCATCTGCACCGGCCAGGAAGAGTCCCGGGGCGACGGCATCGCGACCATCGAGGCGATCCGGGAGCTGAAGAAGCGCCACCCGGACGTGCAGACCACCCTGGGCCTGTCCAACATCTCCTTCGGCCTCAACCCGGCCGCCCGCGTCCTGCTCAACTCCGTGTTTTTGGATGAGTGCGTCAAGGCCGGCCTGGACTCCGCGATCGTGCACGCCTCGAAGATCCTGCCGATCGCCCGCTTCGACGACGAACAGGTGAGTACCGCCCTCGACCTGATCTACGACCGGCGCGCCGAGGGCTATGACCCGCTGCAGAAGCTCATGGAGCTCTTCGAGGGCGTCTCGACGAAGTCGATGAAGGCCGGCAAGGCCGAGGAACTCCTGGCCCTGCCGCTGGAGGAGCGGTTGCAGCGGCGCATCATCGACGGCGAGAAGAACGGCCTGGAGGCCGACCTGGATGAGGCCCTGCAGACCACCCCGGCGCTGGACATCGTCAACAACACCCTCCTGGAGGGCATGAAGGTGGTCGGGGAGCTGTTCGG
>NZ_JBIRFV010000022.1:0-19332 GCF_044327655.1 Streptomyces sp. NPDC018029 | reverse complement strand
CTGAGAAAGGTCGCTCCACTCGGGTTGCTGCAGTGCCCCGCGGATACGAATCTCCCGTATAACGTCTTCCATGACGTACTCCGATCCAGCGGTGAAGTGATACTCGGGCGGGTATTCCCGTGCGCTTGATCTCCCGGTAACGGAGTCTTCGGCAACGGAATGCCGAGCGCGTGCATCTGCTGGAACGAATTGCGCAGGCGCCGAAAGCCCCCCGTTGGCCTGGAGCGATCCTGCCTGATTCAACGAAGCAAATCAACAGCGTTTCGATGTTTTATCAGTGAACGCAATGCAACAAGATTCAACCATAAAAAGGGCGCACTGAGATAAACTCAGTGCGCCCTTTTTGTAATTCACTCGCGGCGAATCCCCGCGTGATATCCGCCGGTGTCAGAGAGGCACCGGTGCCTCCGTGCCGCGCCTGGCGAGGCTCCGGAGGTGTTCCCTGAGGCTGAAGCCCGGCGCCGACGCGTCCTCGGGCGTCAGGGCGGCGCCCTGCGTCAGGAGGCGGCGGGCCGCGAGGTGGTCGGCGGGCCGGTTGACGGACTCGACGGCCTGCAGATCCTGCCCGTGGAAGAGCAGCACCGAGAAGGCGTCGGGATCGTCGCCGAGCACGACCTCGGAGTCGTGCCCTTCGTTGAACCCCGCGATCTGCACGGTGGTGGCGAACTGGTCGCTCCAGAACCACGGCAGTTCGTCGTACGCACGGGGCGACCCGGTCAGCCGCTCGGCGACCAACTGGGCGTGCCCCACGGCGTTCTGGACCGATTCGAGCCGCAGCCGGCTGCCGGAGCGCACCTGCGGGAACGCGGCGCAGTCACCGATGGCCGAGATGTGCGGATCGTCGGTCAGCAGCCGGGAGTCGACGGTGATGCCGCCGTTCACGGGGAGACCGGCCGCGGCGGCCAGCTCCGTGCGCGGGGTGACACCGACGCCGACCAGGACCAGGTCGGCGGGGAGCCGGCGGCCGTCGGCGAGCTCCACCGCCGTGACCCCCGAGCGGCCGTCGCCGTGCAGGGCCGTGACGCCCTGGCCGAACAGCAGCTCCGTGCCCTTGCCGCGGTGCAGCCGCGTGAAGTGCTCCGCGGTCGGCGCCGACACGACCCGGGCGAGCGGCCGGTCGAGCGCTTCGACGACGGTCACCTCGACGCCCGCCTCCCGCGCCACGGCGGCGAATTCGAGACCGATGAACCCGGCCCCCACCACCACCGCGCGCCGCGCCCCCGCCAGCGACGACTGCAGCGCGGCGGCGTCCTGCGCGGTGCGCAGGGTGTGCACGCCGCGCAGCTCCGCGCCCGGCACGGAGAGCGTGCGGGGCGTGGCGCCGGTGGCCAGGACGAGATGGCCGTAGTCGTACGTGGAGCCGTCGGTGAGGCGTACCGTGCGGGCGGCCGGGTCGATCTCCGTCACGGTGCCCGCGACCAGGTCGATGGACTGGCGTACGTAGTACGTCGCGGGCCGCAGCCACAGCTCCGCCTCGTCCGCCTCGCCCTTGAGGTACGCCTTGGACAGCGGCGGACGCTCGTAGGGCAGCGCGTCCTCGGCGCTGATGAGCGTGATGCGTCCGGTGTAGCCGTGCTCCCGCAGGGACGCCGCGGTCTGGTAACCGCCCTGGCCGGCGCCGACCACGACGACCGAGTCGGGCTGGGTGTGCTCCGTCATCAGTTCTGCCGTTCGGGGGTGTGGACGATGAGGCCGTCCAGGGCGTCGCTCGACTTGAGCTGGCAGCTCAGCCGGCTGTTGGGCTTGCGCGGGCACGCCGTGAAGTCGAGCATCTCGTCCTCCCGCTCCTTCGGCGGCTCCAGCTTGTCGAGGGTGGTCTCGTCCACGTAGACGTGGCAGGTGGCGCACTGCATGTTGCCGCCGCACTGGGCGACGATGCCGTCGATGTCGTTGAAGACGGCGCCGCGCATGACGCTCGTGCCGGCCGGGACGTCGATCGTGGTCTGGTTGCCGTCGACATTGACGTACGTGATTTTGGGCATGACGGAACTCCTTGATGGCATCCGGACGTGCGTGCGCGAGGGCGGGTCGTGGTGCGGATTGCCTGGCAAGTGGAAAACGGAAGGGTGAGACGGCGTGCCGACGGCCGAAGGGGGAACGCGGACACCCCTGCCGACTCGAACTCGCTGGCCGTCGGGACACGCGACGTCCTGGGCCAGGGCTGTGGCAGCGCTTGGAGAGTACCAAACCGATTCAGGCCGGGCCAGGACCGTCCGGGCGCCCGGGGGTTGACTCAGCCTTGACTCAGGGATGACTCAAGGTCGGCGTCCGCGGCGCTTGTCGGGCAGCCGGTGCGTCATGAAGGGCCGACTGCGCGTGAACTCCCGGAACTTCACCGCGGCGTCGGACAGGTAGGCGTCGCGGCTCCACACCAGCGTGAGCACCCGGCTGCAGTCCGGCGCGTTCAAGTGCACCCAGGCGACCGGCACTTGGGAGTCCGTGCCGGCCTGCCGGGAGATCGCCGGGATCAGGCCGATGCCGAGCCCCGCGCTGATCATGTCCTGGCTGGCGCCCGGCTCGTCGCCCTCGCAGGAGATCATCGGAGTGAGGCCCTCGGAAGCGAAGAGGCGGTCCAGGAGCGTGCGTTGCCACTGGCCGACGCGGGTCGTCACGAACGGCTCGGTGGCGATCTCACGGATCGTCACGCTCTCCTGGCCGTCGAGCCAGTGGCCGCGCGGGACGGCGAGCAGCACCTCCTCGCGAGCCAGCTCGATCATCTCCAGGTTCGTGCCGGTCAGCGGCTGTGAGGCCACACAGAAGTCGACCTCCCTGGCGCGCAGCTGACGGTCCATCTCCTCCGCGTTCGACTGGTAGAGCCGGACGTCCGCGCGGGGGTAGGCGGCGCGGAAGCTGCCGAGGAGATGGGTGATGGTCAGGAGGGTCTCGGAGGCGACGCTGACCCGGCCGAACGCCGTGTCGCGGGCGTCGCTCAGGACCCTGCGGGCGTCGTCGAGTTCACTCAGGGCGCGGTCCACGTGGTGCAGGAAGACCACGCCGTACTGGTTCAGCCGGATGCGGCGGCCCTGCCGGTCGAAGAGGGGGGTGCCGAGCTCGGCCTCCAGGCGCGCGATGGTGCGGCTCAGCGAGGGCTGGGCGACGTGCAGCTCCTCCGCGGCACGGCTGATGTGCTCGTAACGGGCGACCGTCTGGAAGTAGCGCAACTGCAGAAGATCCATGATCCACCTTCACTTATGCCTTCCTGGACATCATCACATGGCTAAACCGGTCTTGGATTGCATAAGGATTTCTCTCTACCGTCTTCATCGAGGTCACCGCACAGGTGGCGGGCAACGCGGCCCGGCACCTGCACACGCGAAGCGGCGGCCCCACCGTCCACCGTCCGTCACGACCGGCACACCGAACCCCCCAACCGGCCACCGTCCCCCAGGAAGGTCGCATCATGAGCGCTGCGGATCTGGCCCGACTCCAGTTCGCGGCCACGACCGGCATCCACTGGCTGTTCGTGATCCTCACCATGGGACTCGTCCCCATCGTGGCGATCATGCACACCCGGGCCGCGTTCACCCGTGATCCCGCCAAGAGAGCAGTCCGGGAGCGTATGACCCGCTTCTGGGGCCAGCTCTACGTCATCAACTACGCGGTCGGCATCGTCACCGGCCTCGTCATGGAGTTCCAGTTCGGGCTCAGCTGGAGCGGCCTGAGCAAGTTCGCGGGCAACGTCTTCGGCGCCCCGCTGGCCCTCGAAACCCTCATCGCCTTCTTCGCCGAGTCCACCTTCCTCGGCATGTGGATCTTCGGCTGGGGCCGGCTGCGCAGAGGCGTGCACGTCACGCTCATCTGGCTGGTCGCCCTGACCGCGTACGCCTCCGGATACTGGATCCTGATCGCCAACGGCTTCATGCAGCACCCGGTCGGCTACGAGGTCCGCGACGGCGCCGCCTACCTGACCGACTTCGGGGCGCTGCTCACCAACTCCAGCGCTCTGATGGCCCTCTTCCACCTCTCGCTGGGCGCCCTCACCACGGGCGGCTGCTTCGTCGCCGGCGTCAGCGCCTGGCACTACCTGCGCGGCACCAAGGAAACCGAGCTCTTCCGGCCCTCCCTGAAGCTCGGGCTCTGGGTGTCGACCGTCGCCTCCTTCTTCGTGGTCGTCGTCGGCGAGATGCAGCGCCCCATCATCGAGCGCACCCAGCCGATGAAGGACGCGGTCCTGGAGAACCACGGCGTCGCCGAGCTGCAGGCCGAGCTCGTCAAGGAGCACGGGCCAGGCAACTACGTGCCCTGGCAGGACACGATGCGGATCTCGATGGACGTCATGACGCTCATCGGCAACACCGTCTCCACCATCACCTTCATCGCCCTCATCCTTCTGTGGAAGGACCGGCTGATGCGCTGGCGCTGGGCCTCCTGGATCCTGGTCGCGACGGTCCCGTTCCCGTTCATCGCCTCCGTGGGCGGCTGGATCGTCCGCGAGGTCGGCCGCCAGCCCTGGATCATCTACGGCGAGCTGACCGTCGAGGACGCGCTGTCCCACGTCGGCAAGACCTCGCTGCTCCTGTCCTGCGTCCTGTTCATCGCCATCTTCGTCGCGCTGGCCGTGACGAACTGGACCCTGATCACTCGGTTCGCGCTCCGCGGCCCCGACGCCACCCAGCTCGGCGTCAGCGAGCCCCTGCCGGACGACCTGCCCGAGGGACCGGGCGGCAGCACCAGCGAGAAGCAGCCGGTGCCCGCGCTCTGAGCCGGACAGCACCGGCACCCCCACCGAGATGACCTCCCCTGCTGTAACGGAAAGTTGAGCGAGATGAGTCTGGAGACCGTCTGGCTGGCCCTCCTGGGCCTGCTACTCGCCGGGTACTTTGTGCTCGGCGGCTACGACTACGGCGCACAGATGCTGCACCCCTTCCTCGGCCGGGACCGAGACGGCCAGGACGAGAAGCGCACCAGCGGAAACGCCGCCCTCGACGCCATCGCGCCGTTCTTCCTGGGCAACGAGGTCTGGCTGGTCGCCTTCGCCGGAGTCATGTTCGGCGCCTTCCCGCACCTCGAAGGCACCCTCCTGTCCGGCATGTACCCGCTGATCGTGGCGATCCTCGCCGGCCTGGTCCTCGGCAACGCCGCGGTCCAGCTCCGCCGCCGCTCCCACAGCGCCCGCGGCCGCCGGATGTGGGACGCCCTGATCGTGTTCGGCGGCGTCGTCCCCGCCGTGGCGTGGGGCCTGATCGTGGGCCTGCTGCTGCACGGCGTGCCCCGCCGCGCCGACGGCAGCTTCCACATCGGGTTCGGCGACGTGTTCACGCCGTTCGTGCTCGCCTGCGGAGCCACCACCGTGCTGCTCTTCGCGGCCCACGGCGCGACCTTCGTCGCCCTCCGCTCGGAGCCCGAACTCGCCGCACGGGCGCGGCAGCTGGCCGGCAAGCTGCTCGTCGGGGTCGCCGCCGCGGGCGCCCTCGCCCTGCTCCTCACGCTCTTCGGAGCGGGCGCCTCGATGACGAACCGCGCGACCTCGGCAGTCATCGCCGTCCTGCTCGTCGCGGCCCTCGCCGCCGCCCGGTGGTACCTCGACCGCGGACGCAACGTCCTCGCGTTCGCCGCCACCTGCGCCGCGACCGCGCTGCCCGTACTGCTCATCGGCGCCGGCCACTACCCGTACCTCCTGATCACCGACGCGGGCGCCGGCCTCGACATCGACCACGCCATCACCGACGACGCCACGCTGAAGATCCTCAGCGGCTTCGGGATCCTCGTGATCCCGACGATCCTCGCCTACCAGTTCTGGAGCTGGTGGGCCTTCCGGGGGCGGACGGGACAGCGTCACCCCAGCTACTTCTGACCCCCGGAAAGCGACGAGAGGGACCCCACGATGAAGCCCGTCGAACGCCGTCTGACGCGGGAAATACCGGCACTGCGGCGCCACATGACGTACTCCTCGGTGCTGGCCCTGGCGGGCGCCGGGCTCATCGTCACCCAGGCGGTCCTGCTGGCCACGGCGCTCGCCGACGGCTTCGCCGGACACGGCCTGCGCACCGGCACACTGGCCGCGCTCGGCGCCGTCATGGCGCTGCGCGCGCTGCTGACCTGGCTCCGCGGCGTGCTCGCCCAGCGCGCCGCGGCCGACGCCAAGCGCACCCTGCGCAACCGGATCACCGGACGGCTGCAGCGGACAGGACCGCTGCGGCTGACCGCCCGCCGCCACGGCGAGACGGCCACATTGCTCACCCGCGGCCTCGACGCCCTCGACCCCTACATCGTCGGCTACCTGCCCACGATGGCGGCCACCGCGGTCGTCCCCCTCACGGTCGTCGGCTGGGTGTGGTGGACCGACTGGACCTCCGCGCTGATCATCGTCATCACTCTGCCGCTGATCCCCGTGTTCGGCGCGCTGGTCGGCATGCACACCGCCCAACGCACCGCCCGCCAATGGCGGTTGCTCTCCCGCCTCGGCGGCCACTTCCTGGACGTGGTGGCCGGCCTGCCGACCCTGCGCGCCTTCGGCCGCGAGCGGCACCAGACCAAGGTCGTGCACGAGATGGCGGACGCCCACCGGCGCGCCACCATGCGCACCCTCCGCGTCGCCTTCCTCTCCTCCCTCGTCCTGGAGACCGTCGCCACCCTCTCCGTGGCGCTGGTCGCCGTCCCCGTCGGACTGCGGCTGCTCCACGGCGACGTCGGACTGCACACCGCCCTGGTCGTCCTCTTCCTCGCCCCCGAGGCGTACCTGCCGCTGCGCGCCATGGGCGCCGCCTTCCACGACAGCGCCGAGGGCATCGCCGTGGCCGAACGCGTCTTCGCCGTCCTCGACGAAGAGGACACGTCCCCGGCACCCGCCGACCGCGTCCCCGCCCCCGACGCCCGCACGGCCCGCCTCACCCTCGACGACGTCACCGTCCACTACCCGGGCCGCACCGAACCCGCCCTCCGCAACGTCTCCCTGACCGTCCGCCCCGGCGAGCACATCGCCCTGGTCGGCCCGAGCGGCGCCGGCAAGTCCACGCTGCTCTCGCTCCTCCTCGGCTTCGTCACCCCCGCTTCGGGCCGGGTCGAGGCCGGCGGCACCGACCTCGCGGGACTCGACCCCGACGACTGGTGCACCCAGGTGGCGTGGGTGCCGCAGCGCCCCCACCTCGTCGCCGGGTCCGTCGCCGAGAACATCCGCCTCGGGCGCCCCGACGCGAGCGACGCCGAGGTGCGGGAGGCGGCCCGCGCCGCGTCCGCCGACCTCTTCGTCGACGAGCTGCCCCAGGGGTACGACACGGTGCTCGGCGAGCACGGCGCCGGGCTCTCCGCCGGTCAGCGCCAGCGGATCGCGCTCGCCCGCGCCTTCCTCAAGGACGCCCCCGTACTGCTCCTCGACGAGCCGACCGCCCACCTCGACCCCGAGAGCGAGGCCGCCGTCACCCGCGCCACCGTCGCCCTCATGCGCGGCCGCACGGCGATCGTCGTCGCCCACCGCACCAGCCTGCTCCCGCACGCGGACCGCGTCATCACGGTACGAGGGGGTGGCATCTCCGTCCCCGGGGCGCCGCCCGCGCCCGAGGCCGCACCCGCGCACGAAGCCACGCCCGCGCCCGAACCGGCGCCGGAATTCAGGCCGGCGCCCGCCCCCGATCCGGTGCCTGCGCACGGACAGCCACCCACCCCCGGGGCATCCCACGCTCCCGAACTCACCCCCACCGAAAGGCTGGTGGCCTCATGAGCGTGTACACCGAGGCCGTCGTCCCGCGCGCCGACGCCCCCGGGCGGCCCGCCCGGCAGACCCGCCCCACCGTCCGGCTCCTGCGCCACCTCCTGCCGTACTGGCGCAGGCTGCTGCCCGCCGCGCTCGCCGCGGCAGGCAGCGAACTCGCCGCCGCCGCGCTGATGGCCACCGCCGCCTGGCTCATCACCCGCGCGGCCGAACAGCCGCCGCTCGCCGCGGTGAGCGTCGCGATCGTCGCCGTGCGGGCGCTGGCCCTCGGGCGTGGCGCGCTGCGCTACATCGACCGGCTCCTCGGCCACGACGGCGTGCTGCGGGCCGTCGCGGGGTTCCGCGCCCGGGTGTACGAGGCGCTCGTGCCGCTCGCTCCCGCGGGCACGCCCGCCTTCCGGAGCGGCGACCTGCTGACCCGCCTCGTCGACGACGTGGACGCCGCCCAGGACCTGCTGCTGCGCGTCATGATCCCGGCCACGGCGGCCTGCGTGGTCGCCGCGAGCGCCACCGGCCTGACCCTGGTGCTGCTGCCGGAGGCCGGTCTGCTGCTCGGACTGCTGCTGGCCGTGGCGGGGCTGCTCGTGCCCGCCCTCGTGCTCGCCCTGTCCCGCCGCGCGGGCCGGGACGAGAAGACGGCACGCGCCGAACTCGCCGCCGTCACCGTCGACCTGACCCAGGGAGCCACGGACCTCGCCGCGTACGGCGCCCGCGGCCGCACCCACGACCGGGCCCGCCGCGTCACGGCCAGGATCGCCGAACTGGAGCGCCACAAGGCCCTGACCACCTCGCTCGCCCAGGCCGTGGTGCTGGTGCTGCAGGGCGCGGCGACGGTCGGCGTCACCTGGCTCGCGCTGCGCGCCCACGCGGCGGGCGACCTGCCCGCCGTGCAGCTCACCGTCCTCGCGGTCCTCGCGCTCGTCTCCTTCGAGGCCCTCGCACCACTGCCCGCCGCCGCCCGCCGCTTCGCCGAGGTCCGGGCCTCCGCGCGGCGCCTCGCCGACCTGTTCGACACACCGGCGCCCGTCGCCGACCCCACAGCCCCGGACCCGCTGCCCACCGACGCACCGCTCGACGTGACCATCACCGGCCTGCGGGTCCGCCACGTCCAGGACGGCCCCCCGGCCCTGGACGGGGCGAACCTGCGGCTGCCGGCCGGTCACCGGGTGGTGCTCCTCGGGGCCAGCGGGTCCGGCAAGTCGACGCTGATCGCCGCGCTCATGCGGTTCGTGCCGTACGAGGCCGGCAGCATCCGCGTCGGCGGCCGCGAACTGAGCCACTGCTCGGGCGCCGACGCCCGCCGCGCGATCACCGGCATGACGCAGGACGCGCACGTCTTCCACGCCACCATCCGCGCCAACCTGCTCCTCGCCGCGCCCGACGCGACCGACGCCGATCTGCGCGAGGCGGCCCGCAGGGCGCGCATCCTGGACTGGATCGAGTCGCTGCCGGACGGCTGGGAGACCGTGCTCGGCGGGGACGGCGCCACCGTCTCGGGCGGCCAGCGCCGACGCCTGCTCCTGGCCCGCGCGCTGCTCGCCGACCCGCCCGTCCTCGTCCTCGACGAACCCACCGAGGGCCTCGACCCGGACACCGCCGCCGAGGTGCTCGCCGACATCCTCGACGCCACCCGCGGCCGCACCACGCTCCTCGTCACGCACGAGCGCTCGGGCCTCGCCGGGGCCGACGAGATCGTGACCCTGGACCGGGGCCGGATCCGTCCCGCCACCCCTGAGGACCTCGACTCCACGGCGGACGGCCCGGTCGCCCCGGTGCTCTGAGTCCCTCTTGCCAAGCTCCGGCGGGCGGCCGAAGATTGTCCCTCCTCGGACGACCTTCGAGGGGTGCTCGTGCCAGGAGTCTGAGGGCGCTCGACCTGAGTGAGGAGCGAAGGCCATGGATTTTGGGCTCGTACTGCAGACCGACCCGCCCGCCTCGGAGGTCGTCGGACTCATGAGGCGCGCGGAGCGCAACGGCTTCGACTACGGCTGGACCTTCGACTCGTCGGTCCTGTGGCAGGAGCCGTTCGTCATCTACAGCCGCATCCTCGAACACACCTCGCGGCTGACCGTCGGCCCCATGGTCACCAACCCGGGCACCAGGACCTGGGAGGTCACCGCCTCCACCTTCGCCACGCTCAACGACATGTACGGCAACCGCACCGTGTGCGGCATCGGGCGCGGCGACTCCGCGATGCGCGTCGCCGGACGCAAGCCCAACACCCTCGCCCGCCTCGCCGAGGCGATCGACGTCATCCGCGACCTCGCCGAGGGCCGCGAGACGGACGTCGGCGGGCAGCGGCTGCGGCTGCCGTGGGTGCGGGACGGGAAGCTGCCGGTGTGGATGGCGGCGTACGGCCCGAAGGCGCTCGCGCTCGCCGGGCAGAAAGCCGACGGGTTCATCCTCCAGCTCGCCGACCCCTATCTGACGCAGTGGATGGTCAAGGCCGTGCGGGACGCGGCCGCCGACGCCGGGCGCGACCCGGCGGACGTCAAGATCTGCGTGGCCGCGCCCGCGTACGTGGGAGACGACCTCGCGCACGCCAGGGAGCAGTGCAGGTGGTTCGGCGGGATGGTCGGCAACCACGTCGCCGACCTCGTCGCCAAATACGGCGAGCACTCCTCGATGGTGCCCGAGGCCCTCACCTCGTACATCAAGGCCCGCCAGGGCTACGACTACAGCCACCACGGGCGGGCCGGGAACCCCGACACGGCCTTCGTGCCGGACGAGATCGTCGACCGGTTCTGTCTGCTCGGACCCGTCGAGGCGCACCTCGAACGGCTGGGGGAGCTCCGGGAGCTGGGCGTCGACCAGTTCGCGGTGTACGCGATGCACGACGCGCGGGAGGACGTCATCGACGCGTACGGCGCCTCGGTCATTCCCGCGCTCTCCTGAGCCGCCCGCGCGCGGCGCGGATCAGGGCACGCGGGCCGTCCACTCGGCGGTCGTGAACTTGGTCCGCACGAGGTCCTCGGCGCGCGCCATCTCCTCGTCGGTGACCTTCCCTTCGACGAGGCCGTAGCGGCCGCGGAACGAGTCGACCATGCGGTCGATGACCGCCTCGCGGGGCAGCCCGGTCTGGCGGCGCAGCGGGTCGACCCGCTTCTTGGCGCTCCGCGTGCCCTTGTCGGACAGCTTCTCCTTGCCGATGCGCAGCACGTCGAGCATCTTGTCCGCGTCGATGTCGTACGACATCGTCACGTGGTGCAGCACCGCGCCCGGGCCGCCGCCCGGCGCCACCATGCGCTTCTGCGCGGCACCCGCGATCTTCCCCGCGTCCGTCGCGATGTCGTTCAGCGGCTGGTACCACGCCTTGATGCCCATGTCGGCGAGCGCGCCGAGCACCCAGTCGTCGAGGTAGGCGTAACTGTCCTGGAAGGAGAGCCCCTGCACGAGGGCGTCCGGGACGGACAGGGAGTACGTGATGGTGTTGCCCGGCTCCACGAACATCGCCCCGCCGCCGGAGATCCGGCGCACCACGTCGATGCCGTGCCGCGCCGCGCCCTCCGCGTCGACCTCGTTGGCGAGCGACTGGAAACTGCCGATGATCACCGAGGGCGAGGCCCACTCCCACACGCGCAGCGTCGGCGGCCGCCGGCCCGCCGCGACCTCCTGCGTGAGGACCTCGTCGAGGGCCATGTGCAGCGCGGGCGGCTGCGGCGCCTCGTGGATCAGCTGCCAGTCGTAGTCGGTCCAGTCCGTCGCGTGCGCGAGGGCGCGGCGGACGGCGATCCCGACGCCCTCCGACGTCAGGCCGTACATGACCGTGCCCTCGGGGAGCGCGGCGTCGACGCGGGCGGCGAGACCCTGGGCGTCCGTGTCGGCGGGGGCGCCGTCCAGCGCGCCGTTGATCGCGTCGAGCGCCTCGTCGGGCTCCAGGAAGAAGTCACCGGCCACGCGCGTGTTCCGCAGCTCACCGCCCTCGACGTCCAGATCCACCACGACGAGCTTGCCGCCGGGGACCTTGTACTCACCGTGCACCGTGCTGCCTCCATGCCCTGTTCCGAATCGTCCCCCAACGCTAGCCCAGCGCGGGAATGTCCCGTTGTGTGCGCCGTGCGGGGGACCGCACCCCGTACGGCGCATCCCCGCACTCCGGACCGGTCGAAGGACAGGAGGAAGGAACCGCAACGGACCGGCCCACGCCCTCTGGAGTACGCACCATGCACATCTCGGTCGTCCTGTTCACCTCCGACCTGCGGGTGCACGACCACCCGCCGCTGCGTGCCGCCCGCACGGGCGCGGACGCCGTGGTGCCGCTCTTCGTCCGCGACCGGGCCATCGCGGGCCTCGGCATCGCGGGGCCGAACAGGGAGGCGTTCCTCGCCGACTGCCTGGCCGACCTCGACCGGATGCTGCGGGACCGCGGCGGCAGGCTCGTGGTGCGCGAGGGCGACCTCGTCGAGCAGGTGCGGTCCGTCGTCGAGGCGGCGGACGCCGACGAGGTCCACATGGCGGCCGGCGTCAGCCGGTACGCGCACGCCCGCGAGCAGCGGCTCCGCGAGGCGCTGGAGCGCGACGGCAGGCGCCTGTACGTCCACGACGCCGTCGTCACCGCGGTCGCCCCCGGCGCGGTGACCCCCGCGAGCTCCGACCACTTCGCCGTCTTCACCCCCTACTTCCGCCGCTGGTCGGCCCAGGGCGTACGAGCCGTGCTCCCCGCCCCGCGCACCGTGCCCGTCCCGGGCCACATCCGCTCCGTCCCTTTCCCCGCCCGCGACGACATGGACGGCCTCTCGCCGGGGCTCGCCCGGGGCGGCGAGAGCGTCGGCCGCGCACTCTGGAAGGCCTGGCTGCGCGACGGCATCGACCGCTATACGGAGACCCACGACGACCTCGCGGCCGACGCCACATCGAAGCTCTCGCCCCACCTGCACTTCGGCACGCTGTCGGCCGCCGAACTCGTCCACGGGGCCCGCGACCGGGCGACCGCGGGCGCCGAAGGCTTCGTCAGGCAACTGTGCTGGCGCGACTTCCACCACCAGGTGCTCGCCGCCAGACCGGCCGCGGCCACCGCCGACTACCGCCCGCGCGGCGACCGCTGGCGCTCCGAGGAGTCGGCGCGGGACGACATCCTGGCCTGGCAGGAGGGGCGCACGGGCTACCCGATCGTCGACGCCGCCATGCGCCAGCTGCGCCACGAGGGGTGGATGCACAACCGCGGCAGACTGCTGACCGCGAGCTTTCTGACCAAGACGCTGTACGTCGACTGGCGGGTGGGCGCCCGGTACTTCCAGCGGCTCCTCGTCGACGGCGACACCGCCAACAACCAGCTCAACTGGCAGTGGGTGGCGGGGACCGGCACGGACAGCCGCCCCAACCGGGTGCTCAACCCCGTGCTCCAGGCGAAACGTTACGACCCGGACGGCACCTACGTACGCCGTTGGGTGCCCGAGCTCGGCGCGCTGCGGGGCGCGGCGGCCCACGAGCCCTGGAAGCTGCCGGACCGGGAGCGGGAACGCTACGACTACCCCGAGCCGCTCGTCGAACTGGCCGACGGGCTCAGCCGGTTCAAGCAGGCTCGGGGCATCGCATGACGGACGGCAGCGGCGGGTGCCGGGTCAGGCCGTGGCGATCCTCTCGACGAGGGAGCGCACCGCCTCCAGCGCGTCGGCCGGCGGCGCGAGCGGCTCGTCCGGGTGCGGGAAGCCGATGTCGTGCACCGCGACGGCCCGCGGCGCGAGCTCCTCGGCGAGCACGCGGAGCCAGCTGCTCAACGCCGCCTTGGAGGCGGTGTAGTCGGCGGTTCCCGGCTCGGGCACGGGCGGTTCCGTACGCGACCGGGGTGCCCTCGCCCCGCCGGTGGCCGCCAGCAGGAACCCCTTGTCCGCCACCACGGGAGCCGCGCCCCGCAGCACGGCCATGGGGCACAGCGCGTTCACCGTCAGGAGATGCCCGGCCACGTCGTTCGACACGTCCTCGACGGCGCCGAAACCCGTGGCCCCGACCGTCACGAGCACCCCGTCGAGCCTCAGGAGCATCCGCTCCGCCCATGGGCCGAGCGCGGAACACTGGTCCAGGTCCGACGCCTCGAAGCACCGGGCCGGTACCCCGCCGAGATCCCGTGCGAGCGCGGTGAGCCGCACCGGGTTGCGCCCGGCCAGGGCGACTTCTCCGCCGAGCTCGGCCAGGGCGCGGGCGGCGAGACCACCGAGGACGCCGGTGGCCCCGACCACCAGCACGCGGGCACCCGAGATTTCCATGTCTGCCTCCCAACGCCTGTGCGCGATTGCCGGATGCACGGGACTTCACGCTGAACGGGCCGGACGGATGCAGCGCGCGGCGGGCCGGGAGGACGCGGCGTGCAGAGCGGGTGCCGCGGTTCCCAGGCAGCTCCGCAGGGTCCGCAGCCCGCGCCGCATGTGGCTCTTGACGGTGCCGAGCGGCAGGCCGGTCCGCTCCGAGATCTGGCTCTGCGTCAGGTCGCCGTAGAACGCGAGGCGCAGCACCAACTGCTGTGCGGGCGGCAGGTTCGCGAGTTCGCGCTGGACGAGGAGCCGGTCCAGGATCTGCTCCGGACAGGAGCCGGCGGCGACGGGGGCCGCCTCCTGCCGGGCGCCCACGGCCGCCACGAGCACGGCGCGCCGGGCCCTGGCGGTGAGCGCGTCGGCGACCTTGTGCCGCGTGATGCCCACCAGCCAGCCGCCCAGACCGCCCGCGCCCGGACGGTACCCGCGCCGCCCGCGCCAGGCGGCGAGGAACACCTGCTGCGTCACGTCCTCGGCGTCCGCGCCGTCGCCCAGCGCGCGCCCGGCGAGCCGGTGGACGAGCCGGCCCCAACGGCGGTAGACGGCGGCGAGACAGAGCTCGTCACCGGCGGCGAAGCCCGCCGCGAGCTGCTCGTCCCCGAGCAGGTCCTCGGGGTGCCGGATGCCGTCGTGGGTCCCGGGGTCGACCGTCACCATGATGCGTACTCCTCGTGCGGGGGCCGGAGTTGACCCACACTGGTGACAGTCCGTGAGAGACGACAACTTGCAGCGATTGTGCGTCGTATCGTCGCGGTATGGGAGCTACCCGGCGACCGGGCCACGCCCGGCAGAACGACCAGGACCCCGCGCTGACCACCGGGACCGTCGCCCGCAGACTGGGCGTCGCACCGACCACGCTGCGCTCGTGGGAACGGCGGTACGGAATCGGGCCCGCCGACCGCGAACAGGGCCGCCACCGCCGCTGGACCGCCGTCGACGTGGCGCGGGTGGAGGAGATGTGCCGGCTGACCGCGCTCGGCGTGCCGCCCGCGGAGGCGGCGCGCGTCGCCCTGCGGGAGACCGAGACCGAGGCCGCGATCCCGGCCCCCCGGGCCGCCCGGCGCGGCGGCGGCCGGGAGGCACTCTCCCTCCCCCTCGGCAACGTCCGCCAGGAGTGCCGCGGCCTGGCCAGGGCCGCGGTGCGCCTCGACGCTCCCGCCGTCGAGTCACAACTGCGGCTCACATTGGGCGAGTACGGCTTCATCACGGGCTGGCAGGAGGTCATGGCGCCGGCCCTGCATGCCGTCGGACGCAAGTGGGCGTCGTCCGGCGAGCGGTATGTGGAGGTCGAGCATCTGCTCTCGTGGCATGTCTCGTCCGCCTTGCGGCGCACCCCCGGGGCGGGAGCGGGCCGGGACGCGGGCGCGTCGAGGGCCGCCCCGCCGGTGGTGCTGGCCTGCGTACCGGGGGAGCAGCACACGCTTCCGCTGGAGGCCCTCACCGCGGTTCTGGGTGAACGCGAACTCCCCACGCGGATGTTCGGCGCCGCCCTCCCCGCGGAGGCGCTGTACGAGGCGGTGCGGCGCATCGGCCCTTCGGCGGTGGTGCTCTGGGCGCACTCGCGCAACACCGCCGACCGCGCGCTGGTCCACCTGGTCGCCGACACCGAGTGGGGTGTGCGAGGGGCCCGGACCCACCCCGCCGTGCTCGTCGCCGGGCCCGGCTGGTCGCCGACGGCGGGCGCGTACGCACCCGGGGTCGAGCGCCTGACGGGGCTGCGGACGGCGGCGGACCGGATCGAGGCGCTCCTGGCGGCCTGAACCCCGACGGGGGTGGGCCGGGCCCTCGTTCACGCCGTCGTGGCCGCCACGGTCACGCGGCAGGAGAACGCCTCGTTGTCCTCCTGGAGGGCGGTGACCGACACGCTGGGGTGGCCTCCGGGGCGGGCGGCTGGCTCGACGCACGCGGTGATCACGCAGGGGGTGTCGAACTCGACGTAGCGGAAGAAGGCCGACTCGAAGCGGACCGGGACGACGGTGTCCGCGCGGGGGCCCTGGACGGCGTGGGCCGCCTGCCGGGCAGCCTCAAGGAGCAGCATGCCCGGGGCGTGGTCGACGGGGTGGTCGAACAGGATGGGGTGCGACTGGTCGACCCGCAGCTGCCACTGGTCCGGTCTCGCGGTGGGCGAGAGCACGACGTCAGCGGCATGCTCGCGGTTCACGAGAGCGGGCGGGACCACCGGGGCCGAGGCGCCGACCGGCACGGGGACCGCACCGGCGAGATCGCTCGGCGCCGTGTACCGGTCGCCCCGCAGCCTGCGGTAGATCGACGGGGCGTGGCTGCTGAACCGCGTGTGCGCGGTGCCGAGGTGCAGGCCGTCCCGCAGGATCTCGACGTCCATCGTGAGGGCCGCGAGACGGCCGCCGCGCCGGACGATGTCGTTGCAGCTGATGCGGAGTTCGACGTCCATCGGTCGGCCGTCCGCCCACATCGCCTCGTGCGCGACCTCGTAGGTGAAGTGCTGCCAGATGAGGTGGTGGCCGAGCGGCACGTCGTAGCAGGCGTGGGAGATCAGCGGGATGCTCTGCCGCAGGGTCTCGGCGAGCAGCATCGGATCGTGCCGCCCGGCGACGGACGCGTAGAACGAGTGGGTTCGCGGCCACCGGGCGGTGACCGTCACGCGGTCCTCGCCCGCGGGCGCCCAGCCGGTGAGCAGCACTTCGGCGCGGGCGAGCTTGTGGGTGAACTCCTGTGGAACGGCCCGAAGTTGGGCTGTGCGCGTGGTCTGTGCATACGAAACGAGAGTCATGGGTCCCCCCCAGGGATGAGTGACGTCGCTGCCCGAACGGTTGCGCGAGCTCTGGTGTCCCAGAACCATGCGGAGTAAAGTAACGTGCGTTCTTTTTGTTTGTCGAGAGAGGCCGTCCGAATGCCGGAACCGAAGCAGGAGCGGGCCCAGAAGACGCGCGACGAGATCCTTCGCGCCGCTGCTGAGGTCTTCGACGAGCGCGGGTACAGCGGCGCCAGCATGCGGGAGATCATGAACCGCGCCGGTGTGACGCTCGGAGCCGTCTACTTCCACTTCCCCAACAAGGAGGCGCTGGCCCTGGCCGTCATGCGGGCTCAGCCGGCGAGCATCGTGCCCGCCCTGAAGTCGCGGGGCCTGCAGCGCCTGGTGGACATCACGTTCGTGTGGGCGCACAAGCTGCAGACGGACCCGACGCTCCGCGCGGGCGTCCGGCTCACCAGCGAGCAGACGGGTTTCGGCCTCGACGACGCCACTCCGTACCGCGAGTGGGCCCAGATCATGGAGGAGTGCCTGGCCGACGGGCTCGCGGCGGGCGACGTCCGCCCGGACGTCGACGTCCGCACGCTGGCCGAGTTCGTCGTGTCGGCGTGTACGGGCCTCCAGGCGTACTCCCTCCTGGCGACCGGCCGCGAGGACCTGCCCGAGCGGACCCGGGCGATGTGGCGACTGCTCATGCCCGCCATCGCCACGGACGAGGCCGCCCACAGCATCGACGTGAGCGAGGCGCGGGAAGCCGCCGTCAACGCCTGACGGCGCGCCCCGGCCGACGGCCGCACCCCTTGTCACCATCCATCCGCCCGACCCAACAGCAGCCAAGGACGTTCCATGCACCAGCACTTCGACCGACTGCGTCTCGTGGCGCTCAACATCGACGGCGTTCTGCTCAACGACACGTTCAGCCCCGTCATCGGCAACTTCATCACCAGTCGCGGGGGTGTGTACGACGCGGGGACCGAGCGCCGCATCCTCTCCCAGCCGCGCCGCGTCGCGGGCGTCGAGATGGCCCGCGCGGCCGGCCTCGACGTGACGGGCGAGCAGGCGCTGGAGCTCTACTTCGCCGAGCGCGACCGCTACGTCGCCGACCACCCGGTGCGGCCGAACCCCGGCGCCGCCGAACTGCTCCGGCGCGTACGCGACCTGGGGCTTCGAGTCGTCTGCTACGGAGGCCTGAGCAAGCCCCACTTCGACACCCACCTGGGGGCCTGGTCCCACCTCTTCGACGGCCCCGGTTACGTCTGCACCGACTCGTTCCGGCCGGGCATCAAGGAGATCGCCGGGGACGTCTTCGGCCTCCGCCTCGACGAGGTGCTGTTCGTGGACGACGTCGCCAGGGTCGCCGAGGCGGCCAAGGGACTCGACGTGCCGTTCATCGGCCACCCCTGCAGCTTCCAGCGCACGTTCATGGAAGAGCTGGCGACGCGGCACATCGTCGACTCGCTGGACGCGATCGACGAGGAACTGCTGCGCACGGTCGACGCGGAGGCCGCAGCGGGCACGATCTGGCGTTCCCCGGTGCCGAGTTGAGCCACGGACAGGAACCCACGATGAACGACACCACCACGGTCGGCACCACGAGAGACGGCGCGATGACGAACACCGGACACGGCCTGCTGGCCGGCAAGACCATCATGATCACGGGTGCCTCCAGCGGCATCGGCGC
Organism: Streptomyces sp. NPDC018029; assembly: GCF_044327655.1. Taxonomy (NCBI): domain Bacteria; kingdom Bacillati; phylum Actinomycetota; class Actinomycetes; order Kitasatosporales; family Streptomycetaceae; genus Streptomyces; species Streptomyces sp. NPDC018029. The sequence goes on along the minus strand of NZ_JBIRFV010000022.1, from coordinate 1,027 downwards.
GGCGGCGGCCCGGCTCTTCGCCGCCGAAGGGGCGGCCGTGGTCGTCACGGCGCGCAGGGAGGGGCACATCGAGAAGCTCGCCGCGGAGATAGCGGAGGCCGGGGGCCAGGCACTCGCGGTTCCCGGGGACGTGACGGTCCCGGCGGACGTCAAGCGCGTGGTCGACGCGGCGGTGGAGACGTACGGCCGGCTCGACGCGGGCTTCAACAACGCGGGATGGGCCACGGCGGGCACGCTGATGCACGAGACCGACGACGCCGTCTTCGACCGGGTCATGGACGTGAACGTCCGTGGTGTCTGGAACTGCATGAAGGCCCAGATCAACGCGATGCTGGCCGACGGCCGAGGGGGAGCCGTCGTCAACACCGCGAGCGCGGCGGGCGTGGTCGCGACCGGTGCCACGGCGTCCTACATCGCGGCGAAGCACGCGGTGATCGGTCTGACGAAGGCGGGCGGCGACGAGTACGGCCGCCGCGGGATCCGGGTGAACGCCCTGGTGGTGGGGAGCACCCGGACGGAGCTCATGGACCAGGTGCTGACGGAGACGCCCTCGCTGGAGGAGAGTTTCATCTCCCGCTCCATGCAGAAGCGCATGGCCGAGCCGGTGGAGGTGGCGCAGGCCGCCGCGTGGCTGCTCAGCGACCGGTCCTCCTTCGTCACGGGCGGCTCGGTGCCGGTCGACGGCGGGTGGACGGCGGCCTGACGCCCGACGACGGCGCGCGCGGGCGGGATCGAGCGGCCCTCGCCCGAACGCGTCCGCGTTGTCGGTGAGTTGCCAAAGGCGGGAGCGGTTCGGGCGCAGGGGCCCGGTGGGGCGGCGCGGGGCCAGTAACGTCCGGTCCGAAGCTGTCCGTCCAAGGATTCGGAAGGTCTCACCGGTGCCCCTGCTCATCTCTCCCGTCCCGACGTCCTCCCCGCTGGCGGTGCCCGCGGAGGCTCCCGACCGCAACCTCGCCCTGGAGCTCGTCCGGGTCACCGAGGCGGCCGCCATGGCCGCGGGCCGCTGGGTCGGCCGCGGCGACAAGAA
>NZ_JBIRFV010000021.1:0-22931 GCF_044327655.1 Streptomyces sp. NPDC018029 | reverse complement strand
TCAAGCTGACCACGCTGCGCCCGGAGCAGGCCGCCTACATCGGTGTCGAGGTCGAGGGCCCCTTCAAGCCCGACCACTACCGCTACTGACCCCCGGCCGGCCACCGGCCGGCCGCCGAACAGGAGGACCCGTGCACGACCCGGAAGAGGAGGACCACCGGCCGCTCCCGCGCCCCGCCGCCCCGGCCGCCCCCGCCCCGTTCCTGCGGCTCGCCGGCATCGACGAGGACGACACGGGGGAGCCCCACGTCGTGCGCGGTATCGACTGACGCACCCCCCCCGCGGCGGGGCCTGCCCCCAGGCCCCGCCCCCCGGGCCGCCCCAGCGGCCCGCACGGCCCGGCAGGCCGCACGGCCCCGGCCGTCCCGCACCGCACGGCCCCGGCCTGCCCGGCAGGCCGCACGGCCCGGCCGGCCCGCACCGCATCGCCCGGCCCCGGCCGGCCTGGCCGGCCCGCCCGGCCGGTTCGCCCCGGGCCGGTTCGAGCGTGCGTCGAGCGCCCGCCGAGCGGCCGGGGCCGGGGATGGGCCACCATGACGCCCGGCACCCCAACTCCCGGCCCCGCCACCGCCCTTGGCCCGCCACCCCGCCCACACCCCACCCCACCGCGCGGTGCCGTGCCGTGCGGTGGGTGCGGTGGGGTGGGGTGCCGGGCCGGGCGGCCGGGGCCGGTCCACCCACACACCACACCCACACACCAGCCCGACGCGGCCCGCCGCCCCACCCGCCGGCCGCGTCCCCACGAAGGAGGAGCGATGCCCACAGCCGCACAAGGCCCCACCGCCCTGAGCGACATCGGCGACGCCCTGGCCCGGGCCGGCGCGGCCTCGCTGACCGGCGAGCGCGCCCAGCTGGCCGAGGGCCTGCTGCGGGCGGCCCTGTCCAAATGGGAGGACCCCGCCGCCCGGCCGCAGCTCCTGGCCGCCTTCAGCGCCGTGTTCGCCGGCGAGGAAGGCGCCGCCCAGATGCGCGACTTCATGTCCCAGCAGATCTTCCGGCAGCTGGCCGCCTCCCTCGACGAGCCGCCCAAGGACTTCCAGGAGGTCGCCGCCGCCCTCGGCGTGCCGCCCATGAACATCAACGCCGCCCAGGCCCAGGTGTGGGGCGTGGCCGTCCTGCGCTACGTGGTGAAGCTGGAGCCGCTCGCCTCCGCCACGGTCGACGAGGTCGTCGCCCTCATCGCGCCCACCATCCAGCGCTACCTGGTGGGCTGAGACGACCCGCGCCGGCCCCCGTCCCGCCGCGCGGGCGAAGAACCGCCGCCGTTCCCCTCACATTCCGCCGCGCCATTTCGTCGTACCGGTGGAGACGGACGCCAACCCGCGAACAGGGGTGCACGACTCACCGGTACGAGCCCGGAAATGCCCGCGCGGACGCCCTTCTTGGGTCGCACTTATTCGGAGGAAGTAATCAGGCCATGAGTACTCTCGACAAAGAGTCCACGGGCGGGGCGGAAGCCCCCGCTGCCGACCCGCGGCGATGGAAAGCGCTGGCCATTTTGGCGGCGATTCAGTTCATGCTCGTCATGGATGTCACGATCGTGCTCGTCGCGCTTCCCGAGATCGACAAGGATCTGACCTTCAACCCGACGGGCGATCTCGCCTGGGTCATCAACGGCTATGTGCTGACGGCCGGTGGATTCCTGTTGCTGGGCGGCCGGCTGGCCGACATGTACGGCCGCCGCAAGATCTTCATGATCGGTGTGATCTTCTTCGGTGTCGCCTCGGCCACCTGCGGCGCGGCGATGTCCTCCGGGATGCTGGTCTCCAGCCGCTTCGTCCAGGGCCTGGGCGAGGCCCTGTGCGGCCCGGCCGCGCTCGGCATGATCCCCGTGCTGTTCCCCGACGCCAAGGAGCGGATGAAGGCCCTGGGCGTGTGGGGCGGCACCGCGGCCCTGGGCGGCGTGATCGGCTCGGTCGTCTCCGGCGCCCTGACCGAATACGTCGACTGGCGCTGGATCTTCTACATCAACATCCCCATCGCGATCGCCGCGCTGATCCTGGTGCCCAAGGTCATGCCGGAAAGCCGCATGGAACGCGAGGGCCGCAGCGTCGACTTCGTCGGCGCGGTCGCCATCACCGGCGGTCTCGTCGCGGTCGTGTACGGCCTGATCAAGGCCGCCGACCACGAGTGGGGCTCCTCCACCGTGCTCGTCCCGCTGCTCGCCGGCATCGGCGTGCTGTTCCTGGCGGCCCTGTGGGAGATGCGGATCTCCGACCCGATGGTGCCCATCCGCTTCTTCACCAACCGCACCCGGGTCACCTCCAACGTGGTGACCCTGGCCCTGCTGGCCAGCTTCCACTGCTACGCCTTCCTGCTGATCCTCTACATGCAGAAGGTCCTCGAGTACTCCCCGATCAAGTCGGGCATGGCCGTGGTGCCGCTGGCCTTCGCGATGGGCGCCGGCATGGGCGTGGCCTCCGCCCTGATGCCCCGCATCGGCGTCAAGGCGGTCCTGGCCATCGGCTTCTTCGGCGCCGCCGCGGGCCTGGTCGTCGCCTCCACCCTGGAGGCCGACTCCACCTACCTCAACGGCGTCCTGCCCGGCATGCTCGTGTTCGGCCTGTTCAGCGCCATGTGCTACCCGGCCCTGGTCAACGGCGCGCTCTACCAGGTCACCGGCAAGGACTCCGGCCTGGCCTCCGGCGTGCAGACCGCCATGCAGCAGATCGGCGGCGCGCTCGGCCTGGCCACCCTGGTCCCGCTCGCCATCCGCTACACCACCGACCACATCGGCGAGGGCGTCCTGCCCACCGTCGCCCAGTCCGACGGAGCCGCGCGGGCCTTCCAGGTGGGCGCCGTCCTGGTGGCCATCGCCGCCGTCCTGGTCCTCCTGCTGATGCAGAAGGTGGACGCCACCCCGCGCAACGTCCTGGCCGAAGCCGACGCCGACCCCGACGAGGAGGCGGTGGCCCAGCCCACCACCACCGGCGTCTGACAGCTGCCGGCCACCCCCGAGCCGGCTTGCCGCACCGCCCCCGGGACCTGCCCCGGGGGCGGTGCTGTGCTGTGCGCGGGCCCCGCCCCGCAGGGGAGCGGGGAGGGGGCGCGGCCGTACGGCCTGATTGCCCCGCGGCGCCCGCCGACGGACCCTCAACCCGCCCGCCCCGGCGGCCGGTTGGCCCCCTTTTAAGGCCTTCGCGGGCGAGTGACCCACACCACTTCGAGGCGCCCTAGGCGCGGAGTCGCCCCGCGTGTCACTATTCCAGTGCATCCACCCTGCCCAAAAGCATTACAGCGGCGGGGGATTGCAGGCCCAAAACCGCCGGGCGCCCCCCTTTCCCGTACGGGGAGACGATTCCCGCACACCCGGGGCCGCCCATACGCCCCCTTCAAGCGGCGCGGACCGGTATGGCACCCCGCGATGTCACCCCGCGCGCACCGTCTTTCGTACCTTTCGCGTTTCCTGCGTGCTCGCCCGGCGGACCCCCGGCGTCATTCACCCGGCGCCGCGCACCGGGAAATCGGCCCCGCCCCGCAATTCCACGGCATCCCCGCCGCGGTGTCCTGCCTCATTCCGTCCGACACGTCTGGATGATGCGATCTCCATGCAGAAAAGACCAGGGGAGCCGAGTGCGCTGACACCACCGGCCCCGGCCCGGGGCAGCGCCCCTGTCCGCCGGGCCCGCACCGTCGGCGTCGGCCGCGCCCACGCCAAGACCATCCTGCTGGGGGAGCACGCCGTGGTCTACGGCGCGCCCGCCCTGGCGCTGCCGGTGCCGCAGCTGGCCGCCACGGCGAGCGCCGGCTGGTCCGCGCCCGGCCCGCACGGCGCCGGCGAGGTCTCCTTGACCATGACCGGATCCCCCTCCCGGCCGGTGGCCACCCAGGCTTCCGACGGACTGCGCCGGCTGGCCGCCGAGTTCCGCACCGCCATGAACATCTCCCGCGACGTGCACCTCGAGGTGATCCTGGACTGCGCCATCCCGCCCGGCCGCGGACTGGGCTCCAGCGCCGCGTGCGCGCGGGCCGTGGTCCTGGCACTGGCCGACCTCTTCGGCCGCGACCTGAGCGACCAACAGGCCTTCGACCTGGTGCAGAGCGCCGAGAACGTGGCCCACGGCCGCGCCAGCGGCGTGGACGCCACCGCCGTCGGCGCCCGCGGCCCGCTGCTGTTCCAGCAAGGCCGCAGCCAGGAACTGCCCCTGGGCTGCGAGGGATTGTTCATCGTCGCCGACAGCGGCGAGGTGGGCCGCACCAAGGACGCCGTCGCCGTGCTGCGCGCCGGCTTCCAGCAGCACCCCGGCACCCAGCAGCGCTTCACCGACCGCGCCGCACACCTGACCGGCCAGGGCGCCCGCGCCCTGACCGCCGGCACCCTGGAACAACTGGGCCCCCTGCTGACGCAGTATCACCACCTGCTGCACGACGCCCGGTTGAGCACCCCGCGCATCGACACCCTGGTCCAGGCGGCCCTGGCGGCCGGCAGCCTCGGCGCCAAGATCACCGGAGGCGGCCTGGGCGGCTGCATGCTCGCCCTGACCCCCTCGGAACAGGCCAGCGCCGTCACCCAGCAACTGCACGCCGCCGGCGCCGTCCAGACCTGGGTCCTGCCCCTGAAGACACGCACCGACCACAGCACGCCCCGGCCCTGAACCAGCACGCCCGCCCGGCGCGGGACGCTTCACGGGCCGACGGCCCGCACCCGCGCCCGCCTGGAGCCGGGCCTGCCTTTCGCGGGCCGTGCCGCGCCTTGGCCCTGCACCGGTGCGCCCGCCGGGCGCCGGACTTTTCGCGGGCCTGGCACGCACCCGGCCCTGAACCGATGCGTGCGTGCAGGGCACGGGGGCTGTCGTGGGCTCGCGGCGCGATCTGGCCCTGAGCCGATGCGGGGCCGGGTATGGCGCGGGGTTCTTTGTGGGCCGGTGGCGCGCCCCGGTCCTGCATCGATGTGTGTGCAGGGGGGCGGGGGCTTTCGTGGGCTCGCGGCGCGGCCCGGCCCTGAGCCGATGCGGGGCCGGGTATGGCGCGGGGTTCTTTGTGGGCCTGGGCCGCGCTCCGGCCCTGAACTGATATGTGTGCAGGGCGCGGAGGCTTCCATGGGCTCGCGGCGCGCCCTGGCCCTGCACCGGTGCGCCCGCTTGGTGCCGGGTTCTTTGTGGGCCTGGCGAGCCCCGGCTCTGAAGCGATGCGCGCCGTGTACGGCGCGGGATTCTCCGCGGGCCCGCGGCACGCCCTTGGACCTGAACCGGTGCGCGTGCAGGGCGCGGAGGCGGTGCGCTCCGGGTCTGAACCGATGCGTGCACGGCGCGGAGGTTTTCAAGGCCCGCCGTACGTCCCGGTCCTGCAACCGGCGCGCTCGCCTGGCGCTGGGCTCTGCGCGGGCCACGGCATGCCCCGCTACCCGCACCCACCTACTCATCCATCCATCCGCACATCCGCATACCCGAGAGGAGCAGGCACATGAGCGGTATCGCAGCACCCGGCACGGGCGCCCGTGTGCCGTCCCGCCGATACCCGGGGGATGACGGCACCACCGGCGCGGCGCCCCGCCCCCGCACCGGGGACAGCGCCGTCCGCAACGGCATCCCGCGCCGCAGCCGTCTGCTGCCGGCGGCGGGCCGGCAAGGAGGCGGCATGGCCGCGGGCCCTGCCCTGCTCGCATGGTGAACGGCTACCGCCCGCCCCGCGACAGCGGATGACGGCCGGCGCACGAGGGACACGCGTGAGGCCCGCGTGCCGGATCACACCGGCCGCCGCCGGCCCCGCCGTCCGCCCGCTCACCCTGCGCGCACCCGCCCCGCGCCCGCCCGGCCGCGCCCTTCGGCGCACCCCGGGCCGGCCACCGCCCGGCCGATGACTTCCCGGGCCGGCGGGGCATGCGCCCGGAGCATCCTCGGCAGCCTGCCCGAGACGGTGCTCCCCGACCGGAGGCAGCCGGCGCCGCCCTGTGCGGCCTGCCGCGCACCCGGTCCCGCCCCGTTGCGTGACCAGCAGAAACGGTAGACATGACAGCGACACATCGCACGGTGTGCGTGGTAGGTGCCGGACCGCGTGGACTGTCCGTACTCGAGCGCCTGTGCGCCAACGCCCGCTCGCAGTCCCCGCACCACACCGTCCACATCCATGTGATCGACCCCTACCCGCCCGGGCCCGGCAAGGTGTGGCGCACCGACCAGTCCCCGCACCTGCTCATGAACACCGTGGCCGGCCAGATATCGGTGTTCACCGACGCCAGCGTCGACCTGCACGGGCCCCTGGAGCCGGGGCCGAGCCTGCACGAGTGGGCCCGCGCGCTGGCCGCCGGCGAGATCGACGGCGACCACCCGGCCGAGGTGCGCGAGCAGGCCCGCGCGCTGGGCCCCGACACCTATCCCACCCGCGCCTTCTACGGCCACTACCTGCGCTGGGCCTACGACCGCATCGTGGCCGGCGCCCCCGCCACCGTGCAGGTCACCGCCCACCGCGCCCTGGCCACCGCGCTGGACGACGATGACACCAGCGCGCTGGGCGCGGAGGGCGTCACTGCCCTGGGCGCGGGGGACATCACCGTCCTGGGTGCGGAGGACATCAATGCCCTGGACAAGGACGACACCACCGTCCTGGGTAAGGAGGGCGCCACCGTCCTGGGCAAGGCGCAGGGCACCACCGTCCCGGCCGTGGAGAACACCCCGGCCGCAAAGAACACCCCCGGCCGGGGCCGCCAGCGCGTGACTCTGAGCGATGGCACCGTGCTGCGGGGCCTGGACGCGGTCATCCTGTGCCAGGGGCATCTGCCGGCCACCGCCGACGGGCCCGAGCGGGACTTCGCCGCCCGGGCCCGCACCGCGGGGCTGTGTCACATCGCGCCGGCCAACCCCGCCGACGTCGACCTTGACGTGCTGGCCCCGGGCCACACCGTGCTGCTGCGCGGTCTGGGGCTGAACTTCTTCGACTACCTGGCCCAGCTCACCGCCGGCCGCGGCGGCACCTTCACCCGCGCCGGCGGCCGCCTCCTCTACCTGGCCTCCGGCCAGGAGCCCCGGCTGTGGGCCGGCTCTCGGCGCGGCATCCCCTACCAGGCCCGCGGCGAGAACGAGAAGGGCCCTCACGGCCGCCACGAACCACTGCTGCTCACCCCCCGGCGCATCCAGGAACTGCGCGCCGCCCACCCGCACGGCCTGGACTTCAGGGCCGACCTGTGGCCGCTGATCTCCCGGGAGGCCGAGACCGTCTACTACACGAGCCTGCTCAGCTCGCGCGGGGACGCCGGCCGGGCGGCCCGCTTCCAGGCCGACTACCTGGCCGCCGCGGCCGGGCCGGAGCAGACCGACGCCGTTCTGGAGGCCTACGGCATCGGCGACAAGGACCGCTTCGACTGGGATCTGCTCGCCCGCCCCTACCGCCACCGGGAGTTCACCGGCCCGCACGACTTCACCGGCTGGCTCCTGGACCACCTGCGCCAGGACGTCGCCGAAGCCCGCTCCGGCAACGTCAACGGCCCCCTCAAGGCGGCCCTGGACGTCCTGCGGGACCTGCGCAACGAGATCCGCCTGGCGGTCGACCACAACGGCCTGCACGGCGACTCCCACCGCACCGACCTGGACGGCTGGTACACCCCGCTGAACGCGCACCTCTCGATCGGCCCGCCGGCCCGCCGCGTCGAGGAGATGATCGCGCTGATCGAGGCCGGAGTGCTGCAAGTCGTCGGCCCCGGCCTGCGGGTGGACATCCAGGACGGCCAATACGCCGTCCACTCCCCGCTGGTGCCCGGCTCGGCGCTGCGCGTGGACGCCCTGGTGGAGGCGCGGCTGCCCGCGATCACGCTGCGCCGCACCGGCGACCGGCTGCTGCGATACCTGCGCGCCAGCGGCCAGTGCACCGCCCACCGCATCCCCGTCCGCGGCGGGGCCCCTTATGTGAGTGAGGGAGTGGCCGTCACCCGGCGGCCGTTCCACCTGATCGACGCGGCAGGCCGGGCCCACCCGCGCCGCTTCGCCTTCGGTGTGCCCACCGAGTCGGTGCACTGGGTGACGGCCGCGGGCATCCGCCCCGGCGTCAACTCGGTGACCCTCACCGACGCCGACGCCATCGCCCGCGCCGCCCTGGCCACCGCACCGCCCCCGCCGCCCACCGACGTTCCTCCGCCCCCGGCCCCGGCACAGGTGCCGGTCCCGGCCTCGGCCCCGGTACAGGTCCCGGCACAGGCCCCGGCCCCGGTACAGGCCCCGGCCCCGGTACAGGCCCCGGCCCGGCAAGCAGAGCAAGGAGCCACCCATGCCCACTGACCCCCCGCCCACCACCGCGACGGCACCCACCGCCCAGACGGTCCCTGCCGCCCAGGCGGTCCCTGCCGCCCAGGCGGTCCCCGCCGGGCAGGCGGCGCCCGCTGCCCAGTTGGCGCCCGCCGCCCAGGCGGCCTCCGCCGGGCAGACGGTCCCCGCCGCCCAGGCGGCACCCATCGCCCAGTCGGCCCCCGCCGGGCAGACGGCGCCCGCCGCCCAGTTGGCGCCCACCGCCCAGGCGGCCTCCGCCGGGCAGACGGCCCCCACCGCCCAGGCGGCCTCCGCCGGGCAGACGGCCCCCATCGCCCAGGCGGCCCCCGCCGGGCAGACGGCGCCCATCGCCCAGTCGGCCCCCGCCGGGCAAGCGGCCCCCACCGCGCCGCCGCCCCCCGCCGCGCGGGCACCGCGGCTGGACTCCGGGCTGCTCGCGCCGGTCTGGGCGGATGCCCCCGTCGCCGATGCGGTCTCCGACGGCGCCTGGCTGCAGGCCATGCTGGACGCCGAGGCGGCCCTGAGCCGGGCCCAGGCCCGCCTGGGCACGGTGCCCGCGGCCGCCGCCCGGGCCATCACCGCCGCCGCCCGCGCCGAGCGCCTCGACCTCGCCGCGCTGGCCGTCCAGGCCCGCCAGTCGGCCAACCCGGTGGTCGCCCTGGTCCGGGAGTTCACCGCGCTGGTGGCCGCCCAGGACCCGGACGCGGCCGCCTACGTCCACCGCGGCTCCACCAGCCAGGACATCTTCGACACCGCGGCCGTCCTGGTCGCCCGCCGGGCACTGGATCTGATCCGCGCCGACCTGCACCGCGTCCAGGAGGAACTGGCCGTCCTGGCCCGCACCCACCGCGACACCCTCATGGCGGGCCGCACCCTGGCCCTGCACGCGGTGCCCACGACCTTCGGCTGCAAGGCGGCGGGCTGGCGCCACCTCGTCCTGGACGCGGCCGACCAGCTCACCGCGCTCAGCGCACACGCACCGGTCCAGCTCGGCGGGGCCGCCGGCACCCTGGCCGGCTACCTCGCACACGCCCCGGGCGCCGACCCGGACACCTACACCGCAGCCCTCACCCAGGCGTACGCGGACGAACTGGGGCTGTGCGCCCCGCTGCTGCCCTGGCACGTGCTGCGCACCCCGGTGGTGGAGCTGGCCCACGGGGCCGCGTTCACCTGCACCGCCCTGGGCAAGATCGCGGTGGATGTGCTGTCGCTGACCCGCACCGAGGTCGGCGAGGTCCACGAGCCGGCCCCCGCCGGGCGCGGCGCGTCCTCGGCGATGCCGCACAAACGCAACCCCGTGCTGGCCACCGCCATCCGCTCCGCTGCCCTGCAGGCACCGCAGCTGGCGGCGGGCGTGCTGGGCTGCATGCTGAGCGAGGACGAGCGGTCCGCCGGCGCCTGGCACGCCGAGTGGGAGCCGCTGCGCGCCCTGCTGCGGCTGGCCGGGGGAGCGGCGCACCAGGCGGTGGAGCTCGTCTGCCACCTGTCGGTGGACGCCGGGCGGATGCGCGCCAACACCGGCCTGACCGCGGGACAGATCGTCTCCGAGCGGATCGCCGCCGCGCTGACCCCGCTGCTGGGCAAGGCCGCCGCGCGCGAGGTGCTCGATACGGCCTCCGCCCGGGCGGCGCGCACCGGCCGGCCGCTGGCCGAGGTCCTGGCCCAGGACGAGCGGGCGGCGACCGCCCTGGACGGCGCCCACCGCACCGACCTGTTCGACCCCCAGGCCTACACCGGCGCCGCGGCCGCGCTGACCGAGCGCGCCCTGTCCCGCGCGCCGCTTGCCGCGCCCGCGGGACCCGCCCGCCCGGCGGCCGCCGCCGGCGACCACCCCAGGTGAACACGGCAGCGGCCCCCCCGCAGGCCACCGGCAGCCGGGACGGGAACCCGGGACGGGACCCCGGGGCGGGTCAGCGCTGGCGCTGGAGAGCGATCTCAGTGAGCTCTTCTATGTCGAATTCTGAGCGCCCTGGGGTGCCGTAGCGGGTTATCTTGCCCCGGCTCACCCACTTGCGGATGGTCGCTTCGGACACACCCGTGGCCAGCGCGGCCACATTCGTGGGCACGAGCCTGTGGCGCGGGGGGCGGTTCATGCGGCGTCCTTCCGTTGCCGGTCCATGAGGTGTCGGATGCTGAGCAGTTCGCGCATTTCCCATGAATGTCCTGACGTACAGCCGATACGGCCGCGGACGGCCTTGGTGTGCCGCGGCGAGGTGTTGATCGTTCCCGGGCAGTCGTCCACGACGCACCCGATGACGGGCGCATCATGATCATCGGATTCCGGGTCGATGGCGCGCAGTGATTCCATCTGAAGGCTCTCGACTTCATCGGCGAATTCAGCAGCAGGCGGCTGGGCGGTGAGCCACTCCAGATGGCGGATCAAAAAGCACGCGAGATGCGGGACGGAACGGCCAGGGGTGCTGGCCCCGAGCTTTTCCGAAACGAAGCACGACCACGACTCGAGAAGACCGGAAATATTGTTCCTGGCGTCGAGTGCGGAAATATTCAGGTGATCCCGCCTGCGGCTTCCCGACACCTTTGTCGGGTTCCGCCGCCGGGATGTCGAAAGAATGTGGTGCAGGCCTTCCTGGTGGAGACCGGGAAGGGTGCGCAGGTTACGTTCCAGCTGCTCGATGCAGGGGATGCAGAGGACGGAACCGGCGGCGGCGGGGACTTCCTGAGCATGGTTCCTGGGGCATGAGTGAAACTCCAATTGAATCTCCTTCATGAGCTGACGCGCCCCGCAGCCGGCCCGGAGCGCAGGGCTCCGTGCCGGATGCTGTAGTGAATGCTGGATCGATGGCCCCTGGGGGAGGGGGCGTGGCCGGAACCCCAGAATGGGGCCGCTGAAAGACGCCGCGATGACGCGGGACGGTCTTTTAGGAAATTCCGGCGGACGAGATGGAGAAGGCCCGTCGAGTGCAGGCCCCCATGTGCTCTCTGAATACGGCCGTCATGCGCCTTCCATCCCCCCGTTGTCGCCCCGAATCCTACGGCTGCCTAGCCGCAGCCATGGGTGCACTCGGAGAGTTCCATGAGCGGTCGGGGGGTGTCAATGTGCGCCCTGCCGGGAAGAGAGCGGTAATCCGGCGGTGTGTAAATTTTTCTTTTCGTAATCGATCTGCCCTAAAGGGGAACTCTAGATTCCTCTTTTCTGGAGGGAAACTCTAGGGATTCTTCAGGCCGCCCGGCCCCCTGCCCGCCCCGCTCCGGAGGGCGGGCACGGGCGGGCCGGCGGACCGGCCCCGGCACCGGCCCGCCGGCCCCGGCCGCTCTTACCGCCCCCCGTGTTCGACTTCTACGCAAGGGAAAAGCTGTGGCTATGGAAATGGCCTGTATTGGAACCGACCAGGAATTGACTGCCTTGGCGCGCCGCACCCGTGAGGAACTGCTGGAACAGATGGAGGACCGCTTGCGGGCCTTCCTCCGCGCCGAGCACGAATTATGGGCGGAGGTGAACGAACGGGCGGTCGGCGCCGTCGCGGCGCTCACCGACCTGGTCGCGGCGGGCGGCAAACGCATCCGGCCCGCCTTCTGCATCGCCGGCTACCTCGCCGCCGGCGGCGACCCCGACGACCCCGCGGTGGTGGCGGCGGCCGCCGCCCTGGAGATGCTGCACGCCTCGGCCCTCATCCACGACGACGTCATCGACGCCTCCAGCCACCGGCGCGGCCGGCCCACCGTGCACGCCCGGCACTCCGCGCTGCACGACCGCAACGCCTGGCAGGGCGAGTCCCGCCGCTACGGCGAGGGCGTGGCCATCCTCGTCGGCGACCTGGCGCTGGTCTACTCCGAGCAGCTGATGGCCGCGGCGCCGCCCGCGGTCCTGCCGGTGTGGGGCACCCTGCGCTCGGAGCTGATGATCGGCCAGTACATGGACATGACCGCGGCCGCCGAGTTCCTGGTCGACCCCCGCCTCTCCCGCTGGATCGCCCTGGCCAAGTCCGGCCACTACACCATCCACCGCCCCCTGGTGGTGGGGGCGAGCGCGGCCGGCCGGGCCGATCTGGCCCCCGCCTTCGCGAAGTACGGCGAGGCGGTGGGCGAGGCCTTCCAGCTCCGCGACGACCTGCTGGACGCCTTCGGCGACTTCGCCCACACCGGCAAGCCCGCCGGCCTCGACTTCAGCCAGCACAAGATGACCCTGCTGCTGAGCTGGGCGATGCAGCGCGACGCCCGCATCCACAGCCTGATCACCGAACCCGGCCACACCCCCGACGAGGTGCGCCGCCGCCTGGTGGACACCGGGGTCCCCGACGACGTCGAAAAACACATCGCCGGCCTCGTCGAACAGGGCTGCGAGGCCATCGCCGACGTCCCCATCGACCCGGTCTGGCGCACCGAACTGACCACCATGGCCACCCAGGCCGCCTACCGCACCACCTGACCCCCTCGCAGGGGGAACCCACCCACCCCGGGCGCATCGGCTACGGACCGGCGCAGCCCCAACCCGGCCACCCCGACACTCGGCGGGGGAGTTCACCACGGCAGGTGCACCGCAGCACCGGGGCGGGAGGCAACGCTGGCTCCACCCTCTCCCCGGCCAACCCGGGGTACGCCGCGCGGCGGATGGACCGCAGGTGCGCCGGGGGAGGGGGCAGCACTGCTCCGCCCCGGCCCTCGTACCGACAAGGAACCCCGGGCGGGCTCCAGGGCCCGCGCCCCTGCCCTGGCCAACCCGGGTTGCACTTGGGGGAGTTCGTGGTGCCGGCACGACCGGTGCGTACCGGTGCTGCTCCGTCCCTCCGCTGTCGTACGAGCGGGGGAGTGGGCGAACCTCGGCACCCCCGCGCGGGCAGCGGGTGAGGGGCTCGCCTGCCGGATGCGGCAGGTGCGGGCCGGTACTGGCCCGCCCCGGCCCTCGTACAGGCAACGCTGGACGGGACCCAAAGCCCCCGCCCATGCCGGGCCAACCCGGCCTGCTTGTCGGGGAGTTCGCGCTACCGGGCGCGGCCGGTGCGTACCGGTGCTGCTCCGTGCCTCCGCTGTCGTGCGAGCAGGGGAGCGGGCGAACCTCGGTACCCCCGCGCGTGAGGGGCTCGGGGGCCGGATGCGGTAGGTGCGGGCCGGTGATGGCCCGCCCCGGCCCTCGTGCAGGCAAGGGACTCCGGGCCTCGCCCGGGGTCCCCGTCCGGGTGCGGCCGATGCTGCTCCGCCCCACGCTTTCGTACGAGTGCGGGAGCGGGCGAGTCCCGTGCTTCGCTGCCCCCGGCGGCCGGGCCTGCAGGACTGTTCGTCGGGCCGGGTGTCTGGAGGCTCGGGCGTCGGATGCAGAAGGTGCAGGCTGCTGCTGGCCCGCCCTGGCCAACTCGGGCCGACTGTGGGGGAGTTTGCGGTGCCGGGTGCGGCCGGTGCGTGTCGGTGCTGCTTTGTCCCCCGCTGTTGTACGAGCAGGGGAGCGGGCGCACCCCGCCGTCCCGGCCATGGTGCCCGGACAACCCCCTGTGTCACCGTCCTGTTGGACTCGCCGCACGTCTGGGGGGCCAGGTCGCAGGCCGGTGTTGACCCCCGCCTGTCCCGTATACCCAGAGGGCCGGGGCATGCGTGCCCCGGCGCGTCACCGCCTCGCCCCCTCGCCGATCCCGTCAACTGCCCTACACCGGCGTACAGTTCGGCCCGGTGCGTCTGTCGCGGTGTGTCTTTGGGAGGGCTCGCCGCGGTGGATGTGCCGCAGTCACCAGTCACCAGTCACCAGTCACTGCCACCGGCACCGGGGGCGTCGGGGGTGCTCGACGGGTGGCGGAGGGATCGTCGTGGGGGCCTTGAGGGGCGCTTGAAGCAGGTGGCCGGTCCGGGCGCTCTCGCGTCGGGGGCCGGGGGTGTGGGGAAGGGGTGGGGCAGGCGGTCCCACCAGGCATGTCGGGTCCGGGCGCGGCGGCCCGGGGCGGCCGGGGCCCGGTCCGGGGGCGGCGAGGGCAGCGGCCGGGCGGAGGCGGGGAGTTGGGCGAAGCGCGCCGCACGGGCGGCGACGCGCCGCATGATGCAACCACAAGCGCACCGGAAGGGCGGCCAAGATGAGTGGGGACGCACGCGGCGTCGACGGGAGCGGCGGCCGCGGCCACGCCGTGGTGATCGGTTCGGGCTTCGCCGGGCTCACCGCGGCCCGGGCCCTGGCCAACTCCGTGGACCGGGTCACCGTGATCGAACGCGACCCGCTGCCGCCCGGCGCCGCCCGGCGCCGCGGCCTGGCCCAGGCCCGGCACACCCACACCCTGACCACCGCCGCCCAACAAGGCCTGGAACAGCTCTTCCCCGGCATCGGCGGCGACCTGCGGCGCGCCGGCGCCGTCGAGATCTGCCTGCCGAGGGACGCCCTGGTGCTGGGCCCGGCCGGCTGGCTGCCCCGCTTCACCTCGGGCCTGACGATGCTCAGCGCCGGCCGCGACCTGATCGACGCGGTGCTGCGCGAGCGCCTGCGCACCGAGCCCGGGGTGCACTTCCTGCCCGGCCACGAGGTGCTGGCCCTGCACCCCGACCGCAACGACACCGTCACCGGCGTATGGGTGCGCGCCCGCAACCGCCACCGTCCCGGCGGCTGGGACGCCGAACGCCTGATCCCCGCCGACTTCGTGGTGGACGCCTCCGGACGCCACTCGCGCGCCCCCGCCTGGCTGGCCGCCCTGGGCTACGAGCCGCCCCCCGAGACGGTGGCCGCCTCCCGCACCACCTACGTCTCCAGCCTGTTCGCCCCGCCCGTCGGCCATGTCGCCGACTGGCAGAGCCTGCTGCTCATGGCCGCCCCCGACAACCCCCGCCAGGGCACCCTCAACCTCATCGAGGGCGGCCGCTGGTCGGTGACCCTCGCCCTGGGCGAGGACGAACAGCCCCCCGCCGACCACGCGGGACTGCTGCGCGCCGCCGGCCGGCTGCGCCACCCGCTGCTGCACGACCTCCTGCAGAGCGCCACCCCGCTGGGCCCCGTCTACGCCTGCACCGGCACCGACAACCGCTGGCGCCACTACGAGAAACTGCGCCGCTGGCCCGACCAGTTCCTCGTCGTCGGCGACGCCCTGGCCACCGTGGACCCCGCCCACGGCCAGGGCATGACCCTGGCCGTGCAGGGCGCCCTGGTCCTGGACCACGTCCTGGCCGGCCACGGCACCACCGTCGGCCTGGCCTACCGGCTGCGCCGCGCCCTGGCCCACCGCCTGGCCCCCGCCTGGCAGTCCAGCACCCGCCACCTGCGCACCCACACCGCCCCCACACCGCCGCGCGGCCTGCGCGCCCGCCTGGCCCGGCGCTACACCGCCCGCCTGGCGGCCCGGGCCGCCACCGACCCGCACGCCGCCACCCGGCTGCTGGCCCGGCTCCAGGCGGCCGGACCGCTGGCCGCCGTACCCCGCCCCGCCCCGCCGCCGCGCCCCACCCCCGTCCCGGCCCCGGCTCCGGCCGCGGCCCGGTGGCCGGCGCCGCCCAGCATCACCCACGGCGCCCACGCCCGCCCCCGCCGCGCCGCCCCCACCCCGCCCGCCATCGGCGTCGCCACCGGCTCCGCCCGCCTGCACCCGGCCGGCTCCTCGGCGCAGTGGTCCGCCCCGGCCCCGGCCGGCGAGCGCCGCCACCCCTGAACCAGGGAGGCGCCCGCAGCCGCCACCAGGCACCGACATAGGCTTCGGGCATGACAAGAGCGCAGCAACTACCCGCTCATGCAGCGGACTTGGGCGACCCGAGGTGGGGGCGCGACACCAACTCCGCCCGCCCATACGCCCTGTTGGGCGCGGCCCGGACCGCCGGGCTGCGGCACCACTCGAAACTCGCTCAAGAAATGGTGGAGTTGGGACCGGGTTCCGGCTCGAGCTCGGTTGTCCGCCCGCCGCGGGTGTCGATAGCGTTCGATCCGCTTCAGGGCACGGGCCCGTTTGCGCCGCTGCAGGCCGCCCCCACCACCGGCCGTACACCGGCCGGCGCGGGTGTGCCTGTGACGACTGAGCGGCGAGGGGAGGGCGCGCGGGCATGAGCATCACCGAAGATGCGCCGCAGCGGGAGCGGACCAAGGCGCCGCAGGGCGAACGCATCGCCGACTGGGCGGACGGCCGGCTCGGGATCTACCAATGGCGCACCCTGATGCGCAAGGTCTTCCCCGAACACTGGTCCTTCATGTTCGGCGAGATCGCCCTCTACAGCTTCATCATCCTGATCCTCACCGGCCTGTACCTGACCATGTTCTTCAACCCGAGCATGGCCCACACCGTCTACGAGGGCCCGCACGTCCCGCTGCAGGGCGTGCAGATGTCCGAGGCCTACGCCTCCACCCTGCGCATCAGCTTCGAGGTGCGCGGCGGCCTGTTCATCCGCCAGCTGCACCACTGGGCGGCCCTGACCATGATCGCCGCGACGATGGCGCACACCCTGCGCCACTTCCTCACCGGCTCCTTCCGCAAGCCGCGCGAACTGAACTGGCTGATCGGCGTGGTCCTGCTGGTCCTGGTCACCCTGGAGGGCTTCCTGGGCTACTCGCTGCCCGACGACCTCCTGTCGGGCACCGGCCTGCGCATCGCCGAGGGCGTCACCCTCGCCATCCCGCTGGTCGGCACCTACCTGACGATGTTCCTGTTCGGCGGCGAATTCCCCGCAACAGACGTCATCCCCCGCTTCTACAGCCTGCACATCCTGCTGCTGCCCGGCATCATGCTGGCCCTGGTCACCGTCCACCTGATCCTGGTCGTCTACCAAAAGCACACCCAGTTCCGCGGCCCGGCCCGCACCGAGAAGAACGTCGTGGGCCAGCCGCTGATGCCGCACTACGCGGCCAAGGCCGGCGGCTTCTTCTTCCTGGTCTCCGGCGTCCTGTCGCTGATGGCCGGCATCGCCCAGATCAACGCCGTCTGGGTGTACGGGCCCTACCGGCCCGACCAGATCTCCCAGGGCTCCCAGCCCGACTGGTACATGGGCTTCCTCGAAGGAGCCCTGCGCGCCTTCCCCGCCTGGGAGTTCGCCGTCGCCGGCTACACCGTCAACATGGGCGTCCTGATCCCGGCCGTCGTCCTGCCCACCCTGCTGATCGGCATCGCCTGCCTGTGGCCCTTCATCGAGGCCTGGATCACCGGCGACAAACGCGAGCACCACCTGCTGGACCGGCCCCGCGAGCAGCCCACCCGCACCGCGTTCGTCTGCTCCCTGGCCGCCTTCTACCTGGTGCTGTTCTTCGGCGGCGCCAACGACATCCTCGCCGAACGCTTCCACCTGTCCATGAACGCCATCACCTGGGCGGTACGCATCGGGGTCTTCGTCGTCCCCGCCCTGACCTACGTCATCACCAAGCGGATCTGCATCGGCCTGCAGCTGCGCGACCGCGACAAGCTCCTGCACGGCCGCGAGACCGGCCGCATCAAGCGGCTGCCGCACGGCGAGTTCATCGAGGTCCACGAGCGCCTGGAGCGCGGCCAGGAGTACATGCTGCTCTCCCGCGAGGTGCCCCAGCCGCTGCCCGCCCCGCTGCGCGAGGACCGCGACGGCGTGCCCAACCCGCGCTCGCGCAAGGACCTGCTGCGCCACAAGCTCAGCCGCTGGCTGACCGACGGACAGCTGGCCAACCCCACCCCGCAGGAGATGCAGCAGGCCCTGGACCACCTCGACCCCGCCTCCTCCAACGGCCACACACCCCAGGCCGGGCCGCCCGCCCCCGTAGAGGGACGCGACCCGGACCCGCAGCAACTGCACTGACCCCGGCGGCACACGGCCGGACACGGACAGCGGCGCGGGCGACCAGGGGACGGGTCACCCGCGCCGCCCCCGTTGCCATCCCCGCGCAGGAGCACCCTGCCGCGGCGGCAGGGGAGGCCCGCCCAGAGGGCAGACAGGCCGCCGGCCAGTTGCAGCGGCCAGGAGCCGGGGCGCAAAGGGCGCGCTCAGTCACCGACGCGGCGTCATGGGACGGCCGCCCAGGGCAGACTGGCCGCCGACCAGGGATCGGCGGCCAGGGGCCGGGGCACAAAGGGCGCGCACAGTCACCGACGCAGCGGCATGGGCGGCCGCACAGGTAGGCAGCCGCCGCCGGCCCGGACCGGGGCGCAAAGGGCGCGGGCTCCCTCGCCGTCGCCGCCGCTGCGCCGGCCGACGGCGGCCCCCGGTGAGGGGGCCCAAGCGGCCCCCGCAGCACCCCCGCACAAGCCGCTAACCCCCCACCCCACCCGGCGAGTTGCACCCGCTCCGCATCACCGGAGCCCCCCGCCCCCTGCCCCCTTTCCGTCCCGCCCGCGACCGGCGCCGGGGCCGGAGCGCCGGGGTGCGGGAAGCGGGTCGTATCCGCCTCCGTTTGGAGTGACCCACGTCACTTTGCAGGGCCCTTGGTGTGCGGGCGGGCCCGTGTCACTATTTCTGCAGACCTCCCCTGCCCAAAAGCCGTGCCCCCTCCCTGGCGGAGTGCGGAGCCCCTGGCCGGCGGGGAGTTGTCGCGCCACACGGGCCCGAGGCCATCCCGCAGTCACCCGCTGACAGGGGACGGGACGGGCCCGCACCCCCCTCTGGCAGCCCCCCTTTTTTCGGGCACACACACCGGCCGATGCCGCCGTGTGTGCCCGCCACTGCGCTGTGCTGTGCCGTCAACGGCCCGGCGCGGCACCCCCTTTCGCGCCCGCCCCGACCCGGCGCCTCCCGCCCCCGCTCCACCGCGTCCGCGCGGCCCGCCGCGGCCCGCGCACGCCGCTGTCCCAGGACGATGACCGCCCGGCCGCCCCGGCCGCAGCCGCTTCCCGCGGCGCCCGGTGCACCGACCCGTACCCGTGCCGCCGCTCACGCGGGCGCCGAAGAATTCACCTATGGAGGAATGATGTCGGGAACCGCCGATCTGGCAGGTGTCTACGCTGCCGTTGAGGAATCCGCCGGGCTGCTGGACGTGTCCTGCGCGCGCGAGAAGGTATGGCCCATCCTGGCCGCGTTCGAGGACGTGCTGCCCACCGCCGTGATCGCCTTCCGGGTGGCGACCAACGCCCGCCACGAGGGCGAGTTCGACTGCCGCTTCACCGTGCCCGGCAGCATCGACCCCTACGCCGTCGCCCTGGACAAGGGCCTGACCCACCGGAGCGGCCACCCCATCGAGACGCTGGTCGCCGACGTGCAAAAGCACTGCGCGGTCGACAGCTACGGCGTCGACTTCGGCGTCGTCGGCGGCTTCAAGAAGATCTGGGTGTACTTCCCCGGCGGCCGCCACGAGAGCCTCGCGCACCTGGGCGAGATCCCCTCCATGCCGCCCGGCCTGGCCGCCACCGAGGGCTTCTTCGCCCGCTACGGCCTGGCCGACAAGGTGGACCTGATCGGTGTCGACTACGCCAGCAAGACGATGAACGTGTACTTCGCCGCCTCGCCCGAGGTCGTCTCCGCCCCGACCGTCCTGGCGATGCACCGCGAGATCGGCCTGCCCGACCCCAGCGAGCAGATGCTCGACTTCTGCAGCCGGGCCTTCGGCGTCTACACCACCTTGAACTGGGACTCCTCGAAGGTCGAGCGGATCGCCTACAGCGTCAAGACCGAGGACCCCCTGGAGCTCTCCGCCCGCCTGGGCTCCAAGGTCGAGCAGTTCCTCAAGAGCGTCCCCTACGGCATCGACACCCCCAAGATGGTCTACGCCGCGGTCACCGCCGGCGGCGAGGAGTACTACAAGCTCCAGTCGTACTACCAGTGGCGCACCGACAGCCGGCTGAACCTTTCCTACATCGGCGGCCGTTCCTGACCCGCACGCCCCCGCGCCCCGCCCGGTCAGCCCCCACCCCGGCGCCCGCGGGCGCGCACCGGCCGCTGCCCGGTGCGCCGCGCCGGCCCGGCACCACCACTTCGAAAGGGACCAGCCGCAATGACAACTGAAGCCACCCTCGCGCGCTTTCGCGAATACATGGTGGGCCCCTCGCGGTTCATGAGCCTGCTGTCCGTCTTCGAGCTCGGCCTCGTCGACCAGCTGCGCGAGCGGCCCGGTGCGAGCGCGGCCGAGCTCGGCCAGGCCGTCGGCGCCAAGCCCGACGCGGTCGAGCAGCTCCTGTTCCTGATGGTCAAGGAGGGCTTCGTCGCCCAGGACGAGGAGACGGGCGGCTACACCCTGGACGCGCTCGCCGAGGTCGCCGAGAGCGACCTCAAGCGCGCCCTGACCTACATGAACATGATCAAGGTGGTGGCGCTGCGGCAGCTCTTCTACCTCACCGACAGCGTGCGCACCGGCACCATCGTGGGCCTCAAGGAGCTCTACGGCGCCGGCGAGGGCACCCTGTACGACATCGTCGCCGACCACAGCGACCTCAACGACGCCTGGCTGACGCTGATGAACAACGTCACCGCCAACATCGACCCCTGGTTCTTCGCCAACATCGACGTCCCGGCCGGCGCCCAGGTCCTGGACGTGGCCGGCAACACCGGCCTCGGCGCGATCCACACCTACCGGCACAAGGCCTCCGAGGGACTGAAGGTGACCACCTTCGACCTGCCGGAGAAGGAAGCCACCTGCCTGGAGAACTTCGCAAAGCACGGCGTGGCCGAGCACTGCTCCTTCATCGGCGGCAACGTCTTCGACGAGATCCCCAAGGGCTTCGACACCGTCCTGATCAAGCACTTCCTGGACATGTTCGACAAGGACGACGTCTTCACCATCCTCAAGGGCGTGCACCGCTCCCTGGAGCCCGGCGGCCAGGTCCACATCATGGTGCCGGTCTACCCCGAGGACATCCGGGACACCGACAACTACAACGTCGACTTCTTCCCGGCCTTCTTCATCGGCTGCACCATGGGCCAGGGCGGCCCGCAGAAGATGTCGACCTACCAGCGCTGGCTGGAGGAGTGCGGCTTCAAGGTCACCAAGGCCCTCACCAAGGACCCCGCCGAGGTGCCCCGCGACGTCATCCCCGTCCAGGCCATCCTGTGCGCCACCAAGATCTGACCGGCTGCTGACCCCCCGACCCGCCCGCCCGGCCCCGAGCCCGGCCGCGCACACGCGCCGAGCGCACATGGAGGAGAGATGTCCCCAGTCACTGGCACCGAAGAGGTGTACGCGGCCGTCGCCGCGGCGGCCCGGCTGGCGGGAGTGCCCTGCACGCGCGAGAAGGTCCACCCCGTCCTGAGCGCCTACGGGGAGGGCCTGGAGCGGGCCGGGGTCGTCTACAGCGTCTCCACCAGCCACAGCACCCCGACGGAGCTCGACTACACCGTCACGGTGCCGGCCGCCGGCGAGGACCCCTACGCCACCGCGGTGCGGCACGGCTTCGTCACCCCGGACGGCCACCCGGTCCACACGCTGCTCTCGCACCTGCAAAGCCGGTGCGAGATCAGCGAGTACCTCGTCGACGGCGGCGTCGTCGGCGGCTTCAACAAGATCTACGCGCACTTCCCGCAGGACGTGCAGAAGATCTCCCGCCTCGCGGAGCTGCCCGGCATGCCGCCCGCCCTGGCCCGGTGCGCCGCCCTGCTCGAGCGGCACGGCCTGAGCGACGTCGCGATGATCGGCATCGACTACCCGCGCCGCACCCTCAACCTGTACTTCACCCAGCTCTCCGAGGAGTGCCGGGCCCCGCAGACCATCCTGTCCCTGCACCGCGAGATCGGCCTGCCCGCCCCCGGACAGCCGATGCTGGACTTCGCCCGCAGGTCGTTCAGGATCTACACCACCCTCAGCTGGGACAGCGCCGGCATCGAGCGGATCTGCTACGCCCCGCCGCCCGCCCGCGGCTGGGACCCCGCCGCCCTGCCCGCCGAGATCACCGAGCAGGTGCGGGGCTTCGTGGACGGCGCCCCGCGCGCCTACGAGGGCGAGCCCATCGTCATCGCGGCCGTCAAGTGGGCGCCCGAGGGCCCCTACCTCAACCTCGGCCCGTACTACCAGCTCTCCCCGCTGATGCGGAAAGTGATCAGCGCGGTCCACAACAAAGAGATATGACGCCCCGCCGCTCGTGAATTGCCTGAGCCCGGACCGCGTCCGGCTCGGGCAATTCCTTTGCGGAGCCCCTTTTACTGCCGTACCGGGGGGTATTCCGTCGTGCTGCCACCGGTGCATGCCCCACCATGCCCACCTTAAAGTTGAACGTTACACCGGTTCATTGGTGCAGCGTCAAAACGGTGTTGATTTGCCCTGTTGAATCAGGCAAGATCACTCAAGGCCGACAGGGGGGATCACTACGCCTGCCGCGTGTCCCCCCAATTCACTCACCAAACACAGAAGGGGACACCCATGTCTGATTCCGTTCCGGCTCAGGAATTCACCGACGCGGCCGAACTGCGCCGCCGCAACCGCGCCACCGTCGAGCAGTACATGCACACCCGCGGCCAGGACCGGCTGCGCCGGCACGAGCTGTTCACCGAGGACGGCCGCGGCGGCCTGTGGACCACCGACACCGGATCCCCGGTGGAGACGGTGGGCCGCGACCGCCTGGCCGAGCACGCCGTGTGGTCACTCAAGTGCTTCCCCGACTGGGAGTGGTACAACATCCAGATCTTCGAGACCCAGGACCCCAACCACATCTGGGTGGAATGCGACGGACGCGGAAAGATCTGCTTCGGCGATTACCCCGAGGGCTACTACGAGAACCACTTCCTGCACTCCTTCGAACTGGACAACGGGAAGATCAAGCGTAATCGCGAATTCATGAATCCGTTCCAGCAGCTGCGTGCGCTCGGCATTCCGGTGCCCGAGATCAAGCGCACCGGAATTCCCACCTGAGAAACACACCTCACCGCTGGATCGGAGTACGTCATGGAAGACGTTATACGGGAGATTCGTATCCGCGGGGCACTGCAGCAACCCGAGTGGAGCGACCTTTCTCAG
>NZ_JBIRFV010000020.1:0-26696 GCF_044327655.1 Streptomyces sp. NPDC018029 | reverse complement strand
GGGCAGTCCAGTAGTGCTCAGCCCCCACTCGACTGAGCACCTGCCCGATCTTGGACCGCACCGTCGCAGCACACAACGTCGTGGCGCCGGCGCCCGATGTAGGAGCAGCAGTCTTGCGCGAGTTCAGCCTTCCGGCCCTGTACGAGGTCCCTGCGGACGGCAATCTGACCGACATCGTCCGTAGAAATGCCGCGCAGCACCCGGATGTCGCCGTCATCGGCCGCAAGGTCGACGGCCGCTGGCAGGACGTCACCGCCAAGGCCTTCCTCGCCGATGTGCGTGCCACCGCCAAGGGTCTGATCGCCGCCGGGGTGCGCCCCGGCGACCGCGTCGGCCTGATGTCCCGCACCCGGTACGAGTGGACGCTCTTCGACTTCGCCATCTGGAGCGCGGGCGCGGTCACCGTACCGGTGTACGAGACGAGCTCCGCCGAGCAGATCCAGTGGATACTGGGCGACTCCGGCGCCGTGGGCTGCGTCGTCGAACTGGACGCGCACGCCGCCGCCGTCGAGTCCGTGCGGGACCGGCTGCCCGCCCTCGACACGGTCTGGCAGATCGACAAGGGCGGCGTCGAGGAGCTGCACCGCACCGGCGCCGAGGTGCCGGACGCGACCGTCGACGAGCGCAGCGCGGTGGCCGGCGCCGACGACCCGGCCACCATCGTGTACACCTCCGGCACCACCGGCCGCCCCAAGGGCTGCGTCCTGACGCACCGCAGCTTCTTCGCGGAGTGCGGCAACGTGGTGGAGCGCCTCAAGCCCCTCTTCCGTACGGGCGAGTGTTCGGTCCTTCTCTTCCTGCCCGTCGCGCACGTGTTCGGACGGCTCGTCGAGGTCGCCGCGCTGATGGCGCCGATCAAGCTCGGCCACGCGCCGGACGTCAAGAACCTCACGGACGAGCTGGCCTCCTTCCGGCCGACCATGATCCTGGGTGTGCCGCGCGTCTTCGAGAAGGTCTACAACTCGGCGCGCGCCAAGGCGCAGGCGGACGGCAAGGGCAAGATCTTCGACAAGGCCGCGGACACGGCCATCGCGTACAGCCGGGCGCTGGACACCGTGTCGGGGCCGTCCCTCGGCCTGAAGATCAAGCACAAGATCTTCGACAAGCTGGTCTTCAGCAAGCTGCGCGCGGTCCTCGGCGGCCGCGGCGAGTACGCGATCTCCGGTGGCGCCCCGCTCGGTGAGCGCCTCGGTCACTTCTTCCGCGGCATCGGCTTCACGGTCCTGGAGGGCTACGGCCTCACCGAGTCCTGCGCGGCCACCGCCTTCAACCCGTGGGACCGCCAGAAGATCGGCACGGTCGGCCAGCCGCTGCCCGGCTCGGTCGTCCGCATCGCCGACGACGGCGAGGTGCTTCTGCACGGGGAACACCTGTTCAAGGAGTACTGGAACAACGAGGGCGCCACCGAGGAGGCCCTCGCCGACGGCTGGTTCCACACCGGTGACATCGGCACGCTCGACGAGGACGGCTACCTGCGCATCACCGGGCGCAAGAAGGAGATCATCGTCACCGCGGGCGGCAAGAACGTCGCCCCCGCCGTGATCGAGGACCGCATCCGCGCGCACGCCCTGGTCGCCGAGTGCATGGTCGTCGGCGACGGCCGTCCGTTCGTGGGGGCGCTGGTCACGGTGGACGACGAGTTCCTGGTCCGCTGGGCGGCGGACCACGGGAAGCCCGCCGGTTCGACGGCGGCCTCTCTCCGGGACGACCCGGATCTCCTCGCCGCGATCCAGAGCGCGGTGGACGACGGCAACGCGGCGGTCTCCAAGGCGGAGTCCGTACGCAAGTTCCGCGTGCTGTCCTCCCAGTTCACGGAGGAGTCGGGGCATTTGACGCCGTCGCTGAAGCTGAAGCGGAATGTTGTGGCCAAGGATTACGCGGACGAGATCGAGGCAATTTACCGCGGGTAGCGTGAACGGTCCCGCCCACTCGCCGTGGGGGGCGCCCTTGCCTGGCGGCCCCCGGTCTCTTGTGGTTGCTGCGCCCACTCGCCGTGGAGGCCCCTTGCCTGCGGCGAGTCCCGGTCTCTTGTGGTTGCTGCGCCCACTCGCCGTGGGGGCGTGGCTTGTTGTGCGGCTCTTGGTCTGTTGTGGTTGCTCGCGCAGTTCCCCGCGCCCCTGGGAGCCGGGGCTGCGCCCCGCTCCCCCACACCCGCGCCCCTGAAAGCGGGCGCAGCCCGGCTTTCCAGGGGCGCGGGGAACTGCGCGGCAGGCCCACGACGGCCAGCAGGCGCCGACGGGCCGCCAGAGGGCACCCCCTGGGCGCGCCACGAAAGCGGGCGCAGCCCGGCTTTCAGGGGCGCGGGGAACTGCGCGACCAGCCCAAGACGACCGGCAGACGCCGACGGGCCACCAGGGGGCAACCCCTTAGGCGCTACAGGAGTTGCTGAAGGTGGGTTGCCAGGAGGTCCCAGCGCCACTTCTCCTCCACCCAGGCGCGGCCCCGCTCCCCCATGCGGGCCCGCAACTCCGCGTCCGCCAGCAAGGCGGTGATCCGATCCGCCGCCTCCTCGGGGGCGCCGCCCCGGACGACCCAGCCCGTCTCCCCGTCGAGGACCGCGTCCGGCGCCCCGCCGGAGTCGCCGGCGACGACCGGCAGACCCGTCGCGGACGCCTCCAGGTAGACGATGCCGAGGCCCTCCACGTCGAGACCCCCGCGCCGCGTCCGGCAGGGCATGGCGAAGACGTCCCCCGCGCCGTAGTGCGCGGGCAGTTCCGACCAGGGAACGGCACCCGTGAAGCGGACGGAGTCCGCGACCCCCGTCTCAGCCGCGAGCTTGCGCAGGTCCGCCTCGTACGGACCGCCCCCGACGATCAGCAGCACCGCCTCCGGCTCCGCGGAGAGAATCCTCGGCATGGCGAGGATCAGCGTGTCCTGGCCCTTGCGCGGCACCAGCCGCGAGACGCAGACCACCACGGGCCGGTCCGTCAGCCCGAGCCGCGCCCGCACCGCGTCGCCGCCGGACCCCGGGTGGAACGTCTTCTCGTCGACGCCGGGCGGCAGTTGGACCATCCGGCCGACGGCCGCGGGCGTCAGCGCGGCCGCGATCCGCGAGCGCGTGTACTCACCGAGATAGGTGATCGTGTCCGTCGACTCGCCGATCCGGCGCAGGAGTTGGCGGGAGGCGGGCAGCTGGGCCCAGCCGGCCTCGTGGCCGTGCGTCGTGGCGACGAGCCGCTCCGCCCCGGCCTTCCGCAGCGCGGGCGCCATGAGGCCCAGCGGGGCCGCCGCCCCGAACCACACCGACGTACAGCCGTGTTCGCGCAGGAGCGAGACCGCGCGGCGGGTGACGCGCGGCGTCGGCAGGAGCATCGTCGTGGGGTCGCGTACGACCTCGAAGGGCTGTTCGGCGTCGAAGGCGGCCGTCGCCTCGGCGCCCTCGCGGCCGCGCTTCCAGGTGGAGGCGTAGACGACGAGCTGCTCGGGGTCCAGGCGCAGCGCCATGTTGTGCAGGAACGCCTGGATGCCACCGGGCCTGGGCGGGAAGTCGTTCGTGACGATCAGGGTCTTGTGCATCGCGCACGACAGTACCGAAAGCAGTGGACCGTACCGAACGGCCCGGCCTCTTCGTCCTTGCCCGGTCCCGCCCGGCATCATGACTCCCCGAATCACAATGAAGTACCGGAAAAGGGGCGAGGGCGTTCATGGGGCGCATCCTGACCGTCTGGGGTCTGACCAGGACCGTCCTGCTGCTCTGCGTCTTCCATGTGGTCACCGCCCCGGGCCCGGACGTGACCAGTGACGTCACCGTCATCTACCAGGGCTGGTACGAGGTGCTGCGCACCGGGACCTTCCCGCTCGACGACGTCACCTGGCAGTACCCGCCCGCCGCCGCCCTCCCGGTCCTCTCCCCCGCGCTGCTGCCCTTCCTCGACTACGCGTCGGCGTTCTTCGTGCTCGCCCTCCTCTGCGACGCGGCGGTGTGCGCGCTGCTCCTGTACGCGGGACGGCGGCCCGGCAAGTCGCCGCGGGGCGCCTGGGTGTGGGTCGTGGGCGTGGCCCTGCTCGGCCCCACCGTGTACGCACGCTACGACGTGCTGGTGGCCGCCGTCGCGGTCACCGCGCTGCTCGCCGGGGCGCGGCATCCGCGCCTCCTGGGGGTGCTCGCGGGGTTCGGGGCGCTGCTCAAGGTGTGGCCGGTGCTGCTGCTCGTGGGCACGCCGCGCGGCCTGCCGACCCGGCGGGCCTGGCGCGCGGCCGCGGCCACGGGCGTCGTCCTCACGCTGGCGTTCCTGGTGGCGATGCCGGGCGCGCTCGCGTTCCTCACCTTCCAGCGCGACCGCGGCACCGAGGTGGAGTCGCTCGGCGCCCTCGTCTTCCACGTCGGGCGGTACGTCGGCTGGCGGGGCGAGGTGCGGCTCAACTACGGCTCGGTGGAATTCCTCGGCCCGTACGTCCCGCTGGTGAGCACGGCGGCGCAGGTCCTGTCGGTGGCGGCCTTCTGCTGGCTCCTGGTGTGGCGGCTGCGCGCCCGGGCCCGGTCGGCGAGCACGCCCGCGGACGCGGCGTTCGTGGCGGTGCTGCTCTTCACCGCCACGAGCCGGGTGATCAGCCCGCAGTACATGCTCTGGCTGGTCGGGACGGCCGCCGTCTGCCTGGTGTTCCGCGGGAGCCGGATGGAGGTGCCCGCCCGCCTGGTCCTCGGCGCCACGTTCGTGACGTTCCTGGAGTTCCCCGTGTGGTTCTCGCACGTGGTGGCCAGCGATCCGCTGGGCGTGTCCCTGCTGCTCGTCCGCAACGGCCTGCTGGTCGCCGCCGCCCTGCTGGCCTGCCGGAACCTGTGGCGGGAGACCGTGCGGGAACCGCGCGGGGAGCCGCGGCCGGTGCCCGGACCGGTCAGCCGAGCTCCGCACGCAGATACGTACGCCAGCGCGCCGTGAAGTCCTCGGGCGTCGTGCCCAGGACGTCCCGCAGCGCGTCCTCGACCGCGCCGGCCCGCTTCGTGCGGTCGCCCACCGCCCGGTAGAAGTCCGTCAGCTTCCGCTCGCCCCACTGCTCCGCGACCATCCGGCAGGCCAGCCAGGCGCCTTCGTAGGCCCCCGCGAGCTTCGCGGCGTCCCCGCCGAAGCCGAAGTCGGCGTCCTCGGGGAGCGCGCCGGGCAGCTGCCCGCGCTGCACCGCGCGCCGCAGTTCGGGGGCGGCCTGCGCCGGGGTGCGCCCCGTGTCGCGGTATCCCACCCAGTCGGCGAAGCCCTCGGAGAGCCACAGCGGGGTGGCCGCTGAGGTCTGCGTGCGGGTCGCGACGTGGGTCGCCTCGTGGGTCAGGACGACCTGCTTGCCGAACGAGCCGAGCACGCCGTACGCCTCGGGGTTGAGGATGATCCGGTCGGCCGGCGCCCGCCCCGAGCCGCCCGTCTCGCCCGTGGTGACCGCCGCGATCCCCCGGTACCCGGAGGGGGGCGCCCCGAGCAGTCCCGCCATGCCGTCCAGGGAGCGGGGCACGAGGACGACGATCCGCTCCGGCCACCTCCCCGGCCAGGCGTCCCGCACCGCGGGCACCGCCCGGTCGGCGAGTTCGCGGTGGGCGCGCAGCTCGGCGGGGCTCTGGCCGATGCCGAGGACGAGGCTGCGCCTGCCGCGTTCGGCCGTCACGCGGCCCTGGTCCCAGAGCTGTTCGCCGGACTTCTTCGCGGGCCGCTCCGCGGTGACGTACCACCGGCCGCTCTCGCGCTTCAGGGAGAGCGTGCGTTCGGCGGTGACCGGCGCGCGGTCGTAGCCCTTGACGCGGTAGTGGAGTTCGGCGGTCGCCGTGGCCTCGGCGCCGGTGCGGTCGAGGCGGGTCAGCCGGTACTCCCAGGACTCCAGCGGGACGCCGCTGACGTGTGCGAAGAGGTCCCGTGCGCCCTTCGCGGGCCGCTCGGTCCTGTCGTACGCCATCTCGTCCCCGTCGAGGACGGCCCGCGCCCGCCGCTCCAGGAGCGCGCGGACCTCGCCTGCGGCGGCGTCAGGGACCGGGTCGCGGCCGCAGCCGGCCAGCAGGGCGAGGCAGAGCGCGACGCACAGCGCCACCACCCACGACCCACGCCTGTGACCAGCCACCTTCCCGATCGTACGGTGTGCGGGCGGAAAGCCGTCGGTCAGATCCGCGTCACTCCGGACACCGGCATCATGCCGACGGGGTCGTAGCGGACCGGTGCTCCGGGGTACGGGGCGTGCACCACCTGGCCGTTGCCCACGTACATCCCGACGTGGCTGGCGTCGGAGCGGTAGGTCACCAGGTCGCCGGGTTGCGCCTCGGACAGGGAGACCTGGCGGCCCGCGTTCCGCTGGGCCTGCGAGGTGCGCGGCAGACCGACCCCGGCCTGGGCGTACGACCACTGCATGAGGCCCGAACAGTCGAAGCCGGAAGGGCCGTTGGCGCCCCACACGTAGGGGCGGCCGAGCGCGGAGCGGGCGGCGGCGATGGCGGCGGCGGCCCGCGAGGAGGACGGGGCGCCCCCGGCCTTCGGCAGCTCGCCGCGCCCGCCGGTGCGCGAGGACCTGTCGTAGGCGGCGCGCTCGTCGCTCGTCAGCGAGTTGAGGAGCTGCCTGGCCTCGGCCAGTTTGTGCTCGACCGTGCGCTTGTGGCGGGCGACGAGGGTGCGGCTCTTCTCCAGCTCGGCCAGTTTGCGGCCCGCCTCGGTGCGCTCCTGGGCGAGGCCGCGCTGGGCCCGCTGCAGGTCGGCGAGTTCGCCTGCCTGCCGGGCGCTGAGGCGGTCCAGGACCGAGGCCCTTTCCAGGTAGCCCTCCGGGTCGGAGGAGAGCAGCAGGGCCAGCGAGGGGTCGATGCCGCCGGAGCGGTACTGCGCGCCGGCGAGCGAACCGAGGGCGCCACGCATCCGGTTGATGCGCTCCTGGCCGCGCGCGACGCTGTCCTTGACCTGCTCGACCTGCGCGCGCAGCTTGTCCGTGCGCTCGTCGGCCTTGTTGTACAGCTCGGTCGCGTGCTCGGCCTGCTCGTACAGCCGGTCCACCTTGGCGCGCGTGTCGGACGGCTTGTCCTGCGGCGCGGCACCTGCGGGTGCGGCGGCGAGGGCCGCCGCGGCGGTGGCCGCTGCCGCTGAAAGGACGGTCACGCGTGTGCTCCGGTCGAGACCGGACTGTGCGGGACGGCGATGGAACCCCACGGGAAGCCGCTCTCCCTTCCGCTGACGAACCCCCGGCTGTCCCGGGGGAATGCGCGCCGACAGTAGTCGTGCGGCCACGGCGGGCCAAAGAGCCGTACGGGTGGGGAAAGGGCGCGGACAGCCCGACGCCCCGCTTCTGACGCAGGTCATCAACGGGGCGTGGGGTCAGCGTGAGTTACCGGAATTCGCCCGTTCGGGCGGTGTGGGCAGCCGTGTCGAGGTCAGGCGACGCGGACGCCGAACTGGAAGTTGCCGAGGTACTCCATCGCCTCGTAGCGCACCACGGCGCCGGGCTTCGGGGCGTGCAGCACCTGGCCGTTGCCCGCGTAGAGGCCGACGTGCGCGAGGTTGTTGAAGAACACCAGGTCGCCGGGCTTGAGCTCGCCGCGGCCGAGCCGCGTGCCGTCGTTCTGCTGGGTGTAGGTGGTCCGCGTGATGGAGACGCCGGCCTGGTTGTACGCCCACTGGGTGAGCCCGGAGCAGTCGAAGGAGTTGGGGCCCGTGCCGCCGGAGACGTACGGCTTGCCGAGCTGGGTGGCGGCGGCGTTCAGGGCGGCGGCGCCGCGGCCGGAGGCGGGGGCCTCGTCGCCGAGGTCCGCGCGCTTGTCGGCGGCGCGGCTGGCGCGCTGCTCCTCCTTGGCGGCCATGGCCGCCTTCTCCTTGGCGCTCAGGGTGTTGAGGAGCTTCTGCGCCTCGCCCAGCTTGCCCTGGACTTCCTTCTTCTTCTTGCCGAGCTCGGTGCGGGTGGCGGCGAGGTCGTCGAGCTTGCCCGCGGCCTCCTTGCGCTGCTGCGCGAGGTCCCGCTGCTTCTTCTGGATCTTCTTGAGCGAGTCGACCTGCTGGCTGCTCAGCTGGTCCAGCGTGGACGCCTTGTCGAGGTAGTTGTCCGGGTCGGAGGAGAGGAAGAGCTGCAGGGAGGGGTCGATGCCACCGGAGCGGTACTGGGCGCTGGCCATCGAACCGAGGCCGTCGCGCAGGTCGTTGAGCTCCTCCTGGCCGCGGGCGACCTTGTCCTGGAGATCGCCGATCTGCTTCTCCAGCTTCTCCTGCTTCTCCTTGGCGCCGTTGTACTTGTCGGTGGCCCGCTCCGCGTCTTCGTAGAGCTTGTCGACCTTGGACTTGACCTCGTCCTTGCTCGGCTTCGGCGCGGCCTGGGCGGCGCCCTGCGAGGTGAGGGCAACGGCAGCGGCGGCGGTTGCGGTGAGCACGGTCACGCGGGTGCGGCTCGGCTGCTTGGGTCGACGGTGGGACGCCACGCGGGCGGCTCCTTCATCCTCCAACCGCCTACCGGGACGCGGCGGGCGGGTACCACCGCCGCCACCCCGGATGGGTGATCAACCGAGCGGGGGTTCGAGGGCTGACCCTAGTGACCTTCTTGTGATCAGTTCAAATCACACCATCAAAAAATCGGTCGCGGGAAACATTCTTTACCGATAACGCACAGCCCGTAATGATCTTCTGACGCTACGTCGCGTGCAGCCGACTCCCAATTCGGGCATAGAGCCCAGGAGTTGCCGAGTACCCCTTTAGCCCCGCGAAAGCCGCTTCAGGAGCACCGCCGAAGCCACCGGCCGCGCGCCCGCCTTGGCGATCCCGTCGGCCACCTCGCGGTCGGTCGAGACGACGACCACGGGCCGGCCCGGAGGCTCCGCGCGCACCAGCTGACGGATCAACTCGTCCGCGGTGACACCGGGCTTGGAGAACAGCACCCGCACCCCGCGCGGCGGCGCGAGCAGCACGGGCGCCGCCAGCTCCGCGCCGTCGAAGACACAGGTGACCTCGGCGCCCGACTGCAGCGCCAGCTGCGAGAGCGAGCCGAGCAGGCGCAGCCGCTGCTTGTCCAGCGGCATGGTCGGATAGCCGGTCTTGGTGACGTTGTAGCCGTCGACGACCAGGTGGGCCTGCGGCAGGGCGAGCAGCTGGTCGAGAATGGCCGGGTCGTTCTCGGAGAGCGCGCGGGCGGCGATGTCCTTGGGCGACATCCGCCCCGGCTCGACGGCGTCCACGGTCTCCGCTGGCCGCACGGAGACGGGCGGCAGCGCCAGCTCGCGCCGCAGCCCCTGGGCAGCGTCAAGGACCGTGTCGAGCAGCAGCCGCAGCCGCATGTCCTCGACGCTGCGGCCCTCGCGGGCCGCCCGGCGGCTGGCCTCCAGGGCGGCCTCCGTCTCGGTGAGCCGCGCCTTGAGCCGCCGCGTCTCGCTCTCGGCGGCGGACAGCTGCGCCTGGCCCTCCGCGCGCACGGCCTCGACCTCGGCGGCGGCCTTGCGCAGTGCGGCCTCGCCGCGCTTGACGTCGCTGAGCGCCCCGCGCAGCTTGCGGTGCATCGATTCGGCTTCCTTGCGCGCCGCTTCGAGCTCCGCGCGCAGCCGCTCGGTCTCCGCCCTGGTCTGGCCGCGGGCGGCGGCGAGCTCCTCGCGCAGCCGCTCCAGCTCGGCGCGCGTCTCGTCGTCGACGCGCTCGGCGTCGGCGCGCTGGGCCTCCTCGCCCGCGGCGGTGACCAGCTTCACCCATCCCGCGGGGCGCAGCACGTAGGCCGCGGCCGCCACGTCCAGGGGGTCGGCGGCGGGGGGCGGCGAGCCCGCGTCCAGGGCGCCCGCGAGCTCGGGCTGGACCTCTCTGAGGCGTTCGCCGATGCGCTGCCGGAAGAGCGTGTCGTTCTCCAGCGCGGCCGCCATGGCGTTGGCCGCGAACTTCGCGCGCCGGGTGGGCGTGAAGCGCGCGTACTGCCGCAGCTGGGCGGGCAATTCGGCGAGGGTGAGGCCGCCGAAGCCGTCCGAGACGAGCCGGACGACCCGCCTGCGCACCCCGTCGGGCAGCGGGCGGTCGAGCACCTCAGCGGTGCCGTCGTCCGGCTCCCCGCCTGCGCTCTCCACCATCCGTCACCCCACTAGCTGTGCGGGCCCCGCTCCCTCAGGAGCCGGTGCCCGGCCTGTCCACGAGTTCCACCTGATCCACCGCGTTGCACCAGCGGCAGCGCACCGACTCGATGCTCTCACTGACCACCTCGCGTTCCTCGACGTTCGCCTCTCCGGCCAGGTCGAGATGCACATACTCGACGACCTTGGAGGTGCGGGTCACGTCGAAACGCGTGAGGTTGCCGCACAGCGTGCAGCGCCACCGGGTGGTGGCGGTCGGCAGGGGAACCGTCATCGTGGCTGCTTTCCTCGGTTTCCATGGTGCGTATTGCCCGTAACCCTAAGGCCTGTAAGGGTCACCTCGCGGCGGCGAGGCGGTCTGTACGGTTTCCTGGCATTACGTCATGCTCTGTCCATGATCCAGGCATGGGGTACGAAGGCGGGCCGGCTGCTCACCGGAGGGTCCGCCCCGGTGACGTACGGACTGATCGCCGTCTGCTGCGCGGTCTTCGTCGTCTCCCCGGTGTCCGGGTTCAACCCGGGCTACGGCACCGGCGACCAGTTGCTCGGCGCGCAGCAGGTCTACTTCGAGCGGTGGGGCGTGGTCCCCGTCGAACTGTTCAGCGGCGCCCCGCGCGCCGCCCTCGGACCTTTCACCGCCCTGTTCGTGCACGGCACCTGGCTCCATCTGCTCGGGAACATGCTGTTCCTGTACGTGTTCGGGGCCATGGTCGAGGAACGCATGGGGCACCTCCTGTACGCGCTCTTCTACGTCTGCTGCGGATACCTCGCCCTGCTCGCGTACGCGGCCGCGCACGCGGGCTCCGACCAGACGCTCGTGGGGGCCTCGGGGGCGATCTCCGCCGTCCTCGGCGCTTTCCTGTATCTCTTCCCTCGGGCGCGTGTCACCAGCCTCTTCCCGTTCCTCTTCTTCCTGCCGCTGCGCTTCCCGGCGTGGGTGGTGCTGCCGTTCTGGGTGGCGCTGCAGTGGCTTGCGGCGGGGCAGGGCGGGAAGGGCACGGGGGTCGCCTATCTGGCGCACCTGGTGGGCTTCTCGCTCGGGTTCGTCTTCGCGTGGGGGTGGAGTGTGCGGAGGGCTAGAGTGCAGGGACAAGGCAGCGCACCGGCCACCGAGGGAGACAGCCAGCCGTGATCACCGCGATCGTGCTCATCAAGACCAGCGTGGACCGGATTCCGGAGATCGCCGAGTCGATCGCCGCGCTCGACTCCGTGAGCGAGGTCTTCTCCGTGACCGGGACGTACGACCTGATCGCGATGGTGCGGGTGCCGCGCCACGACGACCTGGCCGACGTCATCCCCGGCCGGATCAGCAAGATCCCCGGTGTCGAGGCGACCGACACGCACGTGGCCTTCCGCACGTACTCGCAGCACGACCTGGAAGCCGCCTTCGCGATCGGCCTCGACTCCTAGACGCTCCATGAGGGTTTCTTCATCCGCGCCTCATTCGGGCGCTGCGGTACGGCGGCCACCCTCGCAGTCATGGTCTTCTCCCACCGCATGGCCGCCCTGGCCGCCGTCGTCGCGATCCCGCTCGGCATCGCCGCGACCAGCTACGTCCTGACGGACAATCCCGAGCAGCCCAAGGCCCCGCCCAAGGTGGAGCTGCAGAGCGACTCGCCGTCCTCGGCGCCGGCCTCACCCCGGCCCACCCCGAGCGACGAGAAGGTCTCCCCGCCCCCGGTGAGCGAGCACACCGGCGACAAGCCCGGCGGGACTCCCTCGAACGACCACAGGGGCAACGACGACACCGCCAACAGCGACGACACGGGCAGCAGCGACGACTCCGACGACGACGGCCGGGGCGACCACGACGACGACGGCGCCGGTGACGACGGCTGAGCCCCGGCGCCACTGGATAACGGCTCGTGTCCGCATCCTGCTGTGGCTGCTCGTCGTGATGACCGTCGCGCTCACCGCGGTGGCGGCCACCACCCGCTCGGTCCTGCTCCGCGACGTCGACCACCGCATCGACCGGCTCCTCGCCCAGGAGACCGCCGAGTTCACCAATCTCGCGCGCGAGGGCGTCGACCCGCACACCGGCGAGCGGTTCACCGCCCCCGACCCGCTCCTGCGGCTCTTCCTGTCCCGGCAGTACGCCGACCCCGACGAGGAGCTCCTCGGTCTGGTCGGCCGCACCGGGCGGGCGCCCGCCAAGAAGGAGCAGGCCCGCGAACCGCGGATCGACCACCCGCTGGCCGAGGACCCCGCCGCGCTGCGGGCCGTCTTCGACTCGCCCGACGCCACCGGCACCCTCCACCGCGACCGGGGCGAGGTCCGCTGGGCGAAGGTGGAGATCAAGGCGAGCGGCGGCCACCCGGCCGCGGCGTTCGTCGTGGCCTTCCACCCGGCGCGCGAACAGGCCAAGGCGGGCGACGTGTTCGCCATGCTGCTCGCCATCTCCGGCGTGGCGCTCCTGATGACGACGGGCATCGGCTGGGCGGTCGCGGGCCGGATCCTCAAACCGGTGCGGCTGGTGCGCACGACCGCGGCGCAGCTCACCGAGCAGGATCTGACCAAGCGCATCCCGGTCCAGGGCCGGGACGACATCGCGGCCCTCGCCGAGACGTTCAACGGCATGCTGGACCGGCTCGAGAGGGCCTTCGCCGCCCAGCGCGAGTTCGTCGACGACGCGGGCCACGAGCTGCGCACCCCCATCACCATCGTCCGCGGCCACCTGGAGCTGATGGGCGACGGGCCCGGGGAGCGCGAGGAGACCGTCCGCATCGTGACGGAGGAGCTGGACCGGATGAGCCGCATCGTCGAGGACCTGCTGCTGCTCGCCAAGGCCGAGCGCCCCGACTTCGTCACCCCGGAGCCGGTGCAGCTCGCCGAGCTGACGGCCGACGTCTTCGTCAAGGCGCGGGCGATCGGCGACCGCGACTGGCGGCTCGCCGAGGTCGCCGACACCGAGACCTGCCTCGACCCCCAGCGCATCACCCAGGCGATGGTGCAGCTGGCACAGAACGCCGTCCAGCACACCGCCACGGGGCAGCGCATCGGCATCGGCTCG
This sequence comes from Streptomyces sp. NPDC018029, assembly GCF_044327655.1. Taxonomy (NCBI): domain Bacteria; kingdom Bacillati; phylum Actinomycetota; class Actinomycetes; order Kitasatosporales; family Streptomycetaceae; genus Streptomyces; species Streptomyces sp. NPDC018029. The sequence goes on along the minus strand of NZ_JBIRFV010000020.1, from coordinate 13,704 downwards.
CGGCTGTGCGCGGGCCGCATCGAGCTGTACGTCGCCGACAGCGGCCCCGGCGTGCAGGCGCAGGACGCCGAGGTGATCTTCGAACGGTTCCGCCGCGGCACCGCGCGGCGCGGCTCCCGCGCCACCGGGGCGGGCCTCGGCCTGGCCATCGTGAAGGCCATCGCCGAGGGCCACGGAGGGCGCGTCGAGCTGCGCCCCACGGACGGCGGCGGCGCCACCTTCGTACTCGTACTCCCGCAGGGACAGCCGGAAGGGGCGGAGCGGCAGTGAACCGCATACTGATCGTCGAGGACGAGGAGCGCATCGCCTCCTTCGTCGAGAAGGGCCTGCGCGCCAACGGCTTCACGACCACCGTGGTCGGCGACGGCGAGAGTGCCTACGACTACGCCGTGACCGGCGGCTTCGACCTGATCGTCCTGGACATCGGCCTGCCGGGCCAGGACGGCTTCACGGTCCTGCGCCGGCTGCGCGAGGCCCGCGTGACCACGCCCGTCATCGTGCTGACCGCGCGGGACTCGGTGCGGGACACGGTGGCGGGTCTGGAGGGCGGCGCCGACGACTGGATGACCAAGCCGTTCCGCTTCGAGGAGCTGCTCGCCCGGGTGCGGCTGCGGCTGCGCACGGCGGCCGGGGCGCCCGAGGTGACGGTGCTGCGCAGCGGGGAGCTCACGCTGGATCTGCGGACCCGCAGGGCTCGTTCGGCCGAGCGCACGGTGGACCTGACGGCGCGTGAGTTCGTCCTCTTGGAGCTCTTCCTGCGCCATCCCGGGCAGGTTCTCTCCCGCGAGCAGATCCTCTCCCACGTGTGGGGTTACGACTTCGACCCGGGCTCGAACATCGTGGACGTCTACGTCCGCGCGCTGCGCAAGAAGCTGGGCTCGGAGCGGGTCGAGACGGTGCGCGGGATGGGGTACCGGCTGCCGGAGTGAGCCGCGCGCGCCGACCCACCGACCCGCGCGCCGGCTCGGTGAAACTCCCTTCATCTGCGCCTCATTGAGGGCTCACGGCGCCGCACCACGCTGAACGCGTGACCTTGAACCTGCGGCAGGCCGTGACCCTCTGCGCGGCGCTCAGCGTCTGCGCCCTCCTCGCGGTTCCCGGGAACTTCCCGGGGCTCGGCGCAGACGCCCGCCTGACCCTCGCCGTCTTCGCCCTCGCGACGTGCGCCTGGATCGGCACGCCGATCGACGACACGTACATCGCGCTCGGCGCTGGTCTCGCGCTCACCGCGACCGGCGTGATCAGCAGCGACACCCTGTTCGGCACCCTCGGCGACGAGACGGTGTGGCTGCTGATCTGCGCCTTCGTGCTGGCGGCGGCCGTGGCCCGCAGCGGGCTCGCCGGGCGGGCCGCGGCCTTTCTGGTCAGCGGGGCGCGCAGCGTACGGCAGTTGACGCATCTGACGACCGCGGCGCTGGTCGTGACCGCCTTCGCGGTGCCGGCGACGTCGGGGCGCGCCGCGCTCGCGCTGCCCGTCTTCCTCGCGCTCGCCCAGGTCCTCGCCGACCGGAAACGACTGGTCGTGATGCTCGCGCTGCTCTTTCCGACCGTCATCCTTCTCTCCGCGGTCGCGACTCTGATCGGCGCGGGAGCACATCTGATCACCGTGTCGGTGCTGTGGGAGGCGACCGGCGAGCGGATCGGCTTCACGCAGTGGCTGCTGCTCGGCCTGCCGCTCGCCATGACGTCATCCCATCTGGCGGCGGAGGCCGTCCTGTTGACCACCACCCGGCGCGCCGACCGCCGCGGCCCGGTCCACATCACCCTCGACCAGCTCCAGGCCCACAGCGAACAGCCGGTCACCGGCCCCTGGGAGGCTGCCGAGACGCGCTGCGCCCTGCTGCTCGCCACCGTCGTCGTCCTGTGGTGCAGCGAACCGCTGCACCAGGTGCCGCCCGCCGTCGTCGCGCTGATCGGCGCGGTCGTGGCCTCCTCGCCCGCGCTCGGCACGGTCGGCCTCAAGGACGCCCTCAAGACGGTGCCCTGGTCGCTGCTCCTCTTCATGGCGGCGACGATGGCGATGGGCGTCGCGCTCGCCGACTCGGGGGCGGCGAGGTGGCTGGTGTCCGGGCTGCCCCTGGACCTGTCCCCGTGGCTCTTCCTCACCGTGGTGGTCGCGGTCAGCACGGCCGCCCACCTGGTCCTGCAGTCCCGCTCGGCGCGCTCCTCGGTCCTGGTCCCGCTGGTCGTCGCGGCGGCCGTCGGCACCGGCGTCAACCCGGTCGCAGCCGCGCTCGCCTCCACGGCCGCGGCGGGCTTCTGCCACACGCTGCCCGCCTCCGCGAAACCCGTCACCCTCTTCGCCGAGATCCCGGACACCCCCACCTACACCCCGCGCGACCTGCTGCGCCTCTCCGCGGTCCTCGCCCCGCTGACCGCCGCGCTCGTCCTGCTCTTCGCCGTGACGCTCTGGCCGCTGCTCGGCGTCCCCGTCCGCTGACCCCGCCCTTGAAACCCCCTGGAGACCGTCATGCTGACCCGTTTCGCCATCGCCCCCAGCGGCTTCAAGGAGTCCCTGTCCGCGAGCTCCGCGGCCGAGGCCATCGCCGCCGGTGTACGCCGAGTCGTCCCGCACGCGGAGACCGATCTGATCCCGCTGGTGGACGGCGGCGAGGGCACCGCCCGCGCGCTGGCCACCGCGGGCGGCGGGCGGCTCGTCGCCCTGCCCGCGACCGGTCCCGTCGGCCAGCGGATCGGCACGCACTTCGCCCTGCTGCCCGACGGCACGGCGGTCGTCGAGATGGCGGCCGTGGCGGGGCTCTCGCTGGTCCCCCGCGAGCTGCGGGACCCGGGCGCCACCACGACGTACGGCGTGGGCGAGCTGATCCGCGCCGCACTCGACGCGGGCGCCCGCCGCATCCTGGTCGGCTGCGGCGACTCGGGCACGTCGGACGGCGGCGCGGGCGCCCTGCAAGCCCTCGGCGCCCGGCTCCTCGACGCCGACGGCTGGGAACTGCCGCACGGCGGACGGGAGTTGACGCGGCTGAGCCGCATCGACCCGAGCGGCCTCGACCCGCGCCTCGCGGCCACCGAGCTCCGCGTCGCCTGCAACCCCTTCAACGTCCTGTGCGGCGAGCGCGGCGTCGCCCGCGTCTTCGGCCCCCAGAAGGGCGCGACACCCCAGCAGGTCGAGCAGCTCGCGGCCGCCCTGGAACACTGGGCGCACCTCCTCATGCGGGATCTGCCCGTGCGCACCGACCTCTTCGAGGGACCGGGCACGGGCGCGTCGGGCGGCCTCGGCGCCGGGCTCGCCGCACTCGGCGCCGCACTGCTCCCCCGCTTCGACGTGCTGCTCGAACGGCTCGACCTCGACGAGCGGCTGGCCCGCGCCGACCTGGTCATCACCGCGGAGGGCGCCCTCGACCACCAGACCCCGCGCGGCAAGGTCCCCGCCGAGGTGGCCCGCCGCGCGAAGCGGTCCGGGCGCCCGGTCCTGGTCCTCGCGGGCATCATCGGGGACGGCGCGCACACCGTCCGCGCGCTGGGCGTGGACGCGTACAGCGCGATCCTGCCCGCCCCGGTCTCGCTGACGGAGGCGCTCGGCCGGGGCGGCGAGTTCCTCACCGACGCGACGGAGCGGGCCCTGCGGATGATCCAGCTCGGCTCACGGCTGCCCGGGGGCCGGCTGCCCGCGGGTCAGGCGGCGGCGCTGGTGTCCGGCACGCAACGCCCGTCCTCGGTGCGGTAGTTCCACCGCGCGCCGTCCGACACCAGCTCCTTGACGGCGCGTACGAAACGCTCGACGTGCTCGTCGGGGGTGCCCGCGCCGAAGCTCACGCGGATGGCGTTCAGCGACTTCTCGCCGGGCGCGGCCTCGGGGGCGCCGCACGCGCCGGGCTCGTCGGGCTCGCTGCCGAGCAGGGTGCGCACCAGCGGGTGGGCGCAGAACAGGCCGTCCCGTACGCCGATGCCGTACTCGGCGGAGAGCGCGGCGGCGAAGTGCGAGCTGTTCCAGCCGTCCACGACGAAGGAGATGACGCCCACGCGCGGCGCGTCGTCCCCGAAGAGCGAGAGCACCCGCACGGCGGGCACCTCGGCGAGCCCCTCGCGCACCTTCGCGATCAGGTACTGCTCGCGGGCGACGAGCTGGTCGAAGCCCGCCTCGGTGAGCGCCTTGCAGGCGGCGGCGATGGAGTAGACGCCGATGACGTTCGGCGAACCGGCCTCGTGGCGGGCCGCGCTCTCGTGCCACTCCACGTCCACGCCGCCGCCTGCTTCCTTGGGGCGTCGCGCGACCTTACGGGAAGCGCCGCCACCCGCGAGGTACGGCTCGGCCTCCCGCAGCCAGTCGGAGCGGCCCGCGAGGACGCCGGAGCCGAACGGCGCGTACAGCTTGTGTCCGGAGAAGGCGACCCAGTCGACGTCCAACTCGCCGATGGAGACGGGGTGGTGGGGCGCGAGCTGCGCGGCGTCGAGGACGATCCGGGCGCCGTGCGCGTGCGCGGCGGCGGCCAGCTCCCGCACCGGCCACAGCTCGCCGGTGACGTTGGAGGCACCGGTCACGCACACCAGCGCCGGGCCGTAGGGGTCGCGGTCGGCGAGGGCCCGCTCCAGGGTCTGGACGGCCTCGTCGGGGGTGCGCGGCGCGTTCAGGTAGGTCACCCGGGCGTCCCGCCACGGCAGGAGCGAGGCGTGGTGCTCGGTCTCGAAGACGAAGACCTCGCAGCCGGCGGGCAGGGCGGCGGCGAGCAGGTTCAGCGAGTCGGTGGTGGAGCGGGTGAAGACGACCTGGTCGTCCTCGCGGCAGCCGAGGAACTCGGCGACGACGGTCCGGCTGTTCTCGAACAGGTCGGTGGAGAGCTGCGACAGGTACCCGGCGCCGCGGTGCACGCTGCCGTAGTACGGCGCGTACGCGGCCACGTCGTCCCACACCCGCTGCAGCGCCGGCGCGCTCGCCGCGTAGTCGAGCGCGGCGTAGCTCACCTCACCGCCGGTGACCAGCGGAACGGTGACGTCCCGGCCGAGGACCGGCAGCGGGGCACAGACGGCGGCGTCGACGGCAACGGCGGAAACAGACATGGCGAACTCCCGTGAGAAGCAGGCGAGATCACTGCGCCGGACGTCGGTCGACGGCGCAGGAGAAAGGTGAAAAAGGGTGTGCGGAGGCGGGGCGTAGAAGCCCTGTCACATTCGCTGGCTCACGAGACTGCTCCCTTGAGGACCAGGACCCCAGGGTTGCGAGGGGTCCGCGCTTGCCATACGCCTTGCTGCGTACGACCTGGTCTTCACCCGGGGCACCCCGCCACGGACGGAGGGTTGCCGGACAGCGGGCCGGGGCCGTAGTCGCTGTCACTCATGACCTGTGCAGCATCCTGCCACACGATCTTCGACGCGCAAGGCGCAGTCCAGAATCCGGACTGCGCCCTGCGTCACATCACCACCGCCCAGGGGCGGCTCTCAGCGGTTGCTCGCTGCCACCCAGCGCTCCAGGGCCTTCTTCGCGGCGCCCGAGTCGATGGCCTGCGCCGCCCGGGCGATGCCGGCCCGGATCTGCTCGGTCAGCGGCTCGTCGGTGGGCGTCAGGGCGGCCAGCGCCGCCGCCGAGTTGAGCAGCACCGCGTCCCGCACCGGCCCGCTCTCCCCGTCGAGCAGCCGCAGCGCCACCTCCGCGTTGTACGAGGCGTCGGCGCCCCGCAGCGCCTCGACGGGCACCAGGTCGAGCCCGACGTCCCGCGGGTCGAAGGCCTCCTCGCGCACGGCGCCGTCCCGCACCACCCAGACCCGGGAGGTGGACGTCGTCGTCAGCTCGTCGAGCCCGTCGTCACCGCGGAAGACGAGGGACGAGTGCCCCCGCTCGGCGAAGACGCCCGCCACGATGGGGGCCATCCGGGGGTCGGCGACCCCGACGGCCTGGGCGCGCACTTTGGCCGGGTTGGTGAGCGGGCCGAGGAGGTTGAAGACGGTCCGGATGCCCAACTGGCTACGGGCGGCACCGGCGTGGCGCAGCGCCGGGTGGAACTTCACGGCGAAGCAGAACGTGATGCCCGCCTCCTCGGCGACCTCGACCACCCGCTGCGGGGTGAGGTCGAGGTTGACGCCGAGCTTCTCCAGCACGTCGGAGGCGCCGGACGCGCTGGAGGCGGCCCGGTTGCCGTGCTTGACGACTTTCGCGCCCGCTCCGGCGACGACGATCGCGGACATGGTCGAGATGTTGACGGTCTTGGCGCCGTCGCCGCCCGTGCCCACGATGTCGACGCTCGGGCCCGGCACGTCGATGACGTTGGCGTGCGCGTACATGGCGCGTACCAGACCGGAGATCTCCTCGACGGTCTCGCCCTTGGCCCGCAGCGCGACCACGAAGCCCGCGATCTGCGCGTCGGTGGCCTCGCCGCGCATGATGCGGTCCATGGCCCAGGCCGTGTCGTCGGCGCTCTGGTCACGGCCCGCCAGCAGGCCGTTCAGTACGTCGGGCCAGGAACGGCCCGCCGCGGTGTCGCCTCCTGCGGGGGTCACAGCGTTCATGGCCGCTCCTGGTTTTCGTCTGTGTGTGTACTTGGGGTGAGCCCCACCCTATCCAGCCCCGGGGACGGCAAAGAGCCCCGTCCATTGCCTGGACGGGGCTCTTACCGTGGCGACCTTGGGAGGTCAGAGCTTCCGAGCTCCGGAATGATCAGTGGTGGCCGTGGCCGCTCGTGATCTCCTTGTACTCGTCGGCGGTGGGCTTGGGGATCTGACCCTCTTCCCCGAAGTAGCCCTTGGAGAGCTTGGCCCGCAGCTTCTGCGAACCGGACAGCTTGCGCTTGACGCCGTTCTCGTCGACCGCAGGGCCGAGCTCGACCGGCTTGTACTGCTCGTGCGCGGTGAGCGTGTGCAGCTGCTCCTTGCTGAGCGGCTCGTGGACCTCGATGAACTCACCGTGCGGCAGCCGCTTGATGATGCCCGACTCGCGGCCGTGCAGCACCTTGTCCCGGTCGCGCCGCTGCAGACCCAGGCAGATCCGCTTGGTCACGATGAAGGCGATGACCGGTCCGACGAAGAAGGCGATCCGGACGAACCAGGTGATCGCGTTCAGCGACAGGTGGAAGTGCGTGGCCCACAGGTCGTTGCCACCACCGACCAGCATGACCATGTACGCCGTGATCCACGCGACACCGAAGGCCGTGCGGGTCGGGGCGTTGCGCGGGCGGTCCAGGATGTGGTGCTCGCGCTTGTCGCCGGTGACCCAGGACTCGATGAACGGGTAGACGGCGATGGCCACGAGGACCAGCGGGAAGACGATGACCAGCGGGATGAACACACCCAGGACGAGCGTGTGACCCCAGAGGTTGATCTCCCAGCCCGGCATCACACGGATCAGACCCTCGGCGAAGCCCATGTACCAGTCGGGCTGGGCGCCGGTGGACACCTGGTCCGGGCGGTACGGGCCGATGGCCCAGATCGGGTTGATCGAGGCGATCGCCGCGATGACCGCGATGACACCGAAGACCAGGAAGAAGAAGCCTCCGGCCTTGGCCATGTAGACGGGCAGCAGCGGCATGCCGACGACGTTCTTGTTGCTCTTGCCGGGGCCCGCGAACTGCGTGTGCTTGTGGTAGAAGACCAGGATCAGGTGCGCCACCACGAGGCCGAGCATGATGCCCGGCAGCAGCAGGATGTGGACCGAGTAGAACCGGGCCACGAAGTCGCCGCCGGGGAACTCGCCGCCGAACAGGAACATCGACAGGTACGTGCCGACGATCGGCACCGACAGGATGGCGCCCTGCATGAAGCGGACACCGGTGCCGGAGAGCAGGTCGTCCGGGAGCGAGTAACCGGTGAAACCGGTGAACATGCCGAGGACGAACAGCAGGAAGCCGAAGAGCCAGTTGACCTCACGCGGCTTGCGGAACGCACCCGTGAAGAACACGCGCATCATGTGCACGAACATGCCGGCGAGGAAGATCAGCGCCGCCCAGTGGTGGATCTGCCGGATCAGCAGACCACCGCGCACATCGAAGGAGATGTGCATGGTCGAGTTGAACGCCTCCGACATCAGCTGTCCCTGCATCGGGATGTAGCTGCCGTGGTACTCCACCTCGTTCATCGACGGGTGGAAGAACAGCGTCAGGTACACACCCGTGAGGATGATGATGATGAAGCTGTACAGGCAGATCTCGCCGAGCATGAAGGACCAGTGGTCCGGAAAGATCTTGCGCATGTTGGCCTTGGCGAGGGAGTAGATCCCCAGCCGGCCGTCGGCCCAGTCGGCGACGCGCTCGCCGGCGGGCGCTTGCTTGCGCTGTTCGTTGGAGGAAGTGGTGGTGGTGCTCATCCGCGCTCCCAGAAGGCAGGACCGACGGGCTCTTCGAAGTCGCCGAGCGCCTCGAGGTAGCCCTTTTCGTTCACGCCGATGCGCAGCTGCGGCAGGGCGTGACCAGCCGGGCCGAAGATGACTCGGGCACCGTCGGAGAGATCGAAGGTGGACTGGTGGCACGGGCAGAGGACGTGGTGCGTCTGCTGCTCGTACAGGGAGATCGGGCAGCCCACGTGGGTGCAGATCTTGGAGTACGCCACGATGCCTTCGTGCGACCACTCCAGCTCGCGCTTGTCCTTGATGTTCTCCGGCTGAATCCGGACGATCATCAGGGCGGCCTTGGCGATCTGGGTCTGGAAGTCGTGGTCGTGCTCCGACATGCCCTCGGGCATGGCGAAGGTCAGCGACCCGACCTGCACGTCCGCGGGACGCAGCGGCTCGTGGGTGTTCATGTTCACGAGCATCTTGCCCTTGGCCCACTTGGTGTGCCGGAGCTTGTCCTCGGGCAGCGGCCCGAGGTCACGCAGCAGGACGACACCGGAGAGCGGGACCAGGGCCAGCGCGCCGAACATCGTGTTGCGGATCAGCTTGCGCCGACCGAAACCCGACTCCTCGGCGCCCTGCTTGAAGTCCGCCATGACCTTGGCACGGACCTCGGGCTCCGCCGCGATCGCGTGCCGCTCGTCGGTCATCTCGACGTCGGACATCAGGGTGCGGGCCCAGTGGACCGCGCCCGCGCCGATGCAGAACAGCGCCACGCCGAGGGTCGTGCCCAGGGCGAAGTTGAGGCCGCTGATGTGCCCGATCGGCCAGATGAAGACGCTCTTGTCGGCCGGGATCGCCACGTACGAGGCGATGAAGCCGACGGTCGCGATCATCGACAGCGTGAACAGGAACGCCACGACGCGCTCGGAACGCCGGGCGGCCCGCTCGTCGATGTCCTGGACGCGGTGCTCGTGGGGCGGCAGCCCCGGGTCGGCGAACGGGTTGTCCTCCGCGGTCGCCACCGAGCCGTGCTCGGTCTCCTGCTTGCTGGGCAGGTTCTCTTCTGGAATCTCTTGGCTACTCATGACTTCTTGGCCTTTGCGGTCCGAGCGGCGACCCACACGGCGACCGCGATCAGCGAGCCGAGACCGAAGATCCAGCCGAAGAGGCCTTCACTGACCGGACCCAGACCGCCCAGCTTGAGACCGCCAGGGCTCTCGGTCTTCTCGCCGTTGACCGCGTCGAGGTACGCGATGATGTCCTTCTTGCTCTTCTCCGGCATCGTGGTGTCGGGGAAGGACGGCATGTTCTGCGGGCCGGTCTGCATGGCCTCGTAGATGTGCTTCGGGGAGACACCTTCGAGCGACGGCGCGAACTTGCCGTGCGTCAGCGCGCCACCTTCACCGGTGAAGTTGTGGCACTGGGCACAGTTCGTGCGGAACAGCTCACCGCCCTTGGCGATGTCGGCTCCGTCCGGGCTGTACTGCTTCTCGGTCGGAACCGAGGGACCGGCACCCAGCGACGAGATGTACGCCGCCAGCTGGTCGATCTGGGCCTGGTTGTAGATGACCTTCTTCTTGGGCGCCTGGGCACCCGGCTGCTGGAGCGGCATACGTCCGGTGCCGACCTGGAAGTCGACAGCGGCGGCGCCGACGCCCACCAGGCTCGGACCGTCGGAGGAGCCCTGACCGCCGGTTCCGTGGCAGCTGGAGCAGCCCACGGCGTAGAGCTTCTTGCCCTCGTCGATGGCGAGGGACTGGGCGGTGTCATCGGCCTGCGCCTTGTCCGCCGGCGCGAACGCGGCGTACAGCCCCCCGGTGGCCGCCAGCGCGAGGAGTAGGACGACGACCGCCGCCAGCGGATGGCGTCGTCGTGCGGAGAGCTTTTTCACGGATTACCCCGGTGTCAGGATCTTCTGCGTCGATGCTTCTGGAATGTTTCGAATGCGTCGCGTGAGCGACCTGCCGCTTACTTGATCATGTAGATCGTGGCGAAGAGGCCGATCCAGACCACATCGACGAAGTGCCAGTAGTAGGACACGACGATGGCTGCGGTCGCCTGCTCGTGGGTGAACCTCCTGGCCGCATAGGTGCGACCGAGGACCAGCAGGAAGGCGATCAGGCCGCCTGTCACGTGCAGTCCGTGGAAGCCGGTGGTCAGGTAGAAGACCGAGCCGTACGGGTCGGACGAGAGCGAGAGGCCCTCGTGCTTGACCAGCTCGGTGTATTCGTACACCTGACCGCCGATGAAGATCGCACCCATGATGAAGGTGACGATGAACCACATCCGGAGCTTCTTCACGTCACCGCGTTCAGCTGCGAACACGCCGAGCTGACACGTGAGAGAGGAGAGCACCAGGATGGTGGTGTTCGTCGCCGAGAACGGGAAGTTCAGGGCCGAAGCCATTTCCTTCCAGTGATCAGGACCTGTCACCGATCGCAGGGTGAAGTACATCGCGAAGAGGGCCGCGAAGAACATCAGCTCGGAACTCAACCAGATGATGGTTCCGACGCTGGTGAGGTTCGGTCGATTGACCGGCGGGTGCGCGTGCCCGGTATCTACTGTCGTTGCTGTCGCCACGACCGACATTATGTCGGTCGCTTATCCCGCCCTCACCCCGGGGGGTGCCGTTCGGAGTGTCTGCGGTCTGTGTCCTGCCCGGATGGCCCATCGGAGGCCTCCGCGAACCGGTGTTGACGGGGTGTCGGGAGGAGTAGCATCCGCCCATCGGTTCCCGAGTATCGGAGGAACAATGCAGCCGACCGCCACGGTGCTGGTCTACAGCGACAACGCGAGCACCCGCGAGCAAGTCCGGTTGGCCACCGGCCGCAGGCCGGCCGCCGACGTTCCCCAGGTCCAGTTCATCGAGTGCGCGACGCCGCACGCGGTCATCAAGGAGCTCGACCGGGGCGGCATCGACGTCTGCGTGCTGGACGGCGAGTCGGCGCCCGGCGGCATGGGGGTCTGCCGCCAGATCAAGGACGAGGTGTTCCAGTCGCCGCCCGTGCTGCTGCTCATCGGGCGCCCGCAGGACGCCTGGCTGGCCACCTGGAGCCGGGCGGAGGCCGCGGTGACCCTGCCGATCGATCCGGTGGAGTTCGCGCAGGCCCTGGCCGCCCTGCTGCGCACCAGGACGGCTGTCGAGGCCTGAGGGGCCACTGATCTCCCCGAGAGGGGCCCGCGCCACGGCGCGGGCCCCTCTCGTGCGCCTCTGACGGGCTCTCTGCCGGGCCGCTAGACCCGCGGCCGCAGCCTGGCCGCGTCGACCGCCGCGGGGCCGTTCTTGGCCCCGGTGAGCAGCGCGCTGCCCTCGCGCCACTTCTTCCAGCCCATGTTCCAGTCGCCGAGGCCGTTGCCGAACGTCGGCATGTCCTCGCCGTTGCTGTTGATGACTGTCACGAGGTCGCCCTGCCGGACGGTCTCGTAGAACCAGGCGGCGTTCCCCGTGCTCATGCCGGTGCAGCCGTGGCTGGTGTTCGCGGCCCCCTGCGAACCCACCGACCAGGGCGCCGCGTGCACGTACTCGCCGGAGTCGGTCACGCGTGTCGCGTAGTAGACCATCTTGTCGTAGAAGTCCGACGCGCCGATGCTGGCACTGGTCATGCGTACGGAGTACTCCTTGCCCAGCACCACCTTGACGCCGTTGCGGGTGGAGTAGCCGGGCTTTCCGGTGGTCACCGGGATGGAGTTGATCTGCTCGCCGTTGCGGTAGACCGTCATCCAGTGCGAGGAGGCGTCCGTGACGGCCTCGATCCGGTCGCCGATGGTCAGCTTGAGCGGCTTGGCCTCGCCGCCCCAGAGCTTGTCCTTGACCTTGAGGCCCTCGAGGTTGCTGGTGACGTGGACGGTCGCGCCCGTGGGCCAGTACTCCTTCGGGCGGTAGTGCAGCGTCTCGCTGTCCACCCAGTGCCAGGCGCCCTCCGTGGCGGGCACCGAGCGGACCTTGAGGGCGCGTTCGACTATGGCCCTGGCCTCCTTGTCCTTCACCGGGGCGCTGAGGGCGGCCGTGATCGGCTGGCCGACGCCGTACTTGCCGGACTCGGGGCCGAAGGTGACCTTCAGCCGCTTCTTCTTGTCGGGCGTGTCGGTGTCGAAGGTCAGGACCTTGCGGCCCGGCGACCCCTCGTCGTCCTCGGTGCTCACCCGCACGGTGTAGTGGGCGCCTGCCGCCAGGGGGGTGGTGCTGTGCCACCGGGCGCCGTCCGCCGAGAGTTCACCCGCCACGTACCGCCCCATGGCGTCGGTGGCCGTCACATCGGTGATGCGCCCGTCCTCGCCCTGGGCGGTGACCTCCAAGGGCTTGTCCGGGTCCGCCTTCTGACTGCCCACCGGGCCGTTGAAGGCGATCTGGCCGGCCGCGTCGTACGGCTTCGCCGAGAGCGGGTGGCCGTCGGAGCTGCCGCACGCCGTGGCCCCCGCACCGAGGGCGGCCACCAGCGTCGTGCAGCTCAGTACCGTGCGGATTCGCGGAGAGTGGCTCATAAACACACGGTATGAAGATTCATCAAGTCCGGCGCGCCGAGTGACCCGTAAGAGGGATGGAAGATGCTCCGCACGCCGAAGGGCCCGGACGCTCCTTTCGGAGTGTCCGGGCCCTTCGGGTGCGGGTCGTGAACTACAGACTCACTGGGTCTGGTTCTCGCCGCGGTAGTACTCGAAGACCCAGCCCCACAGGCCGATCAGGATGATCGGGGCCGAGAAGTACAGCAGCCACCAGCCGAAGACGACACCCATGAAGGCGAGCGCGCCACCGACGGCCAGGGAGAGCGGCTGCCAGCTGTGCGGGCTGAAGAAGCCCACCTCGCCGGCCTCGTCCGCGACATCGGCCTCCTTGTTGTCCTGTGCGGAGGCGTCGACCCGCCGGGCCGTGAAGGCCAGGTAGTAGCCGATCATGATGCACAGGCCGAAGGCCAGGAAGAGCGCCGTGGTACCGGCCGGCTCCTTCGACCACACGCCATAGACGATCGCCATGGCGAGGACGAAGACGCTCAGCCAGATGAACATCTTGCCCTGGATCTTCACTTCGCGGTCTCCTTGTCGCCGCCGAACAGCGCGGTGTCCTTCTGCCCGTCGTTCTCGATGTGGCCGAGAGCCGCGATCTCAGGGTGGTGCAGGTCGAACGCCGGCGATTCCGAGCGGATGCGCGGCAGGGTGATGAAGTTGTGCCGCGGGGGCGGGCAGGACGTCGCCCACTCCAGCGAGCGGCCGTAACCCCACGGGTCGTCGACCTCGATCTTCTTGCCGTACTTGGCCGTCTTCCAGATGTTGTAGAAGAACGGCAGGATCGACAGACCGAGCAGGAACGAGCAGATCGTCGAGATCGTGTTCAGCGCGGTGAAGCCGTCGGCGTGGAGGTAGTCCGCGTACCGGCGCGGCATGCCCTCGGCGCCCAGCCAGTGCTGGACGAGGAAGGTGCCGTGGAAGCCGACGAACAGCGTCCAGAAGGTGATCTTGCCCAGGCGCTCGTCGAGCATCTTGCCGGTGAA
>NZ_JBIRFV010000019.1:0-113774 GCF_044327655.1 Streptomyces sp. NPDC018029 | reverse complement strand
ACGCCCGGTTACATTCCGAACCCGGAAGCTAAGCCTCATAGCGCCGATGGTACTGCAGGGGGGACCCTGTGGGAGAGTAGGACGCCGCCGAACTATTTTTGAATGGGAAACCCCCGCACCTTATGGTGCGGGGGTTTTCTGCGTTCTGGGGCTCTTGCGAAGGGGCTCTTGCGAATTAGGGTCGGGATATGCGATACGAACTGGTCATCTTCGACAACGACGGTGTCCTCGTGGACAGCGAGCCCCTCTCCAACACCATCCTCGCCGGCTATCTGACCGAGCTCGGGCACCCCACCTCCTACGAAGACTCCCTGCGGGACTACATGGGCGCCGCCGTCCACCGCGTACACGATCTGATCTTCGAGCGGAGTGGGCAGCGGCTTCCCGAGGACTTCGACGACGTTTTCCACGGGCGGGTCTTCGCCGCTTTCGAGCGGGAGTTGCAGCCGGTCCAGGGGGCCGTGGAAGTGCTGGAGAAGCTGACCGCCGACGGGGTGGCGTACTGCCTGGCCTCGTCCGGGAGTCATGAGCGGATTCGAGTCGGGCACCGGAAGGCCGGACTCGACAAGTGGTTCGACCAGGGGCGGGTCTTCAGCTCGCAGGACGTGGGGCGGGGAAAGCCGGCGCCCGATCTTTTCCTGTATGCCGCCGAACGCATGGGCGTGGCGCCCGAGAAGTGCGTCGTCGTGGAGGACAGCCCGCTGGGCGTGCAGGCCGCGGTCGCCGCCGGAATGGATGTCTTCGGGTTCACCGCCATGACGCCGGCCGAGCGGCTGGCGGGCGCCACCAAACTCTTCGGGGACATGCGCGAGTTGGTGGACCTGCTCGCATGACGACAGTGACGACGTGCCGAGATTGGGCGGGTGATCCATCTACCCACTGGTAGACCTGGGGCCTACGCTCTGCAGCCATGACCGAAGTGCTGCGGCGCGGCAGGGCCTCGCTGGCGTTCGCCTTCCTGGTGCAGGGAGTCACATTCGCCCTGCTCGTGACGCGGATTCCGGCGATCCAGGACCGCTACGGGATATCGGACGGGCTGCTGCCCGTCTTCCTCGCGGCGGTGCCGATCCTGGCCGGAATCGGGAGCCTCGGCACCGAGCGGCTGGTGCGGAAGGTGCCGCCGAGCACGGTGCTGAGATGGTCGCAGCCCGCGGTGCTGCTGGCGCTGCTCGGGGTCGGCGCGGGTGACGCGATGTGGCACGTGGCCGTGGCGCTCGGGGCGTTCGGGCTTGCCGTGGGGGCGCTCGACGCGTCCATGAACATGCTCGGGGTGAGCCTCCAACGGGCGTACGGGCGCAGCATCATGCTCGGGTTCCATGCCGCGTACAGCCTGGGCGGGATCGTGGGGGCGTCGGCCGCCTGGGCCGGGGCGCACTGGGACCTTTCGCTCTTCGTCTCCTACCTGCCGGCCGTGGCGGTGCTGCTGCCGGCGGCACTGGTCGGGAGCCGGTGGTACGTCGACGCGGCGCCGGTGCAGGGGGCGGCGGTACCGGCGGAGGGGGCGGGCGGAGGTGTCGGCTTCAAGTTGCTGCTTCCGCTCTGCCTTGTGATGACGTTCGCGTACATCGGTGACTCGACGGTCTCCAACTGGAGCGCCAAGTACCTCCAGGACGTGCTGGGGAGCTCGGAGGAGATCTCGACGGTTCCGTACAACGTCTACATGGTCATGACACTGGTGGGGCGCGGGCTCGGGGATCTGGGCGTGCGGCGGCTCGGGGCCGTGGCGGTGGTGCGGGGCGGGTCGGTGATGGCCGCGCTGGGGTTCGCGGTGGTGGCGGCGGCGCCCGGGGCGTGGGTGGGGATCGCCGGGTTCACCGTGCTCGGGCTGGGGCTGTGCGTGATCGTTCCGCAGACGTTCGCCGCGGCGGGGAGATTGTTCCCGGGGGCTTCGGATGCGGCCGTGGCACGACTGAATGTCTTCAACTATGTGGGATTTTTGATCGGTTCGCCGCTGGTGGGCGGGCTCGGGGATGTCTGGAACTACCGGGGCGCCATGGTCGTTCCTCTGGTGTTGGTGCTCCTGACCTTGCTGTACGCCCGTTCCTTCGCCCCGGGACCGGACCGGTACGGTGACGGGCATGAGTGGCCGCGCGCAGCTGATGTGGGACGAGGCAGTAACGGGCTATGACTTCGGCCCGGGTCACCCGATGGACCCGGTCAGGCTCGGGCTGACCCGAAGTCTGGTCGACGCCTTCGGGCTCGACCAGGAGCTGGAGGTCGTCGCGGCCAAGCGCGCCGGAGACTCGACGCTGCGGCTCGTGCACCGCGGGGACTACGTGGACGCGGTCAAGGCCGCTTCCGCCGATCCCGCGTCCGCCCACGGGGAGTACGGGCTCGGCACTGAGGACGACCCGGCCTTCGCCGGGATGCACGACGTGTCGGCGCTGATCGCCGGGCAGTCCGTGGGCGCGGCCGAAGCGGTGTGGCGCGGCGACGCGCTGCACGCGGTGAACTTCACGGGCGGGCTGCACCACGCGATGCCCGGGTCCGCCTCCGGCTTCTGCATCTACAACGACGCGGCGCTGGCCATCGCCCGGCTGCTCGAACTGGGCGCCGAGCGCGTCGCGTACGTGGATGTGGACGTGCATCACGGCGACGGGGTCCAGGCCGCCTTCTGGGATGACCCGCGGGTCCTCACGATCTCGCTGCACGAGCATCCGCGGACGCTGTTCCCGCAGACCGGGTGGCCCGAGGAGACCGGCGCGGACGGCCCGGCGGAGGGCACCGCGGCGAACGTGGCGCTGCCGGCCGGGACCGGTGACGCCGGGTGGGTGCGGGCCTTTCACGCCGTGGTGCCCGAGCTGCTCGCCGAGTTCCGGCCGCAGGTGCTCGTGACGCAGCACGGGGCCGACACGCACTTCGAGGACCCCCTGGCGCACCTCGCGGTGTCGCTGGACGCTCAGCGGGCCGTGCAGGTCGCCTGTCACGACCTGGCCCACGAGCACGCCGACGGGCGGTGGGTCGCTCTCGGGGGCGGGGGGTACGCCGTGGTGGATGTGGTGCCGCGCTCCTGGACCCATCTCGTGGCCATCGCGGCGGGGCGGCCCGTCGAGCCCACGGCGGAGACTCCAGAGGCGTGGCGGCACGAAGTGTTCGCGCGGACGCGGCAGTTGGCGCCCGGGCGGATGACGGACGGCCGGTGGCCGGTGGACTGGAAGGGCTGGGAGTCGGGGTACGACCCCGCCGACCGGCTCGACCAGGCTGTGCTCGCCGCGCGGAGGGCGGTGTTTCCCTTGCGGGGACTGCTGGCGTAGGAGTTGTCGGCGTAGAGGCAGAGGGCTGTCGGCGTAGAGGCAGGAGGCTGTCGGCACAGAGGATGTGCGGTGAGGCCGCCGGATTATGCCCGCGTTAGCCCAACTGTGGGGGCTTTCCGGGGTTTTGCGGCACCATGGGCGCCGGTGCGCCAGCATCGGACCGTGTTGAGCACCGGAGCGCTGCGTGCGCATCTGTTGGCGGCTCGGTTGGCCGGGCCCGTGGCCACGTCGCGGGAGCAGAGCCTGCGGAGTTATCGGCTGTTCGCGGCGCGGGACCCACGGATACTGCTGGGGCTCGACCCCGAGTGGAGCTGGGGCTCCGGCGACCTGCTGCGCCTGATGTCCGACAAGTGCGGAGTGTCCGCCGACCCGGGGTGCACCACGGGCGCCGATGTCATCGATCCCGAGCGGACGCTGACGGCGCTCGACGCCTTTGCGGAACGGCTCGCGGCGGCGGCGCGGCGGCGGCTCCCGGTGCTTCTCGGGACCGGTCATCCGCACCGACTGCTCGGGTTCTACGCCGCGTTGGCGGACGCTTTGTCGGCGGCGGGATGTCCCGTCCTCACCCCCGCGCAGGGCAGCAGTGTCGACATAACGACCCGGTTCGGCCTACGCACGTACAACCTTGACTACGTACAAGGAGTCGCGCTGGTGCGCGAACCCGGCGCGCGTCCCACCGGGAGTGACACCGGCGCACACACCCACTCACCCCTCCCGATTCGTGCCGCTCTGGACGCCGCTGCGGAGGCCGGCGGACCGCTTCCCGAGTTGGTCATCGGGGACCACGGATGGGTCTGCGGAGCAGGTCAGCTGGGGTTTGAGGCGATCGGTCTGGCGGATACGGACGATCCCGCGCTGTTCGTCGGAGAGGCCGAGGGGCAGGTGTCCGTCGTCGTTCCGCTTGATGACGCTGTGCGGTCTGATTACTACCGACCGCTTACTCGCTATGTACTCAATCGAGCGTGTCTGTCACAGTAGGCGGCCGATCGCGGCTCCTCTTCCCCACTCGCATCATCCGCCCCTAGTCTGGGGAGTGAGCGCGCAGAGACGAAGAGTCACCGGAAGGGGAAGCCGGTGCCCGTCATGTGCGGAAGGTTCAGGTGGGGTGTCATGGCTGCAGAGCAGAGGCCGCTGAACGAGGTCGCGTTCCTGACCGTGGCGGAAGTCGCCGCGGTGATGCGAGTGTCCAAGATGACCGTGTACCGCTTGGTGCACAGCGGTCATCTGCCCGCCATCCGGGTCGGGAGGTCCTTCCGGGTCCCGGAGCAGGCGGTTCACGAGTACCTCCGCGAGTCTTATGTGGGGGTTGAGGCTGGTTGAGTCACGGGTCCCCGGGCCCGTGGCGCAGGGTTCATGGCTCCTCGATTACGTCCCTCACGCGGGGACAGGTAGGCTAGGCCGACGTAGGTCGTGTGGGCCCAGTCTGCTGCCCCGCACCGAGTGAAGAGAAGTGAGCGAGGGTAGTCGTGGGCTCTGTTATCAAGAAGCGGCGTAAGCGGATGGCCAAGAAGAAGCACCGCAAGCTGCTGAAGCGCACTCGCGTTCAGCGTCGCAACAAGAAGTAAGCGACAGCTGCACAGCGTGTCCGAAGCCCTCCCGTCATCCGACGGGAGGGCTTCGGTGTTTTCGGCCGTCTCTGGGTGCGCGGTCGTCACAGCGCGACGTCCACCCGCTAGCGTGGTCCGCAACGCCGACGGTGGTGCGGCGACGGTGGTGGGGCGAGGGTCGGGGAAAGGCAGGCGCTGATCTTGGGCAAGGTCGTGCTCGTGACCGGAGTGGCCCGGCAGCTGGGCGGACGGTTCGTCCGGCGGGTCCAGCGCGATCCCGAAGTCGACCGGGTGATCGCCGTCGACGTCGTCCCGCCCGAGCACCATCTCGGCGGTGCGGACTTCGTCCAGGCCGACATCCGGCAGCCCACGATCGCCAGGGTCCTCGCGGAGCACAGCGTCGACACGGTCGTCCACATGGACGTCAGCGCCACCGCCCTCGACGGCAGGGGCGGCCGCGGCTCGGTCAAGGAAACCAACGTCATCGGCACGATGCAGCTGCTCGGCGCCTGCCAGAAGTCGCCGACGGTGAAGCGGCTCGTGGTGAAGTCGAGCACCAGCGTGTACGGCTCGGCGCCCAGGGACCCCGCGGTCTTCACGGAGACCACACCGCCCAAGTCGCTGCCGAGCGGCGGCTTCGCCAAGGACATCGTCGAGGTCGAGGGCTATGTGCGCGGGTTCGCGCGGCGCCGCCCCGACGTCGCCGTGTGCGTGCTGCGCTTCGCGAACATCCTGGGGCCCGCCGCGGACTCCCCGCTCGCCGAGTACTTCTCGCTGCCGGTCCTGCCGACCGTGTTCGGCTACGACCCGCGCCTGCAGTTCGTCCACGAGGACGACGCGGTCGAGGTGCTGCGGCTCGCCTCGCACGAGCCGCAGCGCGGCACGCTCAACAGCGGCACCTTCAACATCGCCGGCGACGGCCAGCTGCTCCTGTCGCAGTGCTCGCGGCGGCTCGGCCGCCCCACCGTGCCCCTCTTCCTGCCGGCCGTCACCTGGGTCGGTTCGGCGCTGCGCACGGTCGGCATGACGGACTTCTCGCCCGAGCAGATCAGACTGCTCACCCACGGCAGGGTCGTGGCCACCCGGCAGATGCGCGAGACACTGGGGTTCCGGCCGAAGTACACGACCGCGGAGGCCTTCGCGGACTTCGTGCGCAGCCGGGGCCCGGGACTGCTGCCGCCAGGTGCCCTCGCGGGGGCAGTCGACCGGATCGCCGCGCTGCCCCTCGCGGGTGGCCACCAGAGCGCCAACTGAGGAGAGCGTCAACCATGGCGGACGCCAAGGTCATTCCGTTCGACGACGACCGGTCGCGCGGGAGTGCGCAGCGCACCTCGCGACGGAGGTCCGCGCCCCGGCGCAAGGGTGATCCCGTGGCCGGGGTCAAGGCGCTGCCCGGGCAGCAGGACGGGCCCCCGCAGGGCGGCCCCCAACAGGGCGGGGACCCGCGGGTGACGCCCCCGGAGCCTTCAGGGCGGGAGCAGGGGCCCGAGCCGCGGAGCGGCGGCGGGTGGGACCGGCGCGTCGCGGGCGGCCTGGCCTTCCTGCGGCGGCGGCTCACGGGGGAGTACGAGGTCGACGACTTCGGTTACGACGAGGAGCTCACCGACCAGGTCCTGATGTCGCTGCTCCGCCCGTTCTACGAGAAGTACTTCCGGGTGGAGGTGAAGGGCATCGAGAACATCCCCGCCGACGGCGGGGCGCTGATCGTCGCCAACCACTCCGGAACGCTGCCGCTTGACGGCCTGATGATGCAGGTCGCGGTGCACGACAACCACCCGCACGGCCGGCATCTGCGGCTCCTCGCCGCCGACCTCGTCTTCATGCTCCCGGTGATCAACGAACTGGCCCGCAAGGCCGGGCACACGCTGGCCTGCGCGGAGGACGCGGAGCGGCTCCTCGAGCGGGGCGAGCTGGTCGGTGTGATGCCGGAGGGCTTCAAGGGCATCGGAAAGCCGTTCAGCGAGCGGTACAAGCTGCAGCGGTTCGGCCGCGGCGGCTTCGTGTCGACGGCCCTGCGGACGGGCTCGCCGATCGTGCCCTGCTCGATCGTCGGGGCGGAGGAGATCTACCCCATGATCGGCAACGCGAAGACGCTGGCGCGGGTGCTGGGCATCCCCTACTTCCCGATCACGCCGACGTTTCCGTGGTTGGGGCCGTTGGGGGCGGTGCCGCTGCCGACGAAGTGGACGATCCAGTTCGGGGAGCCGATTCCGACGGACGGGTATCCGCCGGAGGCGGCGGAGGATCCGATGCTGATGTTCAACCTGACGGACCAGGTGCGCGAGCAGATCCAGCATTCGCTGTACAAGTTGCTGGTGCAGCGGCGGTCGGTGTTCTTCTAGGCCGTACGCAATCGGGGGCGCCCTCCTGTGTGGAGGGCGCCCCCGACCGCGTACTGGTGGGTGCTACTTCGTGTCCTCGCCCTTGATGCCCAGCTCCGGGAGCTGGAGACCCGGCAGGAGCGGTGGCAGCGTCACGTCCGGTTTGGGGGGCGTGGTGTGCTGGCCGGGCTTGCTCTTGCCGTCCGAGGGGGCCGGGCTCGTCTTCTTGTCGTCCGGCGGGTCGAGGAGGCCGCCGGTGGTGCCGCCGAGGATGCCCTCGTCCTCGCGGTCCGACGTGGAGGGCCTGGGCTTGCTGTCGCTGCCCGCACCGCCGCCGTGCGAGCTGCCGCTGCCCGAGGGGCGGGTGGGGCGCCCGTCGGAGCTGTCGGAGCCGCTGGGGCTCTGGGACGTCCGGCCGGTGCTGCCGCCCTTTTCCGGGGGGCGGGGCAGCAGGGACCGCAGCGGTTCGACCTCTTCGTCCATGGCGTCGAAGACGGAGTTCACCTGCTCGCCCACGTCGCCCAGCTGGACGGGGAGGCGGCCCTGGAGGTCGCTCCACGCCTCGCGGTGCGACCGGGAGAACGCGGACAGCGCCTGGATGGCGCCCAGGGAGCCGTCGCGCTCGTACGCCTCGAGGAGGAGGCGGTGGCCTTCCGTGGCGTCGTGCCGCATGCCGGAGAGGGCTCGCCTGACCTCGCCGAGCGACTCGTGGTCGAGGGCGCCTGAGCGGCCCCGCTCCATGAGCCTGCGGGCCTCGCTCAGCCGCGTGGAGGCCTGGTCGAGGTAGATCCGGCCGCGGTCGCTGTCGTCGTCGGCCAGGCCCCGCTTGAAGTCCTCCATGCCGCGCTTGAGGCCGTACAGCGAGTCGCCCGGGAGGGCGTCGGAGCTGGCGGCGGCGACACCGCCGAACGCGCCCGCGGCGACGCCGACGGTGAGGCCGCCGGCCGCGATCCCCTTGGACAGGCGGGAGCGCGGACGCAGTTTCTGCAGGGCGCCCGCCCGGTGGGCACCCTTGCGGGACCGCTGCTGTGGCACCGACGGGGTGCCGCCCTCCAGGAGCATGGCTTCCATCGCGGCCACGAGCTGGGCGCGCTGGACGACCTTGACCTCGGGGTCGAGGGCGGGTTTGGGCAGTGCGTCGAGGCCGTCCGCCAGGGCCAGTAGGTGGCCCTGCTCGGTCGGCTCGGCGCGGGCCGCGGTGGTTTCGGTGGACTCCACGGGTGCGGCCGCGGGCGCGGGCGTGAGTGCGGAGTCCTCGGACTGCTCGGCTGCCGGGCCCTGGTCGGAACGCTCCTCCAGGGCCTGGGCGAAGGCGTTCGCCCGCCGGTGGGCCGATACGTTCGCGATCACTGGCGGCACCTCCTCTCGTCATGACGGTCGACTCCCCAGGGGGTCCTGAGGGTTGCATGTCCTGACCATTTCCACACGATCGAGTGAGCGGAGCCAGCCAGGTAGCGACCACAGGGAGCCTGCATCCCGCACAACGAGCGTCGCGGCACTTGGGTTACGGACGGCGGATGATCGGACCGCGACAATTCCGTGGCGACCATCTGGCCGCCACGGAGGGGGAGTTGGGCATGGCGGGCCGCTAGCGGGCGTCGTCGGGCAGCAGGCGGGCGAGGGTGCGCACCGCGCGGTACTGAAGGGTTTTGATCGCGCCTTCGTTCTTGCCCATGACCCGCGCGGTCTCGGCGACGGAGAGGCCCTGGAGGAAGCGCAGGGTCACGCATTCCTGCTGCTGGGGGTTGAGGCGGCGGACGGCTTCGAGGAGGGCGGCGTTCGAGAGGGACTCCAGGACGGAGTCCTCGGGGCTGCGCTCGACTTCGTTGGCGTCGAGCATTTCGCCGGTGGTCACTTCGAGGCGGAAACGGCTCGATTTGAAGTGGTCGGCGACGAGATTGCGGGCGATCGTGACCAGCCAGGCGCCGAAGTCACGGCCCTGCCAGGTGAAGGTGCCGATGCGGCGGAGGGCGCGCAGAAAGGTCTCACTGGTGAGGTCCTCGGCGGTCGCCTTGCCGCCGACGCGGTAGTAGATGTAGCGGTAGACCGTGTCGCTGTACTGGTCGTAGAGGCGGCCGAAGGCGTCGGACTCGCCGGCCTGGGCGCGCTCGACGAGCTCCATCATGCGGGCGCTGTCGCTGTCCGCGGCGGGACGGCGGGGGGTGGGTGCGGAGGTGGCGGCAGCGGCGGAACGGCCCCGTCTGCCGACTGCCGCACCGCCGTTCGCCAGGGCATAGCACGGCCCGGCGGGTGCGGGGACGGCGAGGGCGGGGACGGCGGGGACGGCGTACGCGGTGGGGACGAAGCCGCGCAAGCGGTCGATGACCGTTGCGCGCAGCGTAGCCAGGCCCGAGGTGTCAACCCCGACGTGTGGGTACACGGGACTCCCAGAGGCAGAGCTTCCATCACGTGCAGTGCGGGACCGTTCACCCGTCGTAGCGACGTGTGGGGTCCCTTATGCGTCTGAGGAGAATAACGCTTCGTACAGGCAGCACTACACCCAGTTGCTCAAATCATCGATTACGTCGCTTCTGTAACCGATTGACGCCCGTTCAAGTGCCGGAGAGTGAGCACTTGTTGATCGAATGAGTTCACATTCCGTGTCGGCCTGAGGCGTGTTGTGGCCGAGTGCTACCGGCGCGACTGGCGGGAGACACCCTGGGGTAGGACCGACGGATGCTCAGTGGCGGCGGCGGTGCAGGGCCACGGCCGCGGCCGCGCCGCCCGCGAGCGCGCCGACGCCGGCGGCGGCCGGGATGCCGACCTTCGCGGCCTTGCGGCCGGTGCGGTAGTCGCGCAGCCGCCAGTCCCTGGCGCGGGCGTGCTTGCGCAGTTTGGCGTCGGGATTGATCGCGTACGGATGCCCGACGAGCGAGAGCATCGGGATGTCGTTGTGCGAGTCGCTGTACGCGGCGCAGCGGCCCAGGTCGAGGCCCTCGGCGGCGGCCAGGGCGCGGACCGCCTCGGCCTTCGCGGGGCCGTGCAGGGGTTCGCCGACGAGCTTGCCGGTGTAGACGCCGTCGATGGACTCGGCGACGGTGCCGAGGGCGCCGGTCAGGCCGAGGCGGCGGGCGATGACCGTGGCGATCTCCACCGGGGCGGCGGTGACCAGCCAGACCTTCTGGCCCGCGTCGAGGTGGGCCTGGGCGAGGGCGCGGGTGCCCGGCCAGATCCGCTCGGCCATGTACTCGTCGTAGATCTCCTCGCCGATGGACATCAGCTCGGCGACGCGGTGGCCCTTGACGATGGAGAGGGCGCTGTCGCGGGCGTCCTGCATGTGCTCGGGGTCCTCGACGCCGGCGAGCCTGAACCACGCCTGCTGCCAGGCGAACCGGAACAGTTCCTGGCGTTCGAAGAACTTCCGCTTGTAGAGGCCGCGGCCGAAGTGGAAGATCGCGGCGCCCTGCATCACGGTGTTGTCGAGGTCGAAGAAGGCGGCGGCCTTGTCGTCGCCGACGACGGGGAACTCCGGCTCCCGCGGGGCTTCGTCGGGCGCGGTCCGCGCGGCGAGGGCGTCGAGCTCCTCCAGTTCCTGCGAGGACTTGCGCGCTGCCTCGGCCGAGGCCTCGCCTGCCAACACGCTCCGCGCCGTGGCGGAGCGCCTACGGGGGGTGAGCCATCCGAGAGCGGCCATGTCGTGAGCATAGCCAGTCTGTTCGGTGGTCCCGGAGTCGGGAGGATTCGGGCCTGTGAACTCTCCGCGACCGAGCCGTTAATCGGAGCGCGCCGGGGATGTCCTCCGGCGCGGCACGCCGGGCGAGAATGGGGCCATGAGCCCGATTTTTCGCCGTAGTGGCGGTCGTACGGAGAAGAAGAAGCCGCAGGAGCGGTTGGTCACCCTGATCGGGAAGCCGGGTTGTCATCTGTGCGATGACGCACAGGCGGTGATCGAGAAGGTCTGCGGGGAGCTCGGCACGCCCTGGGAGAAGAAGGACATCACGCGGGACGAGGAGCTGCACCGGGCCTACTGGGAGCAGATTCCGGTGGTGCTCGTGGACGGGGAGCAGCACACCTTCTGGCGGGTGGACGAGGGCCGGCTGCGGCGCGAGCTCGCCGGGTAGGCCGGAAAGGTCTTTCACCTACTGACCGACCAGTCCAAAGTTCCCGCGAAGTCGATTACGCTTTGGGGCGGTTTTGGTCTCGGGGGCGATGATCGTGAGGAGAGTGTGCGGTTTTGCCCCCATCAAATGAGCAACGACGCTCCGTGCGCGCCGGTTCCACGATCGCGCGCCGGGGGCGCGTGACCCCGGTCACGTTGGCCGGGCAAATCGGACACCATCTTTGTGCACGCGTTCACAAAGACATAGCCTGCATTCGACGGGGCGGTCTGGGGACGAGTGACCGCCTGCAGCCCCGCTCTACCCGCAGGAGCACCGTGGCAACTGGCCGAACTCACCGACCGGCGACCCGCAGCCGAGGGATTCCCGAGGCCACCGTCGCCAGGCTTCCGCTGTACCTCCGAGCCCTCACCGCACTGTCGGAGCGCTCGGTGCCCACGGTCTCCTCCGAGGAGCTCGCGGCCGCCGCGGGGGTCAACTCCGCGAAGCTGCGCAAGGACTTCTCGTACCTCGGGTCCTACGGGACGCGCGGCGTCGGCTACGACGTCGAGTATCTCGTGTACCAGATCTCCCGTGAACTCGGGCTGACCCAGGACTGGCCGGTTGTCATCGTCGGCATCGGTAACCTCGGCGCCGCCCTCGCCAACTACGGCGGGTTCGCCTCCCGCGGTTTCCGCGTGGCGGCCCTGATCGACGCCGACCCGGCCATGGCGGGCACGCCCGTGGCGGGCATGCCGGTGCAGCACACCGACGAGCTCGAGAAGATCATCGAGGAGAACGGCGTCTCGATCGGCGTCATCTCGACCCCGGCCGGCGCCGCCCAGCAGGTCTGCGAGCGGCTCGTCGCCGCCGGTGTGACCTCCATCCTGAACTTCGCGCCGACCGTCCTGTCCGTGCCGGACGGTGTCGACGTACGCAAGGTCGATCTCTCCATCGAGCTGCAGATCCTCGCCTTCCACGAGCAGCGCAAGGCCGGGGAGGACGCGGCGCCCGAGGGCCCCGTCCCGCCCGTCTCGGCCAAGCAGCAGCGGAAGGGACCCGACGGGGACGTCCCCGCCGTGATGCCGGCATGAGTCTCCTGGTCGTGGGGCTGAGTCACCGCAGCGCCCCCGTGAGCGTCCTCGAGCGTGCCGCGCTGTCCGCGGACGCGCAGGCCAAGCTTTTGCAGGACACCCTGGCCGCCGAGCCCGCCGCCGAGGCGGCCGTGCTCGCCACCTGCAACCGCATCGAGCTCTACGCCGACGTGGACAAGTTCCACGCGGGCGTCGCCGAGCTGTCCACGCTGCTCGCGCAGCACAGCGGCGTCGGCCTGGAGGAGCTCACCCCCTATCTGTACGTCCACTACGAGGACCGCGCCGTCCACCACCTCTTCTCGGTGGCGTGCGGCCTTGACTCGATGGTCGTCGGCGAGGGGCAGATCCTCGGGCAGATCAAGGACGCCCTGGCGCGCTCGCAGGAGCTGCACACCGCGGGCAAGCTCCTCAACGATCTCTTCCAGCAGGCCCTCCGGGTCGGCAAGCGCGCGCACTCCGAGACCGGCATCGACCGGGCCGGGCAGTCCCTCGTGACCTTCGGCCTCGAACAGCTCGCGGCGCGCGAGCCGGTCGACGCCTGGGCGGCGGGCAAGCGGGCCGTGGTCATCGGCGCGGGCTCCATGTCCTCGCTGGCCGCGGCGACGCTCGCGCGCGCCGGTGTGGCGGAGATCGTGGTCGCCAACCGCACGCTGGAGCGCGCGGAGCGGCTCGCGGAGATCCTCGGCGAGTCGGGCGACCACGGGGTGCGCGCCCGCGCCGTCCCCATGGACGCCGTGGCGGACGAACTGACACGTGCCGACGTGGCCGTCTCCTGCACGGGAGCGACCGGTCTGGTGCTGACCGCGGAAGCCGTCACCGCCGCCGTCGAGGGGCGCGTGCCCCCGGCCGACGGCCCGCTCGACGAGGCGCCCGCGCAGGCCGGAAACGGTTCGCCGGGCTCCGGTGCCCGGACGGCCACCGTGGCCGACGAGGGCTGCCCGGTCGACCTGTCCGCGCCGCGCGGCTTCTCCGTCGCCGGCGAGGAGGCCGTCGCCGGGATGGACGCGGCGTCTCTGGAACAGCACGCGGCCTGGGTGGACAACGCCCCGGCCGAGCGCCGCGAGGAGCAGGCCGCCGACCCGCGGGCCGAGGCTGACGCGATCGCCGCCCTGGTGGCCGCCGCGCGCGTCACGGGCCGGCTCCCGGAGCGGCGCCTGCGCGCGTCGTCGGCCGGTGCGGCCCGCCCGGCCGTGCTCGCCCTCCTCGACCTCGCCATGCCCCGCGACATCGACGCCGCCGCGCACCGCGTGCCCGGCGTGCGGCTCGTGGACATCGAGTCGCTGGCCGAGGCCTCCGCCGACGCGCCCATGGCCAACGACGTCGAGCAGGTCCGCGGCATCGTCTCCGACGAGGTCGCCGCTTTCGGCGCCGCCCAGCGGGCCGCGCACATCACGCCGACCGTGGTCGCCCTGCGCACCATGGCCGCCGACGTGGTGGCGGGCGAGATGGCCCGGCTCGAAGGACGCCTGCCGGGTCTCGAGGACAAGCAACGCGCGGAGATCACCCAGACCGTGCGCCGCGTCGTCGACAAGCTGCTGCACGCGCCGACGGTGCGGGTCAAGCAGCTGGCGAGCGAGCCCGGCGGCGCCGGGTACGCGGACGCGCTGCGCACGCTCTTCGACCTCGACCCGCAGACGGTCGCGGCGGTCAGCAGGGCTGACCACCTGAACAACGAGAACGACGACCCGAATAGAGGCCGGGCATGACCGAGAGGGCCCTCAGACTCGGGACCAGGCGCAGCAGGCTGGCCATGGCCCAGTCCGGCCAAGTGGCCGAGGCAGTCAAGGAGCTGACGGGGCGCCCCGTCGAGCTGGTGGAGATCACGACGTACGGCGACACCTCGCGCGAGCACCTCGCGCAGATCGGTGGCACCGGCGTCTTCGTGGCGGCGCTGCGCGAGGCGCTGGCCCGCGACGAGGTCGACTTCGCCGTGCACTCGCTCAAGGACCTGCCCACCGCGCAGCCCGCCGAGCTCACCCTCGCCGCGGTGCCGGTGCGCGAGGACCCGCGCGACGCGCTGGTGGCGCGCGACGGGCTGACCTTCGCGGAGCTCCCCGACGGAGCCCGCGTGGGCACCGGTTCGCCGCGCCGCATGGCGCAGCTGAACGCCTACGCGCGCAGCCACGGCATGACCATCGAGACCGTGCCGATCCGGGGGAACGTCGACACCCGCATCGGATACGTCCACAAGGGGGAGCTCGACGCCGTCGTGCTCGCCGCCGCCGGACTCAACCGCGTCGGCAGGTCCGACGAGGTGACCGAGCTCCTGTCGGTGGACACCGTTCTGCCCGCCCCCGGCCAGGGGGCACTGGCGATCGAGTGTGCCGCGCACAACGCGTCACTCGCCGCCGCGCTCGCCGAGCTCGACGACCCGTACACCCGGGCCGCCGTGACTGCCGAGCGGTCCCTGCTCGCCGCCCTGGAAGCCGGCTGCAGCGCACCCGTGGGTGCGTTGGCCGACTTGCTGGCCGACGGGCAGATTGTCAAGGAAATGCGCCTGCGCGGCGTCGTCGGTACGACCGACGGCTCGACGCTGGTGCAGCTGTCCACCACCGGTCCCGTGCCCGAGACGGAGACCCGAGCCATGGCGCTGGGCCGCGAACTCGCGGTCGAGATGCTTGCCAAGGGCGCGGCCGGTCTGATGGGGGAGCGAGCACTTTGAGCCCCACCTCGAACCTTCCAGGCCTTCCCGCACACGGGCACGTCACCTTCCTCGGTGCCGGACCCGGAGATCCGGGACTGCTGACCCTGCGCGCCGTCGAGGCGCTGGCCCGAGCGGATGTGCTGATCGCCGAGCCTGATGTGCTCGACGTCGTCCGCGTGCATGCCAGGGGAGGTGTGGACACACCCCAGCCGACAGCTGACGACACGTCAATGACCGCCGACGCGACGCCGTTCCGAGCTGCCGCCAATCTTGTCATGGAGGCGGCGCGGGGCGGCAGGCGGGTCGTGCGTGCGGTGAGCGGCGACCCGGGCCTCGACACGTACGCGGCGGACGAGATGCTCGCCTGCGCCGCCGAGGGCATCCCCTTCGAGGTGGTGCCGGGCATCGCGGCGGCGGTCGGTGTGCCCGCGTACGCGGGTGTGCCGCTGCGGGACGCGCAGGGCACGGACGTCCGCTTCGTCGACGCCCGTACCGCGTCCGACCGCTGCTGGAGCGAGGTCGGCGCGTCCGACGGGACGGTCGTCGTCTCGGTGGCGCTCGACTCCGTGGCCGCGGCGGCCGGTGAGCTGGTGGCCGCGGGCCGCAAGCCGGACACCCCGATGACCGTCACCGTCGCCGGTACGACGACGCGCCAGCGCACCTGGACCGCGACGCTCGGCACGGTGGCGCAGGTCCTCAAGCAGGCGAAGGTGCTGCCCTCGCCGGACGGCGGCCGGACCGTCATAGCCGTGGTCGGCGAGTCCTGCGCCGCCGCCCAGCGCGATCAGCTGTCGTGGTTCGAGTCGAAGCCGCTCTTCGGGTGGCGCGTGCTCGTGCCGCGTACGAAGGAGCAGGCGGCCTCGCTCTCCGACCAGCTGCGGTCGTACGGCGCCGTGCCGCACGAGGTCCCGACCATCGCGGTCGAGCCGCCGCGCACGCCCCAGCAGATGGAGCGCGCGGTCAAGGGCCTGGTCACCGGCCGGTACGAGTGGATCGCCTTCACGTCCGTCAACGCCGTCAAGGCGGTGCGGGAGAAGTTCGAGGAGTACGGGCTCGACGCGCGTGCCTTCGCCGGGATCAAGGTCGCGGCCGTCGGCGAGCAGACCGCCGCCGCGCTGATCGCCTTCGGCGTGAAGCCGGACCTGGTGCCGAGCGGTGAGCAGTCGGCCGCGGGGCTCCTGGAGGACTGGCCGCCGTACGACCCGGTCTTCGACCCGATCGACCGGGTGTTCCTGCCGCGGGCCGACATCGCCACGGAGACGCTCGTCGCCGGGCTCATCGACCTCGGGTGGGAGGTCGACGACGTCACCGCCTACCGGACGGTGCGGGCGTCGCCGCCGCCGGCGGAGACCCGTGAGGCGATCAAGGGCGGTGGCTTCGACGCGGTGCTCTTCACCTCGTCGTCCACGGTGCGCAATCTCGTCGGGATCGCCGGGAAGCCGCACAACGTCACGGTGATCGCCTGCATCGGGCCCGCCACCGCGAAGACCGCGGAGGAGCATGGGCTGCGGGTGGATGTGATGGCTCCGGAGCCGTCCGTGCACAAGCTGGCCGAGGCCTTGGCGGAGTTCGGTACGCGGCGGCGGGTGGCCGCTCTTGAAGCGGGGGATCCTGTTACTCGGCCCAGTGAGCGTCGGCCGGGGTCCCGTCGGCGCCGTACCGCCCCGTAGGTACCTTTGGGTGGGCGCCTCCCCTTTTGGTGCTCTGCACCGGGGGCTGTGCCCACCCGTGCCGCCCTGCGGCACGCCTGCCCACAGCAGGTAAATGCCCAGCGGTTCGAGGTGAGGGTTGCAGTGACTAAGTACGGATCGTTTCCCGGGGCGCGGCCGCGGCGGTTGCGGACCACTCCTGCCATGCGGCGCATGGTCGCCGAGACGCGGTTGCATCCGGCCGATCTGATCCTGCCCGCGTTCGTGCGCGAGGGGATCAGCGAGCCGGTGGAGATCGGCGCCATGCCCGGCGTCGTGCAGCACACCCGCGACACCCTGAAGAAGGCGGCCGTCGAGGCGCTGGAGGCCGGGGTCGCCGGGATCATGCTGTTCGGTGTGCCGGAGGAGTCGAAGAAGGACGGCCTGGGAACGCCGGGCACGGACCCGGACGGCATCCTTCAGGTGGCGCTCCGCGACGTGCGTGCCGAGGTCGGCGACGACCTCATCGTCATGTCGGACCTGTGCCTCGACGAGACCACCGACCACGGGCACTGCGGTGTCCTCGACGCCGAGGGCCGTGTCGACAACGACGCGACCCTGGAGCGGTACGCGGAGATGGCGCAGGTGCAGGCCGACGCGGGCGCCCATGTGGTGGGCCCGAGCGGCATGATGGACGGTCAGGTCGGCGTCGTGCGTGACGCGTTGGACCAGGTCGGGCACGAGGACGTCGCCATCCTCGCGTACACCGCGAAGTACTCCTCGGCCTTCTACGGCCCCTTCCGCGAGGCCGTCGGCTCGTCGCTCAAGGGCGACCGCAAGACCTACCAGCAGGACCCCGCCAACACCCGGGAGTCCCTGCGGGAGCTGGCGCTCGACCTGGAGGAGGGCGCCGACATGGTGATGGTGAAGCCCGCGGGCCCCTACCTCGACATCCTCGCCCGGGTCTCCGACGCGGTGGAGGTGCCGGTGGCCGCGTACCAGATCAGTGGTGAGTACGCGATGATCGAGGCCGCCGCCGAGCGGGGCTGGATCGACCGGGACAGGGCGATCATGGAGTCCCTGACGGGGATCAAGCGCGCGGGCGCGAACATGATCCTGACGTACTGGGCGACCGAGGTCGCGCGGCAGCTCTGAGCCGCGGGCCGGCGGCCCTTGACCTCAACCTTGGTTGAGGTCGGAGGGTGGTGTGCATCGACGTTCGTTTCCACGTTCCGAGGAGCACACCATGCGCGCTGTCGTCCTGCACGAGTTCGGTCCCGCCGAGAACCTGCGGTACGAGACCCTGCCCGACCCCGTCGCGGGGCCCGGGCAGGTGCGGATCGCCGTACGGGCGGCGGGAGTCCACTTCGTCGAGACCGTCATGCGCCGGGGCGAGGCGTCCGACATGGCGCCGCCGCTGCCCGAGCTGCCCGCCGTCTTCGGCGGCGAGGTCGCGGGGACGGTGGAGGCCGTGGGCCCCGACGTCGACAAGACATGGCTCGGGCGGCCCGTGGTGGTCTCGCGCTCGGCACCCGGCGGGTACGCCGAGCTGGCGGTCGCCGACGTGGCGAAGCTGCACGCCGTCCCGGACGGGCTCGGCTTCGAGGACGCGGTGGCCATGGTGGTGACGGGGGCCACCACCATGGGGCTTCTGGGTGCGGCTCAACTTCGTGCGGACGACGTGGTGTTGGTGACGTCCGCCGCCGGTGGCGTGGGGCGGCTCGTGGTCCAGTACGCGCACGCCCTCGGGGCGACGGTGATCGGTGCGGCCGGTGGCCCCGCCAAGGTCGAGGCCGTACGCGCGCTCGGCGCCGACATCGCCGTCGACTACAACGAGCCCGGCTGGCAGCGCGAGGTCGCCGAGCGGCTCGGCGGCGGGCGGCGCGTCACCGCCGTACTCGACGGGGTGAGCGGTGAAAAGGGCGCTGCCGCCTTCGAGTTGATCGCCGACGGAGGGCGGTACGTCGTCATCGGCTGGTCGTCGCAGGAGGCCTTCGAGCCGGGCCCCGAGGTGCTCGCGGAGCGGCGGATCACCTTCACCAACGCGCTGCTCCAGCTGCTCGGGAGCCCCGAGGACGGTCCCGCGTACGAGCGGGAGGCCCTGGAGGCGGCCGCCAAGGGGGAGTTGGCGCCCGCCGTCCAGGCGTTCCCGCTGGAGCGGGCGGCCGAGGCGCACGCCGCCCTCGAGCGCCGGGAGACCACGGGGAAGGTGGTGCTCGTCCCGTGACCCCGCCGCCCGGTGCCCCGCACGTCAGTCCTTCGTGAGCAGCAGCGGCATGCGCGAGAACCCGTCGGCTCCATAGCCCTGCTCGACGGCGCGGTCCAAGAGGTCCTGGAACGGCTCGAACAGGTCGGTGCGCAGGCCCTGTTCGGCGAACGCGGTGGTGAAGTTGGGGAACGCCTCGCGGTTCATGGCGAGGTTCGAGACGTCCGTCAGGTGCTGGTCGGTGTCGAGCGCCTCGGCGCCCGTGGGGACGAGCCCCTGCGTCATCGCGATGATCCAGTCGGTGAGCAGCGGCGCCAGCTCACGGGCCGGGATGCCCTCGCTGCGGATCATCGCGAAGGCCTGGGCGACACCCATCGCCATGCCGTACATGCCGGTGAGCAGCGACAGGTCGTACAGCGCCGCGAGGCCGGGGTCCTTGCCGACCCACTTGGTGTCGGCGAGGGCGGCGAGCGTCGGGCGGTGCGTCTCGAAGGCCGCCTCGTCGGTGCCGCTGTAGAAGATGTACGCGCCGGGGGTGGCGATCATCTGCGGGACGGCCATGATGCCGCCGTCGATGTACGTGATGCCGTGCGCCGCCGCCCAGTCCGCCAACTCCCGTGCCTGGCCCGGGGTTCCGTTGGTGAGGTTCACGACGGTGCGGCCGGCGAGCGCGTCGGCCTCGGGCGCCAGCAGGGTGCGTACGTTGTCGTTGGTCGTGAGGCAGACGATGACGAGGTCGGCGGCGGTGATGGCGTCCCGCGCGGTGTCGGCGGGGGTGGCGCCCTGGGCCGCGAGGGGCCCGGTCTTGGACTTCGTGCGGTTCCACACGGTCGTCGGGTGCCCGGCCTTGACCAGGGCGGTGGCGAGGGCGGTGCCCATCAGGCCGAGGCCGAGGACGCTGACGGGGGACGTGCCGGCCTGCTTGCTGCTGCCGTTGCTGGGCACGGGGGAGCTCCTTCGAGGGCGTTGCGTCGGGTACGCGTTCGATCCTCGTCCCGCCCCCACCACCGGACAAGTACCGACTTTTTTGTGCGGTACTCACCAAAAGGTGTGTGAGCAGGTCGGAGCCCCCCCCGGGGCCGGGTGGTGGTCAGCCGAACTGGCCGGGCTGGTAGTCGCCGGCGGGCTGCTGGACGATGACGTTCAGCCGGTTGAAGGTGTTCATGAGCGAGATCAGCGTCACCAGGCCGACGAGCTGCTCCTCGTCGTAGTGCTTCGCGGCGTTGGCCCACACCTCGTCCGGGACACCGCCCGCCCCGTCGGCGATGCGGGTGCCCTCCTCCGTCAGCTCCAGGGCGGCACGCTCGGCCTCGGTGAACACCGTGGCCTCGCGCCACGCCCCGACCAGGTGGAGACGCGTCGACGTCTCACCGGCGGCGATCGCTTCCTTGGTGTGCATGTCGAGGCAGAACCCGCAACCGTTGATCTGGCTCGCGCGGATCCGCACCAGCTCCTGCGTCGCGGCCGGCAGCCCCGTCTCCGAGACGGCCTTGTTGACCGCGGTCAGGTGCTTGATGGCCTTTCCCGCGGCCGGGCTGGCGAAGACGTTCAAACGGGGTTCCATGATGTGCTCCTGTGCCGTTGTTGGTGCCAGGTCCTACACCTCTACGACGGACGGGCACGGCCGGGATGTGACAGGAACGGTTGTGACCTGGATCTCTCTTCGCCGGGCGGTCGTCCGAGGTCACCGGTCCAGGGCGTCCTGCCGCGACGGCTGCCAGTAGGTGACCGTGGCGGAGCTGTCCACGTACACACCCCCCGCGGGGAGCTCCAGAACCGCCTCGGGGCCGATGCTGCCGTCCATCGCCCGGTCGGCGAAGTGGACGCCGAGGCGGTGGGCGGTGCGGCCGTCCGTGCCGCCGCCGTCCGCCGCCGCCGGGACGACGCCCGCGTACGCCGACCGGCCAGGGCGCAGGGTGACGACCGCCTGCGGCACGGAGTCGTGGTCGACGGCGGTCGTGGATCGGGTGTCGTCGAAGCGGAGGTAGGGGGCGTTGTAGGCGTGGCAGGGCACGTCGCCGATGTTCGTGGCGGTGATCAGGAGGTGGTTCGCGGGGCGGGTGACCTCGGTGACTTGCACCTCGGTGTTGGCGCCGGTGCAGGCGACCGGCTGCCGCGCCCGGTCCCCGGTGCGCCGGTTGGTGGTGGGCCCGGGAACCGTGCTGTGCTTGGTCGTCGTCTGTGCCACGAGCGTCGCCGCGCCTTCGTCCCGGGTGCCTGTGCCGTCCGAACAGGCCGTCAGGGACAGCCCGCCGAGGGCGATCCCGGTGGCCGCGAGGGTACGGACGGCGAGGGTGGTACGGGAACGGGAGCGGGGGCCGGTGCGGAACATGGCTGATCCTCTGTCTGGAGTGCCGGAAGCGGCGTGCTTGTATGGGCCACAGCTTGTGCCGTGGTTCGGCCGAGGCGCTACGGGGGCCCGGGAGTTGGGGACGCTGGAACGTTCGTACCGACTCTGGCCAGGGGGTATGACCTCCCCCTGGAACGTCTGAATGGAATGGTGGAGGGCGGAGATGGCGTCTCTCGCGGAGTTGCTGCGGGAGCTCAAGGAGCGGTCCGGGCTCAGCTATGGAGTGCTGGCGCGACGGCTTCACATGAGTACGTCGACGTTGCACCGGTACTGCAACGGGGATGCCGTGCCAACGGAGTTCGCCCCCGTGGAGCGGCTCGCCCGGCTCTGCAAAGCGACCCCCGAAGAGCTCGTCGAGGTCCACCGGCGGTGGATCCTCGCGGACGCGACGCGGGGCAGGAAGGCGGAGCCCGTCGCCCCGAGCGCCCCGGAGCCCGCGCCGGCCCCACCCCCACAGGAGCAGGCGGACCCGGAGTCGGAGTCGGAGTCGGACCCGGACCAGGTCGTGGTCCTCTCCAAGCAGCCCCCGTCACGGAGGCGGCGGACCGTCGTCCTCGCGGCCGCCGTCGCCGCGGTCGTCGGGCTCGGCTCCGTCGCCCTCGCCATGAGCGGCGGGGGAGACGGCGACGGGAACCGGCACAAGGCGCAGGCCGCTTCCTCCCCGGAACCCGGTGACCCCGCGGACACCGCGCCCGGCAAGGCCAGGGCCGAGGGCAAGGACGACGGCAAGGACAAGAAGGACGACGCCGAGAACAAGAAGGGCGCCCCCTCGGCCTCGCCGTCCGGAAAGGGGAGCCCGCCTCCCGACGCCTCCCACCCCGGCCGCAAGGGGCCCACGTCCGGCGGCGCGCAGAGCGACCCCGGCGTGCCGGTGACGGCTCGAACCAGGCCGTACGCCTTCGACGACCCCTGCCTCCAGGACTTCCTGGTGAACCGCAAGGCCGACGAGGTGCCGCAGCAGCCCGCGGTGCAGGACGCGGCCGGCTGGGTCGGTGACCTCGGCGCCGTCCCCGCGGGCCGGCAGCTCATCGAGGTCACCGTCCAGGGCATGGGCAAGGACACCGTCGTCCTCCAGGACATGAACGTCCGGGTGCAGAGCACCAGCGCGCCGCTGGCCTGGAACAACTTCCAGATGGCGACCGGCTGCGGCGGCAACGTGGACCCCAAGTCCTTCTCCATCGACCTCGACGACGGCTCGCCGCGCCTCAAACCCCAGTCGGGCCAGCGCGACTTCCCGTACAAGGTCAGTGAGAACGACCCCGAGGTCTTCTTCATCATGGCCGACACCGATCTGCACGACGTGCGGTGGTACCTGGAGCTGCAGTGGTCGAGCGGCAAGCGGCACGGCTCGCTGCGCATCGACGACCAGGCCAAGCCGTTCCGCACCAGCGGCAAGAAGGGGCGCCCCACCTACGGCTGGCCGCCCGGCGGCTCCAAGTGGACGAGGCAGCTGCAGGACGGCTGAGCCGCCTCCTCGTCGGCGTCCGCATCCCGGAATGGCGTGTGTAGCCCGCACCTACGTGCTTAGGGTGCGGGCTACACACGCCACAGCCGCCACAGCCGAGGAGCCGCCGCCGTGACCGTCACCGAGCCCGCCCGTACCGCAGCCGCCCCCACGCCGCCGCTCGCCGCGCGCGCCGCAGCGGTCGGGGGCTCGCCCGTACGGGACATCCTCGCGGTCACCGCGCGGCCCGAAGTCATCAACTTCGCGGGCGGGTTGCCCGCCCCCGGCCTCTTCGACGCCGACGGCATCGCGGCCGCCTTCCGCGCGGTCCTCGAGGAGACCCCGGCGCGGGCGCTGCAGTACTCGACGACCGAGGGCGAGCCCACGCTGCGTACCGCCGTCGCCGCGCGGGCGGCCGTCCGCGGCCTGCCGACCGACGCCGACGACGTGCTCGTCACCACCGGATCCCAGCAGGCGCT
The DNA here is from genome assembly GCF_044327655.1 of Streptomyces sp. NPDC018029. Classification (NCBI taxonomy): domain Bacteria; kingdom Bacillati; phylum Actinomycetota; class Actinomycetes; order Kitasatosporales; family Streptomycetaceae; genus Streptomyces; species Streptomyces sp. NPDC018029. The sequence continues at coordinate 90,770 of NZ_JBIRFV010000019.1, read as the reverse complement.
CTCGCTCCTCGCGACCGCGCTGATCGAGCCCGGCGACACCGTCCTCGTCGAGAACCCCTGCTACCTGGCGGCACTCCAGGCCTTCGCCTTCGCGGGCGCGCGGGTGCTGCCCGTGCCCTGCGACGAGTCCGGCATCGACCCGGCCGCCCTCGACGAACTCGTCGCCCTGCACCGCCCCAAGCTGCTCTACACCGTCCCCACCTTCCAGAACCCGACCGGCCGCACCCTGCCCGCCGACCGCCGCGCGGCCATCGCCGAGATCGCCGGGCGGCGCGGGCTCTGGATCGTCGAGGACGACCCGTACGGCGAACTGCGCTTCGAGGGCGAGCGGGCGCCGTGGATCGCCACGTACCCGGGCGCCGGTGACCGGACCGTCCTCCTCGGCAGCTTCTCCAAGGTCATGGCGCCCGGCCTGCGGCTCGGCTGGCTGCGCGCGCCCGCCGCGCTGCTGCGCGCCTGCGCCGTCGCCAAGCAGGCCGCGGACCTGCACACGCCCACCGTCAACCAGCTCGCCGCGGCGCGCTACCTGGCCGACCGGGACCTGGACGCGCACGTCGCCCGCGTCGCGGACGTCTACCGCGACCGCCGGGACGCGATGCTCGCCGGCCTCGCCGACGCGCTGCCGGAGGGCTCCCGGTGGATCCGGCCGGAGGGCGGCATGTTCGTGTGGGCGAAGCTGCCCGACGGTTACGACACGACGGAACTGCTGCGGACGGTCGTCACGCACGACGTGGCGTACGTGCCGGGGGCGCCGTTCTTCGCCGGGGAACCGGACCGGTCGACCCTGCGCATGTGCTTCGTGACGCAGACCGAGGAGGAGATCGCGGAGGGGCTTCGGCGGCTCGGCCGGGGTATCGGCCGGGGGCTCGGTGAAAAATGAGCTAACTCGCGGGAGCGCAGGGGCAGTTGTCGGCCGGCGAGCCTAGGGTGACCACTGTTGACAGCTCATCCGCCCGGGGAGTGCGGATGCTTCACAGAGGGGATCATCCATGCGTACTTCGGTTCTGCCCGCCGGGAGACTCCGGCGCGCCTTGGTGGGCGTCGCGGTGGCCGGCGGCCTGCTCGCCGTCGCCGCCCCCGCGCAGGCCGCCCCCGGTGACCCGGTGGCCGTCAGCTCGTACGCGTACACGAGCGCCGCGGGCGACTACATAGGCGACGGCAAGTCCGCCTCGTACAAGGCACCGGACACCGCCCTGCGGATCAGCGGCACCGCGGAGGACGTGACGGTGGAGCTGCCCGACGCGAACTGGGAGGTCCAGCTCGCGGCGCCCAAGGGCGAGAAGCTGCACCCCGGCGTCTACCGCGACGCCGAGCGCGCGGATTTCCGCACCGGCCGCGCCCCCGGCCTCGATGTGACCGGCGAGCACCGCGGCTGCAACCGGATCTGGGGCCAGTTCTCCGTCAACCAGATCGAGACCGACGCGTCGGGCCAGGTCACCCGGCTCGACGCCACCTTCACGCAGAACTGCGAGAGCGCCACGGCCCCCGCCCTCAAGGGCACCGTCAAGTACGACGCGTTCCCGCTCTCGTACAGCTACAAGAGCGACGCGGACGACTGGATCGGGCAGGGCACGGCCGGGTCGCACACCGGGGCCCGCAGCACCTTCCTGCTCGACGGGAACGTCCGCACCGGCTTCCGGTACACCGTCGAGGGCAAGCGGGAGGACTGGACCGTCCGCTTCTACGTGCCGGAGGGCGACAGGCTCGAAGCGGGCCGCACCTACACCGTCACGACCGAGAAGGGCGGCCTGTCGATGCACGGCAACGGCCGTGGGTGCGGTGAGGCGAGCGGCAGCCTGACCGTCACCCGCCTCGCCACGGCGGACGACGGCACCATCAAGGCGCTCGCCGCCCGCTACAGCCACTACTGCGGAGGCGGGGAAGCCGGCATGCACGGCACCATCCGCTACTACGCCTGACCCCGCCCCCGCCAGGCCGCCCGGGCGTCAGAGGCGCTCGGGCGTCCTGATGCCCAGCAGGGCCATGCCCTGGTGCAGGGTCCGTGCCGTGATGTCGCACAGGAACAGGCGGTTCTCGATCTGCGCCGGGGAGTCCGCCTTCAGGACCGGGCACTTGTCGTAGAACGACGTGTACAGCGACGCGAGCTGGTAGAGGTACGCGGCCAGCTTGTGCGGCGCGTACTCCTTGGCGGCGTCCGCGACCGTGTCACCGAACGCGTCCAGGTGCAGGCCGAGCGCCCGCTCCGCCGCGTCGAGCGCCAGCTCCGGGCGGGCGGCGGGGCGGACCTCGCCGGCCTTGCGGAGGATCGACTGGATGCGCGCGTACGCGTACTGGAGGTAGACCGACGTGTCGCCGTTCAGGGAGACCATCTGGTCGAGGTCGAACTTGTAGTCGCGGTTGGCCGACGTGGAGAGGTCCGCGTACTTCACGGCGCCGATGCCGACCTGGAACGCCCGCTCCTGGATCTCGTCCTCGGTGAGGTCCCGCGCCTTCTCCCGCACGACCTCGGCGGCGCGCTGCACCGCCTCGTCCAGCAGATCCTCCAGGCGCACCGTCTCGCCCTCACGCGTCTTGAACGGCTTGCCGTCCGCGCCGAGCACCGTGCCGTAGCCCATGTTGTGCGCGGTGACGTCGTCGTTCAGCCAGCCCATCCGGCGGGCCGCCTCGAAGACCATCTTGAAGTGCAGCGACTGGCGTACGTCCACCACGTACAGCAGCGTCGTGGCGTGCAGGCCGACGACCCTGTCGCGGATCGCCGAGAGGTCCGAGGCCGCGTAGCCGAAGCCGCCGTCCGCCTTCTGCACGATCAGCGGGACCGGCTGGTCGTCCTTGCCCTTGATGTCGTCGAAGAACACGACGAGCGCGCCCTCCGAGCGGACCGCGACACCCGACTCCTCCAGGAGCCGCGCCGTCTCGGCCATCATGTCGTTGTACGCCGACTCGCCGACGATCTCCTCGTCGCGGACCTCCATGTCCAGCTTCTCGAAGACCGAGTAGAAGTAGACCTTCGACTCGTCGACGAACCGCTGCCACAGGTCGAGCGTCTCCTTGTCGCCGGACTGCAGGGCGACGACCCGCTTGCGGGCCCGCTCCTTGAACGCCTCGTCCGCGTCGAAGACCGCGCGCGACGCCTTGTAGATCCGGTTCAGGTTCGACATGGCCTGCTCGCCGTCGACCTCGTCGGCCGGGGCCAGCTCGCCCGGGTTCTCGATCAGGTACTGGATGAGCATGCCGAACTGGGTGCCCCAGTCGCCGATGTGGTGGCGGCCGATCGTCTTCTCGCCCGTGAAGTCCAGCATGTGGCGCAGGGCGTCGCCGATGACGGCCGAACGCAGGTGGCCGACGTGCATTTCCTTCGCCACGTTCGGCTGGGCGTAGTCGATGACGGTCGTGCCCGCGTGCGGGTTCAGGGGCACGCCGAGGCGGTCGCCGTCGGCGGCGCGGGCGGCGAGCGTCTCGATGATCGCCTTGTCGGTCACCGTCACGTTCAGGAAGCCGGGGCCCGACACCTCGACGTCGGCGAGCAGGTCGCCGGCGGTGATCTTCTCGACGACCTGGGTGGCCAGCTCGCGCGGGTTGGCCTTGGCCTTCTTCGCGAGCGCCAGGATGCCGTTGGCCTGGAAGTCCGCCCGGTCGCTACGTCGCAGCAGCGGATCCGCGGCGCCGGCCTCCGGCAGGGCAGCCGAGAGGGCGTCCGCGAGGCGCTGGTGGACGGAGGCGGTGAGGGACGTGACCGAGGCCATGAATGGGTGCCGTTCTGCTCGGGTGCCTGGTGTGCTGAAGCTACGAAAACCGAGTATCCCACGCGGTGAAAAGCGGTTTTCGCGGTTACGGGGCGACCTGGGAGAATGGCTCCGACAAGCGGTACTCACGTAGAAGAGGAAAGGCGTGCCGATCGTGGCTCAGAGCACCGATACCACCGACTGGGTCTCCCGCTATGCGGATGAGGTCATCGCCGAGTCGGAGCGTCGTGCCCCGGGCGCGAAACACGAGGGCGCCGCCGCGCCGGTGGTCGTCGTCGCCTCCGGACTCTCCCCCTCGGGCCCGATCCACCTCGGCAACCTCCGCGAGGTCATGACCCCGCACCTGGTCGCCGACGAGATCCGCCGCCGCGGGTACCAGGTCCGCCACCTGATCTCCTGGGACGACTACGACCGGTACCGCAAGGTCCCGGCCGGCGTCCCCGGCATCGACGAGTCCTGGGCCGAGCACATCGGCAAGCCGCTGACGTCCGTCCCGGCCCCGGCCGGATCCGCGTACCCGAACTGGGCCGAGCACTTCAAGGCCGCCATGGCCGAGGCGCTCACCGAGCTCGGCGTCGAGTACGACCCGATCAGCCAGACGGAGCAGTACACGTCGGGTGCCTACCGCGAGCAGATCCTGCACGCGATGAAGCACCGCGCCGACATCGACGCGATCCTCGACCAGTACCGCACCAAGAAGGACCCCGCCAAGGCCGGCAAGGGCAAGCAGCAGCAGAAGCCCGTCGACGAGGCCGAGCTGGAGGCCGCCGAGGGCTCCGGCGCGGCCAGCGAGGACGACGGCAGCGGCGGCTCCGGCGGGTACTACCCGTACAAGCCCTACTGCGGCCAGTGCGAGAAGGACCTGACCACCGTCGTCTCGTACGACGACGAGACCACCGAGCTCGTCTACACCTGCACGGCGTGCGGCTTCGGCGAGACCGTCCTGCTCAGCGAGTTCAACCGCGGCAAGCTGGTCTGGAAGGTCGACTGGCCCATGCGCTGGGCGTACGAGGGCGTCGTCTTCGAGCCGTCCGGCGTGGACCACTCCTCGCCCGGCTCGTCCTTCGTCGTCGGCGGCCAGATCGTCCGGCAGATCTTCGACGGCGTTCAGCCCATCGGCCCGATGTACGCCTTCGTGGGCATCTCCGGCATGGCGAAGATGTCGTCCTCCAAGGGCGGCGTGCCGACCCCGGCCGACGCCCTGAAGATCATGGAGGCGCCGCTCCTGCGCTGGCTGTATGCCCGCCGCAAGCCGAACCAGTCCTTCAAGATCGCCTTCGACCAGGAGATCCAGCGGCTCTACGACGAGTGGGACAAGCTGGAGGCGAAGGTCGCCGACGGCTCGGCGCTGCCCGCAGACGCCGCCGCGCACTCCCGCGCGGTGCGCACCGCCGCCGGTGAGCTGCCGCGGACCCCGCGCCCGCTGCCGTACCGCACGCTGGCCTCCGTCGCCGACATCACCGCGGGCGCCGAGGACCAGACGCTGCGGATCCTGCGCGACCTCGACCCGTCCGACCCGATCACGTCCCTCGACGAGGCCAGGCCCCGCCTGGACCGCGCCGAGAACTGGATCACCACCCAGGTCCCGGCCGAGGCCCGCACCATCGTCCGCTCCGAGCCGGACACCGAGCTGCTCGGCTCGCTGGACGACGCGGGCCGCGAATCGCTCCGCCTCCTCCTGGAGGGCCTGGACTCGCACTGGTCCCTGGACGGCCTCACCCACCTCGTCTACGGCGTGCCGAAGGTGCAGGCGGGCTTCTCGGCGGACGCGACGGCGAAGGAGCTCCCGCCGGAGATCAAGGTGGCGCAGCGCTCGTTCTTCGCGCTCCTGTACCGCCTCCTCGTCACCCGGGAGACCGGCCCGCGCCTGCCCACGCTGCTCCTCGCGGTCGGTGCGGACCGCGTGCGCAAGCTGCTGGGCGCCTAGCGCCCCGGTGAGACAGCAAGGCCCCGTTCCGGGTGGAACGGGGCCTTTGCCGTGCGTAGTGCATCCTTCGGACTACCGCGGATTCGGCCGGAGGCAGGACGTGCGCCCCGGATCCGTGGCCGATCGTGGACGTATGAGAGAGATCATCGCCATCGTCGGTTGGGTCGTGGGAATTCAGGGCGGCCTGGGCGTCGCCGGACGGCTGTTCGGCGACGGCCCCTGGGGCATGCTGCACAAGTGGTGGGACGTGCCCACACCGCTGTACGCCGCGCTCTTCGTGGTGGGCGCGGGGCTCGCCCTCTACGGCGAGACGTCGAAGCACTGCCGCAAGGCCCGCGCCTGAGAGCCCGTCTTCGGCCCGCTCAGGCCACGGTCGCGCGCCGCTTGGGCGCGGACAGGGCCGGCAGCAGGACGGTGACCGCGGCAACGGCTGCAAGGACCCAGAACGCCCGGTCGCCGTCGTGCGACGACGAGGTGGCGACCGCCGCGGAGAGGGCCGCGATGCCGTTGACGCCCGCCGCCGAGCCGATGTTGCGCAGCATCGTCGCCGCCGACGTCGCCACGCCGAGCTGCGCGGGCGGGGACTGGTCCTGGATCAGGGCGAGCGTCGCCGCCGTGACCGCACCCGTGCCGACGCCCGCCAACAGTCCGGCCAGCCACGGGAGTTCGCCGGTGGCGCTGAGGGCGGCGCTGGCGAGGAGCGCGAGCGCGCCCGCGACCATCGAGGGGCGGTAGCCGCGCTTGGCGATCAGCCCGCCCGTCACGGCGCTGCCGGCCACCCAGCCGAGCGCCGAGAGGCCGACGACCACGGCGACCCCCGCGGTGGACATGCCCCGTTCGGCGAGCCGGACGGGCAGCACGGTCACCGTGGCGTACATGACGACGCACGCGCCGACGGTGGCGAGCGCCGCTCCCGCCGACGGTGTCCGGGCGAACATCTGCCGCGGGACGAGGCTGCCGCCGCAGCGGCGCACCAGCGCCAGGGCGAGCAGCCCGACGACCACCGCGGCCGCCCCGCCCGCGGTCCCGATGCCGAGCGAGCTCCCCTGCAGGCCGCAGAGGAACAGCGCGGAGCCGCCGGTGACCAGGGCGTACTCCCCGACCGGGAAGCCCTTGCGCGCGGCCGCACCGTCCTCGTGGCCGGCGCGCCGGGGCAGCGCGACCGCGATCGCGACGACGACCAGCACGCACAGCGGCACGTTGACGAGGAACACCCAGCGCCAGCCCCACGCCTCGGTGAGGCTCGCGCCGACGACGGGGCCGAGCACCGCGGCCACGCCCCAGACCATGCTCAGCATGGACTGCGCCTTGGCGCGCCGCTCGGGCCCGAAGACCCGGCCGACGATGACGTAGCTGGACACGACGATCGCCCCGGCGGTCAGCCCGTGCAGGACGCGCGCCGCGACCAGCACCCCGAAGGAGTCGGCGAGCCCGGCGACGACGGACGCGGCGAGGAAGACCACGGTCGCGCCGATGGCGAGCACCCGGTCGTCGAGCCGGTCGGAGACCCAGCCCGCGAGCGGGGTGCCCGCGACCTGGGCCAGCATGAACCCGGACACCAGCCAGGCGTACCCGCCGCCGGAGCCGCCGCCGACGTCCGCGAGGACGCTGGGCAGCACCGTGCCCATCACGGTGGCGTCCATGGCCGCGAGGAGCAGGGCGAGCACGGCCGCCGCCACCGCGATCCGGCCCGTGGCGGCGGCGCGGCCCGCCGCCGGGGCCTGCGGGGCCGCGTCCGTGCTCACCGTCGACGAGGTCACTGGGGAGCCCCGACGAGCGGCGGTACCGGGGCGGCGAGCGGCGGAATGCCCGCCGCGTGGACGCGCGCGGTGCCGGAGAACGCGGTGATCATGTCGCTGAGTTCGTCGTCGAGGATCTCGTCGACGGTGTGCAGCGTCCCGTCGGCGGCGAAGACCTTGCCGCCGAACGCCTTGGTCATCTCCAGCTGGACGGCGGCGGCCGGGTTGCCCGTCACGAAGTCGATGCCGAGGATCCGCTCGGTGGCCGCCTGGAAGGAGTCGGCGAGCTTGCGGTTCAACTCCTCGATCTGGTCGAGGAGTTCGCGTACGCGGGCCTGCTGCGGAGCGGTCAGTGCCGGGTAGATCAGCTTCATGGCGACGTGGTCGATCTTCACGTGCCGGGCTTCGTCCAGGCCGTGCGTGTGCAGCAGCCGGGTGAAGAACCGCTCGCGCCCCGGGTCGAGGGCGTCGGCGCGGTGCTCGAAGACGGTGATGACGGACTCGCCGACGTACGCCGAGCAGCACAGGGCGACCAGCTTCACGTACGGGTGGTCGTCGGTGCGGAAGACGTCGAGGCGCTCGTCGAACAGGGCCTTGTCGACGCGCGGTTCATTGCCGGAGAGCGCGCGCACGTACCGGTAGAAGGTGTTCGCGTGCTGGATCTCCTCGGCCGCGAAGCACGACAGGGCGTGGTGCAGCTCGTGGCCGACGTTGACCGCGTCCCGCAGGTCGTGCAGCTCGCCCATGACCATGGCCATGACCGTGCTCACGTGCCGTTCGATCTCGGCGAGCTGGGCGAGTTCCTTGGTGAGGTAGGCGACGGCCTGCTCCTCGTGGCCCGGTTCGCCGTACGCGACGGTGGAGACGTACGCCAGCTCCTCGGGGGTGCGTGCCTCCGCCCAGTCGAAGGCGCCCGGGTGGAACGTGTTGATGTGGGCGAGCCGGGTCACCGAGGCCAGCTCGGCACGGACGGCGTCCGCGATGGCGTCGAACTGGTCAGGCGTTGTCATTCTCGTACTCCTTGTAGCCGTCCTGGATGCCGATGGAGATGTCGCGCAGGCGCACCCAGCCATGCGCGATGAAGTCGCTGTCGCGGAGCTTCTCGATGAAGTAGTAGTAGGACGTGAGGTCGTCGGTCTCCACGAACAGGAAGTCCGAGTAGTCGGTGGAGAAGGCCTCCGCGTCGAAGTGCCGCACGGACAGCTTGTCGGCGAAGGGCCCGACGATCTCCTTCTGGAAGACCTGCTCGTTGGCGTTGCGCTCGTCCCTGCTGAGCCGCAGCCACGACGCGTCGAATTCGTAGCGGATGACGATGCCGTACTTCATGGTCAGCTCCTGGCGTAGCTCTGTGCGTTGAGGATGGTGCGGTCGGGGTCGGTGATGGCCCTGCGGCCGTGCATGACACGGGAGTTGTCGATGAGGACGATGTCGCCGTCCTCCCAGGCGATCTCCTCGGTGACGGCCTCGGTGACCTCCGCGTACTCGGCGATCACGGCGTCGGGGATCGGGGAGCCGTCGGCGAAGCGGATCTCGGGGGCCTCGTAGTTGAAGGAGGGGCCCAGCAGGCTGTTGGCCCACGCGGTGCGGGTCGACCAGCGGGTGGGGTGGGCGACGTACACGGTGTACGTGTAGGTCAGGCTGCCGTCCGCCTCCTCGGTGAAGGTCGCGTCCGCGCCGTCGTTCGCCAGCGCGTACAGGCTGGACACCTCCATCTGGTCGGGCTGCAGCCCACCGCCCGCGAGGTGGGCGGCGAGCCGCTGCCACATCTCCCTGGGCACGTTGCGCGTGTACTTCACCGGCTGGGCGGCGAACAGCTCGCGCGACCGCTCGGAGAGGGCGTCCCAGACCCGGAACCCGTCGCAGACGGTCGTCTCCGAGCCGGACCTGGCCGCCTTGACGCAGTGGAACCACAGCAGGTCGGGGGCGAACGGCGTCGCCCCGTTCTCCAGGTGCAGGCCGATCGGGTCGTGCCCGGAGTCGACCTTCTGCGCGGCGTCGCCGTGGAAGGTGCGGGCCGGGTCGAGCGTCGTACGGGAGCTGTAGCGCCGCACGAGCTCGTTGAACTCCTCGACACCCGGGTCGAAGCCGCGGATGAGGAGGTGACCCGCGTCGGCGAGGAGCTGGTCGAGGCCCGCCTCGTACAGCTCGGCGAAACCGGCCGTCCCGCCGGCCGGATTGATCATCATGCCGTCGCCGTCACCGATGGAGGTCAGACGAAGGGCGTTGTGGGTGAGCGTTGCCATGGAAAGTGATCCCCCTGTTGATCATTTGCTGTGCACTCGGGTGCGCCGACGCGGCGTTGAGCCGGCGCTGGGTTGCGCCGGCGCTGCGTTGTGCTGGCGCTACGTTGAGCCGGTGCTGGGTTGCGCCGGTGCCGCGTTGTGCTGGTGCTGTGCTGCGTCGGCGCTGCGTTGAGCCGGGCGCGCTGTGGCGAGCCCGGCGCTGTGGTGAGAGGCGGGTTGCGTCGAGGCGGACTGCGTCTAGCCGCGTGCCGCCATCAGCTGCGTGCCGCCGTCTGCCGTGGGCCGTCGACAGCCGTGGGCTGCCGTCTGCCGTGGGCTGCCGTCAGCCGTGGGCTGCGGTCAGCTTCGGGCCGCCGTCAGCCGCGCGCTGCGGGCTGCCGTCAGCCGCGACCGTTAGCCACGCGCTGCCGTCAGCCGCGGGCTGCCATCAGCCGCGTGCCGTCGACAACCGCGCTGCTGTCTGCCGCGAGGTGCGGTGTTCCGCGTGCCGTCGGTAACCGCGCTGCCGTCAGCCACGGACTGCCGTCAGCCACGGTCTGCGGCCAGCCGCGTGCCGTCGACAACCGCGCTGCCGTCTGGCGCGAGGTGCGGTCAGCTGCGCGCCACCAACAGCCGCGGGCTGCGGCCAGCCGCGTGCCGTCGACAACCGTGCTGCCGTCAGCCACGCGTTGCGGTCAGCCACATGCCGTGGACAACCGCGCTGCCGTCAGCCGCGTGCCGTCGGCAACCGCGGGCTGCCGTGTGCCGCGAGGTGCGGTGTTCCGCGGGCCGTCGACAACCGCGCTGCCGACTGCCGCGTGCTGCGGTCAGCTGCGAGGTGCCGTCAGCCACGCGCCGCCGTCAGCCGCGCGCCGCCGCCAGGCGCGGGCACGGCGCCCGGCACGAAGTCGTCGTAGATGAGCTGCCGCCGCGGGCGGCCGGTCACGGTGAAGTACCGGTCGCGGAAGGCGCGGCCGTCCTGCACGACGACGAACATCTCGGGACGGTCGGTCTCGGCGAGGTGCGCCTCCGCGTACGCCCGGGCCTGCTCCCGCGCCGTCTCCGCCGCCACGTCGTCGGGCGTGACGAGGACCGCGACCAGGTGCTCCATGCCCTCGCCGAACACGACAGCGTCGACGACGGCGGAACAGCTGCGCAGATTCCCCTCGACCCACTCCGGAGAAACGTTTCTGCCGTGGCTGGTGATGATGACGTTCTTCAGCCGGCCGAGGATCCGGATGTACCCGTCCTCGTCGATCTCCGCCCGGTCCCCCGTGTGCAGCCAGCCCTCCGCGTCCACGGGGCGGCTGGTCGGATCCTCCACGGTGTACCCCGCGAACAGCGACGTCGACGTGACCAGAAGCTCCCCCTCCGCCGAGAGCTTCACCCGGCAGTGCGGCAACGGTCTGCCCACCGTGCCCGGCCGCCAGTGCTCGGGCGTGTTCCAGGACACCACCGAGCTGTTCTCCGAGAGGCCGTACCCCTCGTGCACCCGCAACCCCGCCGCGTCGAGCCGCAGTTGCGCCTCCACGTCGACAGGCGCGCCCCCTGCCATCAGGAACGGCCGCTGCCCCGCACCGAGCAGCGCGTCGGCGTCCGCGCCCGGCTCGCGGACGGCCTTGTCGAGCGCGCTCACCGCCGCGGGCGGCAGCACGGCGGCGGTCGGGCGCGCCGCCCGCAGCCACGCCACGACGTCGTCGGCGCGGGAGCCCGCCGTGCCGAGGAGCGCGGCCGTGTCCGGCAGCAGGACCATCCGGCCGCCGCTGAGCAGCGGCAAGTACACCGCGGTGACCTGCTCGATGAGCAGGCTGAACGGTACGAGCGACAGATAGCGCGCGTACACGCCGGGTGGGGAAACGGAGTGCAGTGACTCCAGCAGGGCGCCGAGTGCGCCGGCCCTGATCTTCACGCCCTTGGGCGTCCCGGTGGTCCCCGACGTATGAATGATCTTGATGATGCGCTCGTCGGAGGGCGCGGGCAGCAGCTGGGGATCGGCGTGGGCCCCACCCGCGTGTTCGCCGATCGGGATGATCGTGAGCGCTTCGGCGAGGCCCCACTCGTGGAGCTTGTGGGCCCCGGCCTCGTCGGCCAGACACAGGTGGACCTCGCGCAGCAGCGACCCGGCCTGCTCGGCGGAGAACGCCAGCGGCACCGGCACCTCCACCAGACCGCCCAGCAGGAGCGCCAGGTCGGCGGCGACCCACTCGGGTCCGTTGCCCGCGACGAGCCCGATCCGGGCGCCGGACGGCGTGGCGTACGGGCTGCCCGGCTCGGACAGGCAGCGGTGAAGTGCCGCCGCCCAGCGGGCGATGTGGTCGTAGGTGTACGTCTCGGCGGTCGTGCCGTCCGCGGCGAGCCGCTCGACCAGGATCCGGTCGCGGTGCTCGGCGGCGAGCAGACTGTCCCGCACGGCCTTCATCGGGCGTCCACCCCCTGGCCGGCCCCGGCCAGCGCGCTCTCCTGCCCCCAGGTGACGGCGAGGTGGTAGCCCGCGCCCGCCTGCCGGCCGAGGCCCGCGTCGAAGGCGCGCAGGTCCACATAGCCGGCGACCGGAGCGGTGTCGTAGTACGTCCCCCAGTTCCCGCGCTGCTCCGGCGGGAGGGAGTCCTCGCGGGCCTCGGCCACACCGGTGAACCGAATGCCGATACGGTCCAGCATCCGCGCGAGCGGAGCGGTGACCGTGCACAGCAGGTACGAGGCGCCGTTGCACCAGACCAGCGCAGGCACCATCCGGATCAGCTCACGGCCGGCCCCCGCCTCGCGCGAGGCGAGCGGACCCACCTCGATCAGGTCGGCGGGCCGGCACTTCTCTCCCGACCGCTCGGCGAGCAGGTCCGTCACCGGGCCGCCGAGGTAACTCTCGATCAGCAGGTCCTTGGTGCCCCCGTAGGTCAGACCCGCACACGCCAGCGGGACCGGGCCCCCGGCGCCCTCCGTGTCCCCGGCGCCCTCCGTGTCCGCGCACAGAGCGATGTAGCAGTCCGGCGACGGCTCGATCCGCGCCTGGTAGTCGCGCGCGTAACGATCCTTCGCGAGATCGGTGCACGCCTGCCACAGCTCACTGCCGCGGCGGGCGATGTTGATGCGCATAGCCCCTCCATTCGCATCTGCCCAGCCCGGCGGCTGAGCACGACTCAATTATTGACTACTGGTCGTTTTTTGACGCCCAGTTCATTTAATGAGTCGGCAAAGAGATGGTCAGAGCTTGGTGGAGGGGAGGCGAGGGGGAGGGGAGGGGTGTGCTACCGGCCCGTCTCGTAGTCCCGGGTGATGTCGCCGACGATGCCGACCACGACCTTGTGGATCTCCGCCAGCTCCGCCTTGTCGAGCTTCGGCCAGCCGAGGCCGCCCATCATCGACGCCATGACGGCGAGCCGGCCGTCCAGGTGTTCCTCGTCGGCCCACAGGAAGCGGCGGGAGAGCAGATGCATCGCCGCGTACCCGAGGATGTAGGCGCGCAGGGCGTCCACCGCCACGTCGGTCGGCACGTCGGGATTGCGGTACGCGCCGTCCGCCACCGTGCGCTGCACGGCGAAGCCGACCACCTGCGCCATCTGGGATTCGACCAGGTCGCGCCGGGTCATCCGGTCCTCGGACGCCGTCCGGCAGACCGCGTCCGTGCGCGCGGTGATGCTGCACTCGAACAGCACCGGGGCCACCACCGCGTGGTGCAGATACGCGAAGGCCATGCCGTACAGCGCCCGGGTGCCGCTCCACGGCAGATCCGCGATGGCCTGGAAATAGCGCAGCTGGCGGCGCGCGCTCTCGGCGGACAGCTCGATGAGCAGGTCCTCGCGGCAGGCGAAGTGGTTGTAGACCGTGCCCTTCGAGTAACCCGCCTCCTGGGCGAGCTTCCCCAGGGTCAGGTTGTGGAAGCCGTCCCTGCTGATCATGTCCAGCGCCAGGCGCACGAGCGCCTGGTCGCGCTCTGCTACTTCTCGTGTCTTCCTCTGGGATGTCCGCATGGGGAAATTATGGGTGACAGATGGTCGAGAATCGACTGAACGTCAAAATTTCACGGTACCTGTACACGCCATGCGGAGGGACTACGCGATGTGGTCTTCCACGAACTCGTTCTCCAGGCGGGCCGAGAACCGGTCCATGTAGTTGTTCAGCTCGCGCGACTGGAGGCGCAGACCGAAGGCCGCCTCCGCGTTCGCCGCGAACGCGCCCGGAGTCGGCATGCCCTCACCCTCTATCGACTGACGGAACACCTGGTACAGGTCCTCGTCGGAAGGGGCGGGAGCGGGGGCAGGCACGGTGCCGGGGTCTGGCTGCGGGATGCCGTCGCCGAGCGGACGCGTGCCGCCCGCGCCGTTCGGCACGGGGAACTCCGGACCGTGCTCGCCGTCGGCGCCGCCCGCCTGCTGCTCGTGCTGCCGCTCCTGCTCGGCGTACCACTCGTCGTACGGAGCCACGGGCGCGTACGACGCGTTGTGCGCCGCGAACCAGGGGCTCGTGTGGTTGGCCACCGGGAGCATCTCCTCCGGGTGCTGCGGCTCCGGCTCCGGTTCCTGCTCCGGCCCCTGGGCGGGCTTGGGCCCGGACTCGGGCTCGGGCGCGGCGGCCTCCGCGGGCCCGGCGGCCAGCTGCGGCTGCTGCGACTCGCCGACGGACTTCACCGTCGAGACCGCGGGGGCGGGCGGCAGCAGCACCGGCTCGATGCCCGCCGCCGCGAGCCCCGCCGGGGCGGTCTCCGCGAGAGGAACGCCGTAGCGCGCGAGGCGCAGCGGCATCAGCGACTCGACCGGCGCCTTGCGGCGCCAGGAGCGGCCGAACCGGGCCTGCAGGCGCGCCTGGTAGACGAGACGTTCCTGTTCCAGCTTGATGACCTGCTCGTAGGAGCGCAGCTCCCACAGCTTCATCCGGCGCCACAGCTTGAAGGTGGGCACGGGGGAGAGCAGCCAGCGGGTCAGGCGTACGCCCTCCATGTGCTTGTCGGCGGTGATGTCCGCGATCCGGCCCACCGCGTGCCGCGCCGCCTCGACGGCGACCACGAACAGCACCGGGATCACCGCGTGCATGGCGACACCGAGCGGATCGCCCCAGCTGGAGGCGGCGTTGAAGAGGATCGTGCCCGCCGTGAGCAGCCACGCCGTCTGCCGCAGCAGCGGGAAGGGGATGCGCAGCCAGGTCAGCAGGAGATCGAGGGCGAGCAGAACGCAGATGCCCGCGTCGATGCCGATGGGGAACACCGCCGAGAAGTCGCCGAAACCCTTCTTCTCGGCGAGCTCACGCACCGCCGCGTACGACCCGGCGAAGCCGATCCCGGCGATGACGACCGCTCCGGCGACGACCACCCCGATGAGTATCCGGTGCGTGCGTGTCAGCTGCATCGCGGCCACCCGCGAACCCCTCCCTGTTCAAGTCCCTGTCTCAAGGCCTGTGTCGGCTTGTTTGCGCTTGTTTGCGAGCGACAGCCTGGCACACGTGTGCGGAAGGCCGTGTGCCGGTACGCCAGAAGCCCGGCCCCCCGGGGCCGGGCTCCTTCAACGTGCCTGCTCGCGGCGCGAGTTCACCGGCGCGCTCGTCAGGCCTTGCTGCTGCTCTTCTTCTTGGCCGTGGCGTCGTCGGCCTTCGCGTCGTCCGACTTGCTGTCGTCGGACTTGCCGTCGTCGGACTTCGGGTCGTCGCCCTTCGGGTCGTCGGCCTTCGGCTTCTCGCTCGGGTCGGAGGACGCCTTGCTGCCACCCTTGCCGCCGTCACCCTCATTGGCGGCCACGACCGCCTCCGCGGCCTCCTTGGCCGCCTTCTGCGCGTCCTTCCCCAGCTTGCCGGCGTCCGGGGACTTGTCGCCCGCGAGGCCCGCGCCGTTGAAGTCGACGGTGATGACCGCGTTCTCCACGCGGGTCACGAACGTCTGCTGCTTGAAGGTGTCCTTGTCCTTCTTCAGGTCGTACCGCACGAGCGTCGCCTGCTGGCCGACGCCCTGCACCGGCTCCGCCTTGACGCCCTTCGCGTCCTTGATCGCCTGGGCGTCCGCGACCTGCTTGGCGAAGTTCTCCTGGGCGCGCTTCGCACCGCTGCCGAGCGAGGGGTCCGACTCGAAACGCATCAGCGAGACGCGCAGCCAGCGGAACTGCGAGCCGTCCACGCCGTTGTTGTCGAGGCTGTCCCAGGAGCAGCTGCCGCGCAGCGCCGTGTCGGTGGACGTGCCCGCCTTGCCGGACTTGTCCTTCGCCTTCGGCACCAGGTCCTCGAGCGTCTTCTTCGACAGGACCTCGCAGGGCTCGGGAAGCTTGGCGTACGCCGCCTTCTCCACGGTCGGAGCCTTGTCGCCGGCCTTGGCCGAGGCCGAGGCCTTGGCGCCCGCGTCCTTCTTGGCCCCGTCGGATCCGGAGTCGGAGCCGGAGTCGGAGGAGCAACCGGCGACGAGGATCGCCGGTACGGCGGCCGCGCAGACGAGGAGGCGGCTGCGGAGCTGTCGCTTTCGCTGTGCAGGTCGGTGCATGGTTCCTTCACTCTGTTCGTCTCGTGACGTCCAGTTCGTCTCGTGACGTCGTCGGGTCCGAGGGGCCACGGTACGCGCATGGGGCGACGGACGACTCCGCTTCACGGCAGCAGGGGCCCCGTCCGCGCCCGCCACGCCCCTTCCCTACTCGTCGAACTCCCCGGCCAGCGTGTCGGCCAGTTCCTGCGCCTTGTCCTGCATTTCCTTGCTGTCGGGGACGTCAGTGCGACGGCCGGGCTGCTCGTCGTACTCGATGGTCACGACGACGTTCGACGTGCGGAACACCACAGTCACGGTGCGGTGACGGGAGGCCGAGGCGGAGGTGGTGAGGGCGTCGTCGAGGAACGCCTCGTCACCGAGGTCGGTGAGGGTGCGGGGCTCCAGGCCGGGGGGCGGAGTGGCGGACAGGGAGGACTCGTCCCCGGCGTCAGGACTCCCCGACTCCTTGTCCTTGTCGTCCTTCTTGCCCTTCTCGCCCTTCTTGCCCTTCTCGCCCTTGTCGTCGTCGCTGCGGCCGTTCTTCCCGCCCTGGGGCTTGTCGCCCGCCTCGGAGTCCTCGGCGGTGGGGGACGTGTCCTCCGAGGACGTGCCGGTCGGCCGGGTGAGGCCCGCCTCGCGCAGCTTCGTCGCGTAGACCTCGGCGGCGCGGGCGTCGTCGCTGACCGTGCCGTCGTACGAGACGACGCGCTCGAAGTCGATCAGCAGGTGGTGGGAGGCGCCGGACGACTCGACCTTCCAGCGGCAGCCCACGCGCCGGTCGGTGTCGTACGTCCCCGTCGGTGTGCCCTCGTACGCCTTCTCGCGCTGCTCGGCGTCCTCCATCTCCGCGATGCCGGGCAGCATCGCGTCGAGGGTGTCGGTGTCGACCTCGCCGCAGGGCTCGGGGAGCGTGCGGTACTTGCCGGGCTGGGCGACGGCGGTCGAGCTGCCGCTGTCACCCGGCTTGGAGTCGTCGCCCCCGGCGTCGCCGGACCCACCGGTGCAGCCGGTCAGCAGCACCGCGATGAGTGCGGCGACGCCGGGTACCCGGGCCTTGGCCTTCCGCTGCACCGTGATGGCTCCTCTCGCCTGGCTCTGCCTGGTTATTGGGTTGCCGCTGGTGGGCGGCCGGTGGACACAATGTGTATCGCACGCGCTGCCGTGGACGCCGGTCCGTCACCCCTTTCGTCGACCTTGGCGCCGGTATTTGCGCTTCTTGGCTTGTGGTTGATTACCGTTGATTAGGGATAATTGCGGGGGAATGAGGGCGATATGTCGCATGTAGAGGTTCCGGGGGCGAAGGTACCGATCCGGATGTGGGCGGACCCGGCCACGGTCGAGGACGCGGCGATGCGCCAGCTCCAGAACGTGGCGACGCTGCCGTGGATCAAGGGCCTGGCCGTCATGCCGGACGTCCACTTCGGCAAGGGTGCGACGGTCGGCTCGGTGATCGCCATGCAGGGCGCGGTCTGCCCGGCTGCGGTCGGCGTCGACATCGGCTGCGGGATGAGCGCCGTCAAGACGTCGCTCACCGCCAATGACCTGCCGGGCGACCTGTCCCGCCTGCGCTCGAAAATCGAGCAGGCGATCCCGGTGGGGCGCGGCATGCACGACGCCCCCGTAGCGCCGGAGCGCTTCCACGGCATGGCCACGGCCGGGTGGGAGGACTTCTGGGGCCGGTTCGAGGGGGTCGCGGAAGCGGTCAGGTTCCGCGAGGAGCGCGCGGCCAAGCAAATGGGAACGCTCGGCTCCGGAAATCATTTCGTTGAATTTTGTATTGATGAGTCGGACGCGGTCTGGCTGATGCTGCACTCCGGTTCCCGGAACATCGGCAAGGAGCTCGCCGACCACCACATAGGCGTGGCTCAGCAGCTGCCGCACAACCAGGGCCTGGTCGACCGCGACCTCGCGGTCTTCATCGCGGAGACCCCGCAGATGGCGGCGTACCGCAACGACCTGTTCTGGGCCCAGGAGTACGCGAAGTACAACCGCGCGATCATGATGGCGCTCTTCAAGGACGTGATCCGCAAGGAGTTCAAGAAGGCCAAGCCGATGTTCGAGCGGGAGATCTCCTGCCACCACAACTACGTCAGCGAAGAGCGCTACGACGGCATGGACCTCCTGGTCACCAGGAAGGGCGCCATCCGCGCCGGCAGCGGGGACTACGGCATCATCCCGGGCTCGATGGGCACCGGCTCGTACATCGTGAAGGGCCTCGGCAACGAAGCGTCCTTCAACTCCGCCTCGCACGGCGCCGGCCGGCGCATGAGCCGGGGCGCGGCGAAGCGCCGCTTCTCGACGAAGGACCTGGAGGAGCAGACGCGGGGCGTCGAGTGCCGCAAGGACTCGGGCGTCGTGGACGAGATCCCGGGCGCGTACAAGCCGATCGAGCAGGTCATCGACCAGCAGAAGGACCTCGTCCAGGTCGTGGCGAAGCTGAAGCAGGTCGTCTGCGTGAAGGGCTGAGCCCGTTCTGCGGGAAGGGCTGAGCCCGCCGTCACTTCGCGTGGGTGACCGCGTAGATCATGATGAACGCGACGATGTGGATGCCGAAGAGGAAGTACGCCAGGTACCACCAGACCAGGCGTTCGTTCTTCGCCTCCTCGGCGAGGGAGCGGGCCTCGTGTTCGTGGGTGAGGCGTTCCAGGGGGTCGGGGGAGTCCGCGGAGTACGCCGGTCTGCCGGGGTCGTCGCCGGGGAGCCGCATCGTCAGGACTCCCTGTGGACCTTCGTGTTGGAGGCCTGGGCGCGCGGGCGGACCACCAAGAGGTCGATGTTGACGTGCGGCGGGCGGGTCACCGCCCAGGTGATCGTGTCCGCCACGTCGTCGGCGGTGAGCGGCTCGGCGACGCCCGCGTAGACCTTCGCGGCCTTCTCGGCGTCGCCGCCGAAGCGGGTCAGCGCGAACTCGTCCGTCTTGACCATGCCGGGCGCGACCTCGATGACGCGGACGGGGGTGCCGACGATCTCCAGGCGCAGGGTCTCGGCGAGGACGTGCTCGGCATGCTTCGCGGCCACGTAGCCGCCGCCTCCCTCGTATGTGCCGTGCCCGGCGGTCGAGGAGAGGACGACCACCGTGCCGTCGCCGCTCGCGGTGAGGGCGGGCAGGAGCGCCTGGGTGACGTTGAGCGTGCCGATGACGTTCGTCTCGTACATCTGGCGCCAGTCGGCCGGGTCGCTGCTCGCGACGGGGTCGGCGCCCAGCGCGCCGCCCGCGTTGTTCACCAGGACCGCGATCTTGCGGAAGGCGGTGGCGAACTCGTCCACGGCGGCGCGGTCCGTGACGTCGAGCGCGTACGCCATCGCGTCGTGTCCGGCGTCCTTCAGCTCGGCGGCGAGCGCTTCGATGCGGTCCTTGCGGCGCGCGGTGAGGACGACGCGGTAGCCGGCGGCGGCGAGGCCGCGGGCGGTGGCGGCACCGATACCGCTGCTCGCGCCGGTGATGATCGCGATGCGGTTGGCTGCGGCGGTCATGGGCGCTCCTCGGGCAGGGGTACGGCGTACGGCGGATGACGTCTGGCGTATGGCGTACGCCGGGGTCGGTCCTCGTCAGGATATGCGTGCGGGTCGGCGGGCCCGCGGGTGCGTCAGCGTGTGCGCGGTGCGTACATGATCACGGCCATGCCCGCGAGGCAGATCAGCGCCCCGGTCACGTCCCACCGGTCGGGCCGGTAGCCGTCGGCGACCATGCCCCAGGCGATCGAGCCGGCGACGAAGACGCCGCCGTACGCGGCGAGGATGCGGCCGAACTCGGCGTCGGGCTGGAGCGTGGCCACGAAGCCGTAGACGCCGAGGGCGATGACGCCCGCGCCGATCCACGCCCAGCCCTTGTGCTCGCGCACGCCCTGCCAGACGAGCCACGCGCCGCCGATCTCGAACAGCGCGGCGAGGACGAAGAGGGCGGCGGAGCGGACGATGAGCATGGTCAACAGGGTGGCATGCGGTGTTCCCGGGCCGGCGGAGTGGCATGTATCGGGACGGAGTGGAAGTTTCGGCCGACGGGGGCGGAGGCGGAGGTTGCTGTGCGGGTTCCTCGTGCGGGTGTGTGGTGCGGCGGTGCGGCGCTCGTGGCGGCTGCCGTGGGCATGGTCCTCGGCGGCGGCGCGGCTGCCGCCCTGCCCGGCGACCCCGAGGCCGACCTCGCCTTCCACGGTGACGTGTCCGTGCGCGAGGGCGTCGTGACGGTGCGGTTCGTGCCGCAGAACCACGGGCCCGCGGACCTCGCCGACGCCACCGTGCGCGTGCGCTGGTCGGTGCCGGTGGCGGAGGTGCGGACGCTGCCGGGGACGTGTCTGGCGTCGGGGACGAGCGCGGTGGTGTGCCGCACGGGCGCGCTGGCCGCGGGGGCCAAGGGGGAGCCGGTGGAGATCGTGGTCCGGACGGTGGGGGAGCCGGACGCGGTGAGCGTGCGGATCGGCACGGAGGCGGAGGGCGGCGCCGCGGACCTGAACCAGCGGAACAACGAGCACGCGGTGTTGGCCCTCGACACCGGGGACACCTATCACTTCTGATCACGTCTGACGTCACCTGTGATGTCCCTTCCGACGCGCCTGCGCCGCTGATACGTGCGTCGTACGATTGCTGTCCGACGCAGCTATGGACCTCCTGGAGGAGCGTGCCCGTCATGGCGGACGACAAAGACGGCAAAGGGGAGAGCGGGCGGCCGGCCGACGGCCGACGTGGGCTGCTGATGAGCGAGCTGTCCGTCGAGTCGCGGCGCTACATGGCCTCGTACGCCCTCTTCAACCAGGCCGTCGCCGACCATCTGAAGCTGCACCCCACCGACGTGCAGTGTCTGAACCTCCTCAGCCTGGAGAGCGGCCCCGTCACCACCGGCCGTGTCGCGGAGCTGACCGGGCTGACGACGGGATCGGCGACGCGGCTCGTCGACCGCCTGGAGAAGGCGGGCTACGTCGTACGCGAAAGGGACACCGCCGACCGGCGCCGGGTGCTCGTCGCGACGGTGCCGGAGAAGGTGGCCGAGTTCGGGCGGATGTGGGGAAAGCTGAGCGGCGGCTGGTACGCGCTCTTCGAGGGGCTCGACGACGACGAACTCGCCCTGCTCATCGGCCATATGAAGCGCACGGTGGAATTCAGCGGGGCGCAGGTGGAGCGGATCCGCGGCGGGGAGCTGGACGGCTGACGGGCCGGTCCGACGCGGGGCGCCCGGGTTGCGTGGCGTCAGTGCTGTCCTTCCGGTGCCTTGCGCGGCAGCAGGCGTACGAGGGGGACGCACAGCAGCGTCACGCCCGCGACCACGGCGAGGCTGACGGTCATGGCGTGCCCGGCGCCGCCGCCCGCTGTCTTGAAGAAGACGGTGGTGACGGTGGCCGCGCCGACGGCGTTGGCGAGCTGCTGCACCGCGCTCAGTGAACCGCTCGCGCTGCCCGCCTCCGCCGGGGCGATGTCGCCGATCGTGACGTCGTAGACGGTGCCGAAGCAGGTGCCCATGCCGACGCCGATGACGAGCAGCGGCGGGACGAGGGCCCACCTGCCGGTCTCCGTGCCGGTGGCGGCGGTCTGGGCGAGCAGCCAGCCGGTGCCGGTGAGCGTGATCAGCAGGCCCGCGAGGACGAGGGTGCGGCCGAACCTGCCGATGAGGCCGTAGCAGGCGATGGACGCGACGACGATGCCCGCGGAGAGGGGGAGCAGGCCGAGCGCGGTGTCGGAGGGGGAGAGCCCGAGGCCCTGTTGCAGGAAGAGCGAGATGACGTAGAGCAGTCCGGAGACGGCGGCGAAGAAGACGACGCCGAGGACGAGGCCCGAGGTGAAGCCGCGGTTGCGCAGCAGCGAGGGCCGGATCAGCGGGTTCCGCGCGGTGGTCTGGCGCCGGCAGAAGAGGGCGAAGGCGATGAGTCCGGCGGCGATGAGGAGGACGGGGGCGGCCGCCCAGCCGTTGGCGGAGCCTTCGATGAGGCCGGCGAGCAGACCGAGCATGGCGGCGCCGAGGAGTGCGGAGCCTGGGCCGTCGACGGAGGTGGCGGGGTCGCCGCCGTCCTTCGGCAGGAGGCGGGCGGCGGCGAGGAGCGCGGCGCCGCCGAGCACGAGGTTGATCAGGAACATGGGACGCCAGCCGAGGCCGCCGAGGTCGGCGTCGATGAGGAACCCGGCGAGGACGGGCCCGCCGACGGCGGAGAGGCCCATGACGGGCCCGAAGAGGCTGTAGGCCTTGCCGATGTGCTCGCGGGGCCAGGTGGCGCCGAGGATCCCGAACCCCTGCGGGATGACGAGCGCGCCGAACGCGCCCTGTGCGAGCCGGGCGGCGACGAGGGTCTCGGGCGTGGGGGCGAGGCCGCAGACGAGCGAGGCGAGCGTGAAGCCGGCGAGGCCGACGAGGAAGAGGCGGCGGCGCCCGTACCGGTCGCCGAGCCGGCCGCCGACGACGAGCAGGACGCCGAGCGCCAGCGCGTAGGAGGCGCCGAGCCACTGGATCAGGGCGGGGCCGCCGCCGAGGTCCTCGGTGATGGCGGGGGCGGCGATGTTGGTGATGGTGGCGTCGACGAGATCGAGGATGTCGGCGGCGAGGACGACGGCGAGGATCGCCCATCGGCGGCGGGCGGAGGGGGACTGGGCCAGGGGTGGGGTCGGGATCGGGGCCGGGTCCGTGGACGTGGTGGTCACGTGAGTCCTTGGGTGTGGAGCGGCGCAGCGGCGCACCTCTTGTGCGGTGCTTGCCGACGGGGCGGGCGATTTGACTGCGTAACGCATAAGTTTCGTAAAGCCTAAGTATCGTTACGCATAAGCTGCGTGACGCAGATAAATGTGAGGGTGGCGCCCCCGCGCTGTCAAGGCGATTCGGGCGGGTGGGGCGCCCTGCCCCGTCCGTGTCCCCCTCCCGGGCCGCCTCACCTCACCGCAGTACGACCCGCCAGTCGTTGCACGCGTGCCAGTTGCCCTTCGGGTACTCCACCGTCGACTCGCCGCGCAGCGTGAAGCCCGCCTTGCGGCACACCGCGTTCGACGCGCCGTGGTCCGTCGCGGGGAACGCGTGCAGGTGGGCGTGGCGGCCCGCCGCCCTCGCCTCCTCGATCACCAGGCGCGCCGCGCCCGCGGCGATCCCCAGGCCCTGGAACTCGGGCAGGACGCCCCAGCCGGTCTCCCAGACCGGCTCGCCCTGCCAGGTCGTCTCCCAGAACCCGATCGAGCCCGCCGTCCGCCCGTCGGCCGTGATGCGGAACATCCGGCCCTTGTCGTCGAGCCGGAGATAGCGGCGGTGGCGGTCGACCACCTTCTCCTGGGTCTCCGGGCCGCCCAGATGTTCCGTCATCTCCGGGGTGTTGAGCCGCAGGAGCAGCGCGAGGCCACCCTCGTCGGTCCAGGGTTCGAGATGGATTGCCGGTGGCCGGCCCGGTGACGCGGGCTGTGATCGGTGCGATCGGTGCGCTTGGTCCATTGCCTCACCGTAGGTGTGGGGTCTGACAAGTGCGGGCCGGTGAAGGGGCGCCCGCCGACCGAGGATCCGTGCCGGGAATAGGTCGGCCCGGGCCCTCGTTCTGCGGGTATAGTTGAACCGTAAACAAAACGCGGACCCGCGGAGAGTGAGCCAGCCATGCAGTTCGGGATCTTCAGCGTCGGCGACGTGACCACCGACCCGACCACCGGCCGCACGCCGACCGAGGCCGAGCGGATCAAGGCCATGGTCGCCATCGCCCTCAAGGCCGAGGAGGTCGGCCTCGACGTCTTCGCGACCGGCGAGCACCACAACCCGCCCTTCGTGCCGTCGTCCCCGACCACGATGCTCGGCTACATCGCCGCCCGCACCGAGCGGCTCGTCCTCTCCACCTCGACCACCCTCATCACCACCAACGACCCGGTGAAGATCGCCGAGGACTTCGCGATGCTCCAGCACCTCGCGGACGGGCGCGTCGACGTGATGATGGGGCGCGGCAACACCGGCCCGGTCTATCCGTGGTTCGGCAAGGACATCCGCCAGGGCATCAACCTCGCCATCGAGAACTACGCGCTCCTGCGCCGGCTCTGGGACGAGGACGTGGTGACCTGGGAGGGCAAGTTCCGTACGCCGCTGCAGTCGTTCACCGCGACGCCCCGGCCCCTCGACGGTGTCGCGCCCTTCGTCTGGCACGGCTCGATCAGGTCCCCGGAGATCGCCGAGCAGGCCGCGTACTACGGCGACGGCTTCTTCCACAACAACATCTTCTGGCCCGCCGAACACACCGCGAAGATGGTCGAGCTGTACCGGTCGCGGTACGCGCACTACGGGCACGGCACGCCGGAGCAGGCGATCGTCGGGCTCGGCGGGCAGGTGTTCATGCGCAAGAACTCCCAGGACGCGGTGCGGGAGTTCCGGCCCTACTTCGACAACGCGCCGGTCTACGGCCACGGGCCGTCCCTGGAGGAGTTCACCGAGCAGACCCCGCTCACCGTGGGCTCCCCGCAGCAGGTGATCGAGCGGACGCTGGCCTTCCGCGACACCGTGGGCGACTACCAGCGACAGCTGTTCCTGATGGACCACGCGGGGCTGCCGCTGAAGACCGTCCTGGAGCAGCTCGACATCCTCGGCGAGGAGGTCGTGCCGGTGCTGCGCGAGGAGTTCGCGAAGAACCGCCCGGCCGGCGTCCCGGACGCGCCGACCCACGCCGCCCGCAAGAACCAGCAGGCCCAGCAGGCCCAGCAGGCCCAGCAGGCCCAGCAGGCCCAGCAGGTCCAGAAGGAGGTCACCGCATGAAGCTCGTCGTCGTCTCCGCGGGGCTGAGCCAGCCCTCGTCCACCCGGCTGCTCGCCGACCGGCTGGCGGCCGCCACGACACGCCACGCCGGCGCCGAGGTGGAGGTCGAGGTGATCGAGCTGCGGGACCTGGCGACGGAGATCGCCCGGCATCTCGTCACCGGGTTCCCGCCCGCCCGTCTTGCCGCCGCGCTCGACGCGGTGGCCGGCGCGCAGGGGCTGATCGCCGTCACGCCGGTGTTCTCCGGGTCGTACAGCGGACTGTTCAAGTCGTTCTTCGACGTGCTCGACAAGGACGCGCTGACCGGGAAGCCGGTGCTGATCGGCGCGACCGGCGGCACCGCGCGGCACTCGCTGGTCACCGAGCACGCCCTGCGGCCGCTCTTCAGCTACCTGCGGGCACTGGTCCTGCCGACCGCCGTGTACGCGGCGTCGGAGGACTGGGGCGAGGAGGGCCTCGCGGCGCGGATCACCCGCGCGGGCACGGAGCTGGCGCGCTTCATGGCGCCCGGCGGCGAGGAGGCGCCGGTGGCCGGTGGCGCGGTGCCCGACACGGACACGGCCGCGGCGATCGCGCCCCGCTCGCTGACCGGTGCGATCACGTCGGTGGACCCGAACGGCGGCTTCGAGGTCGTCCCCTTCGAGCAGCAACTCGCCGCGCTCAGAGTGGAGTGAACAAGCGTCAGGGCCAGACCAGGCAGTACGCCTGATGGCCCGCGTCGTGCAGGCGGTGGCTGAAGTCCTGCCACTCGTGGAGGAGTTGGTACACGTTGAAGGCGTCGCGCGGGCCGCCGCGGTCCGGGACGGTGGACCAGATGAACGCCGCGGCGCCCACCGACTCCTCGCCGACGCCGCGCAGCGGGTCGACGACGGTCATGGGGAGCTTCACCACGGCGTAGTCCGGGTGGAGGACGACCAGTTCGAGCGGGGGGACCTTGTGCAGGGGTATGCCCTCGATGCCGGTCAGGACCATCGCGGCCATCGTCTCCGGCTTGATCTTCGTGAACATGCCGCCCATGCCGAGCTCGTCGCCGCCGAGCTCCTCGGGCCGCATCGAGATCGGCACGCGGGCGGCGGTGGCGCCGTCCGGGGCTCCGAAGTACTTGTACGTCACCCCCACCCCGCCACTCCTGCTGGTCACCCGGTCCCGCCGGGACTCGCCGGAAGCGCCGAGCGTCTGGTCGGACGCCTGCGCCGGTTCCGCTTCCGCCTCGCGCCGGTGCTTGCCCCGCCGGGCACGCCGGGGGCCCAGGCCGTCGGTCCCCTCGCCCAGTCCGCCACCGCGATGCATATCTCCACCCGACTGCTTTGCCAGGGCGGCACGGCCCTGTCTTTTCTAGGCCTCGCGGCCCCCGCCACGCAACCCGATCATCGTGTCAGTGACCTCCCCCGCGGTCACCCTCTAAAACGTGGAGTGAAACACCTGTCCGCAGGATGTCCGGACGCTCTGACACCATGGCTCGTGTGAGCTTCCCGTATAGCGCCCCAGTTTCGCAGACTCTTTTCGACCGTGCGGCGGCCGTGACGCCCGGCGGTGTGAACTCTCCCGTGCGCGCGTTCCGCGCTGTGGGTGGTACGCCCCGTTTCATGGTGTCCGGTACCGGTCCGTACCTGACTGACGCCGACGGCCGCGAGTACGTCGACCTCGTGTGTTCGTGGGGTCCGATGATCCTCGGTCACTCCCACCCCGAGGTGATCGCCGCCGTGCAGGAGGCCGTGTCGCACGGCACCTCCTTCGGCACGCCCGGCGAGGGCGAGGTCGCGCTCGCCGAGGAGATCGTGGCCCGCATCGAGCCCGTCGAGCAGGTGCGGCTCGTCTCCAGCGGCACCGAGGCGACCATGTCCGCCATCCGGCTGGCCCGCGGCTTCACCGGCCGCGCCAAGGTCATCAAGTTCGCCGGGTGCTACCACGGACACGTCGACGCGCTGCTCGCCTCGGCGGGTTCGGGCGTGGCGACCCTCGGTCTCCCCGACACGCCGGGCGTCACCGGCGCCCAGGCGGGCGACACCATCGTCGTGCCGTACAACGACCTCGAAGCGGTGCAGGAGGCGTTCCACAAGCACCCCGGTGAGATCGCGTGCGTCATCACCGAGGCGTCGCCCGGCAACATGGGCGTGGTGCCCCCGCGCCCCGGCTTCAACGAGGGCCTCAAGGCCGCCTGCGCCAAGAACGGCGCGCTGTACATCTCGGACGAGGTGATGACCGGCTTCCGTACGTCGAAGGCCGGCTGGTTCGGCGTGGACGGGGTCAAGCCCGACCTGATGACCTTCGGCAAGGTCATGGGCGGCGGCTTCCCCGCGGCGGCCTTCGGCGGCCGCGCCGACGTCATGGCGCACCTCGCCCCGGCGGGCCCCGTCTACCAGGCGGGCACGCTGTCCGGGAACCCGGTCGCGACGGCCGCGGGCCTCGCGCAGCTGCGGCTCCTCGACGACGCGGCGTACGCCAAGGTCGACGCCGTCTCCGAGCAGCTGCGCGGCCTGGTGACCGAGGCGCTCGCCAAGGAGGGCGTCGCGCACCGCGTGCAGAACGCGTCGAACATGTTCTCCGTCTTCTTCACCGACCGCGAGGTGCGGAACTACGAGGACGCGAAGGCGCAGGAGTCCTTCCGCTTCACCGCGTTCTTCCACTCGATGCTGTCGCAGGGCGTCTATCTGCCTCCGTCGGCCTTCGAGTCGTGGTTCGTGTCGACCGCCCACGACGAGCGGGCGGTCGAGCGGATCGCCGCCGCCCTGCCGGGTGCCGCGCGCGCGGCCGCGGAAGCGACGGAGGCCACCGCATGACCGGCACCCCGGCGGGCGACGAGCTGACCGTCGTCCACGTGATGCGCCACGGTGAGGTCCACAACCCGGACGGGATCCTGTACGGGCGGCTGCCCGACTACCACCTGTCCGAGCTCGGCCGGCAGATGGCCGACCGCGTCGCGGAGCACCTCTCCCACCGTGACGTGACGCATGTCGTCGCGTCGCCGCTGGACCGCGCCCAGGAGACGGCGACGCCGATCGCCAAGGCGCACGGCCTCGACCTGGCCACCGACGCCCGTCTCATCGAGGCGGCCAACGTCTTCGAGGGCAAGACCTTCGGGGTGGGCGACGGCGCGCTGAAGAACCCGGAGAACTGGAAGCACCTCGTCAACCCCTTCAAGCCGTCCTGGGGCGAGCCGTACGTCGAGCAGGTCGTGCGGATGATGGGCGCCCTGGACGCGGCGAAGGACGCGGCCCGCGGGCACGAGGCGGTGTGCGTCAGCCACCAGCTGCCGATCTGGATCGTGCGCAGCTTCGTGGAGAAGCGGCGGCTGTGGCACGACCCGCGCAAGCGGCAGTGCACGCTCGCCTCGCTGACGACGTTCACGTACCGCGGCGACCGAATCGTCTCGGTGGGTTACAGCGAGCCGGCCCGGGATCTCGTGCCCGCACATCTGCGTGCCGGTGCCAAGCCCGTGAAGGGCAGTAATAAGGGCAACAGCAAGGCATTCGGGGCCTGATAAACCGGCCTGTGAGCAACCGCGTGTAATCGCTCGGCAACTGTATGTCCCGTCCGGCAAATAACCGTAAATAAATGCGGCTTGTCCGGAACCCCACTGTTCGTCGCGCCCTCTAACGGGTCGTCCCTCTTGCATGGCAGATACGGCAGGAACGGATCCAAGGGCGCGACGAATGGGGTAGGAATGCGCGACATCAGCCGCAGGGGAATGCTCGGTCTCGGAGCGGGCACGGCCGCCGCTTTCGGGCTCGCGGCGTGCGGCTCCGGGGGCGGCGGCGATTCGTCGAAGTCCGCGGGAAAGGCCGGGGAAGGCGCCGGTGCCGAGAAGCGCCCGGCCAAGCCGATCGGTGACGGGTCGACCGCCTACACCGGCAAGCAGCCACGTCAGCCGGGCAAGCCCGTCCCGCTGGAGCCGGGCGAGACGCCCCCGCAGTTCGTGATCTTCTCCTGGGACGGCGCGGGCGAAGTGGGGAACGGTCTGTTCCCGCGCTTTCTGAAGCTCGCCGAGGACCACGACGCGCACATGACGTTCTTCCTCTCCGGGCTTTATCTGCTTCCGGAATCGAAGAAGCGCATGTACCGGCCGCCGAACAACGCGGTCGGCGCCTCCGACATCGGTTATCTCACCGACGGTCACATCAAGGACACCCTGAAGTACGTCCGGCAGGCCTGGCTCGAGGGCCATGAAATCGGCACGCACTTCAATGGGCACTTCTGCACGGGTACGGGTACCGTCGCCAACTGGACGTCCGCGCAATGGCAGGACGAGATCGACCAGGCCAAGTCCTTTGTGAAGAAGTGGCGTACGAACACCGGCTGGACCGATCTGCCGTCGCTGCCCTTCGACTACGAGAAGGAACTCGTCGGCGGCCGCACGCCCTGTCTGCTCGGTCAGGACAATCTGCTCCCGACGGCGAAGAAGCTCGGCTGGCGCTATGACGCGTCCTCGCCCGGCGGCCGCCAGAAGTGGCCCCAGAAGAAGATGGGCGTCTGGGACCTGCCCCTGCAGGCCATGCCTTTCCCCGGGCACTCCTTCGAGGTCCTGTCGATGGACTACAACATCCTCGCCAACCAGTCGAAGAACTCGACGAAGGCGCCCGCGCACAACTACCCGGGCTGGCGCAAGCAGGCCACGGAGTCCTACATAGCCGGCTTCAAGCGCGCCTATGAGACCAACCGCGCGCCGTTCTTCATCGGCAACCACTTCGAGGAGTGGAACGGCGGCATCTACATGGATGCCGTGGAGGAGGCGCTGAAGCACATCGCGGGCAAGAAGGACGTGCGGCTCGTGTCGTTCCGCCAGTTCGTCGACTGGCTCGACGTGCAGGACCCGAAGGTGCTCGCGAAGCTCCAGGGCCTGGAGGTCGGCCAGCAGCCCGCCGGGGGCTGGAAGAGCTTCCGCTAGGCGTCTTTCGGGCGCCTGAAGTGGGCGATTCGTTCGGTGGAGGGGGTGCGGAAGATCCCCGAAATGGACATGCGAAACTTTTCACATGAGTGTTGCCTGCCGTGCCCCACACCGCGTCGATAGCAGCAGTCACCGTCGCAGCCGTGCCGCCCTGCTCACCGCAGGCGCCGCGGTCGCGGCGCTGGCTCTGACCGCTTGCAGCTCAGGCGGCGTGTCGGGCGGTTCCGGAAACACCAACTTCGTCGCCGGGTCCGATGGCATCGCCACCGTCAAGAAGGGCGACCGCAAGCCGAACCCGTCGCTCGACGGAGAGACCCTCGACGGCAAGAAGCTCGACATCACCAAGGCCTACAAGGGCAAGATCGTCGTCATAAACGTCTGGGGCTCCTGGTGCGCACCGTGCCGGGCCGAGGCGCCGAACTTCGTGAAGCTCGCCAAGGAGACCAAGTCCAAGGGCGTCGAGTTCGTCGGGATCAACACGCGTGACCCCGAGCGCAGCCCGGCGATCTCGTTCGAGAAGCAGCACAAGGTTCCCTACCCGAGCCTGTACGACCCGATGGGGAAGCTGATGCTGCGCTTCCCCCAGGGTTCGCTCAACCCGAACGCCATTCCCTCCACGCTCGTCGTCGACCGGGACGGGAAGATCGCGGCCCGCGCTCAGCAGCCGCTGAGCGAGGAGAAGCTGCGGAAGATGATCGACCCCGTCCTCGCGGAGAAGTGATGTCCACGCTCGCGGCCGTCGTCGGTCCGAACGAGACCGTCATGAGCGGGGCCCTGCTCCTCGCGATCCCGGTCGCTGTGCTCGGCGGCCTCGTCTCCTTCTTCTCGCCGTGCGTCCTGCCGCTGGTGCCCGGCTATCTGTCGTACGTCACCGGGGTCGGCGGCCAGGACCTCGGCGAGGCGCGGCGCGGCCGGATGGCCGCGGGGGCCGGCCTCTTCGTGGCCGGGTTCACCGTCGTCTTCGTCTCCGCCACCGTCTTCTTCGGTGCCTTCGGGCGCACGCTCAAGGAGCACCAGAGCGCCATCAACACGACGCTCGGCGTGGTGATGATCGTCCTCGGGCTCTTCTTCATGGGGCTCATGCCGTGGCTGACCCAGCGCGAGTTCCGCTTCCACAAGCGGCCCGCCGTCGGGCTGGCCGGCGCGCCGGTGGTGGGCGCCCTCTTCGCCGTCGGCTGGACGCCGTGCATCGGCCCGACCCTCGCCTCGGTCATGGCCCTCTCCCTCGACGGCGCCAATCCGCAGCGCGGCGCGATCCTCGGTGTCGCGTACTCGCTAGGGCTCGGCATTCCGTTCATCCTCGCGGCCGTCGCCTTCCGCAAGGCGCTCGGCGCCTTCGGCTGGGTGAAGCGGCACTACGCGTGGGTGATGCGCGTCGGCGGCATCATGATGATCGCGACCGGCCTGCTCCTCGTCACCGGTGTGTGGGACAGCATCGTGCAGGACATGCAGGTCTGGACCAGCAGCTACTCGGTGGGGATCTGATCCATGAGCAAGACGGAAGCGCCCGAGGGCAAGACCGGAACCCCTGACGAGCAGGGTGAATTCGGTGCCGCGGGCGCCAGCATGTCCACCGCCCCGCGGGACAGGGAGCGGGACGAGTCGGCGCCCAACCTCCCCAAGCTCGGTGTCATCGGCTGGCTGCGCTGGTTCTGGCGGCAGCTGACGTCGATGCGGGTCGCGCTCATCCTGCTCCTGCTGCTCTCCCTCGGCGCGATCCCGGGTTCGCTGATCCCGCAGAACAACGTCGACGAGCTCAAGGTCCAGGACTTCACGGAGCGGCACACCACGCTCGCCCCGATCTACGACAAGCTGCAGCTCTTCGACGTCTACAGCTCGGTGTGGTTCTCCGCGATCTACATCCTGCTCTTCGTCTCCCTCATCGGCTGCATCGTGCCCCGCACCTGGCAGTTCGTCGGCCAGCTCCGCGGCCGCCCGCCGGGCGCGCCGAAGAAGCTGACGCGGCTGCCCGCGTACACGACGTGGCGCACCGAGGCCGACCCCGAGCAGGTGCACGAGGCCGCGCTGACGATGCTCAGGCAGCGCCGCTTCCGCGCGCACACCGCGGGCTCCGGCGCGGGCGCCTCGGTCGCCGCGGAGAAGGGCTATCTGCGCGAGGCCGGCAACCTGATGTTCCACATCGCGCTGATCGTGATGCTGATCGCGTTCGCCGCCGGGCAGCTCTTCAAGTCCGAGGGCGGCAAGCTGATCATGGAGGGCGACGGCTTCGCCAACACCCTCAGCCAGTACGACGACTTCAAGTCCGGCAGCCTCTTCGACTCCGCGAACCTCGAACCGTTCAGCTTCAAGCTCGACAGGTTCGTCGGTACGTACGAGAAGTCGGGCCCCAACCGCGGCACGGCCCGCACCTACCGTGCGGACGTCACCTACACCGAGGGCGCCGACGGCCCCGAGAAGAAGAAGTCCATCGAGGTCAACAAGCCGTTGGAGGTCGACGGCTCGAAGGTCTACCTCATCGGCCACGGCTTCGCCCCCGCGGTCACCGTCCGCGACGGCAAGGGCAAGGTCGTCTACCGGGCGTCCGTGCCGCTGCTGCCCATCGACCAGAACGGCACCGCGACCGGCGCCATCAAGGTCATGGACAACTACCGCGACAAGAACGGCAAGCCGGACCAGCTCGGGTTCAACGCCTTCTTCGTGCCGACCTTCGCGGGCGTCGGCAAGGGCCAGATGTTCTCGCAGTTCCCGGCCGCCGAGTACCCGGTGCTCGCGCTGTCCGCGTACCACGGCAGCCTGGGCGTCGACGCCGGTGTCCCGCAGAACGTGTACCAGCTGGACACCCGCAAGATGAAGAAGTTCAAGGACGCCGACGGCCAGCTGTTCAAGCAGCGGCTGCGCCCCGGTGAGACCATGAAGCTCCCGGACGGCGCCGGGTCGATCACCTTCGAGAAGAACCTCAAGGAGTGGGCGACCTTCCAGATCTCGCAGCAGCCCGGCACCGGATGGGCGCTCGGCGGCGCGATCGCCGCCGTCGCCGGTCTCGCGGGTTCGCTGTTCATCCAGCGCCGCCGCGTGTGGGTGCGGGCGGTCCGGGGCGCCGACGGCGTCACCGTCGTGGAGATGGC
This sequence comes from Streptomyces sp. NPDC018029, assembly GCF_044327655.1. Lineage (NCBI taxonomy): Bacteria > Bacillati > Actinomycetota > Actinomycetes > Kitasatosporales > Streptomycetaceae > Streptomyces > Streptomyces sp. NPDC018029. The sequence continues at coordinate 58,091 of NZ_JBIRFV010000019.1, read as the reverse complement.
GGGCCTCGGCCGCAGCGAGTCCGCGAAGGTCCCCGAGGAGCTCTCCCAGCTCGCCGCCCACCTGCACGACCAGGCGCCGACGGCGCCCGAGCCCAACGCCGATGTCGTACCTGCCGAAGGGGCCGAGAAGTGAATCTCGCCACCACCCTGGCCGCCGAGCCCAACGAAAACCTCGCACACATCAGCAACGTGCTGATCTACTCCGCGATGGCCGTCTACCTCCTGGCCTTCTTCGCGCACATGGCGGAGTGGCTCTTCGGCAGCCGCAGCAAGGTCGCCCGCACCGCCGCGGCGCTCACCCCGAGCAAGACCGCCGCGGCCGCGGCGCCCGCGGTCACCGTCCAGGCCAAGGGCGGCACCGCCACCCTGGAGCGGCCGAAGGTCGTCACCCGGTCCGTGGCCGGTACGCGTGACGTGCCGGACGGTCCCGGCGCCTCCGCCGGGGACGAGAAGGGCGACCTCTACGGCCGCATCGCGGTCTCCCTCACGGTGCTCGCCTTCCTCCTGGAGTTCGGCGGCGTCCTCACCCGCGCCCTGTCGGTGCAGCGCGCGCCGTGGGGCAACATGTACGAGTTCAGCATCACCTTCTCCACCGTCGCCGTCGGCGTGTACCTGGTGCTGCTCGCGCTGAAGAAGCCCATCGCCTGGCTCGGCCTCCCGCTGGTCACGACGGTCCTGCTCGACCTCGGCCTCGCCGTCACCGTCCTGTACACCGACAGCGACCAGCTGGTCCCGGCCCTCCACTCGTACTGGCTGTGGATCCACGTCTCCACCGCGATCTTCTGCGGCGCGGTCTTCTACGTCGGGTTCGTCGCGACGATGCTCTACCTCTTCCGCGACAGCTACGAGACGAAGCTGGCGGGCGGCGGCCAGCCCGGCAAGTTCGCCACCTCCGTCCTGGAGCGCCTCCCCTCGGCGGCCTCCCTCGACAAGTTCTCGTACCGCCTGAACGCCGCGATCTTCCCGCTGTGGACGTTCACGATCATCGCGGGCGCGATCTGGGCGGGCGACGCCTGGGGCCGCTACTGGGGCTGGGACCCCAAGGAGGTCTGGTCCTTCATCACCTGGGTCGCCTACGCCGGCTACCTCCACGCCCGCGCCACCGCGGGATGGAAGGGCCGCAAGGCCGCCTACCTGGCCCTGATCGCCTTCGGCTGCTGGCTGTTCAACTACTACGGAGTGAACATCTTCGTCACCGGCAAGCACTCGTACGCCGGCGTCTGACCCGCCGCAGCGCCGCCTCGTGAGGCCGGTTCCCGTGACCCAGGTCACGGGAACCGGCCTTTGCCGTACGGACAGTCAAAGGGCGTGGAGACGAATCAGGGGGAACCTCAGGCACGTCACAGAGCGCTGCGCGTCCGCATCAGGGACGGCGACGCCGATGCCTTCGGCGAGCTCTTCGACGCGTACGCGCGCTCCGTCTACAACCACGCCTACCGGCTGACGGGCGACTGGTCATCGGCCGAGGACATCGTGTCCCTGACCTTCCTCGACGCGTGGCGGCTGCGCGGCCGGGTCGACGCCGACGGCGGGTCGCTGCGGCCCTGGCTGCTGGGCGTCGCCACCAACGTCACCCGCAACGTGCGCCGGGCGGCCCGCAGGCACGCGGCCGCCGTCGCCCGGCTGCCGCGGGACGAGCCGGTCCCCGACTTCGCGGACGAGCTCGCCGGGCGCATCGACGACGAGGAACAGCTCGCCGTGGTCCGTACGGCGCTGGCGAAGCTGCGCCGCGCCGAGCGTGAGGTGCTCGCGCTCTGCGTCTGGTCGGGGCTCGAATACACCGCCGCCGCGCGGGCCCTCGGCATTCCGGTCGGCACCGTGCGCTCCCGGCTCTCCCGGGCCCGTACAAAACTCGCGAAAGCCGTGGAACCCCGCAAGGGGCACGGACAGGTAAGAGGTGGCCGCACGTCCGCGGTCAGGCCCATCAGGGAGGGAGAACGATGAACGAGCTTCCCGAGCGCGACCTTCCGCCGGGCCGTCATCACCTGCTCAAGGAGCACCTGTTGACCGAGATCCGGCAGAACGAGAAGACGGCGCCCGCGCGACGGAAGGTCTGGTTCCGGCCCGCGCTCGTGGCGGGAGCGGTGGCCGCGGCCGTCACGGCGGGCGTCCTGGTCGCCTCACCGTTCGGCGACCGGGCGGCGCAGGCGGGGCCGCCGTCGGAGGAGACCGTGCGGATGCTGGAGGAGATCGCCGCGGCGGCGAAGGCACAGCCCGCCCCGAAGGGCCTGCGTGACGACCAGTTCGTGTACATCAAGACCAAAGAGAGGTACATGGAGACGGGCAGCGACGAGACGTCGCGCCTCCAGCCCCTGCACGTCCGGGAGTACTGGAGTTCGGTGGACGGCAAGCACACGGAGGTGATCAACGACCGTGTCGACGGCTTCGACCACGAGCGGATGCCGCCGGACCTGCCGCTCGTGGAGGGCGATTCCCACTACCGCAGCCTGCAGAAGCTGCCGACCGACCCGGTGAACATGCGGGACTGGCTGTACCGGGTGGCCTCGGGCGGCGAGAGCAAGGACCAGAACGCGTTCGTCCAGGTCGGCGACCTGTGCGGCGGTCTGATGCCGCCGAAGCAGGCGGCCGCGCTCTACCTCGCCGCGTCGACGATCCCCGGCGTCGAGGTGCGCGGGGACGTGGTGGACGCGGCGGGGCGGCACGGTGTGGCCATCACCCGCGAGAACGACGGCGAACGCCAGGAGCTGATCTTCGACAAGAAGACCAAGCAGTTCCTCGGTGAGCGGCAGGTGGCGGTCGAGGACCTGCCGACGGGCTTCAAGAAGGGCACGGTGACCGCCCACACCGCCGTCCTGCAGCGCGTCGTCGTCGACGAGGCGGGACGGCGTCCGTAGGCGCGTGTCCGGGCCGCGGAAGGCGTGTCGCGGCCCGGCTACTCCACCGTGATCGCGTCCAGTTGGCCCCTCAGGTACACGTGGGAGTCGATGCCCTTAACGTCCGTGCCCGGGTCGCACTCGTAGAAGTAGACGAGGGACATCAGCTCCTCGGTGGGGTGGTCGGCGGGTGGGGGGAGGACGCGGTGGCGGCCGGACTGCCAGCGGTTTCCGGTCCAGCGGGCCATCAGGTCGCCGATGTTGACGGTGAAGGCGGCCGGGTCGAAGGGGGCGTCCTCCCAGCCGCCCTCGTCCGTGAAGACCTGGAGGCCGCCCCGGCCCGCCTGCCGGTCGAGGACCGTGACCGTGCCGAAGTCCGTGTGCGGGCCGATGCGGAACTGGCCGGGCTCGGGGTCGCCGACGCGCTCCCGGCCCGGGTACCAGTTGATGTTGAAGCCCCAGGTGGGGTGGGTGGTGTGGCGGGTGAAGAAGTCGTCGGCCTCGCCGAGTGCCACGGCGAGCAGTTCGAGCAGGCGGTCGGAGAGGGCGCGCATCTCGTGGAGGTACGTCTGGACGAGCGCCCGTAGTTCGGGGGTTTCTTCCGGCCAGGTGTTGGGGGTGAACCACTCGGTGTCCACGGCCGGGTCGCCCGTCGGGTCGTCCGCCGCGAAGGACAGGGACTCCTTCAGGTCCGGGGGAGCGGGCGTGCCCTCCGCGTAGCTGTTCGCCTCGGCGCCGGGGCCGAGCCAGCCGCGCCCGCCGACCCGCACCGCGTACGGCCGCTTCGCCTCGGCGGGCAGGTGGAAGAAGCCGCGGGCCGACGACCGGATCGCCGTGCGCAGCGCCGGGTCGACGCCGTGCCCCGTCACCAGGAGGAACCCGGCGGTCCGCAGGGCCTCGTCGACGGTGCGGGCGGTCCGCGCGCGGGCGTCGGGGTCGCCGGAAAGCCACGGCCGCAGGTCGACCGTCGGAATGCGGGATGCGCTGCTCATGCCTCCCATCGTGCCCCTCCGGGCCCCCGGTCAGGCCTCATCGACAGCACCGATGGAGCCATCGGGAGGACGCCCCACTGGCGCGTGGACCAGGGCGTACGCCCGCTCGTAGCTTCGGCGGCATGACCACCACCAAGTCTTCGGAGCGCACGGGCACCGCCCAGCTCACCGCCGCGATGGTGCTCTCCGGCACCCTCGGGATCTTCGTCGTCGAGTCCGGCGCGGCGGCGTTCGACGTCGTCTTCTTCCGCGTCCTGTTCGGCGCCCTCGCCCTCGGCGCGTACGCCTTGGCCCGCGGCTACTTCCGCGACCACGGGCTCACCCTCAGGAAGCTCGGACTCGCCGCGCTCGGCGGCGTGTTCATCGTCTTCAACTGGGTGTTCCTCTTCAAGGCGTACGAGGCCACCTCGATCTCCCTGGCCACCGTCGTCTACCACACGCAGCCGTTCTTCCTGGTGCTGCTCAGCGCCGTCGTCCTGCGCGAGCGCCTGAGCCGCTCCCAACTGGGCTGGCTCGTCGCCGCGTTCGCCGGGCTGGTGCTGGTGTCCGGGGTGCGCCCGGGCGACGCGGGATCGCTCGCCGGCATCGGGCTCGCGCTCCTCGCCGCCGTCCTCTACGCCCTGTCCACCCTCGCCACAAAGCGCATAACCGGCGTCCGCCCGCACCTGATCGCCCTGGTCCAAGTCGTCGTCGGAATCCCGCTGTTGCTGCCCTTCGCCGACGTCGGCGCGATGAGCGGCACGGGCGCCGGATGGGCCTGGCTCGCCGGGCTCGGTGTGATCCACACCGGTCTGATGTACGTCCTGATGTACGCGGCGTACGCCAAGCTGCCCACCGCCAAGATCGCCGTGCTCGCCTTCACCTACCCGGCGGTCGCGATGGTCGCCGACTGGGCGGTCTACGGCCACCACATCGGGCCCGTCCAGGGCCTCGGCGTCCCGCTGATCGTCCTGGCGAGTCTCAAGGTCACCCTGGGCCGGGGGACCGGACCTGCTCCCGCACGAGCCGCACGGCCTGCTCCACGAACAGCCGCACCTGCGGCGGCAGACGCTTCCCCGACCGCCACGCGAGCTGCGTCCACAGCGTGAACGGCGGCTCCCACGGCAGCCGGACGAGCGTGCCGTCCGCCAGCTCCCGCGCCACCGCCACGGCCGGCAGCAGCGCCACCCCGAGGCCGCCCGCCACGCCCTGCTTGGTCGCCTCGATGGTGCCGAACTCCATGAACGGGGGCGGCGTGCCGGTCCGTTCGCGCAGTTCCGCCTCGAAGAGGTCCCGGTACGGGCAGCCGGGCTCGGTGCCGACGAGCTGCGCCGACGCCAGGTCGTCCGTGACGAGCCCGTCCGTCCCGCGCGCGGCCAGCGGATGGGCGGGGGCGCAGACCAGGACCAGCGGCTCCTCGGCGAGGACCTCCGTCTCCAGGCCCTGGTGCTCGGTCTCCGGCTCCATCAGGAAGCCCACGTCGTACGTCCCCTGCCGCAGCGCCCGCCGGGTCTCGTCGCCCAGCGTGGGCCGCAGCGAGAGCCGCACCTTCGGGTAGCGGTGGTGGAAGAGTTCGAGGAGCGGCGGGAGGCGGTAGGACGTCAGCGACTCCATCGTGCCGACCGCGATGGTGCCGGACGGCTCCTCGGCGTCGACGACGGCGGCCCGCGCCTCGTCGGCGAGGTCGATGATCTGCCGGGCGTAGGGGAGGAGTCGCTCACCCGCCTCGGTCAGGCGGATGCGGCTGCCGAGCCGGTCGAAGAGCTCGGTGCCGAGGGAGGTCTCCAGGGCGCGGACCTGGCTGGTGACGCTGGACTGCGCGTACTTCAGCTCGGTGGCGGCGCGGGTGAAGCTGAGGACGGTGGCGACCTTCTCGAAGGTCACGAGGAGCCGCAGTTCCACGGATACGGGTCCTCAGCCCTCGGTGCCCTTGTCGCGCTTCTTGTCGTCCGGGTCCTCTTCCTTGAGGGACTTCAGGAACTCCGGGTTGTCGTCGGGCGCGACCCAGCGGGTCCTGCCGCCTCCGGCGCCGGGCGCGTGCCGCTTCTTGCCCGTGACGAACCAGGCGATCGGGCCGAGCAGCACCTCCCCGAAGAGCAGCACGATGATGACCCACACCACCTTGGGCAGATGCCTGACCTCCTTCTCCGGAGTGTTCAGGACATCGATGAAGGCGTAGATCCACACCGCCAGGACCAGCAGGAACGGCAGATACCTGAGCATGGTGGCGGGGTCCCCCAAGCAGTGACGGCGGGAGGCGTGCAGGCCCCCGGTGACGGGGCCAGGGTAACCGGTGCCGGATACTGGAACGCATGGCTTACGACGATCTTCGCTCCCTGCTCCGGGCACTGGACCGCGAGGGCGATCTCAAGCGCATCAAGGCCGAGGTCGACCCGTATCTGGAGGTCGGCGAGATCGTCGACCGCGTCCAGAAGGCCGGCGGCCCGGCGCTCCTCTTCGAGAACGTCAAGGGCTCCGCGATGCCCCTGGCGATGAACGTGTACGGGACGGACCGCCGCCTCCTGAAGGCGCTGGGCCTGAAGTCGTACGGCGAGATCAGCGAGAAGATCGGCGGCCTGCTCAAGCCGGAGCTGCCGCACGGCTTCGTCGGGGTGCGCGAGGCGTTCGGGAAGCTCGGCGCGATGACGCACGTACCGCCGAAGAAGGTGAAAGAGGCCCCCGTCCAGGAGGTCGTGCTCACCGGCGACGACGTCGACCTGGAGCAGCTGCCCGCGCTCTTCACCTGGCCCGAGGACGGCGGCTCCTTCTTCAACCTGGGCCTGACCCACACCAAGGACCCGGACACCGGGGTGCGCAACCTCGGCCTGTACCGCCTCCAGCGCCACGACAAGCGCACCATCGGCATGCACTGGCAGATCCACAAGGACAGCCGCAACCACTACCAGGTGGCCGCCCGCAGGGGCGAGAAGCTGCCGGTCGCGATCGCCTTCGGCTGCCCGCCTGCCGTGACGTACGCGTCGACGGCGCCGCTCCCCGGCGACATGGACGAGTACATGCTGGCCGGGTTCATCCAGGGCAAGCGCGTGGAGATGGTCGACTGCAAGACGGTCCCGCTCCAGGTGCCCGCGCACGCCGAGGTCGTCATCGAGGGCTGGCTGGAGCCGGGCGAGATGCTCCCGGAGGGCCCCTTCGGCGACCACACCGGCTTCTACACGCCGCAGGAGCCGTTCCCCGCGCTGAAGATCGACTGCGTGACCATGCGGAAGCGGCCGCTGCTCCAGTCCATCGTCGTCGGCCGCCCGCCGACGGAGGACGGCCCGCTCGGCCGCGCGACGGAGAGGTTCTTCCTCCCCCTCCTCAAGGTGATCGTCCCGGACATCGTCGACTACCACCTGCCGGAGTCGGGCGGCTTCCACAACTGCGCGATCGTCTCGATCGACAAGAAGTACCCGAAGCACGCGCAGAAGGTCATGCACGCCATCTGGGGCGCGCACATGATGTCCCTGACGAAGCTGATCGTCGTCGTGGACAAGGACTGCGACGTCCACGATCTGCACGAGGTGTCCTGGCGGGCGCTCGGCAACACCGACTACGCCCGCGACCTCACCGTCGTCGAAGGCCCGGTCGACCACCTCGACCACGCCTCGTACCAGCAGTTCTGGGGCGGCAAGGCGGGGATCGACGCCACGAAGAAGCTGCCCGAGGAGGGCTACACCCGGGACGGCGGCTGGCCGAACATGGTCGAGTCCGACCCGGAGACGGCGGCGAAGGTCGACCGTCGCTGGAAGGAGTACGGACTCTCGTGAGTTCAGCATCAGCCGCGATCCCGCAGCCGGGGCGCACCAAAGCATTCCTGCGGCTCGTCATGATCGAGCACTCCGTCTTCGCGCTGCCGTTCGCGTACATCGCCGCGCTGACCGCGATGTTCCGGCTGGACGAGAACATCCACTGGGGGCGGCTGCTCCTGGTGACCGTCTGCATGGTCGGCCTGCGCACGTTCGCGATGGCGGCGAACCGGATCATCGACCGCGAGATCGACGCCCGAAACCCGCGCACCGCGCACCGCGAGCTCGTCACGGGCGCGGTGTCGGTGAAGTCCGCGTGGACGGGCGCGCTGATCGCGCTCGCCGTGTTCCTCGCGTCGGCCGCGCTGCTCAACCCGCTCTGTCTGGCGCTGGCGCCCGTCGCGGTGGTGCCGATGGTCGTCTATCCGTACGGCAAGCGGTTCACGAACTTCCCGCAGGCGATCCTCGGCCTCGCGCAGGCGATGGGCCCGGTCGGCGCGTGGATCGCGGTCACCGGCGAGTGGTCGGGCCAGGCGGTGATCCTCGGGCTCGCGGTCGGCGTGTGGATCGGCGGCTTCGACCTGATCTACGCCTGCCAGGACGTGGAGACGGACCGCGAGGTCGGCGTGAAGTCGGTGCCCGCGCGGTTCGGCATCCCCGCCGCGATCTGGGGCGCCCGCGGCTGCCACCTCGTGACGACGGCGCTCTTCGTCTGGTACGCCGCGTCCACCGACGCGGGCGTGTTCTTCTGGATCGGCCTCGCGGTCGTCGCCGGTGCCTTCGTCTACGAGCACTCGATCGTGAAGCCGCACGACCTGTCCCGCCTCAACCGCGCCTTCTTCCAGGTGAACGGCTTCATCGGGATCGCCCTGTTCGCGTGCGCGCTGCTGGATCTGCTCGTACGCGGGCTCACCGTCTGAAACGCCGACGGATAGGCTGCACAGCGTGAACCCAGGAGATACGCAGCGTAGGCCTTGGATCGTGGGGGTGTCGGGTGCCTCCGGGACGCCGTACGCCGCCGCGGTGCTGCGCGCGCTGCTCGCGGCGGGGGAGAGCGTGGACCTCGTCGTCTCGCGGGCCTCGCGGCTGACGCTGCTCGACGAGACGGGCATCGCCTTCCGGGACGCGCACTGGCGGGACGACCTGCGGCAGTGGCTGGCGCGCGGCGCGGACGGCAAGCCGGGGGTGTTCGACCCCGATGTGTCCGACGTGCGGTACTGGGCCGCCGGTGACCTGGCGGCCGGCCCTTCCTCGGGGTCGTACGCGACGAAGGGGATGCTGATCGTGCCGGCGTCCACGGCGTGCGTGGCCGGGGTGGCGCTGGGGCTCTCGAAGGATCTGCTCCAGCGGTCGGCGAGCGTGACGCTGAAGGAAGGCCGACGGCTCGTGGTCTGCGTACGCGAGACGCCGCTGAACGGGCAGACGCTGAGGCACCTGGTGAGCCTGGACGACGCGGGCGCGATCGTGCTGCCGGCCTCCCCGGCGTTCTACGCGGGGGCGACGCACATCCAGGACCTGGTGGACTTCGTCGCCGGGCGGGTGCTGGACGCGGCCCGGGTGCCGCACGGCCTGTACCGCCGGTGGGAGGGAGAGCTCGGCTCCGGCTCCCGGGGGGAGTAGCGCTTCCAGCGCGGCCGTCCTGTGGACACGTGGGAAAGATTCACAGGGTGTAGACCCTGTTGCGCCTTAGATTCTGCACATAGACTCGCGGTATCGCTGAATAATGAAAGGCATCGCACCTATGGACGCCGTGGACAGGCAGCTCATCCAGGCCCTGCGGGAGAACGGCCGGGCCTCGTACGCAGAACTCGGGCGGCTCGTGGGCCTCTCCGGGCCCAGCGTCACGGACCGGATCAACCGCCTCGAGGCGGCCGGTGTCATCACGGGCTACCGCGCGACCGTCGACTCCGCCTCGCTCGGCCTCGGCGTCATCGCCCTCATCGGGATCTCGCTCTCCGACGCCGCCGACCACGAGGACGTGGCGCGGCGCCTGAAGGACCTGCACGAGATCGAGGACTGCTGGTTCATCGCGGGCGACGACTCGTACATGCTCAAGGTCAGGGCGAGCGACGTGGACGGCCTGGAGAAGACGATCCGCCGGCTCAGCGGCACGCGGGGCGTCTCCCGGACGCGTACGACGATCGTGCTCTCCACGAAGTGGGAGAACCGGGTCGGAGAGCTGCCCGAAGAGGAGTGAGGCGCGGGGGCGTACGGTTGGCGGGAGTTTGTCGTAGGGCGCAGGCCGTAGGCCGCGGGTTGCTGGAGAGGTAAGGGCGAGGGCATGGACGCAGGTCTCAAGCGCGATCTTGAGCAGAAGGTCCGGGACGGTGAGCGGCTGTCCCGCGAGGACGGCATCGCGCTCTACGAGTCGGACGACCTGGCCTGGCTCGGCGGCCTCGCCCACGAGGTGCGCACCCGCAAGAACGGCGACGTCGTGCACTTCAACGTCAACCGTCACCTCAACATGACGAACGTGTGCACCGCGTCCTGCGCGTACTGCTCGTTCCAGCGGAAGCCGGGCGAGAAGGACGCGTACACGATGCGCATCGAGGAGGCCGTCCGCCTCGCCAAGGCGATGGAGGGCGAGAACCTCACCGAGCTGCACATCGTCAACGGCCTGCACCCGAACCTGCCGTGGCGCTACTACCCGCGTTCGCTGAGCGAGCTCAAGAAGGCCCTCCCGAACGTCTCGCTGAAGGCCTTCACGGCCACGGAGATCCACCACTTCGAGACGATCTCCGGCATGTCGGCCTCCGACATCCTGGACGAGCTGATCGAGGCGGGCCTGGAGTCGCTCACCGGCGGCGGCGCGGAGATCTTCGACTGGGAGGTCCGCCAGCACATCGTCGACCACCGCACCCACTGGGAGGACTGGTCGCGCATCCACCGCCTCGCGCACGAGAAGGGTCTGAAGACCCCGTGCACGATGCTGTACGGCCACATCGAGGAGCCGCGCCACCGCGTCGACCACGTCCTTCGGCTGCGTGAACTCCAGGACGAGACCGGCGGCTTCCAGGTCTTCATCCCGCTGCGCTACCAGCACGACTTCGTGGACATGAAGGACGGCAAGGTCAGGAACCGCCTCCAGGCGCGCACGACCATGGCGTCCGGCGCGGAGGCCCTGAAGACCTTCGCGGTCTCGCGCCTCCTCTTCGACAACGTCCCGCACGTCAAGGTCTTCTGGGTCATGCACGGCCTCCAGACGACGCAGCTCGCGCTCCAGCACGGCGCGGACGACATGGACGGCTCCGTCGTCGAGTACAAGATCACGCACGACGCGGACAACTTCGGTACGCCGAACAAGCTGACCCGCGAGGACCTCCTCGACCTGATCCGCGAGGCCGGCTTCCGCCCGGTCGAGCGGAACACGCGCTACGAGGCGATCCGCGAGTACGAGGGGCCCGATCCGATGCTGCGCGAGACCCCGCAGGCGATGCGGGTCTGACCCCTTGCCGGGGATGACCCCCTTGCCGGGGACGAGCCCTCTCGTGCTTCACTGGAGAGGCTCGTCCTGCTCGGGCCCATTTCGGAACGGAAGAGTGGATTGACATGCTCCGCTACACGCTGATGCGCCTCGGAATCTTCGTGGGTTGCTTCTTGGTCGTCTGGGGCCTCGTCTACTCCGAGATCCTGCCGCGAGGACTCGGCGACTCGAACCTGCTGTGGGTGCTGCTGCTCTCGCTGGTCGTCTCCGCGCCCATCAGCTTCGTGGCCCTCCGCAAGGAGCGCGACCGCGCCTCGATGGACGTCGTCGCGCGCGTGGACCGCGCCAAGGCCAACCTGGAGGCGAACCGCACCCAGGAGGACGAGGCGGACGACGTGGCGCGCGCCCAGCGTTCGTAGTCCGTAGTTCGTAGTTCGTAACGTTCATCACTCTCACCGGAACCCCGGCGCTGCGGCGCCGGGGTTTCGTGCGTTCCGTGGCGTTCCGTGGCGTTCCGGGGCGCTCGCGGAAGCCCGCTACCTCAAACAAGACCTTTGATGTTCTCAAAGCACGAGTGTTAACGTGTTTGTCATGAAGACAGCAGCAGCGCACCGTCACGCCATGAGCGTCCCGCTCGTGGCGCGCCTGCATGTCGACCTCTGCCGCTGCATGTCCGCGGCCTGTCACATCTGAACGTGACCCCCGCTGCAGCGGCGCTGCTGACCCTTCGCGGTCGCCGCTCCCGTACGTCCCCCTCACCCTGACTTTCCTCACCGGAGTGTGTCCGTGTCCGCGAATTCCGCGACGCCCGCCGACAAGACGGGCCAGACCGAGAAGCCTGAGTCCCGCTTCCGGATAACCAAGTACCTCAAGATGCCCTTCTGGGCGCAGATCCTCGGCGGCCTGGTCCTCGGTGTGCTGCTCGGCTGGATCGCCCGCGACCAGGACGTGTCCTGGCTCGTCACCACGCTGGACAAGGTGGGCAGCACCTTCATCCAGCTGCTGAAGCTCGCGGTCGCCCCGCTCGTCTTCTTCGCGATCCTGGTGTCGATCACCAACCTGCGGAAGGTCAACAACGCCGCGCGGCTCGCCACCCGCACCCTGCTGTGGTTCATGATCACGTCGCTGATCGCGGTCGCCATCGGCCTCACCATCGGCCTGCTGACGAACCCCGGCTCGGGCACCGGCCTGACCCCGAAGGACGGCAAGGCCCCGGAGGACGCCGGCTCCTGGATCGACTTCCTGACCGGGATCATCCCCACGGACGTCATCACGCCCTTCACCGAGCTGAACGTCCTGCAGATCGTCTTCATGGCCGCCGTCGCCGGTATCGCCGTACTGAAGATCGGCGACAAGGCCCAGCCGATCCTGGAGCTCAGCGAGTCCGTCCTCGCCCTGCTCCAGAAGGCCCTGTGGTGGGTCATCAAGCTCTCCCCGATCGGCACCGTCGGCCTCATCGGCTTCGCCATCGCGGACTACGGCTGGAACCTCATCAGCAAGTACGCGACGTTCACCGCGGACATCTACATCGGCTGCGCCCTGGTCCTCTTCGTCGTCTACCCGCTGCTGCTCGCGTTCGTCGCCAAGGTCAACCCGCTCCAGTTCTTCAAGGGCGCCTGGCCCGCGATCCAGCTGGCGTTCGTCTCCCGCTCCTCGGTCGGCACCATGCCGGTCACCCAGAAGGTCACCGAGCGCCTCGGCGTCCCGAAGGAGTACACGTCCTTCGCCGTGCCCTTCGGCGCGACCACGAAGATGGACGGCTGCGCCGCGATCTACCCGTCGATCGCCGCGATCTTCGTCGCGCAGATCTTCGACGTGAACCTGGGCATCAAGGAGTACCTGCTCATCGCGTTCGTGTCGGTCGTCGGCTCGGCCGCGACGGCGGGCCTGACCGGCGCCACGGTCATGCTGACCCTGACCCTCTCCACGCTCGGCCTGCCGATGGAGGGCGTGGGCCTGCTCCTCGCCATCGACCCGGTCCTGGACATGATGCGCACCGCGACGAACGTCGCCGGGCAGGCGCTGGTGCCGGTGATCGTCGCCGCCCGCGAGAAGATCCTCGACCACGAGGCGTACGAGAGCGCGTCGGCGTCCCCGCTCGACGACTTCGACGAGTCGCCTTCGTCCCACGCGGTGCCCGCCACCGCCTGACCTCCGGCCGGTTCCTCGGCCGCAGCCCCGTCCCGGTATTCCGGGGCGGGGCTTTCCGCTGATCGTGACCCGGTGTCCGTTGACCGTACGCTGACGGGTGAACGGACAGCGTGGGAAGGCGGGGGCCGGGGTGGGCGTGGGCGAGAAGCGGCGGCAGAAGAGGATGCCGCGGGCCGTGCGTGAGCAGCAGATGCTGGACGCGGCGGTGCGGACCTTCGGGCAGCGGGGGTACCGGGCCGCCTCCATGGACGAGATCGCGGAGCTTGCCGGGGTGTCCAAGCCGCTCGTGTATCTCTATCTGAACTCCAAGGAAGAGCTGTTCGGCGCGTGCATCCGGCGGGAGGCCGCCGCGCTCGTCGCCGCGGTGCGCAAGGGCGCCGGCGGGGCCGTGGGCGAGCCCGCCGACCGGCAGCTGTGGGACGGGCTGCGGGCGTTCTTCGCGCACACCGCCGAGCGGCCCGACGGCTGGTCGGTGCTGCACACCCAGGCGCGTACGCAGGGGGAGCCGTTCGCGGCCGAGGTCGCCGCGGCGCGGGAGGAGATCGTCACGTTCGTGACGTCGCTGATCGCGCAGGCGGCGCGGTCGGCGCACGGCGACCCGTCGCTGCCCGAGCGGGAGGTCGCGGGGCTCGCCCAGGCGCTGGTGGGGGCGGCGGAGTCGCTGGCGGGGTGGGCCAACACGGACGGGTCCGTCTCGGCCAAGGAGGCCGCGGGCACGCTCATGAACTTCGCGTGGGCGGGGCTCGGGGGGTTGATGGAGGGGCGCCGGTGGTCGCCCCTCCCCTCTCCTTGAGGCACGGCTGGGTGTGGTTACTCCTGCGTAGAGTTACTCGTCGGTTATGAGCTGTTCGAGGTATATGCCGAGGTATGTGCCCTGAACGGGCGAGGGGCGCGTCACGCGCTTAGGGTGAGCGAGGGGCACACCCTGGGAGGTTGCCGTGCGCAAGGCTTGTGCAGTCGCCGGCGTCACCGTTCTGGTCGTCGCGGGAGCGGGCGTGACGGGGATATCCGGCGTGCCGGGTGCCGCCGTCGCCGCCGACGGCGGTGAGCGGCCCGACCTGGCGCGTTTCTATACGCAGAAGATCAAGTGGGCCGGTTGTGAGGGCGACACCGAGGCCGTGGCGGAGGCCACGGGCGGCGCCAAGGGCATCCAGTGCGGGAAGGTGACCGTCCCGATCGACTACGCGAAGCCCGGCGCCGGAACCGTCGACCTCGCGATGATCCGGATGAAGTCCAGCACCAGCGGCAAGCCGCGCGGCTCCCTGCTGCTGAACTTCGGCGGACCCGGCGGGCCCGGCGTCTCCGCCCTCGCGGGCGCGCAGAAGGAGTTCGGCTTCCTGAGCAAGGACTACGACATCGTCTCCTTCGACCCGCGCGGGGTCGGCCAGAGCGCCCCGGTCAGCTGCGGCGACGCCGACGAGAGCACCGATCCCACGGCCGGCGGCGCCGAGGACCCGGCCGCCGTGCTCAAGGAGATGCGCAAGGTCGCCAAGGAGTGCGCGGACCGGTCGGGACCCGTCCTGCCGCACATGGGGACCGTCAACGTCTCCCGCGACCTGGACGTCATGCGGCAGGCCCTCGGCGACAAGAAGCTGAACTACCTGGGGTTCTCGTACGGGACCCGGCTCGGTGCCGTCTATGCCGCCCAGTTCCCGAAGAAGGTCGGACGGATGGCGCTCGACGGCGTCGACACGCTCACCGAGCCCGTCGCCGCACAGTCCCTCGCCACCGCAGAGGGACGCCAGACCGCCCTCGACAACTTCCTCACCTGGTGCACGGGGAACGCCGGCTGCGTCTTCGGCACGGACGCGCGCAACGCGCGGCAGAGCATGGTCACGCTCATCCAGGAGATGGACCAGATGCCGCTGCAATCCATGGACGGCGCCGAGTTCACAGGGCAGGACGTCGTCAGCGTACTCAGTCAGGCGCTGTACAGCAGGCAGGCCTGGCCCGCGCTCTCACAGGCCCTCGGAGCGCTGCTCGCGGACGGCGATCCGAGGGCGCTGATCCGGATGAGCGGCGGGCTCGCACACGCGCCCGTGCGGGGTGAAGACGCGATGGGGGAAGAAGTGCCCGCGGACAACATGGCCGCCGCACTCATGGCCGTGAACTGCGCCGACGATCCGGACCGGCCCGACGCCGCGCGCATAGAGAAGGAAGTCGGCAGGCTCCAGAAGGAGTTCGACGCCGCCTCGCCCGTCTTCGGCAAGTCGATGCTGATGCCCGTGCTGCTCTGCTTCGGACGGCCTCCCGGGACCACCTACATCCGTGAGGACGTACGCGACGTGAAGACGCCCAAGCTGCTGCTCGTCGGCACGCGCGGCGACCCGGCGACGCCGTACCGGTGGACGGAGGAGACCGCGCGGCGGCTCGGACCGCAGGCAGTCGTCCTGGACAACAAGGGCGACGGGCACACGGGTTACCTGGGTTCGGAGTGCGTGCAGGACAAGGTGAACGGATTCCTGCTGTACGGCGAGACGCCCAAGACGGGTAGTTCGTGCGCGGCGGAGTGAGAGCCGGGCGGGCGGACGGGCGACTGTGTCAGGCCTGTGTGGTCAGGCCGAGCATCGCCGTCTCGTCCGGCGTGCCCGGCGGAGCCTGGTAGACGACCATGCGCTGGCCGCCCGTCCGCGCCAGTGCCATCACCTCGTACGTGAGCGTCATCGGACCCACCTTCGGGTGCTCGATCGTCTTGGTGCCGCCGCCGCGCTCGCTCACGTCGTACCGCTCCCATATGCGGGCGAAGTCCGGGGACTTCAGGAGGAGTTCGCCGACCAGGTTCGTCAGCTGGGGCGAGTCGGTGTCGGCGCCGCCGATCGCGCGCAGGTGTGACACGGACTTGGCGACCGTCTCCTCCCACGGCCGGTACAGCGTGCGGCCGACGGGGTGCAGGAAGACGTAGCGGATGAGGTTGCGCTGCTCGGCGGGCCACTCCCACAGGCCAGGGAGCAGCGCCTTGCCGGCGGCGTTCGCGGCCAGCATGTAGTTGTGCCTGCTCACCACGTACGCGGGCAGCGGGGCCAGCGCCTCCAGTGTGCGCAGCGTGGAGTCACGGACCGTGTGGTCGGGCGTCGGGTGCGGTTCCGTGAGGCGGCCCGAGGCGAGCTCGGCCAGGTCGCGCAGGCGGTCGTGGGCTTCGCCCGTCAGGCGCAGGGCGCGGGCCAGGGCATCGATGACGGCGGGGGAGGGGTTGGTCTCGCGGCCGCGCTCCATCCGCGTGTAGTAGTCGACGCTCACCCCGGCGAGGGTGGCGAGCTCCTCGCGGCGCAGGCCCGGCGTGCGGCGGATCCCCGCGCCTGCGGGGAGGCCCGCTTCGGCGGGGGTCACTTGGGCGCGGCGGGCGCGCAGGTACCGGCCCAGTTCCGTGCCGGTACGGGCGGCGGCTCCCGTGGCCGCGGGGGCGCTCGATGTGCTGTCCGTCATCCGCTCATTGTCCCTGGTGGGGTACGAGGGCCGGGGGTGGCGTGGGGGGCTGTGTCAGGGCCAGGAACGCGGGACCCCGGTGAGGTGCGGCCTGCCACGGCGCGGGGCTTCGGCGCAGAGTGGTTGACGTCAGGCGGCTCGGGCCGCCGCGGCCCAGGGGGTGCACGGCACCGGGCCGCGGCCGCGGTGGCCCGAGCCGCCTGCGCCGCACGCCGCACGCCGCACGCCGCACGCCGCACGCCGCACGCCGCACGCTGCGCGGTGCCGGTTGCCTGCCGCTCCGTGGCTGCCCCACCGGCCTTGTCGCTCCGCGACAGGTCTTCCCCCGCTGTCCATCTCACCGTAGGAGCCCCATGTCCGCCGCTGTCCTCGCGCCAAGTCCCGTCCAGGACGGTGCCGCCAGGCCCGCTCGCTCGGGCCCTGTCGCGCTCGTCGCCGCCCTGCTCGGGTTCGCCGTCATCACCATCGACGTCACCGCAGTGAACATCGCGCTGCCCGACATCCGGAGCACCCTGCACGGGGGCATGGCGGGACTGCAGTGGGTCGTGGACGCGTACACGCTGATGTTCGCGGCGCTGATGCTGTCCGCCGGAGCGCTGGCCGACCGGGCGGGGGCGCGGCGGGCCTATGTGTGGGGGGTGGGGCTGTTCACCGTCGCGTCGCTGGCGTGCGCGCTCGCGCCCGGGATCGGCGCGCTGATCGCGGCCCGGGTGGCCCAGGGCGCGGGCGCGGCTGTCGTGATGCCCGCCTCGCTCGCGCTGATCCGGCAGGCGTACGACGATCCGCGCCGCCGCGCCCGCGCCATCGCGCTGTGGACGGTGGGGGGTTCCGCGTCCGTCGCGGTGGGACCCGTGCTCGGTGGGGTGCTGACGGAGACGGCCGGGTGGCGGTCCGTGTTCCTCCTCAACCTGCCCGTGGGCGCGGTGATCCTCGTCCTCCTGGCCCGGGTCGCACGCTCCCCGCGCCGCCCGGCGCCGCTCGACCTCGCCGGTCAGGTCACGGCCGTACTCGCCCTGGCCGGCCTTGCGTTCGCGGTCATCGAGGGCGGTCATCTGGGCTGGGGGAGCGCACCGGTACTCGCCGCCTTCGCCGTGGCCGTCGCCGCCGGATTCGCCTTCCACCGCGCCGAGAAGCGCCACGCCGCGCCGATGGTGCCGCTCGAACTGCTGCGGCGGCGGCCGGTCTCGGTCGCCCTCGCGGTCGGCTTCGCCGTGAACGCCGGGTTCTACGGCGTGACCTTCCTCCTCGGTCTCTACTACCAGCAGCTGCGCGGGATGTCGGGCGTCGAGGCGGGCCTGATGTTCGTGCCGCTCGCCGCGTTCATCACGGGGACGAACCTCGTCTCGCCGCGTGCCGCCGAACGGCTCGGGCGGCGTAAGGTCATCGTCCTCGGGCAGGCGATTCTCGCCCTCGCCATGTTCGCGCTCGTCCCGCTGACCGCCGACACGCCGCTCTGGCTCGTCCTCGTTCTGCTCGTCCCCACGGGTCTCGGCGGCGCCTTCGCGGTCCCCGCGCTGACCGCCCAACTCCTCGACAGCGTCCCCGGCGAACGCGCCGGCACCGCCTCCGGCCTCCTCAACTCCCTTCGCCAGACGGGCGGCGCGATGTCCGTGGCCCTCTTCGGTTCCCTCCTCGCGGGCGGCGGGAGTGATGGCGGGGCCTCAGGGTTCTCGCTCTCCGGGATGCACACGGGGCTCGTCGTCGCGGGCGCCACACTCTGCGCGACGACGGCCCTGGCGGCGTGGCTGCTCCCACGCGACTGACCCGCATAATTCCCACCGTGGACCTACGCCCCGAGCTGCTGCCCCCGCCCGTATCCCCGGAACGCCTGGTCGCGCTCAGCCGCGAGATCGAGCGGGTCGCCGAGCTGGTGCGTGACGGGGCCGGGGACGAGCACGTCGCGGCGTTCAATGCGGCGACCGGGCATCGCTACGGGCCGCTCGACTTCGTCGAGTACGACGGGTGGCGGAGCCTGGAGGAGTTCGCGCGGGAGGCCGCGCGGCCCGCGTGGCCCCGGGTGCCGGACGTCACGCGGGACGAGCTCGCCGAGATCGTACGGCGGGTTCTGGCCGACGCGGCGTCCCCCGACTGCGACTACTACCTGCTGCTCCTCGCCGCGAACGTCCCGCACCCCCGCGCCCGCGACCTGGTCCTGGGTTCGGACCTGGGGCCGGAGCGCGGCGCCGATGCGGCGGGGCGGGTCGTCGATGCGCTGCTGAGCTACCGGGCGATCAGTCTCTGAAGTGTCGCCCGGCCCGCGCGGCCCCACGTCACCTTGCCGCCCGGCAGGCCCCGTTCGCCGTTGCGGCGGATGGCGATGAGGACCAGGGCTTGCAGGACGGCCCGGCCCCGGGCGCGCCGGATCGTCGCGTCGTCGGCCCGCTCGTACGCCTCGAAGAAGCGTGGCGCCGCCCCGTTCGGCAGGAGCAGCCACGCCGCCGCGAGGTCCGTCGCCGGGTCGCCCGCGCAGAGTTCGCCGAAGTCGATGACGCCGGAGAGGGTGCCGTCGGTGACGACGACGTTCGCGGGGTGCAGGTCGCTGTGCAGCCAGACGGGGGTGCCTTGCCATGGGGGTGCCGTGACGGCGTCCTCCCAGACGGTACGGAGGGCCGGGGCCTGGGTCCCTATTTCGTGCGCCAGGTCGCGGAGTTGCTGTTCGAAGACGTGGGAGAGGGTGGGGAGCGGCGCCCCTCGCTCCTGGACGCGGGGTGCGTCCTCCGGGGCCTCCTTGTGCAGCGCACGCAGGAACTCCGCCAGCGCCTCGGCCGCGTGGTCGCCCTCGCTGATCGGGGTGCGGTCGGCCGGAGAACCCGGCACCCAGGCAGCGATGGTCCACGGCTGCGGAAAGCGGGGCGTCGGCTCGACCAGGTGTACGGGGGTCGGTACGGGGAGGGGGAGCGTCGGCGCGAGTGCCGGGAGCCAGCGGTGTTCTTTGCGGAGGAGTTCCGGGGCGCGTTCCGTGCGGGGCAGGCGGGCGGCCAGGTTCTGGCCCAGGCGCCAGAGTTCGTTGTCCCATCCCCTGACCGGGGAGTGGATGTCCAGCTCCGCGAGGTCGGGGTGCTGCTCCTTGAGGAGGGCGCGGATCAGGGTCTCGGTGACCTCCTCCACGTCAGGCCTTCGCGTAAGGGAGGAACTTGGACCAGGTGATGGGGGCTATGGAGAGGGTGGGTCCGGTGGGGTTCTTGGAGTCACGGATGTGGATCGCGTGGGGACAGGACGATAGCTCTACGCATTGGCCGCCCTCGCCGCAGCTGTGGCTCGACTTCCGCCAGTTGTAGGCGACTTCGAGGCACTCTCCGCCCTCGCCCGTGCTGTAGCTGGATTTACGCCAGTCATAGGCGACTTCGAGGCACGTGCCGCCTTCGCCGCCGCTGTAACTGCTCTTGAACCAGTCGAGTTCGGTGGTGTTCATCGTTCCCCCAACATCTTCTCGATCAGGGACCAGGACTCCCTGGGCGTGAGAGCCTGCGCTCGGATGATCCCATAGCGCTCGGCGAAGACGCTGACTCCTTCTGGATCGGTAACGAGTCGGGGATATCCTTGGATCTCCGTGTAGGCCACCTGCCGCCTACCCTTCGGCGTCAGCAACGTGAACGGGCCGTCCATGCTCGCGTGTTCGTCGCGTGATGTAGGCATCACCTGAAGCTCGATGGGACGCATCCGGCCGAATCGCAGCAGCTGCCGCAACTGATGCACGTGAACGGTCCGGCCGCCGATCGGCCGTTGGAGTACCGCCTCCTCCAGCACGTAGCTGAAGGTGGGCGCTGGCCATCGCTCGAAGATTTGCTGCCGAGCCAGACGGTCGGCGACTCGCTTCTCGATGGTTTCCTCGTCCAACAGAGGGCGTCGTTGCGTGAACACCGCTCGGGCGTAGTCCTCGGTCTGAAGCAGCCCTGGGACGGCCTGATTGCTGTACTCGTGGAGTACGACAGATTCTGCCTCCGCTTCGGCGAAGTCTCGGAACCAATCCGGATGCCGAGTCCGCGCCTTCTTCAGCGCCTCCTCGACGTCCTCGATGGCCGCCACCAGCACCCCGCCCGCCTTGAGCACCTTGTCGGCCCGCCGGAGGAAATCCGGCTGCGGCGTGCGGACGCCGCGTTCCATCGCGGAGATCAGGCCCTCCGTGCAGTGGACCTCCACAGCCAGCTCCTTCTGGCTCATCCCGGCGTGCTCGCGCAGAACCTTGAGTTGTTTGCCGAGGGCCCGGAAGAGATGGGCCGTTCCGTCCACCACAGAGGGTCGCTCGGGGCGCTCCTCGTTCTTGCTCGCCATTGCCCGTACCGCCCTTGTCTGGGTCACGGTCGACGTCTCGTACGCCAACGGGCCGTACCCGTACAGCTACCCGGCGTCGTGGCGTCGTACCTGGGCAGCGTAGAACCGCTCGGCCACGCTGAGTCACATGAATCCCCAAATGACCACCCGCGTCAGCGACTCCGAGGCCGCACCCCAGAGATTTGCCCAACTGCTCAGCCCCACCCGGCGAGGTGCCCGCCTGGCGCGGCGCCTCGCCACCCACCAGCTGGACCTCTGGGGCATCCCGCACGGGAGCGAGCTCTCCGACGCCGCCGCGCACATCGTCGCCGAGCTCGCGGCGAACGCCGTCACGCACGGCCACGTGGCCGGCCGCGACTTCGAGCTGCGCCTCGTCCGGACGAGGCCCGACACGCTCCGTATCGAAGTCGCGGACTGCCGGGGTGACCGCCGCCCGGAGGTGCAACAGGCGGCCCCCGACGGCGAGTCGGGACGCGGGCTGTGCGTCGTCCAGGCACTGGCCAGCGCCTGGGGCGTGACAGAGCGCGCCGTCGGCAAGACCGTCTGGGCCGAGCTGCGCCACGAGGGGCAGGCCGCCGCTAGCCCACCGTGAAGCGCACCTCGTGGACGGAGTTCCGGGCGCCCGGCGGCGGCTGGACGCGCCCCGCCGCGTCCGTCGCGCGGGAGCGAACCGTGTGCGGCCCCGGCCGCAGCGTGCGGCGGAGGGAGAAGCCCTGCCAGGTCGGCTCGGCGCCGAGGACGTCGAGTGTTGCGGGCTCCCACGGGCCGCCGTCGACGGACAGGTCGAGGCGGACGACCTCCGTCGTGCTCCAGGTGCGGCCCCGGAACACCACATCACCGGGCGAGACGCTGGAGCCGCCCTCGGGGGCGAGGATCTTGCTGTTGACGTCCACCGCACGCACCGGCTGCGGGGTGTCGTCCCCCGGCAGCACACGCGTGTAGAACGTCGTCGTGAACATGTGCTGCGGCCGCTCCTCCGTGAGGACGATGCGGGTCAGCCACTTCACGGAGTTGGTGCCGAACATGCGGGGGACCACGGCCCGGAGCGGCCACCCGTGGCGGGGGCGCAGGGGCTCGCCGTTCATGCCGTGGGCGAGGAACACGTCACGGCGGGCGGTCTCCAGCGGGAGGTCCTTCACGTACGAGAGGCCGTCCTCGCCCTGGAAGGAGCCGGTGTCCGCGCCCTCGAAGCGCACGTGCCGCGCGGCGGGCAGCGGGCGCGCGCGGTCCAGGAGCGCGGCCAGCGGCAGACCCGTCCACTCGATGTTCGTCACCGCGCGCGTGGGCGTGTCGGGGCGGAACGGGCTGCCGAAGCACTCGTGGACGGCGGTGAGCTGTTCGCGCGGGAGGGCGAGGACCGCAGGCAGGTCGAGGCGCAGGGGGCGGGCCACCAGGCCCTCGACCGTCAGCGTCCACGTCGCGGGGTCGATCTCGGGGAGGCCCAGGTGGGTGCGTACGAAGACGTTGTCCACAGGGGTGACGAAGTCGGGACCCGGCGCGGGATCCGCCAGCGAGGGGTCACCCGGCGGCGGCGTCAACGGCGCCGCCTCCGTAGCGGACGTAGCGGACGGAGCGGACGTCAAGGGTGGCGTCATCGGGCGGCCTCCTTTCCGGCGGCGCCTTCCGGCTCGGCGCCCGGCTCCGCCGTGGGGCGGTGCGGCATCGTGTCGGACGCCTTCATCGCCAGGACGAACAGGGCCAGCATGGTCAGGGACAGGGCCGTGGGTGCCAAGAGCATGACGAGAAATCCCCCCGGTTCTCGAAGTCGTGCA
The DNA here is from genome assembly GCF_044327655.1 of Streptomyces sp. NPDC018029. Classification (NCBI taxonomy): domain Bacteria; kingdom Bacillati; phylum Actinomycetota; class Actinomycetes; order Kitasatosporales; family Streptomycetaceae; genus Streptomyces; species Streptomyces sp. NPDC018029. The sequence continues at coordinate 35,498 of NZ_JBIRFV010000019.1, read as the reverse complement.
AACCTCGAGATCCTAGGGGGACTTCGCCGCACTGCCCACTAATTTTTCGCCGGTGACCCGCAGGTCATCTCGATCCCCGGGCCCGGGTCAGCAGTTGCCGCGCGCCGGCTTGCCCGCGAACCGGTCCGCCAGCCACCCGGCCGCGAACGGCGACTGCGTGATCACGCCGCTGACGTGCTCACCGACCGCCACCTTGTGCCACTCCACGTTCGCGCCCCGCGCGCACCACTCCTCGCGGACCTTCTTGCCCACGCTGTACGGGATGAGCTCGTCGCCGAGCGCGTGGTACTGGTACACGGGCGCGTCCGGCCTGACCGTGCCGACCCGCGACTCGTTCAGGCGCTGCTGCCAGTCGGGCTGGTCGAGGGGGTTCTTCGTGGTCATCGACGAGATCGGCTTGAACGCGCCGAGCACCGCGGCGTCCGCGACACAGGCGTTCCGCAGGGCCGCGATGAGCTTTTCGCCCTTCGGGTTGAGGTAGGAGGCGAGGTTCAGTTCGGGGAAGGCGGCGTTCTGGCCGATCGCCGCCAGGAAGATCAGGCCCGAGCCGTACAGGCCGTCGTTGAACTGCGCGACCTTCATCAGGTCACCGGGGACGCCGCCGGTCGCCGTGCCCTTGACGTCGAGGTCGGGGGCGTACGAGCCGTGCAGTTCGGCCGCCCATGACGAGGCCTGGCCGCCCTGCGAGTAGCCCATGATGCCGACCGGTGTGTCCTCGCCGAGGCCCGCCTCGGGCAGCCGGATCGCGGCGCGGGCGGCGTCCAGCACGGCCTGGCCCTCGGCGCGGCCCACCGTGTACGTGTGGTCGCCGGGGGTGCCGAGGCCCTCGTAGTCGGTGACGACCACTGCCCAGCCGCGCAGGGTCAGCTGCTGGATGAGGTTGGCCTCCACGGTGGTGCCCTTGGGGAAGCCCGCGCTGGGCGCGCAGTGGTCGCCGACGCCGACGGTCCCGACGGCGTACGTGATCAGGGGGCGGGGGCCCTCGCGGCCGTCCTGGGGCACGATGACCGTGCCGGAGACGGTGTTCGGCTCGCCCTTGGCGGTCGTGGAGCGGTAGTGGATCTTCCAGGCCTTCGTCTTCGTGGGCTGGCCCGGCAGCGGGTGGAAGCTGCTCGGCTCGGAGCTCACGATGTCGCCGGGGGAACCGGACGGGCCGGACGAGCCGAGCAGTCCGAGGGGGCCGGCGGGGCCGAGGGGTCCGGAGGGGCCGAGGGGGCCGGAGGAGCCGAGGGGGCCGGAGGAGCTGAGGGGGCCGCCGGCCGTTCCGGGGGGCCCGGAGTCCTCGGCGTGCGCGGCCGTGAGCGGGGTGACGGCCGACAGACCGAGCGCGGCCACCACGGCCCACGCTCTGACGCTGGTACGTGTGTGCATGCGGCTCTCCCAACTGTCCTCAGGGGCGGAGGGGTGTTCTGGCAACGACCGTAGTGACCAGCGAGTAATCCACGGGCTGACCGCGACGCTCACCTTCGTTGACTTCTGCTCACAGTCATCCGACCGGGTCTTCCGCCCACAGGTATTCAGCGGGCCGCCTCGACGCTACGTTCACAGAGGGGAAACCGCGGGCTGCCGGGGGCACGCGGGTGACGCCGCCGGTGCCGTCACGGCGTACGAGGAACTGCTCGCCGCCCTGCCCAGCCTCGCCTTCGGCGTCGAGCAGGAGTTCACGCGACGAGAGCAGACGCACCATCCGACCCCGAACGGAGACCGTCATGCCGGAAGAGACAAGCCAGCCGCGGCCCGCCCGCCTCGACCAGGCGCTCGCCTGCTTCTACGAGGCCCGCGGCCTGACGGACCCCGAGGAGTCGCCGGGCGTCTACGGCATCATCCTGCACGACATCGCCGACACCTACCGCGACGCCGACGACCTCAAGGAGGCCGTCGAGTACTTCCGGCAGGCCGTCTCGTACAAGCAGCAGGCCGACAACCCGAGCGACCTCGCGACGACGATGACCGCCCTCGCCAACACGCTCGCCGCGCTGGGCGAGCGGAGCGAGGCGCGGGACGTCCTGGAGCGGCTCGCCGGGGAGGTCCCGAAGATCCCGGACACCGAGCGGCGGGCCGCCGTCCTGCACAACATGGCGCTCACGTACGAGGAGTTGGGGCGGGCGGGCGTCGAGGGGGCCTACGCCGACGGGGTCGCCACCTGCCAGGCCGTGCTCGCCCTGGTCGACGGCGAGAGCGACCCGGGCTGGTACGCCTCCGTCCTCAAGGACATGGGCGACGCCTACGACGCGCAGGACATGGTGGCGCAGGCCCACGCCGCCTACGAGGAGGCCGTGCGCTACACGCGGCGCATCGAGGGCACGTCCACGTCGCTGATCACGGTGCTCATCGCACTCGGCCGCACCAGCCGGCGCCTCGGCAAGCTGGAGGGCGAGACGACGGTGCGGGCGGACGCGGCGACGGTCAACGGCGCGGTGTTCGACGAACCGGGGGGTCAGCCGCGGGATGCGCCGTCCGGGGGCCGGGCGGGGGCGGCGCCTGATGGTGCGGGGGACGGCTCGGCGGATGATGTGAGGGGCGGGGCGGCGGGCGGCGAGGAGTCGTAAGGGGCGGTGGCACGAGGGCCTGGGTGGTCGGAGCCGGGGTCCGGGGCGCAGGAGCGGACTGTCTCCGTCCGGTACGCCCCGGGCGTCGTCCCCGTCCACCGGCGGAACGCCCGGTGGAATGCCGTGTCCTCGGAGAAGCCGAGCCGCGCCGCCAGCTCCGCGATCGGCTCCCGCCCCTCGACCAGACCGGCGATCGCCGCGTCCCGCCGCACCGCGTCCTTCAGCTGCTGGTACGACGTGGACTCCTCCGCAAGGCGGCGGCGCAGCGTCGCCGGGCTCACCGCGAGCCGCGCCGCGATCTCGCCGAGCGAAGGGAGCCGCGGCGAGGTGCGCAGGGCGCGGGCGAGGACGCGGCGCACCTGCTCGGCGACCGTCGTGCCGTACTCGCGCCGGGAGAGCAGCTCGAAGGGCGCCCGGCGCAGCATCTCGTCCAGCGCCGCCTCGTCCCTGATCAGCGGCGCGTCCAGCCAGTGCGGGTCGAAGCCGGCGCCGGTGCGCTCGGCGCCGAACCGCACGGCACAGCCGAAGAGCAGCTCGTACTCGTCCTTGTGCGGGGGCGGCGGATGCCCGAACTCCGCCCAGCGCAGCGGAATGCGGCGGCCGATCAGCCAGCTGCACAGGCGGTGCCAGATGATGACGAGGCACTCGGCGAGGAAGTAGTCCTGTTCGAGGTCGTCGCGGACGCCGAACACCGCCTCGTCGTCGCGGCGTTCGAGGACGAGGTCGGGGCCGCCGGGGAACAGGCCGTAGAAGGTGACGCCGCGCCGCACCGCGGAGCCGAGGTCGCCGCAGCCTAGCGAGGCCTGGCACATCATCGCGAACGTGCCCGGCCTGCTGACGGCGGAGCCGAGGCCGAGGAACTCGTCCTGCGTGACGCGGTACAGCTCGCGGAAGAGCCGGGCGAACTGGGGCGCGGTGACCCGGGCCCGGTCGTCGCCGAGGAGCAGCGGCGGGATCTGCGCCCCCCGCAGCAGCGGCACGGTGTCCACGCCGCGCCGCTCGGCGCCGCGCAGCACGGCCCGTACATGGTGCACGGTGATCGTCCGCCTGGCCATGTCACGACGGTAGTGACGGCTGAGCGGACCGGCCAGTGCTGCTGACGTTTCGCGTCATCCCGGCAGCCGGGCGCGGCCCCTAGCGTCGTACGCATGCAGCAGACGCGGAAGGACCCACTGAAGCCGTCCGAACTGCCCGGCAGCCTGGCGCTCCTGGCGGAGTGGGCGGCGGAGCGGCACGGGGAGCCGCCGGGGTCACCGGGGGAGTCACCGGGGGATCTGCCCGCTCTGCGCTTCCGGCGCGACGGGGCGTGGGCCGAGATGTCGTACGCGGAACTCCGCGACGCCGCCCGGCGGGTGGGCCGGGGCCTGCTCGCGCTCGGCGTCCGCCCGGACGACCGCGTGGCGGTCCTCGCCGAGACCCGTCCCGAGTGGACCTGCACCCATTTCGGCGTGCTCGCGGCCGGCGCCGTCGTGGTCCCGGTCTATCCGACGGCGGGGGACGACGAGGTCGCCTGGGTCGTGGACGACTCGGGCGCGACGGTGGTGATCTGCGAGGACGCGGCGCAGGCGGCGAAGATCGAGCGGCTGCGGGGTCGGCTGCCGGGCGTGCGGCACGTGGTCCTGATGACGGAGGAGCCCGCCGAACAGGCCCCGCTCGACGTGCTCTTGGCGCGGGCGGAAGACCGCCGGAGTGACGACCTGGCCACCATCATCTACACCTCCGGCACCACAGGGCCGCCCAAGGGCTGTCTGCTCACGCACGGCAATCTGCTCGCCGTGCAGGCCGCCGCCGTGCCGCTCGTCGACGGCGGCCCCGGCGACACCACGTACCTCTACCTCCCGCTGGCCCATCTCCTCGCCCAGCTCATCGAGTTCACGACACTCATCGGAGGCGGCACGCTCACCTTCTTCGGCGGGCGCATCGAGGACGTGGTCTCCGAGCTGGCCGAGGCGCGCCCCACCCATCTGCCGTCCGTGCCCCGGCTGTTCGAGAAGGTGCGGTCCGTGGTGCTCTCCCTCGCCGAGGCGGAGGAAGGCGGGCGCGAACGGTTCGAGGAGGCCGTCCGCATCGGGGTCCTCGCCGCCGACGGCGAACTGCCCGCCGAGCTGAGGGAGGCGTACGAAGCGGCCGACAAGGCCCTCTACAGCCTGGTCCGGCAGGCGCTCGGCGGCCGCGTCCGGTGGGCGCTGACCGGCGGCGCGCCCATCGCGCCCGACACCGTCGACTTCCTGCGGGCCTGCGGCATCGCGGTCTACGAGGGGTACGGGATGACGGAGTCGGCCGGCGTCCTCACCCTCAACCACCCGGGCGCGGTGCGGTACGGCACGGTCGGCCGTCCCGTGGACGGCGTCGAGCTGCGCATCGCGGACGACGGGGAGGTCCTTGCGCGGGGCGCCATGGTCTTCCTCGGCTACCACAACAACCCGCAGGCCACGCGTGAGGTCATCGACGACGACGGCTGGCTGCACACCGGGGACCTGGGCGCCCTCGACGAGGACGGGTTCCTCACGATCACGGGCCGCAAGAAGGACCTCATCATCACCTCGGGCGGCAAGAACCTCACCCCGTCCCTGACCGAACTGGCCCTCCAGACCACCCGTTTCGTGTCCCGAACCGTCATGGTCGGCGACAACCGCCCCTACCCGGTCGCGCTCATCACGCTGGACGCGGAGGAGATCGCGGCTTGGGCCGAGCGTGAGGGCGTGCGGCTGACGGACCCGCCGTCCCGCGACCCCCGCGTCCACGCCCTGGTCCGGGAGGCCGTAGACGCCACCAACGCCACGGTGTCCCGCCCCGCCCGCATCCGCGCATTCGCGCTCTTGGACGAGGACTTCACCGTGGAGTCCGGCCTCCTCACCCCGAGCCTGAAGGTCCGCAGGAAGGCGGTGACACAGCGGTACGCGGGGGTGGTGGAGGGCCTGTACGAGCAGTAGCCCCACGCCCCGGGAGCTACTGGACGCCCGCCAGACGCAGCAGCGCCGTGGTCGCCGCCGCGCCCACCACGACCACGGCGAACGGCGCCTTGCGCCAGGCGAGGACGCCACCGGCCAGGACACCGACGGGCCTCGCCCAGCCCGCGAATTCCTGGCCCTCGGTGAGGGCGCCGGTGGCGAGGAGCGCGACCAGGAGGACCGTGGCGGCCACGGCCAGCAACTCCTGCACCCGTGGCGGGAGTTCGACGCGGCCGTGCAGGACCGGACCCGCCAGGCGGAAGGCGTACGTGCCCGCGGCGAGGGCGAGGACGCAGGCGAGCGTGGCGTTCATGAGGTGCTCCTCGAAGAGGCGGGACGGGGGCGGCGCGCCGCGAGCAGGCCGAGGAGGGCGAGCAGCACCGGCACTCCGGCGGGCAGCAGCGGCGCGGCGACGACCGCGATGACGGCACCCGCCGCCGCGGCCCGCCGCGCCGCGCTGTCGCTCCGCAGCGCGGGCAGCACCAGCGCGAGCAGCACCGCGGGGAACGCGGCGTCGAGGCCGAACCGGTCGGTGTCGCCGAGCGCGGACCCGGCGAGGGCGCCCGCCAGCACGCTGAGGTTCCAGGCGACGAACAGGCCGACGCCGGATATCCAGAAGGCGGCCCTGCGCTGCCGGCGGCCGCGCTGGGCCAGCACGAACGCCGCGGTCTCGTCCGTGACCAGGTGCGCGCCGATCAGCCGCGCCGCCCAGGACCGGCCGAGGTCGTCGGCGAGCGCCAGACTGAACGCCGCCGTACGGGAGTTGAGGAGCAGACCGGTCGCCGCCGCGGCCACCGGGCCGCCGCCCGCCGTGAGGATGCCGACCGCGCTGAACTGGGCGGAGCCCGCGTACACCAGCAGCGACATGAGCACCGGCACCCACACGGGAAGCCCGCCGCCCACGGCGATGGCGCCGAAGGAGACGCCGACGACGGCGTCGGCGAGCCAGACGAGCGCGATGTCGCGCAGGACGCCGGGCGGGAGGTCGGATACGCGGACGAGGCCCTTGGGCGGGTCCCCGGGTATCTCGCCCGTTCGGTCGGACGGGTCATCTGTTCGGTGTGGCGAACGCATGCGTCGTAGGATGGGTGGAGTGGGGCGCGTTCGTCAAGGCGAACGATCGGTCCGCTGTACCGAACAGGAGAGAGCCGAGGGAAACTGTGATGACCGACGGGTCCCGCATGCCGCGCGAGTGGGTCGCCGCCGCCCTGCGCCGGGAGCGCGCCAGGGCCGGCCTCTCCCTCTCCGAGCTGGCCAAGCGCGCCGGCATCGCGAAGTCCACGCTCTCCCAGCTGGAGGCGGCCACCGGCAACCCCGGCATCGAGACGCTCTGGTCGCTGGCCGTCGCGCTCGGCGTGCCGTTCAGCGTGCTCGTGGAGTCGCCCGCGCCCGCCGTGACGGTGATCCGCGCGGGCGAGGGCCCGACCATGCACGCCGAGAACTCGTCGTACGCGGGCACCCTGCTCTCCGCCGGGCCGACCGGCGTGCGGCGCGACATCTACCACGGGGCTCTGGAGCCGGGTGCCGCCCGTGAGTCCGACCCGCACATCCCGGGATCGGTGGAGCACCTCGTCATCAGCACGGGCCGGCTGCTCGCGGGCCCGTGTGGCGAGGCGGTGGAGCTGGGTCCGGGGGACTACATGTCGTATCGCGGGGACGTCGCGCACTCGTACGAGGCGCTGGAACCCGGCACCACGTTCGTGATGATCATGCAGCACACCTAGGGCCGCCAGGGCTCAGGGCCAGGGCCCAGGGGCCGGAGAAAAAGGCAGGAGCCCCGCTTCCCCCGCTCACGCGGAGGAGCAGGGCTCCTTGGGTACTGCATCCATGTCCGGATCAAGTCACCGGAGGAATCACACACCTCACTGACGTGAGGCGTCCGATTACTGGGGGGTGACGTTCTCCGCCTGCGGACCCTTCGGGCCCTGCGTCACGTCGAAGGAAACGGCCTGGTTCTCCTCGAGGGAGCGGAAGCCGTTCGCGTTGATCGCGGAGTAGTGGACGAAGACGTCCGGGCCGCCGCCTTCCTGGGCGATGAAGCCAAAGCCCTTTTCAGCGTTGAACCACTTCACGGTTCCGGTAGCCATAAGCCCTCCTTGGGCCAAAGGGTTGCCCTGCTCCAGAACCAGCGATTGTTTAAACAACTGCATAAGTCTGAAAACGACGAGAGCCTGCGGGGTTACATGCTCCGCAGGCTCTGTACTGCAAGGGAAACCAAACTGCAACTTGCGGCGAGCTTAGCACGCAGACCCGGGAATGCAATAGGGGGCAAGATCACGTCACCCGGATGTTTGACGGGGCTCCCGACGGGGTTGACGGAGGGGGTTCGGGGGCGCGTCGGGCCCCCGGCGCCCGAACCCTCCCGCACGAGGGCTAGCCTCGCCGATGTGGACAATTCTCCCCTGAACGCCTTCGCGGGGGCAGGCGCCGAACAGTCGCACGACTCCCGCCGCATTCCCCGGCCACGCGTCGGTCACATCCAGTTCCTGAACTGCCTGCCCCTGTACTGGGGGCTCGCGCGGACCGGAACGCTCCTCGACTTCGAGCTGACCAAGGACACCCCCGAGAAGCTCAGCGAGCAGCTGGTCAGGGGCGAGCTCGACATCGCGCCCGTGACGCTCGTCGAGTTCCTGAAGAACGCCGACGACCTGATCGCCTTCCCCGACCTCGCGGTCGGCTGCGACGGGCCCGTCATGTCCTGCGTGATCGTCTCGCAGGTGCCGCTGGACCGGCTGGACGGCGCCCGGGTGGCGCTCGGCTCCACCTCTCGTACCTCTGTACGACTCGCGCAGCTGCTGCTCGCCGAGCGGTACGGCGTGCGGCCCGACTACTACACGTGCCCGCCCGACCTGGGGCTGATGATGCGGGAGGCGGACGCCGCCGTCCTCATCGGCGACGCGGCGCTGCGCGCGAACCTCATCGACGGGCCGCGGCTCGGCCTGGACGTGTACGACCTCGGACAGCTGTGGAAGGAGTGGACGGGCCTGCCGTTCGTCTTCGCCGTCTGGGCCGCCCGGCGCGACTACGCGGCGCGCGAGCCGGAGGTCGTACGCGCCGTCCACAAGGCCTTCCTCGCCTCCCGCGACCTCTCTCTGGAGGAGGTCGGGAAGGTCGCCGAGCAGGCCGCGCGCTGGGAGTCCTTCGACGCCGAGATCCTGGAGCGGTACTTCACGACGCTCGACTTCCGCTTCGGTGCCGCGCAGCTGGGGGGCGTCACCGAGTTCGCCCGCCGGGTCGGCCCGACGACGGGCTTCCCCGCGGACGTGCACGTGGAGCTCCTGAAGCCGTAGCGGCAATTCGCGCGGGCGAAATCGGAATGCAGCCGATGCCGCAATAGTTCGCGGCTTCCGGATTGCGTCCGGGCATGCCCGCGGTGAACGGCAGACTCTTGCCGCTCTTGCCGCTCTCTCCTTCCGGCAATTGCCGGACAGAGGTACGTCAGGCGTACGTCAAGGGAACGTAGCGGACCATTCTGGTCATTGCGCACGTGTGGCGGCGAATGCGGGCGGGTGCGTTCCCGCGCGCGCTTGCGCACTACGCTGATCCGGAGTGCTGAGGCGCGCGAGGTGTCCGGACAGCACGCCTGGGGGAGGCCACGGTCATGCATCCGCTCGAAGCCGGCGAACCCACCACGATCGGGCCCTACCGGCTGCTCGGCCGGCTCGGCTCGGGCGGTATGGGCCGGGTCTATCTGGGGCGCAGCGCGGGCGGCCGCACCGTCGCGGTCAAGGTCGTGCACCCGCACTTCGCGCTCGACGAGGAGTTCCGGGCCCGCTTCCGCCGTGAGGTCGACGCGGCGCGGCGGGTCGGCGGCGACTGGACGGCGCCCGTCCTGGACGCGGATCCGGACGCGTCGGTGCCGTGGGTCGCCACGGGGTACGCGGCGGGTCCTTCGCTCACGGAGGCGGTGCGGGAGGGCGGACCGCTTCCCGAGCATTCCGTACGGGTCCTGGGGGCGGGCCTCGCGGAGGCCCTGGCGCACGTGCACGCCCTGGGGCTCGTCCACCGCGACGTGAAGCCGTCGAACGTCCTGCTCACGCTCGACGGGCCGCGCCTGATCGACTTCGGCATCGCGCGCGCCACCGACGGCACGGCGTCGCTCACCTCCACCGGCGTCTCCATCGGCTCGCCCGGCTACATGTCGCCCGAGCAGATCCTCGGCAAGGGCGTCACGGGCGCGGCGGACGTCTTCTCGCTCGGCGCGGTCCTGGTGTACGGGGCGACGGGGGAGTCGCCCTTCCCGGGCGACTCGTCGGCCGCGCTGCTCTACAAGGTCGTCCACGAGGAGCCCGAACTGGGCTCGCTCACCGGCGACTTGCGTGACCTCGCCGCCGCCTGCCTGGCCAAGGAGGCGGCCGCGCGGCCCGCCCCGGAGGAGCTCGCCCGCCGCCTCGCCCCGACGGGCGCGGCGGCGCTGGTCGCGGCGGGCTGGCTGCCCGGTCCCGTCGTGGAGCGCGTGAGCCGGAGCGCGGTGCGGCTGCTCGACCTGGACACGGGGGCGGGTGCGGAGGCGGGGTCGGCCGCGGGTGCGGCGTCCGTGAATGCTCCCTCCGGTCCCGTGCCGTTCAACACCCCCTCCGTGGAAGGCTCTTTCGGGCCGCCCGACCCCTCGTACAACCCGCCGGCAGGCCCCTCGCAAGCCGCGCACGCCGACCGGGTACCGGAACCCCGCACCGAGCCCCCGCCCGGCAAGTTCTCCGTCTCCGTCGCCGCGACCTCCGTGCCGGAGGGCTCTGAGGGACGCGGCCGCAAGGTGAGTTGTACGGTCGCGCTCGCCGTGGCCGGAGCGCTTGCCGCCGTCACGGTCGGCTCGGTGTTCGTCTTCGGGATGCTGCCGAAGGACGACGACATGTCGGGAGGCGCAGGGCCGAAGCCACCGGCCGCGACCGGCGCGCCCAGCACGCCCGGCGACTCCGCGGGCTCCGGGAAGGTCCCCGAGGCCTACCTCGGAAAGTGGCGCGGCCGGGCCGACGCGAGCGGCGGCACGATCCCTCTCGGCACGTTCACGGTCACCCTGCGCCAGGCGAAGCCGGGCGAACGCCTCGGCACGGTCCTCCAGCGCGACCCGATCGGCAACACCTGCACGGACGTCCTGACTCTGAAGTCGGTCACGCCCGAGCGGCTCGTGGCGCGGGGCGAGGGCGCGAAGAGCAACGGCGGCCAGTGCTCGCAGACGCCCCACACGGTCTATCTGCGTCCCGACGGGAAGAAGCTCATGTACACGTCGGACGATCCGAAGGCGGGGGATCCGAAGGCGCGGCTGTCTCCGGTGGAGTGAGCCGCCGCCTGCGCCTCATGTTGCGCAGGTCGTAGGCGCCCAGGACGCCCGCGACGCCGAGGACGGTCGCCGTGAGGCCCACCGCCCAGACGTACGGGTAGTTGCTGCTGACCCAGCAGTATTCACCGGCCGCCGAGCACGACCCGTGGCGGCGGCTGTGCTTGGGCCGGATCGTCTGTGCCGCGATGGCCAAGGCCATGAGCGCCCCACAGGCCCCCGGCAGCGCGACGACGGCCCAGAGGAGCGAGCGGGCCTTCTCCTTCCGCCAGTTCGTGCGGAAGAGCGCGGCGACCATCCACGCACCGGCCAGCGGCAGGAAGAGCCCGGTCGTCGCCGCGAAGCCGTAGCCCCCGCCGGGCCAGTCCGGTGCGAACTCGTGCCACATCTCACCGGCCCAGCTGAGGGGCCCGAAGATGAGCGCCGCCGAGCCCACGACCAGGCAGGCGACCACCGTGCAGCCGAAGCCGACGGAGCGCAGCCGGACGCGCCACCCGACCCGCTTCCCCCCGCGCCCCTTCGCCGGGGGCGAGGTCCGCGCCCCCGGCACATGCTCGTACCGCAGCGCGGCTCCCGCCGCCCGCCGCCGCGCCTTCTTCGCCGATCCGCCCACGAACGCCCCCCTCGGACTTACGACGGAGTGGTCAGCGTGGCGAGTTCGCCGTTGCCGAGGTGCAGCATGCCCTTGCCGGGCGTCACCGGGCCGCCGACCACGCTGCGCGAGATCCTGAGCCCGATGAGTTCGCCGCTGGAGCTGTCCTGCGGCGACAGCAGAATGCCGCGGCGGCCCTTCTTCGCGTCGACCTGCCAGCCCGAGAAGCCGCTGCACACGTCCTCCTCGTCACCGGCGAGGACCAGGGCGAGGCCCAGGTCGGCGCCGCGCTGGATGATCCGCTTGAACTGGCTCGCCGCGTCCGCGTCCTCCAGGATCTCGGCGTCGTCGATCAGCACGACGACCGGCTCGTCCGGTGACGCGTCCGCCCCGTCGATGAGCTCCTCAAACTCGTCCTCGTCGATGTCGTCGCCGGTGAACACCTTCAACACGCCCTCGGCGCCCTCCAGTTCACGCAGCGGCGACTGGCGCGGGGCGGCGACGACCAGGCGTACACCCTGCGCGCGGAACGAACGCGCCATGTTCATCAGGACCGTCGAGCGTCCCGACTTAGCCGGGCCCGCGATGACGAACGCCGGTACGCCCTGCGCCAGGTCGGGGCCGTACCCCATGACCTCGTCGCCGCCGATGCCCACCAGCGCCCACAGCTTCGAGCGGGATGCCTCCGGGTCGCGGAGCTCCCACGCCTCCTCGAAGGTGATCCGGCTCGGCAGCGTGTCGACGCGGAACGGGCGGCGGTGGCGCGGCACTTCGGCGTCCCGGGCCGCGGCCTGCTCACCGATCGCGGCGATCGCGGCGGCCTGCCCCTGGCCCGTGGAGTCCTCGGAGAGCAGCGCGAACTGCGTCTCCGTACCGCTCTCGTTGCGGAAGGCGCGGCCCGGCGCGATCTCCTCGGGGACCTTGCGGGCCGGGATGCCGAGCATCGAGAAGTCGGAGCGGTCGGCGAGGCGCAGGCCGTACTTGTCCTCGGTCAGCGAGGAGATGCGGCCCACCAGGATCTGCCGGTCACCCGTCATCACCATGTGGATGCCGACGCTCGCGCCCTCGCGCATGATCGTGGTGATCTCGTCGGTGAGCGACCCGTGGTCGATCTCGCCGAGCGTGGGCAGCCAGCCCTCCCACCGGTCGAGCAGCACGACGAGGTGCGGCAGGCGCTCGTCCTCGGCGGCGTCGGCCCGCTGCTCGCCGATGTCCGCGTACCCCTTGTCGGCGAGGAGGTCCTGGCGGCGGGTGAGTTCGCCCTTGAGCCGGTTGATGAGGCGCACCACGCGCTCGGTCTGGTTGCGGCCGACGACGGCGCCGCAGTGCGGCAGCCGGGTCAGCGCGTTGAGCGCGCCGTTGCCGCAGTCGATGCCGTACAGGTGGACGTCGGCGCAGGAGTGCGTGCGCGCCAGGGAGCCCGCGATCGTACGGAGCACCTGCGAGCGGCCGGAGCGCGGAGCGCCGCCGATCATCAGGTGGCCGAAGCTCGCGAAGTCCACGACGACCGGGCGGCGGGCCTGGTCGGCGGGCAGGTCCTCGACGCCGTACGGGGCGGGCGTGAGCGCCCCGGGAGCCGTGCGCGGCGCGGGCGCGGGGATCTCGTCGAGCAGCACGGTCTCGCCGAGCGCGGGCAGCCACGGGCTGTGCTGGGCGGGGATGCCCATGACCCGGTTGGCCTCGATGATCTCGTCGACCAGGACCTTCAGGTCGGTGATCTCCTCCTCCTCGCGGGCCTGCGCCTTCGGCTTCGCCAGCGAGGCGCGGCCGAGCGCCGACCAGTCGAGGGCGTCGACCCAGGGCGCGAGCAGCGCCGGGTCGGCGGCACCGGGCCTGCGGCCACCGACGCGCCCCGACTGGAAGGGCACGAGCGAGGCGTGCCCGAGCCGGACATAGGCGCGGCCGGGCGTGTTCTTGCTGATGTGCCCGGCCTCGGGGGAGTCGATGACGTCGGTGGACTCGCCGCCGTCCGTCACGCGCAGCGCGATGCGGAGGTTGGTGTTGGCGCGGATCTCGGGGGAGACGACACCGGAGGGCCGCTGGGTGGCGAGGAGCAGGTGGATGCCGAGCGAACGGCCTCGCTGGGCGATGTTGACGAGCCCGGTCACGAAGTCGGGCAGGTCGCGCACCATGGAGGCGAACTCGTCGATGACGATGAGGAGTCGAGGCACGGGAGCGTGTGACGGGTCGCGCCGCACGAGGTCCTGGTAGTCCTCGATGTCCTTGGCGTCGGCGTCCGCGAGGATGTGCTCGCGCCGCTTGAGCTCGGCGCCGAGCGATTCGAGGGCGCGCTCGACGAGGTGCGCGTCGAGGTCGGTGACCATGCCGACGGTGTGCGGCAGCTTCACACAGTCCTTGAACGCGGAGCCGCCCTTGTAGTCGACGAGGACGAAGGTCATGTTCTCGGGCGTATTGGCCACGGCGAGGGCGGCCACGATGGTCTGCAGCAGCTCGGACTTACCGGAACCGGTCGTACCGGCGATGAGACCGTGCGGCCCGTCCTTGCGCATGTCGATGCCGAAGGGCCCGTCGTACGACTCACCGATGACGGCCATCGTCGACTGCCCGCCCGCCTGCCACCTGGCGGTGATCGCCCCGGACGTCGGCGGCTCCAGCTGGAGTACGTCGAGGAGGCGGCTGGAGCCCGGCAGCGCCGAGTCCTCGGTCTCCCCGCTGATGTCGCGCAGCGGCGAGATGGACCGCGCAAGACGCAGACACCAGGCGGGCGTCACGAAGTCCGGGCGCACGTCACGCAGCCGCTCGGCCCCGCTCATCTCCACGCGCAGCCTCAACTCCCGCGGGGCGTCGGCCTGCTGCGGGTCGGGCGCGGTGGTGTGCCAGGCCTGGAAGGAGGGGAAACCGCCGGGGGCCTGCTGGGGCGGGGCGGGCGCGTGCGAGGCACCCCTGGGTGCCTGAGGGGCCATGCCGCTCGCGTAGGCGTTCGGGTAGGCGTTCGGGTCCGGCATCGGATCCGGCTTCGGCTCGGCGACCACGAAGGCCTGGCACTCGCCGGGCAGGAACCGTTCCTCGGTGTCGAGGCAGAGCGCGTACATGTGCACGGCGGGACCCTCGCGCAGCAGCCGCACCACACCCGGCAGGGACCGCAGCCGCCGCGACCCGTCCCACACCACGACGATGTCCGGATCGGAGAAGTTCGCGCCCTGGCCCTTGTTCTCCTCCATGGCCTTCACGCGCGCGTCGAGGATCTGGGTCAGCTCACCTATGCGGGCGCCGACGGTCTCGGCATCCGTCCCGATGAGGACGTTGATGTCCTGGCCGCCCGACGGACGGGCGTGCGGCAGCCACCGCACCCAGTCCCAGCTCTCCTTCGACGTGGCCTCGGTCAGCACGTAGAACTGCACGTCCATCGGGCTGTGCAGCGTCGCGGCCTGCGCGACCGCCCAGCGGCCGAGGGCCGTCGCGGAGTCGTCGGGCCCCGCGATGCCGATGACCCCGAGCCCCTTCAGCGGCAGGGCGACCGGCGCGTCCTCGATGTGCCAGGTCACCTGCCGCCGGTGGTCGTCCTTCTCCGGGTCGTCCAGCACGACCTCGGAGGGCAGCCGCCCGGTGCCGAAGCGCATGAGGAGGTGATCGGCGTCGGTGCGCCGCCGCTCCCACAGCCGGGTCCGCGGACCGGTGCTCAGCGCGAGCACGGTGGCCGGGTCGGGCACGGCGCTGCGCCGGTCGAGCCGCTCGGCGACCAGCGCGTCCTGAGCGTCCTTCTCGATCCGCGCCTTGGTCTCCTTGTACTCCTTGACCTGCTTCGCATGGGACTTGCGCCCGTGCTTCTTGTCCATGAAGTAGTTGCCGAACAGCATGATGGGGCTCAGCCCCGCCATGATCAGGTAGTACCAGCGGTCGAAGATCATCGCCGCGACGACGGCACCGACCAGCGGGAACAGCGCCATCAGCCACGGCAGCGGCCGCGCCTCGTACTCCCGGGGTGGGGTGGGCAGCCGGAAGGAGGTCTGGCGCTCGGGCGGGCGCAGCCGCGGGGGCCGGTTGTAGTCGAGACCGGCACCGTCCTCGGACCACTTGAGGGCGGCGTTCGGAGGGGTGTACCTGACGAGTTCGAGGAGGGTGTTGCCGAGGGCGATCTGCGCGCCGAGCGGCCAGGCGACGGTGTCGGCCGGGCCCTTGGCCCGCGCCTTCACCCGCGCGTCCCGCCGCTCCTTCCACTCCTTGTGCGCCTGCTTCTCCCGCTTCTCCCGAGCCTTCCGCTCCTTCCGCGACTCCCCTTCGGGCGGGACGGCCGCCCCCGCCGGCTCGGGCTCCTCCTTCTCCACACCGAAGGGCTCCCCGTCGACGGTGACGCCCTCTTTCGCCTTCTCTCCCCCGTGGAGGGTGACGTGGCAGGTCCCGTCGGTTGCAACTGACAACGTGAGGGCGCGCGACGCCATCTCGGGATCGTCGATCCGGATGTACGAGGCGGGCCCGCTGCCGATGTCGTACCGCCCGATCCCGAGCCGGTGCACGGCGCCGGCGGCGGCCCCGCTCGCGACGCGCAGCTCGACGAGCCCGGAGGGCTCGCCCGGCAGACACCCGGCGGGATCGTCGAGGCTCACGACGGCGCCCTCGCGCAGCGGCGAGGTGACGACGGTGGCGGTGGGGTCGACGGCGTACCCGTCGACGTAGATCATCGGGGCGCCGCGGCCGGGCGCCTGCTGCCCCTGCCCGATCGGAATGATCTGTGCACCGTCGCGGCCGACCTGCCGGGCCAGTTCCACCGCGATGTCCTGCACGGTGGACTCGGGATCGGCGTCGAGAACCACGTCGGCGGAGCCCCCGCCGAACGGATCGACGACGGTCAGAGTCAGGCGCACGATCGTCCTCCCCGGAGCTGAACAATGCGCCTGACGATATCCGCTCGCGCCCGGCGGTATCCGCTCCCCCCTTCCCACAGGCAACGGCCTGCACACAGTCCCCGCAGCGGCCCCATAACGGAACCAAGCCCACCACTTCGCACTCGCTCATAGCAGAGCTGTGACTCAACCGGGCTGCGTTCCCGGCAACCTCACCCGTAAGCTGCTGGCGCACGAGCGGAAGATCGCACCATCCGCAAAGAGGAGCCACGGGGGTTGGCCCTGCGGCGAGTTGATAGGGAGAGAGCCTCATGGCCAAGGACCTTGATGTCACATATCAGGACATGCGTGACGCGGCGAAGCACGTCGTCAAGGAGAAGGACAAGCTCAACGAGAAGCTGGACGGCCTGAAGAAGTACATCAAGAACCTCGTCGAGACGGGCTTCGTCACGAAGAGCGCCTCGAAGGCGTTCGACGAGAACTTCGACGACTTCGTCGAGGGCGCGAAGAAGACCCTCGAGGGCCTGGACGGCATGGGCGACTACCTGACGAACGCCGCCGACAAGTACGAGCAGATCGACGACGAGCTGGGGCGGGCTGCGCGGAAGTAGGCGGCCGGCTCGGCTTGTGTGCGTCTGGAGCGGGGTGACGGGGGGTATCGCCGTCACCCCGCTCTCGTTGCATCTCAGGGGTGCGGGACATCACGACGTGACTGGGGGTGCCGATGGGCGAGTACGCGAAGATCGACGACCTGAATGTCATCCGGGAGATGGGCATCGGTCTCGGGAGGATCAAGGAGGCGTTCGACGGGCTCGGGAAGCTGAAGGGCCAGTACGAGGACGACTTCGGGGAGCACGACCTGGCCTGGCAGTTCGGGGACTTCGTCGAGAACTGGGAGAGTCACCGTGAGGAGCTCGGCGAAGAGGTCAAGCGGCTCGGTGAGATAGCGAAGACCGCCGCGAAGACGTACGAAACGATCGACAGCGAACTGGCCAAGGCCCTCCGTGAGGCCGACAAGAAAAAGAAGAGGGCCTGATGGCGAGCGCCCGCCCCCGGGACTGGCAGCCGCTGGCCGATCAGGACCCGGTCCCCGGCGACCCCGAGCGCCTGGAACAGCTGGGTCGCAAGCTCCGTAAGACGGCCGACGAACTCGAACGACAGGTGCGGCACCTCAAAGCGGCGTCCGAGGTGGAATCCTGGGACAGCGACGCGGGCAAGGAGTTCCGCGAGAAGGCGAAGAAGTGCCGCGGGCGCCTGGAGGCCGCGCACAAGCGCTACGAGACGGTGGCCGACGCGGTCGGCGACCGGATCGTGGACCACGGTTCCGACTACGAGTCGAACGCCTCGGCACAGCCCGGCAATTACGCCACAGAACTCCAGCGGGCCCAGCGGATCGCCGAGATCGCCCGGAAGGAAGCGCAGGAGGCCGAGGCCGACAAGAGCGCCGCCCAGAAGGGACTGGACTCCCTGCCCGGGAATTCGGGAGGGGGCGACGGATCCAAGAAGGACGCCGGCAAGGACCGCAAGGAAAAGCTGGAGGACCGGGCGGACGCCGCCGGGAAGTCCTTGGAGGCGGCCCGGGAGAAACTGCGCAAGGCACAGAGCATCCGCGACACGGCGGCGCGTCTGGCGCGCGAGGCGATCGACGAGGTCATCTCTGACGACGCACTCAAGGACGGCTTCTGGGACGACTTCGCGGATTTCGTGGAGTGGGCGGCGGGCTGGACGGAAGACATCTCGAAGTACGCGGGGCTCGCGGCGCTGGCCGTCGGCTGGATCCCCGTCATCGGTCAAGGGATGGCGGGCCTCTTGGGGGCCATCTCCATGGCGGCGACGTTGATCAATATTGCTTGCACGGCGGTGCAGGTCGCCATGGGGGACGAGTCGTGGACGGATCTCGCCACCGCTGCGGTGGGGTTGCTCATGATGGGCGCGGGCAAGGCGATGTCCAAGATCAGCGGCCGCTACGCCAAGGGCCTGTTGGACCGTATGAGGGCCGCCAAGGGTGGCAAGCAGACCCCTCGGCAGAACAAGCGCAATCGCCACAAGTTCAACCGCGATGTGGGCCACGTCAAGGGTTTCCAGCAGGGTGACATCGCGAAGTCGATCCGGGAGCCGGTCACCGAAGTCTTCAAGGGCTCCACGTGGACAGACGCTTTCAAGGGCGGTTTCCGCGAATCGGCGCAGGTGCTGCGCGACCGCGGTAACGGAAGCGTGATCAGAGGAGGGGTCAAGTCCATGTCCCTGGCGGATGCATCCGTTGCCTCGGACCTCAAGGAGTTGAAGCACCTCGGCAAGAGTCTGGGTGACGGATACGCGGTCAACAAACTGTCGCTTCGAGCGACGGCATTGAACGCTGCCGGCAGCGGAATCACTGCTGGTGGTCTACTTATCGATGAGGTGAGCTGATGGAGCGAGACCAGCAGGAATCAATGGGGAGTACGAACGACGTCGAGGAAGATTACATCGTCGATTTTGATTTCGACGACGGCTGGCTCCCTCTGACACTTCACGAAGGTACTCGGGAAGCGGCCCGACAGATGGCGGCAGGCCTTGTGGAGCAGTTCAATCCATTGAAGCTCGGAGTCGGTAAGTCCGACCTGCAGGCCGAGCTGGAGAACCTCGCTCTGACAGCGTTCGAGGCCGGACCGGTGCTGACAACGGTCGCCTACACGGAGGCCGGGATTCTGCTCGCGGACCTGTCGGTCTTCGCATACGGAGAGGACGACGTGCAGCGGCCTTCACCGCAGGAGTATCTGCCCCAGTTGATGAAGTGGTCCTATGCGCAGGTGAAGGGCGAGGCGCAGGTGTCCGACGTCCAATTGCCGATCGGATCCGCGGTCCGTGTGCAGGCGGTGCTGGCCGAAGGGCGGCGCTTCGGCTGGGGCAAGAAACTCAGCGAGGCCCTCCGATACGGGGTCTGGCCGGATGGCCAGGAGGAGATCCTGGTGGTCGAGGCGAGGTGGGCGAACTTTGAGCGGACAGACGAGCTGACGGATGCCGTCGACCGCCTCATGCCCACCATGCGCCTGCTGCCGGTCCCCGCGGAACTCGCGGAACCCGCCCCGGACGGCGCCTCCGGCTCAACCAGCGAGACCTGACATGCCCCTGAAGACGGAATGGGACACCCCTCCCAGCGACTACACGATCCTCGTCCCCGCCGGCTGGTTCCAACTGCATCTCGACCCCGAAGAGCGCGACCGCGGTATCACCGCGCTGGCCGACCGCCAGTTCGCCGGCATCGACAACGCCCCTGTGCTCAAAGAGCGACTGATGCGCGACCTGCAGAAGCAGGCCAAGGCGGCGCACAGCCAGGGTGGCCTCGAGCTGTACATCTCGCTGCTGACCGTCGATGGTCTGCCGCTGGCGTCCTCGCTGCTGGTGAGCCTGCTGCCGGACGGTTGGCCGGGCTGCACCACGGCGTACGACCTGGCCCGTCGGCTGGCGGACACCGGCCGCCCCGCGGAGGTGCGGAGGCTGGAGGCCGGGGGCGACGCCGTACGGACCGAGAAGACCGAGGCTCCCGACCCTGAGCGCCAGATGGGCAACACCCTCGCGACGACCACCGTGGCGTACCACGTACCCGTCCCCGCGAGTAAGCAGTGGCTGACCCTCACCTTCTCCACCCCGATGGAAGGCCTGGCGCCAAAGATGGTGGAACTCTTCGACATGGTGGCCGGGACGCTGCACTGGGAATAGAGGGGGAGGGTCTGCGCGACGCCCCCCTGCGCTCGGCCGCTCGGCTCCGCTCCGGTTACCGGTTGACCGACTGGACTTCCTCGACGGTGATGTTCTGGGTGGTGCCGAAGCTGCCGTTGGGGAGTGTGCCGCCGGGTACGCCTGTCCCCTCCCAGGTGACCTCCCACGTGAGGGTCGCCTTCAGGTCGTACGCCCCGTTGCCGGAGGAGCGCAGATACGGGTCAAGTCGCCCTATTTTGGCGGTTTGTCATCGTGCTGTGACTCCTGCGGGTAGGGGGACGACGGCTGCGGCTGAGGGAATGGCGCCAAGCAAGCGTGACAACGGCGGAGTACGACGTCAGGTGCTGGCCCGAGGTTGTCGAATCGCGTGCATATGGAGTTCGCTGCGGAACTCCTCCGTCGTGAGCCGGATCCAGGACGCGTCACGGAACTTCAGCAGCAGCAACTGGGAGCGGAACTCCCCGTGGAACGGGTCGACGAGCTCTGCTGCCCCGGCGGGCAGGCGGGCGACGATCTCCATGTGCTTCTCCCGCCCCACCGAGACGCGGCGCGGCGGGGCAGCCAGAACGATCTCGTCCTGAGTCGCGACGACGAAACGCTGGTGGTGAGAGGAATGGCTGTACCAGCGCAGCAGGAACTGCCCCGCCTCCCCGCTCCAGTTGCCGTCGAAAACGCGGTCGAGCCCCTGCTTGTCGACGAGTATCTTGAGCCGCGCCTCGTCCTCACGCGCTCGCCGATTCTCGCCTCCGTTGTTCTCGAACAAGAACTCCCGGAGACGGTCCAGCAGGGACAGCAGGCTGACGAACGGCAGGAGAGGTACGGCCAGCGCCGTGCCGAGCATGCCCAACGGAGGCATGGCCGCCGGGCGCAGCCGCGGCTCACCGGCTGCCCGGAGCACCTCGGCCGGAGGATCGGGGACCTCGTCGATCGTGCACCATCCCGCCGCTTCGGCCCGGATGCCGAGGCGTTGGGTGATCATGCGCTGGTCGCCCCTGGATGTCACGTCAGGACTCTCCTCTTAGTGCCGCTGGAGCTCATTGATCGCCGCGCCCGCGTGCCCGGCCGGGCGTGGTGGATTCAAGCCCTTGTTTCAGGTGTCGAGATTGACGAACAGGCTTCTGGCGAATGCGTCGAACTCGTCGATGTTCGAGGTGATCCAGCCGATGTCCTCGCCGACGGTCCGTACGATCACGTCGATGCCGAGGGATTCAATGCGCCAGGCGTAGTTCACCGAGACGCACATGGACTCCGCCTTGGCGGCGACGAAGTAACGGATGGAGCGTTTGCCTCGGCCCAGACGCTCGGTGTCGAAGTCGACCACCTCGGGGTCCTGTACGGCCCCGGGCTCCTTCTTCTGGACGAGCTCGTCCAGCGTCGCGTCGACGTCACCCTCGCTCGGGCCCGCGTGTACGAGGAAGGTGAGGAACTCCCGGCGCGGGTCGGGGACGTAGAGGAAGACCTGATGCACCGGGACCGTCCGGGGGAGCTGCTCCGCCACGGAGTCCAGCTCGAACGCCAGCATTTTGATCTGCTTCTTGTCGGCCGTTTCGTCGTCGACGAGCGCCCAGAGCAGTTCCGAGGTGCGGCGGGCCCACTTCTTGCGCTCCCGGGCGGCGCCACGTCCTTCGCCGAGGATGGGCATCGCGAGCCAGACGGTGGCGTCGCTGTCCGTGTCGAGGGAGAAGGTGACGTTCACTCGGTCCTCCAGCGGAACGTAGTCATCACCGCGCCGAGGTCCTTCTTGATCGTATAGAGGTAATCGAAATCCACCCCGAGGTCGGTCATGCTTGCCTCCGCACGTCTCTGTCGCCGGCCGTCATCGGTTGATCGATTGCACTTCCTCGACGGTGACGTCCTGGACCGCCTCGATCTTCCCGTCGGGCATGCCCACCGCGGCGTCCTGGCCCGTGCCCGTCCAGCTGATCTCCCACGTGAGGGAGGCCTTCAGGGGGAACGTGGCGCCGCCCGACGAGCGGCCGTAGACGATGCCGCAGGGCGGGGTCTCCTTCGCCTTGCCCTTCGCGTACGGCTCGCCGATCTTGCCGTCGACGATGGGGCATTCGCCGTTGGCGGGGAGAGTGGTCGCGTCCTCGGTGCCGGGGTCGAGGGTGAGCGACCTGGGCCTGGCGGTCGTCGTCGCCTCGATGTTGAAACCGGGGACGTTGATGGCCGCGGTCGCCTTCACCTCGTCGAACTCGGCCTTGTCGAGCCACGCCCACGTGGGCAGCTTGACCTTGGTGGTGCCGTCGGGCGCGAGGGTGACCTTGGTCTTCGGGAGCTCCATGTGCTGGTAGGCGAGGGCCGCGAGGATCTCCGGGGAGATGGCCTCCTCGTACTGGGGCGGCGGAGCTTCGCCGTTCTCGACCCAGAACGGGATGTCACTGCACGACGTCCGTTTCAGGATGTCCGGCTCGTCGGGGTTCTCGACGGCCGCCCAGAACATCCCCTCGCCGTCCTTGTCGACGTTGTAGTCCTTGTAGCCGGGAGTGTCCGTCCAGCCGTAGTCGTCCTCGTAGTGCCGCTGGAGCTCATTGATCGCCGCGCCCGCGTGCCCGGACATTCCGGGCGCGCTCGCGGCGTCCTTGAGCTCCTTGGACATCTTCTTCTTGAATTCCTTGGCGCCGTAGGTCGGGGCGTACCAGCAGGGGGGCGGGTTCCAGTTGACGTCGGCCGAGGCGACGTTGCCGCTGCCGCCGCCCTTGGCGACTGCTCCGGAGTACTGGACTTTCGCGGCGGCGTAGATGCCGTTTCCGGACTTGTCGCTGCCGCCTTGCTGTTCAGTGTTGCTGCCACCGCCGTTGCTGGCGGGTTCCGCCGCGTATGCCGGTTCGGCGAGGGTGATGGTGCCGATTGCGAGTGTCAGGGCGGTGGCACCGGTCCAGAAGGTCATGAGCCGTGGTCTGTTCACTGGCATTTCCTGGCCTTCGTCTCGACGAACACCTTGGTGGCCTGCCACAAGTCGTCGCCCGTAGGGAATTTGGTCATCACGATCTTGAAGTGGTCGTAGTCCGCGATGCTGGGCTTGCTCTTCAGGACCTTTCCGGTCTTGATCTCTTTGCCGTAGAACTTGCTCGAGTCCACGCAGAACGCGACCTCTACCGACTTGCCGTTCGGAGCTGACCGCGTGGTGGCCTGGTAATGGCGTCGGGTGCCGGTGGCCGTCCAGCCGCCGTCGAGCCTGCTGTCGATCTGGACCTTGGCGTAGTGGAGGCCGTCGCCGGTGGAATAGGCGGTGACCGCCGCGTCCTTCGACGTGCGCTTGTCGACGCCCCGATAAATGGCACGCATGAAGTTCGCGGCGTCATTCATCGCCGCCGCCTCGTTCTTGTTCTCCGGCTTGTCCCAGTCGAAGACGAGGTTCATGCTCTTCGGCAGCGAGACGTCCACGCCGTCCGGTTTGTCGGCGGCGGGGGCTCCCGACGGGTCCGCCGACTTCTTCGGCTTGGCCGAGTTCACGTCGGCTCCGGCGATCTTGTCCTTGTCCTTCGAGTCACCGTCGTCTCCGCTGCCGCATGCCGTCAGGAGCAGGGCTGCGGTCGCGGCGAGCGCGGCGGTGACGGGCATGGTGCGGCGGTTCACGGTCGGCTCCCGGTGGGGCGAGGGGTGTCTCCAGCGTGCCGACGTTAACCGTGGGGTTGCTCGTCCCGCCAGGGTGGATAGCGGGGCAAGTCACCGCATCCTGGCCGACTGTCACCGTGTCGTGACGCACGGGGGACGCACAGCACCCTGAGGGCCTCAGGGTGCCCAGACCCCCAGCGACCGTGCGAGCGTTTCCAGATCCTCCGCCGCGCGCATGACGTGGGCGATGTCCTCCGACGCCGTCCAGATCACGACGTCCGCCGCGTGGTCCTCGACCTGCCATGCGTAACGGACACAGGCCAGGAGGTGCGGGGAGCCCTCCTGGGGGACGTAGCGGAAGGTGGTCAGCCCTTTGCCGAGTTTGTCGGACTTGATGGGCTTGACGACCGGGGGCTCGACGGCGCTCTCGTCGTCCGCCTCGGTGAGGGCGCGGAGGGTTTCCTCGCGGGGGCCCGACGCGGGGCCGATGGCGGCGAGGACCGGGAGCGGCACGTCCGTCGGGTGGTCCAGGTGGAGGAAGACCCAGTGGTCCGAGCCGGGCGGGGCCATGGCCTCGGCGGTGCGCTGCAGGGTGCCGGCGACGAAGTCGACGCCGTTGGGGCCGGGGTCGAGATCGTGGTCCTCCCACAACTCCTCGGCGATCTCCCGGGCCCAGGCGCCGATGTCGTCCCACATCTCCGAAGGAGCGCCCAGGCCCGCTCGCGGCGGGACGAGGATCCAGGCGTCGGCATCGATGTCCTCGATGTCGATGATGCTCCAGAAGTACTTTTTCGCTTCAGTGGTCATCCCGAATCCCGGCTCCAGCGGAAGTTGGCCATCACGGCGTCGAACCATTCGACGAGGACCTCGGCCAGTTCGTCCCGGGGGTCCCCGCCGCCGACCGTCGAGAACGCGGCGACGAACCAGCGGTCCGGATCGTCCGGCACGGACAGGATGTACTCGACGCGCCGTGAGGCGAGTTCGGCGCCCTTGCCCAGGGCTGCGTCAGCCACGTGCTCGCGGCGTACTGCCAGCGCACCGTCGATCTCGCCCGAGCTCAGATCGGCGTCCTCGACACCGTCCCGGGACAGCAACTGCACCGCCACCTCGGTCGGTTCGGACACGGCCGCGCGCTGTCCGGGGCGCCGGGGCACGACGGACTCCGACACCAGGATCGAAGCGCCGACGGTGAAGTCGCCCATGGGCTTCACCGGCAGGTACAGATCCAGGGCCTTGCTCTGCTGGGCCTCTGCGACGGACGCGCGGAAACGACGTTCCAACTCGCGCTTGTACGGTCCGACCTTGTCCCGTGGGGCGTCGGCGGGTATGCGGGAGTAGGCCTCGTCCAGGATGCGGCGGACGGCGTCCTCCGTCCCCTGACGCAGGGGGACCTGAGCCCATTCCGACGGCAGGAGGATGCGGTAGCCGGTGACCGGCGCCTCCTCCGCAGCATCGGTGCCGGTGCCGGTGCCGGTCTTTGTGCCGGTGCGGGTGTCGGCGTTCGTGGTGTCCGGCTCCGTGGACGGCTCGGACTGGTCAGACAGCACGTGCTTGTTCCTTGCGGTTGAGATGCCACATACCGGCCAGACCGGCGAGGGACGCGGCGACGGCGATCCAGAGCACCCAGACGCCCTGGGCCAGGGCGAAGGCCAAGGCGTAGAGCAGGTAGAAGACGAGCGCGATGCGCACGAGCGAGCGCTCGCCCGACAGTTCCTTCCAGTCCTCTGGGCGGCGCGCCCACCAGATCAGCAGGCCCGGCGTGAGCGAGCACAGCGACCACTCCCACGTCGCCCACGGGACCAGCTCCTCGTCGAAGAAGTCCTTGGTCGCGGGCGTGGCGAACATGCGGAGAAGGGCCAGGACGAAGATCCACCTGAAGGCGACGACGCCGAATGCCAGGCGCCGGGCCTGTCGGTCCGACCATGCTCCGGACTCGGCCGGCGGTTGCTTCTTTTCGGTCATCAACGTGCTTCTCTCACCATCGCGACGTCCCCGGCAGCGGCGTCGTCATACGGTCCTTCATCCTGCCGTACTCGCCGTCGGAGACCGCGTCGCCGCCCTTGTCGGCGGCATCGAGGCCGGTGCCGACCGCCCACGAGCCCCGGAGCGCGTCCTTCTGGCGTGCGGCCTCGCGGGCGTTGTCGGCCAGCTTGGTGTTGTCCGGGTAGGTGTCACGCCACTTGTTGATGTCCTTCATCTGCTTGCCGAGCTGGGCGTCGCCGAGCATGCTCGCCTTCTCCTGCGCGGTGATCTGGGGCATCTCGGCATCGCGTACCTCGTCGCCCGCCTTCTTGCCGGCCGTGCGGTTCTTCTGCTCCATCTTGAGGCGGCGGGCCCGGTTCCGCTGGCGGTCGCCGCCCGACCTGCCGCCGCCCTTCTTCTCACCCTTGGCCGCGTTCTTCATGGCGTTCTTGCGGGTCGCGGCCGCGCTGGACTGGGCGCCCTCCTTGGCCACTCCGGCAGCGGTTTTCCGGGAGCTCTGCTGCAACGCCTTGATGGCCTTGGCGGCCTTCACGCCGTTGCGCGCCATCTTGAGCGCGCCGATGTCCATGACGACGTCGAACCATGATCCATTGCCTGTCGCCGCCATCAGCAGGTGGGCGGCGGCCACGACGATGGTGAGAGCGAGCGCGATGACGCCGAGCGCCGGGAAGAACATGGCGGCGATGCCGACGACCGTGGCGAGCCAGCTGAGCTTGTCCGCCCAGTCACCGATCCAGTCGGCGTCGGCGACCCAGGCCTTGAAGTCGTTCCACCAACTGTCCTTCATGTCGTCGTCGATGGATTTGCGTATCTTGCCCGCGTAGTGGCTCGCGCGCTCGTCGTAGTCCCCGGCCGCGGAGTTGAGCCGCCCGCGGGCATCCTCCAAGTCCTCCTTGGCCTTTTTCAGCGCCGGGTCCTCGGTGTCCGAGCCCTTGTCGCCCTTCTTGTCCTTGTCGTCGCCGTCCTTGTCCTTCTTGTCGGAGTCGGGCTTGTTCTCGTGGGCGTCGATGACGCGCTTGGCTTCCTTGGCGTCGTCGAGCGCCTTGTCGGCCCGCTTCTGGAATCCTTCGAGATCCTCTGCCCAGCCGGAGAGGTGGCCCTTGACCTCGCGATAGCGGTCCTCGGCTTCGTCGAGCTTGCGGCCGAGGGCGCGGGAGTCCTCGCCCAGCTTCTCCGCATACTTGCCCTTGAGGTTGTCCGCGTCCGCCATCGCGTTGAGCGCCTCGGCCTGAGTGCGCAGGTACTCGGCGATCTTCTTCATGTGCTTGACCTGCTCGCGCACCGCCACGGGGTCACCCGGCACGGGGTCGCTCTCGCGCAGCGGTTGCCAGTCCTTGGGCCTAGCCATTTCTTTCTCCCCCGAATGCGATAAAGCCTGTCCGTGCAGTGCCCAGTGCGCAGTGCACACTGCGCGGCGCTACTTCTCTTTCTTCTTGCCCGACTTCGACAACTGGTCTTCCAGCTTCTTGAACGCGTCCCGCGTGTTCTCGACCATCTTTCCGACCTCGCCGAGAGATTCGAGAAGGCGTTTGCGGTTCTTGTCCCAGTTGTCGACGAAGTCGCCCATCGCATCCTTGATGTCGGATGCGCCGACCGCCGACTTGATGTCGTCCTTCCATTCGCCGAGGTTCTTGAACTCGGTCTCGATGGCGCTCAGTTGGCTCGCCGACTTGTTGAGCAACTGAAAGTCGACGACCAGGTCGGATCCGGACATGTCTCCCCGTTCTCGCTGTCCCGCCGCGCTTGCCGTTCTTGCCACGCTTGCCGTACGTGCCGCGCTTGCCGGATTTGTGTCGCATCTCGGCCGCGCTGGCGCAATCCATACGGTACTTAAGTGGGCTGCCGCATGGCACGGGGCACTACTTTGCCATGATCATGCACCCGTTTCGGGGCCCGTTCTGTGGATGTCCTGGGGAAGTAAGGGGGCCCCGGAGCCGGTCGCGCTCTTCCCTAAGGTGGTGGCATGTTCATCTCGCACCGCGCTCTCGACGGCAGTCGCCGGCACCGTCTCGCCGTCGGCACGATGCTCTTCCTGGTGACGCTGATACTCGGGGTCGGGCTGACCTTCGGCGCGTTCGATGACGGCATCGGATGGCTGATGCGGGTGGGGCTCGGGGCGGCGGCGGTGTCGGTCTGGACCGTGGTCTGGTGGTGTGTGCGGTACTGGTACGCGGCGTACTGCGAGGGCCGCCGCGAGGAGCCGGTCCCCGAGCCCGGGTTCTGGCCGTGGCTGCTGCCCTGGGCCGTGCTGGTGACGTGTTTCGCCGTCACCGGGATCCGTGCTCTGTACGCCGGTGACAGCCAGGGCTGGTTCTCGCTCGGCGCTGCTGGGCTCCTCGGCCTGCCCGCGATCGGCGGAGTGGTCGGCCTGCTGTACGGCTTGGTGAGCGATGCGCGGTCCGGGCGGCGGCGTACGGCTGCTCCCGCGAGGGGCGTAGTGGGGGAGGCTGAGCGGCCGCGGAGGGATTGGGGGCCGATTGGTTGAGTGGGGGCGGCGGTCGTCCCCGTGAGGTGAGGCGATGATCCGGGGGTCAGCCTGGAAGGGGGAGGCCCCCGGAGCTGACAATCCGAGGGCCGGCCTGGGACGGGCCGGACCCCGTGTCCGAAAGCCGGTGTCCGCTCTCGGTCGCGACCCGCTACATCCAGCCGCGTCGCCTCGCCTCCACCTCCCCGAGATGGGGCTTCCGGTCCATCAGCCGGGCGCTGCCCAGGTCAGCTGCGCGCTTTCCGTGGGCAGGAAGGGAGACAGGAACGGGGGCAGAAGCCCGAAGTGTGTCGTCTCACAGGTCGCCAGGCGCCGGCTCCGCCGGCCCTCCCGAGTCGTCCATCAGGATCGAGTGGTTCTCGAAGAGGCCCGACCCTGCCTTCACCGGGACACGCGACTCGACCAGCGTGACACCACTGCGCAGGCGGCTGTACGTGGGAGGGTGCGCCGTCTTCGGAAGGTCGGCCATGAAGCGCGTCACCCGGTCCAGCTGCCCCGCGGACAATTCGCTCTCCGTGAGCATGCGGACGGCACCGCCGAGGACCTGGCCCAGCCGCTCGGCATCGTCAGGGTTGCCGACGGCCAGCCGTACCCAGGAACGGTCGGTGAACGTGATCCGCACATCCGCCTGGATCTCACTGAACTTCATACGACGGACTTCGGCGACGGAATCGCGTGCGAACTCGCCCAGCACCTCGGCCTTTCCCAAGCTCCCCCTACGGGTCGCGAGGAAAAGCAGACGGCGGTCCGTCAGAACCAGGTCGGTCGCGCGGTCCTCGGGGCGCCGTTCGGGATCCAGCTGCCAGGGGACGGCCCGGGCGAGGGCCCCGGGCGCGGCCCACATGACGGGGAAGTCGTGCACCTCGTTCTCGGGCTCATCGGGCCTGCCCCGGCCCGCGACCTCCCCCAGAGGGGTACCCGCCGCCCCTCCGAGGTTCGCGATGAGGTTCGCGACCAGCGGGATGCCGACCAGCAGAGCGCGCCCGGTACGGCGGGCCGCCTTGTCGCCCGCGGAACGCAACTCATACGTGGGCCCGGCGGGCCACCCCGCCCGCTCCAACTCATCCTGAATGTCGCGGCGTTCGACGTCCCGGAACCACCGGCATCCGGATACCGCCGGCGCCAGACCAGTGGCGAACCTGACCGACGTACGCAGGAGCAGTCGCTCATCGGCGTTCGGGTACCAGTCCATCAGCGATTTGTCTCTCTCCGCGGGCCTCCGGGGCCATCCTGCTGGCCATCGGAGGAGGCACCCGTGACGAGGGGAAACGTCACCGATCCGACGATGCCCGCTACGGCATGGGTGAATTCCTCCCACTGTTCCATGGATGCCGTATCCAGAGTGAAAACCGCCGTGTACGGGCCGTTCGCGAAGGGGATGTGCACCTGGAACTGGCCCATCACCAGTTCCTCGTCCTCGCCGCTTCGTGTGAATCGTCCGTCAATGACGAGGCGCCGCATGGAGATGGCCGACACGGCGGGGCCGCAGGGCAGGTCGAGCCAGGTCACGTCGTACAGAGGGTTTGTGCCGAGAGCGGCGCGGATTCCCTGGGCCGCCACCTCCTGGTCGACGGAACCGGAGTCCCATACCGACAAAGTGAGGGAGCAGTGCGCGACGCCCCCGTTCTCGATCTCGTACAACCCGATGCCGAAAAAGGCGATGCCGTCGGCCGGCATGCTGTCCGCCGTCTCGCCGTAGAGCGCGCTCAGGGCCTCCCAGAGCGGCTCGTCACCTCTCGGGTAGAGGTCGCGGACGAATTGCCGGACGGCCGCCGCACGTTCACCGGCGTCGAGGGCCACTTCGATCGCGTGCATGCCGTCGGGGAGGTCGAACGTCATGGGTGGCAATGAGGCCGAATCCACTGAGAGGGACGACGCGGTGTCATTCACGGGGTCGTTCCTCAGTTTCCGTAATCGGTGTGCGCGATGGTGTAGCCCTTGTAACCGGTCAAGCCGGACTTGATGGCGGCATCCAAGGCGCGGCCTCCCTTGCTCATGGGGGAGAGCAGTTCGTCGCTCTTGACGAACGGAAGCTTGGAGCCGAGCGTGTTGAGCGTTTTCGTTCCGGCCAGCTGACCGCCCCTGAAGTTCTGCAGACCGCTCTCCGCAGCGAGCCTCAAGCGGCTGCCGCCCTCTCCGACTTTGACGACGGGCGTGGCCTTCAGCGGCCCGAAGAGCTTGTACGTCTTGCCGATGCTCGTCACCCCGCGATAGCCGGAGCCGAGCTGGGAGGCGCGCGCCGCGGCGCTGGTGCCCTTGGCCAGCGCGGCTCCTCCGGTGAGCCCCTTGATGCCGGGCAGGACACCGAGAGCGTCGAACGTCATGGACGTCCAGCTGACGTCCGCCCCGGCGGCCTTGGCCGTCAGGTGCGTCAGCAGTGCCGCGCCGCTGGTCGCCATGGCGCCGACGGCGAAGATGGCGCCGAGAGGCTCGAAAGGGGCCGTGATGATGGCCAGGACACCCAGGGCGTTACTGATCAGGCTCAGCACATCGCCGATTTCCTTGATCATGTCGGCGTGGTCCTTGAACCACTCTCCGGTGGCGTCCCACGCGTCCGCGATTCCCTTGCCCAGCTTGTCCCAGAAGCCGGGCTCATTCGGGGCGATGTCGCCCGCCTTGTCGAGCTCCCTGCTGATCGCCCCGGCGGCTTTCTTGTAGCGGTCCTCCAGGTCGTGGACCTGGTTCGTGACGTGGGTGACGGCCCCGGAGGCCTTCCCGAGTTCCTCGCTCCCCTTGCCCTCCGCCGCCGCCTCGGCCTCCGCCCGTGCCTCGAGCTTCCTGCCCGCGGACTTCTCGAGCCGGTCGGCCTCGTCCTGGAAGTCCGCCAGCTCTTCGGCCCACCGGTGCAGCGCACGCGAG
Source organism: Streptomyces sp. NPDC018029 (assembly GCF_044327655.1). Lineage (NCBI taxonomy): Bacteria > Bacillati > Actinomycetota > Actinomycetes > Kitasatosporales > Streptomycetaceae > Streptomyces > Streptomyces sp. NPDC018029. The sequence goes on along the minus strand of NZ_JBIRFV010000019.1, from coordinate 4,745 downwards.
GCCTTTGCGAAGGATTCGTGGCTCCTGCGGATGAGCGGGGTGACGTCCTCGCCGATGTATTCGGTGAAGGCGAGCGCCGCCTTCCCCTTCCAGGCGCCGCACTCGATTCGCTCCAAGTCGCGTACCGCGCCGCCGAGTTCCGATGCGAGGGTGCCGAGCTTTTTCGCGAGAGCGCGGGTGTCCTCGACGTCGCCGGGGGTCGGGTCCCAGCCTATGTGGGGGAATTCGGGTCGCTTGGTGCCCACGCTACTGGCTCTTCTTGTCGGCGGAACTGCGGAACTGCGGAACTGCGGAACTGCGTGCCTTGCCGATGGACACGGGTCACCGGCGCGGGCATGGGGAGGACCTGTTGATCGTCGGCGGTCGACATCGCTCGGACCAAGCCCGAACAGGGCAGTTGGGGAGAGCTTTACGGAGAACAATATGTAACGTGCAACGTTATTTACCGCGACTTGGTGAAGCGGGCTGAGTCGGCGCCGCGTGTGCGCACGTGTCAGGAGGTGAGGTCTTCGGGGTGGTACTTCATCAAGTCGAGCTCCGTGCCGTCCGCGTCCATGACGGTGCTCCGGTCGGATGCCCCGAAGTACGAGGTGACCGAGGTCGTCTTGACGACGCGTATGGCGTAGCAGCCGCAGGCATTCCGCGAAACTAGAGCAGGTCCGGCATCCGGCGCCTGAGCTGCTGCGAAAGCTTCGGCAGTGGCTCGCTGCTCCGACGTGAGCGAGGTGAGTGGGATGAGATTCAGTGGATTGGCCAGGCACCGGGCGAGCACCTGACGAGCGCGGACCGCCAGCCTGCACCACGACCCGTCGGCGAAGACGACCTTCAGATCCGTCCCGTGCTTGAAGTCCCGGGGGACGACCTCGCTGATGTTGGACCGAGGTGTCTCCCAGAGAACTTCGTCGTCAATGAGGTCCAGGTTCTTCTTGTGGACCGGGAGCCCCACGATCACGAGACGTCGATCAGTGACGATCGCGTGCGTGGTGAAGTACTTCTCGTCCATGCGGCCCGGGTCGAGTTCCCACGGGAGGGTGCGGGCAAGGGTGCCGGGGCCGGCCCACATGACGGGGAAGTCCTCGACCTCGTCGGCTCGTTCGTCGGGGGTGTCCGACCCCGCACCGGGGCCACCGTTGCTGCCGAAGCTGCCGCCCTGGGAAGTGAGGACGCCCAGGATGAGGACGCCCACGGTCATCAGGCCGCCCTTGACGACGTTGCGCACGAGCGAGTTGCCGCCCGACCGCACCGTGTAGGTAGGCCCCTCTGGCCAGTCCGGCAGTTCGCCCTGGATGTCGTTCCGCTCGGTGTCCCGGAACCAGCGCATGCCTTTCACGCGCATGGCCTCGCCGGTGGCGAAGGTGACCGGGGCGCGGACGAGAAGAGTTTCGCCCGGGTCGGGCTGCCATAGGTCCATGGTCGTGGGTGTCTTCCTGGGCGCATGTGCGGGTGCCGGTGCTGTGCCCTTCGGGCCGCGTACTACGTCGCCACCGTAGGCGTTCCGGCCCTCCGGCCTTCCAGCGCCTCCTTCGGGCCAGTCGGCCTGACCTGACCGGTGTGCCCCACCCACCAAGACGGCACCGCCCCGCCCCGGCCATGATGGCCCTATGCCCGACAAGCCCCCAGCCCCCACCCCCCGAACCGACCCCCCGCACGCCCCCGCCGACGAACGCACCTCCCTCACCGCCTTCCTCCAGTACCAGCGCGAGACCCTCGCGATGAAGTGCGCGGGGCTGACCGCCGGGCAGCTCAAGGAGCGGGCCGTGCCGCCGTCCGACATGTCGCTGCTCGGGCTGGTGCGGCACCTCGCCGAGGTCGAGCGGAGTTGGTTCCGCAATGTCCTGAGCGGCGAGGCCGCCGGGGCCAACCGGAAGAGCCGCGTACCCGGCGACCCGGCCGACTTCGACGTGGCGGATGCCGATCCCGACGAGGCGTTCGAGCTGTGGCACGCGGAGTGTGCCCGCTCCCGCGCCATCGTGGACGCCTTCGACTCCCTTGATGTCACCGTCGACTTCCGCGACGACACGTACTCGGTGCGTTACGTCCTCACGCACATGATCGAGGAGTACGCCCGCCACAACGGCCACGCCGACCTGCTCAGGGAGCGGATCGACGGAGCCACCGGCGAGTAGCCCCCGTAGGCTGGCGGCCGGAAACAGACGGACCGGGGGACGGGGAGAGTGCCAGCCATGGCCCGCTACACAGCACCGCAGACCATCGCGCGCGGCGGATTCAGCATCAAGGTGCCGGAGACGTGGTGGGAGTTCGACGTGCGGCCCGAGTCGCGTGACGCCGCCATCCGGCAGATGATCAACGACCGCGTCCGGGCCCGCCCGGAGCTGGCCCCGCACCGGGAGACCTTCGAGGCGTTCCTGCGCAAGGCGTCGAAGGACGCCTGGCAGTCCGGCGCGCTGTACTGCGGCTGCATGGCGGAGAGCTTCGGCGGCGATACGCCGGTCACGGGCTCGGTCACCGTCTCCCTGGTCGGCGCCCGCACGCCCAACGGCGACGTGCTCCCCACCGACCCGGACCGCATCGTCGCCCAGCTCGGCGTGCGCGAGGCCAAGCGGGAGGGCGACGCGTGGCGGAAGGTCACGACGGTCGAGATCCCGGGCGTCGGCCTCGCGGCCCGCACGTACGGCATCGAGGACGTCTCCGTGGACGGCGACGACCGTACGATCCGCGTCGTCCTGATGCAGACCTTCATCCCGGTCCCCGGCCAGGAGGGCAAGGTCGCCCTCGTCTCGGGCAGCAGCCAGGTCCTCGGCCTCGCGGACTCCTTCTTCGACATCTTCGACGCGGTGACGTCTACGTTCCGCTTCGTGCCCTGAACCGCTCGGCCCGGTCCCGCCACCGAACAAACCACCACTCCTATGGACACGTCACGAGCAAGCAGGTTGTGGTCCGCGGAGACCGACCGCGTACTGCGGGCGGCCGGCTGGTACCCCGGGCGAACCGTGCCCACGGCCGAGTGGGAGAGAGTCCTGCACGAACACGGCGGCTTCGAGATCCACGAGGCGGCACGGCTCTTCCTCGCCGAATTCGGCGGCCTGGCGTGCGAGGAGCGGGGGCCGGGCAGGACGATGGCCCGCATGGGCTTCCGGCTGGACCCTCTCGCGGCCGAATGGGACGACGAGATCTTCGATGTACTCAGCGAGGAAGCGGGCGCGTATCTGTATCCCGTCGGCGAGGCCGACCGCCGCAACAGCTATCTGGGAATCGCGCCGGACGGCAAGGTCTATATCGGCATGGACAGTGTCACGCTGCTCGCCGATACCGGCGACGAGGCACTGGAGAAACTCATCGAGGGGATCCGCTGAACCGGGTCATTTGTCTCGACGCCGGGGCAGATGTCGACGCGGGAAAGGAGGTTCTGCTGAGTGACCAGCTTCGACATGACAGGGACCTCCGCCCCCCTGGGTCGTCCTCGTACCCACGGGAACACCCGAGGTCCAACGGCAGTTGCGCACCTTGGAGACGACGGGTGGCACCGTGCACCACTTCGACGCCGCCGCACTGCTCACCGAGCAGGAAATCCACCGCGGCTTCGCGAAGTCCTTCCGGTTCCCCGGCTGTTACGGCGGCAACTGGGACGCCCTGGTGGCCCCCCTGTTCGTATCGGTCCTCTGTCAAGGCGCGGACCGTGCGAATTCCGCGGTCGACCTCGACGGCGACCCCCTGGACCGCCCCGCCATCGCCGAGCACTTCGTCTTCGAGTTCAATGAATTCGACCCGGAGAAGATCGCGCTCAGGGTGCGGCAGCCCGACCTGATCGTCACGGTGGGAGACGGGTTCGTGGCGGTGTCTTTCGTGTCAGCGGCGGAGCAACGCCCGGCCGACGGTGACCTCAAGGAGACCCTCATGGACTTCGACTCAGCGCTCTCCGGGTTCCCCGGCGTCGCACCACTCCCCGGTATGGAAGCTGCCTGGCGGTGGTCTCCCAACCCGATGTTCACCTTCACCGCCGCAGCGAGCGCGGACCGTGGGCACTTGCTGCAGGTCAATGTGCGGGGAGCGAACGACGAGGGGCTCGTCCGGGCGGTGCTCGCGTTCGGGCGGGAGCGCAGCCCGGAGTTCGTCGGGGCGGCGGCCCAGTTGACTCTTCTCGAAGGCTTCCGTCACGAAGGCAGCCATTTCGACGCCGTGGGTGTCGCGGCGCCCAAGGTGCACGGTTATCACGCGAACGGGAATCCCGACCTGAACGCGGTCACCTATGCGCTGTTCCCCGCCTTTCGGATCGAGATTTCCGGCAGGGAGACGGAGGAAGAGGCCTGGGGGAGATTCCGCAGAATGCTTCAGCCGACCAAGCTCGACCGGACCCCCGTACCGTTCGTGAAGATGCGCTATGACAACACCAAGACGCGGAGCCACAGCACCGGCGGCGAGCGTGGGTTCGCCCGGTACGCCACGTTCTCGCGTGAACTGGGGCTGCTGGAGGGCGCGGACGGCAGTTACGTCGAGTGGGAGAACCGGCACGGTCAGGTGAGGCGTGCGGAATGGGGCGGCGGTGTCTGCACGGTGACGCTCGACGGTGGAGAGCGGCGTGAGATGACCGTTGCCGAGCTGCAGGAACTGGGCCGGGCCGACGTCCACAGCTGACGCGAGGGGCTTTCGTGGGGGACAGCCACGGCTGGGGCGTGGGGGGGGGGGGGGGGGGCGGGCCCCCCCCCCCCCCCGGGCCGCCGGGGGGGGGGGGGGGCCCCCCCCCCCCGGGGCCTGTGGGGACCCCCCCCCACACACCCGCCGGACAA
>NZ_JBIRFV010000018.1:0-141209 GCF_044327655.1 Streptomyces sp. NPDC018029 | reverse complement strand
ACTCTTTCGTGTCCGATTTCCTCGGTGCCTTTCCGGTTCCCGCTCCGGCCTTTCGGCTTTCGCGTTTCCCTTTCCGGCGGTTCCGACTTTATCAGGTCTCATTCGTCTCTCTGACCACGGTCACCGCGAACATGCGGAACCGATCCCAGGGATAGGATCTGATGTGAAGGATGCCGCCGGGGCCGGACGCTTGCGTCCCACGGCCTCAGGCAGGAGTACGACTGTACATCGGGCATCGGGCCGGGCGCAAATCGTTCGTGCGCTGCCTCTACGTCCGTCAACCGGGACCACTCATGCGGAACCGGGACTTCCTATGACTTACCCTTCTGAACAGCGCGTCGTCCCGGACAGGTAGTGACGACGGCTATGAATCTCCACCCCCTGGGAGGCTTGCCATGACCAGCGTTTCGTCCCCGCTTGCAGGACGCGCCATTGGGCTCTCTGCTGTACCGGATCCCGTGTTCTCAGGCGCGATGGTCGGGCCTGGCACGGCTATCGATCCCGTGCGTGAGCCTTCCGAGGCCGTCTCTCCCGTGGACGGCATCGTCGTCTCTCTCCACCCCCACGCGTTCGTGGTGGTCGACGACCAGGGTCACGGCGTGCTGACGCACCTGGGCATCGACACTGTCCAGCTCAATGGTGAGGGCTTCGAGCTGCTCGTCAACAAGGGCGACACCGTGCAGCGCGGCCAGGCCGTGGTCCGCTGGAACCCGTCCGCCGTCGAGGCGGCCGGCAAGTCCCCGGTGTGCCCGATCGTGGCGCTCGAGGCCACGGCCGAGTCCCTCGCCGACCTCGTCGAGGCCGGCGACGTGAAGGCCGGCGACGCGCTCTTCAGCTGGAAGTGACGTCATCGCCGTCACTGACGGCAGGCACGACAACCACCGCGACGGCTGGGCCCGTCGCACTACCAGAGACGGGTGAAATGGAGACAACGCTGCGAGGCGTCGGTGTCAGCCACGGTGTGGCGATCGGCGAGGTTCGGCACATGGGTACGGCTGTGCTCGAGCCGCCGGCCAAGCAGATTCCCGCGGAGGAGGCAGAGCGCGAACAGGGGCGCGCTCGCCAGGCCGTGGAAGCTGTGGCGGCCGACCTGAATGCGCGCGGCAATCTGGCGGGCGGCGAGGCCCAGGCGGTGCTCGAGGCGCAGGCCATGATCGCCCAGGACCCGGAGCTCATGTCCGACGTCGACCGGCGCATCACCGTCGGCAGCACGGCCGAGCGTGCCGTCTACGACGCGTTCTCCCACTACCGCGAACTGCTGGCCGGTGCCGGTGAGTACATGGCCGGTCGCGTGGCGGACCTCGACGACGTGCGGAATCGTATCGTCGCGCGCCTGCTCGGCGTTCCGATGCCGGGCGTTCCGGACAGCGACCAGCCGTACGTACTGATCGCGCGTGACCTGGCTCCCGCCGACACCGCGCTGCTCGACCCGGCTCTGGTGCTCGGCTTCGTCACGGAAGAGGGCGGTCCCACGAGCCACAGCGCGATCCTCGCGCGGGCGCTCGGCGTGCCGGCCGTCGTGGCGCTGCCCGGCGCCGGTGAGCTCGCCGAGGGCACCGTCGTCGCCGTGGACGGCAGCACCGGTGAGATCTTCGTGGACCCGAGCGAGGAGAAGCGCGCGCAGCTGTCGGCCGCCGCCGCCGAGCGCAAGGCCGCGCTGACCGCGTCGACCGGTCCGGGTGCGACGTCCGACGGGCACAAGGTGCCGCTCCTCGCCAATGTCGGCGGTCCCGCCGACGTGCCGGCCGCGGTCGAGGCGGGGGCCGAGGGCGTCGGCCTGTTCCGTACCGAGTTCCTGTTCCTGGACGACAGCACGAAGGCGCCGTCCGAGGAGAAGCAGGTCGAGGCGTACCGCAAGGTGCTCGAGGCCTTCCCCGAGGGCCGGGTCGTCGTGCGTGTGCTGGACGCGGGCGCCGACAAGCCGCTCGACTTCCTGACGCCGGGCGACGAGCCGAACCCCGCGCTCGGTGTGCGAGGGCTGCGGACGCTGCTCGACCACCCCGAGGTGCTGCGGACGCAGCTGACGGCGCTCGCCAAGGCCGCCGAGGGGCTGCCCGTCTACCTCGAGGTCATGGCCCCGATGGTGGCGGACCGCACCGACGCCAAGGCCTTCGCGGACGCGTGCCGTGAGGCGGGGCTGCAGGCGAAGTTCGGCGCGATGGTCGAGATTCCGTCGGCCGCGCTGCGGGCGCGCTCGATCCTGCAGGAGGTCGAGTTCCTGTCGCTGGGCACCAACGACCTCGCTCAGTACGCCTTCGCCGCCGACCGTCAGGTGGGCGCAGTGTCCCGGCTGCAGGACCCGTGGCAGCCCGCGCTGCTCGACCTGGTGGCGATGTCCGCCGAGGCGGCGAGTGCCGAGGGCAAGAGCTGTGGCGTGTGCGGCGAGGCCGCTTCGGACCCGCTGCTCGCGTGTGTGCTGACCGGTCTGGGTGTCACCTCTCTGTCGATGGGTGCGGCGTCCATTCCTTACGTGCGTGCGACGCTCGCCAAGTACACGCTGGCGCAGTGCGAGCGTGCCGCGTCGGCGGCGCGTGCCGCGGACAGCGCCGAAGAGGCTCGCAAGGCCGCGCAGGCGGTGCTGTCGGGCGAGTAGCCCGCTTGCGGCATTCTGATCGCGACCCCGAGGGGCGCTCCACCGGTCGGTGGGGCGCCCCTCGGGCGTTCAGTGCGTGTGTCCCCCTTCCGGAGCGTCCGGTTCGAGTTCGGGGGCGGCGCAGTAGTCGACGCCGGATTCCGGGGAGACCAGTTCCCCCGAGATGGCGTCGGTGCAGTACGCGTCGAAGACTTCGGCCGCGTTGAGGGGCTGGAGGCGGCCGCCGTGCATGCGCCAGCCCTGGACGCGGTCGCGGGTGCCTTCGGCGCTGGAGCGCAGCACCATGCCGACGGCGCGGTGGGTGGCGATGCCGACGGCCAGGACGGTGGCGAACTCCAGGGCCTCTTGGTCGTCGAGCAGGGCGCGGCCGTCGGCCTCGACCTCGATGTGCAGCGCGGCGAGGAGGGTTTCGGGGTGGGCGGGGACGCTGCACACGAGGTGCCGGGTGCCGGGGCTGGAGGTGTCGAGGGCCCGCGTGATCAGTTCGGAGGCTCGGGCGAAGGCGGCTCGTCCGATGTCCTCGCCGCAGGTGGCGCAGGTGCCGGCGCGGGCGAGCTGCACTGTCGCGTACTCCCAGGTGGCCCGGCGGACCGCCTCGTCGACGAGGTCGGGGACGAGGTCGGCGAGGGGCTGGCCCTCGTACGGAACGGTGGGGCCGCCTGCGGCCAGTTCGGCGGTGAAACGGGTGCGGCTGTCCGGGGTGTCCGGGTCGCGGCCGGTCTCCGCGCAGTACTCCTCGTACTCCTGGGGGTCGAAGAGCGCGATGGTGGTGTGGCTGCCCTGGGCCGCGAGGGTTTTGAGGAGGGCTTCGACCTGCTGGAGGTAGGTCTCGTGGTCGTCGAAGGTGAAGCTGCGGTAGCGGCGCATGGCCGCGAAGTCCGTCTCGTCGGCCAGCAGGCCGATGGTTCCGGCGACTTCGCGGCGCAGTGCGCGTCGCATCGTGTCGTGTCGGGTGTGCGCCATGATTTTCCCCCTGCGTACGGTCGATCAATGCTCACTCACAGTAACGAGGGGCACTGACAACGGCCGCTGAGCTGCGGGAAGGCGCTTTCGTCAGGCGCGCTTGCGGGCCAGGTCGGCGTAGAAGTCGAGGAGTTCGATGCGGTCGACGGAGCCGGGATTGACCGCCTTGTCCAGAGGTGTCCCCTGGAGGAGGCGTTTGACCGGGACCTCGATGCGCTTGCCGGTGAGGGTGTGCGGGACGGCGGGGACCTCGATGACCTCGTCCGGGACGTGGCGGGGTGAGAGCTGCTCGCGGATGGTCCGCTTGATGCGGTCGCGCAGGGCGTCGTCGAGGGTGGCGCCTTCGGCGAGGTGGACGAAGAGGGGCATCCAGTAGCCGCCGTCGGGCTGTTCGACGCCGATGACGAGGGATTCGCGGATTTCCGGCAGCCGCTCGACGGCTTCGTAGATGTCGGCCGACCCCATGCGGACGCCCTGGCGGTTGAGTGTGGAGTCGGAGCGGCCGTGGATGACGACCGAGCCGCGTGAGGTGAGGGTGATCCAGTCGCCGTGGCGCCAGGCGCCGGGGTACGTGTCGAAGTAGCTGTCGTGGTAGCGGGTGCCGTCCGGGTCGTTCCAGAAGTGGATGGGCATGGACGGCATGGGGTTGGTGACGACGAGTTCGCCGACCTCGTCGGTGAGTGGCTTGCCCTGGGGGTCCCAGGACTGCAGGTCCGTGCCGAGGCAGGGCGCCTGGAGCTCTCCGATGTGGACGGGGAGGGTGGGGACGGCGCCGGCGAAACAGGAGCAGACGTCCGTGCCGCCGCTGACCGATGCCGTCCACAGGCCGCCCGGGGTGTCGGCGAATTCGTCGTGCAGCCAGCGGAAGCCGTCGGGGGGCAGCGGGGAGCCGGTGGTGGCGACGCAGGTGACGCGGGAGAGGTCGAAGTCCCTGGCGGGGTGGACGTCGGCCTTGCGGCAGGCCATGACGTATGCGGCGGAGGTGCCGAAGAGGGTGGCTCCGGTGCGCTCGGCGATGCGCCACTGGGCGCCGGTGTCGGGGTGGCCGGGGCTGCCGTCGTACAGGACGATCGTGGTGCCCGTGAGGAGACCGGAGACGAGGAAGTTCCACATCATCCAGCCGGTCGACGTGTACCAGAAGAAGCGGTCGTCGGGGCCGAGGTCGCAGTGGAGGCCGAGCTGCTTGAGATGTTCGACGAGGATGCCGCCCTGGGACTGGACGATCGCCTTGGGCAGGCCGGTGGTGCCGGAGGAGTAGAGCACCCACAGGGGGTGGTCGAAGGGCACCTGTTCGAAGGTGGGTGCCGTGTCCCCCGAGGTGAGGGCGGACCATTCCAGGGCGCCGTCGGGGGCTTCGGTGCCGAGCAGCGGGATGTGGACGACGGCGCGGAGGCCGGGCAGTTCGGCGCGGAGTTCGGCGACGGTGTCGCGGCGGTCGTGCTCCTTGCCGCCGTAGCGGTAGCCGTCGACGGTGAAGAGGACGACCGGTTCGACCTGCTGGAAGCGGTCGAGGACGCTGCGGGCGCCGAAGTCGGGGGCGCAGGAGGTCCAGACGGCGCCTACGGCGGCGGTGGCCAGGAGGGCGACGACGGCCTGCGGGATGTTCGGCAGGTAGCCGCTGACGCGGTCTCCGGGGCGTACACCCAGATTGCGCAGTTCCGCGGTGAGGGAGCCGACTTGGCGGCGGAGCTCGGCCCAGGTGACGGGCTGGGGGTCGTGGCTCTCGTCGACGTGGAGGAGGGCGGGGGTGTCCGCGCGCGTGGGGTCCTCGGCGGCGCGGAGTGCGTGCTCGGCGTAGTTGAGGGTCGCTCCGGGGAACCACTCGGCGCCGGGCATGGCGCGGTCGCCCAGCACGCGCGCGTAGGGGGTGGTGAAGCGGACGTCGAACCAGTCGGTGACGGCTTTCCAGAACGTCTCGAGCTCGGTCACCGACCAGCGGTGCAGCGCTTCGTAACCCCCCTCGGCCGGAGCTCCGTAGCGCTCGGCCGCCCAGGCCTGGAACTGGGTGACCTGCGCTTCGGCGATCCTCTCGGGGCTCGGCTGCCAGAGCGGCACAGGGTTCGCTGAGGACGTCATGGGGCGGCTCCCGGACTGTACGCGTCGTATGCGTGTGGGGTGCGCACGTGCTGGGTGTGCGCGTGAACACGGCTGCAAGGGACGATGCCACGTGATCGACTTCCGCACCAGGGTCTGCCGCACAAGGGTGCCCCGTCGGACATGTGGCGTAGCCCCAGGTGAACGGCAGTTGAACGCGGCCCGCACACGGCTTCTTCGGTGGCAGGGTGAGCAGCATGAACGGTCGTGACCTGGTGCGTTCGGTGAAGGCGGTCGGCATGGTCGGCACGGCGCGGGGGTTGCGCACGGTGCGCTCCTCGTGGCGCAGGTGGCGGGCGGACGCGACGGGGCTGGCGCCCCGGGGTGCGGAGCGTGCGCGGGTGCCGGGGGCCGTGACGGGGATGGAGCCGGAGCCGGGCGGTGGTGTGGTGCGGTTCGCCCGCTCCGAGCTGCGGGTGCGGGTGACGGTCGGCGGAGCGGTCTTCCTGGGCTGGGACGGGGCGGAGCCCGAGCCGTCGTACGCGTTGTCGTGCGGGAGCCCCGAGCCGGACCCGCGGGCCGTGCTCGAGCCCGACAAGGAGGGCGGCTGGCGGGTCGTGTCGGAGCGGGCGACGGTCGTCGTCTCGCGGCACGGTGCGGTGGAGCTGCGCACGCCGGGTGGTGTGATGCTGCGGCGTGATCTCCCGCCGCGCTGGTGGGAGCCGGCCGAGGGGGGTGCGGCGCGCTGGGTGCAGCGGTCGGAGGTGGCGGCGGACGCGCGGTTCTTCGGTCTGGGCGGGCGGTCCCGCGGGCCACGGCTGCGGAACGGGACGTACCGGCTGTGGAACACCGACCCGGGCGGCTCCTTCGGGCCGGATGACGATCCGCTGTACATCACCATGCCGGTGCAGATGGTGGTGGCGGATGCCGCCACGCATCTGGTCTTCCACGACAACACGTGGGAGGGCGATGTCTCGGTGCGCGAGGGGGTGGAGGGTGACGGGTCCGGTCATGACCGGGCCGGTGCGTGCGAGGTGCGGATGAGTGGCGGGCCGCTGCGGTGCTGGGTCATGGTCGGCACGCCCGCGCGCGTGATGCACGCGTGGGCGTCGCTCACCGGCCCGCCCGCGCTGCCGCCCTCGTGGGCGCTCGGGCATCATCACGCGCGGTGGGGTTTCGGCAGTGAGCAGGAGGTGCGGCGGATCGTCGCCGGGTATCAGGAGCGCGGGCTGCCGTTGGACGCCGTCCATCTGGACATCGACCACTACGAAGCCCACCAGGTCTTCACCGTCGACAAGGAGCGCTTTCCCAAACTGCCGCAGTTCGCCGAGGAGTTGCGCAGGGACGGGATCCGGCTCGTCTCGATCATCGATCCCGCGGTGAAGTCCGAGCGGGGTGTCGAGGTGTACGACAGCGGGGTGGCGGCCGATGTGTTCGTGCGGGACGTCGCGGGGCGGCCGGTGCGCGGTGTCGTGTGGCCCGGAGAGGCGGTGTATCCGGATTTCACCGACCCGCGCGCGCGTGAGTGGTGGGGCACGCTCTACGAAGAGCGTCTGGAGCAGGGCTTCGCGGGCTTCTGGCACGACATGAACGAGCCGGTGTCGTTCGCGGCGTTCGGTGAGACGACGCTGCCCCGGTCGGCGCGGCACTCCCTGGAGGGGCGTGGTGGTGACCACAGGGAGGCCCACAACGTGTACGGCCTGGGGATGGCCCGTGCCGGGTACGAGGCGCTGCGTGTGCTGCATCCCGAGGAGCGGCCCTTCTTGTTCTCGCGTTCCGGCTGGGCGGGGATGCAGCGCTACGGAGGGACGTGGTCCGGAGACGTGTCCTCGGACTGGCCGGGGTTGCGGGCTTCGTTGGCGCTGGTGCTGGGGCTCGGGTTGTGCGGTGTGCCGTACTCGGGGCCTGACGTGGGTGGTTTTGGCGGCAGTCCGTCGCCGGAGCTGTATCTGCGGTGGTTCCAGTTGGGGGCCTATCTGCCGCTGTTCCGTACGCACGCGGCGATCGGGGCCGGGCGGCGTGAACCGTGGGAGTTCGGTGAGGAAGTGCTGGGGCACGCGCGCGAGGTGCTCGTCGAGCGCAGGCGGCTGTTGCCGTACTTCGTGACGCTCGCCCATCTCGCGCGGCGTACGGGGGCTCCCTATGTGCGGCCCCTGTGGTGGGGGAACCCCGAGGACCGGGCGTTGCGGGACTGTGAGGACGCGTTCCTGCTCGGGGATTCCCTGCTGGTGGCGCCGGTGCTGGAGTGCGGTGCGTTGCGGCGGTCGGTGCGGTTGCCGGCGGGGCGCTGGTACGACACGGCGACGGGCAGGGCGTACGAGGGGCCAGGGAAGGTGCTGGTGGACGCTCCGTTGGCGCGCGTGCCGGTGTTCGCGCGCGCGGGCACGGTGGTGCCCGTGCGCGGCGCCGACGGCGACTTGGAGCTGGAGGTCTGGGCGCCTGCCGAGGGGCGTACCGGTGGTGGTGTCGTGGTGGTGGACGCGGGTGACGGCTGGGCGGAGGCGGAGCTGGAGCGGTTCACGACGCGGTGGAGCGCGGGGCGCGTGGTCGTCGAGCGTGACGGGGGCGAGGACGGGCCCGCACCGGGGCGTCCGGTGCGGGTACGGGGACTCGATGGCTGAGGGGCAGTGTGTGACGGGAGTGGGCGGCGGCTGCGGGCCGGGAGCTCCTGGTCAGTAGCGGCCCTCGAACCACGCGCGTGCCGCCAGCGTGTGCAGCGGGAAGGCGAGCTCGCCGGGGCGGCGCAGCAGGTCCCAGCCCTCGGTCTCGTCGGTCGGCGCGGGCGCCGGCAGGTCGGAGACGGGTCGTGCGGGGAGGAGGCCGAAGAGCAGGAGGTATCCGTCGGGGGCGCTCATGGCGTCGGCCAGACGGACGTCACGGCTCTCCGCGCCGATGCCGGTCTCTTCCTTCAGCTCGCGCACGACCGCGTCGCGCCAGTCCTCCCTGTCGTCGATGAAGCCGCCGGGCAGGGCGAGGCCACCGAGCGCGGGGGCGATGGTGCGGGTCACGACGACCAGGCCGGTGCCCTGTGTGTCGTACGCGGGCTGGACGGCGACCGCCACGGGCAGCGGGTTGCGGTAGGCCACTGTGCCGCAGGCGGCACAGGTGCGGGGCCAGCCGGAGGGCTGGTCTTCGTAGGACGCTCCACAGCTCGAACAGTGGGAGCCCGGAACGGAGTTGGTGGTGTGTGGGGATGCGGACACGCCGCGGACTGTATCCGATCCCCGATGCGTCGGTCTTTCGCGGGTGGCGGAGACCCTGATAGACGCAGGGGCATGACAGGAATTGTCCCCGCTCTGCGGAATCTCGCCGTCGGCGCCGCCGCTCTGCTGGCCGTGGCAGCCGCTCCTTCGCCCGCGCAGGCCAAGCCTGAACCGAAGGCTCCGGAGGAGTTCGTCGCGCTGCGCGACGTCGACCCGACGATCATCCAGGAGATGCGCTACTTCACCCCGCACAACTTCGTCGGGGAGCCCATCGACGGCTATCGGAAGCCGATGTGCATCCTCACCGAGCCGGCTGCGAAGGCACTCCACAAGGCGCAGCGCACTCTCCTGCGCAAGGGCTACTCCCTGAAGGTGTACGACTGTTACCGGCCGCAGCGAGCCGTCGACCACTTCGTGCGCTGGGCCGAGGATCTCTCCGACGAGCGCATGAAGGCGGAGTTCTATCCCCATGTCGACAAGTCGCGGCTGTTCGCGGACGGTTACATCGCCAAGAAGTCCGGGCACAGCCGTGGTTCGACGGTGGATCTGACGGTGGTGCGGCTGCCTGCCCTGCCGACCCGCCCGTACGTCCCCGGAGAGCCCCTGACGCCCTGCTTCGGTCCGCGGAGCGAGCGCTTCCCCGACAACTCGGTGGACATGGGGACGGGGTTCGACTGCTTCGACACGCTGTCGCACACGGACGATCCGCGCATCAAGGGAAAGCAGCGGGCCAACCGCGATCTGCTGCGGAACACCCTGGGCAAGCAGGGCTTCGTCAACCTCCCTGAAGAGTGGTGGCACTTCACGTACAAGCCGGAGCCGTTCCCCGACACGTACTTCGACTTCCCCGTCTCGCGGAGGTCGCTGCAGGGGACGTAGCGCCGACGGGCACCCCATGGCACACTTCTGACGTTCCGTCAGATCCAGTGCCTGGAGGAGCCTTGTCGCGTACGCGCACACCCGTAGTGGCCAACTGGTTCGCCGGGGAGGGCGAGGACTTCCGCCTTCTGGGCACGCGTTGCTCTTCCTGTGCCTGCGTCTTCTTCCCTCGCGAGGACGGCTTCTGCCGCAACCCCGGCTGCGGGAGCGGGGAGCTGGCCGAGGTGCCGCTGTCGCGGCGCGGGCGCGTCTGGTCGTACACCGACGGCCGCTACCGGCCGCCCGCGCCCTACGTCTCCGACCCGGAACTTCCCTGGCAGCCCTACACGTTGATCGCTGTGGAGCTGGCGGCCGAGCGCATGGTGGTGCTCGGGCAGTCGGTTCCCGGGGTCTCCGTCGCCGACCTGGAGGTCGGCATGGAGGTCGAGGTCGTCCCCGGGGTGCTGAACGAGGACGACGGGACGACGTCGTGGACGACCTGGCACTGGCGGCCCGTGGGGGTGGGCGCATGACCGGAGAGGTGGCGGTGCTCGGCGCGGGCATGCATCCCTGGGGCAAATGGGGGCGCGGCTTCGTCGAGTACGGAGTGGCGGCGGCGCGCGCGGCGCTCGCGGACGCCGGGATCGACTGGCGGGACGTGGGTTCCGTCGTCGGGGCGGACACGGTGCGCGGCGGCTATCCCGGTTACGTGGCGGGGGCCACGTTCGCCAAGGCGCTCGGTTGGCAGGGCGCGCGCGTGGCGAGTGTGTACGCGGCGTGCGCGTCCGGCGCCCAGGCCATCAACGCGGCGCGCACACAGATCCTGGCGGGCATGGCCGACGTGGTGCTGGTGGTCGGCGCCGACGCGGCCCCCAAGGGGTTCTTCCGGCCCGCCGGCGGGGACCGGCCGGACGATCCCGACTGGCTGCGGTTCCGGGTTCTCGGGGCGACGAACCCCGCCTACTTCGGCCTGTACGCACGCCGCCGGATGGCCGTGCACGGCGACACCCTGGAGGACTTCGCGCAGGTCAAGGTGAAGAACGCGGCAGCGGGCGCGCTCAATGAGAACGCGCGCTACCGCAAGGCCGTCACCGCCGAGGAGGTCGCCGCCTCCGCCGTCGTGGCCGACCCGCTGCGGCTGCTCGACATCTGCGCCACCTCGGACGGCGCCGCGGCCCTGGTGCTGTCCAGCATGCAGTTCGCGCGGCGGCACGGGGCGGCGGATCCGGTGCGCATCCGCGCGGTGTCCACGGTCACGCCGACGTATCCGACGACGGTGCTCGACCTGCCGGACATCGCCACGGACTCGGCGGCGGTCGTGAGCCCCGCCGACGGGACGTTCCGCGCGTCCATCGCCCGGGCCGCGTACGAAGAAGCGGGCATAGGCCCCGAGGACATATCGCTGGCGGAGGTCTACGACCTGTCGACCGCCCTGGAACTGCAGTGGTACGAGGACCTGGGGCTGTGCGGCGAGGGCGAGGGCGCCAAGCTGTTGCGCGACGGGGTGACGGCGCCGGGTGGGCGCGTGCCCGTGAACACCAGCGGAGGACTCGCCTCCTTCGGGGAGGCGGTGCCCGCCCAGGCCATCGCCCAGGTCTGCGAAGTGACCTGGCAGCTGCGCGGGGCCGCCGGGGCGCGGCAGGTCGAGGGGGCGCGTGTAGGAGTGACCGCGAACCAGGGGCTGTTCGGACACGGGTCGTCGGTGGTGGCGGTGCGCTGACGGGTCGGTCGTAGCGGTGGCCCCTGAGTTCGCCGGTCGTCGCGGTGACCTGAGCCTGCCGATCCTAGCGGTGCTCTGAGCCCGTCCGCGGGGTCTGCCGGTCGCTCACCACGGGCGCCGTGGAGGAAGCCCACACGCCGGTTAACCGTTGCCGTCCGCGACCTTGACGCTCCATCACCATCGGTGAACACTTCCGGGTGTCAGTCGGCGTCGCCGCACTTCGGCTCCACGCGTTCAGAGCGTCTGCGCGCGCGAAGGGTCTGCACAAAGGGCCTGTTCACCAGGTCATCCCCCATGGGCGATTCGACTGCGACGGCACGCTCGCCATGGACGCCGGGCGGGGTTCGGGAGACCTCTGCCGCCGGCTGCGTCAGCCGGGCGTATCCAGGCAGCGGTCGTGAGAACGCACCCTGCACGGAGGACCGGGGCGCACCGCCCCGGACCAGGGCCTAGGAGCCGCCATGTACTCGAACGGGGACATCTTCGTCGGTGAGGTCATCGGCACCGCGATCCTGATTCTTCTCGGCGCCGGCGTATGCGCCGCCGTCACGCTCAGCCATTCGAAGGCGAAGGCCTCCGGGTGGGTCGTCATCGCCTTCGGATGGGGCTTCGGCGTGCTCGCCGGCGCGTACACCGCGGGCCCGCTCTCCGGCGGTCACCTCAATCCGGCCGTCACGCTCGGCATCGCGATCGACACCGGCGAGTGGGACAAGACCTGGGTCTATGTCCTCGGGCAGATGGTGGGCGCGATGCTCGGCGCCGTCCTCGCCTATCTCGTGTACCTCGCGCAGTTCAACGCCAACGTCACGCGAAGCGTCAAGGACAAGGTGACCAGCGCGCACGAACCGACGCCGACGCTCGGCATCTTCTCCACCATCCCGGAGATCCGGAACCCCGTCGCCAACATCATCACCGAGGTCATCGCGACCGTCGCCCTGGTGCTGCCCATCCTGGCCTTCGGGCTCACCGAGGGACTCGGCGAATCCGGCACGCAGACACTGATCGTTGCCTTCCTGGTCGTCGGCATCGGCCTCTCCCTCGGCGGCCCCACGGGCTACGCCATCAACCCGGCGCGCGACCTCGGTCCGCGCATCGTGCACACCTTCCTGCCGATCCCCAACAAGGGAACGTCCGACTGGAGCTACGCCTGGGTTCCCGTGGCCGGACCGCTGATCGGCGGCGCCCTCGCGGGCCTCATCTACAACGCAGCCTTCTGACGTCGTCTCACCAAGGGTCATCAAGGGGTAGCCATGCCGGACAGCTCCGAGAAATTCGTCGCCGCCATCGACCAGGGCACCACTTCGAGCCGCTGCATCATCTTCGACCAGGACGGCGCGATCGTCGCCGTGGACCAGCGGGAACACCGCCAGATCTTCCCCAAGCCCGGCTGGGTGGAGCACGACGCCACGGAGATCTGGTCCAAGGTGCAGGCGGTGGTCGCGGGAGCCATCGCCAAGGCCGGACTCCGCGCCGACCGGCTCAGCGCGCTCGGCATCACCAACCAGCGCGAGACGACGGTCCTGTGGGACCGCGCCACCGGCAAACCCGTGCACAACGCGATCGTGTGGCAGGACACCCGCACCTCCGGGCTCTGCAACGAGCTGGGCGGCGCGGACGGCCAGGACCGCTTCCGCGAGCAGACGGGGCTGCCCCTGGCGAGCTACTTCTCCGGGCCCAAGGCCGCCTGGCTGCTCGACAACGTGCCGGGGCTCCGGGCCCGCGCCGAGCGGGGCGAGATCGCCTTCGGCACCATCGACTCCTGGCTGATCTGGAACCTCACGGGCGGCACCGACGGCGGCCGGCACGTCACCGACGTCACCAACGCGGGCCGCACCATGCTGATGAACCTCCAGACGCTCCAGTGGGACAGCTCGATCCTGTCGGCGATGAACATCCCCGAAGCGATCCTGCCGGAGATCAGGTCGTCCGCCGAGGTCTACGGCACGGCCGTGGGCCAGCTCTCCGGAGTGCCCGTCGCCTCCGCCCTGGGTGACCAGCAGGCGGCCGTCTTCGGACAGGCCTGCTACGACACGGGGACGGCCAAGAACACCTACGGAACGGGCAGCTTCCTGCTGCTCAACACCGGCAACCGGCCCGTCCCCTCGAAGAACGGGCTGCTCACCACGATGGGCTACAAGATCGGCTCCGAGGCGCCCGTGTACTGCCTGGAGGGGTCCATCGCGATCACCGGCGCACTGGTGCAGTGGTTCCGCGACCAGCTCGGCATCATCCGCAGCGCCGACGAGATCGAGCCGCTCGCGGCGAGCGTGGACGACAACGGCGGGGCGTACATCGTGCCCGCGTTCTCCGGCCTGTACGCGCCCTACTGGCGCTCCGACGCGCGCGGTGTCGTCACCGGACTCACCCGGTACGTCACCAAGGCGCATCTGGCGCGCGCGGTCCTGGAGGCGACCAGCTGGCAGACCCGCGAGGTCGTGGACGCCATGTACCAGGACTCCGGAGTGCCGATCACCACCCTCAAGGTGGACGGCGGCATGACCAAGAACAACCTCCTGATGCAGCACCAGGCGGACGTCCTGGGCGTGCCCGTGATCCGCCCCAAGGTCTCCGAGACCACCTGTCTGGGGGCGGCGTACGCGGCCGGGCTCGCGACCGGCGTGTGGAACGACCTCGACGAGCTCAAGGCGCACTGGCAGCAGGACGTGGAGTGGACGCCGCGGATGGACGCCGCATCGCGGGACCGCGAGTTCCACAACTGGCACAAGGCCGTGGAGCGGAGCTTCGGCTGGCTGGAGGACGGCGAGGGCTGAGCCGGGCAGAGCTGCGGCCCGTACCCCGGTCGGCGGGGGTACGGGCCGCTGAGGGCGGTCGCCGCCCTAGGTGGTGGCGTGCTCGCGGGAAGCCGCGGCCGCCGCCATCGCGTGTTCGACGACGTCGATGAGGACCTCCTTGACGGACTCGCGGTCGCGCGCGTCGCAGAGCACGACGGGCACTTCGGGGTCGAGGTCGAGCGCCTGGCGCACGGTGTCCGTGGGGTAGCGCGAGGCGCCTTCGAAGCAGTTGACGCCGACGACGAAGGGTATGGAGCGCCGTTCGAAGTAGTCGATGGCGGCGAAGCAGTCCTCCAGGCGGCGGGTGTCGGCGAGGACCACGGCGCCCAGCGCCCCGGTGGCCAGCTCGTCCCAGAGGAACCAGAAGCGGTCCTGCCCCGGGGTGCCGAAGAGGTACAGGACGAGGTCCTCGCGCAGGGTGATGCGGCCGAAGTCCATGGCCACCGTGGTGGTGTGCTTGCCCGCGACGCCGCGTGTGTCGTCG
The DNA here is from genome assembly GCF_044327655.1 of Streptomyces sp. NPDC018029. Taxonomy (NCBI): domain Bacteria; kingdom Bacillati; phylum Actinomycetota; class Actinomycetes; order Kitasatosporales; family Streptomycetaceae; genus Streptomyces; species Streptomyces sp. NPDC018029. The sequence goes on along the minus strand of NZ_JBIRFV010000018.1, from coordinate 126,562 downwards.
ACGGGGCGGCCGGCCTCGCTGAGGGTCTCCTCGGTGCGCAGCGGCCTGATCTCGCTGACCGCGCCGACCAGGGTCGTCTTGCCGACGCCGAAGCCGCCCGCCACCAGGATCTTCAGCGTGACCGGCTCGACGGGGGCCTTGCCGCGCTCACTGCGCTTGAAGATCATCGCTCACTTCTCCTGCATCGGTGGTGTCGCGTGCATTGGTGGTGTCGCGCGGGGCCGTTCCGTATCCGCCGCCGCCGGGGATTTCGATCACGAGTACGTCGCCGGGGCCCAGGTCGGCCGAGTCGCTGCCCGCGAGTTCCACGACGGTGCCGTCCGCGCGTTCCACGCGGTTGGCCCCGAGGGCGCCGGTGGCACCGCCCGCCATGCCGTACGGCGCGATCCTGCGGTGCTGAGACAGGGTGGAGACCGTCATCGGCTCGCGGAAGCGGATGCGGCGCACGGCTCCGTCCCCGCCGCGCCATCTCCCGTCGCCCCCGCTGCCCCGTCGCACGGCGAACTCCTCCAGGAGGACGGGCAGCCGCCACTCCAGTACCTCGGGGTCGGTGAGCCGGGAGTTGGTCATGTGGGTCTGTACGACGGGCGCCCCGTCGAAGCCGTCGCCCGCTCCGGAGCCGGAGGCCACCGTCTCGTAGTACTGGTGGTGGTCATTGCCGAACGTGACGTTGTTCATCGTGCCGGAACCCTCGGCCTGCACGCCCAAGGCGGCGTAGAGCGCCCCCGTGATGGCCTGGGAGGTCTCCACGTTCCCCGCGACGACGGCCGCGGGCGGCTCGGGGGCGAGCAGCGAGCCCGGGGGCACGATGACGCGCAGGGGGCGCAGGCAGCCGTCGTTGAGCGGGATGTCGTCGGCGACGAGGGTGCGGAAGACGTACAGGACGGCGGCGTTGACCACGGCGAAGGGGGCGTTGAAGTTCGTGGCGAGCTGCGGTGACGTACCACTGAAGTCGATGGTCGCGGAGCGTTCCGCGCGGTCCACGGTGACGCGGACGTGGATCGTGGCGCCCGAGTCGGTTTGATAGGCGAACTCGCCGTCTTCAAGGACGTCGATCACGCGGCGTACTGATTCCTCGGCGTTGTCCTGGACGTGCTTCATGTACGCCTGGACCACGTCGAGGCCGAAGTCGTCGATCATCCGGGAGACTTCGTCGACGCCCTTCTGGTTGGCGGCGATCTGGGCACGCAGGTCGGCGAGGTTCGTGTCCGGGTTGCGGGAGGGGTAGGGGGCGTCGGTGAGCAGGCGGCGGGTCTCGGCCTCGCGGAAACGGCCGTCTTCTACAAGAAGCCAGTTGTCGAAGAGGACGCCCTCCTCGTCGATGGTGCGGCTGTCGGCCGGCATGGAGCCGGGGGCGATGCCGCCGATCTCGGCGTGGTGCCCGCGCGAGGCGACGTAGAAGAGGATCCGCCGCTCGGGAGAACCGACCGTCTCCGAAGTGCCGTGCTCCCCCGGCCTGTCGAACACCGGCGTGATCACCGTGACGTCGGGGAGGTGCGTGCCGCCGTGGTACGGGTCGTTGACGGCGTAGGTGTCGCCGGGACGCATGCCGGTGCCGCGGCGCTCGATCACCTCCTTCACGCTGGTGCCCATCGAGCCCAAGTGGACGGGGATGTGCGGGGCGTTGGCGACGAGGTTGCCGTCGGGGTCGAACAGCGCGCAGGAGAAGTCGAGACGCTCCTTGATGTTCACCGACTGGGCCGTGGACTCCAGGCGGGCGCCCATCTGTTCGGCGATGGACATGAAGAGGTTGTTGAACACTTCGAGGAGCACGGGGTCGGCCGCGGTGCTCGCGGTGGAACTCTCCGTCGCGGTGACGCGTTCCATGAGCAGGTGGCCCGCTTCCGTGGTCGACGCCTCCCAGCCGTCGTCCACGACGGTGGTGGCACCGGCTTCGGTGATGATCGCCGGTCCCGTGACGGTCCGGCCTGGCGGCAGCTCCTGGCGGCGGTGCAGGGGTACGTCGCGTCGGCTGCCGCCGGTGTGGAGGCTGACCTGCTGCGGGGTACCCGGCCGGACTGCGCCCGCGAGGGCCGAGAGATCGGGTGGTTCGGTGCCTCCGGTGGCCTCCACGGAGAGGGCCTCGACCACGACGGGCCGGTCCAGGGTGAAGGAGTAGGTGGCGCGGTGGCGGTCCTCGAAGTCCCGGGTCATGGTGTCCGGGTCCGTGAGTTCCACGGTCAGGGCGGTGTCCGTGCCGTCGTAGCGGAGTTGGGCGCGGCGCGTGACGCGGATGCGGTCGGTCGGCACGTCCTCGGCGAGGAGTTCGTCGCGGGCCGCGCTCTCCAGGTCGTCCGCCGTTTTGCGGACGTGCGGCATCGACGAAGCCTCCAGCGGCATCTCCACGGACTGCTCGCGCATCGCCGTGGTGTCGGCGAGGCCGATGCCGAGGGCGGAGAGCACACCGGCCATCGGCGGTACGAGGACGGTGCGGATGCCGAGTGAGTCGGCGACCATGCACGCGTGCTGGCCGCCCGCGCCGCCGAAGGTGGTCAGGGCGTAGCGCGTGACGTCATGGCCCTTCTGGACGGAGATGCGCTTGACGGCGCCCGCGATGTTGGCCACCGCGATCCGCAGGTAGCCCTCGGCGACCTGCTCGGGCGTGCGGTCGTCGCCCGTCGCCGCGCGGATCTCCTCGGCCAGGGCGGTGAAGCGGTCGCGGACGAGGTCGCCGTCCAGGGGCTGGTCCCCGTTCGGCCCGAACACCGCCGGGAAGTGGGCGGGTTGGATGCGGCCGAGGGCGACGTTGGCGTCGGTGACGGTGAGCGGCCCGCCGCCGCGGTAGCTTGCCGGGCCCGGATCGGCGCCCGCCGAGTCGGGGCCGACGCGGTAGCGGCTGCCGTCGAAGTGGAGCACCGAACCGCCGCCCGCTGCGACGGTGTGGATGTCGAGCATGGGGGCGCGCAGCCGGACCCCGGCGATCTGCGTGGTGAAGACCCGCTCGTACTCACCGGCGTAGTGCGACACGTCCGTCGACGTGCCGCCCATGTCGAAGCCGATGACGCGGTCGAAGCCCGCGAGACGCGACAGGCGCGCCATGCCGACGATGCCGCCCGCGGGACCGGACAGGATCGCGTCCTTGCCGCGGAACCGGCCCGCTTCCGTGAGACCGCCGTTCGACTGCATGAACATCAGCCGCACGCCCTGGAGTTCATCGGCGACGTGCTGGACGTAGCGGCGCAGAACCGGTGACAGATACGCGTCGACGACCGCGGTGTCGCCCCGCGGTACGAGCTTCATGAGGGGGCTGACCTCGCTGGAGAGCGAGACCTGCGGGAAGCCGGTGCGGACGGCGAGCTCGCCGATGGCCTGCTCGTGGGCGGGGTACAGGTGGCTGTGCACGCAGATCACCGCCACCGAGCGGATTCCGTCCTCGTACGCGGCGCGCAGGGGGCCCGTCAGGCCCTCCTGGTCGGGTGGGCGCAGCACGTCGCCGTCGGCGGTGACGCGCTCGTCGACCTCGATGACGCGGTCGTACAGGAGTTCGGGGAGGACGATCTGGCGGGCGAAGATCCGTGGGCGGTTCTGGTAGGCGATGCGGAGCGCGTCGCGGAAGCCCCGGGTGATGACCAGGGCGGTGGGCTCTCCCTTGCGCTCCAGGAGGGCGTTGGTGGCGACGGTGGTGCCCATGCGGACGGCGTCGACGGGCACGGCGTCACCTCCGTCGCCCGCCTGACTGCCGTGGCCTGCCTCCGTGTTGCCGCCCGTCCATGTACCGTCGCCCGTCTTCGCGTCGGCGAGCAGTTCTCGGATGCCCGCGACCGCCGCGTCCCGGTAGCGCGTCGGGTTGTCGGAGAGGAGTTTGTGCGTGCGGAGGCTGCCGTCCGGGCGCCGCGCGACGATGTCGGTGAAGGTGCCGCCCCTGTCGACCCAGAACTGCCAGCCAGTCACGTTCTCACTCCCGCTTCCGCGCTGTTCAGAGCGCCCGGAGGCCGCTGATCACGTCGCGCAGAATACTCTCGTCCGGGAGCTCGGCAGGGGGCACCGGACGGGTCACGTGCACCAGTTCGTCCTCGACGAGATCGCCGATGAGGACGCGGACCACGCCGACGGGCAGGTCGAGTTCGGCCGCCAGTTCGGCGACCGACTGGGGCGTGTCGCGACAGAGCTCGACGATGTCCACATGCTCCGGAGACAGCGTCTGGTCGGCCTCGTGGACGCCGGACGCCCGGTCCTCGGTGATGACGACCGCGATCAGGTCGAGCCGGTGCTGCCCGGGGCTCGTGGTGCGGCCGCGTGTCATGGCGTACGGACGCACTACGGGACCGGCGTCGTCGTCGAACCAGCGGGGCGCCTCCTGCGCCTTCGGTAACTTCCGCGTGGCCTCTGTTGTTCTCTGCGTCCCTCGACCGTCTTCGCTCATGACCTCCCACTACCCTCCGGCGGGCAGATCCGTGCGCGGCGCCGTACCCAGATGCACACCGACCCGCTTGACCAGCAGCGTCATCTCGTACGCCACCAGGCCGACGTCGGAGTCCGCCTCCGCGAGGACGGCGAGGCAGCTGCCGTCGCCCGCGGCCGTGACGAAGAGGAAGGCGTCGTCGAGCTCGACCACGGTCTGCCGGACCCTGCCCGCCTCGAAATGCCTGCCGACCCCCTTGGCGAGGCTGTGGAACCCGGAGGCGACGGCGGCGAGGTGCTCGCTGTCCTCCCGGGTCAGGTCCTTCGACACACCGGTCGGCAGGCCGTCTCCGGAGAGCACGAGCGCCTTGCGGATGCTGGCGACGCGCTGCACCAAGTCGTCGAGGAGCCAGTTCAGCTCCCTCCTCCCGCCGGTCGTGGTGGTGCGTGCGTCGGCATTCGGTGCGGTCATCGACCGTCCCCCTCGGATGTCGTTCCTGGTGCTGTGCCGTTCGTGGCGTCGTCGCCCGCGGCGTTCTCGTCGCGGCCGCGCTGCCAGCCCCGCTGGAGCGAGGCCATGCGGCTGCGTACCTCGTCCGCGTCGCGCTCCTCCGGCCGGGTCTCGGCACGTCGGGGGCGGCGGTCGGGTCCGTCCTTCAACTGCGGGGCCAGGCTGGCCTGCCGGACGCGGCGGGGCAGCCCGCCCGTAGCGGTCGTGTCGGGGTCGGGCGCCGCCGCTGGGCGGAGCCCGGTGCCGTCCCAGGGGGCGCGGTCCGGGGTGGCGCGGTCCTGGGCGGCGGTGTCAGGGGCGGCGGTGCGGCGGCCGCGCCGGGGAAGGTCCGTCGACACGTCGTCGACGGCCGTGACGTCGTGGTGCGGGGGCGACAGGTCGGGCCAGGCGGGCTGCGACTGCGGGCGCCGCGGGATCTCGTCCTCGGCGGCCGGGGCCAGGGGCCGGCTCTCCGGCTGTCTGTCGTCCAGGAACCGGCTGTCGAACTGCCTGTCGTCCGAGAAGCGGCTGTCGGACCGCCTGTCGTCCGGGAAACGGCGGCTGTCCTGCGGGAAACGGCCGTCCTGCGGTTTGCCGTCGGGGAACCGGCTGTCCTGCGATTTGTCGTCGGGGAACCGGCTCTCCTGCGGCCTGGCGTCCGGGAAACGGCTGTCCTGCGGCCTGGTGTGCGCCACCGGGCGGCCGTTCGAGCGGACCAGTTTCGGGGTCCTGCGGCGCGGCAGCGGGACGGGCCCTCCGGAGTGGGCGTCCTCGCCGGCGTCGTCCTCGGCTCCGGTGGGCGCGGCGCCCCTGCGGGTCGGCTCCCCGCGGCTCGCCTCGCGGTCGTCGCGAGCCTGCTGGTGCTGTTCGCCGGGCGTGCCCGCCACCCGGCGGCGCGGCCGGAAGAGGCCGCCGCGCTCGCTCTCCTCGTCGCCGAGGGCACCGGGGAAGGCATCCAGGTCGGCGAGGCCGACGGGCGCCTCCAGCTCGACGGGGCCGTCCAGGACGGAGGCGGGCAGGCCCGGCAGCTGCACGGGCACCTGGGCGAGCGCCGCCGCGCGGTCGGCCGCCTTGTCGGAGCCCGCCACGGCCTCCCTGGTCTGCGCCCGGTCGAAGCGGAAGCCCGCGCCACCCGTGTCGGGCACGTCGTCGGTGAGCAGTGACTCGGGAATGAAGACGACAGCGGTCGTGCCGCCGTACGGAGAGGGCTGCAGCGACACGCGGACGCGCTGGCGCTGTGCGAGCCTGCTGACCACGAACAGACCGAGCCGGTCGGTGTCCGACAGCTCGAACTCGGGGGTCTCCGCGAGCCGCAGATTGGCGTCCAGGAGCGCGTCGGCCGTCATACCGAGGCCCCGGTCGTGGATCTCCAGGGTGAAGCCGTTGGCGACGTGCTCGCCGAGCACCTGCACCGCGGTGTGCGGCGGTGAGAACACCGTGGCGTTCTCCAGGAGTTCGGCCATGAGGTGCGTGAGGTCGGCGACCGCGGGCCCGGTGACCGCGATGCGGGGCAGGCGGCGCACCTCGATGCGTTCGTAGTCCTCGACCTCGGCGACGGCGGCGCGGACCACGTCCATGAGCTGGACGGGCTTGCGCCACTGCCGCGACGGGGCGGCGCCGGAGAGGATCACGAGACCCTCGGCGTGCCGCCGCATGCGGGTGGTCAGGTGGTCGAGGCGGAACAGGTCGGCGAGCTCGTCGGTGTCCTCGGTCCTGCGCTCCATGGCGTCCAGCAGGGTCAGCTGCTTGTGCAGCAGGACCTGGCTGCGGCGGGCGAGGTTGACGAAGACCTCGGAGACGCCGCGGCGCAGGTCGGCCTGTTTGACGGTGGCCTCGACGGCGGCGCGCTGCAGCGTGTTGAGGGCTTGCCCGACTTGGCCGATCTCGTCCTTGCCGTACTCGAGGCGGGGCGCCTCGGTCTCCACGTCGACCTGCTCGCCCGCCGCCAGGCGACGCAGTACGCCGGGCAGCCGGACGCCGGACGCCTCGTGGGCCTCCAGCCGCAGCCGGCGCAGGTCGCGGATGAGGCCGCGGCCGATGCGTACGGACAGGAAGAGCGAGACAAGGAGCGCCAGCAGGCCGAGCACGCCGGCCGCGATGACCCGCACGATCACGCCGACGGCGGCCGGCTCGACGCGGTCCTGGAAGCGGTCGGTCGCCGCGTTGTTGCTCTCGGAGAGCTGCTTGAGGACCCGGCCCGCGGCCTGGTCCCACTGGCTCGACGTGACCGCGCGCTGTTTGTCGGGCCCGGACTCGATGATGTCCTGCTCGGCCTTGCGCAGCTGGGTGGTCTCGGTGCCGTTCCAGTAGCGCTCGTAGCGGGCGCGGTCGTCCTCGGGGAGCTGCGCGAAGTTCACCTCGAAGAGGAGGGAGCGCTGGGCGCGGAGCTCGGTGGCCTGCCGGATCTCGGCCTTGGTGATCCGGCCGGCGACGAGCGCGGAACCGATCAACGCGTCCTCGCGGGAGAGCAGTTCACGCGCGCGGGTGGCGCCGACGAGCGCCCGGCCCTGCTGGTCGTACTTCATGTCGTCGAGACCGGAGAAGCCGTTGAGCGTGCTGAGCAGGTCGAAGTAGGGGTCGATCAGCTTCGTGTACATCTTCAGGGCGCCGGCCCTGGTGATCGTGCCCTCTTCAACGCTCCTGCGCAGCGGCTCGATGCCGTCGAAGGCTTCGACGAGCTCGTCGAGCCGCTTCCGCGAGTCTCCGTTGACGCCGTCACGGACGTCCGGGTCCTGGGCGTTGGCCCGGATCTTGTCGACCATCTCGTCGGTCGCGGTGCGGCTGCGGCGCAGCGCTGCGAGCGCGTCCGAGGCCCGGGGGTCGGCGAGGTAGACGAGGGTCTGGCGGCGCTCCTGCTGGATCACGCGCGCCGTGTCCTCGACCGGGTAGGCGAGCTTGTCGACGACGTTCACCGTGTCGATGAGGCTCAGCGCCTGGCGACCGGTGACGACGGTGGCGAAGCCCCAGATGGCGGTGAGGGAGAGCAGCGGCACGAGCAGCAGCGCCACGATCTTCCGGCGGATGGACTTCCCGCGAAAGCGCATGGCCTCCCCCAGATCGGCCCCCTGCGGCCGTTGCATGGGCCAGGGGCACACATGTGCGTCAACAAACGGCGCGAGCCTACTACTGACTCACGGGCAACTCGAAGGTGCATCCGAACGCTTTTCAGCCGTGACGCGAAAAGGACGTCCCTAGTTGTCCCTCCATTACGGGAGATTGCGTCCCAGCATGTGGCACCTACTTGGAGGCTTCATCCGCCTTTGTTGGCACGCCAGTTGGCCGGATCTCTTCGCTTCGCGGAACCGGAGCGGGAATCTTTCTGATCTCTCGTTCGTCCATGAGGAAGAGAGCCGCGGATCGAGGAGAGGTCACCGGCGCGCCACCGGTAGGTCACGGGGGCAGGCGACATGAAGCGCGGCAAAACGGGCAGCCAGTGGTGAGTTGGTGTCCGTGAACGACCGCGAGCAGCGGGGGGAGTGACGAGATGATGGGCACGGCAGAGCGCCACAGGAAGTCCGGGGTCGGGGCGGACGGGGCCGGGCCGCAGGAGTATGGGGCCGGTCCGCGGGAGCGGGAGCGCTCGGCCGAGCGGCCGCCGTTGTGGGTCGAGGAGCCCGCCCGCAGAAGGCGGCTGCCCGATCCGGTGCGGACGGCCGCCGTGCGGGCCGTGATCATAGTGGCGGTCACCCTCGTGCAGGCGATGGTCGCCGTCCTCGCCGCCCTGGCGGGCTCCTGGCTCTCCTTCCCCATGGTGCTGAGCAGCGTGGCCAGCACGGTCGTGGCCACCTGGGGCGTGCTCGACGTGTGGGTGACCCGCCAGGTGTGGAACCAACGGCACGGGGTCGTGTCGATGCCGAGCAGTACGGCACGGCGGCTGCGGCGCGAGCGGCGCCGGGCCCGCCGCCAGGCACGGGCCGCGGCGCGCGGGAAAGAACGCATACAGGGGTACGACCGCATACCGGGGTACGACCGCGTGTCGGGGTACGACCGAATACAGGGGCGCGACCGCGTACAAGGACGCAGTGGGTCGGGGCAGTTGTCGCACTCCTGAGTGCGACCTGCTGAGCGTGGGCTCCTGACTGTGAGCGGTCGCCCGCAACACCCTCAGGGCGCCGCCTCAGACCGCCGCGAGCTCCGCCGCCCGCTCGGCCGCCCGCTCCGCCGCCAAGGCCCTGCGCGCCTTCATGAAGGGACGGGCGCGGTCCACCGCGAGGACCGCCGTGGTCCTGCCCCCGTGCTCGTACGCGGCGAGGAAGCCGTTTCCGCCGCCCTCCCCCACTCCCTCCGGCGAGCCCTCGACGATGCGCACGGTGTCACCCTCGCCCCGGCGCCCGGCGAACTGCACGCGGGAGCCGTACTGATCCGACCAGAAGTACGGCAGTGGGCACACCGACTCCACGGTGCGCCCGGCGAGCAAGTTGCGTACCGCGACGCGGGGTTGCTCTGTCGCGCTCGTCCAGTGCTCGGCGCGGGTTCCGCCCACCCTGGCGACATCCCCCACCGCGACGACCTGAGGCAGCGCGGTGACGCAGCCGTCGTCGCACAGGACACCGTCGTCGACGGCGAGAGGTGAGCCCGCGAGCCAGCCGGTGTTGGGGGTCGCCCCGATGCCGACCACGACCACGTCGGCGGGCAGCAGCCGGCCGTCGGACAACTCCACAGCGGTGACAGTGTCCCCGGTGGCGGCCGCACCCCTCACACTCCTCGAGCCCCCCGCACTCCCGGCGCCCGGCGGCACATGCCTGGATGCGCCGCACAGCGCCGCCACCCCGACCCCCGTCAGCAGTCCGGCCCCACCGCGCGCGTGCAGCCCGGCGCACACCGACGCCATCTCCGGCCCGAGCTGGGCCACGAGCGGCAGCGGTGCGGCTTCGACGACGGTGACGTCATGGCCCAATGCCACGCACGAGGACGCGGTCTCGGCGCCGATGAAGCCGCCGCCGATCACCACCACCCGACGCGGCCCGCGGGTCAGTTCCGCCCGCAACTCGCGGGCGTCGTCGAGGGTTCGGAGCGTGTGGACGCCCGCGAGCGGGGGCCCGGGCAGGCGGCGTGCCGACGCCCCGGTGGCGATGACGACGCCGTCGCCGGTCAGGGTGCGGCCGTCGTCGAGAACGACCGTGCGGCCCCGCACGTCGAGGGCCCGTGCGCGCGTGCCGAGGATCCACTCGGCGGCGAGCTCCGCCGTCTCCTCCTCGTCGGATAGGGCGAGTTGGCCTTGGTCCATGTCTCCGGTGAGGAAGCCCTTGGACAAGGGCGGCCGGTCGTACGGCGCGTGCGGCTCGTCCCCGATGAGGACCAGGCGGCCGTCGAACCCCTGGGCACGCAACTCCCGCGCGGCGTACAGGCCGGCGAGCGAGGCGCCCACCACGATGACGGTCCTCATGCCGCGGACCCCTGGCCGGCGGTTCCCGCGCCAGTGGCTCCCACGTCGGCGGCTCCCGCATCGGCGGCTCCCGCGTCGGTGGCCGCAAGGCGCACATGGACGATGCCGTCCTCGACGTACACCTGATGCGTGCGTACGGGGCGGCGCGCGGGCAGGCAGACGGGCCGGCCGGTGCGAAGATCGAAGGACGCGGCGTGCAGCGGGCATTCGACGAGACAGCCCTCCAGCCAGCCCTCCGAAAGGGACGCGTCCTGATGGCTGCACGTGTCGTCGATGGCGAAGAGCTCACCGTCGGCGTTGAACACCGCGACGGGCGGTGTGGTGTCGAGGCGGACGGATTCGCCCGCGGGGAGGTCTTCAAGGCGGCATACGGGGATCATGGGCCCCCCTCTGGGTCGTTCCCGCTGTCATTTCTGATGTCATGCGGCGCGGTCCTGGGCCCTTGGGGGTCCCAGACCCTTCGGTAACATGCTGTTTCGCATGACGCATGAGAGAGCGCCATGCGCAACAGAATCCGGGTGGGGCGCCCATCGCGTCAAGGGCTTCCCGAAGACGCGGCTTCAACAGGCCGCAAGGTGGTGAGGGTTCAGGTATGACGGGCGACCGGAAACAGGCTGATCAGGGCAGGGAACCGCGCGGTGAGCCGCGGGAGAGGCAGGCGAAGGGCGCGGCCGGATCCGTCCAGTCCGTGGACCGCGCGGTGAGCGTGCTGGAGATCCTCGCGCGGCACGGGGAGGCCGGAGTCACCGAGATCGCCGACGAGTTGGGCGTCCACAAGTCGACGGCCTTCCGGCTCCTCGGCGTGCTGGAGAACCGCGGCCTGGTCGGCCAGGCAAAGGACCGCGGGAAGTACTTCCTGGGCGCCGGCGTACTCCGCCTCGCGGGGGCGGCGGCAGTGCGCATGGACATCTCGCAGGAGGGCGGCCCGATCTGCCGCGAGCTCGCGGACGAGCTGGGCGAGACGGTGAACATCGCGGTCCTTGACGACGACGCCGCGGTCAACATCATGCAGGCCAGGGGCCCGGCCTCGGTGACCGCGCAGAACTGGCTCGGCCGGCGCACCCCGCTGCACGCCACGTCCAGCGGAAAGGTGCTCCTCGCCCATCTGCCGACGACGCTGCGGGAGGGCCTGATGGCCCGCACCCTGCCCCGGCTCACCGAGCACACGGTGACCGGGACGGTGGCGCTGCGCCGCGAGCTGGAGGCCGTCACCGGGCAGGGATATGCCGTCGCCGTCGAGGAGTTGGAGGTGGGCCTCGCCGCGGTCGCGGCGCCGGTGCGCGCGCACGACGGCAAGGTGATCGGGGCGCTCAGCGCGTCCGGGCCGGTCTACCGGCTGACCGAGGAGCGGCTGACCGAGCTCGCCAAGCGCACCGTCGCTGCCGCCGTCGAGCTGTCCCGCCGGATGGGGTACGGCTTCTGACACTCGATGGGAGGGCGGGGCCGGAAGTCTCCGGCCCCGCCCTTTCGTGCGCTGCCTGCACCCCAGCGCCCACCGTTTCGCGAAGGCTTGGCTCCGCCCCCTTGACGGCCTCTTGATGGCGTTCCCAGTATGTCTCTCATAGCGCAACCGAACGTGCAGTACGCAACAACACCGCCACGCCGTGCGCAACAGCAGAGGAGTCTGGCCGTGCCCCACGAGGTCCGTGCCGTCGTCGCCCCGAAGAAGGGCGCACCCGTCGAGGTGCAGACGATCGTCGTGCCAGATCCCGGCCCCGGAGAGGTGCTCGTCTCCGTACAGGCCTGCGGGGTCTGCCACACGGATCTGCACTACCGGGAAGGCGCGATCAACGACGACTTCCCCTTCCTGCTCGGCCACGAGGCGGCCGGCACCGTGGAGGCGGTCGGCGCGGACGTCGCCGATCTCGTCCCCGGCGACTGCGTCGTGCTCGCCTGGCGCGCGCCCTGCGGGGCCTGCCGCTCCTGCCTCCGCGGCCGCCCCTGGTACTGCTTCGACTCGCGCAACGCCGCGCAGCCCATGACCCTCCTCGACGGCACCCCGCTGAGCGCCGCCCTCGGCATCGGCGCCTTCGCCGAGAAGACCCTGGTCGCCGCCGGGCAGGCCGTGAAGGTCGACCCGGCGGCCCGACCCGAGGCCGTGGCCCTGATCGGCTGCGGAGTGATGGCGGGGTACGGGGCCGCGGTGAACACCGGCGGAGTGGGCCGCGGGGACACCGTCGCCGTCATCGGCTGCGGCGGCGTCGGGAACGCCGCGATCGCCGGGGCGTCGCTGGCCGGGGCGCGCCGCGTCATCGCCGTCGACATCGACGAGGGCAAGCTGGACGGTGCGACGCGGTTCGGCGCCACGCACACCGTCAACTCGCGCGGCACGGACGCGGTCGAGGCGGTGCGCGAGCTGACCGGCGGTCACGGCGTCGACGTCGCGATCGACGCGGTCGGCATCCCGTCGACGTACAAGCAGGCCTTCTACATGCGTGACCACGCCGGCGTGCTCGTCCAGGTCGGAGTGCCCGATCCGGAGATGACCGTCGATCTGCCGCTGATCGATGTCTTCTCGCGCGGGGGCGCCCTCAAGTCGTCCTGGTACGGCGACTGCCTGCCCACCCGGGACTTCCCGATCCTCGTCGACCAGTACCTCAGCCGCCGTCTCGACCTGCGTGGATTCGTCTCCGAGACCCTTCGGCTCGACGAGGTGGAGGAGGCGTTCGCGCGGATGCGCCGGGGCGAGGTGCTGCGATCGGTGGTGGTCCTGTGAGCGCCGCCCGGCCCCGCGGGCCCCGCGTGGTCGTCATCGGGGCCGGCATCGTCGGTTGCTCGCTCGCCGACGAGCTGACCGCCCGCGGCTGGACCGACGTCACCGTCCTCGACCAGGGGCCGCTGCCCGCACCGGGCGGCTCCACCTCGCACGCGCCGGGCCTGGTCTTCCAAACAGGCCCCTCCAAGACGCTGACCGCGTTCGCCGCGTACACCGTGGAGAAGTTCACCGCCCTGGAAGTGGACGGCCTTTCCTGCTTCAACCCGGTGGGCGGTCTGGAGCTCGCCACCACGTCCGAGCGCTGGGCCGACCTGCACCGCAAGGCCGGATGGGCCGCCTCCTGGGGCGTGCGCGCCGAGCTCGTCGGCGCCGCCCGCTGCAAGGAGCTGTGGCCGCTCATCGACGAGACACAGGTGTACGGCGGTCTGTACACACCCGACGACGGCCTGGCCCGCGCCGTGCCCGCCTGCCGTGCGCAGCTGGAACGGGCACGCGCGCGTGGAGCACGTTTTCTCGACCGGCACACCGTGACGGGCATCGAGCGGGACGGCGGCCGCGTCACCGGTGTCACCACCGACCGCGGCACCTTCCCCGCCGACCACGTCGTCTCGGCGGCCGGCTTCTGGGGCCCGGTGATCGGGGGCATGGCCGGCGTCGATGTGCCCCTGCTGCCGCTCGCCCACCAGTACGTGAAGACCACGCCCCTGCCCGAGCTCGCGGGGCTCAACGACCCGCGCACCGAGGCGTCGCGGCCGATCCTGCGCCACCAGGACCGGGACCTGTACTTCCGTGAGCACACCGACCGCGTCGGCATCGGGTCGTACGCCCACCGGCCGCTGCCCGTCGACCCGTTCGCTGTCCCGGCGTACGACGACGCGGAGGACATGCCCTCCTCGTACCCCTTCACCGAGGAGGACTTCGCGCCCAGTTGGGAGGACTGCCGCCGGCTCCTGCCCGCCCTGAAGGGGGCCGAGATCGCGGAGGGCTTCAACGGCGTCTTCTCCTTCACGCCCGACGGCATGCCGGTGCTCGGCGAGTCCCGTGAGCTGCGGGGCTTCTGGCTGGCCGAGGCCGTCTGGGTCACGCACTCGGCGGGCGTCGCCAGGGCGGTCGCCGAGTGGATGGTCGACGGACGGCCCTCGCTCGACCTGCACGACTGCGAGCTGACGCGCTTCGAGGAAGCGCAGCGCTCCCCCGCGTACGTGGCCGAGCGCGGCGCACAGCAGTTCGTCGAGGTCTACGACATCATCCACCCGCTCCAGCCGCCGGACCGGCCGCGGCCCCTGAGGGTCAGCCCCTTCCACGTCCGGCAGCAGGAGCTGGGCGCGGTGTTCCTGGAGGGCGGCGGCTGGGAGCGCCCGCACTGGTACGAGGCCAACGCTCCGTTGACGGAGGGCATCGAGGTGCCCGTGCGTGACGCGTGGGCGGCCCGTCACTGGTCGCCCGTCGCGGCGGCAGAGGCGCGCGCCACCCGCGAACGGGTCGCCCTCTACGACATGACACCGCTGCGGCGCCTCGAGGTCACCGGCAGCGGGTCCCTCGCCTTCCTCCAGCGCATGACGTCCAACAACCTCGCCAAGAGGCCCGGTTCGGTCACGTACACCCTCCTGCTCGACGAGGCCGGGGGCATCCGCTCCGATCTGACCGTGGCGCGGCTCGGCCTCGACCGGTTCCAGGTGGGCGCCAACTCCCCCGCCGACCTCGACTGGCTGCTCCGCCACGCGCCCGACGACGTGCATCTCAGGGACATCACCTCGGGGACGTGCTGCGTCGGTGTCTGGGGGCCGCTGGCCCGCGCGCTCGTCCAGCCGCTCGCGCGGGACGACTTCTCGCACGAGGCGTTCGGCTACTTCAAGGCCAAGGAGACGTACATCGGGCACGTGCCGGTGACCGCCATGCGCCTGTCGTACGTCGGTGAACTGGGCTGGGAGCTGTACACCAGCGCGGATCTCGGGCTCCGCCTCTGGGACACGCTGTGGGAGGCGGGCCGCGCGCACGGCGTGATCGCGGCGGGCCGGTCCGCCTTCAACAGCCTGCGCCTGGAGAAGGGATACCGGGCGTGGGGCCAGGACATGACCACCGAACACAACCCCTACGAGGCCGGTGTCGGCTTCGCGGTCCGGATGAACAAGGGTGACTTCGTGGGACGTTCGGCGCTCGAAGGGCTGGGGTCGCCCACGCGCAAGCTCACCGCCCTCCTCCTCGACGACCCCACGGCGGTCGTCCTCGGCAAAGAGCCCGTCTACGTAGAGGGCGCCCCGGCCGGATACGTCACCAGTGCCTCCTACGGGTACACCCTGGGCCGTTGCGTCGCCTACGCCTGGCTGCCGCCCCTGGAGCCAGGTGCCGGCGTCACCGTCGAGTACTTCGGCGAGAAGGTTCCCGCGACGGTCGCCGAGGAGCCCCTGTTCGACCCGGAGATGACCCGCATCCGCCGCTGACCCATCCCGCCGCCGACCCATCCCGCCCGCCGACCGCCAGGAGGCAACGGTGTCCCCCACCCATGACGTGATCGTGATCGGCCTCGGCGGCATGGGCAGCGCCGCCGCGCACCATCTCTCCGCACGCGGCGCCCGCGTCCTCGGCCTGGAGAAGTTCGGCCCGGTACATCAACGCGGCTCAAGCCACGGCGGTTCGCGCATCACCCGCCAGTCGTACTTCGAGGACCCCGTGTACGTACCGCTGCTGCTGCGCGCCTACGAGCTCTACGACCGCCTCGAACGCGACACCGGCCGCGACATCGCCACCCTGTGCGGCGGCGTGATGCTCGGGCGGCCCGACAGCCGCACGGTGACCGGATCTCTGCGCTCCGCCGAGCAGTGGGGCCTGCCCCACGAGATGCTCGACGCGAAGGAGATCCGCCGCCGCTTCCCGACGCTCACCCCGGCCGACGACGAGGTGGCCCTGTACGAGGCGCGGGCGGGTCTCGTCCGGCCCGAGAACACGGTGGCCGCACATCTCCAGCTGGCCACGCGGCACGGCGCCGACCTGCACTTCGAGGAGCCGATGACGCGGTGGGAGCCGTACAAGGACGGAGTGCGCGTCCACACCGCGGAGGACACGTACACCGCCGGGCAATTGGTGATCTGCCCGGGCGCCTGGGCACCTCAGCTGCTGACCGACCTGGGCGTGCCGTTCACCATCGAACGGCAGGTCATGTACTGGTTCCAGCCCTCCGGAGGAGTCGGCCCCTTCCTCCCCGAGAACCATCCGATCTACATCTGGGAGGACGCGGAAGGCGTCCAGGTCTACGGTTTCCCCGCCATCGACGGACCCGCCCTGGGAGCGAAAGTGGCCTTCTTCCGCAAGGGCACGCCCTGCACTCCGGAGACCATCGAACGGACGGTCCACGACGACGAGATCGTCGCCATGGCCGAGCAGGTGGGGCGGCTGATCCCCGACCTCCCCGGAGGCTTCGTCAAGGCTGCCACCTGCATGTACTCCAACACTCCCGACGAGCACTTCGTGATCGCCCGCCATCCGGAGCACCCCGGGTCGGTGACCGTCGCGGCCGGCTTCTCCGGACACGGCTTCAAGTTCGTGCCCGTGGTCGGCGAGATCCTCGCCGACCTGGCCCTCGACGGCGCCACCGGACACCCCATCGAGCTCTTCGACCCCAGCCGCCTCGCCGCCGCGCCTGCCTGACAAGCACCGTTGAGGAGTACGAGAACCGTGACGACGACTCCGTTGCCGCCGAGCCTCACCGCGACCCTCCCCGGCCGCTACTACACCGACCCGGAGATCTTCCGGCAGGAGCAGGAACGCGTCTTCGAAGCGCTCTGGTTCTGCGCGGTGCGCGCCGCCGACCTCGACAAGCCGGGCGCCTTCCGCACCGTGCGCGTGGGGCGTGAGAGCGTCCTCGTCACCCGCTCGCGCACCGGAGAACTGCGGGCCTTCCTCAACGTCTGCCGCCACCGCGGTGCCCGGCTGTGCACCGAGGAGTCCGGCCAGGTGCGCCGCGCCCTCCAATGCCCCTACCACGCCTGGACGTACGACCTGGACGGCCGGCTGATCGCCGCGCCCGGTCTGACGAAGATGCCGGACGTCGACCGCACCGCGTACGGCCTGGTGAAGGTCGCCCTGCGGGAGTGGCTCGGCTACGCGTGGGTGTGCCTGGCCGACGAGCCGCCCTCCTTCGAGGAGACCGTCATGGGCGCCGCGGTCGAACGCCTCGGCGACAAAGCGTCCATCGAGCGGTACGGCACCGAGCGGCTCGCGCTCGGCAAACGCGTCACCTACGACGTGCGCGCCAACTGGAAACTGATCGTCGAGAACTTCATGGAGTGCTACCACTGCGCGACGATCCACCCGGAACTCACCGATGTGCTGCCGGAGTTCGCGGAGGGCTTCGCCGCGCAGTACTACGTGGGGCACGGTGCCGCGTTCGGCGAGGAGGTCGGCGGCTTCACCGTCGACGGCAGCGCGGGCTTCGGCCGTCTCCCCGAGGTGCCGGAGGACCAGGACCGCCGCTACTACGCGATCACCGTGAAGCCGACCGTGTTCGTCAACCTCGTCCCCGACCACGTCATCCTGCACCGCATGTTCCCGCTGGCCGAGGACCGCACGGTCGTCGAGTGCGACTGGCTGTACGCACCCGACGTCGTCGCGTCCGGCGCCGACCTCACGCACTCCGTGGAGCTCTTCCACCGGGTCAACACGCAGGACTTCGCGGCCTGCGAGCGCACCCAGCCCGCGATGGCGTCACGCGCCTACCGCGAGGGCGGGGTGCTGGTGCCGACCGAGCACCACATCGGGCTCTTCCACGAGTGGCTGACGAAACAACTCACTACGGAGTGAGCGCACTGTGGAGTGAGTGCACTGTGGAGTGAGTGCACTACGGAGTGACGGGGTCCGGCTGCGCGGCGGGCCGCTTGTACATCCGGGTCGCGGTGATCTCGCCGTGCACCGTCTCGCCGTCGGGATCCTGCTGCGGCAGGCCCGGACGCAGGTGCTCCTCGACGCTGATGTACTTCAGGCCCGCCCGCAGGTCCGCGTCGTTCCGCAACCGGATGACCAGTGGGAACTCGGCGAGCGCGGTCGTGTCGAACAGTCCGGTCGTGTAGAGCAGCTGCACGCCGAGCGCGTCGGAGACGGCCCGCTGGAGCTCCAGGAGGTACGTCGCGTTGGCGCGGCCGATGGGGTTGTCCAGGAACAGCGTGCCGGCGTGCCGGTGCTTGTCGCGCCCCCGGTCGTTGCTGCGCAGGGCGGCCATCGTGCAGTACAGGGCGATGGCCGCGGTCAGCAGCTGGCCGCCGGAGAACACGTCGCCCATCTGTCCGACGGGGACGCGCTCGGCGCGCAGCACGGCGTCCGGCTTGAGGATCTCGACGGCGACACCGCGTGGCTCCAGGGCGGCCTGGACGCCACGCAGCAGCAGGGACATGCCGTCGCGCCGCAGGTCCGAGTTCTTCTTCACGGCGGCGCGGGTGGCCTCGTCGATGACCTCGCCGAGCCGCTCCACGAGGGTGGCCTGGTCGGGCTCCTCGAAGCGGACCCGCAGGAACTCCTGCCCGGACCACTCCCCCAGGCCCTCGGGCAGGCGGGAGAGGCGCTGGGCGGAGCGCAGGGTGGCGAGCGCGGACTCGACGAGGCCGCGCAGGCGGTCGACGATGCTGTCGCGGTTGCGCTCCAGCTGCTCCAGCTCGTCGGTGAGGACACGGAGGCGGGGCGCGAAGGCGTCGGCCCACTTCTTGGCGTGCTCGGGCAGCGCGGACGCGGGCAGCTCGCGGATCTGCTGGCGGGCGGGGGTGCGCACCTGCTCGTAGCGCGTCGAGTTCGCGTGCCGTACGAGGATGTCGCTCGCCTCGCGGACCGCGGACTCGGCCGTCGACAGGTCGGCGGCGCAGCCGCGCAGGGAGCGGCGGGCCTCCGCGGCTGCCTGGCGGGCCTCTTCGAGGGAGCCGGGGTAAGCCTCGGGTGCCTCCTCGGTCTCCTCTTCGTGGTGCTCGCGGAGGAGGTCCCGCAGCAGGGCCGCGGTCTCGTCGAAGCCGCCGGCCGCGTCCTCGGTGGCGCGGTGGGTGTGCAGGAGGGCGGCGTGCGCCTCCTTGGCGCGGCTCAGCGCCTCGGTGTGCGCGGCCAGCTCGCCGGTGGCGGTGCGCAGGAGTGCCTGGGCCTGCTCGGCGTCGCCGGGAACGAGCTCTTCGGGGAGCTCGGTGTGGGCGTCGCCGTCCTCGGGGGCGTGCCGCTCGGCCTCGCCGCGCAGCCGGCCGAGCTGCTCGCTCGCGGTGGCCGCGCGGGCCTCGATGAGCTGGACCTGGGCCTCGGCGCGCGCGGCTGCGGCCTGCCGGGACGGGCCGTCGGAGCCGTCGGTGCCTTCGAGGAGCAGGGCGGCGCGGGTGCGGACCTTGTTGCTGAGCCGGTCGAGCTCGGCGAGCGCGGCGCTCTCGTCGCTCTCGGCGCGGGCCTGCTCGGCCCGCAGGTCGGCGCCGACGCCCACCTTCTCGTAGAGCTGGGACGCCGCGCGGTAGGCCTCGCGCAGGGCGGGCAGGGACGCCTTCGGGGGCTCGCTCTCCGCCGGTACGTCCTCGGGGGCGCCGGCGATCTCGGCGCGCTCGGCGCGCAGCGCGCGGGCGGTGCGGCGGGCGTCGTCGGCGGCGCGCTGGGCGGCGCGGCGGTCCTCGTCGGCGGCGCGGGCGCGGTCCAGGCAGGTCTGGGCGCGGGCTTCGTACTCGACGGCGTCGTCGGCCAGTTCGCGCAGCTTGGCCTGCCATCCTGCCCGCTCGCGGAGCCGGAAGGCGAGGCCCGCGAGGGCGTCGGCGGAGCGCCGGGCGCGCTGGGCGGCCTCCTGGCGCTCGTCACGCACGCGTGCCGCCTCGCTCGCGGCCTCGTCGGCCTCGGCGCGCGCGGTGCGGGCCTCGGTGAGCTCGGCCTCCGCCTCCTCGGCGAAGGCGCGCGCTTCGGCGGCCGCGGTGGCGAGCTCGGCGAGCCGGCCGCTGGGGCAGCCGGCGCGCCAGGAGGCGAGGCGGGCGGCGAGCTCTCGGTCCTTGCCGAGCCGGCCGGCGAGCGTCCGGATCTCCTCGTCCCGCCGTGCGGCCCGCGCGCGGAGCGCCTGCCGCTCCTCGTCGGCCGCGTGCTCGTCGTGCATGGCCGGGTTCGGCGGTACGAGGAAGACGCTGCCGGCGCTGCTGTCCGCCGCCTGGTCGCTCGGGGTGGGGGCGAGGAGGGCGGCGGCGGTGCCGACGGCGACGGCGGAGCGGGGCAGCAGCGCGGCGTCGGCGAGGGCTTCGCGGGCGCGGGCGTGGGTGTCGGGGTCGGTGATGACGACGCCGTCGACCAGCTCGGGCCGGGCGGCGAGCACGCGCGCGTGGTCGGCGGGGTCGACGGCCTGGGCGAGGTAGCGCCAGCCGGGCAGTGCGGGGATGCCGTGCTCGCCGAGGAACTCGACGGTGGCGAGGACGTCGGGGCCGGGCGGCAGCAGTCCGCCGTCGCCGAGGGCGCCGAGGATGCGGGAGTCGTCGGCGGCCGCGGTACGCAGCTCGAACAGCTGTCGCTCGGCGGAGGCGACGCCTTCTTCGAGGAGGGCCTTCAGGTCGTCCGCGGAACGGTCGAGTTCCTCCACGGAGAGGGCGCCGTCCGCGTCGGTGCCCGTGTCGGTGTCGGCCTGGTCGGCTCCGCGGCGGGGCTGCGGCACCGCGGTGGCCCCGGTCGGCAGGCTCAGCAGCTCGGCGAGCCGGGGGTCCCGTGCGATGGACTCGGCGGTGCGGCGCTCCGCGTCGTGGGCGGCCTCGGCGGCGGCCGCGGCGTCCGAGGCACGCGCGGCGGTCAGCTCGGCGCGGGCCTCCGCGGCGGCGGTCTCCTTGGCGTGGTCGGCGGCGCGGCGAGCGGCCTCGCGGGCGGTGTCCCAGGCGGCCACGGTGGTCTTCTCGGCGTCGCTCGCGGCGAGGGCGGCGCGGGCCGGGTCGGCGTCGGGGGCGGTGTCGTCGAGCCAGCCCGCGCGGACGGCCTCTGCGGTCTCCTGCTCGACCTCGGCGAGGCGCTGCTTCAGGTGGCCCGCCTCGCTGCGGGCGCGCTGGGCCTCGGTGGCGGCGGCGGTGGCGTCGCGGTGCGCGGCCTCGCCGGTCTCCTGGAGGGCGGCGGAGCGCTCCTCTTCTTCGTTCGCGACGTTCTCCGCGCCTTCGGCGGCGGTGTGCAGGGCGCGGACGAGGTCGGACGCGGCCTTGGCGCGGGCGGCGAGCGCGGGTGCCGCGTCGCGCTCGGCCTCGCGGATCGCGACGGCCACGCGCGCGGAGCGGTCGGCGGCCGCGCGGTGCCGGAGGACGGCTTCGGCGGCCTGCCAGGCGGCGTGCAGGGTGCGCGCGTCGGCGAGCTCGCGGCGCTGGGCGGCGGCGGCCTTCTCCGCGACGGTGAGCGCCAGGGAGGCGTGCCGGTAGGCCAGTTCGGCGGAGATCAGGGCGCTCCTGCCGCGGGCCCGCTCGGCCTCGGTGACGGTGTGGGCGGCGGCGGTGACCTGCTCGGCCAGTTCGGCGGCGCGGCCCCGCTCCTCCGCGGCGCGCGCGGAGAGCCTGCGCGCCAGCGTCCGGGTGCGGCGCTCGGCGCCCGCGTGCACGTCACGCGCGCGTGCCCGGGTGTCGGCGGCGTCGACGATGCGGCCGAGCAGGTCGACGGAGCCGGCGGTGAAGTCCCGTTCGGCCATGAGTTCGGCGCGGCGGCCGAGTTTGTTGCCGAAGCCGTGGACGAGGTCGGCGAGGCCGTCCGTGTCGCGCGTGTCGGTGACGGCGCGCAGCAGCAGGTCGGTGAAGTCGGAGTCCTTCTTGACGGCGAAGAGGCCCGCGGCCTCGCCTTCGTCGGCGTTCATCTCGCGCTGGTAGCGGAAGAGTTCGGGGTCGAGGCCGAGGTCGCCGAGGTGTTCGTTCCAGCGGTCGTGGATCTCTTCCCAGTGCACCTCGAGGTGCGGGTACGCCTTGCCGGCCTCGGTCAGCGCGTCGCGGAAGCCCTTCATGGTGCGCCGTCGCCCCTGGGCGCCCGAAGCACCCTCCACCGACGGCCGTACGGCGGTGGACTCGGCGACGGGCAGCGAGTCCAGGCTCATGCCGGGCCCGGGCCGGAAGGAGTACCAGGCCTCGGCGAACTTCCGCGGGTCGTTGGAGACCTGCCGCCCGCGCCACTCGCTGACCTTGCCGACGACCACGCACTCGCCGGTCAGGGTGTGCTGCCACTCCAGGGCGACGTGCCCGCAGTCGTCGGCGAGCAGGAACTTGCGCAGCACGCCGGAGCTGGCGCCGCCGAGCGTGTTCCGGTGGCCCGGCAGCATCACCGAGAAGATCAGCTTGAGCAGGACGGACTTGCCGCCGCCGTTCTCCAGGAAGAGCACGCCCGCGGGCGCGGGGCGGCGCGGCGGGCCGACCGGCTCGTCCTCGAAGAACTCCGCCTGGGCGGGCGCGGGGTCGGGCACCTCGGCGCCGACTCCGCGCAGGTCGAGCACGGTGTCGGCGTAGCGCGCACCGGCCGGACCGATGGAGTAGAGGCGGACCCGGGACAGCTCGTACATGGCGGCGGACTCTCGTCGTAAGTCGTGCGGAACAGCAGGAAGTCAAACAGGCGGAGGCGGCGGGGCTCAGGAGTGGAAGGGCAGCCCCGCGTCGGCGGCCAGCTCCAGGTCGTCGGTGTCCTCGGGCGGCAGGAGCGTCGCCGAGCCGTCCGTGACCGGCACGACGCCGAGCTCCAGGAGCTCGGCCATGGCGGCGCTGCCCGCCATGTCGCGGACCTGGAGCTGGTAGCGGGCCGTGGTGCGGTAGGTCCCTCCGGAGTCGTCTCCCGTGCGCTGGAGGAATCCGGAGTCGGTGAGGAAGGCGACGGCCTTGCCGATGATGCCGGTGGTGGAACCGGCGAGGCGGCGGGC
This sequence comes from Streptomyces sp. NPDC018029, assembly GCF_044327655.1. Taxonomy (NCBI): domain Bacteria; kingdom Bacillati; phylum Actinomycetota; class Actinomycetes; order Kitasatosporales; family Streptomycetaceae; genus Streptomyces; species Streptomyces sp. NPDC018029. Next base: position 103,791 of record NZ_JBIRFV010000018.1, on the reverse strand, counting down.
GTCCTTGGTGGCGCCGGTCGAGCTGCGGCGCGCCCAGATCCGCCAGGCGGCTTCGAGGCCCGGGGCGTCGGTGGCGGGGTCGGTGTTCTCGCCGTGCTGCTCGGCGCGCTCCTCCAGGCGCCGGCAGGCCTGGCGGACGAACGCGTCGACGCCGTTGACCGTGACGCGGCCGATGTAGCCGTCGTCGGCGAGGTCTTCGGGGCGGGGGAACGCCATGGCGGCGACGGCGAGATGGGCGAGGCCGTGCAGGAAGCGGTCGGAGGCGTCGGTGGCCGCGCGCCGGGCGTAGTCGCCCATGCGGACGGCGAAGACGGAGTCCTCGGCGGCGGTCACGGCCATGCCCGCGCGCGGGGAGACCTCCAGGACGACGAGTCCGAGTCCGGTGGCGACGGCGTCGGCGAGCCGGGCGAAGGGCGGGTCCTCGCGGTAGCGGCGGAGCAGTTCGGCGTACTCCTGGTCGCGGGCGGGCTGGAGCTTGGGCTGCAAACCGAAGGCGACGAGCCGCGCGGCGTCGGCGGCGTCGGCCGGGGTGACGGGCGCGGGGGCCGCGGGCGCCGCCGTGGAGTCCGGCTCGCCCCACGCGGCGTGCTCTGCGGGGTGGTCGGTCACGGCGTGTGCTCCTTGTGGGGGTGGTGCGCGATGCAGGGGTGATGCACGAGGTCAGGGTGGTGCGCGAGGTCAGGGTGCCGCGCGAGGGCTCCGGGGCGGCGTACGCGAGGGGTGGTCATGGTCAGGCCGCCTCCGTCCGGTCGGCCGCCATGCCGGCGGCGTCCAGGAGGGCGGTGCCGACGATGAGGTCGGCGCCGCCGAACTCCTCGTCGTCGAGTTCGGTGCCGTCGTCCACGGCGAAGAGCAGCTTCTCCTCGCCCTGGCGGTAGGCGGTGCCGACGGGCGGGCTGGCCGCGTGGACGGCCAGCAGGGCGACGAGGTAGGGCAGTTCGGGGTCGCGGCGACGGGCGTCGGCGAGCAGGCCGGAGAGCCGCCGCGGCGCGTCGGCGGGCAGGTCGAGCAGCTCCATGGCGCTGGAGAGCTGCTCCTCGCTGAAGCGGCTGTCGTCCGGGGTGGCGATGAGGTCGGGCTCGGGCATCTCGGCGCCGAGGTGCTCGCGCTCCATGGGCGGCGTCAGCAGTATGTCGACGAGGTCGCCGACGCGGACGGACACGGGGGTGCGCAGTCCGGTGCCGCGCGCGAAGAAGGCGTCGGTCACGCGGCTCGCCTGCTCCGCGGGGAGCGGCAGGAGGGGGGCGACCAGCTGCCCGTACAGGTCGAGGCCCGCGCGGGCGGCGGGGGTGGCGAAGGCCTGCCGGTCCTGCTCGGCGCGGAACAGCGGGCCGGCCTCCAGGAGGCGGGACTGCAGCTGGGTGTGGCGGCGGATGCAGTCCTTGACGATGTCGACGAGCTCGGCGGCGCGGCGCTTCTGCTCGGGGTCCTCGGACTCGTCGCGGGCCTTGCGGATGTTGGTCAGGATGGCGTTCTCGTGGCGGTAGCGGTCGGCGACGTGGTCGAGCGCCTCCGCGATCATGTCGGGGACGGCGCGGAGCCAGTCGACCGCGCGGACGTTGCGCCGGGTGGCGTCGAGGGCCTTGCGGAGGGATTCCGAGTACTGCACGGTGCGGTAGCGGGCCTGCTCGGCGGCGAGCTGGGCGTCGGCGAGCCTGCCGCGGCTGATGAGGACCTCCAGCTTCACCTCGGCGGCGATCTGGGCGCTGGTGACGTCCGTGTCCAGGGCTCCTACCAGGACGTTGACCGCTTCGTCGGTCGTGCGGAGGTAGACACTGCCGCCGTAGCCGGAGACCTCTTCGAGGAGCTTGAAGTCGTAGTCCCTGCGGACATATGTCCCGTCAGGGGCGAAGGTGCCGTACACGGCGCGGAAGCCGCGGTCGACACTGCCGACGTTGATCAAATTCTCCAGGACCCAGCGGGCCACGCGCTCGTGCTCGGCGGCCGGGCGGCGCGGGGCCTGGGCGGCGACGCGCGGGAGCAGCCTGGCGACGATCTGCTCGTGGTCGGCGCCGGTGTCGAAGTCCATGTTCAGCGTGACGAGGTCGATGGCGGAGAGGGCCACTTCCGCCATCGCGTACACCGTGTACTCGCCCGCGAGGTTGGCCTTGCGCACGTCGAGGTCGTGCAGCGGAGCCGTGCAGGCGAGGGCGCGCAGGCGGCGCGCCAGGCCCTCGTCGGCGGCCGGGCCCAGAGCGGGCCGCGGCCCCGCGCTGAGCTGGGGCGGAGCGGTGTCCGTAACGGCAGGCGAAGTCACGGTGCACAGACTAGGTCCTCGGTCTGACAACGGTCGAAACGGCGCAGACCCGGCGGCCCTCAGCCGTGGTCCCGCCCGCTCCGCCCACCGTCGGTGCCGCGCCGCCCATACGCCTCGACGAGCCGCCTGCGCGAGTCGTCGAGGTACTCGGCGAGCAGCGTCTCGGCGTCGTCACGACGGCCTTCCTGGAGCGCTTCGAGGATCTGCCGGTTGCGCGCGATGTAGGGCTCGTGGAGCCGCCGGGGGTCGCCCATCACATGGAAGGCGAGGCGCAGTTCGGCGAAGACGCTGCGCATCAGCTCGTCGGTCCTGGCGCTGCCGGCGAGGGCGACCAGTTCCCGGTGGAAGTCGATGTTGGCGGTGGAGACGCCTTTCCAGTCGCCCGCGCGCGCGGCCCGCAGGCCGTCCGCCACGGCGCCGGCGAGCCCGTCCACGGCGTACGGCGGCTCGCCGAGTCCGCGTACGACGGCGCATTCGACGAGCGAGCGGGTGCGGTAGATGTCCAGTACGTCCTCGTCGGTCAGTACGCGTACGAAGACGCCGCGGTTGAGCTGGTGCTCCAGGAGCCGCTCGTGGGTGAGCAGCCGGAACGCTTCTCGCAGGGTGTTGCGGGAGACGCCGAGCGCGCTGCCGATGCTGTCCTCGGAGAGCCGGGTTCCGGGCGGGAAGAAGCCCGCGGCGATGCGGCTCCTGAGGATGTCGGAGACCCGCTCGGCCGTGCTGGTGCGCCCCAGGAGCGCGCGGTCGTCGGCCAGTCCGTTCACGTCGGTCATCCCCTCCGCCATGCCCGGATTCAATCGCAGACAGCAGAACGAAACAACATGGGTATTGAGGGATCGTTCAACGATCCTCTACCTTGTCGGGCACCGCTCCCTTCGAGCGCACCGAAGGACCGCACGCTCCAGCACCCTCCGTCCCTCTTCTGCGAGGTGCCCATGAGCACGACCCCACCACCCGGCATCGCCCCGGCCGACATACGCTCCGACAAGGAGGAACTCCCCGACGACAGCGGCGCGTTCGGCTGGCTGCGCGCGCTCGGCCCGCGCGGCCGCCGCGCCTTCGGAGGCGCCTTCGGGGGCTACGCCCTCGACTCGTACGACTACTTCACACTGCCGCTGAGCATGGTGGCGCTCGCGGCGTACTTCGGCCTCGACAGCGGCCAGACCGGGCTCTTCACCACCGTCACGCTCGTCGTCTCCGCCGTGGGCGGCGCCGTCGCGGGTGTGATCGCCGACCGGATCGGCCGCGTCAAGGCACTGATGATCACGGTCATCACGTACGCGGTCTTCACCGTCGCCTGCGGTTTCGCGCCCAACTACGAGACCCTGCTGGTCTTCCGTGCCCTTCAGGGGCTCGGTTTCGGCGGCGAGTGGGCGGTCGGCGCGATCCTCGTCGCCGAGTACACCACCGCCAAGCACCGTGGCCGCACCCTGGGCGCGATCCAGAGCTCCTGGGCCGTGGGCTGGGGCCTCGCGGTGATCGTCTACACCCTCGTGTTCCAGTTCCTGGACGACGACGTCGCCTGGCGTGTGATGTTCTGGACGGGTGCCCTGCCCGCGCTGCTCGTGATCTACGTACGGCGCAACGTGCACGACGCCCCTGAGGCCGCCGAGGAGCGGCGCAGGAGCACCGACAAGGGGTCGTTCACGGCCATTTTCAAGCCGGGACTGCTGCGCACCACGTGCTTCGCGGTGCTCCTGTCCACGGGTGTGCAGGGCGGCTACTACACGCTGGCCACCTGGGTGCCCACCTATCTGAAGAGCGACCGGGGCCTCACCGTCGTCGGCACCGGCGGCTATCTGACCTTCCTGATCTCCGGCGCCTTCGTGGGCTATCTGACCGGCGGCTACCTGACCGACAAGCTCGGCCGGAAACGGAACATCACGCTCTTCGCGTTCCTCTCCGCGGCGAGCATCCTCGCCTACACGAACATCCCCGACGGCGCCAACGGCCTTCTCCTTGTGCTCGGTTTCCCGCTGGGCTTCTGCATGTCGGCGATCTTCAGCGGCTTCGGTTCGTTCCTCAGCGAGCTCTACCCGGCCGCCGTGCGCGGTACGGGACAGGGCTTCACGTACAACACAGGGCGCGCTGTCGGTGCCGTCTTCCCCACCATGGTCGGCTTCCTCGCCGACAGCTGGGGCGTCGGCGGAGCGCTCGTCTTCGGAGCGGTGGGCTACGGCCTCGCCGTCGTCGCGCTGCTCGGCCTCCCCGAGACGCGTGGAAGGGAGCTCCTGTGAACGACACACGAGTGATCCGCAGCGCCAAAGAGGCCCGGGCGGCGTTCCGCTCAGGCGAGACGAGCCCCACCGCCGGCTGGGCCGCGGGCTTCACCCAGGCCAACCTCATCTCCGTCCCCGCCGACTGGGCGTACGAGATGCTGCTGTTCTGCCAGCGCAACCCGAAGCCCTGCCCGGTGCTCGACGTCACGGACGCGGGCTCCTGGGTCACCCCGCTCGCCCCCGGCGCCGATCTCCGTACCGACCTGCCGCTCTACCGGGTCTGGGAGCACGGCGAGTTGACCGAGGAGCCCACGGACGTCGTCGGCCGCTGGCGCGACGACCTGGTGACCTTCCTCATCGGCTGCAGCTTCACCTTCGAGTGGGCGCTCGCCGACGCCGGTGTGCCGCTGCGCCACATCGAGCAGGGCCGCAACGTCCCGATGTACGTGACCGCGCGCCCCTGTCGCCCCACCGGGCGCCTGCACGGCCCCATGGTGGTGTCGATGCGCCCCGTGCCGCCGCGGCGGCTGGCCGACGCCATCAGGGAGAGCGCCCTGATGCCCGCGGTGCACGGCAGTCCGGTGCACTGCGGCGACCCCGGCGGGCTCGGCATCGAGCACCTGGACCGCCCCGACTTCGGCGACGCGGTGACCGCCGAACCGGACGACATACCGGTGTTCTGGGCGTGCGGGGTGACCCCGCAGGCCGCCGTGATGGCCTCCAGGCCGCCCTTCGCGATCACGCACGCGCCGGGCCGGATGTTCATCACCGACGCCAGGGACGAGCAGTACCGCGTGGTCTGACCGTCGCGGACAGCGGGTTTCGGGTATACGGACAGCAGCCTTCCAGAACACGGGCTTCGAGAGCACGGGAGAGCCACGAGGATGAGCACGGCCCTGATCGATCTGAACGCGGACCTCGGCGAGGGCTTCGGCCGCTGGCGCCTCACCGACGACGAGGAGCTGCTGTCCGTCGTCACCAGCGCCAACGTGGCCTGCGGCTTCCACGCCGGGGACGCGGTCACCATGCGCCGGGTCTGCGACCGCGCCGCCGAGCGCGGCGTGCGGATCGGCGCCCAGGTGTCCTACCGGGACCTGGCGGGGTTCGGGCGGCGCGCCATGGACGTGCCCGCCGAGGAGCTGGCGGCCGAAGTGGCGTACCAGATTGGCGCCTTGGAGGTGTTCGCCCGCGCGGCGGGCACGCGCGTGTCGTACGTGAAGCCGCACGGCGCGCTCTACAACCGTGTCGTCCACGACGAGTACCAGGCCCGCGCGGTCGTCGACGGTGTACTCCTCGCGGATGACTCGCTGCCGCTCCTGGGGCTGCCCGGATCACGTCTCCTGGAGACGGCGGAAAAGGCGGGACTGCCGACCGTAACCGAGGCGTTCGCGGACCGCGCCTACACCGACGAGGGCACTCTGGTTCCCCGCACCGACGAAGGAGCGGTCATCACGGAGGAGGACACCGTCGTCACGCGGTCCGTCGGCATGGCCCGCCTGGGCGTCGTCACGTCCCAGGGGGGCCGCGAGATCCCGGTCCACGCGCGTTCCCTGTGCCTGCACGGCGACACTCCAGGGGCGGTGGGCCTGGCCCGCAGGGTGCGGGCCGAGCTGGAGTCGGCGGGCGTGCGGGTGGAGGCCTTCGCGTGAGAGTCCTGCCGGTCGGCGACCGGGCCCTGCTCGTCGAACTCGCCGACGGCACCGAGGCCCAGGCCCTCCACGCCGAGCTGCTGCGCCGCCGTGCGACGGGCTCCTTGCGGGTACGGGAGATCGTCCCCGCGGCCCGCACGGTGCTCCTCGACGGCCTCGACGAGCCCGGCCGTCTCGGGGCGGAGCTGCCGGGCTGGGAGATCCCGCCGCTGCCCGCGCGCGCGGGAGCCCTCCTGGAGATCCCGGTGCGCTACGACGGACCGGATCTCGCGGACGTGGCGGCGCACTGGGGGGTGCCCGTGGCCGAGGTGGCGCGGATCCACTCGGACGCCGAATTCCGCGTCGCCTTCTGCGGGTTCGCCCCCGGCTTCGGCTATCTGACCGGACTGCCCGCGCCCTACGAAGTGCCGCGCCGGGCCACACCCCGCACCTCCGTGCCCCGGGGCAGCGTCGCGCTGGCGGGCCCGTACACGGGCGTCTATCCCCGCGCGTCGCCAGGCGGCTGGCAACTGATCGGCTCCACGGACGTCGTGCTGTGGGACCACGCGCGCGTGCCCGCCGCGCTCCTCTCCCCAGGCGTACGGGTCCGCTTCGTGCCGGTCGGCTCACCGGCGGAGTCGTCGACCGCGGCGGCGGGGGCACGATGACCGACCGTGCCGTGTCCGTCGTGCGGGCCGGGGCGCTGACCACCGTGCAGGACCTCGGGCGCCCCGGGCACGCCCATCTCGGGGTGCCGCGCTCCGGGGCCCTCGATCCGCCCGCTGCCCGCCTGGTCAACCGCCTGGTGGGCAACGCGCCGGACGCCGCCGTCCTGGAGACCACTCTCACCGGCTGTGCCGTGCGCCCGCGCCGCCCCGTGACGGTCGCCGTCGGCGGTGCACCGTGCCCGGTGACAGTGGACGGCCGGCCCGCGCCCTGGGGAGCGCCGGTGCGGGTGCCCGCGGGGGCACTCCTGGACGTCGGAACCGCTCTCTCCGGAGTACGTTGCTACCTCGCGTTCGACGGTGGAGTGACTGTCGACCCCGTGCTGGGCAGCCGCTCCACCGACCTGCTCTCCGGACTCGGTCCGCCCCCGCTCGCGGACGGGACCGTGCTGCCGCTGGGGCGCCCAGGCACCACGTACGCGCGCGTGGACACCGTCCCGCAGCCCGCGCCGCCCCAAGAGCTGGTGCTGCGGGTGACGTTCGGGCCGCGCGCCGACTGGTGCACGCCCGCGGCGCTGACGACGCTCACCACGCGCGCGTACCGGGTGTCGTCGGCGAGCAACCGCATCGGGCTGCGCACCGAGGGTCCTGCCCTGGAGCGGGCGCTCCAGGGCGAACTGCCCAGTGAGGGCATGGTGCTCGGCGCGGTTCAGGTGCCGCCGGACGGCAGGCCGGTCGTCTTCCTCGCCGACCATCCGACCACCGGGGGCTACCCGGTGGTCGCGGTCGTGCGGGAGGCCGACCTCGCCGCGGCGGCCCAGGCGCGGCCGGGCACGCCGGTGCGTTTCGTCGCGGTCGGGCGGGGCCAGGGCTGACCCGGCGCCCCGGTTCTACATCGCGGGCGCGTCAGGTCCGATCCTGCTCCGTACCGCGGTCTGTACGTCGTCCTCCTCGGCGGGGTCCGAGGCGAGCCTCCGGAGCCTATTGACCACGCGGGCGTCGCCGGTCTCGGCGTGCCGCGCGGCGACTTCCCGGGTGGACTCCTCGCAGTCCCACAGGCACTCGACGGCGAATCCGGCCGCGAAGGTGGGGTCGGTGGCGGCAAGCGCGCGGGCGGCGCGGCCGCGGAGGTGGGAGGAGGCGGTCTCCCTGTAGACGTGCCTCAGCACGGGGGCGGCACAGGCGATGCCGAGGCGTCCCGCGCCGTCGACGAGGGTCCACAGCGTCGGGGCGTCCGGGCCCTCGCCGCGGACCGCCTCGCGCAGTGCGGCAAGGACCGGCTTGCTGTCCTGCGCGCCGCCCCGACAGGCGAGCATCCGCCCGGCGGCGGCGCCCAGGTCGTCGGGGCGATAGGCCCAGCGTCGGGCGCGCTCGACGGCGGCGACGCTCCGCATCCGTTCGAAGGCGCCTGTCGCGGCGTCCACGACGACCTGGGAAGGGCTTTCCGCGGCGTACTCGATGAGGTCGAGCACCGCGGGGTCGTGGGCGTCGGCCAGGTAACGCAGGGCGGTGCCGCGCGCCCCGTCGGACCCTTCGCGGGCGGCCTCGATGATCTCGGGGCGGTCCTCGGGCCCGGCGACGGCGGCCAGGCAGCGGGCCGCGGGGACGTAGAGCACGGAGCCCCGCTCCAGGCCTTCCTGTGCCCAGTCGAAGATGGCCCGGACGCTCCACTCGGGGCGTGGTCCCGAGGGCCGCATCTGGCGCTGCCAGCGGTCGAAGGAGCCCTGTTCCCGGGCGGCGCGCACCCGGGCGCCGATGTCCGGGCGGGGGTCCTCTTCCCAGAGGCGCCAGGGCCGCGGTTCGTAGGCGTCGCGGACGGCGGCGGCCAGGTCGGCCTCGCCCTCGGCGTCGGGGGCGAATCTGGCGAGCACGGGGGCCGCGAGGGCGCGCAGTCCCGCGTCGTCGTCCCGCAGCGCCAGTTCGTCGAGGGCCCAGGCCCAGTTGGAGCCGGCCGCCGCGTACCTCCGGAGGAGGTCGAGGGCGTCCTGCCTGCCGTACGAGGCGAGGTGCCCGAGCACGGCCAGGGCGAGCCCTGTGCGTGAGTCGTCCGTGTTCAGGACGTCCTCGGCGTCGAAGAGGTGGCGCTCGATCTCACCGAGCCCGCCGTGCAGGTCGAGGTAGAGCCGGGCGTAGTACAGCGAACGGTTCTCCACCTGCCAGTCGTGGCGGGGATCGTTCAGCACGCAGTGGTCGAGGGCGGCGAGCGCCTCGGATCGTGGAGCGGTGAGCGCGTGCAGGGTGCCGTCGCCGCGGCCCCTCTGCAGCAGGCCGAGCAGCGTACCGCTGGGCGCTATGACCGGATCGAACATGGGAAACAGCCTCACATCAAGCGTCGACGCAACCGGGAATCACGCATTACCTGGCCGTGCGCCAACACGTCGGGCCGCCCGCCGTCTCTTGCTTGTCGAAGACCATCTTCCTCTGCCTCTCATCCATGGCCCAGGGGTCCCGGACGGGAGGTCCGGGGGCGGGCCGCTCACGGGCCACGCGGTGCGGCACCAACTGCCCCGCCGTCGCGTCCGTGAATCACGTCGTCATGATGACCCGGCGGTAAGCTCCGCCGCGACCACATTTCCAGCGCCCCCGTTGTTGCTGGTCAGGTACCCCGTTCAGGCGGCCCCGAACAGATCGAGCAGTTCGGCCTTCCCGAACATGCGGGCCGTGTCGACGGCCGACGGAGTGCCCGCGGCCGGATCCGCGCCTCCGTCCAGAAGGGCCCGGATCACCGCCTCCTCGCCCTTGAAGACGGCCCCGGCGAGCGGCGTCTGCCCCCGGTCGTTGGCGCGGTTGGTGTCGGCGCCGCGCTCCACGAGGGCCCGGACCGCCTCGGCGTGGCCGTGGTAGGCCGCCAGCATGACGAGCGTGTCGCCGCTGTCGTTCGTGAGGTTCGCCGGGACGCCCGCCTCGACATAGGCAGCGAGCGCCGCGGCATCGCCCTGGCGCGCCAGATCGAAGATCTTGGTCGCCAGCTCCACGACCTCGGGGTCGGGAACTTCGCTCATGGGGGCGTCCGCCTTTCTGGCTTTCCGGCTTTCCGGGTGTGCTGCATGTGCAGCCGTACGAGTGAATCGACAGGGTACTGCCCCCGCGGGCACATGACCCGGCCCGCCCGAGGCAAAGATCACGGCGAGAGCGGGAGCCCGTCCGAACCCGCTCCCGCACAGCCCGACCGGGCTCCGCCATTCAGGGGAAATCCCCGAAAAGCAACCCATTTGCACCTTTAATCGCATGGATACATGCTGTGAACCTGGAAGAACTCATGGTGACTGTCCCCACGAAACCAGGAGAACCGTCATGATCCTTTCCATCTCGGGCGTCGTGCTGCTCGGCATCATCGTCTTCCTCTTCTTCCGCAAGGACGGACTGAAGGCGTCCCACGCACTGGTCTGCGCCCTCTTCGGCTTCTTCCTGGCGGGCACCGCCATCGCCCCGAGCATCAAGGCCGGCAGCGCGAGCCTGGCGAGCCTCCTCGGCGGGATCAAGTTCTGACGTTCCCGCTGTCCGCACGCACCTCCAGGAGACAGACGTGGCCAGGCGCCCACTCCCCCGCATTCTGAGCAACGGCACCGCATCCATCGCCCGGAGCCGGGAGCTGGCACGGTCGGCGGCCGACAGCGCCACCGACGTACTCCATCCGCTGATCACGATCACCCGTGGACTGCGCCGGCTGGCTGGTGCCGGGCGGCGCAAGTGGGCCGACACACCGAAGGACAAGCGCGGACCGCTGCTGTTCCTGGTGGCCTCCGTGGTCCTGGTCGTGGCGCTCGTCCCCTACGGGCCGCTGCTCGCCCTCATCACCTTGATGGCTGCCTCCGCGTGGACGGGCCGCGAGCGCACCCCGGCGGCGCCCACCGGCCCGGACGAGGCACAGGTGCAGCGGCTGCAGTCCCTCTACGAAGCGCTCGTCCCGTACTTCTCGGTCCCCGAGGACCCCGCCCCGCTCTTCGCGCACGGCGGCGAATGGGACAAGGCCTTCCCGGAGTACGACTTCGACGGCACCGGGCGGATCTCCCGGCTCGTCGTGCACTACCCCGCCTACTTCACGGACGGCGAGGCCGAGTCCCGCGCACGGATCGAGCAGCTGCTGCACGCCAAGGCGGGCCGCGGCCGGGAGTACCACTTCGCGTGGGACGAGGAGGCCAACCAGCTCGTCGTCACGGTGCTGCCCCCGCTGCCCACCGACATCGCCGCCCAGCGCTTCGTCACCGCCCCCGGCGAGACCGTCCTCGGCTTCACCGACGAGACCGGCGTCCAGCGCACCCTGCCGCTGGCCGAGGGCGAGGGGCAGCGTGACGTGCCCCCCGTCGTGTGGCGCACCGGTATCCGCTCCACCGAGCCCCACCTCCTGATCGCGGGCCAGCCGGGCAGCGGCACCACGACACTGCTGCGCTCGATCGCCCTCCAGGCGCTCCAGTACGGCGACATCCTCGTCGTCGAAGGCAGCGGCACCGGTGACTACGCCTGTCTGACCGGCCGCGACGGGGTGCTCGGCATCGAGTGCGGCCTCTCCGGGGCGCTCGCGAGCCTCGAATGGGCGGCGCACGAGACCGAGCGCAGGCTCATCGCCGCCAACCGCGCCCGGCAGGCCGGCCACCCGCCGCCGGAGGACACCAAGCGCCCCCTGTGGATCCTCCTCGACCACCCGAGCGCCCTCGGCCATCTCGCGGCGGCCGACGGGCGCACGGACCCCCAGTCGCTGCTGCAGGTCCCCCTGCGGCACGGCAGGGCGGCCAACGTGACGGTCGTGGTGGCGGACCAGCTGGACAGCCTGGACGCGCTGAGCGACGCCGTGCACCAGCACACCCGCGCGCGTGTGGTGCTCGGATACGCCACGCCCGACCAGCTGGAGGACGTCCTCGGAGCGCCGCCCCACACGACGCCCACGTCGGACGTCCCGCCCGGCCGTGGCTACGCCCGGCTCGGCACCGGTCAGGTACACCGCCTCCAGGTGCCCGCGACCCCCGATCCGTACGACGACGCGACCAGCGAGGCGCACCGGCGGGCGGTCCTGGAGCTGCTGCCGGAGCGCAGCACCCCGCCGGACGAGGCGGACGCCGTCACCCCGGCTCCGGCCCCCTCACCTGCCCTCGCCCCTGCTCCCGAGGCCGCAGAGGCGCAACCGGTCCCCCGCCAAGAGCTCACTACGTAGAGGACGTCCAGGAGAGGGGGATCCAGAAGAGGGGCCTCCAGGAAAGAGGCATCCAGGAAAGGGCAATGGCTCACGCCACGAAGGGATGCGCGGCCTGCGTCCCCGCGCCCGCCCCCGTCTCCACCAGCCGGGCCGCCGCCGCGAGCCGCGCCGCCGCCTCATCGGCCACCGCGCCCCCCACGGTGAACGGCAGCCGCACATACCCCTCGAAGGCCCCGTCCACTCCGAAGCGCGGCCCCGACGGAACCCGGACTCCCACGCGCTCGCCCACCTCGGCGAGGCGCGACCCCGAGACGCCCCCGGTGCGCACCCACAGGGTCAGCCCGCCGCTCGGCACCTCGAACTCCCAGCCGGGGAGCTCGCGCCGCACGGCCGCGACCAGCGCGTCGCGGTTCTCCCTCGCCTGCTCCCTGCGCACGTTCACGGCCGACTCCCAGCCCCCGGTGTTCAGCAGCCAGTTCACGGCGAGCTGTTCGAGGACGGGGGTGCCGAGGTCGGCGTAGGCGCGAGCCGCGACGAGGCTGCGGATCACGTCGGGCGCGGCCCGCACCCAGCCGATGCGCATGCCCGCCCAGAAGGCCTTGCTCGCCGAGCCGACCGTGATGACGGTGGAGCCCGCCGGGTCGAAGCCGCAGACGGGGCGCGGCATGGTGAGGTCCGGGTCGAGCCCGAGCTCGCTCATCGTCTCGTCGACGACGAGGACCGTGCCGGCCGAGCGGGCCGCCTCGACGAGCTGCCTGCGCTGGTCCTCGCCGGCGAGCGCGCCGGTGGGGTTGTGGAAGTCGGCGACGACGTACGCGAGCCGGGGCGCCGCGTCGCGCAGCACCTGCCGCCAGCGGTCCATGTCCCAGCCCCGGAGGCCTTCGGCCATGGCGACGGGGACGAGCCGGGCACCCGCCTCGCGCATCAGCTGGAGGATGTTGGCGTACGACGGGGACTCCACGGCGATGCGCTCGCCGCGGCCCGCGAAGAGATGGCAGATCGCGTCGATGGCGCCCATGGCGCCGGTGGTCACCATGATCTGTTCGGGCATGGTCGGGATGCCGCGCGCGGTGTAGCGCTCGGCGAGCATCTGGCGCAGCGCGGGCAGCCCCGCGGGGTAGTCGCCGTGCGTGTGGGCGTACGGCGGGAGTGCTTCGAGGGCGCCTTGGACGGACCGCGTGAGCCACGGCTCGGGCGCGGGCAGCGCGGCGCAGCCCAGGTCGATCATGGAGCCGAGCGCCTCGGGCGGCAGCGGTTCGAGGCCGCGCGCGGGGAGGGGGTTGCCGGCCGGGACGGCGGTCCAGCTGCCGGCTCCCCTGCGGGACTCCAGGAACCCCTCGGTGCGCAGCGCTTCGTAGGCGGCGGCCACCGTGGTGCGGCTGACGGCGAGTGCCACGGCGAGTTCGCGCTCGGCGGGCAGGCGGGCGGCGACGGGCACGCGGCCTTCGAGCACGAGCAGCCTGATGCCGTCGGCGAGGGCGCGGTAGGCGGGCGGACGGCGCGAGCCGGTGCCCGCGGGGCGCTCCTGCTGGGAGGCGAGAAGGCGGGCGAGCTGCGTCGACCCCATCGCCGAAGTCCACTGAGCCATGATTCCCAGTCCACCTTCCCTGAATTGGCCATGGTTGAGGTCCGGTTCCAAGCCACAGGGTGTCATGCGTCGGGCCACCAGCACTACACGGGGAGCGTTCCTTGTCCGGTACGAAGCCACATCTCACGAGGCGGCTCATCAAGCTGTACGCGGGTCTCTCCCTGTACGGCGCGAGCTCCGCGCTGATGGTCTCGGCGGGCCTGGGGCCCGAGCCCTGGAACGTCCTCAACCAGGGCCTCGCCGAACTGACCGGCCTGACCATCGGCGCGGTGTCGATCGTCGTGGGCGCCGCCGTGCTGCTGCTCTGGATCCCCCTGCGGCAGCGTCCCGGCCTGGGCACGGTCTCGAACGTGTTCGTCTGCGGTCTGGCGATGGACGCCACTCTGGCGCTCCTGCCGGACGTGCACACGCTCGCCGTCCGCGTTCCGCTGCTCGCGGTCGGAATCCTGCTCAACGGAGTGGCGACCGGGCTCTACATCACGGCCGCCTTCGGCCCCGGCCCCCGGGACGGCCTGATGACGGGCCTGCACGCGCGCACCGGCCGCTCCATCCGGCTGATCCGCACCTCGATCGAGGTGACGGTCGTCGCCACGGGCTTCGCGCTCGGCGGCACGGTCGGCGTGGGCACGGTCCTCTACGCACTGTCGATCGGCCCGCTCGCGCAGTTCTTCCTGCGCCGCTTCGCCGCACCCGCACCCGCACCCGCACCCGCACCCACCGCAGCGACCACCGCGTCGACCGTCGTGGCCTCCGGCGGCCCCACGGAGCAGGCGATACTGCACCCGTGACCACGCGCGTACGCCACCCCTACCTCGATCACCCGGGACCGCTCGCCCTCGCCCACCGCGGCGGCGCGGCGGACGGCCTGGAGAACACCGCGGCGGCCTTCCGGCGCGCCGTCGACCTCGGCTACCGCTACATCGAGACCGACGTGCACGCCACCGCCGACGGCCGGCTCGTCGCCTTCCACGACACGACGCTGGACCGGGTGACGGACGCGGCGGGGCGCATCGTCGACCTCCCCTGGAGCGAGGTGCGCCACGCGCGCGTGGCGGGCAGCGAACCGGTGCCCCTCTTCGAAGAGCTCCTGGAGTCGTTCCCCGAGGTGCGCTGGAACGTGGACGTGAAGGCGGAGCCCGCGCTCCTGCCCCTGCTCGATCTCATCCGCCGCACCGGATCCTGGGACCGCGTCTGCGTCGGCTCGTTCTCCGAGGCCCGCGTGGCAAGGGCCCAGCGCCTGGCGGGCCCGCGCCTGGCCACCTCCCTGGGGACGCGGGGCGTGGCGGCGCTGCGGATGGTGTCCTACGGAGTACCCGCCGCCCTGCGCCGCTCCGCGGTCTGCGCCCAGGTGCCGGAGACCCACGGCCGGATCCGGGTCGTCGACCACCGCTTCGTGCGCGCCGCACACGCGCGTGGGCTGCAGGTTCACGTGTGGACCGTCAACGACGCCGAGCGGATGACGGCCCTGCTCGACCTCGGCGTGGATGGCATAGTTTCCGATCACATCGAGACGCTGCGCGGGGTGCTCGAGGCCCGGGGCACCTGGGTCTGACCTCCCCGGAGATCGCGTCGCACCACGGGGAACAGCGAGGGTCACGGGTGAGCACCGACACCGTGAAGGCAGCGGCGGCCGACGACGCCGCCATGGAACGACGACGCGAACAGCGGGGCTGGTACTTCTACGACTGGGCCTGCTCGGTCTATTCGACGAGCGTCCTGACCGTGTTCCTGGGGCCCTATCTCACGGAGATCGCCAAGGCGGCCGCCGACCCGGAGGGCTATGTGCACCCGCTGGGCATCCCGGTCCGCGCGGGCTCCTTCTTCGCGTACACGGTGTCCGCGTCCGTGCTCGTGTCGGTCTTCGTCATGCCGATGGCCGCCGCGGCCGCCGACCGCACCGGCCGCAAGAAGCCCCTCCTGGCCGTGGCCGCGTACCTGGGGGCGGCCGCCACGGCGGGCATGTTCTTCCTGGACGGCGAGCGCTACCTCCTCGGCGGCTTCCTGCTGATCGTCGCCAACGCCTCGCTCGCCGTCTCGATGGTGCTCTACAACTCCTACCTGCCGCAGATCGCGCCCCCTGAGGAGCGCGACGCGGTCTCCTCGCGCGGCTGGGCCTTCGGCTACGCGGCGGGCGCCCTCGTCCTGGTGGCGAACCTCGTCCTGTTCCTCGCCCACGACAGCTTCGGCGTCTCGGAGTCGACCGCGGTCCGCATCTGTCTGGCGTCGGCCGGCGTGTGGTGGGGCGCCTTCACCCTCGTACCCCTGAAGCGGCTGCGGGACCGGCGGACGGCGCCGGCCGAGGCGGGGGCACCGCCCCGGGGAGGCTGGCGGCAGCTGCGCTCGACGGTCCGCGACATGCGCCGCCACCCGCACACACTCGCCTTCCTGCTCGCCTATCTCGTCTACAACGACGGGGTCCAGACGGTGATCTCGCAGGCGTCCGTCTTCGGCTCGGAGGAGCTGGGTCTCGACCAGTCCACGCTGATCGTCGCGGTCCTGCTGGTGCAGCTGCTCGCCGTCGCCGGTGCGCTCGCCATGGGGCGGCTCGCCCGGACGTACGGCGCCAAGCGCACCGTGCTCGGCTCGCTGGTGGCCTGGACGGTCACGATCGGGGCCGGTTACTTCCTGCCGGCCGGCGCGCCCGTGTGGTTCTTCGTGCTGGCCGCCGGGATCGGCCTGGTGCTCGGCGGCACGCAGGCGCTGTCCCGTTCGCTCTTCTCGCATCTGGTGCCGCGCGGGAAGGAGGCCGAGTACTTCTCCGCGTACGAGATCAGCGACCGCGGCATGGCCTGGCTGGGACCGTTGATCTTCGGCCTCACGTATCAGCTCACGGGAAGCTATCGGGACGCGATCGGCTCGCTCGTGGCGTTCTTTTTGCTCGGTTTCGTCCTGCTCGCACGGGTACCTGTACGGCGTGCGGTGCGCGACGCGGGCAATCCCGTACCCCAGCGGATTTAGCAACTGGAGGCAAAGGCCGGTAGTGTACGCCTTTGGCCTGCCAGGCGGACCGTTACTGCGAGCTGAGGATTCAGAAACGCTGGGTGACATCTGCTACTAGATGTGACAAACCGGGCGCTGGTGGGTACAACAAGGGGCGGCATACGACGGCGACGCATGACCCAGATCGGGAATCTTTACCGCCGACCGGACGTTGACCGGATGACGACGACAGCGACACCTGTCCTGTGGGCGACAAAGCCCGGGAGGCACGATTCATGAGTGAGCGAGCTCTTCGCGGCACGCGCCTCGTGGTGACAAGCTACGAGACCGACCGCGGCATCGACCTGGCCCCGCGCCAGGCCGTGGAGTACGCATGCCAGAACGGACATCGTTTCGAGATGCCGTTCTCGGTCGAGGCGGAGATCCCGCCGGAGTGGGAGTGCAAGGTCTGCGGGGCCCAGGCACTCCTCGTGGACGGCGACGGACCTGAGGAGAAGAAGGGCAAGCCGGCGCGTACGCACTGGGACATGCTCATGGAGCGCCGCACCCGAGAGGAGCTCGAAGAGGTCCTCGAGGAGCGTCTCGCGGTTCTCCGGTCCGGTGCCATGAACATCGCGGTGCACCCGCGAGACAGCCGCAAGTCCGCCTGACGGCGGTCACCGCGGCACACCGCACAAGCACGACGCACAAACGCACAACGCATCAAAAGGGCCGGGGCCACTGCTGAGCAGTGGCCCCGGCCCTTTTGCGCGTCCTGGCACCTGCGCGCTCAGCGCGGCAGCTGCGGGTCGTCCGGACGCGGGCTCCGCGTCGGCGGCTCGTCGTCCCTGATGACCTCGCCCTGCACGACCTTGCCGTCGGGCCGGTGCATCCGGGCCTGCTGGAAGGCGTCCCCCAGACCGCCGGGCGTCGCCTCGCGCACCTTGCGCTCGAAGGTCCGCTCCGCATACCGCCCGAGGGCCTTCTGGACCGGCGGGACCAGCAGGATCAGCCCCAGGGCGTCCGAGATGAGCCCCGGCAGGATGATCAGGAGGCCGCCCAGCATCGTGAGGGCGCTGCCGCCACCGGTCTCCGGAGGGGGCGTCACGCCGCTCTGCTGCTGTTGCACCGCCTCGCTGAGCTTGCGGAAGGCCCTGCGCCCCGCGCGCTTGATCACCGCGGAGCCGAGCACGAGGCCGCCCACCAGGAGCAGGAAGACCACGAACCCGCTCGTGGCTCCCGCCACCACGGTGAGCAGCCAGATTTCCAGGACCAGCCACGCGGCGATACCGAGCGGCAGGTACTTCAGGCGCCCGGAGCGCCGGGGCAGGGCAGGTCGAATGGGAGGCGGTGCGCCAGTCGTCATGCTCCCAGTGTGCCTGGGCCCGCCTCAGTCCGGCATAAGGGGGATGATCAAGAAGGGCAGCGGCCCGGACCGCACGGCACAGCCCACAGAGCCGCACGGCACGGCGCTCAGGGCTGCTTGCGGCCGATGACCTTGCCGACGCGCTCGCCCACGCCCCAGGCCGTGACCCGCCACAACGCCTCGACGACGATGTTCTGGCTCATCTTGCTGTCCCCGAGCTCACGCTCGACGAAGGTGATGGGCACCTCGACGACGTGATAGCCCGCCTTCACCGCGCGGCGCGCCAGGTCGACCTGGAAGCAGTACCCCTGCGACTCGACCTCGCCGAGGCCGAGCCCTTCCAGGGTCTCGCGGCGGAAGGCGCGGTAGCCGCCGGTCACGTCGCGGATGGGCACGTCGAGCAGGAGGCGCGAGTAGGTGCTGCCGCCGCGCGAGATGAACTCGCGGTGCTTGGGCCAGTTGACCACCCGGCCGCCCGGCACCCAGCGCGAGCCGAGCACGAGGTCGGCGCCCTTCAGCGCGGTGAGCAGCCGGGGCAGCTCCTCCGGCTGGTGGGAGCCGTCGGCGTCCATCTCGACGAGGACTCCGTAGTCGTTCTCCAGGCCCCAGCGGAAGCCGGCGAGGTAGGCCGCGCCGAGCCCTTCCTTGCCCTTGCGGTGCAGCACGTGGACCTGGTCGTCGTCGGCCGCGAGCTCATCGGCGATCTTGCCGGTGCCGTCGGGGCTGTTGTCGTCGGCGACCAGGATGTGCGCGTCCGGTACGGAGGCCCGCACCCGGCCGACGATCGCCTGGATGTTCTCCGCCTCGTTGTAGGTCGGAATGATCACCAAGGCCGTGCCGAGCGGGCCGAACCGCCTCCCCTGGTCCCCCGCTTCGGAGACCCCGCCGCCGTCGTTCACTACTGCCCCTTCGTTCGTACGCAGAGGACCACCATAGTGGCCGCGGCCTGCGGCGCAGCGACGGCACGGAGGTCGGGGCGCGAGCGCCCGCCGCCCGGGCGGAAAGTACTGCGGATCGGGGCCCGGCGCCCTTCGGGCCGGCCTGGGACCCGCTGGCTGCGGATCGACCGAGAGCCGTTGTCTACTGAGCGTCCGGGCCCCACCCGGGTCACACCTGCCGATCGGCTGATACGTTCCCTCGCCTCCGCGTCGCGGGCGCTGGACCTGGCTCCCAGTGGTGGTGCGCCGGTGCGGCACACCACCTGTGACCCAGCGGCGTTCGACGACTGCGTGGAGGTTCGCCGGTCGGACGTCCTGTGGTGGACCCGGCCGAACCTACCGGCCCACGGCGGCTGTCTGTCAATACCCCGCTGAGCTGCGGCTCCTTCACAGACCGCCAGGTCAGTGCCGAGGATTCCCAGGTCGTGCGAGGCGGTGCAGGGCCGCGATCGGCGCCGCGCACCGCCGGGACATCACTCTTCCGGCCGCACGAACACGGGCCGTCCGGCCACGACCGTGCGCAGGCACACGGGGAGCCGGGCGCCCGGCGACAGGTCGGGCAGGCCGGGCGTGCCGGAGCGGGGGTCGGTGGACCAGCGGGCCACCCGGTCGTCCGGGGCCTGCACCACCAGCTCGGAGGTGCGCCACACGGCATAGTCGGCGGGCGCGCCCGGCACCAGGGTGCCCGCGTCGTCGCGGCCGACGGCCCGCCAGCCGCCCCGGGTGTGCGCGGTGAACGCGGCGCGCACGGAGACGCGGTGCTCGGGTGTGCGGTGGAAGGCGGCGGCGCGGACGGTCCCCCACGGGTCGAGCGGCGTGACGGGGCTGTCGGAGCCGAACGCCAGCGGCACACCGGTGCGCAGCAGGGCCGCGAAGGGGTTGAGGGTGCGCGCCCGTTCGGCGCCGAGGCGCTGGACGTACATGCCGTCCTCGCCGCCCCAGAGCGCGTCGAAGGCGGGCTGGACGGACGCGGTGAGGCCGAGCTCGGCGAAGCCCGCGATCGTCTCGGGCGTGAGCATCTCGGCGTGCTCGACGCGGTGCCTGGCGGCGCGCACGCGGGCGAGGCCGACCTTCTCGGCGGCCGCGCGCATGCCGTCGACCACGGAGGCCACCGCGGCGTCCCCGATGGCGTGGAAGCCCGCCTGGAGGCCGGCCTCCGTGCAGGCCACGACGTGGTCGGCGACGTCGGCGGCGTCGAGGTAGGCGGTGCCGGTGTGGGCGGCGTTCCCGTCGGTGTCGGCGTAGGGCTCGTGCAGGCAGGCGGTGTGCGAGCCGAGGGCGCCGTCGACGAAGAGGTCACCGGCGGCGCCGACCGCGCCGAGCTCCCGGGCGCGCCGGACGTCGCGCTCGGCCCAGTAGCCGACGACGCGCGGGCCCGGCTCCTCGGCGGCGAGCCGCAGCAGTCCGGTGAAGTCGTCCTCGTCGGAGATCTCGGGCCCCGCGCACTCGTGCACGGAGCCGATGCCGAGGGACGCGGCGTGCCGGAGAGCGGCGCGCTGGGCCTCCGTGCGCTGGCGCGGGGTGATCGCGCCGAGCGCCGCGGCGCGCACGCCGTGGTGGGCGTCGGCGGTCAGCGGGGCGTCCGGGTGGTAGCCGGCGCGCTCGGTGACGCCGGGCACCAGGTCGAGGAGCGCGGTCGTGACCACGGCCGAGTGGACGTCGATGCGGGAGAGGTAGAGCGGCCTGCCGCCGGTCGCCTCGTCGAGCTCCGCGCGCGTGGGCGGGCGGCCGCCGGGCCAGCGGGCGGCGTCCCAGCCGTGGCCGAGGAGGACGGTGTCGTGCGGATGCGCGGCAGCGTGTTCGCGTACGAGAACGAGTGCGTCGGCCAGCGAACGCGCCCCGGACAGGTCCAGGCCCGTCAGGGCGAGGCCGGTGGCCGTGGTGTGCACGTGGGCGTCGGTGAACGCCGGGGTGACCAGCGCGCCTTCGAGGTCGACGACCTCGTCGACACCGTCGGCGAAGGAATCGGCGGCGCCCTCGGAGCCGACCCAGGCGACGTGGCCGCGTTCGACGACCATCGCAGTGGCGAACGGGTCGGCGGGGCTGTGGACGTCGCCGCCGCGCAGCAGCACGGTGCGGTGGTTCTGCGGCTCCTGGGCAGGGCGGTGCCGAGGGTCCTGCGGGGTGTTCCCGGGGGTGGTGCTCTCGCTCATGGGACCAGTCTCGCCCCTGCCGGCGGCGGGCCGGCGCGGGGGTCAGACCTGGGGCGGGCGGGCCTCGTACGGAGTCGAGAGGACGACCGTCGTGCGCGTGGAGACGCCCGCGAGGGCGCGCAGGCGGCTGAGCAGGTGCTCCAGCTCCAGCGGCGTGGCCACGCGGACCTTGAGGATGTAGTTCTCGTCGCCGGCGACGCTGTGGCACGCCTCGATCTCCGGAACGCCCGCGAGCCGTTCCGCGATGTCGTCGGGGGCGCTGGGGTCGAACGGCTTCACCGAGATGAACGCGGTGAGCGGCAGCCCGACGGCCTCGGGGTCGACGACCGCGGCATAGCCGCGGATGACGCCCCGCTGCTCCAGACGGCGCACACGCTGGTGCACGGCCGAGGTGGACAGGCCCGTGGCCTTGCCCAGGTCGGTGTAGCTCATCCGCCCGTCCTTGACGAGCAGCTGCACGATCTGTCGGTCCAGCTCCTCCATGCGCCGAACCTACAGGGCTCTTGATCTCGGCGGATACCTGAGGGCCGGTCTTTGCGGGGCGGGCAACTCCATTTGGCATGTGACGAACGCCACACTCTCGTGACCGGGTCCGAAGGGATGCAACGATTACCTCTACGACGGGACGGGAAGTGCTTGCTGTGGTCGAGGCCGCAGCGCCTTGTCGGCCCACCCGAGGGGGAGATTCCCATGCAGAATTTGAAGCGCCCCGGCCGGTCTGTCCGCGCCAAGCAGCAGCCGGCCGCAGAGCCCGAGCCGGAGGGCGTCGAACCGGCGGACGCCTTCCTGGACGCCTACGACACTTTCGAGATGTACCGGGTGAACTGCCCCGACTGCGAGCAGCCCATCGCGCTCCTCGCGGACGAGGACGTGCTGCCCGAGCACGCACTGTGCCCCACTCCGTGGAATCCGTTCGGGCTGACGGTCTGCGCCGGCACCGGCCGGGCGGCCACCGACGCCACGCCCGCCGACGAGTCGATGGAGGTTCAGGAGCAGGACACGGCCCTGCTGTTGACGCTCCCTCAGGGACTCGACTGGCGGACGCAGCCGTTCTCGCACGTGGGCGGGCCCGGCTCGCAGCCGTTCCGCGTGCCGCGACAGCAGCGGCCCGCCGCCTGATTCACCAGTAGGTGCCCTGCACCATGGCGGCCAGGCTGTCGTGGTGCAGGATCAGCGCGTCCGCGGCCGCCGCGCTCTCGGGCACGGCGGCCTCGCCGAAGTGGACCTGGCGGTAGGCGACGCGCAGCATGACGATCGCGTGCCGCAGCGCGGCGTACAGCGTGTAGAAGTCCATGTCGCGCGGCGTATACCCGGTGAGCAGGGCGTATGCCTCCTCAACGCGGTCGCGGCGCAGGAAGTCCGGCAGCCCGGGCTGGCCGAAGCTCACCGTCAGGTCCTGGAAGAAGCGGTGCAGATAGACCGCCCAGCCGAGGTCGACCTCGCGCGGGGCGAGCGCCGCCATCTCCCAGTCGAGGACCGCGGCGGGCTCGAAGCCGTCGTAGATGATGTTTCCGATGCGTGCGTCACCCCAGTTGAGGACGGCGTCATCCTCGTCTCGTGGCCACAGTTCCTCGAGGCGGTCGAAAGCTTGCTCTATGACGGGCGAGCGGGGCAGTCCGCTCACCACCCAGGCGTAGTAGGCGCGTTGAGCCGTGACGTGGCGGCGCAGCGGGCTTCCCTCGCCCGGCAGGGTGAGGAACTCCGCTGCTTCGGGCGACACTTGGTCGTGCAGCCGCGCGAGGACGCGGACCGAGGCCTCTTCGAGGTGCGCGCGCTCGGCGTCGGTGGCGGAGTGCAGCCAATTGCCCTCGTACGTATAGGGCATGACGTCGGGTGGGACGCGTCCCTCGACGCGCTCCATCACGAAGAAGGGCGCGCCGAGCGGGCCCGGGTCCTCTTCGAGCCACAGCACACGCGGCACCGGCACGTCGGTGTGGTCGGCGACGAGCCGCATCGTGCGGTACTGGCGCGGCATGTCGTAGACGGGAAAGATCGTGTACGCCGCCGGGTCGGCCGCCAGGCGCAACGCGCAGCGCTCGATGGGCGGTTCGGGGTGTTCGACGGTGAAGAGCAGGGTCTCGCTGGACATGCCGTTGGACTCGGGCACGGTCACGTCGACGGCTTTGGCGCCGGGCAGCCGCGTGTCGAGCCAGGCGCCGAGGCGGCGGGCGAGGTCTTCCGGGTCGCGGGTGGTGGTGCGGGGGCGGGGTGCCGTTGCCATGTCCGTACTCCTTCCTCCGGCCCGTGCCCTCAGGGCGCCACGGAGTCGAATCCGGTGAAGCCGCTCGGGTCGTGGCGGCCGAAGCTGCCGTGCTCGAAGATGCCGTATCCCGTCTGCCCGTCGAGGGTGAAGCGCGCCGCGTGGTCGATGACTCCGTAGGCGGCGAGCGGGTGGGCGGCGGGGTCCGACAGGTCGTAGGTGCGGCGGTCGGTCCAGTCGCGGCCGCGCCAGGTGCCGTGCTGCCAGTCGTCGGCGGGCGGATACCCGGCGCCCACGGCCAGGGGCAGTGAGGCGAGCACCTGTACGCCGAGTTCCAGGGGCTTGCGGCCGTCGGGGTCGGTGAGGTGGATGACGGCGCTTTCGGGGTGGCGGGTGCCTGAGCGGTAGGTGATGTCGGCCTGGGGCCAGCCGAGTTGGCGGTCGCGCTGGTCCGGACGGACGAGGGTGGCGTCGTTGAGGGTGCGGTAGCCGTCCGCGTCCTCCTGGGAGATGACCATGAGGAAGCGGTCGTCGAAGCGGACCGGACACCAGATCCAGTGGAAGCCCTCGGTGGCGAACTCCTCCTCCAGGCGCCCGCGTTCCTCGCCCGGTATGGGCCGCACGCCCCAGCTGCGGTCGCGGGTGGCGGTCCACTCCCCCGCCGTGACGGCGATCTCCTCGCCGCCCGCGCGGATCACCCCGGCGGGCCGGCCCGCCTGCACGAACCGGCGCCCTTCGAGGGTGAGCCGGTCGCCGCGGCGCTGGATGTGGTGCGGCTCCCACAGGGCGGGGAAGTCGGCGGTCCAGGTGAGGTCGTACGAGAGTGAGGCGGGGTCGCCTGGGTCGGCGGCGCACCGCAGACGGAGGCGGCGGAGCGGTTCGTCGACGGTGATGTCCAGCGAGCCGACGCGGAGGTTCATGCGGTCCTCGCCGAGCGCGTCACTGGCGCGTACGGCGTGGAGCGTGTCCCCCGTACGCAGGGTCGCGTACGCGTCGATGACACCGGTGTTCGGGTAGACGCCGAGCCCGAGGATGAGCAGGGCGCGGCCCCGGTGGTCGAAGAGGTGGAAGATGCACCGGTCGTAGGCGTTGCGGTCGCCCGTCGCGACGTGCTTCATCGACAGGGGGACCTGGTGGACGGGGTATTCGTCGAGCGGGACCGGACGGTCGTCTGCCACGGCAAACCTCCCTGGTCGCACGGCAGTTCAGGGTGGCGGGAGGCAAATAGGGCCCTCCGACGCGGAGTTGACGGTACGTCAGTTCATCGGGCGGGACCAGAGACGCGTCGGGCCGTTCGCGGGGCGGGGCCAGAGCCGTGCCGGACCCTTCACCGAACACATGTCGTACACCTGCCCGAGCCGTCACCGCCCCCACGGGCACGCCGTGAACAGACGCCCTATTCGCCCGGGCGGTGACTTCGCCGCGACAGTGCGCGTTGCCCTGGTATGACCCCCATGGAAACGGGTGCGGGCACGGGCCCGACGCACCTTCCCAGCGGGCGGCGGCGGCACACCCTGGTGACGCTGTCCGTCGCAGAATCGGTTCCCCGGCACCCCCCGGATCCCCCGCAGCACCAGTCGTCACCCCAGCCGCCGGGGCCGCCCCAGCCGCAGCAGCACGTGTACCAGCAGCAGCCGCAGCAGCAGCACGTGCACCAACAGCCGCACCAGCAGTACGGGCACATGTATCAGCCCTACCAGCAGCCGCACTTCCCGGATCCGCACTTCCCCGATCCGCACTTCCAGGACCCGCCCATCTACCGCGCCCTGCTCCACCACTGGGCCGACCGCGGCCGGACGCTGCCCGGGCGCCACGACCCGGAGTGGGCCCGGCTCCTGGCGCCGCCCGTGCACCGCGGCCAGTTCAGCGCGAGTCGGGACCCGCGAGGTGACGCGCGATGACCATGCGCTGGATCTGATTGGTGCCCTCGACGATCTGCAGCACCTTCGCCTCACGCATGAGGCGCTCCACGGGGAAGTCCGCGGTGTAGCCGTACCCCCCGAGCACCTGCACGGCGTCCGTCGTCACCTTCATCGCGGCGTCCGTGCACAGCAGCTTGGCCATGGCCGCCTGCTTGGCGAACGGCCGCCCCGTGTCGCGGAGCCGGGCCGCGGCCAGATAGAGCGCCCGGCCCGCCTCGATCTGCGTCGCCATGTCCGCGAGCATGAAGCGCAGCCCCTGGAAGTCCGCGATGGGCCTGCCGAACTGCTTCCGCTCGGTGGCGTACGCGACGGCCTCGTCGAGCGCCGCCTGGGCCACGCCGATCGCGCAGGCCGCGATGCCGAGCCGCCCCGAGTCGAGCGCGGAGAGCGCGATGGCGAAGCCCTGGCCCTCGTCGCCGATGCGGCGGGAGTCGGCGACGCGCACCCCGTCGAAGTGGATCTGGGCGGTGGGCGAGCCCTTCATGCCCATCTTCTTCTCGGGCGCCGCGGCGCTCAGCCCCTCGGCGTCGCCCGGCACCAGGAAGGCCGTGACGCCCCGGGCGCCCTCGCCGCCCGTGCGGGCGAGCACGGTGTAGAAGTCGGCGACGCCGCCGTGGGTGATCCAGGCCTTGGTGCCGGTGATGACCCAGTCGTCGCCGTCCCTGACGGCCTTGGTGCGCAGCGACGCCGCGTCGGACCCGGACGAGGGCTCCGACAGGCAGTACGCGCCGAGCAGGCCGCCGCCGAGCATGGCGGGCAGGTGGTCGGACTGCTGCTCCTTGGTGCCGTAACCGGCGAGGGCGTGGCAGGACAGGGAGTGGACGCTGACGCCGAGGCCGACGGTCAGGCGCGCGGCGGCGAGCTCTTCCAGGACCTGGAGATAGACCTCGTACGGCTGGTCGCCGCCGCCGAACTCCGAGTCGTACGCCAGGCCGAGCAGGCCGGATTCGGAGAGCAGCGTGAAGACCTCGCGGGGGAAGCGCCCGGCGTCCTCCTCCTCGGCGGCCTTGGGGGCGATCTCGCGCTGGGCGATGTCCCGGACCAGCGAGAGCAGATCCCTGGCCTCATCCGTGGGCAGCTGACGCTCCACCGACTGCGTGATGTGGTCGGGCATGACGCTCTCCTCCCTGTGGGGCTGCGGCGGACGCCCGCGCTGGGTGGGGCGGCGCCGCCGGGAAACGTTGCCGAGCCGGGGTCTCCTTCCGGGTCTCGGAAGCAGCTGACCAGCGGCTCTGGCGCGTTGAGTATGCCCGATCGGCGGCAGCCCGTCACTAGTTAACGACCGCTTACTCAAAACATAACTGAAGATCGCCACTGCGGGCCGGATTGGTCCGAACCATTGACCACACTGGTCTAGTCCTCCTACTGTTCTTTTCAACGACTTAACGCGTTCATGCCAAGTCGTACGCGCAGGTCCACAGCACCACTTCCCCCTCCCGGTTTCCCCCCACGAGGAGACACGATGCTCAGACCGCACTCCCCTCGCGCCTCCTTCCGGGCGCTCATCGCCACCACCTGTGCCGCCGTCCTCGGCGCGGGCCTGCTGGCCGGCGCGGGCACCGCCGCCGCCGAGCCCGACCAGGGCACCGAGCAGAAGGCCGCCGCCGGCTCCAAGGTCGTCGGATACTTCACCGAGTGGGGCGTCTACGGCCGGAACTACCACGTCAAGAACGTCGAGACGTCCGGCTCGGCCAACAAGCTCACGCACATCAACTACGCCTTCGGCAACGTCCAGGGCGGCAAGTGCACGATGGGCGACGCCTACGCGGCGACCGACAAGGCCTACACCGCCGACCAGTCCGTGGACGGCGTCGCCGACACCTGGGACCAGCCGCTGCGCGGCAACTTCAACCAGCTGCGCAAGCTGAAGAAGAAGCACCCGGACCTCAAGGTCCTCTGGTCGTTCGGCGGCTGGACCTGGTCGGGCGGGTTCACCGAGGCGGCGAAGAACCCCGCGGCCTTCGCCCAGTCCTGCTACGACCTGGTCGAGAACTCCAAGTGGGCCGACGTCTTCGACGGCATCGACATCGACTGGGAGTACCCCAACGCCTGCGGCCTGACCTGCGACACGAGCGGGCGCGCGGCCTACAAGAACCTGATGTCGGCGGTCCGTTCGAAGTTCGGCAGCAACAATCTGGTCACCGCGGCGATCCCGGCGGACGCCTCGACGGGCGGCAAGATCGACGCGGCCGACTACGCGGGCGCGGCCCAGTACGTCGACTGGTACAACCCCATGACGTACGACTACTTCGGCGCGTGGGACGCGAAGGGCCCGACCGCCCCGCACTCGCCGCTGACCTCGTACACCGGCATCCCGAAGGCCGGCTACAACTCCGACGCCACCATCAAGAAGCTGAAGGCGCTCGGGGTGCCGTCCCAGAAGCTGCTGCTCGGCCTCGGCTTCTACGGCCGCGGCTGGACGGGCGTCACGCAGAAGGCGCCCGGCGGCACCGCGACAGGGCCGGCCGCGGGCAAGTACGAGCAGGGCATCGACGACTACAAGGAACTGAAGACCAAGTGCCCGGCCAACGGCACGGTCGGCGGGACCGCGTACGCGCACTGCGGGAACAACTGGTGGAGCTACGACACCCCGGCGACCATCGCGGGCAAGATGAACTACAAGAACCAGCAGGGCCTCGGCGGCACCTTCTTCTGGGAGCTCAGCGGAGACACGTCCAACGGTGAGCTGATCAAGGCCATCAACTGACCTGAAGCATCAGCTGTGTCGAGGGGCGGGAGCCGGCGGGCTCCCGCCCCTCGCGCGCGTCCACTCACGGGCGCGCCGGCGCCGGGTACGACGGCTCGAAGTCCTCGATGACCCGCAGCGTGTCCCCGAGCGTCCGCACCAGAAGCGCGCCGACCGCCTCGCGCGACAGGCCCCGGCTGCCGATCCAGTCGAGGGTGATGCCCTCCACGCTGCACAGCCAGCCGAGCAGGGCCGTGCGCGCCAGCTGCGGGATGTCCTTGCGGCCGTACGCCCCCTCGGCGATCGTCCCGATCAGCGCCTCGCGCACGCCGTCGCGTATGGCGTGCACCTCCGCGTCGAAGCCGACGCCGCCGCTGATGATCGTGCGGTACGCCGCCTGATGGTGCTCGGCGTAGCGCAGATAGCCGTCGACGGTGCGCTGCACCCGCTCCACGGGCGGAAGGTCGTCGTGGCGTCCCGCGCGCGCGACCAGGTCCGCGACGGAGTCCTCGATGATCGCCAGGTAGTAGCCGCGCTTCGACTTGAAGTAGTAGTAGATCAGCCCCTTGGCGACGCCCGCCTGCTTCGCGATGTCGTCCATCGACAGGGCGTCGTAGGACGTGTCGGCGAACAACTTCCGTCCGATGGCGATGAGTTCGGCCCGACGCGCCGCCGAGCGGTCCGTTCCGCGCTGTTGACTATTATTCAATTTCGGCCCTAGTCTCCAACTGCCTCGGGATCGTCCGCAGTATGGCAGACCACTGCCACCTGCCGGTTCGGCTCCCGACGGCCCCACGCACTCCCCTTACGCACGCCTACGGACGCGGAACGACGTACGGGAGGAAACAGTGAACGCAAGCCGCACCGCGTTACGCGAGGGCAGAACCTCCTGGAAGAAGACGGCCGTGGTGGCCCTGCCGGCCGTCCTGGCCGTCGGTGTGATGGCCTCCGTGATGGCCGAGGGCGCGCTCGCCGCGTCCTTCGCCGTCTCCGGCACCAGCTTCCAGGTGTCGTCCGGCAAACTGACCAGCCAGGGCCTGTCCTCGTACGTACAGACGGACCGGGACATCGACGGCAAGGGGCACCCGGTGGCGCTCCTCGGGATCGGTGACGCGACCCTCTCCGACATCTGCCAGGCCGCCGAGGTCAAGACCCCCCTCGGGAACGTCGTCTTCAAGCTGACCGCGGGCGGCGACGCGGGCAACGTCACCGCGAGCAACCTCATCATCGACGGCGAGGACCTGGTCGGCGACGCCCGCTTCGGCACCGCGCAGATCGGCCGGGACGCCTCGACGCTCGACGAGGTGCCCGGCATCAAGGGCGAGCGGGGCAAGTTCGGACTCCAGGCCGGGGACATCACCGTCTCCGGGGTGAAGTCGAACGCCTGGTCGGCGACGGGCGGCAACTTCCGGCTCAAGGGCATGCGGGTCGACGTCAGCCTCGGCGGCAAGAAGTGCTTCTGACCGGCGGCGGCAGAAGTGGTGTCAGAGCCTTCCGAGGCGACGGCGGCGGCTGGCTCGACCGGCGGCTGCCGTGGCCCGACCAGCGCCGGGCCGTCCGCAGATGGCGGCGCACCCGGCCGTTCTGGGGCGGGCTGCTGCTGATCCTCGGCGGCGCCGAACTGCTCCTGATCCCGCTCTCGCCGCTGACCGTGCTCGTCAGTCTCGGCCTCGGCGGGATCGCGGCGCTCGGCATCGGGATCGCGCTGGTCGTGGCGGGGCTCTTCCTGTGGCTGCTGCCCCACACGCACCACTACGTGAGCGTCAACGCGCTGATCCTGTCGGTGCTCTCGTTCGCGGCCACCAATCTCGGCGGGTTCCTCGTCGGGATGCTGCTGGGCATCGCGGGCAGCGCCATGGGGTTCGGCTGGACTCCGGTGCCCGACGACGCCGAGGAGGACCCGGCGCGGCCGAAGGTGCGGGACGGGCAGGGCACGCGGACGCTCGGGGTGCTGCTGCCCGTGGTGATCGTCGCCGGCATCGTGAACGGCAGCCCGGCGAAGGCGACGCCCGCGCAGGCGCCGCCCGCCGGGGCGATCGTGGCCGCGCGGGTGCCGCCGACGATCACCACGACGCTCTTCGCGCCGCAGGGCTTCATCGTGGCGGGCGTCCGCGAGATCCCGACCGCCGACGGGCCGCTGAAGGTCATGGTGCTGCGGATGAAGGCCGCCTCCCTGACCGACTACAAGCTCACGACGCGCGACGGGAGCCGGGAACTCGCCCTGGGCGCCGACACGTTGGACCTCAGTGGTCAGGTGACGCTGTATCTGACCAAGTTCAGGGGATGCATCGAGGGCATCCTCTGCCTCACCTTCACGCCCGACAAGCTGCCGGTGCCGCCCCTCGTGCCGCCGTTCATCTTCATGACGGACGTGAGCGCCGAGCAGGCCCTGGTCACCTCGGACTCGATCGTGGCGGGCGGGCTGACACTGAAAGCCACGGCATGAGGGGCGCGGCGTGATCCAGATCCAGGCCGCCCTCTTCTGGGCGTACGCGGTCGGCGCGACGTTCGCCCTCTCGGCCGGGCGTCAGCTCCAGGTGTGGGAGCGGATCAACGCCGGCGAGGGCCCGCGCACCCGCAGCCGGGCCGCCAACCCCTATCTCGCGCTGACCGCGCTCTTCGCCGCCGTCCTGATGGTGCCGACGGGGCTGTTCCTGCTGTGGCAGAACCCGTCCTGGTCGACCATGCATGTGGCGGAAGGCCACGAGGGCGTGTGGGCGGGGTTCGTGCTGTTCTACGCGGGCGGCATCCCGGTGGCCGCAATCCTCGGGTTCCTGGTCGCGCAGGGCCTGGTGCTCGTGGGGGCCGGCTACTGGGCGTACCTCCAGTGCGTCGGCGGGTATTTCCTGCTGTTCGGGACGTTGATCCACGGGTGGGACGGCAGAGGATACGAGCGCTTCCTCTCACCCGGCGCCGAGGATTTCGCCGACTGGTCGCGGGACAGCGTCGTCAACCACGTACTGGACTTCCTGACGTCCGGGACGTTCCTGGCGCTGCTGCTGTTCGGCGCCGCGGTGATCGGCACCATGCTGGTGACCGAGATCGGCTGGCTCATGGAGGGCTGGTCGCTGCCGGGCGCCGACGAGGACCGCAAGGTGCCGAGGTTCCTGGGCATCGCCATCGCGGCGGCCGGGGTGTACGGGCTGCCCTTCGTGGGCGCGCTCTTCGCGAGCGTGCTGGTGCGCCTGGTCGGCGGGTGGCTCGGCCTCCCGCTGTTCGCGGTCGTGGCGGGCGTCACACTGCTGCACCGGCGCTCGCCGGTGCGGTGGCTGTACGGCCTGGTGGGCGTGCCGGGGCGGCACTGGCGGGCCGGCCTCGACGAGGCCGGCGGTCAGGAGAGCGCGGGCTCGGGCGGCCGGGAGGGCGACGGCCGGGAGAGCGACGTCACAGCAGACCGGTCTGGGTGACGAGCATCGCGAGGACGACGACGAGGGTCCAGCCCGCGAGGTGCTCCAGGAGGGTGGGCCCGTCTTCGTCGGGGCCGCCGGTGCGGGCCTTCGCGCGGACAGCGGTGGCAGAGGTCGCGGTCATGTCTTTCTCACTGACGTCTCGTGTGGCAGTACTCCCCCGCAAGGTCCCGGGCAGTGCCTGCACCCCCACGGGACCCCCTCCACCTTGCCAGCCGGAAGCCCTTTTGCGGGCGAGACCTTGGTCACCCCGCAACTGGGACGTCGCGTCGCGCGTCTAACCCCGGACGGCGGGGTCGTCTCCCCCGTCCGTCCGCCCGTGCACCGTACGACCGAGAGGTTCCCGATGAGCACGAACCGGACGACGTCCCGCCCGCGCCGCAGGGCCGGGCTCGCCCTCGCGGCCGCGATCACCGCCGCGGCCGCCCTCACCGCACCTGTCTCGCAGGCGTCACCGCTCCCCCAGGCCGCACCGGTCACCGCCGAGAAGCCGTCGCCGGGCGCACCAGGGCTCGGCGACCCGATGTTCCCGCTGGACGGTAACGGCGGGTACCGGGTGGAGCGCTACTACCTGGACTTCGACTGGCAGGCCCCGAAGACGCCCTTCGAAGCGACGACGACGATCAGGGCCCGTTCCACCCAGGCACTGTCCCGCTTCAACCTCGACTTCGGCGGCAACACCCTGCACGACGTCACCGTGAACGGCTCCCCCGCGGGCGCCTCGCGAGCGGGCGACGAACTCACCGTCACCCCCAAGTCCCCGATAACCAAGGGCAGTTCCTTCACGGTCAAGGTCACCTACACCGCCGACCCGACGCAGACCCGGCACCGCGACGACGCGATCGAGGACTACGGCTGGATCCCCACGCCCGACGGCACAGTGGTCTACCCGCAGCCGAACGGCGCCCGGCTGATCTTCCCGGCCAACGACCATCCGAGCCGGCGCGCGCCGATCACCTTCCGCATCACCACGCCGGGCGACCGCACGGCCGTCGCCAACGGCAAGCTGGTCTCGCGCACCGAGCGCCCCGACGGCCGGGTGCGCTGGACGTACGACTCCGAACAGCCCCTCTCCACCCAGCTGGTGCAGCTGGCCATCGGCAAGTTCCGGCTGGTCGACAGCGAGGGGCCCGGCGGGCTGCCGCTGCGCGACGTCGTCCCGGAGGAGCTGGTCGAGCCGACGGCCGCGTACCGCGCACTCACCCCGGACCACCTGAAGTGGCTGGAGGAGAAGCTCGGCCCCTACCCCTTCAACCGCTACGGCCTGCTGGTCGGCGACACCGACCTCGGCGTGGCCCTGGAGACGCAGACCCTGTCGCTCATACCGAAGGCGGACCTGCTCGGCACCCGGGTCGACGCCGAGCGGAACATGGTGCACGAGCTGGCCCACCAGTGGTTCGGCGACAGCGTCGCCCTCAAGAGCTGGTCCGACCTGTGGCTGAGCGAGGGCCACGCCCGCTTCTACGAGAGGGAGTACTCCGAGCAGCACGGCGGGGACAGCTTCGAGGCCGCCATGAAGACCGCGTACCAGAACCACGACATCTGGCGCCGCGACTTCGGCGCGCCCGCCGAGCCGACCGAGCCGAACCTCTTCAAGCGCATGCGGTACGACGGCTCGGCCCTGGTCCTGTACGCGCTGCGCGAGCAGGTCGGCGACGCAACGTTCCAGAAGATCGAGCGTGCCTGGGTGAGCGGTTTCGCGGGGCGCGCGGCGAGCACGCGGCAGTTCGTCGACCTCGCGTCGAAGGTCGCGGGCGAGGATCTGGAGGGTTTCCTCAACCCCTGGCTGTACGGCTCGAAGACGCCGCCGATGCCCGGGCACCCGGACTGGGTGGTGGAGCCGGCAAGCGGATGAATCCATTCGGTCCCACGGCGCGCTTTCCGCCCCTATGATCACGTCGATCTCCAGGGGGGAGATCAGCACCATCTAGGAGGGGACCACCATGACCGGAGTTTCCAGACGCGCCCTGCTGGGCTATTCGGGCAGTGCCGCCGCGGGAGCGGCCCTGGCGGGAGCGGGGTCCGCCGGCGCCGCCGAGGCCGACTCGGCGGCGACCGCCCAGGCGGCCTCGGCCACCGCGGCCACCGCGGCCACGCCGACGTCGGACGCCGACGTACCCAACGGGCAGAAGTTCGGGGGCAACGTCAGCATCGGCGACATCGACGCGATGATGGACTTCTCGTTCAGCCTGCGGGTCGAGAACGCTCCCGCGGCGAAGCAGATCACCCCGATGGAGATCGTGAACGCCTTCAACGAGATCGCCACCTCCCGCGGCTGGCCTCGGATGACGTTCTACTACGAGACCAGCGCCCCGCTGAACTGACCGACCGCGCCCGCTCCGCCCGAGATGCACCTTTCCTCCGCTCCTCTTAGCGTGGGGGCATCCCCGACCAAGAGGAGCCGTCATGGGCGACAGCGCCATGAACAAGGCAAAGGGCAAGGCCAAAGAGATGGTGGGCAAGGCCACCGGCAACGACCGCAAGGTGGCCGAGGGCAAGACCGATCAGGCCAAGGGCAAGGCGAAGGACGCCGCGGACGACATGCGCGACAGGGCCGAGGGCATGCGCGACTCGTTCCGCGACGACCGCTGAGCCGACGCGTGTGCCCGTCCCCACATGGGGGCGGGCACACGCGCGTCACCGGCCACCTCAGTCTCAGCCCCCCGGCCGCGCATGCTGGCTAGGCTTGCGGCACACGCTGTGATCGTGCTGGTGCCGACCTGCGGGCGGCATGAAGGGGGCGGGCAAGTGCAGCCGGACGGGCAGGACTTGGCAGAGCGGACGCCGATGGGCGCGGCCTGGCGGACGGTCGTCGAGGGCGTCACGGGCTCGATGGCCTACATCGCCGACGCGCACTGGAACGTCGTGGCCTGCAACGACGAGTTCAGAGCCCTCTTCCCGGACGGCCGGCCACCGTCCAACATCATGCGGTGGATGCTCCTCGACGATCAGGCCCGGCACGACGTCCTGCTGAACTGGGCCGAGGACTGGGCGCGCGGCGCCTGCCCCGCGCTCCGGCGGGCCGTCACGAACCGTCCCGCCGACCCCGCGCTCATCGAGCTGGCGAGCGATGTCCGGCGCGACCCGCTCGCGGGGCCCATCTATCTGGCGACCGCGAGCTCGCACCCCCTGCACCCGGACGGTGCCGTGCGCCAGGTCAACCACGCCACCAAGGGGCCCGGCTGGGTGATCGCGTCCGCCGCCAGCCCGCTGCCGGAGACGGACGCCCTGTTCGTGATGATGCAGTACCGGCCGGGCGCGACCCGCCCTCATCAGCCGCCGCCGCTGAGCACGAACACCCGCTGACGCCGACGAGCGCCCACTGACAGGCGCCTGCCGACGAGCGGTGGTTCAGCGGATGCCGACCGCGGCCAGCGCGCTCCGCCGGCGCGCGGACAGGGTCGTCGGGAAGTACAGGTAACAGACGCCTCCCGTGCCCGACACGACCTTTCCGGTGGAGTTGTAGCGCTTCGTCCGCAGCCAGATGTTCTCCCACTCGCGCCTCTTGTAGACGCGGCGCACCTCGGGATTGCTGGGCGACGCCGGGTCGTTGGCGATCACGTCGCCGTCCGCCGTGAAGCCGATGACGGTCATGAGGTGGCCAGCCGTGCCGTAGCCCGCGCCCGTCAGCTCCTCCCTGAGGAACGACTGGGACGTTATGGCCGGGATGCCCGCGGCGATCAGCGTCTCCAGCTCCGTCAGCGAGGCGAGCCGGGTCACGACGCCCTGGAGATCCTTGTACGTCGACGCGTACGCGGCGTTGAAGGGCCAGTTGCCGCAGCCGTTGTACTGGTAGTCGAACGTGAAGCGGGCCGCGTGGCAGACCTGCGGGTCGGCGTAGGAGGGGTCGACCCAGGCCAGGTCCTCGGCCGTCGGCCTGCGCCCCCAGTACTCGATGATCATCTGGGAGGAGGTCGGGCTGCACCAGGCCTCGCCTCCGTTGTCGTACTCCGGATACTGGCCCTTGTGGATGTCCTGCGAGTAGCGCGGGACCGTCAGCTCCTTGGCGAGGCTCGGCTGCGACGCGGGGACCGTGAAGCGGTCGGGGACCGCCGAGGCCATCGCGCCGAGCCGCCAGACCGTGGGGGTCGCGGTGGCGCCGGGCCTGCGGTGGAGCGTCAGTCGCAGCTGGTACGAGACGACGCGCAGGCCGGTGGTCGTGTCGTCCACGGAGAGCGTGTCTGTCCAGACCGTCGACTTGCCGTCGGTCTGGTCGTCGACCGAGGTCCGCCGGATGTCGGCTTCCGCGTCGTCGCCCGAGGCCCAGCGGCCCATCACGTACCACGGCGAGTCCGTCCCGTCGGAGTACGTGCCCCGCAGCTCGACCTGGAGCCAGGTCCCGGCGGGGGTGTGCGCGTTCCAGGACGCGATGAGCTCCGTGGCGGGGACGGTGGAGCGGTGCGTCGGCGAGGTCCACCTGGCGTACTCGTAGGTGGTGGTCCTGCCGGTGTGCGGGTCGGCGTAGTCGGTGCGGCCCGCGGGCTCGGCGATGCGCAGGCCGGGGCGGGCGCCGGTGACGACGGCCGTGCCCTCCGGGGTGCCGGTGCGCCAGTCCTTCGCCGAGGTCCAGAAACGGTTGTCCACGAAGCGGTCCGCGCGCGGGGTGCGGCCCTGGGCCGGTGCCGGGCCCGCGGCCAGGGCGGGCGTGGCGTGCGTGGCGGTCGCCGCGAGGGCCGCCCCTGCGGCGGCGGTGACGGCGGTGGTGAGCACGGATCTGCGGGACATGCCGTCGACGCGGCCGGCTGCGTCCGTACCGCCCGTCCTGTCAGGTCGCTCTGCTCGGCCGGCTCCGTCTGCTTGGCCTGCTTGGCCTGCTTGCTCTGCTTGGTCTGTTCGGCCGGCTCGGTCGGCTTGCTCTGCTCGGTCTGCTCGGTCCATGGAAGGGACCCCCAGTCGACATGGTTTCCGGCGGGATCCGGAAGGGTCGGGTCAGGTGCACGGAAGTGGGCCAACTATGGCCGGTCCCGGCCGACTTCTGCCAGCGCTTCGGGCACTGTCGCGCGCAACAATATTGGCCTCAACCAATGGCATGACCTGCGGCGGCGCGCGGAACACATCCTTCCGCAGTCGTACCCTTGCCGTGATGACCGGACACCCGCCCACCCCGCTCCCCCGCCTCGCCGACACCCTGCGACGCCTGCCGCCCTCCTGCGGCCCCGTCCGCCTGATCGCCGTGGACGGGCACGCGGGCTCCGGCAAGTCGACGTTCGCCCGGCGCCTCGCCGAGGCATCCGGCGACGCTCCCGTCCTGCGGCTCGACGACATCGCGAGCCACGCGGAGCTCTTCGACTGGACCGAGCGGCTCCGGCGGCAGGTCATCGGGCCGCTCTCCCGCGGCGAGACGGCGCACTACGCGACGTACGACTGGCACGAGCGCCGCTTCGGTCCCGCCGACGAGCCCCTGCCGTCCGCGCCCGTGGTGATCGTCGAGGGCGTCGGGGCGGGCCGCCGGGCGCTGCGGCCGCACCTCGCCGCGGTGCTGTGGATGGAGGTGCCGCGCGAGGAGGCGTGGCAGCGGGGCCGCCGGCGGGACGGGGCGGTCCAGAGTGACTTCTGGGACGGCTGGGAGCCCGCGGAACGTCGGCATTTCGCCGAGGACCCCTCCAGGCCTTTCGCGCACTATTTGGTACGACAGTGCCCAGAGGGATACGAGGTACTCCAAGGGCCCGGTGTGGCGCTTACAGAGGCCTGAGCCGTCACGCAGAGTGAAGGACCGTGGGCGGTCCGCTGAACCTCCGGAAAACCGCTTCCAGTTGGCCTCACGAGTTTTCGCCAGTGCCCCAACTATGCTTGACCCAGGGCCCTTACAGGACTTACGTTCTGAATGTGCGGTGTTGCGACACCGCCCGCAGACGCGAAGCCCCCGGTTGTTCCCCCGTGATCGGGGGCTTCGTTCTGCCTCAGGAGCCCGATTTCCGACCGCCGCGTGCCGCCATCCGCTCACCCTCGGTCACCGTCGGGCCACCCTCCATCGGCCCTTTCCGGCCGATCCGCCGGTGCGGCACCCTACGGCCCACCGCTCCCCCGCAGGTACGATGCATCTCGGTGCGCCTTTTCGGACGGCTGCTCTGCGCATCGAATCAACTCCCGTCCGCAGCACAGTGGTTCAGGCAGTGGTTCAGCGCGGTGGTTCAGCGCAGTCGCCGGCGGGCACCGGTCCGGCGGTACGCAAACGGGGGCACGGTTTGTGGGGGACCTGATGGACTTCGACGCGGTGGGCTCACCCGCCCCGGCCGACCTCGCCTGGCTGAGGGGCGTCGACGCCTACACCATGGGCGCCTATCCGCAGGCGGAGGAGGAATTCCGGACGGCGGTGCGGATGGATCCCGGGATGGCCGACGGCTGGCTCGGGCTGCACGCGCTGCGCATCGACACGACGACGGCGTTGCTGCGGATGTTCCAGCACCGGGACCGGTTCGGGGAGCAGCGCACCCGGCACGCGCGTGCCCTCAACTCCTGGTACTGGCTGGGCTGGTGGGTGCAGCCCGTCCTGGAGAGCACCCGTGACCTGCTGCTCGCCCACGCCTCGCACTGGCTCGACGGCCGCCATGTCCCGGAGCTGGACCGGGCGTTGGCGGGCCTGCCGCCCGTCGACGCCGATCCGCAGGTGCGTTTCCTGCACGCCTGCCGCTCCTATCTGGTCAAGGACTGGGAGCAGTTGGTGCGCCACACGGACCCGCTGATCGACGACCCGATGCTGGGCATCGAGGCCGGGCTCTTCGGCGGCATGGCCCGGGTCCGCCTGGAGACGTACAGCCAGGCGGAGCCGCTGCTGTCCGCCGCCCTCATGCGCTGCCGCAGCGAACAGCCGCAGCGCAAGGAGCTGCGCTACTGGCTGGCCCGCGCGCACGAGGGCACAGGACGCTCGGCGGCGGCCCTGCCGCTGTACCGCGCGGTGCACCGGGTCGACGCCTCCTTCATGGACACCTCGGCCCGGCTCGCGGCGATCTCCGAGGGCGACGGGTACGACGAGGCGGCCGACCTCGCCGCCGCGATCAGCCTGACCGGGGTGGGGCAGGACGTGCTGGAGGGGCCGGACGGCATCGATGTGCTCTTCGGCACGGAGGGGCGTGATGTGAAGGTCACCGACCCCGAACCGCCGTCGGGCGGCGGCTCCTCGACCACCAGCAGCCCCACCGGCCCCGGCAGCCCCGGTACCCCCGGCGGGTCCACTGGTCCCACCGGCCTCTCCGGCCCCACCGGCCCCTCGAAGCCCTCCGAGGCCGACGCCGTCCGCGAGAAGGCGATCATCCCCATCAAGGCGGCCCCGACGCAGCTGCCCCCGGGCCCCACCGACCCCGCACTCCTGGAGGCCGCCCTCTCCGAACTGGAGGGCATGGTGGGTCTGGAACCGGTGAAGCGCCAGGTCAAGGCGCTCTCCGCGCAGCTGAACATGGCGCGGCTGCGGGCCGCGCAGGGCCTGCCGGTGCAGCCGCCGAAACGACACTTCGTCTTCTCCGGCCCCTCCGGCACCGGCAAGACCACCGTGGCCCGCATCCTCGGCCGGGTCTTCTACGCGCTCGGCCTGCTCGGCGGCGACCACCTGGTGGAGGCGCAACGCGCCGACCTGGTCGGCGAGTACCTGGGCCAGACCGCCGTGAAGGCCAACGAACTGATCGACTCGGCGATCGGCGGCGTCCTCTTCGTCGACGAGGCCTACTCCCTCTCCAACTCCGGCTACGGCAAGGGCGATGCCTACGGCGACGAGGCCCTTCAGGTCCTCCTCAAGCGCGCCGAGGACAACCGCGACCACCTCGTCGTGATCCTCGCGGGCTACCCGGAGGGCATGGACCGGCTCCTGGCCGCCAACCCCGGCCTGTCCTCGCGCTTCACGACCCGCGTGGACTTCCCCTCGTACCGCCCGCTCGAACTCACCGCCATCGGCGAGGTCCTCGCGGCCGACAACGGCGACGTGTGGGACGAGGAGGCGCTCGAAGAGCTGCGCTCCATCAGCGGGCACGTCGTCGAGCAGGCCTGGATCGACGAGCTCGGCAACGGCCGCTTCCTGCGCACGCTGTACGAGAAGAGCTGCGCCTACCGCGACCTGCGGCTCTCCGGCTACCCCGGCGAACCGGGGCGCGACGACCTGTCGACCCTGCGGCTTCCCGACCTGATGCAGGCCTATGGGGAAGTGCTCTCGGGGCGGGGACCGCAGGACACCCCGGGGATCTGACGACCCCCGGGGCGCCCCGCCACGCGGCGCATGGAGCTCAGCCGACGCGGCTGCCGGCCAGCGCGGAGTCCCTGGCGTCCCCGGCGTCCTCCGGCGGCGTCCGCTGCACCGTGACCCGGTGCGCCGGGTCACGGACCTCGCCGACCAGCATCTCCAGGACGTCCTCCAGGGCGACCAGGCCCAGCACCTTGCCGGACGCGTCGGCGACCTGCGCCAGGTGCGTCGCGGCGCGGCGCATCACGGTCAGGGCGTCGTCCAGCGGCAGTTCGGACCGCAGGGTGGTCATCGGGCGCCAGACCTGCTGCGGCACGGCGCGGTCGGTCTCCTCCAGATCCAGTACGTCCTTCACGTGGAGGTAGCCCATGAAGGCGCCGTTCTCCGCGCGGACCGGGAAGCGGGAGTAGCCGGTGCGCCCGGTGAGCTCGATGACGCGGGCCGGGGTGACCGAGGGACCCACGGTCACCAGGGACGCCCGGTCGAGCAGGACGTCGGTGACCGGGCGCGAGCCCAGCTCCAGGGCGTCCTCGAGGCGCTCCTGCTCGACGGGGTCCAGCAGTCCCGCCTGGCCGGAGTCCTCCACGAGGCGGCCCAGCTGCACGCTGGTGAACACCGCCTCGACCTCGTCCTTCGGCTCCACCCCGAAGAGCCGCAGGACGACCCGGGAGCACGCCCCGAGCGCCGCGGTCACCGGCCGGCACAGCCGCGCGAAGGCGACCAGGCCGGGACTGAACCAGAGGGCGGTCTTCTCGGGGGCCGCCATCGCGAGGTTCTTCGGGACCATCTCGCCGATGACGAGGTGGAGGAAGACGACGACGGCGAGCGCGATCACGTAACCGAGGGGGTGGATCATGCCCTCGGGCAGGTGGACCGCCTCGAAGACCGGCTCCAGGAGGTGCGCGACGGTCGGCTCGGCGACCGCGCCGAGCGTCAGCGAGCAGACGGTGATGCCGAACTGGGCGGCCGCCATCATCTGCGGCAGATGCTCCAGGCCGTACAGGACCTGGCGGGACCGCTTGGTGTCCAGGGGCTCGATCTGGCTGCGGCGCACGGACACGAGCGCGAACTCGGCGCCCACGAAGAAGCCGTTGGCAAGCACGAGCAGGACGGCGAAGAGGAGTTGCAGCATGCTCATCGCAGGGCCTCCGCCGGGGCTGCGGGGACTGTGGACACAGGGGTTTCCGCCGTCCTCGCGATCCTGACCCGCTCGGCGCGGTAGTGGCCGACCTGGCGCACCGAGAGCCGCCAGCCCGGGAGTTCGGCCCGGTCGCCGGGGGCCGGGATGCGGCCGAGCAGATCCGCGACGAGGCCGGCGACGGTCTCGTACGGGCCCTCGGGCACGGCGAGTCCGATGCGCTGGAGCGTGTCGACGCGGCAGCCGCCGTCGGCGTCCCACGCGGGCCTGCCGTCCTCGGCGGGTGCCACGCAGAGCTCCGGCAGGTCGAGGAGGTCGTGCTCGTCGCGGACCTCGCCGACGAGTTCCTCGACGATGTCCTCCAGGGTGACGACGCCCGCCGTGCCGCCGTACTCGTCGACGACGACGGCGATGGGCTGCTCGCTGCGCAGCCGCTCCAGGAGGGGCTGCACGGGCAGCGTCTCGGGGACGAGCAGCGGGGATCGCGCGATGCGTCGCACGGGCGTCCTGAGGCGCTCGTGAGCGGCGACCGCGAGGGCGTCCTTGAGGTGCACCATGCCGACGACCTCGTCGATCCGCTCGCTGTAGACCGGGAAGCGGGACAGGCCGGTGGCGCGGGTCAGGTTCACCACGTCCTCGGCGGTCGCCGACGACTGCAG
Source organism: Streptomyces sp. NPDC018029 (assembly GCF_044327655.1). Lineage (NCBI taxonomy): Bacteria > Bacillati > Actinomycetota > Actinomycetes > Kitasatosporales > Streptomycetaceae > Streptomyces > Streptomyces sp. NPDC018029. The sequence goes on along the minus strand of NZ_JBIRFV010000018.1, from coordinate 62,748 downwards.
CGCGCTGACCTTCACGCGGGGCGTCATGACGTGCTGCGCGGTCAGCTCGCCGAGGGAGAGGGTGCGGACGAACAGGTCGGCGGTGTCCTGCTCCAGGGCACCGGCCTGCGCCGAGTGCCGGGCCAGGGAGACCAGTTCGCCGGGGGTGCGGGCGGAGGCCAGCTCTTCGGCGGGCTCGACGCCGAGGGCGCGCACCAGCCGGTTGGCCACGGCGTTCAGGAGGGCGATCACGGGCCGGAAGAGCCGCGCGAACACGTGCTGCGGGCCCGCGACGAACCGCGCGACCTGCAGCGGCCTGGAGACCGCCCAGTTCTTGGGCACCAGCTCGCCGATCACCATCTGTACGGCGGAGGCGAGCAGCATGCCGACCACTACGGAGACACCGCCTACGGCGCCTTCGGGGACGCCGACCGCCGTGAACGGGCCCGCGAGCAGGTGCGCGAGGGCCGGTTCGGCGAGCATGCCGACGACGAGCGAGGTGATGGTGATGCCGAGCTGGGTGCCGGAGAGCTGGAAGGACAGCTCCTTGAGGGCGCTGACGACCGTGGCGGCCCTTCGGTCGCCGTCGGCCGCGGCCTTCTCCGCGTCCGGCCGCTCGACGGTGACGAGGCCGAACTCGGCCGCCACGAAGAAGCCGTTGGCGAGAATCAGCAGGAATGCCGCCCCGAGAAGCAGCAGGGGCACTGTCATGCCGCCGCCTCTCCGGTCGTGCCGGTCCCGGTATGTCGGGAGGGGGCGGCGCAGGTACTACAGGACGATCCGTCCATCGCCGGAGGGAGTCACTCCTCGGATAGCAGGAGCCCCTGGGAGCCGGGCGGGCCCGTCAGGAGCGGGGCGGCACTCACACGCCCCGCCAACAGATTAATCAAGACCGGGCGCGGAACGTCCAGAGCCTAGTTCTCGCGAGCCGTCCTGGCCTCGGCGAGGGCGCGGAGGCTGCGGGCGTCGGTGACGGCCTGCTGCCTGCCGATGCCCGGCTGGATGCCCAGGGCGGGCAGGCTGGTGCCGTCGCTGAGGTTGAGGAACACCCACGGATCGCCGGGGCGGAGGTTGACCTGCACGATCTCGGCCCACGCCAGACGGCGGCTCGTCGCGATGTTGACGACCGTCACGCCGGACTCGTCGGCGACGACCTTGGGCCTGCTGAGCAGCACGAGCACGCCGAAGAGGAGCGCGCCGGTGAAGACGAAGCTGGTCCGCTCCCCCGGGCTGAGCTTGGGCAGCAGGAAGGCGATCGCCGTGATCACCACGAAGATCGTGGCGCCCGCGGTGAGCAGGACGGCCCGGGTCCGCGTCGGCCGGAAGGTGACGGGCAGCGCGGGGAGGGCGGAGGTGTCGGACATGAGGCGGGTGCTCCTACCGGGTCGGGGCCGGTCAGAGGCGGCAGGCGTGGATGGCCGTGGTCAGGATGGCCCGGGCGCCGATGGCGTACAGGTCGTCCATGATCCGCTGGGCCTCCTTGGCGGGGACCATGGAGCGCACGGCCACCCAGCCCTCGTTGTGCAGCGGGGAGATCGTCGGCGACTCCAGGCCCGGGGTGAGGGCGACGGCCTGCTCCAGGTGCTCGGCGCGGCAGTCGTAGTCCATCATCACGTACGACCTGGCGACGAGGACGCCCTGGAGACGGCGGAGGAACTGCTGCACCTTCGGGTCGTCGGTGTCGGCGCCGGTACGGCGGATGACGACCGCCTCGGACTTCATGATCGGGTCGCCGAAGACCTCGAGGCCGGCGTTGCGCAGGGAGGTGCCGGTCTCCACGACGTCCGCGATGACCTGGGCGACGCCCAGTTCGATGGCGGTCTCGACGGCGCCGTCCAGGTGGACGACGGAGGCGGCGACGCCCTGCTCGGCGAGGTGCTTGGCGACGATGCCCTCGTAGGAGGTCGCGACGGTCTTGCCCGCGAGGTCCTTGATGTCGCTCGCCGTGCCCGGCTTCGCGGCGAAGCGGAAGGTGGAGCGGGCGAAGCCGAGCGGCAGGATCGCCTCGGCGTCGGCGCCGGAGTCGATCAGCAGGTCCTCGCCGGTGATGCCGATGTCGAGCCGGCCCGCCGAGACGTAGATCGCGATGTCCTTGGGGCGCAGGTAGAAGAACTCGACCTCGTTGTCGGGGTCGACGAGGACGAGCTCCTTCGACTCCTTGCGCTGCTGGTAGCCGGCCTCATGGAGCATCGCCGACGCAGGTCCGGACAGTGAACCCTTGTTGGGGACGGCAATGCGCAGCATGAGGTCAGCTTCCTTGATCGGTTGATACGAGTCGGTTGGTACGGGGACGAGTCGCGGTGCGGCTCAGAGGTGGGCGTAGACGTCGTCGAGGGAGATGCCGCGGGCGACCATCATCACCTGCACGTGGTACAGGAGCTGCGAGATCTCCTCGGCGGCGGCTTCCTTGCCCTCGTACTCGGCGGCCATCCAGACCTCGGCGGCCTCCTCGACGACCTTCTTGCCGATGGCATGGACGCCCTTGTCGACCAGCTCGGCGGTGCGGGAGGTCGCGGGGTCGCCGTTGGCGGCCTTGTGCTGGAGCTCGGTGAAGAGCTCCTCGAAAGTCTTCTTGGACATGATGGTCGCCACTCTACGCGGCCGGGCGGTCCCCCTCAGCGCCAGGGTTCGGAGACGGTGCGCAGCGTGGTCGCGGTGGCCACGGCCGCGGTGACCGCTTCGTGGCCCTTGTCCTCGCGGGAGCCCTCGATGCCCGCGCGGTCCAGGGCCTGCTCCTCGGTGTCGCAGGTCAGCACGCCGAAGCCGACGGGGACGCCGGTGTCCACGGAGACCTGGGTGAGGCCCTGGGTGACGCCCTGGCACACGTACTCGAAGTGCGGGGTGCCGCCGCGGATGACGACGCCGAGCGCGACGATCGCGTCGTAGCCGCGGCCTGCGAGGACCTTGGCGACGACGGGCAGCTCGAAGCTGCCGGGCACGCGGAGCACCGTCGGCTCGCTGATGCCGAGTTCGTTCAGGGCGCGCAGGGCGCCGTCGACGAGGCCGTCCATGACCTTCTCGTGCCACTGCGCGGCGATCACCGCGACCCGCAGGTCGCCGCAGTTCTTCACGCTCAGTTCGGGTGCACCCTTGCCGCTCACGCGCTTCTCCTCTGACTCACGGGACGTACTGGATCTACTGGTTTCCGCAGGCGGACACTTCGGTGGCGTCCAGCCAGGGCAGGTCGTGCCCCATCCGGTCCCGCTTGGTGCGCAGGTACCGAAGATTGTGTTCGCCGGCCTCGACGGGCATGGGCTCGCGCCCGGTGACCTTGAGGCCGTGCCGCAGGACCGCGTCGGTCTTGTCGGGGTTGTTGGTCATCAGCCGGACACCGCGTACCCCGAGATCGCGCAGGATCTGCGCGCCCGCGCCGTAGTCCCTGGCGTCGGCGGGCAGGCCGAGCTCCAGGTTGGCGTCGAGGGTGTCGCTGCCCTGTTCCTGGAGGGCGTACGCGCGCAGCTTGGAGAGCAGGCCGATGCCGCGCCCCTCGTGGCCGCGCAGATAGACCACGACGCCGCGGCCCTCTTCCGTGATGCGCCGCATGGACGCCTCCAGCTGCGGGCCGCAGTCGCAGCGCAGGGAGTGGAAGACGTCGCCGGTGAGGCACTCGGAGTGGAGACGGGCGAGGACGTCCTCGCCGTCGCCGATGTCGCCGTGGACGAGGGCGACGTGTTCGACGCCGTCGACGGTGGAGCGGTAGCCGTACGCCGTGAAGTCGCCGAAGGCGGTGGGCAGGCTGACCTCGGCCTCGCGGCGGACGGTGGGCTCCGAGGAGCGGCGGTACGCGATGAGGTCCTCGATGGAGATGATCGTCAGGCCGTGCTTGCGGGCGAAGGGGACGAGCTCGGGCAGCCTGAGCATCTTCCCGTCCTCGCCCGCGATCTCCACGATGGCTCCCGCGGGGCGCAGTCCCGCGAGGCGGGCGAGGTCGACGGCGGCCTCGGTGTGGCCGTCGCGGGCGAGGACGCCGCCGGACTTGGCGCGCAGCGGGAAGATGTGCCCGGGGCGCACGAAGTCGTCGGGTCCGGCCCCGCCGCTCGCGAGGAGCTGGAGCGTGGTGGCGCGGTCGGCGGCGGAGATGCCGGTGGTGACGCCGTGCGCGGCGGTCGCGTCGACGGAGACGGTGAAGGCGGTGCTCATCGACTCGGTGTTGTGCTCGACCATCTGCGGGAGCCGGAGCCGGTCGAGCTCGTCGGCCTCCATGGGCGCGCAGATGAGGCCGCGGCACTCGCTCATCATGAAGGCGACGATCTCGGGGGTCGCCTTCTCGGCGGCGACGACGAGGTCGCCCTCGTTCTCGCGGTCCTCGTCGTCGACGACCACGACGGGGCGGCCCGCCGCGATGTCGCGGACGGCCTGCTCGACGGGGTCTAGGGAGAGGTCGAAGGGGTCTTCGTTGCCGGCGGTGCGGTGCCAGACCGGTGCCACAGTCATGCCGGGGCTCCTTCCATGACGGGCTGCGAGGCGGCCGCGCGGGAGCGCAGCCACCAGTCGCGCATGCCCCAGAGGACGAGGGCGAGGTAGACGACGTAGACGAGTCCGGAGAAGGCGAGGCCGCTGCTGAAGGCGAGCGGCACGCCGACCACGTCGACGAGCAGCCAGGCGAACCAGAACTCGACGAGTCCGCGGGCCTGGGCGACCATCGCGGCGAGCGTGCCGACGAAGATGTAGGCGTCGGGCCAGGGGTTCCAGGACAGCGAGGGGACGGCGCTGAACAGGGCGCCGACCGCGAGGGTGCCGACGGCGGTGCCGGCGAGCAGGATGCCCCGCTCGCGCCAGGTGGCGAACCGGATGGCGATGGAGCCGTCCTGCGCCTGCTGCCTGCCGCGGGTCCACTGCCGCCAGCCCCACAGGGCGACGCCGATGACGAGGAGCTGCTTGCCGACGCCGCCGGAGAGCTGCGCGGAGGCGTACGCGGCGACGAGGATGACGCCGGACAGGAACTGGGCGGGCCAGGTCCATATGGAGCGCCGCCAGCCGAGCGCGAGGGCGATGAGGCCGACGGTGTTGCCGATCATGTCCGACCACATGATGTGCTGGTCGAAGGCCGTGAAGGCTTCGGAGTTGAGCCAGTTCACTTGGTGGCCTCCTGAGCGGGCACTTGAACACGGTCGCCGAGCAGGCGCTCGACGTACTTGGCGATGACGTCGACCTCGAGGTTGACCGGGTCGCCGGGCTGCTTGATGCCGAGCGTGGTCAGCGCGAGGGTGGTGGGGATGAGGCTGATGGTGAAGTGGTCGGGGCCCGCGTCGACCACGGTGAGGCTGACGCCGTCGACCGTGATGGAGCCCTTCTCGACGACGTAGCGGGAGAGGCCGGCGGGGAGCGAGACCTTGACGATCTCCCAGTTGTCGGACGGCTTGCGCTCGACGATCTCGCCCGTGCCGTCGACGTGGCCCTGCACGATGTGGCCGCCGAGGCGCGCGCCGACCGCGGTGGGGCGCTCCAGGTTGACGCGGGAGCCGACCGTGAGCGCGCCGAGGCTGGAGCGGTTCAGGGTCTCCGCCATGACGTCGGCGGTGAACTCGTCGCCCTCGTGCTCCACGACCGTCAGACAGACTCCGTTGACGGCGATGGAGTCGCCGTGCTTGGCGCCCTCGGTGACCACGGGGCCGCGCAGGCGGAAGCGGGAGGCGTCGGGGAGGTTCTCGACGGCGGTGATCTCGCCCAGCTCTTCGACGATTCCGGTGAACACGTCAGTGCTCCTTCGCTACGAGGGTCGCGGTGATGCGCAGGTCGGGGCCGATACGGACGGTCTCGCTCACGTCGAGCCGCAACGCTTCGGTGATCGTGGTGATTCCGCCGCCGGTCAGGGCGGCGGGGCCGGCGCCGAGCAGGACGGGGGCCAGGTAGCCGACGACGCGGTCGACGGCGCCGGCGGCGACGAAGGCTCCGGCGAGCGTCGGGCCGCCTTCGAGGAGGACGGACCGCACGCCACGCGCGTGGAGCACGTCCAGGAGGGTTTGGATGTCCAACCCGCCTTCCGAGCGCGGGAGCCGGACGGTGTCCGCCGGAAGCCGCGTCTGGACGTCGTCGGCGACGGCGATCAGGGTGGGTGCCGCGTCGTCCAGGACGCGGGCGCCCGGCGTGACGGCGGTGCCGTTCGTGTCGACGACGACCCGCAGCGGCTGCACGGCGCCGTCGATGTCGCGGACGGCGAGGTGCGGGTCGTCGGCGCGCTGGGTGCCGGAGCCGACGACGACGGCGTCGCACTCGGCGCGCAGCCGGTGCACGTCGGCTCGGGCGGCGGCGGAGGTGATCCAGCGGCTGGTGCCGTCGGCGGCGGCGATGCGGCCGTCGAGCGTGGCGGCGTACTTCCAGGTGACGTGGGGGCGGCCGAGGCGCACGGAGGTCAGCCAGGCGGCGTTGACCTCGGCGGCCTCGGGCTCCAACAGGCCCTGCTCCACCGGGATTCCGGCCGCGCGCAGGGTGTGCGCGCCGCCGGTCGCGGCGGGGTCGGGGTCGCCGACCGCGTAGACGACCCGGGCGATGCCTGCGTCGATGAGGGCCTGGGCGCAGGGGCCGGTGCGGCCGGTGTGGTTGCAGGGTTCGAGGGTGACGACGGCGGTGCCGCCACGGGCCCTGTCGCCCGCCGCGCGCAGGGCGTGGACCTCGGCGTGCGGGCCGCCCGCGCGCTGGTGCCAGCCCTCGCCGACGGGCTCGCCGGAGGCATCGAGGACGACGCAGCCGACGACGGGGTTGGGGCTGGTGGAGCCGAGACCGCGGGCGGCCAGCGTGATGGCGCGCCGCATGGCGGCTGCTTCGGCTGTGGCGGTGGCCACCGGGTCCTCCTGCCTCTTCGGGCACGGACTCCGGGGCCTGTCGATGACGACAGAAAGGACGGACAGCGACATCTGGGGAACGCCTGCGCCGGATGACACCTGTCCCCGGAAAACCCAGGAACCATCCCTGGCCGGAGCCAGGAACAAGCCATTACGGCGGCGTGCATAGATGCCCGCCCGCCGCGCACTGCCTCCCATCCGGACTTTCACCGTCGGTCCAGGAATTTCACCTGGTCAACCGGCCACTGGAGGTGGCCGGGTCGCGGACTGTAACCGCCGGTTCGGAATTACACCGACCCCGGAGTGCGCTGCTTCTGGTACGAGGCCAGTGTGCCATGGCTGGTTGCGGGCCATACGGGTGACTCGCTGTGGGCTGGCTCACAACATCACCGTTCAACATCACGTTCAACCAACTTGGTCCAGACCTATTGACGCACTGGTCTAGTCCTCTTAATCTCTGCGACACCTCCGAGGAGCCGGAGCCGACGGTGTGCGCACACCGGGGCCCCAGAACGATTCACATCTCCACCAGTTGTGTTGTTCCGCCCCGTCTCTGCCCCGCACCTGTGTGCCGACCGTCCCCAGGAGGTCCCCTTGCCGTCCCTCATCCGCGCGAGACCCACGCTGCTCGCGTCCGGCGCGGCCGTCGCCGGTCTGCTGATCAGCCTCGTCTCCGGCGGCGCCACGCAGGCCGCGGCCGCCGACGACGCCGCCTGCCGCCCCGACGGCCTCTACAAGACGCCCGGGGTCGACGTCCCCTACTGCTCCGTCTACGACAGCGAAGGCCGCGAGAAGATGGGCGCCGACCACCAACGGCGCGTCATCGGCTACTTCACCGGCTGGCGGACCGGCAAGAACGGTGAGCCCGCCTATCTCGCCTCGGACATCCCCTGGGAGAAGGTCACCCACGTCAACTACGCCTTCGGGCACGTCGACAAGGGCAACAAGCTCTCCGTCGGCTCCGACAGCGACACGAACCCCGCCACCGGCATGACCTGGCCGGGCGTCGCGGGCGCCGAGATGGACCCGGCGCTGCCCTACAAGGGCCACTTCAACCTGCTGAACAAGTTCAAGAAGAAGCACCCGAACGTCAAGACGCTCATATCGGTGGGCGGCTGGGCGGAGACCGGCGGCTACTTCGGGGACGACGGCAAGCGCGTCAACTCCGGCGGCTTCTACTCGATGGCCACCAACGCGGACGGCTCGGTGAACCACGCGGGCATCGACACGTTCGCGGACTCCGCGGTCGCCTTCATAAAGAAGTACGGCTTCAACGGCGTCGACATCGACTACGAGTACCCGACCACGATGAAGGACGCGGGCAACCCGCTCGACTACTCCATCTCCAACGCCCGGCGCGGCGGCCTCGTCAAGGGCTACGCGGCGCTGATGAAGTCCCTGCGCGAGAAGCTCGACAAGGCGGGCGCGGCCGACGGCAAGCACTACATGCTGACCGTGGCGGCCCCCTCCTCCGGCTATCTGCTGCGCGGCATGGAGACCTTCCAGGTCCAGAAGTACCTGGACTACGTCAACATCATGTCGTACGACCTGCACGGCGCCTGGAACGAGTACGTGGGCCCGAACGCAGCGCTCTTCGACGACGGCAAGGACGCGGAGCTGGCGGCGGCGAACGTCTACGGAAGCCAGCAGTACGGCGGCATCGGCTATCTGAACACCGACTGGGCCTACCACTACTTCCGCGGCTCGATGCCCGCGGGGCGCATCAACATCGGCCTGCCGTACTACACGCGCGGCCACAAGAACGTGCAGGGCGGCACCGACGGACTGTGGGGCAAGGCCGCGGCCACGACCTGTCCGGCAGGTTCCGGCCTCACCAAGTGCGGTGACGGCGCGGTCGGCATCGACAACCTCTGGCACGACAAGGACGACAACGGCAAGGAGTCCCCGGCGGGCTCCAACCCGATGTGGCACGCCAAGAACCTGGAGAAGGGGATCGTCGGCGACTACGTCACCAAGTACGGCTTCCCCGCCGGCACCAAGCTCACCGGCACCTACGCCCGCAAGTACAGCTCCTCGCTGGTCGCGCCCTGGCTGTGGAACGCGGACAAGAAGGTCTTCCTGTCCACGGAGGACGAGGAGTCGGTGGCGAAGAAGGCCGACTACGTGGTCGACCGGGGCATCGGCGGCACTATGGTCTGGGAGATGGCCGGTGACTACGACTGGAACGCGGCCAAGGGCCAGTACGAGATCGGCGACACGCTCACCTCGCTGATGTACGACAAGTTCAAGGCCGCGAAGCCGTACGGCGCGAAGGTCTCGAACAAGGAGCTGCCCACCAAGGCCGTCGACATCGGCGTGGACTTCGGGGACTTCAAGCTGGGCGACTCCAACTACCCGATCACGCCCAAGGTGAAGATCACCAACAACACGAAGACGGCGCTGCCGGGCGGCACGGAGTTCCAGTTCGACTACTCCACCGCGGCCCCGGGCAACGCCTCCGACCAGTCCGGTTTCGGTACGAAGGTGATCAGCAGCGACCACACGGGCAGCAACGCCGGCGGCCTGAAGGGCGACTTCCACCGGGTCTCGCTGAAGCTCCCGGCCTGGCAGTCCCTCGCGCCCGGCGCCTCCGTGGACCTGTCCTTCAACTACTACCTGCCGGTGTCCACGCCGTGGAACTGGACGGTGAACATCAGCGGCACGACGTACGCGCTCGCCGGTGACCTGGCGCGCGGCACCACGCTCGTCGAGCCGGGCGGCGGCACAGGACCGACCGACCCGCCGGACCCGACGGACCCGCCGACGCCCGGCAAGTGCACGGCGCCCGCGTGGAGCTCGTCCGCCGCGTACGGCAGCGGGACCAGCGTGTCCCACAAGTCCCACACGTGGAAGGCGAAGTGGTGGACGAAGGGCGATGAGCCCGGCGCCGGCGGCGAGTGGGGTGTCTGGCAGGATCTCGGCGCCTGCTGACCGTCGCGCGTGCTCACGCCCACGGGATTTGGCACCCTGTGGGCGTGAGCAGCGCAGCGGCACTGGCCGAGGAGTTCGAGTCCCACCGTCCCCGGATGTTCGGCCTGGCCTACCGCATACTCGGCTCCGCGCAGGAGGCCGAGGACACCGTGCAGGACGCGTATCTGCGCTGGAGCGGCGCCCGGCGCGAGGACATCGCGCAACCGGCCGCCTGGCTGGCCAAGACCGTCACGAACCTCTGTCTGACCAGGCTGACCTCGGCCCGCGCCCGGCGCGAGCAGTACGTGGGGACCTGGCTGCCCGAGCCGGTCATCACCTCCGGCGGCGCCCTCGGACCGCTGGAGTCGGCCGAGCAGCGGGAGGCCGTGTCGATGGCGCTGCTCGTCCTCCTGGAGCGGCTCACGCCCAAGGAGCGTGCCGTGTACGTGCTGCGGGAGGCGTTCGCGTACAGCCACCAGGAGATCGCCCGCGTCCTGGACGCCGGTGAGGCCAACTGCCGCCAGCTGTACCGCAGGGCGGTACGGGCGGTCGCCGACGCGCGGTCCCGTTTCGAGCCGGGGCACGAGCTGCGGCAGAGGTTCGTGGAGGCGTTCGTCGCGGCGGCCCGCGAGGGCGACGTCGCGAGCCTGGAGAAGATACTGGCCAGGGACGTGACGTGGTGGGGCGACGGCGGCGGCAAGGCGGCCGCCACCCGCACCCCCGTCCTCGGGCGTGACAACGTACTGCGCTTCCTGATCGGCGTGATGGCGGACTTCGCGGCCGACGAGGTGTCGTACGCCGAGGTCAACGGCGGCCCCGCGCTGGTCGTGCGCGCGGCGGGACACCTGACGGCCGTCGCCGCGTTCGAAGGGGGCGACGGGGTCGTCACCGGGGTGCGGTCGGTCGTCAATCCGGACAAGCTGGGGTTCTTGGCACGCCAGCTGGCCGCCGCCTGACGGCGAAGGAGCGCCCCAGGCCCCGCCTCAGTGCCCCGTCGGCGGTCCGAACAGCTCGTCCTGCGCCGCGTCCCGCGCGGCGAGCAGCGCGCCGCGCAGCACCGCGGCGCCGCCGAGCGTGCTCGCGCGGACCTCGGTGCGCAGCGGTGACATGGCGGTGACGCGGTCCTCGACACGGGCGGCGAGCGGGGCGCCGCCCGCGCGGCCCACCTCGCCGCCCAGGACGACACAGCCGGGGTCGAGGATCGCGGCCATCGCGGCCGCGCCGACGGCGACCCGGTCGGCGACAGCGTCCAGGAAGGCGTCCTCACCGGCCCCGACCGCGTGCCGCACCACGTCGGCGGCCGACATACCGGGGCCCAGGAGGCCGTGCGCCTCGCCGAGTTCGCACAGCGCGGCGGCGCAGGCCAGCGAGTGGAAGCCGCCCTCGCAGCCCGAGGCCGACGGCAGCGAGCCCGTGCCCGGCACCGGCAGGAAGCCGATCTCGCCGGTGCCGCCCGACGCGCCCCTGCGCAGCACGCCGTCGAGCACGACGGCGGCGCCGACCCCGTCGCCGAGCCAGAGCAGCACGAAGGTGTCCCGGTCGTGCGCGGCGCCGTCGCGGCGCTCGGCGCGGGCCGCGAGGTTGGTCTCGTTCTCCACGAGGACGCGGGCGCCGAGCCGCTCCTGGAGGCTCCCGGCGAGACGGCGGTGCCAGGCGGGCAGCGAGGTCGTGTCGTGCAGGTCGCCGGTGGCGGGGTCGATGAGGCCGGGGGCGCCGATGCCGACGGTGTGCAGCCGCTGGACGCCGCCCTCGCGCGCCGTGCGCCCGACGAGGTCGAGGACGCCCCCGAGGGCGGTCTCCGTGTCGCCGCCGACGAGCGCGGAGGCCTCGGCGAGCACCGCGCCGAGCAGATCGGTGACGACGACGGAGACGCTCTCGGTGCGCACGTCGAGGGCGGCGAGGTGGGCCCGGTCGGCGACTATGCCGTAGAGCCGGGCATTCGGGCCGCGTCGCTGGGCACCCGCCTCCCCGACGACGGTGATGAGCCCGGAGCCCTGGAGCCGCTCGACGAGGTCGGCCACCGAGGGCCTCGACAGGCCGGTGAGCTGCTTCAGCTGGTTCGCGGTCAGGGGCCCTTCGCGCTGCAGGAGCCCCAGGGCGAGCCGGTCGTTGATGGCCCGGGCGGTCCTCGGTGAGGCAGGCGAGACAGGCATGTCCGGGATCCTCCCACAGAAAGTCTTCTATTTATCAGGCAGGGTTCCTGATAGTTTACGTCGCCGTACCGGTGCGGCACTCGGGAGGGGCGGAACGGCATGAGTGAAGTGGTCTACGACAAGCGCCGGTTGAAGCGGGCGCGGATCGCCGTGGCGGCCGTCTTCTGCGCGCACGGCGCGGTCGCGGGATCCTTCGCGACCCGGGTGCCCTGGATCCAGGAGCACGCCGACGTCAGCGCGGGCATGCTCGGCGTCGCGCTCGCCTTCCCCGCGATCGGCGCCTCCGTCGCGATGCCCCTCGCAAGCCGGATCAGCCACCGCTTCGGCACCAGGTCCGCGCTGCGCGGCCTCCTCGCCCTGTGGACGCTCGCCCTGATCCTGCCCTCGCTGGCGCCGAACCTGCTGACGCTCTGCGTGGCGCTCTTCGTGTACGGCGCCACTTCCGGCATGTCGGACGTGGTGATGAACGCCGTCGGCGTCGAGACCGAGACCCGCATGCGGAAGTCGATCATGTCGGGGCTGCACGGCATGTGGAGCGTCGGCGCCCTGATCGGCTCGGCGGCCGGCACCGTCGCCGCCCATCTGGGCTCCGACGCCCGCCTGCACCACGCCCTCGCCGCCGCCGCGCTCACCGGGCTCGGCCTCGTGGCCTGCCAGGGCGTGCTCGACGTACAGGCGGAACCGGAGGAGGAGGCGCCGCCGCGGTTCTCGCTGCCGCCCAAGTCGGCGCTGCTCATCGGCGCCGTCGGGTTCTGCGCGGTCTTCGCGGAGGGCGCGAGCCTGGACTGGTCGGCGGTCTATCTCCGGGACGTCCTCGACACGTCGGCCGGTGTCGCCGCCGCGTCGACCACCGGCTTCACGCTCACCATGGCGATCGCGCGGCTCGCGGGCGACGCCGTGGTCGACCGGTTCGGCGCGGTGCGCACGGTGCGGGCGGGCGGCGTCCTCGCGGTGCTCGGCGGGCTGCTCGTGGTGCTGGCCTCGCACCCGGTCATGGCCATGGGCGGCTTCGCGCTGCTCGGTCTCGGCATCGCGGTCGTGGTGCCGCTCGCCTTCGCCGCCGCCGGGCGCAGCGGCCCGAACCCGAGCCAGGCCATCGCGGGCGTCGCCACCATCACGTACACCTCGGGTCTGATCGCCCCCTCGGCCATCGGCGGTCTCGCGGACGCGACGAGCCTCGTGACCTCCTTCGGCCTGGTGACGCTGCTCGCCTTCGGCCTGGTGATCTTCGCGGGCGTGCTGCGCACGGACGGCCGCAAGGCGGCCGGGGCCGGAAGCCCTCAGCCCACCGGAGAGAAGTCGCACTGACGTCGCATTAACATGGCGTCGATCATTTCGGGCCACGCACCACTGGGGAACGCACCACTGGAACGGCCCGGCCCGGCGCACAGAAAGCGACACTCACCATGGATCTCGGCGTGCGCTGGAAACTCCACGGCGACGGACGCACCCCCGCCCCGGGCGCCGTCGTCCGGCCCGACGAGCGCCTCTCCTGGCCCCGCACGTTCGGGCTCGGGGCGCAGCACGTGGTGGCCATGTTCGGGGCGTCTTTCGTAGCACCCGTCCTCATGGGTCTCGATCCGAATCTGGCCATCATGATGTCGGGCGTCGCGACCGTCATCTTCCTGCTCGCCACGCGCGGCCGGGTGCCCAGCTATCTGGGGTGCTCGCTCTCCTTCGTGGGCGTCGCCGCCGTCATCCGGGCGCAGGGCGGCTCCAGCGCGACGGTGACCGGCGCGGTCTTCGTCGTCGGCGCCGCGCTGTTCCTGGTGGGGCTCGCGGTGCAGAAGTTCGGGGCGCGGATCATCCACGCCGCGATGCCGCCGATCGTGACCGGCGCGGTCGTCATGCTGATCGGCTTCAATCTGGCGCCGGTCACGGCGTCGACGTACTGGCCGCAGGACCAGTGGACGGCGCTCCTGGTGATGCTGTTCACCGGATTGGCCGTGGTCTGCCTGCGCGGCTTCTGGTCGCGCGTCGCGATCTTCCTCGGCCTGATCTTCGGGTACGGCATCTCCTGGGCCTTCGACCGGATCTTCGGCAGGATCCACTCGGCGGACGCCTCGGGGAAGGTCGTCGACCACTGGCGGCTCGACCTGTCCGCCGTGGGCAGGGCCGACTGGATCGGCCTGCCGTCCTTCCACGCGCCGAGCTTCGAATGGTCGGCGATCCTCGTGGCGCTGCCCGTCGTCATCGCGCTCGTCGCGGAGAACGCGGGCCACGTGAAGGCCGTCGGCGAGATGACCGGCGACAACCTCGACGACAAGCTCGGCACGGCGATCTCCGCCGACGGCGCCGCCTCCATGCTCTCCACCGCGGTCGGCGGCCCGCCCAACACGACGTACTCCGAGAACATCGGCGTGATGGCCGCGACCCGCGTCTACTCCACGGCCGCCTACTGGGCCGCCGCCTGCTTCGCCCTGCTCTTCGGACTCTGCCCCAAGTTCGGCGCCGTCGTGGCCGCGATCCCCGGCGGCGTGCTCGGCGGCATCACCGTCATCCTGTACGGCATGATCGGCCTGCTCGGCGCCCAGATCTGGATCAACGCCAAGGTCGACCTGCGCAATCCGCTGAACCTGGTGCCGGCCGCGGCGGGCATCATCATCGGCGTCGGTGGCGTCTCCCTGAAGATCAGCGACAACTTCGAGCTCAGCGGCATCGCGCTCGGCACGATCGTCGTCATCACGGGCTACCACGTGCTGCGCGCCTTCGCCCCCGAGCACCTCAAGTCGCAGGAACCGCTGCTCGATTCGGGCACGTCGACGTACGACAAAGAAGAACGCTAATCGGTTGGACGTGGTGCGTGACGCCTGATTAGGGTGCGCACCATGTCCAGCCCCGAGTCCGACAGACTCCCGCCACCGGTCGTCCGGTGGCTTCTCGCACCGTCGCGCTGACGCGCCCGCGGCACCACCACCGGATCACCGCTCCCGTGTCCTGATCGTCTCGATCGATCCACACCGTGGTTGCGGAGTCTTGCTGTGCCCTTTGCCCTCTACCTCCTCGGACTCGCCGTGTTCGCGCAAGGCACCTCCGAGTTCATGCTGTCGGGGCTTGTCGCCGACATCGCCGCGGACCTGGATGTCTCCATTCCGTCCGCGGGCCATCTGACCTCGGCGTTCGCCGTGGGAATGATCGTCGGCGCGCCGCTGATGGCCGTCCTGAGCCGCCGCTTCTCCCGCCGGAGCGCGCTTCTCGTCTTCCTGATCACCTTCCTCCTCGTCCATGTCGTCGGCGCGCTCACCACGAGCTTCGCCGTGCTGCTCGCGACGCGCGTCGTGGGAGCCCTCGCCAACGCCGGATTCCTCGCGGTCGCCCTGGTGACCGCCACGGACATGGTCGAGCCGAACGCGAAGGGGCGCGCGACCTCCGCGCTGCTCGGCGGCGTCACCCTCGCCTGTGTCGCGGGCGTGCCCGCGGGCGCGCTGCTCGGCGAGGTGTGGGGGTGGCGCTCGGCGTTCTGGGCCGTGGCCCTGATCTCCCTGCCCGCCGTCCTCGCCATCGCGCGGGCCGTGCCCGCCGGCGCACCGGACGCCGCGGGGCCGAGCGCGCTCGGTGAGCTGCGCGCGCTGCGCCGCCCTCGGCTGCTCGTGACGCTGCTGCTCGGCGCGCTGGTGAACGGCGCGACGTTCTGTACGTTCACCTACCTCGCACCGCTGGTCACCGGCGTGACCGGCGTCGGCTCCGGCTGGGTGCCCGTGATGCTCGCGCTGTTCGGCATCGGCTCCTTCATCGGTGTCACCGCGGGCGGGCGCGTCGCCGACGCACGGCCCGTGCCGCTCCTGGTGTGCGGCTCGCTCGCGCTGCTCGCCGGCTGGACCCTCTTCGCGGTGACGGCCGCGCATCCGGTGGCGGCGGTCGCGCTGGTGCTCGTCCAGGGCGCGCTGTCGTTCGCCGTCGGGTCCACGCTCATCTCGCAGGCGCTGTACGCGGCGACCGACGCGCCGCACCTGGCGGGCGGGTTCGCCACGGCCGCGTTCAACGTGGGCGCGGCCCTCGGCCCGTGGCTCGGCGGCCTCGCGATCTCCGCGGGGCTCGGCTACCGCTCGCCGCTCTGGCTCAGCGCGCTCCTGGTGGCGGCGGCCCTGGTCATCGGGGGCGTGGCGGTCGGTGTGAGCCGTCAGGCCCCGCGCGGTGGCCGTTCCCTCGTTTCGGGGAAGCGGCCGGTGCGCTGACACCCGGGCGCGCCCGGGGCTGCGACCCTGCCCCCATGGCGCAGTTGGAGCGGTTCGCAGAGTTCGGGGCACCGGCCCGTGGGGACGACGACGTCGCCGCCGTGGCGGCACGGATGCGTGCGCTCGGCGCCGACTGGCCGCCGCGCGACGGCGTCGCCGTCTTCAACCGCGTCTACCTCTCGGTGACCGAGGAGGTCGGCCGGCGCCTCGACGGCGGCGCGTTCCCGGACGCCCGTGCCGCGACGACGCTGGCCGTCCGCTTCGCCGGACGCTATCTGGCGGCCGTCGACGCGGCGGCCGACGGGCACCGCCCGCCCGCCTGCTGGCGCCCGCTGTTCCAGTACCGCAGGCATCCGGGCGTCAGCCCGCTGCAGTTCGCGCTCGCGGGGATCAACGCGCACATCGGACACGACCTGGCACTCGCCCTCGCGGACAGCTGTCGCACGCTGGGCTGCGAACCGGCCGATCTGGAGGACGAGTTCGACCGCGTGGGCGATGTCCTCGCGGCACTGGAGGAGCGCATTCGCGAAGAGCTGATGCCCGGCCCCGACCTGCTCCAGGTCGGCGACCCGCTGACGCATCTGGCCGGTTCCTGGAGCCTGGAGCGCGCCAGGGACGGCGCGTGGGCGTCGGCGCGGGCCCTGTGGGCGCTGCGTGAACTGCCCGCTGTCGCCGAGGAGTTCGTGGAGCGCCTCGACGGGGCGGTCGGGTTGGTGGGACGCATCCTGTTGACGCCCCTTCCGGACTGAGGTCGTTGTACGTTGAATGCACTGACCCCGACGCGAAGGAGCACCGGAATGGCGACGCGACTCGGACTGAGTCTTCCGCAGGGCCGGCAGTACACCATCGGGCGTGACGTCCCCGCGGTCGCCCAGGCCGCCGAGGACATCGGCTACGAAAGTCTCTGGGTCTACGAGCGCGTCCTCTACCCCGAGCCCGCCACCCAGGGGCTCTACGGAATACCGGGCCGCCCCTGGCCCGACGCGTACCGCTCGGTCGCCGATCCCCTGATCACCCTGACGCTCGCCGCCGCGGCCACGGAGCGCGCCCGCCTCGGCACCAGCGTGCTCGTCGCCCCGCTGCACGTTCCGTTCCAACTCGCCCGCTCGTTGGCGTCGTTGGACGCGGCGAGCGGCGGCCGGGTCGTCGCGGGACTCGGCACGGGCTGGTCCCACGACGAGTACGCGGCCGCCTCGGTCGCCCCGTTCAAGCAGCGCGGCCGGGTCCTCGACGAGCTGATCGACGTCTGCCACGCGGTCTGGGGCCCGGACCCGGTGGCGTACGAAGGGGAGCTGACCACCATCGCGCCGTCCGTGGTGGGCCCCAAGCCCGCCGGGCCGATCCCGATCCTGCTGCCCGCCAACAGCCCGCGGGCACTGCGCAGACTGGTGGACCGCGCCGACGGCTGGATGCCGGTGGCGACGGGCGCCGACGCGCTCGCCGAGCAGTGGGCCACGGTGCGCGAAGCGGCCGCCGAGCGGGGCCGCGAGCGGCCGGTCCAGAGCGTGCTGCGGGCCAACGCGCGCTACACGCGCAAGGCGTACGACGGCCCGGACCGCGCCCCCTTCCGCGGCAACGTCGAACAGATCGTCGAGGACCTCGCGGCGCACGCGGCGGTGGGCGTCGACGAGATCCTGATCGACCTCGGCGGCTCGGCACGCGACGCACAGGAACTCAAGGACCTGGCCGCCCAGGTGTACGAGGAGGCACGGGCGGCCGGGGTCTAGAGCAGGCACCCCGCAGGGGCGCGGGGAACTGCGCGACCAGCCACAACGGCCCGACAGCTTCCCACGCGCCCCACCCCCAACGGCGCCGTCAGTCCTCAGGCAGCTCGACGGGAGCAATCTCGTCGTACACATCCCCGGGCCCGGGGTTCGTGGCATCGGTCGCCCCGCCGAAGTGGTGCATCACACCCCACACCGCGTTGAGCGCGGTCTGAATCGCCCCCTCGGCCCAGCCGGCCGTCCACGAGATGTCGTCCCCGGCGAGGAAGATGCCCCGCTTGTCCTCGGGCAGCGACTCCTGCATGAAGTGGGTGAACAGGCGCCGCTGGTAGCGGTAGTGGCCCGGCAGGTTCGCCTTGAAGGCGCCCATGAAGTAGGGCTCGTTCTCCCAGGACACGGTCACCGGGTTGCCGATGATGTGCTTCCGGATGTCGACCTTGGGGTAGATCTCGCCGAGCGACTTGAGCATGACCTCCATGCGCTCGTTCGCCGACAGCGGCAGCCACTTCAGGCTGTCGTCGCACCAGGTGTACGAGAGGCAGATGACGGCGGGCTTGTCCGGCCCGTCGTCGAGCAGATAGGTGCCGCGCGTCATCCGGTCGGTGAGCGTCATCGACATGACGTCACGGCCGGTCTCCTCGTCCTTGTCCAGCCAGAACGGCCGGTCGACCGGCACGAAGAGCTTCGAGGACTCCATGTAGTGGGTGCGCTCCATCGCCGTCCAGTGGTCGATGGGGAAGAGCGAGTCGTCGCACTCGATCTTCGAGAGCAGCATCCAGGACTGGGCGGTGAAGATCGCCGCCTGGTAGGTGCGGATGTCACCGGAGGCGTCCGTGACGGTGATCCGGTTGCCGGCGGTGCGGTTCAGGCGGGTCACGGCGGGCTTCGGCTCGCCCTCGTGCAGCGACTTCAGCGACGTACCCGGCGCCCAGTGCACGATCTTCTGCGGCTCGCGCTCCCACAGGCGCAGCGGCAGCTGCTGGCTGCCGCCGACGATGCCGCGGTGGTGGTCGTCGGCCTCGGTGTAGACGACGCGCAGGATCTCCAGGATGGAGTTCGGGAAGTCGGTGTCCCAGCCGCCCGTGCCGAAGCCGACCTGGCCGAAGATCTCGCGGTGCCGGAAGGACTTGAAGGCCTCGGAGTCGCAGAGGAAGCCGTAGAAGGTCTGGTTGTCGAGCTTCTCGACGAGCTTCGACCAGATCTCGCGGATCTTCGGCACGTCGCGCTCGCGCAGGGCGCGGTTCATGTCGGAGAAGTCCGCGCCCTCCTCCAGGCAGTCGGCCCACGCCTTCGCCACGTCGCGGTAGACCTGCGGCAGGTCCTCCACGGTCTCGGCGTAGTGCGACTCGCCCTTGAGGTCCACGACCGTGGAGGGCGTCGCCTCGGCGAGCGGGTTGGGGAACGCCCTGGTCTTCAGGCCGACCAGGTCGATGTAGTGCTGCAGGGCCGTCGACGACGGCGGGAAGCGCATCGCGCCCATCTCGGCGGTGAGGTCGCCGTCACAGCCCTCGAAACCCACCGTCCGCAGCCGGCCGCCGATCTGGTCGGCCTCGTAGACGACGGGCTTGAGGCCCATCTTCATCAGCTCGTACGCGGCGACGATGCCGGAGAGACCGCCGCCGATGACGGCGACCTCGGTGCCGTGCTCGGTCGCGGGTATCTGGCCGAGGCCCGCCGGGTGGGCGAGGAAGTCGTCGTAGGCGTAGGGGAAGTCCGGACCGAACATGGTGATCGGCGGCTGCGCGTCGGTGTGCTGGATGGCGGTGGGCACCGTGGACGTCATGGGGTACGGACTCCTTGCACGGAACTGAAAGACAGGTGAGGGGGGTGCGGGCCGGGACTGGGGCTCGGGCGCGGTCAGACGAGGGACGCGTACAGGCCGGGCCGCCGGTCGCGCAGGTAGGGATTGGTCGCGCGGGAGGCGCTCAGGAACTCCGGGTCGACGTCACCGAAGACGAGTTCCTCGCCGTGGCCCGCACGCGCGCGTGCCACGCCGTCCGGCCCCGCCAGCGTGGAGAGCCCGACGAACTCGAACTCTCCCTCGGGCCCGACCCGGTTGACGTACGCGACGTACATCTGGTTCTCGAAGGCGCGCACCGGCACGACGGACTCGGCGACGAACTGGAAGGGGTGCATCTGCGCGGTGGGGACGACGAGGAGGTCGGTGCCGGCCAGCGCGTGCGCGCGGACGTTCTCCGGGAACTCCACGTCGTAGCAGATCATCAGGCCGATCCGTACGCCGCCCAACTCGGCCTGCACGACGGTCTGTTCACCGGGGGTGAAGGCGTCGCGCTCGAAGCCGCCGAAGAGGTGGGTCTTGCGGTAGTTCGCGAGGCGGGCCCCGTCCGGGCCGACCAGCTGGACGGAGTTGTAGACGACATCGCCGTCGCGCTCCGGATACCCGTAGGCGACGCCGACCTCGTGGCGCGCCGCGATCCCGGCGACGGCCTTCGCGGACTCCCCGTCGACGGGTTCGGCCAGCCGGGCGATGTCGTCACCGATCGCGTACCCGGTGAGGAAGAGCTCGGGCGCGATGAGCAGCCCGGCACCCGCCGCGGCGGCGCGGCCCGCCGCCTCGTCCAGGGCCGCGAGGTTCTCGGCGACGGATCCTAGCTGCCCGGAGCTCTGGAGCAGGGCGGTGCGCAGCGCAGGCATGGCGGAACCTCAAAGGGTACGAAGGGGAAGGCGGGATCGATAAGACGGTACGGTCGTCAACCACCCCCGGACAAGCTCAGACCGTTGCGCCCAGCCGCACGATCCGTTGCGCATACACGCCCCGAACCAGCGATTCATTGCGCCCCCACACCCGCACCCAGCAAACCGACCGGGGACGGCCCCGGGGGCGCGGGGAACTGCGCGACCAGCCACGACGAACCCGCACCCAAGGAACCGGCCGGGGTCGCCCCAGGGGCGCGGGGAACTGCGCAAAACCCACACTCAACCCGCAGCCGAAGACTTACGCGGGGGACCCCGAAGAAAACCTCCGCATAAGCGGCGAAAGCACAAGCACAGACTTGGTCCGCTCCACGAACGGCTCCCCCGCAATCCGCTCGAGCACCCGCTCAAAGTGCCGCATGTCAGCAGCGAAGACCTGGACGATCGCGTCCGCGTCCCCGGTAACGGTGGACGCGGACGAAATCTCCGGATACCTCTCGAGCCCCCGCTGAATCGCCTCCGGCGACGTATTCCGGCGACAGTAGATCTCGATGAACCCCTCGGTCTCCCAGCCGAGCGCCGCCGGGTCCACCCGCACGGTGAACCCGGTGATGGCACCCGTGGCCCGCAGCCGGTCCACGCGCCGCTTCACGGCGGGCGCGGAGAGTCCGACCAGCTGGCCGATGTCGGCGTAGGAACGGCGGGCGTCCTCGGCGAGGGCGTGCACGATGCGTTCGTCGAGATCGTTCAGTCGCACGGGGGGTGGATCACTTCTCTGCTGTGGCCAATCGGGAGCGGCTCATGCCGTACAGGAAGTAGAACACGAGGCCGACGGCCATCCAGACACCGAAGACCGTCCAGGTGGTGGAGTCGAGGCTGAACATGTTGTACGCGCAGAAGCCGAAGCCGAGGACCGGGAAGAGCCAGCCGAGCGGCACCCGGAAGGTGCGCGGCATGTCCGGGCGGGTCCGGCGCAGCACGATCACGGCGATGTTGACCAGGCCGAAGGCGAAGAGCGTGCCGATGCTGGTGGCGTCGACGAGCTTGCCGAGCGGGATGACGGAGGCGAGGGCGCCGCAGAACAACGAGACGATGACCGTGTTGACGCGGGGCGTGCCGGTCTTCTTGCTGACCTTGCCGAAGGCCTTGGGGACCAGACCGTCGCGGGACATGGCGAAGAGCACGCGCGTCTGGCCGTACAGCACGGTGAGGACGACGGACGCGATGGAGATGACCGCGCCGGCGGCGAGCAGCGTGCCCCAGAAGCTCTGGCCGCTGACGTCGTTCATGATCGCGGCGAGCGTGGCCTCGGAGCCCTCGAAGTCCTTCCAGTTCCAGGCGCCGACGGCGACGGCGGCGACGAGGACGTAGAGCGCCGTGACGATGACCAGGGACAGCATGATCGCGCGGGGCAGGTCGCGCTGCGGGTTCTTGGCCTCCTCACCTGCGGTGGAGGCGGCGTCGAAGCCGATGTACGAGAAGAAGAGGCTCGCGGCGGCGGCGCTGACGCCGGCCGTGCCGAGCGGCATGAAGTCCGAGTAGTTGCCGGACTTGAAGCCCATGAAGCCGATGGTGCAGAAGAGCACGAGCGCGGCGATCTTCACGATGACCATGATCGTGTTGGCCGTCGCCGACTCCTTGGCCCCGCCGAGCAGGAAGACCATGGCGAGCAGCACGACGATCAGGCCGGGCAGGTTGATGATGGCGCCGTCGACCTCGCCGGGCGCCGCGGAGAGCGCGTCGGGGATGGTGACGCCGATCGTGCCGTCGAGGAGTTCGTTGAGGTACTCGCCCCAGCCGACCGCGACGGCGGCCACGGACACGCCGTACTCCAGGACCAGGCACCAGCCGCACACCCAGGCGATGAGTTCGCCCATCGTTGCGTACGCGTACGAGTAGGAGGAGCCGGCGACCGGGATGGAGCCCGCCAGTTCGGCGTACGAGAGGGCCGAGAAGAGGGCGGTGAGTCCGGCGATCACGAAGGAGATGGTGACGGCGGGCCCGGCCTTGGGCACGCTCTCGCCGAGGACGACGAAGATGCCGGTGCCGAGCGTGGCACCGATGCTGATCATGGTCAGCTGCCACATGCCGAGGGAGCGCCTGAGCGAGCCTCCCTCACCCTGGCCACCCTCCTCGACCAGGGCTTCGACCGGCTTGCGGCGCATGAGCCGGCTGCCGAGGCCGGGGGTGCCCTTGGGGCGTGGGCGGTTCTGCGGGGGTGCGCCTTGGTCGAGCACGCGCTGGCTCCTTCATCGCTGCCGGTCAGGGCGGCGAGGACCTCGGGGGAGTCGCGCCGGGCGACGGGAACCACCGAGCAGGCAGTCCCCGCCACACCACGTTCAGGGCCTGACTCTAGAGTCCATGGTTCCCGACCGTAATGCAGCAACCTTGCGTACCGGCGGATGATCATTGCGCACTTCCGTCATATACGTCTCATCGTTGCGCCGTCCGTTTCGTCCGTTGCGTTCCGCACCTCGCCGAGCGCTGTTGACACTTCGTCAGATCTGCCGCATCGTGCACGCCTCTCGCCCGAGACGGAGGCACGGCATGGACCTCGACGTCCTGTACGAGATCGACGTACCGAAACCCTGGGGCGCGCCCCACCCGCACGGTCAGCGCGCCGCCGAGCAGCGCGCCTACCGCGAGGCCGTCGAGCAGATCCGGCTCGCCGACCGGATGGGCTTCCGTACCGTGTGGGCGGTCGAGCACCACTTCCGCGAGGGCCGCTCGCACTGCCCCGCGCCGGAGGTCCTGCTCGGCCACCTCGCGGCGCTGACGGAGCGCATCCGCCTCGGCTTCGGCGTCACGCTCACCCCCTTCGGCTTCACGCCGCCGCAGCGGATCGCTGAGAAGGTCGCGGCGGTGGACGTGCTGTCCGACGGCCGTGTGGAGTGGGGCACGGGCCGCTCGACCCCCATGGAGCAGACGGCCTTCGGCGTCGACAGGGAGCGGTCGCGCTCCGACTGGCGCGAGGCGATCGAGATCGTCACGGGCATGTGGCGCGAGGAGTACTTCGCGTACGAGTCGGAGCGCTTCAGCTTCCCCCGGCGGATGGTCACCCCGAAGCCGGTCCAGGACCCGCACCCGCCGTGCTGGATGGCCGCCACGTCACCCGGCTCTGCGGAGGTCGCGGGCGCGGCGGGCCTCGGGCTGCTCTCCTTCTCGATCATGCAGCCGCTGGAGGCGATGGCGCGCCAGGTCGCGGCGTACCGCAGGGCGGCGCGCACCCCGTCCCCGATCACGGACGTCACCACGGACCGCGTCAGCGCGTACACCCTCGTGCACGCGGCGGACCGGCCGTCGAAGCGCGTCTGGGACTCGGTCGCGTGGTGGTACCGCAACCTCGCCCAGTTCACGCTCGACTGGGAGCTGCCGCACCTGAGCCCCGAGGAGCGCGAGCGGACCTTCCCGTTCCTCACGCCGATCATCGAGGGCAGCGTGCCCGTCGAGGAGTTCGACGCCGGGGACATGATCCTCATCGGCGACGCGGAGACCATCGTCCGCAAGGCCAAGCGCTACGCCGATCTCGGCATCGACCAGCTCATCTGTTACGTCCAGTGGGGCTATCTGGAGCACCGCGAGATCCTGCGGACGATCGAGATCCTCGGCAAGGAAGTCATCCCGGAGCTGGCGGCGTACGTGCCGAGGGGAACCCCCGCATGACGGAGCCCCTGGACACCTCCCCCGTCCCCGACTACGCCGCCCTGCACCGCCTGGACGGCCGCGCCTTCGTCCTGCTCGGCGCGGGGAACGGCATCGGCCGCCAGACGGCGCACGCGCTGACGGCGGCGGGCGCGCGGGTGCTGTGCGTCGACATCGACAAGGCGCGGGCGGAGGCGGTGGCCGCCGAGACGGGCGGGGTCCCGTACGTCGCCGACGTGACCCGGCGCGAGGAGGTGCGTGACCTCTTCGCGTCCGCGCGGCGGGAGTGGGGGTCGGTCGGCGGCCTCGTCGACATCGTCGGCATGGCCCGCTACGCGCCCCTGGCCGAGCTGGACGACGAGGCGTGGGACTGGCACTTCTCGATGGTCCTGCGGCACGCCTGGCTGGCCGTGCGGTACGGCGGCGAGGCCCTCGCCGACGGGGGCGGCGGCGCGATGGTCTTCGTCGCGTCGGTGTCGGGGCTGACGGCGGCGCCCCTGCACGCCGCGTACGGCGCGGCCAAGGCGGGCCTGGTCTCCCTGGTGCGCTCGGCGGCGGTGGAGTACGGCCCGCGCGGCGTGCGGGTGAACGCGGTGGCGCCCGGCGTCGTGTGGACCCCGCGCGTGGCCGCCCTGGTCGGCGACGAGGGACGCGAGCGCAACACCCGCAACGCGCCGCTCGGCCGCGTCGCCGAGACCTCCGACATCGCGTCGGCCCTGCTGTTCTTCGCCTCGCCGCTCTCGTCTTACGTCACCGGGCAGACGCTCGTCGTGGACGGCGGGGTCGGCGTGAAGTTCCCGTACCCGACGATCGGCGGCGCGCGGTGAGGGAGTTCGTGCGGGGCGCGCCCTGGTGGACCGGGGACGGCCGGGTGGTGCGCGCCGACCCGGCCGACCGGGAGCGGCTGCCCCGGGACACGTGGGACCGGGCGGGCCTGCCCGCCGGGGTGCGCCTGGAGTTCACGGCGCACGGAGTGAGCGCCGTCGAGGTCGCGTACACCGCGTCACCGCCCAAGGGAGCGGACGCCCACCGCGACGCGCCCGCGATGTTCACACTCCTCGCCGGCGAGGACGCCACCGACACACCGGCCTCCCCCGGCGAGCACCGGGCGCTGATCCAACTCCCCTCCCCCGACGCCGAGTTCACCCTGCACCTGCCGGAGACCCTGCGGCCCGCCCTGCACGGGGTGCGCCCGGTGGACGGCACCCTGACGCCCGCCGTCCGCCGGCCGCGCTGGCTCGTCCACGGCGACTCGGTCGCGGAGGGCTGGTCGGCCTCACGGCCCCATCTCGCCTGGCCGGCGCTCGCGGGGCGGGCCCTCGGCGTGGAGACGGTGAACCTCGGCTACGCGGGCGCGGCACGCGGGGAACTGGCGTCGGCCGAGCAACTCGCCTCACTGGACGCCGACTTGATCACCCTCGCCTTCGGCACCAACTGCTGGTCGCGGGTGCCGCATTCGGCGAGGCTGCTGTACGAGACGGTGCGGGCGTTCCTGGATCTGGTGCGCCGGGGCCACCCGAGCACCCCCCTCCTGGTCGTCTCCCCCGTGGTCCGCCCGGACGCCGAGGCGGTGCCGAACGTACTCGGCGCCACGCTCCGGGACCTGCGGACCGCCGTGGAGCGGGCAGCCCTGGACGCGCGGACCGAGCTGCTGCCGGGCGGTGAACTGCTGGACGCCGGGCACCTGGTGGACGGGGTGCATCCGGGCGACGCGGGCCACCGTGTCCTCGCGGAGGCGGTGGCGTCCGCGGTGCGGAAGGGTTACGGCACGGGCTGTCAGCCGCGGGCCGCTTCGTCGTAGGCCTCGCGGGCGGCGGCTATGGCGGGCCGGTGGTCGATGGACCAGTCGGCGAGCGCCTTGACGAGGTGGGTGAAGCTGTGGCCCATCGCGGTCAGTTCGTACTCGACCTGCGGCGGGATCGTCGGGTACACGGTCCGCTTGACCAGGCCGTCGCGCTCCAGGCGGCGCACGGTGAGGGTGAGCATGCGCTGCGATATGCCGCCGTGGATCCGGCGCTGCAGCTCCTTGAACCTCAGGACGCCCGAGGCCAGTTCGACCACCACGTACACGGACCACTTGTCGCCGAGCCGGTCGAGGACGTCTCGCACCCCGCACTCGTCCTGCGGGGTCTCACAGCTGATGACGGGCTCGGCGGGGGCCGAGCCGGCCTGCGGGGTGGTTACCGCCGTGTGCCCTGCTGACATGAAAGTGCCTCCTTATGCGCCTGCGTCACGCGGGTCACCATGGTCACAGGCCCGGTCACCGGGCCCGGCCCGCACTGCGGGCCCCGCCCGGATGGCGGGCACAACCACTCACCACGGGGGAACCTTCCCATGCTCATGATCACCGGCGCCACGGGCGCACTCGGCTCGCTCATCACCGCCCGCGTCGCGGACCGCGACGACGTCGTCATCGGCAGCCGCAACCCCGCGCCCGGCGGGCGCCGCGTCGACTTCGACGACCCTGCGTCGCTGGACTTCACCGGCGTCGACACCCTCCTCGTCATCTCCGCGGGCGCCGCCGAGGACGACGTGGTCGTCGCCCGCCACGAAGCCGTGATCTCCGCCGCCGAGAAGGCGGGCGTCGGCCACCTCGTCTACACCAGCCTCAGCGGCGACGGCGACCATCTGACGTACGCGCTCGCCCACCGCTGGACCGAGCGCAGACTGCGCGGCTCCTCGCTGCACTGGACGGTGCTCCGCAACGGCCTGTACGCGGAGTTCCTCGCCGCCGTCGCGGCGCCGGGGCCCGACGGGACCATCGCCGCGCCGCTGGGGGCGGGCCGCCTCGCCGCCGTGGTGCGCGAGGACCTGGCCGAGGTGGCGGTGCGGGTGGCGACGGACCCGGCCGCCCACCGGGGCCGCACCTACGAACTGGTCGGCGAGCACGCCCTGGGCGGCGCCGATCTTGCCGCCGCGGTCGGCGGATCGTACGAGCCGGGCACGCTCGCCGCGACCCGCGAGGCGCTGACCGCCGCCGGTCAGGCGCTGCCCTTCCAGGTGCCGATGCTGATGAGCACGTACTCGGCGATAGCGGGCGGCTTCCTGGACGGCACAGGGGTCGAGGACCGGGGCGCGCTCCGCACCCTGCTGGGCCGAGCGCCCCGCCCGGCCATCGAGGCGTACACGGCAGCGGTACGGGGCTGACCCGAGGCACCCCGCCAGGGACGCAGGGAACTGCGCGGCCGGCCGCGGTCGGCCCGCGGCCGGAGGGCGCAGCTCCCCGCGAAGCGCCTAGCTCCAGCTGGCGTGCAGCGGCTTGCCCTCCGCGTAGCCCGCGGCGCTCTGCACACCCACGGTGGCCCGCTCGGCGAACTCCTCCAAGGAGGCCGCGCCCGCGTACGTGCAGGAGGAGCGGACGCCCGCGATGATCGAGTCGATCAGGTCCTCGACGCCCGGACGGGTCGGGTCGAGGAACATGCGGGAGGTGGAGATGCCCTCCTCGAAGAGCGCCTTGCGGGCACGGTCGTACGCGGACTCCTCGGACGTGCGGTTGCGCACCGCACGGGCGGAGGCCATGCCGAAGGACTCCTTGTACGCGCGGCCCTGGGCGTCGTGCTGGAGGTCGCCCGGGGACTCGTACGTCCCCGCGAACCAGGAGCCGATCATGACGTTCGAGGCGCCGGCGGCGAGCGCCATGGCGACGTCGCGCGGGTGGCGGACACCGCCGTCGGCCCAGACGTGCTTGCCGAACTTCTTGGCCTCGGCGGCGCATTCGAGCACCGCGGAGAACTGCGGGCGGCCCACGCCGGTCATCATGCGCGTGGTGCACATGGCGCCGGGACCGACACCCACCTTGATGATGTCGGCGCCGGCCTCGATGAGGTCGCGCACGCCCTCGGCGGCGACGATGTTGCCCGCGACGATCGGCACCTGCGGGTCGAGCGCGCGCACGGCCCTGACCGCGGAGATCATCGACTCCTGGTGGCCGTGCGCGGTGTCCACCACGAGCGTGTCGACGCCCGCGTCGAGGAGCTGCTTGGCCTTGCCCGCCACGTCGCCGTTGATGCCGACGGCGGCGGCGATGCGCAGGCCGCCGTCGGCGTCGACGGCGGGGGTGTAGAGCGTCGCGCGGAGGGCGCCCGTGCGGGTGAGGATGCCCGCGAGGCGGCCGTCCTTGTCCACGGCCGGGGCGTACCGGCGGTTGGCGTGGTCCAGCTTGTTGAAGGCGTCGCGCGGGTCGATGTCGGCGTCCAGGAGCAGCAGGTCCCTGGACATGACCTCGGAGAGCTGCGTGAAGCGGTCGACGCCGCTCAGGTCGGTGTCCGTGACGACGCCGATGGGCTTCTGGTCGGCGTCGACGACGACGCCCGCGTTGTGCGCGCGCTTGGGCAGGAGGGCCAGCGCGTCCGCGACGGTCTGCGACGGGGCCAGGACGATCGGGGTGTCCAGGACGTGGTGGCGCGTCTTGACCCAGGAGATGACGTCGGTGACGACCTCCATCGGGATGTCCTGCGGGATGACGACGAGGCCGCCGCGGCGGGCGACGGTCTCGGCCATGCGCCGGCCGGCGATCGCGGTCATGTTGGCGACGACCAGCGGGATCGTGGTGCCGGTGCCGTCGGGGGAGGTGAGGTCCACGCCCTGGCGGGATCCGACGGCGGAGCGCCTCGGGACCATGAAGACGTCGTCGTACGTCAGGTCGTACGCAGGCTGGATGTCATTGAGGAAGCGCACGTGCTGCTCATCCCAGTCGATCAGAGGTGGCCCCCGGACAGTTAGGCCGAGGGAAAAGCACGTACTTCATTCTCCCATGCCGACCGGGTTGTGCCGCCTGGGACGATCACCCAGGGGGGCCGTACGGGCGGTGGTCGGATCATCCAAGACCCGCCCCGAAGCGGAACAGCCCGTTCAGGACTCGGCACGCTCCGTGGCGGCGGGGCCGGGGGCGGCACCGGGAGCCGGTCCGAGCGCGAGGACGATCTCCAGACCGGTCTCCGCGTCCCGCCAGTGCTCGACCGCCGCGGAGAACACCTCCTGCGCGATCCGCCACTCCCCCGGCGCTCCTCGCGCGTACTCCTGCCACCCGGAGACGACGAGCAGCCGCCCCCGCGCGGCGGGCGCCCACGACAGGTCGGTGAGGCAGTCGGCGAGGGCGTCCCAGTTGTGCCCGAACCAGTCGGGCAGGCCGAGACCGCGGGCGCAGCGCTCCATGAACGCGGCCTTGTCCGTCACCCCCGCCAGGGAAAGTGTCGCGGTGGTCCAGCCCGCGCCGCGCGCCGCGTCGAGGACGGGCGCGAGAGGGTTGGGGTGGGGTGAGCTGCTGCTGTCAGTACCGCCGGGCATTACCTCAGCACCGCCTTGAAGGACGCGTAGTGGTCGTCGGTGTAGTAGATCTCGCCCCCGCCGCCGGTGACGATCCGCCGGGCCCCGCGGTCGCGCTCGCCGGGCGTGCGGACGGTGTACTCGCGGTAGTAACCCCGCTTCTGGCGCGGCAGCTCCCGCTCGAAGTTCCCGAAGACGGCACCGTCCTTCTCGTACGGGAAGGGCCCCCCGTCATCGATGCGCCGCAGCGTCTTCCGCGCCTCGGCAGGCAACGCACTGACCGTGACGGTGTCCATGCCGCGCGCCCAGGCAGGGGCGTCCCGGTCATTACCCCCGGACGAACACCCGGCGACGAAGACCGCGAAGCAGACGAACAGAACCGCCATGACGCGAGGAACAAATCGGTGCACCATGCGTCAGACCCTGCCACGGCGCCCCTTTAGGGGCGCGGGGAACTGCGCGACCAGCCCCCACCCTCCCGCAGGAACTCAGCTACCGTCCGGGTCCGCCCGGTTCAACGCGGGCCGGGGCGCAGCCCCGGCGACGAGCAGCTGATCGGCCGCCGCCGTGTCCGTCACCAGACTGGTGACGAGCCCGGACCGCAGCACCGCGTCAATGGCGGCAGCCTTCCGCTGCCCGCCCGCGATGGCGACGACCTCAGGAATCCGTCGCAGCCGGTCCGCTTCGACGGTGATGCACCGCTCCCCGAGGTCCCGCCCGACCCGACGCCCCTCGGCGTCGAACAGGTGCGCGGACATCTCGGCGGCCACGCCCAGCGAGGCGTAGTGCGCGCGCTCCTCGTCGCTGAGCATGTCGTGGACGGTGGAGATGCCCGGCTCCCAGGAGCCGATGGAGACGCAGGCGACCGTGACCTTGTCGAAGTACTCGAAGGCGCGGGCGATGCCGGTCTGGTTGCGCAGCGCCGCCGCGGTCGCGGGGTCCGGCAGCAGCATCGGCGCGTAGATGGGGTGGGCCTCGCCGCCGGAGACCTGCGCGGCGCGGCGGACGGCCTCGACGGAGCCGCGCTCGGCGGTCCCTGCGTCGTACACCCCCGTCAGCTGCACGACCGTGCACGGCGGCAGCTGGTCGAGCGCGGCCGCCATGTGGATCGTGGAGCGGCCCCAGGCGAGGCCGAGGACGTCGCCCTCGTTGACCAGCTCACCGAGCAGATCCGCCGCGACCTCGCCGAGGTTCTCGGGGTCGGGCGAGTCCTCGATCTCGTCGGTCGGCGCCGGGGACTCCACGACGACCGCGTGCCGCAGTCCGTAGCGGGCGCGCAGCGCGTCCGAGCGCTCGGCGTCCAGTTCCGCTGGGACCCGGATCTCGATGCGCACGAGATCCCGCTCGAGGGCGGTCTCCAGGACCCGGGCCACCTTGAAGCGGCTGACGCCGAACTCCTCGGCGATCTGGATCTTGGACTTGCCCTCGAGGTAGAAGCGGCGGGCCATGGCCGCCGCCTGCACCAGCTCCGCGGGTCCCATCCGCATGGCTGACCGACCCGCCGACATGGCCGACACGGCGCTCTCCTCACTGCTGTTCACAAACTGGGTTCGCCGTTCATCCTTGCAGATCCGGCCTAGTCGATCAGCCCTGAGGGACTGCGTTCACGTTCCCTTGGCTCAGTGGTCGCACGCCCAGCCGCTTGACGCGGTCTTTGCCTGCGCTTGGGTGCGCAATGAACGTACCGCTTCCGCCGGATCCTTGGCGCCGTAGACCGCCGAGCCGGCGACGAAGACATCGGCGCCGGCCTCGGCGCAGCGCTCGATCGTCTCGGCCGAGACACCGCCGTCGACCTGGAGCCACATCTCGAGACCGTGCTTGGCGATGAGCTCACGGGTGCGGCGGATCTTGGGCAGCATGATGTCCAGGAACGCCTGGCCGCCGAAGCCTGGCTCGACCGTCATGATCAGCAGCATGTCGAGCTCGGGGAGGAGGTCCTCGAACGGCTCGATGGGCGTCGCAGGCTTCAGCGCCATGGAGGCACGGGCGCCCTTGGCGCGGATCTCGCGGGCGAGACGGACCGGCGCGGCGGCGGCCTCGGCGTGGAAGGTGACCGACCCGGCACCCGCCTCGACGTACTGCGGAGCCCAGCGATCGGGGTCCTCGATCATCAGATGGCAGTCCAGGGGCGTGTCCGTCGCACGGGCCAGCGACTCTACGATCGGCACACCGAGCGTCAGGTTCGGGACGAAGTGGTTGTCCATCACGTCGACATGAAGCCAGTCGGCGCCTTCGACAGCCTTTGCCTCCTCGGCAAGACGGGCGAAGTCCGCGGACAGGATGCTGGGGTTGATCTGCACGGCCATGCCCCAAGCCTGCCATGCCCGGCGCGCGTCGCCGACCGCAGTCCACCGCCTGGGCACAGCGGCTCCCGCACGCACCCCCCGAGTGTCATGCTGGACGGTCAAGCGGCACCGCACACGGCGAGCGGGGGGAAGCCATGGCGGACGAACGGCGGCGCGAGCGACGCGGGGTCGCGTGGCTGGTATGCGGGCGGCGCACCAAGTGGCTGGTGGTGCTGTTCTGGCTGGTGGTGCTGATCGTCGCCGCGCCACTCGCCCAGAAACTCACCGACGCCCAGGAGAACGACGCGGAGTCCTGGCTGCCCGGCTCCGCGGAATCGACCCAAGTCCTGGACGTCTCCGCCGACTTCAGGCCCGAGGTGATCCCCGTCATCGTCGTGTACGCCCGCGAAGGCGGCCTCACTGCGGCGGACCGCGCGCAGATCGCCGAGGACGTACGGCAGGCGAAGGCGCTGCGCGACCACGGGACCCGGGGCGCCGAGACCCGCGGCCCCGTCTTCGACAAGAAGTCGGGCGCCGAGGCGGCCCAGGTGTTCGTCCCCGTCACCATGGACGCCGAGGGCTGGGAGCGCATCGGTCCGGCCGTCGACGCCGTCCGGGAGCGGGTCAGCGACGGCGGCGACGGACTGGCCGTGCACGTCACCGGCCCTGGTGGCACGGCCGCGGACTCCGCCGAGGCCTTCGAGGGCATCGACTCGACGCTGCTGCTCGCGGCGGCGGGCATCGTCGTCGTGATCCTGCTGTTCACCTACCGCAGTCCGACGCTCCTCCTGGCGCCGCTGCTCGCCGTGATCACCGCCCTCTTCACGGCCCAGGCCTTCATCTATCTGCTCGCCGAGCACGCGGACCTCACGGTCAACGGCCAGAGCGCGGGCATCCTGACCGTGCTCGTGTTCGGCGCGGGGACCGACTACGCGCTGCTTCTCGTCGCTCGCTATCGCGAAGAACTGCGCCGCCACGAGGACCGTCACGAGGCGATGGCGCTCGCCCTGCACCGGGCCGGGCCCGCGGTCCTCGCGTCCGGCGCAACCGTCGTCCTGAGCATGCTGGTGCTGCTCGCCGCCGAGATGAACTCGACGAGCGGCCTCGGTCCGGTCGCCGCGATCGGCGTCGCCGTGGGGCTCCTCGCGATGCTGTCGCTCTTCCCGGCCCTCCTGGTGATCTTCGGCCGGTGGTTCTTCTGGCCGCTCGTCCCGCACGTCGGCTCCCCCGAGCCGACCGAGCGCGGCGTGTGGGCCCGCACGGGCCGGCGCATCGACCGCCGCCCGCGGCTGATCTGGGGCGTCACGGCGGCGGCCCTCGCCCTGCTCTCGCTCGGGCTGCTGCAACTGCGGGCCGAGGGGCTCAGCAACGCCGACGCGTTCACCGACAAGCCGGACTCGATCACCGGCCAGGAGGTGCAGGCGAGGTACTTCCCCGCGGGCTCCGGCGACCCGCTGGTCATCGTGGCGGACGCGGCGCGCGGCGACGAGGTCGCCGAGGCCGTCCGGAAGACCCGGGGCATCGTGCCCGACAGCGTCGCCCGCCCGCCGGGGACGAAGTCCGAGCACGACGGCAAGGTGCTGTTCGAGGCGACGGCGACCGACCCGCCCGACAGCGCGGCCGCCAAGGAGACCGTGGAGCGGGTTCGCGACGCCGTCCACGCCGTCCCGGACGCGGACGCGCGGGTGGGCGGCGGCACGGCGGCCCTGCTCGACATGGACCGCGCCACGGCCCACGACAACAAACTGATCATCCCGCTGGTCCTGGTCGTGGTCCTGCTGATCCTCGCCGTGCTGCTGCGCGCGGTGGTGGCCCCGCTCCTCCTGATCGCCACCGTGGTCCTGTCCTTCGCCACCGCGCTCGGCCTGAGCGCGCTCGCCTTCCGCCACCTCTTCGACTACGCGGGCGAGCCGACCGACTTCCCGCTCTTCGTCTTCGTGTTCCTGGTCGCGCTCGGCATCGACTACAACATCTTCCTGTCGACCCGCATCCGCGAGGAGGCGGGCCACCAGGGCACCCGCGCCGGCGTCCTGACGGGCCTCGCCGCGACCGGCGCGGTGATCACCTCGGCGGGCCTGGTCCTCGCGGGCACGTTCGCCGCACTCGGCACGCTCCCGATGGTGGCCTTCGCCGAAATCGGCTTCGCGGTGGCACTCGGCGTCCTGCTCGACACCTTCGTCGTACGGTCGATCCTGGTCACGTCACTGTTCCTGGACCTGGGGCCGAAGGTGTGGTGGCCCCACCCCTTGGCGAGGCGTCCGTGAGTCACCGGATGAGGGCGTGCAGCACAGGGATGCTGCTGCCCGCACTGGCGAGGCCGGCGATGACGGCGGCGGCGACATGGACACCGGTGAGCACGGTGAGTCCGCCGATGACGAGACCGATGACGAGCGCGGCGAGCAGGACGACAGCGCTGTGCAGGGAGAGGAAGGGTGTCATGGCTCGATTGTGGAAGCGCCTTCCACGAGGGTGCGTCTGGAGCGAACGAATCCGCAGAGACCCGATCACCGGCGTACAACACCGTTGAGTCGCCCCCGCGTTCACCGTTGTTCGGGAACGTTCGGCCAAGTTCGGCGTCGTTCCTTCCAGTTCGGTGATGTTCCGTGCATCGGACCGGCCCGGCCGGCCCTCTGCCAGGCTGGGCCGATGGACCAGAAGGGGTACTGGACGTGGCACCCGGGCGATCCGACGGACCCGTCGGCGGAAGCCGCGGCCGTGGAGCGGTACTTGGCCCACGCACGCGGCGGCGCCGCGCGGATCATCGCCGAGGCCAAGGACGAGGCGGGCAGAATGCGCAGCGCCGCCGCCGAGCAGGTCAAGCATCTGCTGCGGGAGGCCAAGAACATCAAGGCCGAGGCAGTCCTCGAGGCCGAGCGCACAGTCGAGGAGGGAAGGCGCGAGCTCGGCATCCTGATGCGTCGCCGTGAGGACATCAACGCCGAGATCTCCCGCGTCCAGGACGTGCTCGAGGCGTTGGAGTCGTTCGAGGCCCCGCCGACTAGCAGGAACGGCAACTCAGGTGCGCATGCGTCCAAGGCAGAAGCGCCCGGGGCGAGCGGACCGGCGCCGAGCCGCGTGTACGTGCCCCGGCCGGGCGGCACACCGCACGAGACCCCGCACTCCGTGAGCGTCCCGCCGGCCGCGGCAGCAGAAGCCACCCGCCCGGCCGGCGAGCCGCCCACCGAGGACGTCCGCGCCGACCATGCCCTCCACGCCTACGAGGAGAATCTGCGACGCCTCGCGGACAGCCTGAAACGACTGAAGGCCGAGCGCGGCGACCCCTCGATGCGCACGGTCGAAGCCCGGGCCAAACAACTGTTCGGGGGGAAGGCGGTGCTGTCGGCCGCGACGCAGAGCGCCGCCTTCAACGCCCGGTACGTGGGTCGGGACAAGGTGATGTGGCTCGTACGCACCCTGCTCTCCTGGGACGAGTACGGCGAGGAGTGCGCCCCTCCCGACCACCGGTCGGACGAGCTGATCGCATGGCGCGCGCAACTGGTGGCCATCTCCAGGCTGCGGCCACCGCGCCGACGCCCGCCCTCGGAGACACCCACACACGACACCGCCGAGTGATCCGTCGCGGTCGTCACACTCGGCGGCACAGGAACAGAATCAGGCGGTCCGTCGGATCAGCGCCAGATACATGGCGTCCGTCCCGTGCAGATGCGGCCACAACTGCACGTCGGGCCCGTCCCCCAGCGCCGGCACACCCGGCAACAGCGGGCGCGCGTCGATGAGTTCGGCGCCGCCGGTCTGCTTGAGCACGTCGTCCACGACGGCCCGCGTCTCGGCGAGGTGCGGCGAACACGTGGCGTATCCGACGACACCGCCGACGCGGACGGACTCCAACGCCCTGCGCAGCAGGCCGCGTTGGAGCGGGGCGAAGCCCTCCAGGTCCTGCGGGCGGCGGCGCCAGCGGGCCTCGGGGCGGCGGCGCAGCGCGCCGAGCCCCGTGCACGGCACGTCCATCAGGACGCGGTCGAAGGTGCCGGGCCGCCACGGCGGACGGGTCCCGTCGGCCGCGATGACCTGGTAGGGACCGGGGTTGCCGGCGAGCGCCTGCGCGACGAGACCGGCCCGGTGCGGCTGCTTCTCGGAGGCGAGCAGCGCGGCACCGCGCCCGGCGGCGAGCCCGGCAAGCATGGCCGCCTTGCCGCCGGGGCCCGCGCAGCCGTCGAGCCACTTCTCGTCGGGGCCGTCGAGCGGCGCGTTCGCCAGCGCGAGCGCGACCAGCTGGCTGCCCTCGTCCTGCACGCCCGCGCGCCCCTCGCGCACCGCCTCCAGCGACCCCGGCTCGCCGCCTTCGCTGAGCCGCACGGCATACGGCGACCAGCGCCCCGGCAGCGCGGAGTCCTCACCGACGGAGTCGAGGAGGTCGTCCGCGGTGGTACGCCCCGGCCGCGCCACGAGCGTCACCTCGGGCCGTTCGTTGTCCGCCTCCAGCAGGTCCTCGATGCCGGCGCGGCCGCCGCCGAGCGCGTCCCACAGCGCCGAGACGACCCAGCGGGGATGCGAGTGGACGACGGCGAGATGCTCCTCGGCGTCCTCGTCGTAGGGCGGCGCGACCTTCTCCACCCAGGCGTCGAGGTCGTGCTGCGCGACCTTGCGCAGCACGGCGTTGACGAACTTGGCCCGCCCGTCGCCGAGCACGACGCGCGCCAGCTCCACGGAGGCGGAGACGGCGGCGTGCGTCGGGATGCGCGTGCCGAGCAGCTGGTGCACGCCGAGGTTGAGCACGTCGAGGACCGGCGGGTCGACCTCGCGCAGCGGCCGGTCGATGCAGGCCGCCACGATCGCGTCGTACGTCCCCTGCCTGCGCAGCGTGCCGTAGACCAGCTCGGTGGCGAGCGCCGCGTCCCGCGCGTCGAAGTTCTCGTCCTTCTCCCTGGCCTTGCGCAGCAGGGGCGGCAGGACGAGGTTCGCGTAGGCGTCGCGCTCGTCCACGGCCCGCAGCGCCTCGAAGGCGAGGATGCGGACCGGGTCCTTCTGCGGGCGGCGGTAGGGCTTCCCCGTCTTTCCCGGCTTGCCGGACTTGCCCGGCTTGCCGGCCGCGTTACGGGGTCGCCGGTTCGGCTGGTCGTTCACAAGGTGCTCCGCTGCTGGTGTGGGTCGAACCCACCTAGCCTACGTCGCCCGCGCCCACCCGCTCGCCGGAGGCGATCCGCACCCCGCGCGCCCAGTCCGCGCCGCGCATCGGCCTCTTGCCCTGCGGCTGGACCCAGAGCAGCTCGACGGCGTGCGATCCGGAGCCCACGTACACGTTGTTCTTGGCGGCCGAGAGCTCACCGGGCGCTAGATCCGTGCGGTCCGGGACCAGCGCGGCCTGAATGATCTTCAGCCGCTCGCCGCGGAACAGGGTCCACGCGCCGGGCGCGGGGGTGCAGCCCCGGACGACCCGGTCCACCCGCAGCGCGGGCGCCGCCCAGTCCACCTGCGCGTCCTCGACCGTCAGCTTGGGGGCGAGGGTGACGCCGTCGGCGGGCTGCGGCACCGCCTTCAGGCTGCCGTCCTCGATGCCGTCCATGGTCGCCACGAGCAGTCCCGAGCCCGCGAAGGCGAGCCGGGTGAGCAGGTCGCCGCTGGTGTCGGTGGGCCGCACCTCCTCGGTGACCGTCCCGTACACCGGGCCGGAGTCGAGGCCCTGCTCGATCAGGAAGGTGGAGGCGCCGGTGATCTCGTCGCCCGCCAGCACCGCGTGCTGCACCGGCGCGGCACCGCGCCAGGCGGGCAGCAGCGAGAAGTGCAGATTGACCCAGCCGTGGGCCGGGACGTCCAGGGCGACCTTGGGCAGCAGCGCGCCATAGGCGACGACGGGGCAGCAGTCGGGGCCGATCTCCCGCAGCCGCGCCAGGAAGTCCTCGTCGCGCGGCTTCGCGGGCTTGAGCACCTCGATGCCGGCCTCCGCCGCGCGCTCCGCGACCGGGCTCGCCACCAGCCTGCGGCCCCGCCCCGCGGGCGCGTCCGGGCGGGTCACGACGGCGGCCACCTCGTGCCGGTCGGAGGCGATCAGGGCGTCCAGGGCGGGGACGGCGACCTCGGGAGTGCCTGCGAAGACGAGCTTCACTGGTGGGTACCTCGGATCTCTGGTCAAGGGTGGGGCGACGGCAGCGCACCAGTCTATGGGCCGCTCCGGGAACCCGCCCCGGGCGGTCTTCCGGAGGACCGCGGTTGACGCCCTTGGGGGCGTACGAAGCGACGCGCGCCCCGTGCATATGCGCATACGCCCCTGCACCGTGACCCCTCACGAGCTAGCGCGTTGGTCAAGAAAGAGTTGACCAAAACGGGCCACTGATACGGCCCGATCCTTTTCAACGCCGGTTCGAGAGGCTTGTTCATGGCCGACCACGCAACCCACGACGCCCAGGCACGGGCCAGCCTGCACCTTCTGGTGCGGGACATCGAGCGGGTCCGCCGGCAGGTGGATGCACTGCGCACCCTGACCGCCCAGCTCGGCAACGTCTACCGCCCGCGCCGCTCCAGCCCCTCCGCGGGCTTCGTCGTGTACGGGCGGGCCCCCGCCCCGACCGTCCGCCTCGCCCAGGAATTGCGGGACAGTGTCGAGACGCTGGTCACCGCGGCGGTGGACTTCGACCGTTCGCTCGGCTTCTCGTGGGACGCGGTGGGCTCGGCCCTCGGCGTCACCAAGCAGGCGGTCCACCGCCGGTACGGCGCGCGCCGGGCCACCACGCAGGCGGCGGCCGAGGCGGAGCGCGCCGCGGAGGCCCCGGCGCAGGCCGTGACGTCCACGGTGACGTCGACATCCACCGTCACGGCCACGCGCCCGCTCCCCGTCGGCGTCCCGCTGCCGTCCGTCCCCGCCGCCCGCGCGATGCCGACCCAGCCCACCGCGGGCAGCCCCACACTCCGCGACGAGCCCAGGCCGACCGCCTTCCCCGGCCCGCGCAACGGCTGACACACGACGGGTGACACGCA
Organism: Streptomyces sp. NPDC018029; assembly: GCF_044327655.1. Taxonomy (NCBI): domain Bacteria; kingdom Bacillati; phylum Actinomycetota; class Actinomycetes; order Kitasatosporales; family Streptomycetaceae; genus Streptomyces; species Streptomyces sp. NPDC018029. Next base: position 24,245 of record NZ_JBIRFV010000018.1, on the reverse strand, counting down.
ACGGCTGACACGCAACAGCCGAGGCGCGACGGCTGACGCACACTGGCCGCCCCTCCCCCGACCGCTGCCCCCTCGTTCCTCCGCCAAGGGCGAGGGGGCAGCTCTGTGCGTCATCCGTACGACGTACTCAGCCGATGTCCAGCGGATCCACCCGGACCCGAACCGCCTCGCCCCCCGCCTCCCGAGCACCCTTGGCGCCCCGGGCCATCCGCGCGGCCTGCGCCACCTTCAAGGAGGCGGCGAGAGCGGCACCGCTGCCCGGCGGCACCCGGATCAGCACCCGCTCCCACGCCTCTCCGGCGGGCACACCCGCACCCGCCCCCCGCCGCGAACCCCCGGCACCGGCGGCGGGCCCCCCGTCCCACATCGGAACAGGCCCCAACACCACCGCGTCCCGCGGCAGTTCCGCGGCGGACAGGAACTCCGCGAGCGCCTCGGGCGGTCCCGACACCGCCGCCATCCGCGACACCGGCGGAAACCCGAGCTCGGCCCGCTCGGCGAGCTCCCGCACCGCGTGCCCCACGGGATCCCACCGCACCAGCGCCTGCACGGGCCGCAGCGTCGGCTCGGCGACCACCACCACCGTGCCGCCCGCGCCCTGCGGCCGGACGAGCGAGGAGGCCCCGATCCACCGGCGCAACGCGTCCTCGCCCGCCCGCAGGTCGGGCCGCCCCAGCATCGCCCACCCATCGAGCAGCAGCGCGGCCGCGTAACCGCCCTCGGCGACGGGCTCCGCCCCCGGCGTACTGACCACGAGCGCCGGCGTGTCCGGCACCGTGTCGAGAACCTGCTCCCGGCCCGACGTCCGCACCGGCACCGCGGGGAACGCCCGCCCCAGCTCCTCGGCGGTCCGGCGCGCCCCGACGACCTGCGCCCGCAGCCGGAAGGCGCCGCAGGCCTCGCAGTGCCAGGCGGCCTCCTCCACCCCGCACCAGCCGCACCGCAGGGCGGCCCCGCTCTCCTGCGCCTCCAGCGGCCCGGCACACCGGCGGCAGCGCGCGGGTTCGCGGCACCGCTCGCAGGCGAGCCTCGGCACATAGCCGCGGCGCGGCACCTGCACAAGCACGGGGCCGTGCTTCAGCCCCTCCCGCGCGACCTGCCACGCCAGCGACGGCAGCCGCGCGGCCCGCGCCGCCTCGTCCCGCGCCAGGTCACCGTCGCCCACGGTCCGCACGAGCGGGGCGGCCCCCCGCACCTGCTCGCGGTCGGCGACGAGCGGCGCGGCCCACCCGCTCTCGACGAGCTGCGCCGCCTCCACCGTGCAGCTCCAACTCCCGAGCAGGAAGCCGCACTTGTCCCGCGTGGCCCGGAGCTCCAGGACTTCCCGCACATGCGGGAAGGGCGCGCGGTCGTCGCTGTGGCTGGAGTCCCCGTCGTCCCAGACGACGACCAGGCCCAGGTCCCGGACCGGCGCGAACATGGCGGCCCGGGTGCCGACGACGGCACGCACGGCCCCGCGCCGCACGGAGAGCCACTCCTGATACCGCCGCTCCTGCCCGGCGTCGGCGGTCAGCAGCGCGTGCTGCCCCGCACCGAGCAGTTCGGTGAGCGCGGCGTCCACGCGCGCGGCGGGCCGCCCGGTCGGCATGACGACGAGCGCGCCGCGCCCCGAGGCGAGCGTGGCCTGCACGGCGCGGGCGATCTCCTCGGCCCACTGCGGCCCCGGCAGAGCGGTCCACACGGCACGCGGGGCGCCGCCCGTGGCCAGCGCGCGCAGGAATTCGGGCCCGTGCCCGTACCTCCGCCAGCTCCCCGCTTCGGGCGCGGCCGGCGGAGCCGGGGGCTCGGGCGACACCCGTGACTCGGCCCGCGCGTGCCGCGGCGGGACCGCCAGCTGCAGCACGTCGGCGAGGCTGCCCGCATACCGGTCGGCGACGGCCCGGGCCAGCTCGAGCAGCTCGGGCGAGAGCACGGGCTCGGGCGACACGACCTGCGCCAGGGCGGCCAGCGGTCCCGTGTAATCGGTCTCGGCGCACCGCTCGACGATGAACCCGTCGATCAGCCCGCCGCCCTCGCGCCGCCCGTCCCGCACGTTCCGCGACCCGGCGCCGAACCGGACCCGGACCCGGACCCCGGGCTGCGCCTCGGCGTCGAGCTCCTCGGGCACGGCGTAGTCGAAGTACCGGTCGAGGTGCAGCACACCCTTGTCGACGAGCACCCGCGCCACCGGCAGCTCCTTGGCCAGCGCGGCCCCCCGCCACGTCCGCGGCTTGGCCCGCGGCACCTTGGCCTTGCGCACCGACTCCCGAATGAGCGCAAGCTGCTCCGGCTCCTCGTCTCCCCCCACCCCGGACCCTTCGTTCTCCCTGCTCACAGCTGCATTCCTACCAGACCCCACTGACACGCCCGGAAAACGCCGAGGCCCGGCACCCCCGCAGGGATACCGGGCCTCGCCGAGCCTTGAAGAGCCGGGACTAGAGCCCCGCCGCCTTCCGCAGCGCGTCCACGCGGTCCGTGCGCTCCCACGTGAAGTCGGGGATCGCCCGGCCGAAGTGGCCGTACGCGGCGGTCTGCGAGTAGATCGGGCGGAGCAGGTCGAGGTCGCGGATGATCGCGGCCGGACGCAGGTCGAAGACCTCGCCGATGGCCGTCTCGATCTTGTCCGTGTCGACCGTGGCCGTGCCGAAGGTCTCGACGAAGAGACCGACCGGCTCGGCCTTGCCGATGGCGTACGCGACCTGGACCTCGCAGCGGGCCGCGAGGCCGGCCGCGACGACGTTCTTGGCGACCCAGCGCATCGCGTACGCCGCGGAGCGGTCCACCTTGGACGGGTCCTTGCCGGAGAAGGCACCGCCGCCGTGGCGGGCCATGCCGCCGTACGTGTCGATGATGATCTTGCGGCCGGTCAGGCCGGCGTCACCCATCGGGCCGCCGATCTCGAAGCGTCCGGTGGGGTTGACCAGCAGGCGGTAGCCCTCGGTCTCCAGCTTGATGCCGTCCTCAAGGAGGGCCTTCAGCTCAGGCTCGACCACGAACTCCCGGATGTCGGGAGCGAGAAGCGAGTCCAGGTCGATGTCGCTCGCGTGCTGCGAGGAGACCACGACCGTGTCGAGGCGGACGGCCTTGTCGCCGTCGTACTCGATGGTGACCTGGGTCTTGCCGTCGGGGCGCAGGTAGGGAATCGTCCCGTTCTTGCGCACCTCGGAGAGGCGGCGCGAGAGACGGTGCGCGAGGTGGATCGGGAGCGGCATGAGCTCCGGGGTCTCGTCGCAGGCGTACCCGAACATCAGGCCCTGGTCGCCCGCGCCCTGCTTGTCGAGCTCGTCCTCATCGCCCTCGACACGCTTCTCGTACGCCGTGTCGACGCCCTGCGCGATGTCGGGGGACTGTGAGCCGATGGACACCGAGACGCCACAGGAGGCGCCGTCGAAGCCCTTCTTCGAGGAGTCGTAGCCGATCTCGAGGATCTTGTCGCGCACGAGCTGCGCGATCGGCGCGTAGGCCTTCGTCGTGACCTCGCCGGCCACGTGGACGAGGCCGGTGGTGATCAGCGTCTCCACGGCGACGCGGGAGGTGGGGTCCTCCCGCAGAAGCGCGTCGAGAATGGTGTCGCTGATCTGGTCAGCGATCTTGTCGGGGTGACCCTCGGTCACAGACTCCGAGGTGAAGAGGCGCCGGGACACATCGCTCCCTGTGGTTGCAGCGGCTGCTGGCTGATCATGGGTGGACGGCCGGGGGCTGCGCCCGGCGTCGTCCGAGACCAGTTTATCGGTCACACTCGGCCGCCGGTCCACATGTCTCCCCACTTGGGAGGCCTGTGACCTGCGGCACTGTCTTGCGCGGTACGACGATCGTCCTCCTTCGGGCGGTCTCGCGCCCGTTTTCCCCGGGTTTGAGGCGCCCGATGGGGCGAAGGTGACATTGAGCCCTGCCTGCGCAGACCTCGTCAAGAGAGGCGCCAGAATGTGGCCAAGTTCCGCCAAGAGGCGAAACGGGAATGGCCACGGCTGTCACCGCAGCCGCTCCGCGACCAGGTCCCAGACCGTGTCCGCGAGGGCTTCCTTGGGGCCGTGGGGCACCGGCGTCTCGCTGCCGTCGGCGCCGAGCACGACGGCTTCGTTCTCCTCGGCGCCGAAGGTCTTGCGCTCGCCGACCTCGTTGACGACCAGCAGGTCGCAGCCCTTGCGTGCGAGCTTGGCGCGGCCGTTGGCCAGGACGTCGTCCGTCTCCGCGGCGAAGCCGACGATCACCTGGCCGGGGCGGGGCCTGTCCCCCGCGATCTCCGCGAGGACGTCGGGGTTGCGGACCAGGGCGATCGGCGCCGGTTCCTGGCCGTCCTTCTTCTTGATCTTCCCGGTCGCGTACGTCTCGGGGCGGAAGTCGGCCACGGCGGCCGCCATCACGACGGCATCGGCGTCGGGCGCGGCCTTCAGGACGGCCTCGCGCAGCTGCACGGCGGTGCCGACCGGCACGACGTCCACGCCGGCCGGGTCGGGCAGCGCCGCGTTGGCCGCGACGAGGGTGACGCGGGCGCCGCGCGCCGCCGCGCTGCGGGCGAGCGCGTAGCCCTGCTTGCCCGAGGAGCGGTTGCCGAGGAAGCGGACCGGGTCGAGGGGTTCGCGGGTGCCGCCGGCGCTCACGACGACGTGGCGGCCCGCGAGGTCTTGGGCCAGGTCGCCCCTGGCGAGGACGCGGCGTACGACTTCGAAGAGCTCGACGGGGTCGGGGAAGCGGCCCTTGCCGGTGTCGACGCCGGTGAGACGCCCGACGGCGGGCTCGACGACCAGCGCGCCGCGGCGGCGCAGCGTGGCCACGTTCTCCTGGGTGGCCGGGTGCTCCCACATCTCCGTGTGCATGGCCGGGGCGAAGATCACCGGACAGCGGGCGGTGAGGAGCGTGTTGGTGAGCAGGTCGTCGGCGAGGCCGTGGGCCGCCTTGGCGAGCATGTCGGCGGTGGCGGGCGCGACGATCACGAGGTCGGCGTGCTGCCCGATGCGGACGTGCGGCACCTCGTGGACGTCGGACCAGACCTCGGTCGAGACGGGGTTGCCGGACAGCGCGGACCAGGTCGCGGCGCCGACGAAGTGCAGCGCCGACGCGGTCGGCACGACGCGCACGTCATGGCCCGACTCGGTCAGCCGCCGCAGCAGCTCGCACGCCTTGTAGGCGGCGATGCCACCGCTGACCCCCAGGACTACCTTCGGCTTCTCGGCCACGGCCTCTGTCTCCCCGCGCTCGGTGCGTACGACGTTCGGATGCGTACGACTCCATGACACACCACAGGCCCGGCAGCCGTGCTGCCGGGCCTGTGGTGAAAGAACGAACCTGAAGGTGGGACCGCTTACTGAGCCGGGCCCTCGATGGCCTCGGACGTCAGCAGACCCGCGTTGATCTCGCGGAGCGCGATCGAGAGCGGCTTCTCGTGGACGTGCGTGTCCACGAGGGGGCCGACGTACTCCAGGAGGCCCTCACCGAGCTGCGAGTAGTACGCGTTGATCTGGCGCGCGCGCTTGGCGGCGTAGATCACGAGGCTGTACTTCGAGTCGGTGGCTTCGAGCAGCTCATCAATCGGCGGGTTGATGATGCCCTCGGGCGCGGTGATGGAAGAGGACACTCTTCGCCTTCCGATGGGGTCAAGACCAGAAGGGTCAAGACAGGGGTAAAGATCAAAGAACCTTCATCAAGGCTAGCAGCTCACGAGCCACGTCCTCGACTGAGGTGTTGACCAGGGTCGTATCGAACTCGGCCTCCGCGGCCAGCTCCACCTTGGCGGCGGCGAGCCTGCGCTCGATCACCTCGGGCGCCTCGGTCCCCCGGCCGGTGAGCCGGCGGACCAGCTCGTCCCAGCTCGGCGGGGCGAGGAAGACCAGCTGTGCCTCGGGCATCGATTCGCGCACCAGGCGCGCGCCCTGCAGGTCGATCTCCAGGAGGACGGGCTCGCCCGCCTCCAGGCGTTCGAGCACGGCGTGCCGGGGCGTGCCGTAGCGGTTGCCCGCGAATTCGGCCCACTCCAGGAGCTCGCCGTTGGCGATGAGCTTGTCCATCTCGTCGTCGGAGACGAAGAAGTACTGGACACCGTGCTTCTCACCGGGCCGCGGCTTGCGGGTGGTGGCGGAGACCGAGAGCCAGACCTCGGGGTGTTCTTTGCGCATATGAGCGACGACCGTGCTCTTGCCGACCCCGGAGGGGCCGGAGAGCACGGTCAGCCGCGGACGTACGTCCGGGGGCGCGGGGGTCGTCCCCCGGGATGTTGCAGCCATGCAGCGATTATCCAGGTTCTCAGGAGTGCCTGAGAACATCAGCCCGCGGCACCGCCACCGAACTCTCGCTCGAGCGACGCGATCTGGTTGGAGCCGAGACCGCGCACACGGCGGCTCTCGGAGATGCCAAGACGCTCCATGATCTGCTTGGCGCGGACCTTGCCCACGCCAGGCAGGGACTCCAGGAGGGCGGAGACCTTCATCTTGCCGATGACATCGTTCTCCTGGCCCTGCTTGATGACCTCGTGGAGAGAAGCACCGGAGTGCTTGAGTCGATTCTTGACCTCGGCCCGCTCCCGGCGAGCCGCGGCGGCCTTTTCGAGCGCGGCTGCGCGCTGTTCAGGGGTAAGGGGCGGAAGAGCCACGCCTACGTCACCTCGGATGTCGAACTGTCGGATACGGACCGGTGAGGAACCTAGTCGCCCCACACCTGGTGAGCAACGTGCAACGCGCTTGCCCGTTCGCTCTCGTCGGAGACTAGCGGCCATGGCCGCTGGAGTCAGCGAGAACAGACGAAAAGTCCTGGTCAGCCTGCGCCGAGCCGTACATATCGGGCATTTCTCCCCGGTTTTGAGCCGGCGGTCGCTCTCAGGCCGCTCCGACCGCCGCCCTGATCTCGTCCGCGAAGCGCTCCGCGGAGTCGCGCAGGGCCGTGACATCGGGTCCGTGCCGCAGCACACCCCTGCTGACGTTCGGCACGACGTTGCGCACGGCGGCGCCGAAGACGCCGGGAAGATCGGCCGGGGTCGCGCCCTGCGCCCCGATGCCGGGGGCGAGCAGCGGACCGTTGATCCCGAGGTCGTACGACGACAGGTCGCCCAGCGTCGCCCCGACGACCGCCCCGAAGGACCCCAGGGGCTCCTGTCCCGCGTTCTCCGCGGCGAGGTGCCCGAGGACGGTGGCCGCGACGGTCCGGCCGTCCTCGCGCACCGCGTGCTGCACCTCGGCGCCCTCCGGGTTGGAGGTGAGGGCGAGCACGAAGAGCCCGGCGCCGTTCTCGCGGGCGAGGTCGACGGCCGGCTTCAGGGAGCCGTACCCGAGGTAGGGCGAGACCGTGAGCGCGTCGCTGAAGAGCGGCGAGTCCTTGCGCAGGAAGGTCTCGGCGTACGCGGCCATGGTCGAGCCGATGTCGCCGCGCTTGGCGTCCATGACGACCAGGGCACCGGCCGCCCGCAGCTCCTCGACCGCCTTCTCCAGGACGGCGATGCCGCGCGAGCCGAAGCGCTCGAAGAACGCGCTCTGCGGCTTGAAGACGGCGACGGTTCCGGCCAGCGCCTCCACGACGGTCCGCGTGAACCGCTCCAGGCCCGCGATGTCGTCGTTCAGGCCCCACGCCGTCAGCAGGGAGGCGTGCGGGTCGATGCCGACGCACAGGGGGCCGCGCTCGTCCATGGCGTGGCGCAGGCGCGTGCCGAAGGGCTCCAGGGGGCTCATGCGGTGACCTCGGGCTTCCTCACATCGGCGCCGACGGCGTCGGCGAGGGTGGCGTACGGGCTCGTCCGCAGGCGTGCGGCGAGGCCCTTGTGGATCGCGCGGCCCCAGAAGGGCCCTTCGTAGATGAAGGCGCTGTAGCCCTGGACCAGGGTGGCGCCCGCGAGGATGCGCTGCCAGGCGTCCTCGGCGTTCTCGATGCCGCCGACGCCGACGAGCGTGATCCGGTCGCCCACGCGCGCGTAGAGGCGGCGCAGGACCTCCAGGGAGCGCTCCTTCAGCGGCGCGCCCGAGAGGCCGCCGGTCTCTCCGTAGAGGGCGGGTTCGGATTTCAGACCGAGGCTCTCGCGCGCGATGGTGGTGTTCGTGGCGATGATGCCGTCCAGGCCGAGCTCGACGGCGAGGTCGGCGACCGCGTCGATGTCCTCGTCGGCCAGATCCGGCGCGATCTTGACGAGCAGGGGGACGCGGCGGCCCTCGACACTGCGGTCCGCGGCCTCGCGGACGGCGGTCAGGAGGGGCCGCAGCGACTCGGTGGCCTGGAGGTTGCGCAGGCCCGGGGTGTTGGGCGAGGAGACATTCACCACGAGGTAGTCGGCGTGGCGGGCGAGCCGCTCGGTCGACTTCACGTAGTCGGCGGCGGCCTCCTCCTCGGGGACGACCTTGGTCTTGCCGATGTTCACGCCCACGACGGTCTTGAAGACCGCCGTGCGGGCCGCCAGACGGGCCGCCACGGCTGCCGAGCCCTCGTTGTTGAAGCCCATGCGGTTGATCAGCGCGCGGTCCTGCACGAGGCGGAACAGCCGCTTCTTGGGGTTGCCGGGCTGCGGCTCGCCCGTGACCGTGCCGATCTCGATGTGGTCGAAGCCGAGCATCGACATGCCGTCGATCGCGACGGCGTTCTTGTCGAAGCCCGCGGCGAGCCCGAAGGGGCCGTGCATCCGCAGCCCGAGGGCCTCGGTGCGCAGCTCCTTGTGGCGCGGCGAGAGGACGGCCGCGACGAAGGTGCGCAGCACGGGGACGCGGGCCGCGAGGCGGATCCAGCGGAAGGCCAGGTGGTGGGCCCGCTCCGGGTCCATGCGCTTGAAGACGAGGTTGAAGAAGAGCTTGTACATGAGAGTCCTCGGGGGTCCTCACCAGAAGGGGGACACCGTCTCCGGTGTCCCCCTCGTGGGCTGCTAGTCGCGGGTCGCGGTCAGGTGTTCCGCGTGTTCCTGGAGTGACCGGACGCCCACGTCCCCGCGGCCCAGCGCGTCGATGCCCTGGACGGCCGCGGCGAGCGCCTGGACCGTGGTCAGGCACGGCACGGAGCGTGCCACGGCGGCGGTGCGGATCTCGTAGCCGTCGAGGCGGCCGCCGGTGCCGTACGGGGTGTTGACGATGAGGTCGACGCCGCCGTCGTGGATGAGCTGGACGATGGTCTTCTCGCCGTTCGGGCCCTCGCCCTCGGACTGCTTGCGCACCACCGTGGCGTTGAGGCCGTTGCGCTTGAGCACCTCGGCCGTGCCGGACGTGGCGAGCAACTCGAAGCCGTGCGCGACCAGTTCACGCGCCGGGAAGATCATCGAGCGCTTGTCGCGGTTGGCCACCGAGATGAACGCGCGGCCCTTGGTCGGCAGCGGGCCGTACGCGCCCGCCTGCGACTTGGCGTACGCGGTGCCGAACACCGAGTCGATGCCCATGACTTCGCCCGTGGAGCGCATCTCCGGGCCGAGGACGGTGTCGACGCCGCGGCCGTGGATGTCGCGGAAGCGCGACCACGGCATGACGGCCTCCTTGACGGAGATCGGCGCGTCCATGGGGAGCGTGCCGCCGTCACCGACGGCCGGCAGCATGCCCTCGGCGCGCAGCTCGGCGACGGTCGCGCCGAGCGAGATGCGCGCGGCGGCCTTGGCCAGCGGCACCGCGGTCGCCTTCGAGGTGAAGGGGACGGTGCGCGACGCGCGCGGGTTGGCCTCCAGGACGTAGAGGATGTCCCCGGCCATCGCGAACTGGATGTTGATCAGACCGCGTACGCCGACGCCCTTGGCGATGCCCTCCGTGGAGGCGCGCAGGCGCTTGATGTCGAAGCCGCCGAGCGTGATCGGGGGCAGCGCGCACGCCGAGTCGCCGGAGTGGATGCCGGCTTCCTCGATGTGCTCCATGACGCCGCCGAGGTAGAGCTCCTCGCCGTCGTAGAGCGCGTCCACGTCGATCTCGATGGCGTCGTCCAGGAAGCGGTCGACGAGCACCGGCCGCGTGGGGCTGATCTCGGTCGACTCCTCGATGTACGCGGAGAGGCGGGTCTCGTCGTACACGATCTCCATGCCGCGCCCGCCGAGCACGTACGAAGGACGGACGAGGACGGGGTAGCCGATCTCGTCGGCGATGGCCTTCGCCTCCGCGAACGTCGTCGCGGTGCCGTGCTTCGGCGCGGGGAGCCCGGCCTCGGCGAGCACGCGGCCGAAGGCGCCGCGGTCCTCGGCGGCGTGGATGGCCTCCGGCGGGGTGCCGACGATCGGCACGCCGTTGTCCTTGAGTGCCTGGGCAAGGCCCAGCGGGGTCTGGCCGCCGAGCTGGACGATGACGCCCGCGATCGGCCCGGCCGCCGCCTCGGCGTGGACGATCTCCAGGACGTCCTCCAGGGTGAGCGGCTCGAAGTAGAGCCGGTCGGAGGTGTCGTAGTCCGTGGAGACGGTCTCGGGGTTGCAGTTGACCATCACGGTCTCGTAGCCCGCGTCGCTGAGCGCGAAGGAGGCGTGGACGCAGGAGTAGTCGAACTCGATGCCCTGGCCGATGCGGTTCGGGCCCGAGCCGAGGATGATCACGGCGGGCTTCTCGCGCGGGGCGACCTCGCTCTCCTCGTCGTACGAGGAGTAGAAGTACGGCGTCTTCGCGGCGAACTCTGCGGCGCAGGTGTCGACCGTCTTGTAGACCGGGCGCACGCCGAGTGCCTGGCGCACCTCGCGGACGACGTCCTCGCGCAGGCCGCGGATCTCGGCGATCTGGGCGTCGGAGAAGCCGTGCCGCTTGGCCTCGGCCAGCAGGTCGGCGTCCAGGCGCTCGGCGGCGGCCAGCTCGTCGGCGAGCTCCTTGATGAGGAAGAGCTGGTCGACGAACCACGGGTCGATCTTCGTGGCGTCGAAGACCTCCTCGGGGGTGGCGCCCGCGCGGATGGCCTGCATGACGAAGTTGATGCGGCCGTCGGTGGGGCGCACGGCCTCTTCGAGGAGCTGCTTCTTGTCGCCGGGCTCGCCCACGAAGGTGAACTGCGAGCCCTTCTTCTCCAGCGAGCGGAGCGCCTTCTGCAGGGCCTCGGTGAAGTTGCGGCCGATGGCCATGGCCTCGCCGACCGACTTCATGGTGGTCGTCAGGGTGGAGTCCGCCGACGGGAACTTCTCGAAGGCGAAACGCGGGGCCTTGACGACGACGTAGTCGAGGGTCGGCTCGAAGGACGCCGGCGTCTTCTCGGTGATGTCGTTCGGGATCTCGTCCAGCGTGTAGCCGACGGCCAGCTTGGCGGCGATCTTCGCGATCGGGAAGCCGGTGGCCTTGGACGCGAGCGCGGAGGACCGCGAGACGCGGGGGTTCATCTCGATGACGATGACCCGGCCGTCCTCGGGGTTCACCGCGAACTGGATGTTGCAGCCGCCGGTGTCGACGCCGACCTCGCGGATGATCGCGATGCCGACGTCGCGCAGGATCTGGTACTCGCGGTCGGTGAGCGTCATCGACGGGGCGACGGTGATCGAGTCGCCGGTGTGCACGCCCATCGGGTCGAAGTTCTCGATGGAGCAGACGACCACGACGTTGTCGTTCTTGTCGCGCATCAGCTCCAGCTCGTACTCCTTCCAGCCGAGGATGGACTCCTCCAGGAGCACCTCGGTGGTCGGCGAGAGGGTGAGGCCCTGCCCGGCGATGCGGCGCAGCTCCTCCTCGTCGTGCGCGAAGCCGGAACCGGCGCCGCCCATGGTGAAGGAGGGGCGGACGACGACGGGGTAGCCGCCGAGCTCGTCGACGCCCTTGAGGACGTCGTCCATGGAGTGGCAGATGTACGAGCGGGCGGACTCGCCGTGCCCGATCTTCTTCTTGACCTCTTCGACGACGCCCTTGAAGAGGTCGCGGTCCTCGCCCTTGTTGATGGCCTCGACGTTGGCGCCGATGAGTTCGACGCCGTACTTCTCCAGGACACCCTGCTCGTGCATGGAGATGGCCGTGTTGAGGGCCGTCTGGCCGCCCAGCGTCGGCAGGAGGGCGTCGGGGCGCTCCTTGGCGATGATCTTCTCGACGAACTCGGGGGTGATCGGCTCGACGTACGTGGCGTCGGCGATCTCCGGGTCGGTCATGATCGTCGCCGGGTTGGAGTTGACGAGGATGACGCGCAGGCCCTCGGCCTTGAGGACGCGGCACGCCTGGGTTCCGGAGTAGTCGAACTCCGCGGCCTGGCCGATGACGATCGGGCCGGAGCCGATGACCAGGACGGACTGGATATCGGTGCGCTTAGGCACGCTGGCCCTCCATCAGGGAAACGAAGCGGTCGAAGAGGTACGCGGCGTCGTGCGGGCCGGCAGCCGCTTCGGGGTGGTACTGGACGGAGAAGGCCGGCTGGTCGAGCAGCTGGAGGCCTTCCACGACGTTGTCGTTGAGGCAGACGTGGGAGACCTCGGCGCGGCCGAAGGGGGTCTCGCTGGCCTTGTCGAGCGGCGCGTCCACGGCGAAGCCGTGGTTGTGCGCGGTGACCTCGACCTTGCCGGTGGTGCGGTCCTGCACCGGCTGGTTGATGCCCCGGTGGCCGTACTTCAGCTTGTACGTGCCGAAGCCGAGGGCGCGGCCGAGGATCTGGTTGCCGAAGCAGATGCCGAAGAGCGGCGTCTTGCGCTCGAGGACGGCGGTCATCAGCGCGACCGGGCCTTCGGCGGTGGCGGGGTCGCCGGGGCCGTTGGAGAAGAAGACTCCGTCGGGGCTGACGGCGTAGACGTCCTCCTCGGTGGCGGTCGCGGGCAGCACGTGCACCTCGATGCCACGCTCGGCCATCCGGTGCGGGGTCATGCCCTTGATGCCGAGGTCGATGGCGGCGACGGTGAACTTCTTCTCACCGACGGCCGGGACGACGTAGGCCTCCTTGGTGGCGACCTCCTCGTACAGGCTCGCACCCTTCATCTGGGGCTGTGCCTGGACCCGGGCGGCCAGCTCGGCGTCCGGTGCCAGCGCCTCGCCGGAGAAGATGCCGGAGCGCATGGAGCCGCGCTCGCGCAGGTGGCGGGTGAGGGCGCGGGTGTCGATCCCGGAGATGCCGACGACGCCCTGGCGCGCCAGCTCCTCGTCGAGGGGGCGCGCGGAGCGCCAGTTGGAGGGGATGCGGGCGGGGTCGCGGACCACGTACCCGGAGACCCAGATGCGGTCCGACTCGTCGTCCTCGTCGTTCCAGCCCGTGTTGCCGATCTGGGGGGCGGTGGCGACGACGATCTGGCGGTCGTACGACGGGTCGGTCAGGGTCTCCTGGTAGCCGGTCATGCCGGTGGAGAACACCGCTTCGCCGAAGGTCTCCCCCACGGCGCCGTAGGCACGGCCGCGGAAGACGCGGCCGTCCTCCAGGACGAGTACGGCGGAAACCTTGCCGGTTTCCCTTGTGGAGGTCGTCATCGTGCGGTGCCTTCCGTAGTGCTGGTGTTGATCATGTTGCTGATGGCCTCGACCCACTCGGTGTGCTCGGCCGCGTGGTCCGAGCGGAAGCCGGAGTCGAGCAGCTTCCCGCCGTGTTCCCAGGTGACGATCAGGAGACCGCCCTCCGTGAGGACCTTGCCCGCGATGCCCTTGTCGAGACGGGCCTCGCGCAGCTGTGCGACCGGGATGAAGAAGTCGGTCGCGCCGGGGCGTACGACGTCCAGGCCCGCGTCGGTGAGCGTCAGCTCGACGCGGCTGCGGGTGCCCAGGCCGTGCGCCACGATGCGGTCGAGCCACTGCCCTGCCGTGGTCGAGCCGTGGTAGCGGCCGCTCAGCTCAAGTCTGGCCGGACCCAGGTCGCTCGGCGCGTCGGGCAGCTCCGGCAGGTCGCCCTGGAGCGTGCCGCGCCACTTCCAGCCCTCGCGCATCAGCCAGTAGACGAGCGCGATGAAGAGCAGGAGTCCGACGACCCAGCCGAGGCGCGCGGCCCAGTCGGTCACCTCCGCCGATTCCTTCTCGGCGGCCAGGTCCAGAAGAGGTGTTCCCAGAGATGTCACGTGAGCTTCCCGTCGTCGAGCGTGGCCCGACCCCGGAGCCACGTGTGCGTGACGCGGCCCGGCAGCTCACGGCCCTCGTAGGGAGTGTTGCGGCTGCGCGAGGCGAAGCCCGCGGGGTCCACTGCCCCACGGTAATCCGCGTCGACCAGGACGAGGTTCGCGGGCTCACCTGCCGAGACGGGGCGTCCGTGGCCGGTCGCCCGGCCGATCCGCGCGGGCTTGAAGGACATCCGGTCGGCGACGGCTTCCCAGGTCAGCAGGCCGGTCTCGACCATCGTCTGCTGGACGACGGAGAGCGCGGTCTCCAGGCCGACCATGCCCATGGCGGCCGCGGCCCACTCGCAGTCCTTGTCCTCGTGCGGGTGCGGGGCGTGGTCGGTGGCGACGATGTCGATGGTGCCGTCGGCGAGGGCCTCGCGGAGCGCCATGACGTCGCGCTCGGTGCGCAGCGGCGGGTTGACCTTGTAGACGGGGTTGTAGGAGCGCACCAGCTCATCCGTGAGGAGGAGGTGGTGCGGGGTGACCTCGGCGGTGACGTCGATGCCGCGCGACTTGGCCCAGCGCACGATCTCGACGGATCCCGCGGTCGACAGGTGGCAGATGTGGACGCGGGATCCGACGTGCTCGGCGAGCAGGACGTCCCGGGCGATGATCGACTCCTCGGCCACCGCGGGCCAGCCGCCGAGGCCCAGCTCGGCGGAGACGACGCCCTCGTTCATCTGGGCGCCCTCGGTGAGCCGGGGCTCCTGCGCGTGCTGCGCGACGACGCCGCCGAAGGCCTTCACGTACTCCAGGGCGCGGCGCATCATCACGGCGTCGTCGACGCACTTGCCGTCGTCGGAGAAGACGGTGACCCCGGCGGCGGACTCGTGCATGGCGCCGAGCTCGGCGAGCTTCTTGCCCTCGAGGCCGACGGTGACGGCGCCGATGGGCTGCACGTCGCAGTAGCCGGACTCCTTGCCGAGCCGGTAGACCTGCTCGACGACGCCGGCGGTGTCGGCGACGGGGAAGGTGTTGGCCATGGCGAACACGGCGGTGTAGCCGCCCGAGGCGGCGGCGCGGGTGCCGGTCAGGACGGTCTCGGAGTCCTCGCGGCCGGGCTCGCGCAGGTGGGTGTGGAGGTCGACGAGGCCGGGGAGCAGCACCTTGCCCTCGGCCTCGACGACGGTCGCGTCCTCGGCGGAGAGGCCGGTGCCCACGGCCTCGATGGTCTCGCCGTCGATCAGGACGTCCTGCGCCTCGCCGCCGAGCACCTTCGCACCACGGATCAGGATCTTGCTCATGGGTTTTACTTCTCCTCGGAACCGGTGGGGCGGGTGTGGGTGACTGCGGGCTCGTTGCCGCCCAGGAGCAGGTAGAGGACGGCCATGCGGATGGAGACTCCGTTGGCGACCTGTTCGACGACCGTGCAGCGGTCGGAGTCGGCGACCTCGGCGGTGATCTCCATGCCGCGGACCATGGGGCCGGGGTGCATGACGATGGCGTGCTCGGGCATCTTCGCCATGCGCTCGCCGTCCAGGCCGTAGCGCCGCGAGTACTCGCGCTCGGTGGGGAAGAACGCGGCGTTCATGCGCTCGCGCTGCACGCGCAGCATCATCACGGCGTCGGACTTCGGCAGCACGCTGTCCAGGTCGTAGCTGATGTCGCAGGGCCACTGCTCGACGCCGACCGGCACGAGGGTGGGCGGGGCGACGAGGGTGACCTCGGCGCCGAGGGTGTGCAGCAGGTCGACGTTGGAGCGGGCGACGCGGCTGTGCAGGACGTCGCCGACGATGGTGATGTGCTTGCCCGCCAGGTCCTGCCCGAGGCCCGCGTCGGGTCCGACGAGGCGGCGCCGCATGGTGAAGGCGTCGAGCAGGGCCTGGGTGGGGTGCTGGTGGGTGCCGTCGCCGGCGTTGATGACGGCGGCGTCGATCCAGCCGGACGTGGCCAGGCGGTAGGGCGCGCCGGACGCGCCGTGCCGGATGACGACGGCGTCGACGCCCATGGCCTCCAGGGTCTGCGCGGTGTCCTTGAGGGACTCGCCCTTGGAGACGCTGGAGCCCTTGGCGGCGAAGTTGATGACGTCGGCGGAGAGGCGCTTCTCGGCGGCCTCGAAGGAGATCCGGGTCCGGGTCGAGTCCTCGAAGAAGAGGTTGACCACGGTGCGGCCGCGCAGGGCGGGAAGTTTCTTGATCGGCCGGTCGGCGACCCGCGCCATCTCCTCGGCCGTGTCGAGGATGAGGACGGCGTCGTCGCGGGAGAGGTCGGCGGCCGAGATGAGGTGTCGCATCATCTGCGTGTACTCCGGTGTGTGGAGGTCTGCGGGCGCGCGGGCGCACAGGGGTGTGCCCCTGTGGCCCGTGAGGGAGGAAACCGGTCTTACGCGGAGGCGGGCTTGGCGCCGAGCAGCACGGCGTCGCGGCCGTCCTCCTCGGCGAGCTGCACCTTGACCGTCTCCCGCAGCGACGTGGGGAGGTTCTTGCCCACGTAGTCGGCACGGATGGGCAGTTCGCGGTGGCCGCGGTCGACGAGGACGGCGAGCTGCACCGCGCGGGGGCGGCCGATGTCGTTCAGCGCGTCGAGGGCGGCGCGGATGGTGCGGCCGGAGAAGAGCACGTCGTCGACGAGGACGACCAGGCGGCCGTCGATGCCCTCACCGGGGATCTCGGTGCGGGCCAGCGCGCGCGGCGGATGCATGCGCAGGTCGTCGCGGTACATGGTGATGTCGAGGGAGCCGACCGGGATCGTGCGGCCGGTGATCTCTTCGAGCTTCTCGGCGAGCCGACGGCCGAGGAAGACGCCTCGGGTGGGAATGCCGAGGAGGACCACGTCGTCGGCGCCCTTGGCGCGCTCGACGATCTCGTGGGCGATGCGGGTCATAACCCGCGCGATGTCGGGCCCTTCGAGCACGGGCCGGGCGACAGCGGAGTCTTTGGTGTCCTGCGTGTCCATATGGAAACGGACCTCCTTCTCCGCCTCACGGGACGGACCTTAAAGGACGTCGAAATTGCGCCAGTCATGCTACCAGTACCCGGCACTCGGCACGTCATCGGCCTCCACCGAAGGGGCGGTAAGGACCTTTCGGCTTGACGCAGGCAAGTAACGCTGCGTAACCTCACAGTGAGTTACCAGCCACGCGGCGGAGCCGCATGATGTCGCAGCGTCCGGGGAGCTATATGTCCAGCGAATACGCCAAGCAGCTCGGGGCCAAGCTCCGCGCGATCCGTACCCAGCAGGGCCTTTCCCTCCACGGAGTCGAGGAGAAGTCCCAGGGACGCTGGAAGGCGGTCGTCGTGGGGTCGTACGAGCGCGGCGACCGTGCCGTGACCGTGCAGCGCCTCGCCGAGCTGGCGGACTTCTACGGCGTCCCGGTGCAGGAGCTGCTGCCTGGCACGGCTCCCGGTGGCGCCGCCGAGCCGCCGCCGAAGCTCGTCCTCGACCTGGAGCGTCTGGCGCACGTCCCGCAGGAGAAGGCGGGCCCGCTCCAGCGGTATGCCGCCACGATCCAGTCCCAGCGCGGTGACTACAACGGCAAGGTGCTCTCGATCCGCCAGGACGACCTGCGCACCCTCGCCGTGATCTACGACCAGTCGCCCTCGGTCCTGACCGAGCAGCTGATCAGCTGGGGCGTCCTGGACGCGGACGCGCGTCGCGCCGTCGCCCACGAAGAGGTCTGACCGCCGCGCGACACATCAGCAGAAACGTGCCGCCGGGGTGGCCGCAGCCGAAAGGCCGCGGCCACCCCGGCGGTTTTCTGTTCCGCCGGAGCGCTTTCTCCGGAGCGCTTTTCCCCGGAGCGTTTTCCTGGCGCGTTTTCGCGAAGCGTTTTCACAGAGAAAACCGGAGGGCCCGCAGCGGATTGCTGCGGGCCCTCCGGTTGGCGTACGACGACGCCTTACGACTCGTCGCGGCGCAGGGACGGCTTCAGGTCCTTGAAGCGTCCCAGCAGACCGTTGATGAACGACGGCGACTCGTCCGTGGAGAACTCCTTGGCGAGCTCGACCGCCTCGTCGATCACCACGGCGTCCGGCGTCCCGTCGACCCATACGAGTTCGTAGGCACCGAGCCGCACGATGTTCCGGTCGACGACCGGCATGCGGTCCAGGGTCCATCCGACGGCGTACTGCGAGATGAGTTCGTCGATGCGGCGCTGCTGCGTCGCGTACCCCTCGACGAGCTCCATCGTGTACTCGCTCACCGGCGGCTGCCGGGTGTCGGACCGCGAGTGGCGTACCCAGTCCGCGAGGACCGTCAGGACGTCCGTACCGCGCTGGTCCGCCTCGAAGAGGATCTGGAAGGCGCGCTTGCGGGCCGTGTTACGAGCAGCCACGGTTAGCTGTTCACCCGGCCGAGGTAGTCGCTGGTACGGGTGTCGACCTTGATCTTCTCGCCGGTGGTGATGAAGAGCGGCACGTTGATCTGGTGGCCGGTCTCCAGGATCGCGGGCTTGGTGCCGCCCGTGGAGCGGTCGCCCTGGACGCCCGGCTCGGTCTCCTGGATGACGAGCTCGACGGCGGCCGGCAGCTCGACGAAGAGCACCTCGCCCTCGTGCTGCGCGACCGTGGCGGTGAAGCCCTCGATCAGGAAGTTGGCGGCGTCACCGACGGCCTTCTTGTCGATGTGCAGCTGGTCGTAGGTCTCCATGTCCATGAAGACGAAGTACTCGCCGTCCATGTAGGAGAACTGCATGTCGCGCTTGTCGACAGTGGCCGTCTCGACCTTGACGCCGGCGTTGAACGTCTTGTCGACGACCTTGCCGGAGAGCACGTTCTTGAGCTTGGTGCGCACGAAGGCCGGGCCCTTGCCGGGCTTGACGTGCTGGAACTCGACGACGGACCAGAGCTGGCCGCCTTCGAGCTTGAGCACCATGCCGTTCTTGAGGTCGTTCGTGGAAGCCACGGTTGCGGAATCTCCTGCACTGACTGACTGGTGGACGACCCCGGTCGGGCACGCGCGCTAGAGCGCGAGCAGTTCCTTGGTCGTGATGGTGAGTAGCTCGGGTCCGCCGTCCGCCTCGGGGCGCACGACGAGCGTGTCATCGATCCGGACACCACCCCGGCCAGGGAGGTGAACCCCCGGTTCGACGGTGACCGGCACGCAAGCGTCCAGTTTACCCATGGCCGCGGGCGCCAATTGAGGGTCCTCGTCGATTTCGAGCCCCACACCATGCCCAGTCAGCGGAGCAAGGGCCTCCGCATAGCCCGCGGAGTCCAGTACGTGGCGTGCCGCGCGGTCCACATCACGGCAGGCGGCACCGGGTACGAGGGCCTCGCGGCCGGCCCGCTGCGCGGCGAAGACCAGGTCGTACAACTCGATCTGCCAGTCGGCGGGCGACGTACCGATGACGAACGTACGCCCGATCTCGCAGCAGTAGCCGCGGTAGCTCGCCCCCAGGCAGACGGAGAGGAAGTCGCCCTCCTCCACCCGCCGGTCCGAGGGCCGGTGGCCGCCCTTCCCGGAATTCGGGCCGGTGGCCACGGACGTCGGGAACGCGGGGCCGTCAGCGCCGTGGTCGACGAGCCGCCGCTCCAGCTCCAGCGCCAGATGGCGTTCCGTGCGCCCCACGAGAATGGACTCAAGGAGCTCCCCCAGCGCCTGGTCGGCGATCTCGGCGGCGATCCGCAGGCAGGAGAGTTCGTCGGCGTCCTTGACCAGGCGCAGCTGTTCGACCGCCGTGCCGAGATCCGTCAGGCGCAGCCGCGGCGCGACCGAACCGAGTGCCCGGTGCCGGGCGACGGTCAGGTGGTGCTCCTCGACGGCCAGCGCCCCGACGCCCGCGGCGGCCGCGAGACCGGCTCCGGCGACAGCCGGGTCGGCACCCGGCGCGGGCAGCACCTGCACCTTCAGTGCTTCGTCGGGCCGCCCCTCGCCCTGCTGCTCACCGGGCGGACGCCCGCACAGCAGTACGTCCTCGTCCCTGCCGACGAGGAGGACGGCGCCGTGGGGCGCCGCACCTGCGAGATAGCGGACATTGGCGGGCCGCGAGACCAACGCCGCCGCGCCGCCACCGGCGGCACACCGCTCCCGAACCCGCTCCCTGCGGACCGCGTACACCTCTGACATGGGGCGAGCCTATGAGCGCCGCCACCACACGGCCCGGCAGACGCGTCCGACCGGGCGGCGCCCCCGCCCCGGGCCCCTCGCCCACTCAGCTGTCGCAGCCGACCCCGTCACCATCCCGGTCCAGGTGGCTGCCGTAGCCGGGTTCGCCCCGACGGACGGGGGCGGCACCGGCCGCACGGGCCTCGGAGCAGTTCGCATAGGACACGGAGCCGCCTCCACCGGACCCGGAGCCGCCGTCGCCCGAGCCGCCGTCGCCCGAACGCCCGTCTCCCGAGCCGGCTGCCGGGGTCGCCGTGACCGTCGCGGTCGACCTGACCGTCTTGGTGGACCGGACGGTGACAGTCGGAGTGGGTTCGGCGGCTGCCTTCGGCGTCACGGTCGCGGTCGCAGTGACCGTCGCCGTACTGGTGGCGGCCGAGGCGGCGCCGGTCTTCTTCTCACCGGTCGTGTCACCCTCGGCCGCGCCTATGCCGACGCCGAGGAACAGAGCGACGGCGAGGGCGGGCAGGAGATAGCGCTTCCGGGCCCACTTCGGGGCGGGCCGGGAGGCGGGCGGCGGGGTGGGCGGTGTGCCGTACGGAAGGGTCATGTCATATCCCTCGCGCTCATTGCGGAGGCATGACCGTAGTACCGGTGACGAACGTGTGAAGGTGGTTCGGAGACTCGGTGGCTCAACTGTGACCGATGGTTCGGACTACCGGACTACCACTTCGGAGGGCTGGTGATCGCGCGGGCCAGGACGTCGTCCAGGACGCGGGCCGTGGCGGGGACGTCCAGCTGGGAGTTGTCGATGATCGGGAGGCCCGAGCCGTACCAACCCGCCATGCGGCCGTGGATGCGGGCCACTTCCTCGTCGGAGAGGCGGCGGTTGCCGCTGCGCTCCGCGTTCCGCTCCAGGACGATCTCCAGGCCGGGGAGGAGGACGACCGGCAGCAGGCCGGGACCCACGTGCCGCTTCCAGCCACCGAGGCCGACGACGGGGCGGTCGGGGAAGACCGCGTCGTCGAGGATGCAGGAGATGCCGTTGGCCAGGAAGTTCCGCGCGGCGAAGCCGCAGGTGCGGCGGGCCAGGCGGTACTGCGCCTCGGAGTGGTCGTTCCACCCGGACTGGGGGTCGGCGAAGCCCGAGCGCACCCATTCGCGCACGTCGTCGAGGCTGATGTGGGCGGTGGGCACACGGCGGTGCTCGGCCCAGTACTTCGCGACGCTCGTCTTACCCGCGCCCGCGGGCCCGATGAGCAGCACGGCGAGTGTCGTGCCGCCGGTGTCGGTCTGTGCCGTGCCCGGCGGAGGGCTCGGCATGGCCACGGGGCCGCCCGGCGGCAGTTGTATGTGCCCCGTCTGCCCCGAGGTGTCCGGCGGCGGGGGCACGGGGCCTGGCCCGTGCTGCGGGGGCTGGGGCTGGGGTGCCGCGTGCGGGGCCGCCGGAGCGTGCGGCATCGGCGCCTGCCCCGGCGCGTGCGCAACCTGCGAGTGCGGGGCGGACGGCGGGACGGGGCCGCCCGTGAAACCGGGCGCGGGTGGCACCGCTCTGTGCGGCGCCGCTCCGGGGGGCGGAGCGCTCGGGTGGTGTGCGGCCGGCGTCCAGCCGGTGGCCGGTCCGTGCCCCGGCTGATGGGGCGGCGGCAGCGGAGATCCCACTGCGTGCTGCATCCGGTGCCACTCCGTCTCGTGCGACTGACGCTGGTCGGGCGGCGGCCGGGCCGCCCGTTACCGAACGGTACCGTCCCCGGCCGCCGTTGTGTGAACGGCCGGGGAGGCCGAGAGGTGCCCGTGGCCGGATCCGGCAGCTCCGGCGGCCACGGAGGAAGCCGGTTACTGGCCGACTTCGCCGTACGCGGCGAGGAGGACGGCCGGGTCGGGGCCCTCCAGGACGGTCGGCTTGCCGAGGCCGTCGAGGACAATGAAGCGCAGCAGGTCACCGCGGGACTTCTTGTCGACCTTCATGGTCTCCAGGAGCTTGGGCCACTGGTCGTAACGGTAGGTCAGCGGCAGACCGACCGATTCGAGGACCGTGCGGTGCCGGTCAGCCGTCGCGTCGTCCAGACGGCCCGCCAGACGGCCGAGTTCGGCCGCGAAGTGCATGCCGACGGAGACCGCGGCGCCGTGCCGCCACTTGTAGCGCTCGTTCTTCTCGATGGCGTGCGCGAGGGTGTGGCCGTAGTTGAGGATCTCGCGGAGGCCCGCCTCCTTGAGGTCGCCCGAGACGACCTCGGCCTTGACCCTGATGGAGCGCTCGATGAGCTCGGCGGTGTGCGGTCCCGCGGGCGTACGGGCCGCCTGCGGGTCCGCCTCGATGAGCTCCAGGATCACCGGGTCGGCGATGAAACCGGCCTTGATGATCTCCGCGAGCCCGGAGACGTAGTCGTTCACGGGGAGCGAGTCCAGCGCCGCCAGGTCGCAGAGGACCCCGGCCGGCGGGTGGAAGGCGCCCACCAGGTTCTTGCCCTCGGCGGTGTTGATGCCGGTCTTGCCGCCGACCGCCGCGTCCACCATGCCGAGCACCGTGGTCGGTACGGCGATCCACCGCACCCCGCGCAGCCAGGTCGCGGCCACGAACCCGGCGAGGTCGGTGGAGGCGCCGCCGCCGACGCCGACGATGACGTCGCTGCGCGTGAAGCCGGACTGGCCGAGGGCCTTCCAGCAGTACGCCGCGACCTCAGCCGTCTTGGCCTCCTCGGCGTTCGGGATCTGGATGGCCACGGCCTCGTAGCCCTGGTCGGCGAGGTCCTGCCGGAGCGCGTCGCCGGTCTCGGCGAGGGCTTCGGGGTGGATCACGGCGACCCGCTTGGCCTGGTCACCGATGAGGCCGGGCAGCTCGCCGAGGAGCTGCCGACCGACCAGGACCTCGTACGGATCCGTGCCGGCGGTGCCACCGACCTGGATACGGGTGGGGGTCTGCTCCGTCGTCATGCTTCCTTCAACTCCAGTGCGTCGAGGACCGCCTGGGCGACCTCATCGGGGGTGCGGCCGTCGGTGGCGACGACCGCGCGGGCGACTTCGGCGTACAGGTGGCGGCGGGCGTCCATCAGCTCGCGCCACTGCTTGCGCGGGTTGACGGCCAGCAGCGGGCGCGCCTGGTTGAGGCCGGTGCGCTTGACGGCCTCCTCGACGTCCATCGAGAGATAGACGACGGGGTGGGCGCCGAGCAGCGCCCGCGTCGTCTCGTCGAGGATCGCGCCGCCGCCGAGGGCGAGGACGCCGTCGTGTTCCGTGAGGGCACGCGCCACGGCGGCCTTCTCCAGGCCACGGAAGTACGGCTCGCCCTCGTCGACGAAGATGTCGGAGATCTCCCGCCCCTGGGCGGCGACGATGTCGGCGTCGGTGTCCCGGAAGGTGACACCCAGCCGCTCGGCCAGCAGCTCACCGACCGTCGTCTTGCCGACACCCATCGGACCGACGAGGACGATCTGCGGACCGCTCACCGGATCTGGAGGTGGTCGAGGTACGACTCCACATTGCGCCGCGTCTCGGGCACGCTGTCGCCACCGAACTTCTCCGCCACCGCGTCCGCCAAGACCAGCGCCACCATCGCCTCCGCCACGATCCCGGCAGCCGGCACCGCACACACATCCGAACGCTGATGATGCGCCTTCGCCGCCTCACCCGTGGCCACATCAATCGTCGCCAACGCCCGCGGCACGGTCGCGATGGGCTTCATCGCGGCACGTACGCGCAGCAGCTCACCTGTGGTCAGACCACCCTCGGTGCCACCGGAGCGGCCCGAGGTGCGCTTGATGCCCTCGTCCGTGGTGACGATCTCGTCGTGCGCCTTGGATCCCGGCACCCGCGCCAGATCGAACCCGTCCCCGACCTCGACACCCTTGATCGCCTGAATACCCATCAGCGCCGCCGCGAGACGGGCATCGAGGCGCCGGTCCCAGTGCACATGCGAGCCCAGACCCACCGGCACCCCATACGCAAGCACCTCAACCACACCCCCCAGGGTGTCACCGTCCTTGTGCGCCTGATCGATCTCCGCGACCATCGCCTTCGACGCATCCGCATCCAGACACCGCACCGGATCCGCGTCCAGCTTCTCCACATCAGCCGGCGTCGGGTAGACGCCGTAGGGCGCCTTCGCCGCCGCCAGCTCCGTGACGTGCGAGACGATCTCGATCCCCGCCGTCTCCTTCAAATACGAACGCGCCACCGCGCCGAGGGCGACCCGGGCCGCCGTCTCACGTGCCGAAGCACGCTCCAGGATGGGCCGCGCCTCATCGAAGCCGTACTTCTGCATCCCCGCGAGGTCGGCGTGGCCGGGCCGAGGCCGCGTCAGCGGCGCATTGCGCGCCAGCTCGGCCAGCTCCGCCGGATCCACCGGATCGGCCGACATGACCTGCTCCCACTTGGGCCACTCCGTATTGCC
>NZ_JBIRFV010000017.1:0-157467 GCF_044327655.1 Streptomyces sp. NPDC018029 | reverse complement strand
CGGTTACATTCCGAACCCGGAAGCTAAGCCTCATAGCGCCGATGGTACTGCAGGGGGGACCCTGTGGGAGAGTAGGACGCCGCCGAACTCCTTTTATAGCCGTGGCCCCTGGATTGAATTCCAGGGGCCACGGCTTTTTTTGTTTTCCGGATGCCTTGAGCGTCCGGCCACCCCTCCGCACCGACCCGCCGCGACTGAGGGTAAGGTCAGGGGGCATCATTGGCTCTTTCCCACAGGAGGCCCCCGGGTGGAGGTCCAGGAGACTCGCGTCCAGACGGACCGGGTCCTCACCATCCCGAACATCCTCAGCATGGCGCGCCTCGCCGGCGTACCTCTCTTCCTGTGGCTGATCCTCCGGCCCGAGTTCGGCGGGCCCAACAGCGACCACTGGGCGCTGCTGGTCCTGGCGCTCAGCGGCGTCAGCGACTACCTCGACGGCAAGCTCGCACGCCGTTGGAACCAGATCAGCAAGCTCGGCCGACTGCTCGACCCCGCAGCCGATCGGCTCTACATCCTCTCGACGCTGCTCGGCCTGACCTGGCGGGAGATTCTTCCGCTCTGGCTGACCGCGGCGCTGCTGCTCCGCGAGCTGGTCCTGCTGGTCATGGTCGGGATCCTCAGGCGCCACGGCTATCCGCCGCCCCAGGTGAACTTCCTGGGCAAGGCCGCCACCTTCAACCTGATGTACGCCTTTCCCCTACTGCTCCTGAGCGACGCAAGTGGCTGGATCGCCACACCCGCTGCTATTTTCGGATGGGCGTTCGCCGGATGGGGTACAACGCTGTATTGGTGGGCAGGGATCCTATATGTGGTTCAGGTCCGCCGACTTGTCAAGGCGGACAACCCAGCCGATTGAGCTCACTGATTCGGTGGCTGTAGACGCTCCATGGGCCCGCATCCGACATGTGTGGGTCCATTCAGGTGAGCTGGTCGGCTAAATCGTCGTCTATTGAGGAGGACGCTTCCGACATGAAGGCCGTCGTGATGGCCGGCGGTGAGGGCACACGCCTTCGCCCCATGACCTCGAGCATGCCCAAGCCGCTCCTTCCCGTGGCCAACCGGCCGATCATGGAGCATGTGCTTCGGCTGCTGAAGAGGCATGGGCTCACCGAGACCGTAGTGACAGTGCAGTTCCTGGCGTCTCTCGTCAAGAACTACTTCGGCGACGGCGAAGAGCTTGGGATGGAGCTCACCTATGCCAACGAAGAGAAACCGCTCGGTACAGCAGGCAGCGTGAAGAACGCCGAGGAAGCGCTGAAGGACGACGCCTTCCTCGTGATCTCCGGTGACGCTCTGACCGATTTTGACCTCACCGACCTGATCGCCTTCCACAAGGAAAAGGGCGCGCTCGTCACCGTCTGCCTGACACGCGTACCCAATCCGCTGGAATTCGGCATCACCATCGTCGACGAAGAAGGAAAGGTCGAGCGCTTCCTCGAGAAGCCGACCTGGGGGCAGGTCTTCTCCGACACGGTGAACACGGGCATCTACGTCATGGAGCCCGAGGTCTTCGACTACGTCGAGGCCGATGTGCCGGTCGACTGGTCCGGTGATGTCTTCCCGCAGCTCATGAAGGAAGGCAAGCCCGTCTACGGCTACATCGCCGAGGGCTACTGGGAGGACGTCGGCACGCACGAGAGCTACGTCAAGGCGCAGGCCGACGTCCTCGAAGGCAAGGTGGACGTCGAGCTGGACGGCTTCGAGATCTCTCCCGGGGTCTGGGTGGCGGAAGGTGCGGAGGTGCATCCCGACGCCGTCCTGCGCGGACCGTTGTACGTCGGGGACTACGCCAAGATCGAAGCGGACGTCGAAATCCGCGAGCACACCGTCGTGGGCTCCAACGTCGTGGTGAAGAGCGGCGCCTTCCTGCACAAGGCCGTCGTGCACGACAACGTCTACATCGGGCAGCACAGCAACTTGCGGGGCTGCGTCGTCGGAAAGAACACCGACATCATGCGCGCCGCCCGCATCGAGGACGGCGCTGTCATCGGCGACGAGTGCCTCGTCGGCGAAGAATCGATCATCCAGGGCAACGTCAGGGTCTATCCCTTCAAGACCATCGAGGCCGGCGCCTTCGTCAACACCTCGGTCATCTGGGAGTCCCGCGGACAAGCGCACCTCTTCGGGGCGCGTGGCGTCTCCGGAATCCTGAACGTCGAGATCACACCCGAGCTCGCCGTGCGCCTGGCCGGTGCCTACGCGACGACCCTGAAGAAGGGGTCCACCGTCACCACCGCGCGTGACCACTCACGAGGTGCGCGGGCGCTCAAGCGGGCGGTGATCTCGGCGTTGCAGGCCAGCGCTATCGACGTACGAGATCTCGAGAACGTGCCACTGCCCGTCGCGCGGCAGCAGACGGCCAGAGGCAGCGCCGGCGGCATCATGATCCGTACCACGCCCGGGGTGCCGGACTCCGTCGACATCATGTTCTTCGACGAACAGGGCGGGGACCTCTCGCAGGGCAGCCAGCGGAAGCTGGACCGGGTCTACGCGCGCCAGGAGTACCGCCGGGCCTTCCCCGGGGAGATCGGCGACCTGCACTTCCCGTCCAGCGTCTTCGACTCCTACACGGGGTCGCTGCTGCGGAACGTGGACACCACAGGCGTCGCCGAGTCCGGACTCAAGGTCGTCGTCGACGCGTCCAACGGCAGTGCCGGGCTGGTGCTGCCGAGCCTCCTCGGCAAGCTCGGGGTGGACGCGCTGACCATCAACCCGGGCCTCGACGAGTCGCGACCCACGGAGACCGCCGAGTCCCGCAGGGCCGGGCTCGTCCGGCTCGGGGAGATCGTGGCGTCCGCCAGGGCCGCCTTCGGGGTGCGGTTCGACCCGGTCGGCGAGCGGCTTTCGCTCGTCGACGAGAAGGGCCGGATCGTCGAGGACGACCGGGCCCTGCTGGTGATGCTCGACCTGGTGGCCGCCGAGCGGCGCAGCGGGCGGGTGGCGCTGCCGGTGACGACGACGCGCATCGCCGAGCAGGTCGCCGCGTACCACGGGACGCAGGTGGACTGGACGACCACGTCGCCCGACGACCTGACGAGGGTGGGCCGGGCCGACTCGACCATCTTCGGCGGTGACGGGCGGGGCGGGTTCATCGTCCCCGAGTTCAGCGGCGTCTTCGACGGCACTGCCGCGTTCGTGCGGCTCATCGGGCTCGTGGCGCGTACGCAGCTCACCCTGAGCCAGATCGACGCGCGTATCCCGCGCGCCCATGTACTGCGGCGCGACCTCGCGACGCCGTGGGCGGTCAAGGGACTCGTGATGAGGCGCGTGGTGGAGGAGGCCGGCGAGCGGTCCGTGGACACCACTGACGGTGTGCGGGTCGTGGAGACCGACGGACGGTGGGTGCTCGTGCTGCCCGACCCGGCCGAGGCCGTCACCCATCTGTGGGCCGAAGGGCCCGATGACGCGTCCGCCCAGGCGCTGCTCGACGAGTGGTCCGCGGTGGTGGACAGCGCGGGTCGCTGACCTTTCCGAGCGCCGGGCAGCACCCACAACGGGTGCTGCCCGGCGCGTCGGTGGGGCCATTCGGAGGTAGCGCCCCCGACGTGCGACGATGTGCTGCATGCCGCAGCAGCCCCCCGTTCGGAGCACCCCCTCACGCCCCCGGCGCCCGGACGCGTCCATGTCGCTGCTCACCACCGTCATGGACCACAGCCTGGACGAGGGATACGCCGAGGCGGCCGCCCGCAAGCAGGCCAGAGGGAACAGCGGTGTCCCTCGCCCGCTGCGGGCCAAACTCGGGCTCGCGGCCGGGCTCGTGCTCGCCGCGCTGGTCGTCACCGTGGGGGCCGCGCAGGCGCGGATAGAGGCGCCCGTGCTGGCCAAGGAGCGCGAAGAGCTCATCGACCGCGTCGAAGAGGCGACGGCGGGAGCCGACCGGCTCGAGGACGACGTGGACGAACTCCGCGACGACGTCGGCGAGCGGCAGCGGGCCGCGCTGAAGCAGCACGGCGGCAGCCAGGGCGAGTTGCTGGGACTCCTCTCCGGAGCCACGGAAGCCCAGGGGCCCGGCGTCAAGCTCGTCGTGGACGACAAGAAGCAGGCCGACCAGGGCGGCGGCGGGCCGCGCGAGAGCTCCGGATTCTCCGACACCGGACGGGTGCGCGACCGCGACATGCAGCGTGTCGTCAACGGCCTGTGGCAGTCGGGCGCCGAGGCGATCTCGATCAACGACCAGCGGCTCACCGCACTGTCGGCGATCAGAGCCGCGGGTGACGCGATACTGGTCGACAACAGACCGCTGGTGCCGCCGTATACGGTGCTCGCGGTAGGTGACGGGAAACGCTTGAGCACCCGTTTCCAGAACAGCCGTGACGGTCAGTACCTGCATGCTCTGCAGGAGAACTTCGGCATCCGGACCAGCATCTCCGTGTCGGACGAGCTTCGGCTGCCGGCTGCGCCGAGCGTGACCGTACGTACAGCAGAGCCGAAGGCAGGAAAGGGCACATCGTGATCGCCGTACTGGGCCTCGTCGTGGGAGTCGTGGCCGGATTGTTGGTTCGGCCCGAAGTACCGGCGGTGGTCGAGCCGTACCTTCCGATCGCCGTGGTCGCGGCTCTCGACGCCGTGTTCGGAGGGCTGCGGGCGATGCTCGACGGCATCTTCGACGACAAGGTGTTCGTGGTGTCGTTCCTGTCGAACGTGGTGGTGGCCGCGCTCATCGTGTTCCTGGGCGACAAGCTCGGCGTCGGCGCCCAGTTGTCCACCGGCGTCGTCGTGGTCCTCGGCATCCGGATCTTCTCCAACGCCGCGGCGATCCGCCGGCACGTCTTCAGGGCGTGACGCCGATGAGTGCCGACGAGAGGCCCGAGTACAACCGGCGCAAGGAACTCCCCGCCGAGGTCCCCAGCGCGCCCGAGACGCCCGCGCCCGCCGAGCCCGTAGGGAAGCCGCAGCTCACCGGCCGTCAGCGGCTGGTGAAGGGCCTGTGGCCGCCGCGGGTGACCAGGCCCCAACTCATCGTCGCCCTGCTGCTGTTCGTGCTCGGCCTCGGCCTGGCCATCCAGGTGCGGTCCAACAACGACAGCAGCGCGCTGCGCGGCGCGAGGCAAGAAGATCTCGTACGCATCCTCGATGAACTGGATGACCGTACCGAGCGTCTGGAAGAAGAGAAGCGCCGCCTCGAGGAACAGCGGACCGGACTGGAGAACAGTTCGGACCAGGCCGAGGAGGCGCGCAAGCAGACGGTCGAGCGGGAGCGGCAACTCGGCATCCTGGCAGGCACGGTGGCGGCCCAGGGGCCCGGCATCACGCTGACCATCGAGGACAGGAAAGGGGCGATCGAGGCGGACATGCTGCTCGACGCCATTCAGGAGCTGCGCGCCGCGGGCGCCGAGGCGATCCAGATCAATGACGTACGCGTCGTGGCGAACACCTATCTGTCGGACGCCGGCGGCGGGGGAGTACGGGTGGACGGCCGCAAGGTCGGCGAACCGTACCTCTTCAAGGTGATCGGCAAGCCGCAGGATCTCGAACCTGCGCTGAACATCCCGGGAGGCGTGGTGCAGACTCTGGAGAAGGAGCAGGCCACGGTCACCGTGGAACGCTCGGAGAAGATCGTCGTGGACGCCTTGCGACCTGCGAAGCAGCCTGACTACGCTCGGTCGTCCTCCCAGTGAGGGGCGGACGCATGAGGGTCGTCGGGCGGGGGCATGAGGTTGCGGGGGGTCGGCGCACCGGAAGCGTGGTGCGTGGTGGAAACTGTTTGGTGGCCACGGACGTTGTGAGGATGTCTGGCTCACCGATGAATGCCGGTGTGTGCAATCAGGGTTCGTCCTGCCCCACGGGCGGGTCTGTTTCGGTCAAGGGGAATCGCCCGTGAAGTTGTTTGCGAAGTTGTTCGGCAAGAGCGCACGTCAGGACAGTGGCAATCCGGCCACTGCCCGGCACCGTGCTCCGCGCCATGGAGATGCCGAGGAGCAGGGCGCGGGGCGCCCGATGTTCCGCGATCAGGTCGCTGGTCCAGGCGGTGACATTTCGGGCGGACAGGGCGCGTCGTCTGTTGACCCTGCCGGTCCCGGACGCATAGGTTTCGGAGAACCTTCAACCTCAAGTGCGGGTGGAGGGTACACCTCCGACCCGTACGCATCGAATGCCCCTGCGGGGCAGCCACGGCAGGAGGACCCGTCCATGGCGCTGGTGTGTACGAGGTGCGGTAACCGAAACGCCGAGGCGAGCCGGTTCTGCTCCAACTGCGGTGCGCCGCTGCGGGCCGGTGCCGCACCGGAGCGCGCGTCGGAGACGACCTCGACGATCTCCATCTCGGGCCTTGAGGCCTACGACGCCGAGGCGACGGGCACGAACCCGTCTCCCGCGCTCTCTCCGGAGGCGCAGGCGGCCGTCGACGCTCTGCCGCTCGGCTCGGCGCTCCTCGTGGTGCGCCGCGGTCCGAACTCGGGCAGTCGTTTCCTGCTCGACGGCGAGCTGACCACGGCGGGGCGTCACCCGCAGAGCGACATCTTCCTGGACGACGTGACGGTGTCGCGTCGCCACGTGGAGTTCCGTCGCCTCGGGGACGGTTCCTTCACCGTCGCCGACGTGGGCAGCCTCAACGGCACGTACGTCAATCGGGAGCGGATCGACTCGGTCTCGCTGTCGAACGGCGACGAGGTGCAGATCGGCAAGTACCGACTGGTCTTCTACGCGAGCCAGCGGGCCGTCGGCATCTGACCCTCCCCCAGACGCCGTCCGGGGGGATCCCCAGGGAAGGTCCATGCTTCAAACACCGAGGGGCGGTGCCGGGAACGGCACCGCCGCCGCGGACCGCCGGCTGATGAGCATCGGCACCGTGCTGAACGAACTGCGTGCCGAATTTCCCGAGGTCACGATCTCCAAGATCCGGTTTCTGGAGTCCGAGGGGCTCATCGAGCCCCAGCGCACCCCTTCCGGATACCGGAAGTTCAGCCCGGAGGACGTCGAGCGGCTCGGTCACGTCCTGCGGATGCAGCGGGACCACTATCTGCCGCTCAGGGTCATCCGTGAGCACCTCGACGCGCTGGAGCGCGGTGAGAGGCCCCCGATGCCGTCCCTGGGGCGTCAGGGGGAGTCCGGCGACGCCCAGGGCCTCGGCGAGGCCGAGGGGCCGACGGCGGCCCGTGTGGGCCGTGCCGAGCTGCTGGCCGCCGCCGAGATCGACGAGGTACAGCTCGCCGAGTGGGAGGCGTACGGCCTCGTCGCACCGTTGCCGGACGGCGGGTACGACGCGGAGGCCGTCACGGTCGCCTCACTCGTGGTCGAACTCGGCCGGTTCGGAATCGAGCCGCGGCACCTGCGGGCCATGAAGGCCGCCGCGGACCGCGAGGCCGGGCTCGTCGACCAGGTGGTCGCTCCGCTGCGGCGGCATCGTAATCCGCAGACCAGGGCCCATGCCGAGGCGCGTGCCAAAGAGCTGGCGAGCCTGACGGGGCGGCTGCATTCGGCGCTCGTGCAGACGGCGCTGGGCATCAGATTGCCCTGACTCGCCCGGTCCCGTCCGGTACTCGACGGGTGCCCGACTACCCAAACCTGCCAGCCACGTCCTAGGGTTGCTGTGTGAACGAGCTCGACGTCGTAGGTGTCCGGGTCGAAATGCCCTCCAACCAGCCGATCGTGCTCCTGCGTGAAGTGGGAGGCGACCGGTACCTCCCCATCTGGATCGGACCAGGTGAGGCGACCGCCATCGCCTTCGCGCAGCAGGGCATGGCACCCGCACGGCCGCTGACCCACGACCTGTTCAAGGACGTGCTGGAAGCGGTGGGCCAGGAGCTCTCCGAAGTGCGCATCACGGACCTGCGGGAAGGGGTCTTCTACGCGGAGCTGGTCTTCGCCAGCGGTGTCGAGGTGAGCGCGCGTCCGTCCGACGCCATAGCGCTTGCCCTGCGCACCGGGACGCCCATCTTCGGAAGCGACGGCGTCCTGGACGACGCCGGCATCGCCATCCCGGACGAGCAGGAGGACGAGGTGGAGAAGTTCCGCGAGTTCCTCGACCAGATCTCGCCCGAGGACTTCGGCACCAACAGCCAGTGAGCCGCTTCCGGCGGCCCGCGTCGGACCATTCGGCTAGCCTTTCCCCGCGACGAGGCACGGGAAACCACTCTCAGGGTGATTATCACTCGGCGTGCCGAGTGTGGCGATCGTTGACGAGCCCCTGGCGACTGCCTACCGTCGAGAAGGCAGGTCAAGGAGGGAGGTCGGCGTGAGAAGCAGCGGCGACGGTACGGCGATGGGCGGTCCGTACCCGCTCCACGGCGGCGCGGCCGGTCACTCTCCGAATCGACCGATGGCGGTCCAGGGGAGCGGGGACACGACGTCCGAGCATTCCGAACAGGTCGGCTACCGCGGTCCCACCGCGTGCGCGGCCGCGGGCATCACCTACCGGCAACTCGACTACTGGGCCCGTACGGGCCTGGTCGAGCCCAGCGTGCGGGCCGCGGGCGGTTCGGGTACGCAGCGGCTCTACAGCTTCCGCGACGTCGTCGTCCTGAAGATCGTGAAGCGGTTCCTCGACACCGGGGTCTCACTGCAGAACATCCGCACGACGGTGCAGCATCTGCGGGAGCGCGGGTTCCGCGACCTGGAGCGGATGACGCTGATGAGCGACGGCGCCACGGTCTATGAGTGCACGTCCTCCAGCGAGGTCCACGAGCTGCTCCAGGGCGGGCAGGGGGTCTTCGGGATCGCCGTGGGGGTCGTCTGGCGGGACGTCGAGGCCGCGCTGTCCCAGCTGCACGGCGAGCGCATCGACACCGGGGAGACGCTCATCGGGCACAATCCGGCCGACGAGCTGGCCAGACGGCGCAACAAGGCGGTCTGAGGCCGCGTTGTCAGTGGCGTAAGGCAGCATCGGAGATGTGAGAAGCGCCCCGACGATCCTGCATCTGGACATGGATGCCTTCTACGCGTCCGCGGAGCAGGCCGCGAAGCCCAGCCTGCGGGGCAAAGCCGTGATCGTGGGCGGGCTCGGGCCGCGGGGTGTCGTGGCGACCGCTTCCTATGAAGCGCGGCGGTTCGGAGTGCACTCGGCGATGCCCATGGGGCAGGCGCGCAGACTGGCGCCGAACGCCGCGTATCTCGTGCCGCGCTTCGGGCTGTACCGCGAGATCAGCGAGCAGGTGATGGGCCTCCTGCGGGAGCTGTCGCCGCTGGTGGAGCCGCTCAGCCTGGACGAGGCCTTCGTGGACCTGGAGGCCGGCGGCGTCGCCGACGACGCGGAATCGGCCCGGGCCGTGGGGGAGCGGCTGCGGGCGGACATCAGGGCGGTGACGGGGCTCGCCGGGTCGGTGGGGCTCGCCGTCTCCAAGATGCTGGCGAAGATCGCCTCGGAAGAGGCCAAGCCGAACGGTCTCGTGCTGATCACCCCGGGGACGGAGCGCGCCCTGCTGGGGCCGATGTCCGTGCGGACGTTGCCCGGGGTGGGGCCTGCTACGGGCGACCATTTGCGGCGGGCCGGGATCACGACGGTCGAGGAGCTCGCGGAGGCCGGTGAGGACGAGCTCGTACGACTGCTGGGGAAGGCCCACGGCGGCTCGCTGTACGCGATGGCGCTCGCGCACGACGAGCGGCCCGTGGTGGCCGAGCGGGACACGAAATCGGTCAGCGTCGAGGACACGTACGACGTGGACATCCACGACCGGGTGCGGGTCAGGACGGAGGTCGGGCGGCTCGCGGAGCGGTGTGTGCAGCGGCTGCGGGCGGCCGGGCACTCGGGGCGGACCATCGTGCTCAAGGTGCGGCGGTTCGACTTCTCGACGCTGACGCGGTCCGAGACGCTGCGCGGGCCCACGGACGACCCGGGAGTGGTCCGGGAGGCCGCCGCGCGGCTCCTTGAGTCCGTGGACACCACGGGAGGGGTGCGGCTGCTCGGCGTGGGCGTCACGGGGCTCGCGGACTACACGCAGGAGGATCTCTTCGCGCAGGCCCAGGCGGCCGAGGCGGCCCTGGCCGGTGCCGAAGGGGCGGCGGCGGAGGAAGCCGGCGGGACAGCGGCCGCGGAGGTGGCCGCGGGCGATCCGGAGCGGGAGCGGGCCGAGGAGCCGGTGGTGCCTGCCGAGCGGCGGTGGGCGGCCGGACACGACGTGCGGCATGCCGAGTACGGGCACGGCTGGGTGCAGGGGAGCGGTCTCGGCCGGGTGACGGTGCGCTTCGAGACGCCGGACTCGCCACCGGGGCGGGTGCGGACGTTCCGGACGGACGACCCGGACCTGGCGCCCGCGGAGCCGCTGCCGCTGGTCAGAGCGGTGCAGCGGGGCGAGAGGGTGGCTGAAGCGGGGCTCGAAGGAGCGTCGGGGGCAGCTCGGGTGGCGGTGGAGGGCCCGGGGTGAGGCCGGGTGCCGGGTCGGGCCGCGGGCCAGTGGGTCAGGGGGCCTCTGTGCCGGCGATGCGGCCGAAGTCCTGGTCGGGCGGGGGCGGTGGGGCGCCCGGTGGCGTCGTGTCGAGGCCGTAGTGGTGGTAGAGCTGGAGCTCCTGCTCGGGGGAGAGGTGGCGGCCCACCCCGAAGTCCGGGGCGTCCTTGATCAGGGCGCGGTCGAAGGGAATGTGCAGGGTGCCGTCCTCGGCCAGCTCGCTCGGCTCCAGCGGGACGAAGGCGTCGCGGCTGAACAGGCCGGTGCGTATGGCGGCCCACTCCGGGGCGCCCGTGGCGTCGTCGAGGTAGACCTCGTCGATCGTGCCGATCTTGGTCCCGTTCCGGTCGAACGCCTTGCGGCCGATCAGGTTGCGCGGATCGATATCGGTCTGCACGGGCCCTCCAGCTGGTCGCGGCTCGTCGAAAACGGGCGTAACTCATCTTTAATCATTCGTAGTCACTACGAAAGAGCACTTCGGGGCAGGTGGCCACTCGAGGGAACGGCCGGGGTCCTCGCTGGTAGGCTGGCGCTTGGCTGCTGACCCCGTGCGGGAGAGCTCTCCGGGACGTGATCCCGGAGGCGCCGAAGGAGCAAATCCTCCCCGGAATCTCTCAGGCACCCGTACCGCACGGACGAGGTCACTCTGGAAAGCAGGGCGGGCGTCGGGCGGGCACGTTCGGAACCCTTCCTCACCGACGGTGAAAGCAGATCTGTCGAAACGGACCGGTCTGTGAAGCTCTCAGGTTGAGATGACAGAGGGGGAGGCCGTCCGGGTACCCGCGCCGTGGTACCCCTCGCAGGTCGTGCAGACCAGGAGGCCTCCGCAATGACTGCCACCCATCGCACCCCGCTCTCGGAGCTTGAGCAGGGCATCCCCTTCGAGCAGCGGCACATAGGGCCCGATGCGGAAGCGCGGGCGAAGATGCTCGCCCAGGTCGGGTACGGCTCGCTCGACGAGCTGACGGCCGCCGCGGTGCCGGATGTGATCAAGAACGCCGAAGCGCTGAAGCTGCCCGGCGCGCGCTCCGAGGCCGAGGTGCTGGCCGAGCTGCGCTCCCTCGCCGACCGGAACCAGGTCCTCGACTCCATGATCGGACTCGGGTACTACGGCACCTTCACGCCGCCGGTCATCCTGCGGAACGTGATGGAGAACCCGGCCTGGTACACGGCCTACACGCCGTACCAGCCCGAGATCTCCCAGGGCCGCCTCGAGGCGCTGCTCAACTTCCAGACCATGGTCGCCGAGCTGACCGGCCTGCCCACCTCCGGAGCCTCGCTGCTCGACGAGGGCACCGCCGCCGCCGAGGCCATGGCCCTCTCGCGTCGCATGGGCAAGGTCAAGGACGGCGTGTTCGTCGTCGACGCCGACGCCCTGCCGCAGACCATCGCCGTCATCCAGACCCGCGCCGAGCCCACCGGTGTCGAGGTCGTCGTCACCGACCTGAGCGACGGCCTGCCCGCCGAGGTCGCCGAGCGCGGCGTCGTCGGCGTACTCGTCCAGTACCCGGGCGCCTCGGGTGCCGTCCGCGACATCAAGCCGCTCATCGACCAGGCGCACGAGCTCGGCGCCGTCGTCACCGTCGCCGCCGACCTGCTCGCCCTGACGCTGCTCACCTCGCCCGGCGAGCTCGGCGCCGACATTGCCGTCGGCACGACGCAGCGCTTCGGTGTGCCGATGGGCTTCGGCGGGCCG
Source organism: Streptomyces sp. NPDC018029 (assembly GCF_044327655.1). NCBI lineage: Bacteria > Bacillati > Actinomycetota > Actinomycetes > Kitasatosporales > Streptomycetaceae > Streptomyces > Streptomyces sp. NPDC018029. Next base: position 145,452 of record NZ_JBIRFV010000017.1, on the reverse strand, counting down.
CACGCCGGTTACATGGCGGTCCGCGAGAAGTTCGCGCGCAGCCTGCCCGGGCGGCTCGTCGGCGTCTCCGTCGACGCCGACGGCAACAAGGCCTACCGCCTCGCGCTGCAGACCCGTGAGCAGCACATCCGCCGCGAGAAGGCCACCAGCAACATCTGTACCGCTCAGGTGCTGCTCGCCGTCATGGCCGGAATGTACGCCGTGTACCACGGGCCCGACGGCCTGAAGGCGATCGCGCGGCGCACCCACCGCTACGCGACGCTGCTCGCCGCCGGCCTCACCAGGGGCGGCTACGAAGTCGTCCACGGCGCCTACTTCGACACGCTCACGGTGCGGGCGCCCGGCAAGGCCGAGCAGCTGGTGGCCGCCGCCCGCGAGGCCGGCGTCAACATCCACCTCGTCGACGCCGACCACGTCTCCCTGTCCTGCGACGAGACGACCACGCGCCGGCAGCTCAGCGCGGTGTGGGGCGCCTTCGGCGTCGACGCCGACGTCGAGGCGCTCGACGCCGCCGTCGCGGACACGCTGCCCGAGGGCCTGCTGCGCGGCGACGACTACCTGACTCACCCGGTCTTCCACCAGTACCGCTCCGAGACGTCGATGCTGCGCTACCTGCGCAAGCTCGCCGACCGCGACTACGCGCTCGACCGCGGCATGATCCCGCTGGGCTCCTGCACCATGAAGCTCAACGCGACCACCGAGATGGAGCCCGTCACCTGGCCCGAGTTCGGCCAGCTGCACCCCTTCGCGCCCGCCCAGCAGGCCCAGGGCTACCTCACGCTCATCCGTGAGCTGGAGGAGCGGCTCGCCGAGGTGACCGGGTACGACAAGGTCTCCCTGCAGCCCAACGCCGGTTCGCAGGGCGAGCTCGCCGGACTGCTCGCGGTCCGCGGCTACCACCGGGCCAACGGCGACGAGCAGCGCACCGTCTGCCTCATCCCGTCCTCCGCCCACGGCACGAACGCCGCGAGCGCCGTCATGGCCGGCATGAAGGTCGTCGTCGTGAAGACCGCCGACGACGGCGAGGTCGACATAGCGGACCTGCGCGCCAAGATCGAGAAGCACCGCGACGAGCTGGCCGTACTGATGATCACGTACCCCTCGACGCACGGCGTCTTCGAGGAGCACGTAACCGACATCTGCGCGGAGGTGCACGAGGCCGGCGGTCAGGTGTACGTCGACGGGGCCAACCTCAACGCCCTGGTGGGGCTCGCCAAGCCGGGCCACTTCGGCGGCGACGTCTCGCACCTGAACCTGCACAAGACCTTCTGCATCCCGCACGGCGGCGGCGGTCCCGGCGTGGGTCCGGTCGGGGTGCGCGAGCACCTCGCGCCGTACCTGCCCAACCACCCGCTGCAGCCCGCGGCCGGCCCCGAGACCGGCGTCGGTCCGATCTCCGCGGCGCCGTGGGGCTCCGCCGGAATCCTGCCGATCTCCTGGTCGTACGTGCGCCTCATGGGCGGCGAGGGCCTCAAGCGCGCCACCCAGGTCGCGGTGCTCTCCGCCAACTACATCGCCAAGCGCCTCGAGCCGCACTACCCGGTGCTCTACACCGGTCCGGCCGGCCTGGTCGCGCACGAGTGCATCGTGGACCTGCGGCCGCTCAGCAAGGCGACCGGGGTCAGCGTCGACGACATCGCGAAGCGGCTCATCGACTACGGCTTCCACGCGCCCACCATGTCGTTCCCGGTCGCGGGAACCCTGATGATCGAGCCGACCGAGAGCGAGGACCTGGCCGAGATCGACCGGTTCTGCGAGGCGATGATCGCCATCCGCCGGGAGATCGAGAAGGTCGGCTCGGGCGAGTGGACCGCCGACGACAACCCGCTGCGGAACGCCCCGCACACCGCCGCCGCGCTGAGCGGTGACTGGGAGCACGGCTACAGCCGCGAGGAGGCCGTCTTCCCGGCCGGCGTCGTCGCCGCGGACAAGTACTGGCCGCCGGTGCGCCGTATCGACCAGGCGTACGGCGACCGGAACCTGGTCTGCTCCTGCCCGCCGCTGGATGCGTACGAGGACTGATATACGCGCCCCAGTGGGGCGGGCATGCGGTGGGGCCGGTTCGGAGAGTTCTCTCCGGGCCGGCCCCGCTTCTGTTCGGTGGTGCGGTGGTGCGCTGCTGCGGACTTGCGGTGTGGTGCGGTCGCGCGGATGTGCCGTCGGTGCTCAGGCGGCTGTCATGACCTGGTCGGTGCCCAGCGGTCGGTGCGGGGCAATGATCTGGCCGTCCGGCAGCAGCTCACCGGTGTCCTCGAAGAGCAGGACGCCGTTGCACAGCAGGCTCCAGCCCTGCTCCGGGTGGCTCGCCATGAGGAGCGCGGCTTCCCGGTCGGCTGAGTCGGCTGTCGGGCACGCGGGTTGGTGCTGGCACATGGAAGGGTTCTTTCGCTGCGATGAGATGGCTGTGACGTCGGTCCTGTGGCTCGATGCGGTGTTCATAACCGCCCCCCGTTTGTAGTCGGTCCGATCCCAGTGTTGCCCTCCGGGCGTCAATCCGCAGGGATTTTGCCGCAGCGGCTCCTACTGCTTAATGACGTATCACCCGGCCGGACGGTTCAGTCCAACTTCCCCGTCTCTTCGGGTGGTTCGGGGTGGCCTGACCGGGCTAGTCCACCTGGGTGGGCAGCGCTGTGCCCCGCGGCCGGGGGCGGCGGGGCACAGGAAGCGGAAGAGGTGCTGTCAGGCGGGTGAGCTCAGCAGCGGTGCCGGTGTCAGACGGTGGTTGAGCATCGGCAGCAGCTCGGCGACGCGGTGCGGGCGGTGGGCCGCGATGCCGGGCGGGGCGGGCGCCAGCGGCACCAGCAGGTCGGTGGCGGCGAGGGGGCCCTCGGCGCCGTCGTCCGTGCAGTCCCGGTGCAGCCAGAGCGTGAGCATATAGAGCTCGGGCACGGAGAGCAGCCGCGGCTGGCAGGGCATCGGCATGGCCTCGGCGTGCCGCAGGGCCCGTTCGGTGGAGGCGATGTACGGCCCTTCGAAGAAGTGCGAGAACGCCCAGCCGTCCGGAGTCAGCATCGTGTCGGCCGCGGCGACGGCGCGCTCGCCGCAGCGGATGAGGAAGCGCCAGCCGGCGAGCCGGGTGGGCGAGGTGCCCTCGGGCGTGATGCGGTCCAACACGTGGACGGGCAGAGGGAGTTCGGGGCTCGCCGGTCCCTGTGCGGTACGCAGGGACGGCGTGCGGGCCTCGCGTACGGCTGTGGGGGAACCGAGTGCCGCGAGGACGCTGCGCAGGGCGGGCGCTGGAGCCGGGGGGACATGCAGCGGCATGGTGGGTCGCCTCTCTCATTCGACAGGCACAGTGGAGCGGGGGCAGGTGCGTGACGGCGCTGTCAGCTCTGGGCCAGAGGGGCGGGGGCCGGTGCCGCGAGCGCCAACTCTCTGCCTAGATTGCGCAGTTTATACGAGACGTGTTCGAGCAGTGTTTCATCTAGGCGCTCCGTATATTGCGGGCAAGGCCTTAATGAGCCGTCCTTGTGAGGCCTTTCTCCCGATTTCGCAGGGGGATCGACCCGCATGACCTCGGATTTCTCCGAAAACGCGGTCGGCCGATTTCTGCCGGTGCTTTTGACCAGGCGCATCGGAAGGGAATCTTCACCGTGCCGCATGCCTGGTGAATGTGCCGGACCCCTGCTGTGCCGAGCGTACCGGCCGGTGGCCCCGCCCGGGGCGTTATCGATCACATTGCCTGGGCATCATCCCTCGTACACAGCGGCCGGACCCATGGCTGCCCGATCGAGGAGGGACGCTTCGATGGGGGAGAAGGTCGTGGCGGGCACGTTCGACCTGGCCGACCGGAACGACTTCCGAGGCAAGCTCCGAGAGTGCCTGGCGGGGCTGGAGCGTTTGTTGGAGGAACAGCGATTCGATCGGCCCAAGAATCTGATGGGCATGGAGATCGAACTGAATCTCGCCGGGCCCGACGGGCTGCCGAGGATGTTGAATGCGCAGGTTCTTGAGCGCATCGCGAGCCGGGATTTCCAGACGGAACTCGGAATGTTCAATCTGGAAGTGAACATTGCCCCGCACCGGCTCGGCGGACGCGTTCTCGACCGGCTCGCCGAAGAGCTGCGCACCGGCCTCAACTACGCCCACAGGAAAGCGAACGAGCTCGACGCCGGCATTGTCATGATCGGTATTCTGCCGACGCTGGACCGCGCCGACCTGGTATCGGCAAACCTCTCGGACGTCGACCGCTACGCCCTCCTGAACGATCAGATCGTGGCGGCGCGCGGTGAGCACTTCACCCTCGACATCCAGGGTGTGGAGCGGCTGACCTGTACCTCCGCGTCGATCGCGCCCGAAGCGGCGTGCACCTCCGTGCAGTTGCACCTACAGGTCACGCCCGGCCGGTTCGCCGATGTGTGGAACGCGGCGCAGGCGATCGCCGCGGCCCAGGTCGCCGTCGGCGCCAACGCGCCGTTCCTGTTCGGCCGTGAACTGTGGCGCGAGTCCCGGCCGCCGCTGTTCCTGCAGTCCACCGACACACGGTCGCCCGAGCTGCAGGTCCAGGGCGTGCGGCCGCGCACCTGGTTCGGTGAGCGGTGGATCACCGGGCCGCTGGAGCTCTTCGAGGAGAACCTGCGGTACTTCCCCGCGCTGCTGCCTCTGATGGAGGAGGAGGACCCGCTGGGCGTCCTCGACGCGGGCGGTGTGCCGCGCCTCGGCGAACTCGTCCTGCACAACGGCACCGTGTACCGCTGGAACCGCCCGGTGTACGGCATCGCCGACGGCGTCCCGCACCTGCGGGTGGAGAACCGGGTGCTGCCCGCGGGCCCCACCATCACCGACGTCATCGCCAACGCCGCCTTCTACTACGGGCTCGTGCGGGCGCTCGCCGAGGAGGCGCGGCCCGTGTGGTCCCGGCTGCCCTTCGAGGCCGCGGCCCACAACTTCGACGTCGCGTGCCGCCACGGCATCGACGCCACGCTGCAGTGGCCGCGGCGCGGCAGGCTCGGCGGACTCGTCGAGGTGGCGGCCGTCCGGCTCGTACGCGAGGAGTTGCTGCCGCTCGCGGCCGCGGGGCTCGACGCGTGGGGCGTGGAGGCCGCCGACCGGGATCTGTACCTCGGGGTGATCGAGGAGCGGTGCCGGCGGCGGGTCAACGGCGCGTCGTGGCAGGCGACGACGTATCACAAGGCCCTGGAGAGCGGGCTGGCCAGAGAGGAGGCGCTGGCCGCGACCACCAAGCGGTACTGCCGGCTGATGCATGAGGGTGAGCCGGTGCACACGTGGCCCGTGGGGCTGAGGGAACCGGCGGTACCGCTGAGCTGACCGGGCCGCCGGACCGGCAGGGGCACGGGGTGTCAGCCCCGGTTGCTGCCCGCCTCCATGATCGCCTTGAGGATGACCGCGTGGATCTGCGTCGGGTCGTCCACCTGGTGGCCGGAGCCGCCGGTCGCCGCGGCGATCTGCTGGACCTCGTCCTTGTCCGCGTCCGGGCCGACGGCGATGGCGATGATCGGCACCGGCCGCCCGGGATCGGCGAGTTCCTCGAGGCGGGCGATGAGGGAGCTGCGCGAGATGCTGCCCGGGTCCTGGTTGGCGCCGTCCGTCAGGATCACGAGGGCGTTGAACTTGTCGCGCGCGTACGTCGACCGGGCTTCCTTGTAGGCGGCGAGCGTCGTGTCGTACAGACCGGTGGCACCGCCCGGCACGGGCTGCAGGGCGGAAAAGGCCGCGGACAGCTTGTCGCGGTGGGTGACGCTGCCCTCGCGCTCGCCCAGGCGCCGGGTCGGCTGCAGTGCGCGGTAGTCACGGCTGCCGTCGAGGCGGGTGGCGAACTCCCACAGGCCGATCTCGTCCTCGTCGGTGAAGCCCGCGAGGGCCCGCAGGAGCGCGGCCTTGGTGACCTCCATGCGGGACTGGCCGCGGCCGGGGACGAGCTGCCGCATGGACTCCGAGGCGTCGACGACCGTGCTCAGGCGGGCGCTCTGCACCGTGATCGTCCACATGCCCAGGGTCTCCTGGAGCTGTTTGTCCGAGGGCGGATCCGTGGCCTCGTCCGCGTAGGGCTGCGGGGTGCGGCCGCCGGCGGCGGCGACCAGCTTGTCCGACGGCCGGCCGGGGTCGGTCCGGAAGCCGTGCTCGGTCAGGGTCCGGCGACCGTCGTCGTCACTGAACATCGTCATGAAGCGCAGGGCGGCACGGCTCGTGTCGGTGGACATGCGGTCGTCCTCGACAAGCGTGTACGGGTAGTCGAGCCGGGGCGAACCGTCCTCTGGGTAGAACAGGTCGAGGCTGTTCTCCTCGCCCGCCGAGGCGTTGTGCGCGTACGCGGCCTGCTCGGAGAGGATCAGCGCCTGGTTGCGGCGCGGGTTTCCCTGCTCGGCTCCCGAGTCGTCGCGGGCCAAGGTGTCCAGCAGTTGGCCGTCGCTGTCGGTCGTGCGGGTCGACAGGGCTTTCGCCATGGCGGCGGCCCGGGTGTCGCCTTCCTCGCCGCCGTGCTTCTTCGCGGAGGCGCCCAGCTTGGCGAGGGCGAGCAGGCCGGTCGCGCTGCGTGCGGGGTCGGCGGCGCCGAGGCGCAGCTTGTCGCCCTTCATGGCGGCCGCCGTCAACCGCGGCCAGTCGTACGTCTTCTCGGGCCAGCCCAGCGATGCGGCGGCGGACGGGATCATGCCGATGGCGACGGGGGAGGAGGCTATGTTGCCCGCGGGCGCGATCTTGGTCTGTTTGGCACCCAGGCCGACGCGCTGCACCCACACGTCGGAGTCGGGCACCCACACGTCGTACTCCGGATCGCCCTTGCCCGCGCGGAGTTCGGCCGCGACCTGGTACGAGTCGCGTGCGGTGACCCGCACGTCGATGCAGTGCCCGTCCGAGGTGATCTCCTTCTCGCGGGCGAGGTCGGCGGCCTCGCGCAGGGCGGGGGTCACATCGGGTGCGGCGACGACATCGAGGCGTACCGCGTCGTCGCCGCAGGCGCCGCCGAAGGAGAGCAGTCCGCCGCGGACCGCCGCCGCCGCGCCGCCCGCGACCACGAGGACGAGCGCCGTGGCGATGGCGACCGCGCGGCCGCGCGCACGCGGCCGGGGGTCGGCCGCTGCCGTCCCGCGCTCATCGGGCAAGCTGTGACGTCCCATGGCGGTGGTGCCCCTCCTTGAACGATGTGGCAAGGAAAGAGGGGGCTGTACGCCCACAACCGGCGTCCGTCCCCCTCGGCCTGTCGCGCACGGTCTTCGTAACTTCTTTCGAGACCCTAGCGGGACGAAGATGGGGATGAGGCGGGATTACTCAACTGGAGGCGGAAGTGCAAGCGGAGCCGGGGCCGATGGCCGGTTCTATTCCGGCGGACGGACCTTCGCGGCGGATCCTGCGGGACGAGACGCTGCTCGTCCTGGCCGTCTCGCTCGGGGCCAGCGGTGTGTCCGCGCTGATCAGCTTCGTGGGCTCGGTCACCAGACCGGGCGGCCTGAAGGACCAGGCGGCCACGATGAACGCGTCGGCGGCGCCTGGCCGGCCGTGGCTCGATCTCGCGTGGCAACTGTTCGGCATCACGACCGCGTTGGTGCCGGTCGCGCTGGTCGCGCACTTCCTGCTGCGGGAGAAGGCGGCGCTGCGGACGATCGGTTTCGACCGGACGAGGCCCTGGCCGGACCTGGGGCGCGGCGCCGCGATCGCCGCGGTGATCGGCAGCACCGGGATCGCCTTCTACCTCGCGGCCCGCGGGCTCGGCTTCAACCTCACCGTCGTCCCCGAGGCGTTGCCGGACGTGTGGTGGAAGTACCCCGTCCTCGTCCTGTCCGCGGTGCAGAACGCGGTCCTCGAGGAAGTCATCATCGTCGGCTACCTGCTGCGCAGGCTCGGCCAATTGGGGTGGACGCCGATGGCCGCGCTGATGGGCAGTTCGGTGCTGCGGGGCTCGTACCACCTGTACCAGGGCATCGGCGGCTTCCTCGGGAACCTCGCGATGGGGGTGGTCTTCGTGCTGCTCTACCGCAGGTGGGGCCGGGTCGGGCCGCTGGTCGTGGCCCACTCGCTGCTCGACATCGGCGCGTTCGTCGGCTACGCGCTGCTGGCGGGGAAGGTGGGGTGGCTGCCCACGCCTTCGTAGGCAGCACCTGGTGTCGGCGTAGGGGCGGCGTCAGGCGAAGAGGTCGCCCTCGATGACCGTGACCGCGTGGCCGGTCAGGAGGGTGCGCTCGCCGCGGAGCCGGGTACGGACCAGGCCGCTGCGGGCCGAGGCCTGAAGCCCGGTCAGTTCGGTGCGGCCGAGCCGCTCGGACCAGAAGGGGGCGAGGGCGGTGTGGGCGCTGCCCGTCACCGGGTCCTCGTCGATGCCGACGCGCGGGAAGAAGCCGCGGGAGACGAAGTCGTAGCCGCCGGAGGGGTCCGCGGCCCGGGCGGTGGCGATGATGCCGCGCTCGGAGTGGCGGACGAGGGCCTTGTGGTCGGGGGTGAGCGACCTGACCGTCTTCTCGTCGGCGAGCTCGACCAGCAGGTCGCCGACGTTCCGGCCCGTGTCGTACGCGGCGAGCGGCTCGGCGCCCAGCGCCTCGGTGATGCCGTCGGGAAGCTCGGTCGCGGTGAGCGGGGCGGTCGGGAAGTCGAGGGTGAGCGAGCCGTCCTCGTGCGCGGTCGAGGTGAGGACGCCGCTGCGGGTGGCGAAGCGGACGGTGCCGGAGGCCACACCTGTGGTGTGCAGGACGTGGGCCGTGGCCAAAGTGGCATGGCCGCAGAGGTCGACTTCGGTGGCGGGTGTGAACCAGCGGAGCGCCCAGTCGGCGTCGCCGCCCGCGGGCAGCGGGTGGGCGAAGGCGGTCTCGGCGTGGTTGACCTCCCTGGCCACGTGCTGCAGCCAGGTGTCGTCGGGGAAGGCGTCGAGGAGCAGGACGCCGGCCGGGTTGCCGGCGAAGGGGCGGTCGGTGAAGGCATCGACCACGCGGATGCGGTGGGGGGTGTGGGAGTGGGCGCGGGATGCGGTGTCGGAAGTAGCCATGGGCATCACGGTAGAGGGCAGCGGAGTGTCGCCGGTAAGGCCAATCCGGGGTGGCTGGCCTGGTTTTGAGGAGTGATTGGCCTTAGGGGGGGTGGGGTGTGGGCCAGCCCTGGCAGCCCACCCCAGCTGGGTTCGTTTGACCTTGACACGGTGACAAGGCCTTCACTTCTGCTGAGGAGGTGGTCCCCATGACCATGTCGGAAGAGGGCACGAAGCCGAAGGGTGACACGGACACGGCACGAGCTGTCCGGGGACTGGAGAACGGCAACCCGTCGGTGCGGCTGCAGGCGGCGCTGGCGGTCGGCACGGCTCCGGACCCCCGGTTCGTCGACCGGCTCGTCGAGCGGTGCGCGATCGAGCCCGAGTTCTACGTGCGGGAAATGCTCACGTGGGCGCTCACCCGCCAGCCGGCAGGAGTAACGGTCCCTCGGCTCGTCGATGAGCTGCGTACAGAGGGCGCGCAGGCGCGAAGTCAGGCGCTGCACACGCTGTCCAAGATCGCGGACCGGCAGGCGTGGCCGGCGATCACCCGGGCCCTGCTGGCCGACGCCGACGACGAGGTGGCGCGGAGCGCCTGGCGGGCGGCGGTCGTGCTCGTACCCGAGGGGGAAGAGGCGGAGCTGGCCGGCGTATTGGCGACGCAGCTCGGGCGCGGCGGGCGTGAGACGCAGTTGAGCCTCAGCCGGGCGCTGATCGCGCTCGGCGAGGTGATCGTGCCGGTCCTGCGCGCCGCGGCGACGGATGCCGACCCGCGCGTACGTCGGCACGCGATCGCCACGGAGCGGTTGCTGCGCGACCCGGAGGCCGGATTGGAGTTCGCGATCGAGGAGGCCAAGCGCGTCGTGGTCCTCGGCGCGGGTGGTCAGGAGGAGTCTTAGTCCGTGTTGATCGGTGATGTGGCACGACGGTCCGGGGTGAGCGCCCGCATGCTCAGGCACTACGACTCGCTCGGTCTGGTGCGGCCGACGGGGCGCACCGGCGGCGGCTACCGGGAGTACTCCGAGGACGACATCCGGCGGATCTTCCATATCGAGAGCCTCCGGTCGCTGGGGCTGTCCTTGCGTGAGGTCGGGCGCGCGCTCGACGATCCCGGCTTCACGCCCGCGGAGCTCGTCGACGACCTCGTCCGTCAGACGCGGGAACGCATCGCTCGTGAGATGGAGCTGCTCACGCGCCTCCGGCGGATCGGTGCCGCGGAGCCCGCGGGCTGGGAGGACGTCCTCCAGGTCGTCGCTCTGCTCCAGGGGCTGGGGTCGAAGAGCGCGGGGGCGCGTCAGCGGGCGGCCCTGTCGTCGGTCGAGGAGGCCCCGGTGCCGGTGGAAGCGCTGGTCGAGGCGGTGCTGAACGAGGCGGACCCGAATGTCGCCGGGGCGCTTCGGTGGGCTTTGGCGCAATCGGGCGGGGGAGGGGGAGGGGGCAGTGGTGCGGGCGGTGGTGAGGGAGAGGGCGGTGGTGAGGGAGAGGGTGGTGGTGATGCAGGGGGCAGTGGTGCGTTGGCGCTGTTGGCGGAGGGGTTGGACTCGCCGGTCGCCGCGGTGCGCAAGCGCGCCGTCCAGGCCGTCGCCGCGCTGGGGGACGGCGAGGCAGCCATCGCACTGCTGCGGGATGCCCTCGCCCACCCCGACCCGGTGGTCCGCGGGTGCGCGGCTCTGGCGCTCGGGGCGCGCGGGGAGGCCGACGCGATTCCGACGCTCATCGATCTGATCGGCGGCGAGGTGTACGTCGGGGGTGAGGTGCACGTCGGCGGGGCGGAAAGCGACGGCGGAGGCGGGAGCGGCGTCGCTGGGGTGGGTGACGTCAGCGGGGTGAGCGACGTCGACGCGGCCGACGCGCTGAGCGTGCTGGCGAGCGATCCGGCGCTGGCGGACCGGATCGCCACCGGGCTCGTCGACCGCGTGACCCATGGCGCCACGGAACCAGCCGCACGCCGGCGGCTGACGCAGGCGCTCGCGGACATCCCGGGCGCCACGACGTCGCGTGCTCTCGAAGAGCTGTCGCATGACGAGGACCGTGCCGTCGCGCTGACCGCCAGGTACCTCCTGACGCTGCGCGCGGCACGGTGAGGGACATGGGGGTTGCCGACCGACTACTTCCGATATATCGTTGAGGCATCGCGACAGGTTCACGACTGATCAACAAGCAATCGAAGCAATCAAGGAGTGATCACCATGCGTTCCCATGGTTTTGAATACGAGCACGGCCGCGGTCATGGACGCGGCCGCCATGGCGGCCCCGAGGGTCGTGAGGGTTTCGGCCGCGGAGGATTCGGCGGCTTCGGGGGTCTCGGGGACTTCGAGGGGCGGCGCGGCGCGTTCGGTCCGTTCGGTCCCGGTTTCGGCGGGCCCGGTGGGCCCGGCGGCCCCTGGGGCGGTGGCCGGGGCGGTCGTGGCGGTCCGCGCGGCAGGGCACGGCGCGGCGACGTGCGCGCGTCGATCCTGGCCCTCCTGAAGGACCGCCCGATGCACGGCTACGAGATGATCCAGGAGATCGCCGAGCGCAGCGGCGGGGCGTGGAAGCCCAGCCCCGGTTCCGTCTACCCGACCCTGCAGCTGCTGGAGGACGAGGGTCTGATCAGCAGTGCGAGCGAGGGCGGGAAGAAGCTCTTCTCGCTCACCGACGACGGCCGCGCGGCCGCCGCGGAGGGCCCCGAGGCGCCGTGGGAAGAGGCCGGGCGCGGGGTCGACTGGGAGACGCTGAACGAGGTCCGGCAGGCCGGTTTCGGTCTGATGGAGGCGTTCGGCCAGGTCTGGAAGACCGGCAGCAAGGAGCAGCGAGAAAAGGCTCTCGCGGTCGTCAACGACGCCCGCAAGAAGATGTATCTGATCCTCGCCGATGAGGACTGAGGTGGTCGGAGCCGATGGCTCCCACCACAGATGAGGCGCCCCGCACACATGGTGTGGGGCGCCTCGTTCGTTGTGCGGGCACGCGCGCTGCCGGCTTCGAGTCGCGGACCGGCGTACGCGTGACGGCCTCAGGTCACGAGTCCGTCCAGCTTGCGCAGGGACTCGTTGAGCGCGGCAGTCGCCGAGTCCTTCAGCTTTCCCGCCATCAGGGACACGGCGGCGCCGGTGAACTCCCCTTCGATGCGGACGACCGTCGCGGGTCCGTCCGGCGAGAGGGCATAGCGGGTGCGTACGTTGACGCCCATCGGGCCCTTGCCCGCGATGGCCAGGGTGCGCGCGGTCTCCAGCTCTTCGATCGTCCAGTCGACCTCGGCGGGGAAGCCCATCAGCTTCATGTTCTCCACGAAAGTGCCGCCCACCTCCAGGGTGGTCGGTCCGCCCTGCGGGAAGCTCGTGTGCGTGGCGTTCCACTCGTCGTACGAGGAGAAGTCGGTGAGCCGGGCCCAGACCTTCTCGGCGGGCGCCTCCATCCGTGCTTCCGCGCTGACTTCGGCCATGCGGCCCCCTCTTCCCGTCGGGCGCTGCGACGGCCGCAGCTACGGTGTCGCGGAACGTAGCCGCAGGGTCTGGAACATTCAATACTGATGAACTGTCAGATGTGGCCGTGCGGGGGAGTGGGGTACTGTTCCCCTGCCCTGTGACAGACGCAGGCAGCGCGCTTTGGAGGTGAGACCCATTACCGCAGTGGCAGGTCGGGTGCTCCCCCTTCGCGACCGCGCGGTTCACCCGGCATAGGTGAACCGAGGGAGCCCCATCGGGATCCCGAAAGGTTTACATCAGCATGTCGATCACAGCTTTCTCCGCATCGCACCGTTCCTCCGTCGTCGACGCCCTGCGCGCCGCGGGCTGCGTCTTCGCCGAGGACGAGGCGGAGTTGATTCTCTCCACCGCGCGCACCCCGGCCGAAGTGGCCGACATGGTCGAGCGCCGTGCGGGCGGTCTGCCTCTCGAACACGTGGTGGGCTGGGCCGAGTTCCGCGGTCTGCGCGTCGCCGTGGACCCGGGCGTCTTCGTGCCGCGCCGCCGCACCGAGTTCCTCGTCGGGCAGGCCGCCGCGCTCGCCGGGCGCGAAGCCGTCGTCGTCGATCTGTGCTGTGGCTCGGGGGCGCTCGGCGCCGCGCTCGCCGCGGGCCTCGACCGGGTGGAACTGCACGCCGCCGACATCGACCCGGCCGCGGTCCACTGCGCCCGCCGCAATGTCGCCGCAGCCGGGGGCGAGGTCTACGAAGGCGACCTCTACGACCCGCTGCCCGGCACGCTCCGCGGCCGCGTCGGCATCCTCCTCGCCAACGTCCCTTACGTGCCCACCGAAGAGGTCGGTCTGCTGCCCGCCGAGGCCCGCGTCCACGAGGCGCGGGTGGCGCTCGACGGCGGCGCGGACGGACTCGACGTGCTGCGCCGGGTGACCGAGGCGGCGCCCGCGTGGCTGGCGCCCGGCGGGCACCTGCTCTTCGAGACGAGTGAGGGCCAGGTGGCCGCCGCCGTCGACGCCGTCGAGCGGGCCGGTCTCGCGGCTCGGGTGGTCAGCGACGAGACCCTGTACGCCACGGTCGTCATCGGGACCCGCGCGGCGGGCCGCGGAGGCCGGCGGGCGGCGTAACGGCCGGACGGCACGACGGGGACCCGGCCCACATTCCCCTGAGCCACCTTCCGGGGGTGCGTGGGCGGCCGGTCGGCCCGTCTCCTGCATCTCCGCCGGTCAGCCCACCAGTCGTATCTCCGCCGCGTCGAAAAGATCCGACGCCCTCGGGAACGGGCCCTCGTCGTGGCAGTGCCAGGCCTCCCAGAACAGGTCGGCGGGCAGTGCGTTGTCGGGTGCGTACACCCGATAGACGTACTGCCTGCCGTCGACAGCAGGCAGGGCGACCATCCAGCTCCTGCTCTCCATGATTGTTGGACGTGCGAAGCCTCGCCATGGTTGCGCGCTCGGCACGGAGCAAGGCGGCGCGCGCGCCGCCGCGCGGGCCGAGCCGATCTCATCCGTAAGGAGGACAACCATCGCATGCGTGCCCAACCTGTGTCGGACGCCAAGATGCTTCCCGCCGCCGATGCATATGCCCCTGGGGGTTGATGTGGTGGGAGATGTGCAAAGCCGTACCCCGCCGGGCGCCGAGCCCGGCCCGACCCGAGCAGAACTCGACTCCGGACTCAGCGCGGAACTGGCGTCGGTGGTGGCCGGTGCGCGCCGTCGCGCCGTCCGTGACGGGGATCGGCAGATAGACACCGCGCACCTGCTGCACTCCCTCCTGGAGACCGACCCCGAGGTGCGCTCCGTTTTCGAGAACGGCGCGCAGGCCGTGCGGGTGCTCGGCTATCTCGTGCAGCGCAGCATCGGCTACGGCCTGCAATGGCAGGGCACCGTCGAGGACTCCGGTGCCGTGCCCGTGGTGACGCCGGTGAAGGAGACCGGCTGGTCGCCGGCCGCCACCAGCGCGATGGACATGGCGCTGGAACGTGCCGCGCTGCGCGGGGAGGCCCGGGCCCTCGGCATCGACCTGCTCGCGGGGCTCGTCGCCGACCCGGACTGCCGGGCCGTCGAGGTCCTCGGACGGGCGAAGGTCGACGTCCCGGTGCTGCTGCGGCGTATCGAGGCGGGATGCAGGCAGTACGCGTCCGGCGGGCAGGGGCATGTCGCGGGCCAGGGGTACTCCGCAGGCCAGGGCTCCGACTGCTGACCGCGGGGCGGCGTGGCGTCCGCCGATTGAGACAGGGGTCTAAAGGAGTGACGCTCCTGACGTCGGCTGCCATGATGTGCCGGTGCGAGCGTCTGACGGTATTCAAGAGGAAAGCCATGGCTCCCGAGGAAGTCATGGAAAGAGTGGTGGCAGGGGGCTCGGGCTGGGTCTCGCCCTGATCTCCGCGGTCGCCTTCGGCGGCTCCGGCGTCGCGGCGAAACCGCTGATCGAAGCGGGCCTCGACCCGCTGCACGTGGTGTGGCTGCGGGTGGCGGGGGCCGCCCTCGTGATGCTGCCCGTCGCCTGGCGCCACCGCGGACTGCTGCGGAGCAGGCCCGCGCTGCTCGCCGGGTTCGGTCTCCTCGCCGTCGCGGGCGTCCAGGCCTGCTATTTCGCCGCGCTCTCCCGCATTCCCGTGGGCGTCGCGCTGCTGATCGAGTACCTTGCGCCCGCGCTCGTGCTCGGCTGGGTGCGCTTCGTGCAGCGGCGGCCGGTGACGCGGGCCGCCGCGCTCGGTGTGGTGCTCGCCGTCGGCGGGCTCGCCTGCGTCGTCGAGGTGTGGGCGGGGCTGAGCTTCGACGTCGTCGGCCTCCTGCTCGCGCTCGGCGCCGCCTGCTGCCAGGTCGGCTACTTCGTCCTGTCCGACCAGGGCAGCGACGCGGGCGACGACGCCCCGGACCCGCTCGGCGTCATCGCGTACGGCCTGCTCGTCGGCACCGCGGTCCTGACCGTCGTCGCGCGGCCGTGGGGCATGGACTGGTCGGTGCTCGCGGGCGACGCGGACCTGGACGGCTCGGCCGTGCCGGCCTGGGCGCTGCTCGCCTGGATCGTGCTCATCGCGACGGTCGTCGCCTACGTCACCGGCGTCCTGTCCGTGCGCAGGCTCTCGCCCCAGGTGGCGGGCGTCGTGGCCTGCCTCGAAGCGGTCATCGCGACCGCCCTGGCCTGGGTCGTCCTGGGCGAGCACCTCTCGGCGCCGCAGGTCGTCGGTGGCGCGATCGTGCTCGTGGGCGCGTTCATCGCCCAGTCCTCCGCCCCGGCCGACACCGCCGTCGTACCGGGGGAGATCCCGGCATCCGAAACGGAGTTGTCGCACAGCGGGAGCCGGTCCTAAGGTGCTGATCATGTATTCACACGCACTCGTTCTTCCGCCCCCCGCCGCTTAGCGCGGGGCACTGACGGAACACGCCCGAGCCGGTGGCCGGGCGGAACGGTGCTGCCCGCAGACGGAGCCAGTCATCCCTCTCTGCTGCGGAGATCTCACGTGTCGAACATGTCGAGCACGTCCAGCGCGCCCGTACTCCCGGGCGCCGCTGTCCTTCCTGCCGTCCGGCGCCTGCCCGTCGGACGAGGCCTCTTCTATCTGATCATCGCCGGAACCGCGTGGGGCACCGCGGGTGCCGCCGCCGCGCTGGTCTTCGATGCCGGCGACATGGGCCCGGTCAGCCTTTCCTTCTGGCGGTGCGTGGGTGGCTTCGTGCTGCTGTTCGCGGCGCGTCTCGTGCGGCCGCGCCGCGCCGGGGCGTACGGGACGGCCGCCGAGCCACTGAGCCGTCGGGCGCACCAAGCGCACCGGGTACGCCGACTGCGCCGGGTGCGCAGGATCGTCGTGACCGGCGTGGCTCTCGCGGTGTTCCAGACCGCCTACTTCGCCTCCGTCGAGGCGACCGGCCTCGCGGTCGGCACCGTCGTCACCATGGGGTCGGGGCCCGTCCTCATCGCGCTCGGCGCGCGGCTGACCCTGAACGAGCGGCTCGGACGCGGCGGTGTCGTGGCCGTCGTCGGCGCCCTCGGGGGCCTCGCCGTGCTGGTCCTCGGTGGCGACGGCGGCGGTGGCGCGACCGTGCGGCCTTCGGGGGTCGCCTGGGGGCTCGTCTCCGCGGCCGCGTACGCCGTCATGACGCTCCTCACGCGCTGGTGGGGCCGGGACGGCGGCGCCGACTCTGCCGAGACCACGGTCTGGGCGTTCGCCGTCGTCTCGCTCTGCCTGCTGCCGCTCGCCGCGGTCGAGGGCCTGGTGCCGCACACCGCCGACCCCGTGCGCGTGGGCCTGTGCCTTCTGTACATCGCCGCCGTGCCGACGGCCGTCGCCTACGCGCTGTATTTCGCCGGGGCGGCCGTCGTACGGTCCGCCACCGTCTCCGTGATCATGCTGCTCGAACCGGTGGGCGCCGCGATCATCGCGGTCGCGTTCCTGGGTGAGGCGCTGACGGTGGCGACCGTGCTGGGTACGGCGCTGATGCTGGCCGCGGTGACGGGCCTCGCGGTCACGGAGGCGCGGGGCGTGGTGGCCGAGCGGCGCGAAGTGGCGCCGGTGGCGCCGGTGTAGGGGGAGCGGGGTGGGTGCCTTGCGGTGACATCTGCTTGCCGTGAGGCGCCCCCGCCATCCGCCCTCGCCGCCGTCCGTGGGGCCTGATCCGGTCCTGCGCCGGGTCCGGTCCCGCGCCGGGTCAAGTCTCGCACCGGACCACGTCCCGCGCCGGGTCAGGTCTCGCGGCGGCGCGCCTGGTGCGCGCGGGCGGCCGCGTCGCGCGGCCCCTGCCGCTCGGCGAGGCCGGCGGCGATGCGGTCCTGCACTTCGTCCGGCTTGTGACTCGCGTACTTGAACTTCGCCCGTACGTCCGTCACTTCGAGGGAGAGCGCGCGGATGCCGGAGAGCATGCGGCCGTACGGAGCCTCGCCCACCGCCGCCCGCGCGGAACCGCCCTCCGGCTGGAAGTGGCCGACCTGGCGGTTCAGGATGTCGGCCTTCTCCTCGGGGTCGTCGACGATGCGGGCGGTGCAGCGGAGCTGGACGGCGGCGTAGAAGCTGGTCGGCACGCCGTGCTCGGCCGGAATGTCGGGGGCGGCCTGCCAGGGCCCCGGCACGTACACGTAGTCGTCGACCACGCTCAGCAGCACGGTCGGGTCGGCCTCCAGGGCGTGCCACACGGGGTTCGGGCGCGCCAGGTGACCAAGAACCCGCCCGTGAGTGCCGTGTGTGGCTTCGTACGTGAAGTGGAGCGGCTGGACGTGGGGAGGTTCGCCCGGCAGGCCGTTCACGGCGAGTTGCCCGAAGTCATGGGTGGCGAGCCACTGTTGCCACTCGGTGTCGGTGCGGGGGGCGTCCCAGGGGTGGATCAGCATCACAGCCCCGCCAGGTAGGCGGGGACCTCGATGCCCGGTGCGAGGTCGTCGGCGGGGATCAGGGCGTCGTGGCCCTTGCGGAGCGGGACCACGCCGGCCCAGTGGGGGAGGTCCATGTCCTCCGGCTCGTCGTTCGGGCCGCCGGTGCGCGCCTTCGCCGACACCTCGTTCAGGTCGAGGCGGAGCACGGCGGTCGCCGCGAGCTCCTTGGCGTCGGCGGGGCGGGAGTCGGCCGCCCGGCCCGGCACGACGTGGTCGACGAGCGCGTCCAGCGCGAGCCGCTTCTCCTCCGGGTCCGTGACCTGGTGGGCCGTGCCGTGGACCACGACGGAGCGATAGTTGATCGAGTGGTGGAAGGCCGAGCGGGCCAGCACCAGGCCGTCGACGTGGGTGACGGTCAGGCACACCGGCAGGCCCGGGTCCTGCTCCGTGGCGGACGCGCCCGCCATGCGCAGCGGCCGGGACCCGGTCGAGCCGTGCACGTACAGGCGGTCGCTCACCCTTCCGTAGAGCGTAGGGAGCACGACGGGGGCGCCGTCGCGGACGAAGCCGAGATGGCAGACGTAGGCCTCGTCGAGTATCGCGTGCACCGACTCGCGGTCGTACGAAGCGCGCTCCCGTGAGCGGGTGGGGATCGTGCGGTCGGTCGGTGTGTAGGCGGCGCCCGGCGAAGGGGTGTCGGTGGTGCTCGGCTGCGTCTGCATGGTTCTCCCTGCTCTGTCGCGCTGTGCGGTGCTGCGTTCTCGACTTGCCACAACTATTGCACTAGTGCATAATCTGCTTTGTGCTAGGAGAGTATCGGATCGAAGGCCGGCGCGCAGCTGAGATCGCGGCCAGCGTGGAGCGTGCGGTGGGCGACGGCGGCCTCGAACCGGGGCAACTGCTGCCGCCCATGCGGGAGTTGGCGACCCACCTCGGGGTGAATCCCAATACCGTCGCGGCCGCCTATCGCACGCTGCGCGAGCGGGGCGTCATCGAGACGGCGGGGCGGCGCGGCAGCCGTATCCGTCCGAAGCCCGCCACCACCGCACGCGAACTGATCCGGGTGGACGCGCCGCCAGGGGTGCGCAACGTCTCCAAGGGCAACCCCGACCCGAGGCTGCTGCCCGCCCTGTCCGAGGCGCTCACGGCGGCCGCCGCACAGAGCGACGAGCGACCCGTCCTCTACGGAGAGGGCGCGGTGGACCCGGAGCTCGAACGGCACGCGCGCGTGGCCTTCGACGCCGACGGCGTGCCCCGTGGCCCCCTCGCCGTCACCTCCGGATCGCTCGACGCCATCGAGCGCGTGCTCGCCGCCCACCTCAAGCCCGGCGACGGGGTCGCCGTGGAGGACCCGGGGTGGGGCAGCCTGCTGGATCTCGTCTCCGCCCTGGGGCTTCGCGCGGTCCCGGTGGGTGTGGACGACGAGGGTCCGCTGCCCGCCGACGTGGAGCGGGCGCTGGCGTCCGGCGCGCGGGCGGCCATCGTGACGGACCGGGCGCAGAATCCGACCGGTGCCGCCGTCACCGCTCCACGCGCGCGTGCCCTGCGGGACGTGTTCGCCGCGCACGAGGACGTTCTGCTCATCGAGGATGACCACGGCCACGGCATCGTCGACCTGCCACTGCACCCGCTGGCCGGGGCGACCCGCAGCTGGGCCCTGACCCGCTCCACCGCCAAGGCGTACGGCCCCGATCTGCGGCTCGCCGTGCTCACCGGTGACTCCGTGACGGTGGACCGGGTGCAGGGGCGCCAGCGGCTCGGTCCCGGCTGGGTGAGCCGACTGCTGCAGCGCGCTGTCGCCCGGCTCTGGGCCGAGGGCGCGGTCGACCCCCGCACGGTGGCGGCCTCCTACGACCGGCGCCGGGAGGCCCTCATCGCGGCGCTCGCCGAGCGGGGCGCGGCCGCGTACGGACGCAGCGGCATGAACGCGTGGGTGCCGGTGCCCGACGAGACCGGGGCGGTCGCGCGGCTGCTGCACGCGGGGTGGGCCGTGGCTCCGGGGGCGAGATTCCGGCTGAACACGCCGCCCGCGGTGCGGATCACCGTGGCGGCGCTCGACGACGAGGACATCGTGGCGGTGGCGGACGCCGTCGCCGCGGCCACCGGGCCCGCTCCTGTCCGGCGTTACGACTGACGGGACGGGCACACTTCTGGGGTCGCTACGACTGACGTGGCGGACGCACTTCCGGGCGCCTTCGTGCACGGCCTGGCGCCTTCGCGCAACGGCCGGGACCGCGGGCGCGGCCCGGACTGGGTGAGCGCGGCGCCCGCCAGGACGATCACCGCGCCGACGGGCGTCGACCAGCTCAGGGACTCCCCGAGCACCACGACGCCGGCGGCGGTCGCGATGACCGGGATGAAGTACGTGACCATCTGGGCGGTCGTCGGGCCGACCTCGGCGACCAGCGCGTACTGCAGCAGGAACGCGAGCCCGGTACCGAGGGCACCGAGTGCCACGACGGCGAGCAGCGGTACGACGGGGAAGTGGGTCGGCAGCGAGGTGAACAGCGGGGTCACTATGGCCAGTTCGGCCGTCGCGACGAGCAACTGGGCGCCGGAGAGGGAGAGGTTCGAGTGCCCGGACCCGGCCAGTGTGCGGCGTACGTAGATCCAGCCGATCGGGTAGCTGAGCGAGGCGAGCAGCGCCATCAGGGTGCCGCCGAGATCGAGTCCGCTGAAGCCCTGCCACGCGCCGAGCACGGTGAGCACACCGAAGAAGCCGAGGCCGAGGCCCGCGACGCGGCGCCGGGTCGGCCGGTCCTCGGAGAGCGCGACCAGCGAGAGGGCCATGCCCCACAGCGGTGACGTCGCGTTGCAGATCCCCGCGAGCGTCGACGGGATCGTCAGCTCCGCGTACGCGAAGAGGGAGAACGGCAGGGCGTTGAGCAGGAGGGCCGCCACCGTCAGGTGCAGCCAGGTCCGCGCCCCGCGCGGCAGCCGCTCCCGCTTCACCACGAGCACGGCGGCGACCACGGCCGTGCCGAACGCCAGCCTGCCCAGGGTCACTTGGAACGGGGCGTACCCGTCCGTCCCCACCTTGATCAGCAGAAAGCTGAAGCCCCAGATGAGCGAGAGGACACCGAAGCGGATGCGCCAGTCGAGGGCGGCGCGCGTCGGCGTGCCGGGAGGGGTGACTGCCGGTCTGACTGCCGAGGCGGCGGGGACGGAGGGGGCGTAGGGGACGGTGTCCGACCGGGGCGGCGGGGGCGCGGTGCTCATGCGTCTCACGATGGACCCGACGATCTCGTAGCACAAGCGAGATTTCGTGCGGTGTATCGCGTAGCATCGCTTACATGTTGAACCTGGAGCGGCTGCGCACGCTCGATGCCCTCGCCCGGCACGGCTCCGTCAGCGGGGCGGCCGCGGGGCTGCACGTCACGACGTCGGCGGTCTCGCAGCAGATGACGAAGCTGGAGCGCGAGGTGGGTCAGCAGCTCCTCGCCAAGAACGGCAGGGGGGTGCGCCTGACCGACGCCGGGCGGCTGCTCGCCGAGCACGCCGCGCGGATCCTCTCGCAGGTCGAGCTCGCCCAGGCCGACCTGGAGGAACAGCGCGGCAAGGCTGTCGGCGAGCTGCGGATCTCCGCGTTCCCCACGGCCATGCGCGGCCTGCTGCCCGCGACTCTGTCCGCGCTCCGCGCCGACCACCCCGGGCTGCGGGTGGCCTGCCAGGAGATGGAGCCGACGCCGGCCGTCGCGGCCGTGGTGCGGGGCGACATCGACATGGCGGTCGTCCTCGACTGGTACAACAAACCGCTGCCCGTCCCTGACGGCCTGGTCAAGGTGCCTCTCCTCGACGACCCCGCCGACATCGCGATGCCCGCGGCGCATCCTCTCGCGGACCGCACCGAGGTGGACTTGGAGGAGTTCGCGAACGACGAGTGGATCACCTGGGCGGAGGGCGAGTTCTGCCACGAGTGGCTGATGTTCACGCTGCGCGGCAAGGGCGTCGAGCCGCGCATCGCGCACCGCGCCGAGGAGCACCACACGCAGCTCGCGCTGGTCGCGGCCGGCCTCGGGGTGTGCGTGGCACCGCAGTTGGGCCGGGACCCGATGCCGACGGGAGTACGCGCGGTCCCGGTGCGGCAGCGGGTGCGGCGGCATGTGTACGTGGTGTGGCGGGCGGACGCGGACCGCCGCCCGTCGATCAGGGCGGCGGCGGAGGCGCTGAGGGCGGCGGGGGCCGGGCTCCGGTAGGTGGCTCGGGTGGCGTCCTTCGGCAGGGGGAGCTTCGGAAAGGGGCAGGGGAGCTTCGGAACGGGGCAGGGGGCGGGCTGGTTCAGTGGGTTCCCGCCCGGCCGGGCGCGGCCAGTTTGCGGAAGTCCCAGGAGGCCACGGCGTCCGGTGTCAGACGCGCCCAGGCGTGGCGGCCGTCATGCGGCATCTCGGACATGCCGAAGATCTTCTGGGCGAAAAGGCGCTCGGGCGCATCGAGTTCGGGGCACGGATCGCCCTTGCGCGGGCACTCGCCGACGAAGTCCACCGTCCCCGACAGCTCCACACCGCGCAGCTCGCCGTACGCCTCTCCGGCGTCGACCACCACGGCGATCCGCGGATCCTTGCGCAGGTCGGCCCAGCGCTTGCTCCGGGTGATCGAGTACAGCCACAGCGACGTGCCGTCCCAGGCGAACCAGAGCGTGCTGGCGTGCGGGGCGCCGTCCTGGGACACGGTCGCCACCCGGCACGTGCGTTCCGTGGCGAGGAACGTGTCGAGTTCGTCCGGCGTCATCATGATCCTGCGGCCCCGGCGCTGCGTGACGGCCATGTGTCCTCCAGCTCAGGATGTTCGTAGATGGGACGGAAGCCTGACTTTCCGTCAGGAAAGAATGAGGGCTCTTCCTTCGTGACGCAATGGCCGTTAGCCTCGCGCGGATTCCGGGCCCAGGGGGCCGACACCCGGCCGACGCCGGCGTCCCGGACGTCCGCGACAAGGGGAAGCCATGCCGTCGTACGAACAGCTGAGGGAACTCCTCGACCCCGCCACCACGGCCCTGCTGACCGTCGAGTGCCAGCAGGGCGTCGTCGGCACCGAGAGCGCCCTGCCCGAACTGGCCGCGGAGGCACGCAAGTCGGGCGCCCTCGCCAATGTCGCCCGGCTGGTGTCCGCGGCGCACCAGAGCGGGGTGCAGGTCCTGCACGCGGTCGCCGAACGGCGGCCCGACGGGCGCGGGGCCAGCCACAACGCCCGGCTGTTCCGGGCCGCCGAGCGGCTGCCCGTACAGCAGCTCTCGGGCACCGCCGCCGTACGGATCGCGCCGCCGATCGAAGTGGCCGACGAGGACTTCGTCGTACGACGCCTGCACGGCCTGTCACCGATCGCGGGCACCGACGTGGACCCACTGCTGCGCAACATCGGCTGCCGCACCCTGCTGGTCACCGGCGTCTCGGCCAACGTCGCGATACCGAACGCCGTGTTCGACGCCGTGAATCTCGGCTACACCGCCGTCGTACCCGCCGACGCCATCGCCGGAGTCCCCGCCGACTACACACCCGCCATGATCCGCCACACCCTCGCGCTCGTCGCCACCGTCACCACCACGCAGGACGTGCTCGGCGCCTGGAAGCGGCCGGGCCGCGCCGGCTAGACCAGCCTGATCGAGCCGCCCGCCACGGTGATCTCGGCCGCCGGCAGGGGCTTGGGCGCAGGACCGCCCCGCACGCTGCCGTCCGCGATGTCGAACTTGCTGCCGTGGCACGGGCAGTTGACGGTGCCGCCCTCGACGCTCGTCACCGGACACTGCTTGTGGGTGCAGCGGTTGGAGAACGCCTTGAACTCGCCCTTGGTGGGCTGGGTGACCACGATCTGCTCGTCCTTGAAGATCTTGCCGCCGCCCACGGGGATGTCCGACGTCTTGGCCAGCACGGCGCCGCCCGCGCCACCGTCCTCACCGCCTTCCGGCTCCTGCGCGCCCGCCGGTTCGGAGGAGCTCTTGTCGTCACTGGACCCGCATGCGGTGAGGGCGGCGGCGATGCCCGCGGCCCCGATGGTGGCCATGACCGTGCGGCGGCAGGGAGCGGAGACGGTCTCTTCGGAAGCCGTCGTGCCCGGAAGTGAAGTCGTCATGTCCGGTGGTACGGAGCCATGGCCCCCCGTGTTCAAACGCTCAAGGATTTCCCCAGGAAATCGAGTTCGAGCCGCAGCAGGTTCGCCGCCACCTCGTCCTGGGAGACCAGGTGGCCCGCGCCGGGCAGCGGCAGCACGGTGTGCGGGCGGCCTGCGGCCAGCAGCGCCGCGGAGAAGCGCAGCATGTGCACAGGGAGGACGTTGTCGTCCGCGAGCCCGTGCACCAGCATCAGCGGCCGCTCCAGACGGTGCGCGTGCGCGACCAGCGAACAGCGCTCGTACTGGTCGGGCAGGACGTCGGGATGGCCGAGATAGCGCTCCTTCCAGTGCGTGTCGTACAACCGCAGGTCCGTCGGCGCGGCACCCGCCACCGCCGCGTGGAAGACGTCGGGCCGGTGCAGCACCGCGCCCGCCGCGAGATAGCCGCCGAAGGACCAGCCCCGGATGCCCACACGCTCCAGGTTGAGGTCGGGGAAGCGCTCGGCGGCGGCGTGCAGCGCGTCCACCTGGTCCTCCAGCACCGGCGTCAGCTGGTCGCCGTGCACGGCCTTCTCCCACACGTCGCCACGGCCGGGCGTGCCGCGCCCGTCCGTGATCAGCACCGCGTACCCCTGCTCGGCGAACCACTGCGCCACGATCGTCCACCACGCGCGCGCGTGGACCACGAGTTGGATTCCTGGACCCGCGTAAGGGCAGAGCAGGACAGGCAGCTTCGCGGCACCCGGTTCGTGCCAGGACGGCAGGTACAGCGCGCTGCGCAGCTCCCGCTTCCCGAGGGTGAGATGGCGGGGCCGGGGCACCACCACCGGCTCCTCGGCGAACACCGCGATCCGCCCGACCGGTACGCCGTCGCGCAGCACCGTCACCGTCTGTCCCTCGGGCGTCCTGCTGTCGAGGACCACGGTGTCGCCGCCGACGGCCGCGGTGTGCACGCCTGGTCCCTCGCTGATCCGCCGCAGGGTGCCGGTACGGCGCTCGGGGTCGGGCTCGTCGTCCTGGTGGTCGAACGACCAGACGTGCACCTCCGTGGGCTCGTACGAGGCGGTGAACCACACCCGGTCGTCGACGCCGCCCAGTACCTCGCGCACCTGGAGACCGCTCGGCGTCCTGGTGTTGCCGACCCGCAGGCCCCGCGTGCCGCCGCGCACGTTCCAGTGCGCCACGACCCGCCCGCTCGCCAGGCGCAGCGGTACGCCCGGCATCAACTCCAGCCAGGCGGGGTCGCGTCGGTGCCCGACCATCTCCGCACCGCCGGTCGCCGGGTCCACCTCCAGCACGTACAGGGAACGCTGGTCGCGGGTCTGCAGGGTCATCAGCGGGCCCTCGGCGTCCCAGCACACCGTGGGAACGTACTCGAAGACGCCGTCCGTCCACTCTCCGTAGGAGTGGTGCTCCGAGACGCGTTCCGGGGTGCGCACCGTGACGTGTGTCCCGTCCACACGCAGGATGTGCAGGGACGTTTCGGCGTTGGCGGTTCCTGCCGCCGGATAGCGGACCGCGCGGGGCGGCAGGTCGGGCCTTGCCGGGTCGGACAGCCACCAGCGTCGCACCCGCGAGGCGTCCACGCGCGCGACGATCAGCGCGTCGCTCTCCGGAGACCACCAGAATCCGCGCTGCCTGCCCATCGACTCGGCGGCGACGTGATCGGCGAGACCGTACGTGACGTCGTCGCCCTCGGGCTCCGCGAGCGCCCGGTCGCCCGTGCCGTCGACGCCGACGACGTGCAGGGCGCCTCCGGAGACGTACGCGACGACGTTCCCGTCGGGCGACGGGCGCGGGTCGACCACCGGTCCCGCCGTGCGGATCCGGCGCGGTGCGCCGCCGTCCGTCTCCACCACCCAGAGCGCGCCGCCCAGCGCGACAGCGGCCACGCGCGCGTGGTGGTCGATCGCGAAAGTCACCACTCCTTGTGATGCTTCCCGCGCCCGCTCCCTGCGGATCCGTTCCGCCTCCGGCACCGGTCCCGCCTCGCCCAACGCCAACGGATCGACCAGCATGCGCTCGGCCCCGTCCTCGTACACCCACAGCCTGCCCACCGGATCGTTGCCGGCGGTGGAGCGCACGAACAGCACCCGTTCACCGTCCGGCGAGACCGTGAAGCCGTGTGGCACACCCAGCGAGAAGCGGCGCGTGCGCGCGAACTGCCGAGGAAGGTCAAGGGAGTCCATGGCGGGCACTGTAGAGAGCGGGCCACGTGATCGAACAGCGTCGGACCGGCAGTAACCTGGGGCAATGCTCAGCGAAGTCACCGCGGTCCGCTATGTCACGCCCCTACGGGAGGGTGGCTCGCTGCCCGGGGTCGTCGAGGCCGACGACCACGGCACCTACGGAACGTACGTCATCAAGTTCACCGGCGCGGGGCAGGGGCGCAAGACGCTCGTCGCCGAGGTGATCTGCGGTGAGCTCGCCCGCAGGCTCGGTCTTCGGATGCCGCGGCTCGTCGGGATCCGGCTCGACCCGGTCCTCGGCCTCGGCGAACCCGACGAGCGGGTGCAGGCACTGCTCAAGGCGAGCGGCGGGCTCAACCTCGGCATGGAATTCCTGTCGGGCGCCCTCGGCTTCGACCCGCTCGCTCACCACGTTGACCCGGCCGAGGCGGGCCGCGTCGTCTGGTTCGACGCCCTGATCAACAACGTGGACCGCTCCTGGCGCAATCCGAACCTGCTCCTGTGGCAGGGCGATCTGTGGCTCATCGACCACGGGGCCAGCATGATCTGGCACCACAACTGGCGCACCGCGGAGACCGCCGCCGCCAAGCCGTACGACGCCTCGGACCACGTCCTCGCCCCCTACGGGCCCGACGTGGCGGCGGCCGCCGCCGAACTCGCCCCCCTCGTCACCCAGGAACTGCTCACCGACGTCGTGGCCCAGGTGCCCGAGGAGTGGCTGGCGGACGAGCCGGGCTTCGACAGCGCCGACGACGTCCGGCGGGCGTACGTGGCCGCTCTGCTGCCGCGTGCCGGGACCATCCACGAGCGGATCACCCTGCCGTTGACCGAGCCGAAGCCGAAGGGCGCCACCAAGTGACCGAACAGAACGCGCCCGTCCCCGACGGGCAGACCGCGCCCGCACGGGACGTCTTCGAGTACGCGCTGGTGCGCGTCGTGCCGCGTGTGGAGCGCGGCGAGCAGTTCAACGCGGGAGTCCTGGTCTACTGCCGCGCCAAGTCCTTCGTGGCCGCCCGCACCCACCTGGACGAGGCCAAGCTCCTCGCCCTGGACCCGGCGGCGGACGTGGCCGGCATCCGGGCCTCGCTCGGCGCCGTCGAGCGGATCTGCCGGGGCGGCGCGGCCGCGGGGCAGGCCGAGAGCGACGACGCGGGACGGCGTTTCCGCTGGCTCATCGCGCCCCGCTCCACGGTGGTCCAGCCGGGCCCCGTGCACACCGGCCTGACGGCGGATCCCGAGGCCGAGGTGAACCGTCTCCTCGACCTGTTGGTGAGGTAAAGCGGCACGGCTCTCCTGGTTGCCGTTGACACCCGGTGCCAGGGCTTCTAGCGTCTCGTCCAGCTGAAGGTACTAAGCGGTCGCTCACCATCGGGGCGTACCGTGGAGCCGCACCCCGTAGAGCCACACCTGTACAGCCACATCCGTACAGCCACATCCGTAGAGCCGCATCCCAAGGGCGAGGAGAACCAGCATGTCCACCACTGAGCAGCGCGTCGCTGTCGTGACCGGTGCAGCGCGAGGCATCGGCGCCGCGACCGCCGTACGGCTTGCCGCCGAGGGCCGCGCCGTGGCCGTCATCGACCTCGACGAGGCCGCCTGCAAGGACACCGTCGCGCAGATCACCGCGGCCGGTGGCAGGGCGATCGCCGTCGGCTGCGACGTGTCCGACGAGGCCCAGGTCGAGGCCGCCGTCGCCCGCATCGCCGAGGAGCTCGGCGGGCCGACGATCCTCGTCAACAACGCCGGCGTGCTCCGCGACAACCTCCTCTTCAAGATGAGCGCGAGCGACTGGGACACGGTCATGAACGTGCACCTGCGCGGCGCCTTCCTGATGTCCAAGGCCTGCCAGAAGCACATGGTGGACGCGGGCTTCGGCCGCATCGTCAACCTCTCCTCGTCCTCCGCGCTCGGCAACCGCGGCCAGGTCAACTACGCCGCCGCCAAGGCCGGTCTCCAAGGCTTCACCAAGACCCTCGCCAAGGAGCTCGGCAAGTTCGGCGTCACCGCCAACTCCGTCGCCCCCGGCTTCATCGTCACCGAGATGACGAAGGCCACCGCGGACCGCGTCGGCATGGGCTTCGAGGAGTTCCAGGCCGCGGCCGCCACCCAGATCCCGGTCCAGCGCGTCGGCCGCCCCGAGGACATCGCCAACGCCATCGCCTTCTTCACGGGCGACGCCGCGGGCTTCGTCTCCGGGCAGGTCATGTACGTCGCCGGCGGCCCGCTCAACTGACCCGGAAGCTGGAAGGCAGGGATCATGGCTGTGCAGGACAGCGGGAAGGCCGCGCTCGTCACGGGCGCGAGCCGTGGCATCGGATACGGCATCGCCGAGGCGCTGGTCGCCCGCGGTGACCGGGTCTGCATCACCGGACGCAATGAGGACGCCCTCAAGGAAGCCGTCGAGAAGCTCGGCTCCGACCGGGTCATCGGCGTCGCCGGCAAGGCCCACGACGAGGCGCACCAGGCGGTCGCCGTCGAGCGCACGATGGAGGCGTTCGGCCGCGTCGACTTCCTGATCAACAACGCGGGTACGAACCCGGTCTTCGGACCGATGGCCGACCTCGATCTGAACGTCGCGCGCAAGGTGTTCGAGACCAACGTCATCTCGGCGCTCGGCTTCGCCCAGCACACCTGGAAGGCCTGGCAGAGCGAGAACGGCGGCGCGATCGTGAACATCGCCTCCGTCGCCGGAGTCTCCGCCTCGCCGTTCATCGGCGCGTACGGGATGAGCAAGGCCGCCATGGTCAACCTCACCCTGCAGCTGGCGCACGAGTT
Organism: Streptomyces sp. NPDC018029; assembly: GCF_044327655.1. NCBI lineage: Bacteria > Bacillati > Actinomycetota > Actinomycetes > Kitasatosporales > Streptomycetaceae > Streptomyces > Streptomyces sp. NPDC018029. The sequence goes on along the minus strand of NZ_JBIRFV010000017.1, from coordinate 116,828 downwards.
CGCGCCGAAGGTGCGCGTGAACTCCATCGCGCCCGCGGTTGTCAAGACCAAGTTCGCCCAGGCGCTGTACGAGGGCCGCGAGGCGGAGGCCGCCGCCTCCTACCCGCTCGGCCGGCTCGGCGTGCCGGAGGACATCGGGGGCGCGGCCGCGTTCCTCACGTCCGCCCAGTCCGACTGGATCACGGGCCAGACACTCGTGGTCGATGGCGGCATCTTCCTCAATGCGGGCGTCGGCTGACGAAGGCCGCACACCCGTCGAGTGCGCCGTCTACACCGCTTTCAGTGACATACGCGCGCATCAAGTGCCCTGTCGGCGCCGAGACTTGGCCCGGCGGGGCACTGCGATATTGTCTCCCGATTCCATGGCATGGCCGATCGAGGAGCGTGCGCGTGTTCAGTGAAGTCCCCCCTGCCAAGCGGACCCGGGGTCTGCGCCCGGCGGCGGCGATCGCGTCCATATCCCTGCTCGCCGGCTGTGGGGTGTTCTCGTCCGAGGGGTCGGACGAAGAGGAGCAGATCACCGTCGGCACGATGAGCGCGCCGACCACCTTGGATCCGGCGAAGGCCTGGGACAGCTCATGGGAGCTCTACAGGAACGTCTTCCAGACGCTGCTCAGCTTCCCCTCGGGGGCCACCGAGCCCGAGCCGGACGCCGCGGAGTCCTGCGGGTTCAGCGACGCCTCCAACACGGTCTTCACCTGTGAGCTGCGCGAGGGCCTGCGGTTCTCCGACGGCGACGAGCTGGACGCGGCGGCCGTGAAGTACTCCTTCGACCGCATGCTGACCCTCGACGCCAAGAAGGTGGTGAAGGGCGGTCCCGCCGGTCTCCTCGGCTCACTCGACAAGGTCGAGACGAAGGGCGACCGGACCGTCGTCTTCCGCCTCAAGAAGGCGGACGCCACCTTCCCGTTCGTGCTCGCGACACCGGCCATGTCGATCGTCGACCCCGCCGAGTACCCGGCGGACAAGCTCCGCGAGGGCAACGAGGTCACCGGCTCCGGGCCGTACACCCTGGAGGCGTACACGCCGAACGACAAGGCCGAGCTGGTCAAGAACGACCACTACAAGGGCGCGGCCGACGTCAAGAACGACGCCGTGACCATCCGCTACTTCAAGAAGTCGTCGGCCATGGTCGACGCCCTCAAGAACAAGCAGATCGACGTCACGTTCCGAGGCCTGGCCTCCGAGGACATCGTCGCCATGCAGGGTAGGGGCAGGCGCGAACAGGACATCGAGCTCGTCGAGGGCTCGGGCACCGAGATCCGCTACCTCGTCTTCAACACCAAGGACCCGTGGGCGCGGAAGCTCCCGGTCCGCCAGGCTTTCGCGCAGCTCGTCGACCGCGGGGCCATCGCCCACAAGATCTACAAGGACACCGTCGAACCGCTGTACTCCATGGTCCCCAGGGGCCTCACCGGTCACGCCACCGGGTTCTTCGACGACTACGGAAATCCCAGCGCGGCCAAGGCCAGGAAGATCCTCACCGACGCCGGCATCCACCAGCCGGTGCCGCTCACCCTCTGGTACACCACCGATCGCTACGGCTCGGCCACCGAACCGGAGTTCGCCGAGCTCAAGCGGCAGCTGGAGGCCTCGGGCCTGTTCAAGATCACACTGAAGAGCCGTCCCTGGACCGAGTTCCAGGAGGGGTACAGCAAGGGCGAATACCCGGTCTTCGGACGCGGCTGGTTCCCCGACTTCCCCGACGCGGACAACTTCATCGCGCCGTTCGTCGGCCCCAAGAACGTGCTCAACACGCCCTACCCGTCCAAGGAGATCACCGACGAGGTACTGCCGCGCCAGCGCAGGGAGGCCGACCGCGGCGCCGTGATCGACGAGTTCGAGCGGGCCCAGGAGATCCTCGTCGACGACGTCAGGCTGCTGCCCCTGTGGCAGGGCAAGCAGTACATCATGTCGAGCGAGGAGATCGCGGGCGGCGAGCGCGCCTTGGACCCCTCGGCGATCATGATGATGTGGGAGCTGCAGCGCAAGACCAGCTGGTAGCGGGGGCGGGGCGGAGGGCCGTCGGCCGGTCGGGGCGGCCGGGCGGTCGATTGTCAGTGGTCGCCGGTAGGTTCTGTGGTGAGAAGTGACCGCACACCGGAGGTTGTTGACGTGACCGACATCGCCATGCTGCCCGCGTCCTGGCGCGGAGTCCTCGGCGAGGAGCTCCAGAAGCCCTACTTCAAAGAGCTCACCGAGTTCGTCGAGCAGGAGCGGGCGAAGGGCCCCGTCTACCCTCCGCGCGAGGAGGTCTTCGCCGCCCTGGACGCGACGCCGTACGACCAGGTCAAGGTCCTGGTCCTCGGCCAGGACCCGTATCACGGCGAGGGGCAGGGACACGGCCTGTGCTTCTCCGTGCGCCCCGGCGTGAAGACCCCGCCCTCCCTGCGGAACATCTACAAGGAGATGAAGGAGGAGCTCGGCCACCCCGTGCCCGACAACGGCTATCTGATGCCATGGGCCAAGCAGGGCGTCCTCCTGCTGAACGCGGTCCTGACGGTCCGCGCCGGAGAGGCCAATTCCCACAAGGGCAAGGGCTGGGAGAAGTTCACGGACGCGGTGATCCGGGCGGTGGCCGACCGCCCCGACCCCGCCGTCTTCGTCCTGTGGGGGAACTACGCCCAGAAGAAGCTCCCGCTCATCGACGAGGAGCGGCACGTCGTCGTGAAGGGCGCGCACCCCTCGCCGCTCTCCGCGAAGAGGTTCTTCGGCTCACGCCCCTTCACACAGATCAACGAAGCGGTGGCCGCGCAGGGCCACGAGCCGATCGACTGGCGGATCCCGGACATAGGCTGACGTCAGCCCGCGACGGCATAGGCGAGGGAGTACGGGGTGGTGGCCTGCCCGCTCCGCGCGGTGAACGAACCGGCTCCGGTGAGCCCGGCGAGGTCACCGGTGCCCGAGCCGGGCAGCACGGTGAAGGAACACTCGATGGTTCCGTCGGCACCGAAGGAACCGCGCTGCTCGATCACGAAGGAGCCCGAGCGGCCGGCGAGCGTCCCGTCGACGAACTCGTAACCCACGAAGGTGCCGACCGTCTCGCTCGTGTACGCGATGGTGTACTCGCAGGAGGTGCCCGTCGCCTCGACGGCGCCGGTGTAGTCGTTGCTGACGGCGGCGTGGGCGATGCGTGCGCCGCCGTCAGCGCCGGCGACGGGGCGCTCGTCCCAGCCGGCGAAGGTGAAGGTGCCGGTTGCCGTGTCGGTGGTGTGCTGCTTGGTCATGGTTCTCCTCTGCGGTAGCGGCCCCACCTGCCGTGGTGGGCGCCGTGCGAAGGACACTGCCAGCCGTACCTGACACCTTCTGTCAGGTACTGAGGCATCAAGTGCTGAGGCATCAAGTGCTGAGGCATCAAGTGCCGAGGGATCAAGTGCTGAGGCATCAAGTGCTGAGGCAGAATCGATCACGTGCGCGCCGACCGGCTCCTGGCCCTTCTCCTGCTGCTCCAGAACCGTGGACGCATGACCGCGCCGGAGCTGGCGGAAGAGCTGGAGGTCTCGGTCAGGACCGTCTACCGGGACGCCGAGGCGCTCGCCGCCTCCGGAGTGCCCGTGTACGCGGAGCGTGGCCCCGCCGGCGGCTTCCGGCTCCTGGACGGCTACCGCACCCGGCTGACGGGGCTCACCGACGACGAAGCCGATTCGCTGGCCCTCGCCGGTATGCCGGGGGCCGCCGCCGAGCTCGGCCTGGGCGCGGAACTGGCCACCGCGCAGCTGAAGTTGGCGGCAGCGCTGCCCGCCGGCCTTGGGGAGCGGTCGCGGCGCATCCAGGAGCGCTTCCACCTCGACGCGGCCGCCTGGTTCCGTACGGCGGAACCGGCGCCGCTGCTCGCCACGGTCGCCGACGCGGTGTGGCGGCAGCGAGTGCTGGAGGCCCACTACCGGCGCTGGGGCGGCGAAGTCCGGCGCGAGCTGCATCCTTTGGGGCTGGTCCTCAAGGCGGGCAACTGGTATCTGGTCGCGGCGGTCGACGGCGATGCGCGCACATACAGGGTGTCGCGGTTCCTGGCGGCGACGGTGACTCGGGAGGCCTGCGAGCGCCCGGACGGCTTCGACCTCGCGGCGTACTGGGAGGCGTCGTCGCGCGGCCTCGAAGCGCGGGTGCTGCGGGGCACGGCGCGGCTGAGGGTCTCCCCGGCGGGGCGACGGCTGCTGCCCGCCATGTTCGGGACCGCGGGGGTGCGGGCCGTGGCGGGTGCGGGCGCGGCGGACGCCGACGGCTGGGCCGAGGTCGACCTCGACGTGGAAGAACTGCCGGTGGCGGTCGGCGACATCCTCCGGCTCGGCCTGGACGCGGAGGTGCTCGGCCCGCCCGAGCTCCGCGCCGAGGTGGCAAGGAGCGTCACCGCGCTGGCCCAGCGGTACGCGTGAGCACCCCCCGTCCGAACGTGCCTGACCGCGATTGTCAGTGGTGGCCGCTAGCGTCGTGAGAGATGGAGGCGATGGCCGGCACGACCACGGAGGATCCGGTGACGGAGCAGCAGGAGCACACGGCGGAAGACGCGATGATGACGCGGATCGGGCAGGCGGTCATGCTGCATCACGGCGGCGACCGTGAGGAGGCGCAGGACCGCTTCCTCGGCCTCTGGGGGGAGATCGGCGACACCGGCGACCCGCTGCACCGCTGCACGCTCGCGCACTACATGGCGGACACACAGGCCGACCCTTCGGACGAACTGGCGTGGGACCTCCGGGCGTTGTCGGCGGCGCACGAGCTCACCGACGAGCGGCTGAGCGAACACCACCAGTCGCTGGCGGTGCGCGGTTTCTACCCCTCCCTGCACCTGAACCTCGCCGCGGATTACGTGAAGCTGGGCCGCCCGGAAGCGGCCCGCAGCCATCTGCGCCGGGCGCGCGGCGCGGTGGGCGCGCTGGAGGACGACGGCTACGGCAGAGGCATCAAGGAGGCCATCGCCCGACTGGAGGGGGAGGTGGGGGAGGGGAGCGAGGAGGAGTAGGGGGCGCTGACTCAACGGCCGTATGTGTTGCGGCAGATGACGGCTTGAGGGCTGTGTGGATCCCAGTTGCCGTACGCCTCGCCGAGTGCGCAGACGTCCGCGACCGGTGGGGCGGGGACAGTGGGTGGGGCGGGACGGGGGGCTCCGGCGTCGGGCCGCGCCGGGGCAGGCCTGCGTACTGGCGCTGCGGGCGGGGACGGGGGTGCGGGTGCCGGGCGGTCGTGGCTGTGCGGCGGGCCGGGAGGCTTGGTCCCCGTTTCGGTCTGCCAGGAGGACGCCTGCCGGGGGGAGGGGCGCCGGGGCGGGCCCATGCGCTCCAGTGCCTCCCGGGCCGGGGCCTGCACGAGGCGAGGCCGGTTCTTCCCGTCGGTGCGGGGCGCGGGCGGCGGGCCGGTGACCGCGGAGGGGGCGGCCTCCGGGGGCTGCTCGACGCTCATGCAGCCGGAGACGGCGGCCGAGACGGCGACGGATGCGAGGATCGCGGCAGCGGTGGCGGCGGTGGTGGTCGTCGGTCGAGGCACCCGCACAACCATGGTGCGCCCGGCGCACGTTGGGAGTGAAATCCGTGAGGTTGCCCCGCACGGGTGACGGGGCAGGGTGAGTCCACTCACCCCGCGTCACCCGTCCAGCACCCCCCTCACCCATCCGGCACCCCCCTCACCCATCCAGCGCCCCCCTCACCCGTCCAGCATCCCCCGCAACAGTTCCCCCACGCTGCTCCGCAGCTCCTCCTGTGTCGGCGTCGCGGCGTGGTGCGAACCCGCCACGCACGAGAACATCAGGCCGTCGCACCACGCCACCAGGGAGAGGGTGTGGCGTTCGGGGGCGGTGGAGCCCGCGGCGCGGAGCAGGGCCTCCAGGGGCTCCCTGAACTGGGCGCCCGTGGCGTCGTAGTAGGCGCGCAGCTCCGGCCTGCGGGTGGCTTCGAGGGCCAATTCGTAGCGGGATACGAGGAGTTGGCGCTGGTCGCCGGTCAGGTACCGGTGCAGGGCCAGGGCCAGGCCCGCGGCCAGTTGTTCGCGGCCGGCCGCCGGGTCCGGGAGCTCGGTGGGGTGCAGCACCTCCGCCTCACGTTCGGCCTGCCGCCGTACCGCCGCCTCCAGAAGCGCGAGCCGGGTGCGCGCGTGGTTGGACGTGGAGCCCTGGGGCAGTCCCGCCGCCTCGTCGACGGCCCGGTGGGTGAGACCGCGCATGCCGCGTTCGGCGAGCAGGGCGAGGGCGGTGTCGGCGATGAGTTCGGTGCGGGAGGCCCCCGCGCTGCGTACGGACATGGCGGAAACCCTACGCGGAACCCTACCCCCGGCACTACAGGTGTAGTACGGTCATTTCATCGTGCACTACAGATGTAGTTGGAGGGGCCATGAAGCAGCAGCCCCGCGCGGTCGTCATCGGTGGCGGCATCGGCGGACTCGGCGCGGCCATCGGCCTGCACGCAAGCGGGTGGAGCGTCACCGTCCTCGAACGCGCCCCGTCCCTGGAACCCGTCGGCTCCGGCATCGGCCTCGCCCCCAACGGCCAGCGCGCCCTGGACGTCCTGGGCCTCGGCGACCGGGTCCGCGCCCTCGCCGCCTGGCAGGGCGACGGTGGCATGCGCGCCCGGAGCGGCCGCTGGCTGGTGCGCACGAGCGCGGCCGAGGCCGAGGCGGCGTACGGCGGCAGCCTGGTCATGCTGCACCGCGCCACCCTCATCGGCCTCCTGGTGTCCGCGCTGCCCGCCGAAGCACTGCGTACCGGCACGCGGGCCCGCGTCGCGGACCCCGGCGCCGCCGACCGCCGCGCCGTCGTCACCACCGGCGACGGGGACATCGAGGCGGACCTCGTCGTCGGGGCCGACGGCATCGACTCCGCCGTGCGCACGGCCCTCTTCCCCGCCCACCCCCGGCCCGTGTACGCGGGATTCACTGCCTGGCGGTTCGTCATACCCGCACCCGACGAGCCCTTCACGCCGCACGAGACCTGGGGCCGCGGCGGGGTGTGGGGCACGCACCCGCTGCGGGACGGCCGGGTGTACGCGTACGCCACCGCACGGCTGCCCGAGGGCGGCAGGGCGCCCGACAGCGAGAAGGCCGAGCTGGAGCGCCGTTTCGCCGACTGGCACGACCCGATCCCCGGCCTGATCGCCGCCGCCGCGAACGAGGACATCCTGCGCAACGACGTACGACAGCTGACGACGCCGCTCGCCGCGTACCACCGCGGCCGCGTCGCCCTCGTCGGCGACGCCGCGCACGCGATGACACCGAGCCTCGGCCAGGGCGGCAACCAGGCCATCGAGGACGCCGTCGTCCTCGCCCACCACATGGCGCCGGGCGGCGACCTCGCAGCGGGCCTCGCCGGCTACAGCGCCGCCCGGGTCCCCCGCACCACGGACATCGTCCGGCGTGCCGCACGGGCCTCCCGCGTCACGCACCTCCGCAGCGCTCCACTCATCGCCGTGCGCGACACCCTCATCTCGGCGGCGACGCGGCTCGGCCCGAACTTCATTCTGCGCGGCTTCTCCTCGATCGCCGACTGGTGTCCGCCGCAGGCCCCGTATGCTGCGGGAACGGCGACCGCGGCCCCCGGGCGGAGCACGGAGGCGACGGTTCGCGAGCCAGCACAGCGGTAGACCAGCACAGCGTTGGACCCGGTCAGCGGTGGACCAGATCAGCGGTAGTGACAGTGGTCGGTAGGGAGACAGTGGTGAAGATCGGTTGCATCGGACTCGGCGACATCGCCCAAAAGGCGTACCTGCCGGTCCTCACCACCCAGCCCGGAATCGAACTGCACCTGCAGACGCGTACGCCAGCGACCCTCGCCCGGGTCGCCGACGTCCACCACATCCCGGAATCCCGCCGCCACACCGACTTGGACGCCCTGCTCGGCCAGGATCTCGACGCCGCCTTCGTGCACGCGCCGACCGCCGTGCACCCGGAGATCGTCACCCGCCTCGTCGAGGCGGGCGTGCCGACCTACGTCGACAAGCCCATCGCGTACGAACTCGCCGACTCCGAACGCCTCGTGCGCCTCGCCGAGGAGCGCGGGGTGAGCCTCGCCGTCGGCTTCAACCGCCGTTACGCGCCGGGTTACGCGCAGTGCGTCGAGCACCCGCGCGAGATCATCCTGCTGCAGAAGAACCGCGTGGGCCTGCCCGAGGACCCGCGCACGCTCGTGCTCGACGACTTCATCCACGTCGTGGACACCCTGCGCTTCCTGGCGCCGGGACCGGTCGACGACGTCACGGTGCGCTCCCGCGTCGAGGACGGGCTCATGCACCACGTGGTGGTGCAGCTGGCCGGCGACGGGTTCGTCGCGATCGGCATGATGAACCGGCTCAGCGGCTCCTCGGAGGAGATCCTCGAGGTGTCCGGGCAGGACGCCAAGCGGCAGGTGATCAACCTCGCCGAGATCGTGGACCACAAGGGGCAGCCCAGTGTGCGGCGGCGCGGCGACTGGGTGCCGGTGGCCCGCCAGCGCGGCATCGAACAGGTGGTGCTCGCCTTCCTCGACGCCGTGCGCGCGGGCAAGGTGCTCAGCGCCCGGGACGCACTGGCGACTCATGAACTGTGCGAGCGCGTGGTCCGTGCCGCTCTGGAGCAGGGCGCCTGACAGCGCGCAGTCCCTCTGCCGCGGCCAGCGCCGCGAGCACGAGGAGCGCGGCGTGCACGGGCCAGTCGCCCCACTTGACGTAGGCCGTCTCGCCCTTGCCCAGCGGTACGTCGTACACCGCCGCGGCGCTCGCCGACGTGCCGAGCGGGCTGCCGACGCGCGAACCGTCCGGGGCATGGACCGCGGAGACGCCGGTGAGCGTGGCGTGCACCATCGGGCGGCCGGTCTCGGCGGCCCGCAGCGCCGCGAGCGACGCGTGCTGGCCGGGCGCCCAACTGGACTGGAACGACGACGTGGCGGACTGGGCGAGCAGCAGTTGCGCGCCGTCACGGGTGAGGCGACGGCTCATGTCGGGGAACGCGGACTCGAAGCAGACGAGGGGCCCGAAGCGCAGGTGTTGTCCGCCGGAGCCGGTGTCGGTGTCGGTGCCTGTGCCTGTGCCGGAGCCGGTGTCGCCTCCCGTGTTCATCACCACCTGCCGGTCCCCGCGCCTGCGGTCCTCGCCCGCTGCCTTGCCGACGGACGTGGCCCAGCCGAGCAGGGACCGCGCCGGGATGTACTCGCCGAAGGGCACGAGCCGCATCTTGTCGTAGCGGTCGCCGGTCGGCCCGTCCGGGCCCACCAGGACGGAACTCTTGAATATGCCGGGGCGGTCGGAGCGGCGCGCGTCGACGTTCACCAGGATGTCCGCGCCGACCTCGCGGGAGAGCGCGGTGATCCGACGGGCAACGTCCGGCCGGTCGGCCAGGTCGTAGCCGACGCTGCTCTCGCCCCAGACGACGAGGTCCGGGTCCCGGCCCACCAGCGTCCGGGTCAGCGCCTCCTCGCGGGCCAGCCGCTTGTCGGCGCTGGCGATGCCGTCTTCTATGATCCCCGGCTGCACGACCGCGATGCGGACGTGCCCGGCGGACTCGGGCCGTGGCGCCCAGGCCCAGGCGGCGCAGGTGGCGGTGACGACGGCGAGGAGGCCGGCGAGGGCGGGGACGACGGGGACGCCGGGGGACACCGACGAGGACGAACCGGGGGCCGGTGCGTACGAAGCCGACGCATACGAAGCCGGTGCTCCGGGAGCCGATGCACCGGAAGCCGACCTACGGGCCGCCGCGGCGACGACCAAGAGCGCGACCCCCGTGTTGAGAGCCACGACGAACGCGCTGATCAGCCACACCCCGCCCACCGAGGCGAGCCGCAGCGCCGGCGTCACCTGCCACTGACTGGAGCCGAGCAGGCCCCACGGTCCGCCCAAGCCCTCCCAGGACCGGACCAGTTCGACCATCAGCCAGCCGGAGGGCAGCACGACGAGGGCGGCCGCGGCACGTCCGGACGTCGGTACTCCACCGAGGAACCGGCGCACCAGCCAGCCCCAGGGCGCCCACAGCAGGCCGAGCAGCGCGGCGATGACCACCGTGAAGACGTGCAGGCTCGGCAGCAGCCAGTGGTGCACGGCGACCATGAAGCCGAGGCCGCCGAGCCAGCCGTCGAGCGCGGCCCGGCGGGCGGTCGGGGCCGACCTGGCCAGCAGCATCCAGGGCACGAGCGCGACGTACGCGAACCACCACAGCGACGGTGCGGGGAACGCCAGTGCGGGCAGTGCCCCGGCCGTGACGGCGAGGCCGCCGCGCCACCAGCGCGACGCGAGCATCCGCACGACGCGCGGCCTGTGCCGCTCCCACCGGCCGTCGCCGAACTGATCCATGCAGTGCCTCCCTCGCCCGCCCCCGACGCCGGTCGTACTCACGTACCCATCAGTGTGCGCGTCAAAGACGATCTAGGACAGTGGGCCAGGGGGTGGAAAGGAAGCCGGGACGGATCTTGAGCGCAGGTCACATGTCGGAGGCCGCGGCCCGCCGCTCCGACTGCTCCCGCGAGCCCCCCACCTGGCGCCACTTCTCCGTGACGACCACCTGGCGCAACCGCCACCCACTGGGCGTACGCAGGAGGGCGAAGCCGTAACGGCCGCCGCAGACGAAGTCCGGGGCGGTCGACGGCTCCCGGCGCGGTGCCGAGTCGGCGCGCTCGGCGAACCGCATGGGATTCACATAGTCGGCCTGTACGTGGGCGGTGTCGCCGACGTCCTGGTCCAGGGTGCCGAACTCCAGCTTGCGGTTGGTGATCAGATGCTGGCGCATGGGGAACATCCGCATCGTCTCCGCCAGCCAGGTGGCGATCTCGTCGGCCCCTCCCTCGATGCCGCCCGCGGAGCGGTAGTCGGCGCGCCCGCCCGGGGCGAACAGCTGTCGATAGGCGTCCCAGTCACCGTCGTCAACGGTCACCGCGTACTCGGTGATGAGGGCATCGACGGCCAACCGGTCGATCACGGCGGCGAGTTCCACGCGCTGCGTCATCGGCTCAGTGTTGGGCACAGGAGGGGCCGAGCCAAGGGGGCGTACTGATCGATGTGGGCGGAGCGCCGGTCCGGGCGAACACCTGCCCGCCGCCGCGACCGCGCGGGGCGGACGGCTGCACCTACGCGGCCTTCACCATCTCCTCCCGGACCGCGGCGGCCCACTCCGTCACCAACTGCTCGTACTCCCGGCGCTGTTCGGCGGAGAGTCGACCTCCGGCGCGCAGCCACAGGCCACGGATCCGCTCGTTCAACTCGGCGGAAGAGCGCGCGGAACCATAGGGTGGAGGGGTTAAGGGCATGGCGTCAGCCTAAGGGATGGCTACGACATTCGGAACTGTCAGCTACCACACACCTGCACCACGTGATCGCCGCCGCACTTGATCCGGCCCGCCAGGCGGTCTGGAGCGGTGAGCCCGACCGCCTCGCGACGTGACCCGCGCCTGGTCGTCGCGCAGCTCTTTGCGTCCGGATGTCACGAACCAGACACTTCACCTGCACGGCTCCCTCACGAAGCCGGATGATGCGCAGACACAGCACAACCGCAGGGGGGACCCATGAGCAACACCACACCGCCGCCACCGCCACAGCCGCCCGCGTTCCCGCCGAGCCCACCGGCCAAGAGGCGCAACACCAACGCCGTCATCATCGGCTCGGCAGCAGCCGTCATCGTGGCCGTTGTCGCCACCGGCATCGTCGTCGTCAACAGCCGCGACGACGACAAGAAGCCGGTGAGCACCAGTGCCGCGGACACCGCGAAGAACGACGACGTGGTCGCGGGTGAGGAGGAGCCGCCCGAGGAGCCGGAGCCCGAGCCGGAGAGCACCGAACCGGAAGTGTCCGGCCTCGGCGACACCGTGACCTACGTCAACGATGTCGAGGTCAGCCTGTCGAAGTTCGCCCGGGGCACGTCCAGCGAGTACGGCTCACCGGAGAACACGCCGTACGTGAAGTTCGCCGTGACGGTGAAGAACGAGGGGAAGTCGACGATCGATACGTCGGGGTTCACCACCAGCTGCTCTTACGGCGAGGTCGGCGAGTCCAGTGAATCGGTCTTCGATTCGGAGCGGGGCCTGAACGGTGGGCCCGACACGCGGCTTCTTGCGGGCCGGTCCATCACGGTGACGTGGGCCTGCGAGCTGCCGAAGACGGAGGACACGATCCAGATCGAGGTGTCGCCGGACATGGAGACGGAGACGGCGATTTTTACGGGAGACGTGAAGTAGCAGCCCCTCAGCAACGAACTCCCGGCGCCGCTCGACGCGAGCGAGCGCGTCACCGATAGGGAAGGTCGGTGGCGCGCTCGGGCGGAGCCGCGGTGCCGCCAGGGGCACCGCGGTCAGGTGCGTCGGGTCAGTCGTTGACGCACTTGTTGCCGAAGGTCGGGTTGAGCAGCCCGATGATGTCGACGGTGTTTCCGCACGCGTTGACCGGGATGTGCACGGGGATCTGGATGGCGTTGCCGGAGATGACGCCGGGGGAGCTGGTCGCAGCGCCCTGGGCGCCGGCGTCGGCGGTCGCCATACCGGCGGCGCCCATCACGAGGGCGCCGGTGCCCAGCACCACACTCATCGTCTTCTTCATGGTGGTTCTCCTTGATGATTCGTTCAGCTTGTGGGCGCCTGGCCGTGTCGCGCGGCCGGAGCAGCACTCTGTGTGGCACCCGCGAGATCAACGCCGCATCCCACTGATGGACACGCCCGGGCACGCTGATTCAGCCGATGAGCCGCACTGAGCCGCCCTGTGCGGCTCTGAGTAACTCTGAGCCGCACCACAGGGCGGCTCCGCTCACGCGACTCCGGTGACCGTCCCCGCGCCGACCGTGCGGCCGCCCTCGCGGATCGCGAAGCCGAGGCCGGTCTCCAGCGGTACGTCGCGGCCCAGCTCGACCGTCATCGTGACCGTGTCGCCGGGGCGGGCCACGGCGGCCTCGCCGAGGTCGACGTCGCCGACCACGTCCGCGGTGCGGATGTAGAACTGCGGCCGGTACCCCGTGGCGATCGGCGTCGTACGCCCGCCCTCGCGCGCCGACAGGACGTACACCTGCGCGGTGAAACGGCGCCGGGGCGTGACGCTGCCGGGCGCCGCGACCACATGGCCGCGTCGTACGGCGTCACGAGGCAGACCGCGCAGGAGCAGCGCCACGTTGTCACCGGCCTGCGCCTCCTCCATCGGCTTGCCGAAGGTCTCCAGGCCGGTGACGACCGTCTCCGTGTCCGCGCCGAGCACCTCCACGCGGTCCCCGAGGCGGACGGTGCCGCGCTCCACGGCGCCGGTGACGACGGTGCCGCGCCCGGTGATGGTCAGCACATTCTCGACGGACAGCAGGAACGGCGCGTCGAGATAGCGCTCGGGCATCGGCACATACGTGTCCACGGCGTCGAGCAGCGCCTCGATCGAGGACGTCCACCGCGGGTCGCCCTCCAGCGCCCGGAGCCCCGAGACCCGTACGACGGGGACCGAGTCCCCTCCGTATCCGTGCGCGGAGAGCAGGTCGCGGACCTCGAGCTCCACAAGGTCGGTGAGTTCCTCGTCCCCGGCGTCGGCCTTGTTGAGGGCGACGACGATGTGGTCGACGCCGACCTGCCGGGCGAGCAGCACGTGCTCGGCGGTCTGCGGCATGATCCCGTCGAGCGCCGACACGACGAGTATCGCCCCGTCCAGCTGCGCCGCGCCGGTGACCATGTTCTTGATGTAGTCCGCGTGGCCCGGCATGTCCACGTGCGCGTAGTGCCTGGTGTCGGTCTCGTACTCGACGTGCGCGATGTTGATGGTGATGCCGCGCTGCGCCTCCTCGGGCGCGCGGTCGATGCGGTCGAAGGGGACGAACGTGCCGGTGCCGCGCTCGCTGAGGACCTTGGTGATGGCGGCGGTCAGTGTGGTCTTGCCGTGGTCGACGTGGCCCATGGTGCCGATGTTCAGGTGCGGCTTCGTGCGGACGTAGGCGGTCTTGGACATGGTGGTTCCTTCTCGGGAACTCGAAGCTGTTGTCCCGGTACCGCGGCGTGCGCGCGGTCGGGACGGGGACCCCCGGGGGCCGGACCGACCCTCCCCCTGTGGGGTCCGCCGGAATGTCCGGGGAGGGTCAGCTTCGGGCGCCGTCGAAGGCGGCGGGTGCGTCGAAGGCGGCGAATGCCTCGAAGACGGCGTGTGTGAGGACGGCAGCCTTCGCAGCGCCCGCGACTGCGGGCGTGGCTGCGAGGAAGGCGTACCGGAACATGTGACTGATCCTCACCGAAGGAGACGCGCACGTCGAATGGTTTTCGCGGGGACGTGAACGGCACGCCCGGGGAGACGAGTTGCGGCAGTCAGAGGTTTTTCAGGGCCTCCCGCACCGACAGCGGCGCCAGCCTCCACCGTTCCCGCTCGACGAAGGCACGTACGGCCTCCGGGTCGGTCTTGGCGTACTCCCGGAGGCACCAGCCGATGGCCTTGCGGAGGAAGAAGTCGGGATGCCCGGACTGGCGTACGCAGTAGGCGAAGAGGCGCTCCGGGTCGGTGGCCGACTTGTACCGGAGCTGGTGGAGAAGGGCGGTGCGGGCCACCCACAGGTTCTCGTCCTCGATCCACTCGTCCATGGCGGTCCGCAGCTCCGGGTCGGCCGCGACGAGCCCGCCGACGACGTGCGCGGCGAGCAGGTCGACCGTGTCCCACCAGGAGCGCGTCGTGACGAGGTGCCGGGCGACGGGCAGGAAGTCGGAGGAGCAGCGCCGCACGTGGCGGCGGAGGTAGTCGACGGCGAAGTAGGCGTACTCGCGCTCGGGCAGCTCCCAGCAGCGCAGCGCGATCGCCGTGCAGTCGGTCTCGTCGGGGCGCGGGGTGCCGGCGAGGACGGCGCGGGACAGGTCGCGGCGCACCGGTGAGGCAAGGCCGAGGAAGGGGGCGATGTCCTTCATGTACGCCCTCATCTGCGCGGCCCGCTCCGGATCGGCCGCTGCCCGGTAGGTCGTGACGAGCCGTTCGAGGACCGTGTCGGCCAGCTCGCTTCGCGGAGCCGTTCCCGGAACTGTGACGCTCATGAGACGCACCATACGGCGATCAGACACATGTGCCGGTTACTCTTCCGGGATGTCCGAGACCGTCACCGCCCGCCCGCAGGGCCTCGCCGTGCGCTGTGCCAGAGTGCTGCTCTCGCCGTGGTCGCGGCTGTCCCTGCTGGTGGCGCTGCTGGCCGCGGCGGCCACGTGCGTGCTCGTCTTCGAGCCGCAGCGGCTCCTCTCCGATGGGTGGCCCGCGCAATTGGGCGGCGCCACGGCGGTGGCCCTGTTCGCCGTGGCGTACGGGGCGTGCACCGCCGCGTTCGTGCCGCGGCCGCTGCTCAATCTGGCGGCGGGCGCGCTCTTCGGCTCACAGGCGGGGCTCGGCGCGGCGATCGCCGGCACGGTCTTCGGCGCCGGGATCGCCTTCGGGCTCGGCCGGATGCTGGGCCAGGACGCGCTGCGGCCGCTGCTGCGCGGCCGCTGGCTGCAGGCGGTCGACGGCCAGCTCAGCCGGCACGGGTTCCGGTCGATGCTGGCCGTGCGGCTGTTCCCCGGCGTGCCGTTCGCCGCGGCCAACTACTGCGCGGCGGTGTCCCGCATGGGCTGGCTGCCGTTCCTGATCGCCACGGGCCTGGGGTCGATCCCCAACACGGCGGCCTACGTCATCGCGGGCGCCCGCGCCTCGACGCCGACGTCGCCCGTCTTCCTGATCGCGATGGGGTTCATCGCGATGACGGGTCTGGGCGGCGCGGCGGTGGCGTGGTTCAAGCGCCACCACTTCCGCGACCGCTGAGAGCCCCGGCCCCGCGACCGCTGAGAGCCCCGGTCCTGCGACCGCTGAAAGTCCCGGTTCCGCGACCGCTGAGAGCCCCGGAGATCCGGAGCGAGCCGGGCGGGGCTCCTTACAGTGCTTCCAGGACGGTCGCGTTGGCGAGTCCGCCCGCCTCGCACATCGTCTGCAGGGCGTACCGCGCGCCGCGTGCGCGCATCGCGTGGACGAGCGTGGTCATCAGCCGGGTGCCGCTGGCCCCGAGCGGGTGGCCGAGGGCGATGGCGCCGCCGTGCACGTTGACCTTCTCGGGGTCGGCGCCGGTCTCCTGCAGCCAGGCGAGGACGACGCTCGCGAAGGCCTCGTTGACCTCGAAGAGGTCGATGTCGTCGAGGGTCAGCGAGGCCTTGCGCAGCACCTTCTCGGTGGCGGGCAGGATGCCGGTGAGCATGAGGAACGGGTCGGAGCCGGTGACGGCGAAGCTGTGCAGCCTGGCGAGCGGGCGCAGGCCGAGCCGTGCGGCGTTCTCGCTGGTGGTGATGAGGACGGCGGACGCCCCGTCGTTGACGGGGCTGGCGTTGCCCGCCGTGACGGACCAGTCGATCTGCGGGAAGCGCTCGCCGAAGTGCGGGTCGTAGTAGGCGGGCTTGAGGCCGGCGAGGACCTCGGGGGTGGTGCTGGGGCGTACGGACTCGTCGCGCGTGAGGCCCGCGATCGGCGCGGTCTCGGCGTCGAACAGCCCGCTGTCCCAGGCGCGCGCGGCCCGCTGGTGCGAGGTCGTCGCGAACTCGTCCATCCGCTCGCGACCGATGGACCACTTCGCGGCGATGAGTTCGGCGCTGATGCCCTGCGGGACGAGGCCTTCCGGGTAGCGCTCGGCGACGCCGGGCCCGAACGGGTCGGCCCCCTCGGGCACGTTCGACCACATGGGCACGCGGCTCATCGACTCCACACCGCAGGCGACGGCCATGTCGTACGCGCCCGACATGACGCCCTGCGCCGCGAAGTGCACGGCCTGCTGGGAGGAGCCGCACTGCCGGTCGACGGTGGTCGCGGGCACCGACTCGGGGAAGCCGGCCGACAGGACGGCGTAGCGGGTCGTGTTCATGGCCTGCTCGGCGACCTGGTCGACGGTGCCGCCGATCACGTCGTCGACGAGGGCCGGGTCGATTCCGGTGCGCTCCACGAGGGTGCGCAGGGTGTGGGCGAGGAGCTCGACGGGGTGGACGGCGGCGAGGGCGCCCTGGGGCTTGCCCTTGCCGACGGGGGTGCGTACGGCTTCGACGATGACGGCGTCACGCATGTCCGGGCCTCTTTCGACTGCCGGTGAACCACCGGCGGATACCAGTGAGTAGGAAATTCAAACTCACCATAGTCCGGTCAGTTGGAAAAACAAACCCTCTCCTTCCCGCCCCCTAGACTGCCCGCATGAAGGATCCGCGCCCCTGCTCCATCGCCGACGCCCTCGCCCTCGTCGGCGAGAAGTACTCCCTGCTGGTGCTCCGCGAGGTGTGCCTCGGCAACGAACGCTTCGACCAGCTCGTACGCAACATCGGCGCGCCCCGCGACGTCCTCGCGACACGCCTGCGCCGCCTCGTCGAAGCGGGCGTCCTGGAGAAGGTGACGTACAGCGAACGCCCGCAGCGCTTCCTGTACCGGCCGACGGCCGCCGGCCTCGAACTGGAGCCCGTCCTGATGACCCTGATGGCCTGGGGTGACCGTCACCTGCGCGGGGACCGCGATCGCCCGATGGTCCTCGAACACTCCTGCGGCCACGAACTGGTCCCGGTGGTGACGTGCTCGGCCTGCGGCGAGCCGGTCCGCCACGAGGACCTCACCGCGCATCCGCAGGCTCCGGGGTGGACGACGGCGGGTCCGACGGCGGGCCCGACGGCCGACCCGACGGCCGACCCGACGGTTGGCCCGGCGGTCGGCCCGAACACACAGGCCCCGGTCGGCCCTCCCACCGTCCCGTAACCCAGGACCGCTACGCTGCCCCCCAACGAGGGACGTGATCACCCCTCACACTTTCAGCTACGCCCCGCTATGACCGCTTCGACCGCATCCGCGGCCTGATGATCAGTACTTGGACGGCGCAGTTTTCATGTCTTGGCTTGAATCCTTCATCCTCGGGCTCGTCCAGGGACTGACCGAGTTCCTCCCGATCTCCTCCAGCGCGCATCTGCGGCTGACCGCGGCGTTCGCCGGCTGGCACGACCCAGGCGCCGCGTTCACGGCGATCACGCAGATCGGCACCGAGACCGCCGTGCTGATCTACTTCCGCAAGGACATCGCGCGCATCGTGTCGGCGTGGTTCGGCTCGCTCTTCGGCACGGTGCCACGCTCGGACCACGACGCGCAGATGGGCTGGCTGGTCATCGTCGGCTCGATCCCGATCGGTGTCCTCGGCGTGACGTTCAAGGACCAGATCGAGGGCCCGTTCCGCGATCTGCGCCTGATCGCCACCACGCTGATCGTGATGGGCATCGTCCTCGGCATCGCCGACCGCCTGGCGGCCCGCGACGAGACGGGCGGCAAGCACCGTGCCGTACGCGAGCGCAAGAGCCTCAAGGAACTCGGCGTCAAGGACGGCCTCATCTTCGGCGTCTGCCAGGCGATGGCCCTGATTCCCGGTGTCTCGCGCTCGGGCGCCACCATCAGTGGCGGCCTCCTCATGGGCTACACCCGCGAGGCGGCGGCCCGCTACTCCTTCCTCCTCGCCATCCCCGCCGTCCTCGCCTCCGGCGCCTTCGAACTGAAGGACGCGGGGGAGGGTCACGTCTCCTGGGGCCCGACGATCTTCGCCACGATCATCGCCTTCGTGGTCGGCTACGCGGTGATCGCCTGGTTCATGAAGTTCATCACCACGAAGAGCTTCATGCCGTTCGTGTACTACCGGATCGTGCTCGGCATCGTGCTGGTAGTGCTGGTCAGCATGGGTGTGCTGAGTCCGCACGCGGGGGAATCGGCGGGGTGAAACCGGGCCGCACAGGGAGCGCTATCTAGCATTTCCTAGCGCCTCACCGGCAGCCGCTCGGGAGCGTTGACCGGGGCATGGCGGGGCGGGCAGACCTTCCCGACGGGCAGTGGGTGCAGCTTGATTGAGCCGCTGCTGCCGGTGAGCAACGGCCGGTGCGGACGGTGGCGGGACCACCGCCAGGTGATCAACGGGATACCGCACCGGGTGCGGACCGGGGTGCCCTGACGAGACCTGCCGGAGCGGTTCGGCCCGTGGAAGACGGCGTATGAGCGCCATCGGCTCTGGTCAGCCGACGGCACCTGGGAGCGGCTGTTCCAGCAGGCTCAGGCCGCCGCCGCTCGCCGAACGGCTCCGCCTCACCAGCCAAGCCGTCAACGACACGTCCCTGCGCGCCCGCCAGCGTCCGGGGGGCGCTCACAACCCCGCACGCCGTCTTCCTCGCTGTCCAGACGAATCCTCAAGCGGCACCGCGGAAGGCCGCCAAGTCCGCCACGACGCCTCCTCACGGCCCGACAGGCCGAAGTCTTCACCGCCGCAGCCGACGGAGCCAGCCTCACCGTCGTCGCCCGGCGGGTCGACAGCACTCGCGAACAGATCTCCGCCCGGCTTTCCGAGGGCTACCTCCGCCTCGGCGTCATCCACCTGCCCCGCGGTCAACGCCGCACCGCAGCCGTCACCGTGCCACGCCGCCGCGGACTCATCCCATCCGCCAGCCAGGAGCGTGCCGCATGACAGCCACACTGGTAGCCGACACGACGCACCGCCAAACTCTCAGGGCATGGGGAACTCTGGTCTATGGGTTGCTGCACTCACGGCTGGTACCGCCATCATCGCGAGCTGGGTGACAAGCAGAGGCAACGCCGAGGCCGCTCGCGTGCAAGCAGAAGCTTCAGCAGCAGCTCAACGTAGCGCCATCAAGCAAGACCGGATGCGGGCCGCGCACCTGGCGTTCATAGAGCAGATCAACGCCATGGGTGACCTCTACCGGCAGGTGCCGCCGCTCCTCGCCATTCAGGATCCCGCCGGGCGGGCGTCGGCCATAAGCGCGCACCTGGAGGCGCTGCGCATCGGCTACGGAGAATTCCACCGGCAGATCAACGTCGTAACCCTTGACGGCGGAAGATCCTCGCAGGCCGCGGCTGATGCTGTGCATGCCGCATCCACCCATGTCTACAAGACTCTTCTCGCCATCTCGGAGCGGAGACAGCCTACTGAGGACTTCAGCCCCAGCGTCGAGGCGTATTGGAAGGCAGCCACCACGTTCATCCATGGCGCTCGCGAGGCCGGCGCCTAGGTTACGAACCCTTCAGCTGTGACGACACCCGCGCGGCGAGGTTCGACAAAAGTGTCCCCGCCGCCTCCCGATCCGCGTGCTGGCCGGCCACCACCGCGGCCAGCACCGCCACCACCTCCTGCGCCTCCGACAATGTAAGCAGCGGGAGGAGCGGCTCGTCATCCATGACCAGGCGACGGCAGGGAAGCGCCTGCGGTCACGGTCTGTCACCGACGGGAAAGTACGTCCCTTGCGCCCCGTCACGGTCAGTTGTTAGCTACCGTGGTGGCCTAGGCCATGACGGCGCGCAGGGAGACGACGATGAGCGACCAGCCGTGGACAATCGAACGGATTCGCGACGCCCTCGGCAACCCGGCCCTGGCCCAGCGCTTCATCACGGAGATCAACAAGGCGCCAGCGCACGAACTTCTCCACGTCTTCGCCAGCTGGGAACGCGTCGCCAAGGACACCCTCGCCGCCGTCGAACGCGGCCGGGAGGTCGCCGCGGCCGAAGCCCGCGGCGAAGAACCCA
Source organism: Streptomyces sp. NPDC018029 (assembly GCF_044327655.1). Lineage (NCBI taxonomy): Bacteria > Bacillati > Actinomycetota > Actinomycetes > Kitasatosporales > Streptomycetaceae > Streptomyces > Streptomyces sp. NPDC018029. Next base: position 96,405 of record NZ_JBIRFV010000017.1, on the reverse strand, counting down.
CCGGCCGGTGGATCGACGTCACCGACCGCGTCCTCACAGAAGCTGCCCGAATCCGGTCCCGCGGCGCAGCCTGACCTGACAGGCTGAGAGCCGTGTACCGGCTCCTCTGCGACGAGACCCTCATGGCCGTCTGGGACTCTCTTCCCGACAATGCCAGCGAACAGCTCACCCTCGGCCTCGCAGATGTCTGCCTAGACCCGCTTACGGCCACAGAATCCTGGGGCATCGACGACGGCATCCACCGCCAGCTCATCCGGCCCCTCGTCACCGCACTGATCTCCGTCAACCAGGACCAGCAGACAGTGCGGATTTACGACATCCAACGGCGACGGAAACCCTGACCAGCGCGAAACCCCCGCCCGAGGCGATCCGGGCGGGGGTTTCGCGCTGTCCGATCAAGCAACAGACGCGCACGAAACCGTCCAGATGCCGGGCACCGTGGCTCCATGCGCCCCCTCATGCACCGCGCACCGTAGCCCTACCGCGCTATCCGGCTGCCGCAAGGGGAAGGGACACCACACGGCACACGCCGAAGCCCTCCGGTGCAGGACACAGGCTTCCCAACCAGCCTGCACCAGAGGGCCACACCAACCCAGGCGAACCCAGAAGGAGAAGCACGTGACCGTACCTCAATGTGTGAATGCCCCCGATGACGGCCGGGCACACGGCGCGAACGAGTTGCACGTAATCGTCATCACCGTAACGATCACGGTGATCGTGCTCGCATGCGCCGGGGTGACCCCCGACTGGATCGCAGCAGCGGCAGCACTCGCCGGCGTGACATCCCGAGCGGCCCAGAAGTAGCTCAAGACAACGCCCCCTCCCAGAGAGGGGGCGTTGTGATCAGCCACAAGCTCGCGAGACCCTGTTCGCAAGGCAAGGAGAACCGCCATGGCCTGGGTTGATCGTGAACACATTCCGGCGCTGGAGAAAGACCACCGTTACGCCCGCCTGCTCAACCTCACCAAGCGGCTTCTGGAGGACGACGTGCCCGCCTGCGGCAACTGCACCGGCGGGACGATCACCGTGCAGGACGCCGACGGGAACGAGACCACCGTCGACTGCCAGGCATGCGTAGGCTGCGGGGAAGTCGGCACGCTCCAGGACAATGAAGGCAACGGGCAGGCCGACGGCGGAAGCTAGACCTCCTCGGTTTCGTACACGGGCCGCTCCAGGCCCAGTACCCTCATCCCCCTCAACAGCCATCAAAGGGGGAGCCAGTGAGTGACACACCCAACCTGATTTGCGGCGCCGAACTCCAGCCCTATGAGCCCCAGCCCAACGGCCCCGCCAGCACCTACTGCATGGCTCCCGCAAACCATGACGGCGCCCACATCTACAGCGCCCGAGACGAGACGCCGTCCGAAGACGACGGCTTCTGCGAGGCCTCCCAGAAAGCCCCGGGCAGCGAAACGCTCTACTGCGAACGCAACCACGGTCACCCAGGGCAACACCGTGCAGCATCCAGCATGCCCGGCAACACCCTCCAGCGCCTCGTCACCTGGACCTGACAAGGCGACAAACGCCCCCACCGGCACGAATCCGGTGGGGGCGCAGAAGGCGGGGACTAACTGGCGTCGGCCTCGTTCGCCGCCTGAGCGACACGCGCCGTGCCGCGAGCCTCAGCGGCGAACGCGACCAGATCGTCCGCCAGCTCGTCGGCCATATCCGGCGTCAGATAGGCGTCCACGCCAGTGCCGTTGCCATACAGGACGTGTGCCGCACGCATGCTGGGATCGGGGCTCGCCGGATCCGACGTCACACGGCAGTACAGCTCAGAGTGCGCCGTGTCCTCCGACAGAAGCGTCGGCACCTGCATTCCTGGAACTTACCGGACCGTAGGTACGTGCCACTGGGCTCAAGCGTCAGATTCGGATATGCGTCCGGGGGTACGTCTTTGCTGGAGGGCGTTGGAGACAGGCATCTTCACGAATACCGGCAGGTCGGGTGACCTCACGCCTCCCGTCCGGCGGGACGAGATGCATCCTGTGGGATGCGAGCTTCGCGGTCCGCCAACGTGGCCGGAAATAGGGGTCGTCGAGCCGCACTTTGAACCTACCGACCCTGCAGAACCAGCCGCCGAAAACGAGCACCCGTCCACTGCACTCAACGACATCGACTGCTACTGACTGGCATCGAAAGGCGAAACAGGCGCAGTCAGGACGGCTAGCACAACCTCAGACAGCGCGACGCCCCCACCGAGGGCGACGAGCAGAAGCGGAGGCTGGCGCGTGCGCCGGGAACATGCCTCCGGTGACCGGTTCGCGCGCTTGTCGACATCTCGATCAAGCCGCACTCTGGCCACGTCAGTCGACGACTAGGGGGGCCTATGGCGATCTTCGGTAAGGACAATGCGGAACTGCTACGGCGGATGATGGACCAGCTTGGACGCATCGGCACCGACCTCGCCGCACTCAAACAGCAGGTCAGCGACCAGCAACTCGCCATTGATCAGATCCGGCAGGACACCACCGCCGCCCTCAATACCGGCCTCACCGAGAACCGGGCCGTCATCCGCGACGGGCTGGACCGCGCCCGCGACACGATCGGCGACCCGCTCACCCGCATTAGCACTGAACTCGTCGCCATCCGCGGAGGCGTCAGCGGCCTCGACAGCCAGCTGAAGGCGCGCACGGAACAAGCGCCGCCAGCCGCTGCCGCGGCTGCACCGCCACCACCGCCGCCGTTGCCGGAGCCCGTGCACCGGGCCGACGACGAACGCGTAGTCCACTTCACCGAGCCCAGCGACTACGACAGCCACCAGCCGAGCGACGCCATCCTGACAGCCGCAGCCGGCGTAGCCCACGCCACCCTCGAAGCCCACCGAGACACCTGGGCATTCCTCGTCCAAGTCGCCGGAAACGCAGAGCACTTCCACATCCCCGGCGCCGTCAAAGACGACAACGGATTCGTAGAAGTCCGCCTCTCCGGACCGAGCCTCGTCGCCGCCATCACCAGCCTCGCCCACACCACCCGCGACACCCACAGCCCCGTCACCCGCGCCATCGCCGACCACATCCAAAGCAAGATCACCAGGGCAGTGCAAGAAATCATCGACAGGCCCCGCAACAACGGCGACGGAACACCCGTCCGCATCACCATCGACGACCAAGCCCAGGCCGACAACCGGGATGATGGAGAGCAGCCGGGAACCGACAGTTAGACAGCGCGACGCCCCCCGGCCAGAACGGGCAGTGGTGACGGGGGGAAGGGGCTAGCTGGCGTCAGCCAACGGCTCACCACCGGCTGGAGGGGCAGCCGCTTAGCGAGAGGAATCCTCTAACTCGCGTGCTGGTAAGCCCTCCAAAACGCCAAGCCGGGGGGCAACATGGAAGACGTCTGGACGATCATCGCAGCAGCATCCGGAGTACTCGGGAACATCCCAGCCATCGCCGTATCTTTGGTCAGCACCCGGTGACCGGACCTGATCTGGCCCCGCTCGTGAGTGCCAGGAGCGGCCCTCATTCGTCTCCCGGCAGGTGGTAGTAGACGGTCCCCGACCACCAAGGGCCGTGCTCGGTCGCCTCAGACGAGATCACCACGTCTTGAATCTCAACAGGACCCAACGCGTCGATGGAGTCGGCCAGCCGTCGCAAGAGGGCCGGAACGCTATCGCAGCCCGAGCCAGCGGGATTGGCCTGCGAGAAATGGCGCACGGTCCAATGCTCCGGGGTATCAATCATGGGCTGATCATAGAACCTGCCGTCGTCAGCAGTTCTTTCGAGAATCCGCCTCATCCAGAGGAGGAACTGACCATGACCACTCGGAGCATGATCCGCACTGTCGCGGTCTCAGCCGCGGCGATAGCACTGCCCGTGTCCCTTGGGCTCCTCGCGCCGGCCGCCCACGCGGACGACCACGAGACCTTCGGAAGCACCTGTTCGTCGGTGCCCGAAGAAGGGGCAGGCAGCCTCGACGGCATGGCCCAGTACCCGGTGGCCACGGCTGCGTCCAACACTCCGGAACTCTCCACGCTGGTGACCGCTGTCAAGAAGGCAGGTCTGGTCGACACGCTCAACAACGCCAAGAACGTCACCGTCTTCGCCCCGTCCAATGACTCCTTCAAGAAGATCCCGAAGGCTGACCTGGACAAGGTCTTCGCCGACAAGGACCAGCTCACCAAGATCCTCACGTATCACGTGGTCGGCGAGAAGATCGCACCGAGCGAGCTGTCCATGGGTTCCTTCAAGGCCCTTGAGGGCAGCAAGCTCACCACCGACGGTTCGGACGAGTCCTGAACGCCGTGTGATCACCACATCGGCACGCTCGCCGACGCGCCGCGAAGAGGGCCTGATACGACAATTCCGCGGGGCCCATGCGCGGAAAAGACTGCGCGCATTCATGCCCCATTCAAGCAACAGTTCGATGTCCTGAATTGACCCCTCTCCGTGGCCCGTGGCAGATCAGTCGTATGGACCTCTCAGGGGAAGGGTAGGCAGCCGCCCATGACCTTCAAGAACATCTTTGTCAGCGGCGGAAGCGAAGCCAAATCCGCCGAGGAAGCCGCCCGAAAGGCCCGGGAGAACATTCCTGGCGCCTGGCCCGAAAGGGAAGGGGTCGACCCGGAGCTCTACGACGGTATTCCCGAGGTCCGGCGCGACCCGAAGCTCGTGCGCGAGACCTCGCCCGAAGCGCTCGACATCATGGGCAATTTCATCGCCCCGCTCTTCAAGAACACCCAGACGGCGGCCACCAAGCAGCAGGCGGCCAGCGAAAGCGCCGAATCGACGACCACCATGGCCTCTGCGACCAAGGACGAGGCATTTAAGAAGGCGGGGGTGGTGATCAAGGAAGAGGACCAGCCGAAGATCAGCGAAAAGGACCGCCCGCAGATCAGCGACAAACAGCTGGACCAGTCGAGGAAAGACAACCGCGCCTCGGCCAGCGACATCCCGAGGGAAGGCTGAGGAATATGGGCGGCCCCGCCAAGAACAACGTAAGCACCACCTACCTCGGTGAGCGGTCCATTCGCCATCCGTTGACCGGGCGGAATCTAAAGGAACTGGAAATCGCCGAGAAGGCCCCCGCCATCCTGGAGCGGGACAAGGCCAAGCTGAAGAGGAAGGCCGAGCGCAAGGCGCCGGACGGGACTGACCGGGAGATCTTCCCCACCGGGTTCTCCCTGAACAAGGGGCGATTCGGTGCTTTCCCCGCCACGGAGGCCACCGCGCACCAGCGCGGCTGGCAGGCCTATATGACGGTGGGTGTTCCCCTCATCGATGAGCGGGGCGACATCACGCAACCCCCTCCCGACGTGATCTCCAAGCAGACGTTCGTCAACCGGACCGACCCCGTCGAGACCAACTGGTCGCACACGGTCGAATTCTCGGTCTCGAACACGATCAGCTGGTCTCTTCAGGGGCAGGTACAGCTCACCTTCGGGGCGAAGACCACCGCTTCTCTACAGCAACAGCTACAGAAGAGCATGGCTCTGAACCAATCCCAGAAGACCACCCTGAAGAACAGCAAGGACAATCAGGGCGTCGACACGGAGTCCCAGTCCCAGTCGACGAGCACGACGACGGGCACGAGTACCGCCACCGGGACCGGCGAACTGTCCGCACAATTGATGCTCGGGATCACCGCCTCTGTCAGTGGTTCGGTGACCACCGGGTTCAAGACCTCGTCCACACTGGGTGGCAAAATCAGCAGCCGGGTCGACGTCTTGGCCACGCAGCGGCGCCAGGTGCGGAGGTTTGATTACGAATTCCCCATCTCCTTCGGCGGATGGGTCGCCCTCTACTACCCCGAGCCGGTGGAGGTGAGGGAGACCCGGCCGAAAGGTCCGCAGGCCGCCGAACCGCAATACTCCAAGGTGATCGCCTGGAAACTCGGTGAGACGGGCGGGTCGGATTCCTTCGACCTGACCGACGAAGGAAAGCCGTTCTCCCAGAAGGGGGAGGCCGAGGTCGTCTCCACGCTCGCCGGGGTGCACGAGATCTTCGAGCTGGAAAAGCTCGAATTCGACATGGAGCGCCACCCTCTCCACAAGAAGGGCGAAGTGCGGGAGATCCCCAAGAAGCCTCCCGTCGAGCTGGCCACCGGCATGGGGACGGCCGACGGCCTCGCCCTGGACCTCCCGAACCAGAAGGCGTACGTCACCGAGCGGTACAACGGCGGCAAGCTGTACAAGGTGGATCTCGCGGGCGGCACACCGGAGTTGGTCGCGGGCGGTCTGGGCCAGGTCAACGACGTGGCACTCGACCTGCCGGGCAATAAGGCCTACGTCACCGACTACAGCGGCAAGCGCCTGATCACGGTGAACCTCGCCGACCCCTCCGCCCCACCCGCCAAGGTCGCCGAAGGCATGTACGCGTACGGCGTCGCGCTGGACCTGCCGAACAACAAGGCCTACGTCAGCGACGTCGAGAACGGCAAGCTGATCGAGTACGGCCTGCACAGCCAGCCGGCGGAGCAGCAGCGCACCTGGGCCGTGCCGAGGGCCGCCGGAGTGGCGCTGCACGCGGGCAAGGCGTACGTCGGCCAGTACGAGCTGGGCGGGCTTTACGAGATCGACCTGGCGGCGAAGGACGCCACCCCGCGCTCCGTGGCCTCCAGCCTCGGGAGCAGTGTCCGCGTGGCCCCGGACGGCACGGCCATCGCGTACGTCTCCAACCCGGGCGGCGGCAAGCTGCGCGAGGTCGTCATCGCCGACGGCGAGGCCAAGGGCCGCCAGCGCGTGGCCGCCGACGGCATCGGCTCGGTCTGCGGCATCGCCCTCGACCGGGACAACGCCCTGATCTACGCCACCACTCGGGAGGGCAAGCTCTGGCGGCTCCCCGACGTGCTGCCCGACGCCTCGGCGTAGGCCCGAGGCTCATCACGTCGCACGACCCGAGCGGTTGCTCCACGGAAGGGGAGGCGGGCCTCGCCCCGCCTCCCCTTCCGCTTGTGGGTTGTTGTACGCCCGCACGTGAGTGACGGGGGTGCCCTTGGATGCGCTGGGAGTTCCAGAAAGGGGTGCAAATTGGTGCTGCAGGAGAAGAGGCAGAGCTTCCGCTCTCTGACCTGGATATCGAGGCGTACATAGCCGTCGCCGCAGGAGAACCAGCCGACGAAACGAGATTGACACGCCTCGCGGCACTGGGCCTGATCGACCGCAATCCGTACGAGGGGGGCGGGCATATCGCTCTCGACCCGCGCACAGTCGCCCAGCGATTGCTCGCCGGGGGGCGCACAGTAATGTCCCGCGCCATCGACCGGATGGCACGGTTCAGGCACTGGAGCCCCTCGCCACCCACTTCGACCCGAACCGCATGTACGGGGGGGCCGGGGCCCGAATTCCTGCCCTCGAAGAGCCTCGTGAACGGGCGTATCGGACAGGCCTTGGGTGAAGCAGAGACCGGACCGCGACCCCTCGGTGCAACGCCTCGGCGCCGAGCGGGCCCGCACCGTATCGACTCGCGGCGTACAGGTGCGGTCGCTGTACGCCGCAACGCGCTCGGCCACCCAGGGACATGAGAGTACGTGGCAGAGATCCTGGCGAGCGGCGGGGAAGTGCGCGTGGGTAGCCACCTGCCTCCGCGGATGGTGTGTCCGGCGTGGCCGGCTCGGGCTGCGCACGTCGAGGTAACCGGGCAGCCGCGGAACGAGGTCGAGCAGGCCGCGAAGAAGGCTGTCCGACATTCAGAGCCGTAGGGCATCGGCGGCCCCTCCGGCGACTCAGCGGCATGTACTGCTCTGGTTTACCCCCTTACCGCCTTACCGCAGAAGTTGACACAGAAGCACTCCCGTAGTTGGACGTCCCAGCGTCAGCGGCACGCCTAGGGTCTCCTTTGTCCGCTTGACCAGCGGATATGTATGCGACAACTACGGAGGGGCTTCATGAGGAAGAGTTTCGCAATCGGAATAGCCGCGGTCGCACTGGCCGGTTCGGCGCTCGCGGCGCCCACTGCCGGGGCAAGCGCGCCGTCGGCAACGGTGACGGCCGCTCCGGCCGACTGTCCCAAGGGCTACTTCTGCGGGTACAAGAAGGCGAATTTCAAGGACCTGGCGTTCCGGTTCAAGGACTGCTACACCCAGGAAATCCCTGACGGCCTGAACAGTGGCGGCTCCTGGTACAACAACCAGACCCCGGGCACCTCGGCCTGGCTGCTCGGCAAGCACAAGGAGTTGGTCTACGCGACCCCGGGCGCCCCCTCCAAGGATGCGTCGGGAAACTGGGCTCCGATCTGGTACGTCGACGCCTGCTGACCGTTTGACAGCGGCAGCTGTGTGAGTGCTCTGCGGCCCCGGCTCTGAACGGTGGAGTCGGGGCCGTGCCCCGACCGCGTCCCGCACGGCGGTACTGGCGGGGCTCCGGCCGGATGACCCGAGGGGATTGCCACAGGCCAGCGTCATAGAATCCGCTTCCGCTTAACGAGCTCGCCGCGCTGCGCTTCCTGGAACGGGTCCAAGAGCGGGAACCTCGCGCGCACCCGCTGGTGGATCGAGGACGCTGAGCGCCGTGAGGCCGAACGGATCCGCGGCGAGCAGGCCCGGCCGCCGGCCCCGGACTGGCTCATCGAGCAGGGCATCGGCGTCCAGAAGCGCCCGGTGTACGTGCACACAGGCAACTGCCGTATGGCGCCCGCCCCGCCGAGGGTCGCAGCGCCACGCGCGAGCAGGCGTGGCGTGCCCTCGCTGTCGACCGGGTGGATGCGTGCCCGCACTGTCGGCCGGACACGCCGCTCGGCGTGCTGGAGTGATCAAGCCACCGCACCTTGGATGCAGGGCTACTGATCGTTCTTCGGCGTGCCGGGACAGGATTGCCTTCCGTGTCGTTCCCCCATGGCCCTACGAGTTGCGGTACTCGGTGGCGTGCCGACACGCCACCTGGATCTACCGGACGCGGACTGCGTCGCGCAGTGCGGTGTGAGCGTCCCGGCTCCGCTCCCGCCCTGCGGCAAGAGCGTGTTCGACCTCGTCGCTGAACTGTCCGTCGCGTACATCTCCGAGAGAGATGTCGCCCAGGTCGATGGCCGACCAGGCAGCCTCGACCGCGACGGTGGTCAGCTCGGGGTCCGTCGTGGTCAGGGCCAGGCGGTCGAAGGCTGCGGTCACGGCCGAGCGGGCTCGGTACAGGTCAGCCCGTCCCTCCCTGCTCGGGGCTTCGCCATCACGCTGGTCGGCGACCTGGAGCCAGAACCGCTCCCGGTAGGCCAGGGCGGCGGCGAGCAGTTGTGCGGTGGCGTCGAGGACCTGTTGCCGATGTTCGGCGGCCCGGGCGCGGCGGTCCGTCCAGTGCGCGGTGAGGCTGGCCAGGGCAGCACCGGCGAGCGTGCCGAGCACGGCGATCAGAGTGGACCACATCTCGTGCTCTCCTTTGGATGAAGGCAAGACCCCAACTCCCTCAGTAGGTAGGGCCCCAGTTGCTTGTCGGCGGGGTGGTCAGACCTTGCAGAAGCCGGACTTCTTGAGCGCTTCGTTGATCTTCGCGCCCTGTGCTTTCGTCGTCTTCACGTCCCTGTATGTGAAGCGCAGCGCCGCTGACCAGGTGAGACGCTGTGCCTTGCTGTTGATGGCGGCGCACTGGTTGCGGGCCCCGTCGATGGCCTCGTCCTCGTAGCGCACGACGTCCGGTGCGGCTGCCTCAAGGGCCCGGAGAAGCTTCTCGCGTTCGGCGCCCGTGGGCTTTGGCGGGATGCCGGCGGCGTCTGCGAGCGCCTTCTTCTGCTTCTGGGACAGCTCGGTGCCGGCGCTCGGCTCGGCCTTCGGCTCGTTGTCGGCCTTGTCGTCGCCCGACGAGCAGGCGGTGAGGGCGAGGGCTGCCGAGAGGAGCAGTGTGACGGTGGTGGTGCGGTGGTTCATGGTCCCCCCAGGGATGTTGAGCTGAAGGGGGCCATCATGCCGTCATGCCGCGTGAGTCTCACGTGGCGGCCGGATCTTGAATGTTTTCGGGCATGCCGGATCTGCGGCCCAATGTGGGGCAGGAGCGCCGACGCAGTGATGAGCGTGGTCATGCGGCGCCTCTCAGTGGGCATGGAGAGGTGTACTGAGCCGTCGACTCGGGAGGACTGCGATGAACTTTCAGTTTCTGGCTGCCGTCGGCGGAGGCCCTGACTGGCCGGTCTGGGGGCAGATCGTTGTCGTGGCGGTCTGGTTGGTCCTTGCTGTCTTCATCGTCGGCGGCCTGGTCCGGCGCCGTCGTCGGCAGCGCTGAGGGGAGCGTCGATCGGTTCATGCCGTAGCGCTCCTTCTCTGTGGGGGCGGGCAGGTGGTCTCGTGCTTGTCGCCGGGCTGACGAACCTGCACCCCTCCGTGCGGCCGCTGAGTGCGAGCGGCTCATCGGCGTGCTGGCGGGACAGCGGCGGGGCCTTGGCGGTTAGGCTCGCTGTTTCCGTCGTCGTCGAGAGAGAGTCCTTGCTGTGGAGCTGCCGCGCCTTGGGGTCGTGATCGTGACCATGGGGAATCGGCCGCGTGAGGTCGACGAGTTGCTGCTGTCCGTGGCCAAGCAGGATGTGGCGCCCGCTCGCATCGTGATCGTGGGCAACGGTTCGCCGCTGCCGGACTTTCCGGGGCTGCCCGGTGAGGTGACCGTCGTTGAGAACGAGGAGAATCTGGGCTGTCCCGGCGGCCGCAACACCGGCATCGCCAGGCTCCGGGAGTTCGGTGACATCGACGTCGTGATCGAGTTGGATGACGACGGCCTGCTCGTTCGAGATGACGTCTTCCGTCGGATCCGGGATCTTTTCGCCGCCGACTCCCGTCTGGGCATCGTCGGGTTCCGGATCGTTGACGAGCACGGCGGGACCGCTCGTCGGCACATTCCGCGGCTGCGCGCGAAGGATCCGATGCGGCGTGGCCTGGTGACCGCCTTTCTCGGCGGCGCCCACGCCTTCGCGATGCCGATGCTGGACCGGGTCGGAGACTGGCCGGCCGAGTTCTTCTTCACCCATGAGGAGACCGACCTCGCCTGGCGGGCCCTCGATGACGGGTGGGAGATCCTCTACGAACCGGAGCTGCTGCTCCAGCACCCCAAGACCTCCCCGGCCCGGCACGCGGTCTACTACCGGATGACCGCCCGCAACCGAGTCTGGCTCGCCAAGCGCCATCTGCCTGCCCTCCTCGTGCCGGTGTACCTGGGGACGTGGGTCCTGCTCACGCTCGCCCGGACCCGCTCGGCGAGCGGTCTGAAAGCGTGGGCCGGCGGGTTCGCCGAAGGCGTGCGCACCCCGTGCGGGCGGCGCAGGCCGATGCGCTGGCGGACCGTGGTCCGGATGACGCGGCTCGGCCGGCCGCCTGTGATCTGAGGTTCTGCGCGGCGGCGGTGGCCGGGGCGTCTGGAAGCGGATGCCGCGGAGGGGGAATCTTTGGCATCCGCTCCGCACGGGCGGCCGGGACTTCGAGATGGTGAAGCTCCGCACCGCCACGAGAAGAGGCACCCATGTGGACCACGGAGCAGTTCGGCACCGCGCACGCGGGCTACGTCGGTGCCGTGCTCGACGACGGCACCGAGCCCGAACCCGCATACCTGGACCCCGGCAGCGGCGCCGACTTCCACGAAACGTCCTGAACCGACCGCGGGCCGGGCGTGGCCGTGCTGGAGTGCATGGTCAAGAGGGTCGCCGGCAGCGCTGCCATGAACGCGGAGGCCGACGCGCACACCGGCGAGGAGCTCGGGCGGGCGCTTGGAGTGTCGCGTTCGGACGCCGAGTCACGCCTCCTGCGGTACCTGCTCACGCTGACTCACGCGGTAGTCCACCGTATGCCGTGTGACGCTTCCGAGGGGCACGGCCCCCGACGCAGCCAGGCACAATGGGTGCGTGGATGCGGATGCGGATGCGGATGAGTTCGAGGGTGGGGCCGGGGAGGGGATCTCCGGTGCCGCGGAGGAGATCTCCGGTGCCGGGGAGGAAATCTCCGGGGAGGGCGAGAATGAAGCGGTTCCGGTGATTCGGGAGGTTGATCACGGGACCGCCAAGCTCATGCCCGACATCGACCGCCCGCGGGCCTGGCTGCTCACGGTCGACGGGGCGCCGCAGTCGTACGTCGACCTGGACGAGCCCACGCACCTGGAGTTCGAGTACGCGCGCCGGCTCGCCCATGTCCTCGACACCGCGGCCGAGCCTGGCATCCCTCTCGACGTCACCCACCTCGGCGGCGGCGCCCTCACCCTGCCCCGCTATCTCGCCGCCACCCGGCCCGGCTCCCGGCAGCACGTGGTTGAGGCGGACCGGGGACTGCTCCGGCTCGTCGAGGAGCGGCTGCCGTTGGGGGCGGCGACAGGGGTCCGTGTGCACGGCGCGGACGCCAGGGAGTGGCTCGACGCGGCGCCGGACGACAGCGCCGACATCGTCGTCGCCGACGTCTTCGGCGGCTCACGCGTCCCCGCACACCTCACCACGGTCGCGTACGCGCGGACCGCCGCCAGGGTGCTCCGCCCGGCCGGGCACTACACCGCGAACCTCGCCGACGGGGCGCCCTTCGCGTTCCTCCGCTCCCAACTGGCCACCTTCGCCGAGGTGTTCGCCGAGCTCGCGCTGATCGCGGAGCCGTCTGTGCTGCGCGGGCGCCGCTTCGGGAACGCGGTCCTGATCGCCGCCCACCGGCCCATCGACGTCGCCGCACTGGCCCGCCGCACCGCGTCCGACGTCTTTCCCGCCAGAGTCGAGCACGGCGACGCGCTGCGCCGCTTCATCGGGGACGCGCGGCCGGTGCGCGACGAGGACGCGGTCCCGTCACCCGAGCCGCCCGACGGCGCCTTCTCCATCGGCTGACGGATCGGCGGCCCCGCGCGACACGGGCTTCGCGGAGGCGACCACTTCCGTCGTACGCCGTGTCAGGTTCCGTACGTCGGGGACGAACAGGACGGCCGCCGTCACCACGACCACCAGCGCCGCGCAGCCCCACAGCGACGCGGACCGGCCGAAAACGGACTCCGCGGGACCGGCGAGCGCCGTGGCCAGCGGCACCATCGCGATCGAGCCGAACCAGTCGTAGGCGGCGACGCGCGACAACTTCTCCTCCGGGATCTCCTGATGCATCGCGGTCATCCAGGAGACGCCGAACACCTCGATCGCCACACCGCTGACGAACATCACCGCGGCGAGGCCCGCCACCGGCAGCGGCACCGCGAGGGCCGCCGAAGGGGCAGCCAGCGGGAAGACGCAGAGGGTGCCCGCGAACAGCAGCCGCCGAGGCTTCCACCGCGTCATCAGGAACGCCCCGCCGACCGTGCCCGCCCCGAACGCGCCGAGCGCCAGACCCCACGGCCCCGCGCCGCCCAGCTCGTCCCGCGCCACCAGCGGCCCGAACACCGACTCGGCGGCCCCGACCACCGCCACCACCACCGAGAACTGCGCCACGATCGACCACAGCCAGGGGCGGCCAGTGAACTCCCGCCAGCCGTCCCGCAGATCGGCGACGAGCCCCTCGCCGGGCGCGCGTGCCGGGATGTGACTGACGTCGAGGAACGACCGCAGCGCCCCCGCGACCGCGAACGCCGCGGCGTCCACGGCCAGCACCCAGCCCGGGCCGATCGCCGCCACCATCAGGCCGCCGAGCGCGGCCCCGCCGAGCCCCGCGCCCTGCATCGCCATGCGGTACATCGCGAAGGCCTTGCCGGCCTGCTCGCCGCTGACCGACGACATCAGCATGCCTTCGGCCGCGGGTCCGAAGAAGGCCTGGCCGACGCCGCCGAGGCCGGTGAGCAGCATCATCTGCCACAGCTGTGGTTCGCCCGCGAGGACGAGGACGGCGAAGGCCGCCTGGGACACGCAGTTGAGGGTGTTGGCCGCGACCATGACGTGGTGCCGCGGCAGCCGGTCGGCGACCGCCCCGCCGATGAGCAGGAACAGGACGAGCGGCAGCGTCCGCGCGGCGGCCACGAGCCCGACGTCCCCGCCGTCGCCGCCCGCGTCGAGAACCGCGAACGCCGCCGCGATCAACGCCCCGTGGCTTCCGAGGTTCGTCACGATCGCGGCGGCGGTCAGCAGTGTGTAGTTGCGGCCCGCCCAGGAGGGGCGGGAGCGTCTGGCGGGGGCGGGATTCGTCACCCCGGGACTGTCCCCGGCAAGTCGCCGACTTGGCAAACCGTTTTGTCGGTTCGCCGGGGTCTCTCGTTCCCGGTCCTTCGGACCCCGTGGCTCAGGACTCTTCCGACGCTGCCTTGCTCCACCGGACGGTGCTGAGGATCTGCTTCACCGTGGCGTCGGGCACCTCGTCCTTGACGCCCTTGGCGCCGTAGAGAGTCCAGGCCACGTACTCGCCGGCCTCGTTCTTGAAGCCGAACGTGGTGGCCTTGCCCTCCGAGTCGCACTTGGCCGAGGTGGCGGCCCCGGACGTCGTCGACGTGGCGACGCTGCCCTTGATGCCGGACTTGGTGGTGTAGTCCTCGATCTTGCCGATCTTGATCTTCTTCTTGTCGGCCTTCGTCTGCTCGGTGTAGCCGCCGAAGACCCACCAGGCCGAGTCGTTGCGTGCGATGTCCTTGGTGTTCTTGGCGCCGTTCTGGCCCTTCGTGCCGACCGCGGCGAGCGAGGTGTCGTCGGGCTCGCCGTCCTTGTCGTCGTCGGACGTGCACCACTTGTCCTTGAAGATCGCGGGCGCGGACATGCCGATGATCGTCTTCGCGCCGTCGTCCTTGCGGTCGTCGAAGGCGATGAAGGTGTCCGGCGTCTTGACCTCCCAGTCGGGCGGGACGTCGAACGCGGTGCCCCACTTGGGGTTCACGACGACCTGCCAGCCGTCGATCATCGGCTTGTCGTCGTTGCCCTCGCCGCGCGCGTTCCCGTCGTCACTGGCCGTCGGGCTCGGCTTCTTCGTCGCGGACTTCGAGGGCTTCGCCGGGCCCGCCTCGTCGCTCTTGTCGTCGTCACCGCCGAAGACCAGGAAACCGGTGACACCGGCCGCCACCACCACGGCGAGCGCCGCGACGATGGCGGTGACCTTCGTCTTGTTGCCGCCGCCACCGCCCTGCCCGCCGGTGCCCTGGACGCCGCCCAAGTGCTGCGGCGGTACAGGCGGCGGTGTCGGGGCCGCCCAGTGTGACTGCTCGGGCTGCGAGTATCCGCCCGAGTGCGGTTGCTGGCCGCCGCCCAACGGCTGCTGGTAGCCGCCCGCAGGCTGCTGCTGGTATCCCGGCTGCTGATACGGGTTCGGCTGCTGGTACCCCGGCTGCTGATACGGGTTCTGATTCTGGTCCTGCGGGTTCTGCTCGCCCCCGGGCGGCTGCTTTTCTGGCCACATGGCCAGTAACCATAGAGGTGCCGGGGGCGCGGTGCCATGCGCGCCCCCTGCGGTGCGGGCACCGGGTCGCCGGGGGAGGGGAGAAGCCGTGGAGAATGCGGAGGAAAGCCTCAGGATTCCGTCGGTTCTCCGTGGGTGCGCACCGTGCTGAGGATCTTCATGACGGTGTCCTCCGGTATCTCGTCCTTCACGCCCGTGGCTCCGTAGAGGCTCCAGGCGACGTAGTCGCCGGCGGAGTTCTTGAAGCCGAAGGTGATCGCTTTGCCGTCCGTCGCGCACTTGCCCTTCTGGGGCGTATCGGTCGACTTGGCGCGGGCGATGCTGCCCTTGATGCCGGACTTCGTGGTGTACGGCTGCGCCTTCTCGTCGGAGGTGAAGCTCTTCTTGTCCGGCTGGGTGTAGCCGGCGTACACCCACCAGCCCACCTGGTTGACCGCGACCTCGTCGGTGTTCTTCGCGCCCTTGGCGCCCTTGGTGCCCACGGCGGCGAGTTCGTGGTCCTCGGTCCTGCCGTCCTTGTCGTCGTCGGTGACGCACCACTTGGACCGGAGGTACGCGGGCGCCGACATGGTCATCAGCGGCTTGCCGGTCTTGACGTCCTCGAAGGCGATCGCCGAGCCGGGGTTCTGCACCTCCCACTCGGGCGGCACGTCGAAGGCGGTGCCCCACCGGGGGTTCACCACGACGTGCCAGCCCTTGATGGTCGGCTTCAGGCCGTTGTCCGTACCGCGCTCGCTGTCGTCGCCGTCGTCCACGGCGGGGCTCGGCTTCTCCGATGCGGCCTGCGCGGGGGCGTCGGCCTTGGTGTCCTTGTCGTCCCCGCCGCCGAGCACCAGGAATCCGGTCACACCGGCGGCCACGACCACGGCGGCCGCCATCACGACCGAGACGATCTTGATCTTGTCGCGCCCGCCCGCGGGCTGCGGGGGCCGCGGGGGCTGCGCGGGCTGCTGGTAGGGGTTCGGCGCCTGGTAACCCTGCTGCTGGTACGGGTTGGGCTGCTGGTATCCCGGCTGCTGGTACGGGTTCTGCCCCTGGTCCTGTCCTGGCCACATGGCCGGACACGATACGGGGCGACGCCGAGCAAGATCACATCCACCCCTGACGCGTGACAGGCCCGGCTTCCCGAAGCCGATCAGTCCTGGGCGGTCTCGTACAGGCGCACCGTCGCGAGGATCTTCTTCACGGTCGCGTCCGGCAGCTCGTCCTTGACGCCCTTCGCGCCGTGGAAGGACCAGGACGCGAACCTGCCCGCGGGAGTCTTGAAGGCGAACACCGTGGCCTTGCCGTCCGAGTCGCACTTGTCCTGCTTCTCGGCTCCGGACGAACTGGCGCTCACCAGGCTGCCCTTGAGGCCGGACTTGGTGGTGTACGTCTCGGTCGGCCCCGTCGTGACCTTCTTCCTGTCCGGCTGCGTGTACACGCCGTAGACCCGGTTGGTCGCGTCGTGCCGTGCGGCCTGCTCGGCGCTCTTCACGCCGTGCCCGCCGCGCGTGCCCGCGGCCCCCAGCGGTGCGTAGTCCTTCGTGCCGTCCTTGTCCTCGTCGCTCGCGCACCACTTCTCCTTGAAGTAGGCGGGGGCCGCGTACGCGGCGAGGAACGGTGCCGAGTCGTCCTCGGCGTCCTTGTCCTCCACGACTCCGCCGGCCCAGTCCCGCGAGTCGAGGGACCACCCGGCGGGCACGTCGAAGGCGATGCCGAGCTTGGGATTGACGACGACCTTCCAGCCGGGGACCGTCGGGTCGGGCATGCCGTCCCCGGTGCGGGGGTTCGAGTCGTCGGAGGCGGCCGGGCCCGGCGAGGCGCTGGACTTCGCCGGATCGGGCTTCGCGGTGTCGTCCTTGTCGCCGCCGAGGAGCAGGGCGCCGGCCACGCCCGCGGCGACGACGACGGCGCCGGCTGCGACGAGGGCGATCACCTTGGTCCGGTTTCCGCCGCCGTTTCCGCCGCTGTTACCGCTGCCGCTGCCGATGCCGGGCACGGTCGGAGCGTTCCACGGAGCCTGCTGCGGGGTCTGCTGCCCGTACGGGTTGGGCTGCTGGTACCCCGGCTGGCGATACGGGTTCTCCCCCTGGTCCTGCCCCTGGTTCCGCTGGTTCTGCTCGCCCCCGGGCGGCTGCTGTCCTGGCCACATGGGCGTCAACGATAGGTGACGGTGATCCACGCGGAGGCAGGTCCTGGTCAAGGATCGCTACTCGTGGGTAACATCGCGTGCCATGAGCGCAGAACAGATGTCGATCGGCGAGATGCTCGCCGCCACGGTTCCGATGGCCCGGACCCTGAACCTCGAATTCCGGGAGACCGCGCCGGACAAGGCCGTGGTGGCCCTGCCCGACCAGAGCGAGTACCACAACCACGTCGGCGGCCCGCACGCCGGTGCCATGTTCACGCTGGGCGAGTCCGCGAGCGGTGCCATCGTTCTCGCCGCGTTCGGCGCGGAGCTCTCGCGCGCCGTGCCGCTCGCCGTCAGCGCCGAGATCGCGTACAAGAAGCTGGCCATGGGGCCGGTGACCGCCACGGCGACCCTCGGCCGCCCGGCCGCCGACGTGATCGCCGAGCTCGACGCGGGCGAGCGCCCCGAGTTCCCGGTCGCCGTCGAGATCCGGCGCGAGGACGGCGCAGTAACGGGCGAGATGACGGTGGTGTGGACACTGCGCCCCAACAGCTGACGCCCCCCACCCCTGCCCCCCACCCCTGCCCCCGGCCCCCTGTCTCTCGGTTCGCACCGCTGACGCGAACCGCCAGGGGGCCCGCGCTTTTCTGTTCAACTTATTGACACGAGTCATCGTCGGTCATAGTTTTCCCGCCGCCACACGTGGTGCCTAACGGTGTGTCAAGTCCCCTCTGTCGCATAGTGCGTTCAAAGGGCGAACGACGACCCGCCACTGGCACGTGTACACCCTTCGCTTCGCACAGTCGTGTTCGCGCACAAAAGGCACAGAAGGAAGTGACGGCTCATGTCCGACTCCGTGTCCCGGCGGTCAGTCCTCGGACTGGTCGGCGGTGCGATCACCGTGGCGGCCGCGGCCACCGCAGGTGTGGCGGCGCCCCCACGCGCGGCGCACGCGGCAGCCCGCGCAGGACGGGGCCCCGGCGCGGGCCCCCGCGTCGAGTCCCTCGTCGCCAGACTCACGCTCGACGAGAAGATCTCCCTGCTGCACGGCGCGACCGACCCCAAGGGTCTCGGCCAGGCGGGCTACGTGCCCGGCGTGCCGCGCCTCGGGATCCCGCCGCTGCGGCTCGCCGACGGCCCCGCCGGCGTCCGCGTCGCGGCCCGCGCCACCGCCCTGCCCGCCCCCGTCATGCTCGCCGCCGCCTTCGACCCGGCACGCGCCCGCCGCTACGGCCGGGTCATCGGCCGCGAGGGACGCGCGCTCGGGCAGGACGTGCTGCTCTCGCCGATGGTCAACCTCATCCGCACCCCGTACGCGGGCCGTAACTTCGAGACCTTCGGCGAGGACCCGCTGCTCGCCGCCGACATGGTGTCCGAGGAGATCAGGGGCATCCAGGGCGAGGGCCTCATCGCCACCGTCAAGCACTTCGCCCTGAACAACCAGGAGAAGGACCGCGAGTCCGTCGACGTGCGCGCCGACGAGCGGACCATGCACGAGACGGAACTGCGCGGCTTCGAGGCGGCGGTCGCCGCGGGCACCGGCGCTCTCATGGGCGCGTACAACAAGGTCAACGGCACCTTCGCCTGCGAAAACAAGACGCTGCTCAGCGACATCCTGCGCGGAAGGTGGGGCTTCGAGGGGTGGGTGATGACCGACTGGTTCGCGCAGCACAGCACCGTCGCCGCCCTCGCCGCCGGGCTCGACATGGAGATGCCCGACGACTCCTACTTCGGGGCCGCCCTGAAGAAGGCCGTGCGGAACGGCAGCGTGCCCGAGTGGCAGGTCGACCGCTCGGTCCGCCGGATCCTCGGCGTCATGGAGCGGTTCGGGCTGCTCGACGCACGCGTGCCGCCGCGGCCGCCACGCGACCCCGAGGCGGGCAAGGCGGTCGCCATCGACGTCGCCAAGGCCGGCGCCACCCTGCTGTGGAACGTACGCGGGGCGCTGCCCCTGCAAGGCCGGGCCGCCCGCGACATCGCCGTCATCGGACCCACCGGCCGCCACCCGTTCGTCAGCGGCGGCGGCAGCGCGCACGTCATCCCCGACCGGGCGGCGAGCCCCCTCGACGCCATCACCGCGAGGGCCGGGCGCGGCGCCGACGTCACGTACGCGCTGGGAGAGGACCTCTACGGCAAGGCCATCCCGAGGCGCGCACTCAGCCCCGGCATCGACGCCGAGGGGCAGCGGGTCGCCGCGGGGAAGAAGTGGACGTACGACGGGAAGCTGACGCTCGACGAGTCCGACGAGTGGACGCTGGTCATCCACTACTCGGGCGAGCGGCCCAAGGTGGAGCTGGACGGCAAGGAGCTCTATCCGAAGCTGCCCGGCGTCGCCGAGTACTTCTCCGGCGGCCTCGTCTCCACCGCGCCCGACGGGCTGAACGTGCGCCGCGCGACGCTGAAGCTCACCCGCGGCGGGCACCGGCTGCGGATCAGTGCGCAGGGCGGCGACCAAGGACAGACCTTCCGGCTGCGGCGTATCACGCGCGCCACCCGCGCGGCCGACGTCGCCGAAGCGGTGCGGGCGGCGCGCGGCGCGCACAGCGCCGTCCTCTTCGCGTACGAGGACGCCACCGAGGGCCAGGACCGCACGACCATCGCGCTGCCCGGTCACCAGGAGGCGCTGATCAGGGCCGTGACCGCCGCCAACCCGCGCACCACCGTCGTCCTGAACACGTCGTCGGCCACCTCCATGCCGTGGCTGCGGCGGACAGCCGCCGTGCTGCAGATGTACTACCCCGGCCAGGAGGGCGCGGCCGCCACTGCCGCCGTCCTGTTCGGCGACTGCGACCCCGGCGGCCGGCTCACCCAGTCCTTCCCGGTGGACGACGACCGCCATCCGATGGCCGGGGACCCGCGCCGCTATCCCGGGACCGGCGGCGTCGAGGAGTACTCGGAAGGCGTCCACATCGGATACCGCTGGTACGACGCCGAAGGAGTGCGGCCGCTCTTCCCCTTCGGGCACGGGCTCTCCTACACCACCTTCGCCTACGAGGACCTGGCGGTCCGCGGGGCGGGGCGGGGCGTCGACGTGAGCTTCACCGTGCGCAATACCGGCAGGCGCGCCGGTGTCACCGTCGCGCAGGTGTACGTCGGTCCGTCCCCCGACCTGGACCTGAGCCAGGCGGAGCGGGTGCTCGGCGGCTACCGGCGGGTCGAGCTGCGCCCGGGGGAGCGGCGGCGCGTCACCGTCCGCGTCGACCGGCGGACTCTGTCGGCCTGGGACGTCGAGCGCCACGACTGGGTGCTCGGCACCGGACGGCGGACCGTCCAAGTGGGAACATCAGCACGTGACTTGACCCTCTCCACGACCACCGTCATCAAGGGAGCCGGTTCATGAGGAAAAGGTTCACGATGAAGATGAAGAGGTGCACGACGGCAAGAGGAAGCAGGCGGGGTGCGCGCGGCCGGATACGTCGCGCCGCGTCGCTCGTCGCCGCCCTGGCGGCCGGCACCGCGGTCTCGCTGGTGCCGCTCCCGGCCGCCCAGGCGACCACCGGCCCGGGAGCCCAAGCGATGACCGGCCCGGCCGCCCAGGCCACGAACGCCCCGGCCGCCAAGGACAGCACGTTGGTACGCACCACCGCCGGCTGGGTGCGGGGTGAAACCACCGCGGAGGGGCGGCAGTTCCTCGGCATCCCCTATGCCCAGCAGCCCGTCGGCGCCCTCCGCTGGAAGGAGCCGCGCCCCGCGAAGGCCTGGGACGGGGTGCGCCGCGCGACCGAGTTCGGCAACCGGTGTGTCCAGACCGCCAGTTGGGACCCGGGCTACGAGAACCCCAGCCACACCGAGGACTGCCTCGACGTCAACGTCTACGCGCCCAAGGGGCAGGCGGCGAAGCAGCGGCCCGTGATGGTGTGGCTGCACGGCGGCGGACTGACCGCGGGCGCGGGCGAGGACATCGTGCCCGACACCTTCGCCCGCAGGACCGGCACCGTCGTCGTGACCGTCAACTACCGCCTCGGCGCCATGGGTTTCCTCGCCGGTGAAGGCCTCGACGGCGAGGCGTCCGACGGCGTGTCCGGCAACTACGGACTGCTCGACCAGCAGGCCGCGCTGCGCTGGGTGCGCGCCAACATCGGCCGGTTCGGCGGCGATCCGCACCGCGTCACCATCGCGGGCGAGTCCGCGGGCGGCCGCTCCGTCTGCACCCTGCTCGCCTCGCCCACCGCGCGGGGCCTGTTCCGCGCGGGCATCGTGCAGAGCGGCGCGTACGGCGACTGCGCCGGCCGCGAGCGCGAGCGGGCGGTCACCGACGGTGCGGCGTTCGCGAAGAAGGCGGGCTGCCCCGACCCGCGCACCGCCCTCGCCTGTCTGCGCGGCAAGTCCGCGAAGGACATCCTCGCCGCGCAGGCCGGCTTCGACTGGGGCCCGGTCGTCGGCGGTGCCTTCCTGCCGGTCCAGCCCGAGGAGGCGTACGAGAAGGGGACCGCGGCCCGCGTTCCGGTGCTGAACGGCGCGAACAGCGACGAAGGCACCCTCTTCGCCTTCGCCCAGTTCGACGGGCAGGGCAGGCCGCTCACCGCCGAGCAGTACCCCGGCGCGCTCACCGACGCGTACGGGCCAGAGCTGGGCGGCCGGGTCCTGAAGACGTATCCGCTCGACGAATACGCCTCGCCCACGCACGCGTACGCCGCGGCCGTCGGCGACCGCATGTTCGCCTGCACGGCGCTGCGCATGAACACGGCGCTCGCGCACCGCGGGCCCGTCTACGCCTACGAGTTCGCGGACCGCACCTCGCCGCCCTTCGCATCGCTCCGCGACCTGGACACGGACTTCGACTTCGGCGCGACCCACGTCAACGAGGTCCAGTACCTCTTCAAGCACTTCGGACTGACGTCGCCGCTCGACACCGGGCAGCGGGCACTCGCGAAGCAGATGATCCAGTACTGGGGTTCCTTCATCCGCGGCGGAGTGCCGCGCGCAGACGGCGGGCCCGCCGCTCCCGACCAGCGCACCCGGCCGGGGCAGGTGCTCTCCCTGCGCACCGCGCCGGCGGGCGGCACCACGATCAGCACGACGGTGTACGACGAACACCGGTGCGACCTCTGGGACACCGTTCCCGCCGGGTGATCCCGGTCCGGTGATCGCGTCCGGGTAGGCTGCCCGGCGTGCGTGGCCGAGAGGCGCGCACGCCGGGCACACACATGAACCACGGAAGGAACCGGCGTTGCACGTCCAGGAGTGGCTGGAGCACGTCCCAGCCGTCAGCATCTACGCGCTGGTGGGCCTTGTCATCGGACTGGAGAGCCTGGGCATTCCGCTGCCCGGTGAGATCGTCCTGGTCTCCGCGGCGCTCCTCTCCTCACAGCACGGCGACATCAACCCGGTGATCCTCGGGGCCTGCGCCACCGCGGGCGCCATCATCGGCGACTCCATCGGGTACGCCATCGGGCGCAAGGGCGGCCGTCCGCTGCTCGCCTGGCTGGAACGGAAATTCCCCAAGCACTTCGGTGCCGCGAACGTGGCGACCGCCGAGCGGTCCTTCCAGAAGTGGGGTATGTGGGCGGTCTTCTTCGGCCGCTTCATCGCCCTGCTGCGGATCTTCGCCGGGCCGCTCGCGGGCGTCCTGCGCATGCCGTACTGGAAGTTCCTGATCGCCAACGTCCTCGGTGGCATCGTCTGGGCGGGCGGCACCACCGCCGTCATCTACTACATCGGCGTGGTCGCCGAGGACTGGCTCAAGCGGTTCTCGTACGTGGGACTCGGCATCGCCGTGCTGATCGGTGTCGGCTCGATGCTGTTCGTCAAGCACCGGGCGAAGAAGGCGGCGGCAGAGGCGGAAGCGGAGGCGGCGGCCGCGGAGCCGGCAGCGCCCGCCACCACCGCCGAGCCGCAGCCGGTCCCGGTCGCCGACTGACTCACTCCGCGGCGTGGGCGTCCCGGTGGGCCCTGGCCAGCTCGACGTACATCGTGCCGTTGAGCGAGATGCCCTCGCGCTCCTCGTCGGTGAGCGGCCTGCGCACCTTGGCGGGCACGCCCGCGACGAGTGAGCCCGGGGGCACCCGCATGCCCTGCGGCACCAGGGCCTGCGCGGCGACCAGGGAGCCCGCGCCGATCACCGCGCCGTTGAGGACGGTGGCGCCCATGCCGATCAGGCAGTCGTCCTCGACGGTGCAGCCGTGCAGCACGGCGTTGTGGCCGACCGAGACGCGCTCGCCGATCGTGATGGGGAAGCCCGGGTCGACGTGGAGGCTGCAGTTGTCCTGGATGTTGCTGTCGGTCCCCACGACGATCGGCCCGCAGTCGGCCCGCAGCACCGCGCCGTACCAGGTGCTCGCCCCCGCGTGCAGCGTCACGTCGCCGAGCACGACGGACGTCGGCGCGGTGAAGGCGTCCTGGTCGATCTTCGGGTCCTTGCCGCCGATGCCGGTGATGAGTGCCTCGTGGCCCATCGGATGTCTCCCTCTTCCGTACGTCGTCACGCCTGACGGCACCGTACGGGACCGGGCGGCCCGTGCCGCCGCGTGGGGTGAAGATCACAGGCCATGGGCCTGCGGGCCCCCGAGGCACTGAGTAACGTGAGCGCGTGCCGAAGAACAGGAACACGTTCTCATCCCTTGCCGCCGCGCCGCGCCGTCTCGCGCAGCGCGCCGTCCACGCGGGCTGGGACTGGGTGCAGCGCACCGGCGCGGTCACGGCCGCGCACCCCGGGCGGCTGCGCTTCGGCGCGATCGGCGAGGGCACGAAGCTCGCCTTCCCGCAGGGCACGGTCTTCGGGGAGCCGTGGATCAGGATCGGCGACCACTGCATCGTGGGCCAGCACGTCACCCTCACCGCGGGGATGATGCCGGACCTCGACCTCGGACCCGACCCGATCCTCCGCATCGGCAACGGTGTCGTGCTCGGCCGCGGCAGCCACGTCATCGCGGACACGACGGTGACGATCGGCGACGACTGCTACTTCGGCCCCTATGTGTACGTGACGTCCACCAACCACTCCTACGACGACCCGCACACCCCCATAGGCAAGCAGTGGCCCCGCATGGACCCGGTCGAGATCGGCCCCGGCTGCTGGATCGGCACGGGCGCGGTGATCCTGCCGGGGGCCCGGATCGGCCGCAATGTGGTGGTGGCCGCGGGCGCGGTCGTCCGGGGCGAGGTCCCGGACCACGCCGTGGTGGCGGGGGCGCCCGCGCGGGTCGTGCGGACATGGGACGCGGAGCAGGGGTGGCAGCCGCCGCTGCGCACGCCCGCGCCGGTGCCGATCCCCGACGGGGTCACGCCGGAACAGCTGATCGCGCTCGGCGAGTTGGGCGAGGCCTGAGAGCCCGAGCCGTCGCCCCGGCGCCGAGGAGAGCCGGCCGCTCGCGGGCCTCGCAGTACAGTGTGCTGGACCATCCGGGCCCATCGGATGCACCGCACGGCAGAACGCAGAACATGGACGGGAATGTGTCGGATCTCGATCAGCTGACCCAGTCGCTCGCGCGCAACCTCAAGCGGTGGCGCAACGAGAGGGGCTTCACCCTCGACGCCCTCGCGGCCCGCGCGGGCGTCAGCCGCGGCATGATCATCCAGATCGAGCAGGCCAGGACCAACCCCAGCATCGGCATCACGGTGAAGCTCGCGGACGCGCTGGGCGTCAGCATCACCACGCTCCTCGACTACGAGCAGGGTCCGCACGTCCGCCTCGTGCCGCCGGAGCAGGCGGTGCGCATGTGGTCCACGGACGCCGGCAGCAGCACCACGCTCCTCGTGGGCGCCGAGGCGCGCGGCCCCTTCGAGCTGTGGTCCTGGCACCTGATGCCGGGCGAGGGCAACGACTCCGACGCGCACCCGCCGGGCACCATCGAGCTGCTGCACGTCTCACGGGGTGAGCTGACCCTCGTCGTCGACGGCGCCGAGCACGCCGTACCGGCGGGGACGGCCGCAACCTTCGAGGCCAACGTGCCGCACGGCTACCACAACCGGGGCGCCGAGCCCATGGAGATGACGATGTCGGTGTCGGTGCCGCCGGCCCACGCGGGCTCCTACTGAGGGCCGTCGGCCCGCCGCTCCCGGGGGCTGTTAGCGTGCCGCCATGCGCGCTCCTCTCGGTGAATTCGACGTCGTCAGCCCCGCCCCAGAAGCCCTCGACCTGCTCGTACCGCCCGTGGCGGACGCCGTGCGCGACTGGCACGGCCCCGTCCCGGCCGACGAGCTGATCCATGTCGACACCGACCCGCGCTGGGCCGACACCGCCACCTTCCTGGAGCACTACGGCCCCGAACTCCTCACCCAGTCGGCCAACTGTGTCGTCGTGGCGGGCAAGCGCGGCGGCGAGACCACGCTCGCGGCGTGCGTCGTCCTGTCCGGGACGCGCGTCGACGTGAACGGCGTCGTGCGCCGCCAACTCGGCGCGCGCAAGGCATCGTTCGCGCCGATGGAGACGGCCACGGGCGAGACCGGCATGGAGTACGGCGGCATCACACCGATCGGGCTGCCCGCCGCCTGGCCGCTGCTGGTCGACGCCGCCGTCGCCGACCTGCCGTACGTCCTGGTCGGCAGCGGCAGCCGGCGCGGCAAACTCATCGTGCCGGGCAAGGTGTTCGCCGGACTGCCGAACGCGGTCGTGCTCGAAGGGCTCGGCGTCGCGGTCGACGGCTGACGGTCACGGGGTGCGCCGCGCGGCGGCTCACGGCTCCAGGCCGCCGCGCGCCACCAGTTGACGGGCTATCACGTTGCGCTGGATCTCGTTGGTGCCCTCACCGACGATCATCAACGGCGCGTCGCGGAAGTAGCGTTCGACGTCGAACTCCGTCGAGTAGCCGTGGCCGCCGTGGATGCGGACCGCGTCCAGGGTGATCCGCACGGCCGTCTCCGATGCGAAGAGCTTGGCCATGCCCGCCTCCATGTCCACGCGCCGGCCCGCGTCGGCCTCGCGGGCCGCGTGCAGGGTGAGCTGACGGGCCGCCGTGAGCGAAGTGGCCATGTCGGCCAGGTAGTTGCCGATGGACTGGTGGCGCCAGATCGGCACGCCGAACGACTCTCGCTCCTGGGCGTAGCGCAGCGCGTCCTCGAACGCGGCGCGGGCCACTCCCAGCGCGCGGGCCGCCACCTGAAGCCGCCCCGTCTCCAGCCCCTTCATCATCTGCCCGAACCCTTCGCCCTCGACGCCCCCGAGCAGCGCGTCCGCGGGGGCGCGGTAGCCGTGGAAGGACAGCTCGCAGCTCTCCACACCCTTGTAGCCCAGCTTCGGCAGGTCGCGGGAGACGGTCAGGCCGGGGCCGTGCTCGACGAGCAGCACGGAGATGCCCCGGTGCCGGGGCTCGGCGTCCGGGTCGGTCTTGCAGAGCAGTGCGATCAGTTGCGAGCGGCGGGAGTTGGTGATCCACGTCTTCGCGCCGTCGATGACATACCCTCCGTCGTCGTCACGCCGCGCCACCGTGCGCAGCGCCTGGAGGTCCGATCCGCCGCCCGGCTCGGTCAGCGCCATCGTGGCGCGCACCTCGCCGGTTGCCATGCGCGGCAGCCAGCGGCGCCGCTGCTCCGGAGTGCCGAAGAGCAGCAGTAGCTTGGCGACGACCGTGTGGCCGCCCATCGCGCCCGCCAGGCTCATCCAGCCGCGCGCCAGTTCCTCGGTGACCAGGACGTAGCAGGGGGTGGAGACGGGGGTCCCGCCGTACTCCTCGGGGACCGCGAGGCCGAAGATGCCGAGCCCCTTCATGCCGTCGATGAGATCCGCCGGATAGGTGTCGGTGTGTTCCAACTCCCGTACGACCGGCCTGACCTCGCGGTCGACGAAGTCGCGGACGGTCGTGACGACCAGTTGCTCGGCGGGGGAGAGGGCGTCCAGGGAAGTCACCGGCAGACTCCCGTCGCGCGCAGCCGGGCGATGTCGTCCGGGCCGCGGCCCAGCTCGGCGAGGATCGCGGCGGTGTGCTCGCCCGCCGCGGGCACCGGGTCCATGCGCGGGGTGACCCCGGAGAGGTCGGCCGGCGGCAGCAGGGCCTGTACGGGCTCGGAGGTGCCCGGCACCCTGATGTCCTGCCAGCGGCCGCGCTCGGTGAGCACCGGGTGGGCCAGGAACTCCTGGACCGAGTTGACCCCCGCGTTGGCGATGCCCGTGCGGTCAAGCAGCTTCATGGCCTCGTCGCTGCCGAGTTCGGAGAAGCGTACGGAGATGATCGCGTCGAGCGCCTCGCGGTGCGCCACACGGTCGGACCCGGTGGCGAAGCGCGGATCGTCGGCCAGCTCGGGCCGCCCGAGGAACTCGGTGCACAGCGCGGCCCATTCACGTTCGTTCTGCACGGAGAGCAGCACGTCCTTGCCGTCGGCCGCGGTGAACGGGCCGTAGGGCGCGACCGTCGCGTGGCGGGCTCCGACGCGGGGTGGCTGGGTGCCGCCGTAGCGCGTGTAGTAGGCGGGCTGCCCCATCCACTCGGCGAGCGCGTCGAAGAGCGACACCTCGACGGTCGGCGCACGCCCCGTCGTCGCCCGCGTGAACAGCGCCGACAGGATGCCGCTGTACGCGTACATCCCGCCCGCGATGTCGGCGACCGAGATGCCGACGCGGGCGGCCTCGTCCGGGGTGCCGGTCAGCTGGAGCAGCCCGGTCTGGCACTGCACGAGCAGGTCGTACGCCTTGCGGTCCGCCCAGGGGCCGTCCGTGCCGTAACCGCTGACGGTGCACGGGATCAGGGTCGGGTGGCGCTCCTGCAGCTCCTCCGCGCCGAGGCCCATGCGGGCGGCGGCGCCCGGGGCGAGGTTCTGCACGAACACGTCCGCGCCCGCGAGCAGCTCCTCCAGGATCTCCCGGCCGTGCTCGGACTTGAGGTCGAGCGTGAGCGACTCCTTGGACCGGTTCAGCCAGACGAAGTAGCTGGCCTGTCCGTGCACGGTGGTGTCATAACGGCGGGCGAAGTCGCCCCCGCCGGGGCGCTCGACCTTGATGACCCGCGCCCCGAGATCGGCGAGCTGACGGGTGGCGAAGGGCGCGGCGACGGCCTGCTCCAGGCTGACGACGGTGATGCCCGCGAGGGGGAGGGGAGGTGGCATGCCGCGTTTGTACGGGCAAAGGTGAGGCGGGTCAATGGCGCGCAGGCGCGGGGCGTGCGGGGTGGCCGGGATCTCGGGGGTCCGCTCGGTGGCTGTCGTAGCCGCAGTTCAGGCGGTGGGGCCGTATCTATCGGGCCTCCGCTGCGTGATCGGGCAGGGCGGCCTGACCGAGCCTGACGCGTGCCGGACGGCGGGTCGATGCACGGCTGAAGCGCGCAGTTCAGCCGGTGACGTCACCGTGCTGCTTGGGCGGGGCGGGTGCTGTGCGCCGCTCGCCGCCCGACTCTCCCCGTCCCCTGCCGGCTCCCGTTCCCCCTGGCTCCCCACTCCGCCCTGACTCCGTCGTCCCCCTCGTCTCGACCCCATCGAACCGAGAAACGGAACTGTCATGCCCTCGACACCGCTTACGCCGTCCACTGTCCCCACCTCGACAGCCCCGAAAGCCCCGGTCGTCCCTACGGCCACCCCCGCGTACGTCACCTCCGTCGCGGACACCACCGCACAGATCAGGGCCGCCCAGCGGCTGCGCCACCGCGTCTTCGCGGAGGAGCTGGGCGCGGCCCTCGACACGCCCCTGCCCGGCCACGACATCGACGCCTTCGACGATCTCGCCGACCATCTGATCGTCACGGACACCTCGACCGGCGAGGTCGTCGGGACCTACCGGCTGCTGCCTCCGGGATGGGCCGAACAGTCCTACTCCGACGGGGAGTTCGACCTGCGCGCGCTGAGCGGGCTGCGGTCGTCCACCGTCGAGGCGGGCCGCTCCTGCGTCCACCCCGACCACCGCTCCGGTGCCGTGATCAACCTGATGTGGTCGGCTCTGGCCCGCTATGTCCTGCTCTCCGGGCACCGGTACCTCGCGGGCTGCGCCTCCGTGCCGCTGGCGGATGGTGGCCGGGCGGCGTCCAGCGCCTGGCTGCTGGGCACGGCCAAGCACGCGGCGCCGCAGGAGCTGCGCGTGCACCCCAGGCGCCCCTGGGCTCCCGGGGGCCCCGTGGCGGGGCGCCCTGCCCTCGCCGACCTGCCGCCTCTGCTGCGCGGCTACCTCCGGCTCGGCGCGTGGGTGTGCGGCGCCCCCGCGCACGACCCGGAGTTCGACGTCGCGGACTTCTTCGTCCTTCTCGACACGGAGCGGCTCAGCGCGCGCCACCGCCGCTACTTCCTCGGCGAGGACGCGCGGTGACGCCGTGGACGGTCGACCGGGGCTGCCCGGCGAGCTGCGCCGCCGACCCGGACCCGCGCGTGCCGTTGGGGGAACTCGCCCGCCGGTACGCCGGTCTGACGTACGCCCTGACCCGGTCCGTGGCCCGTGGCGACCGGCTGGCCGAACCCGCGACCCTGCGGGCCGAGGCGCGCGCGGTGCTCGGCGCGCTCGGGGTGAGCCTGGAGGTGGCGGGTGGCGAACGGCTGAGCTCACGACCGCGCCCACGACCGCGCTCACGACCGCGCTCACGCGAGAGCGGCGTGGGCACCCTGGTCGTCGCCAACCACGTCTCCTGGCTCGACGTCGTCGCCCTGCTCGCCGTCGAGCCGGTGAACGTGCTCGCCAAGCGTGAAGTGGGCCAGTGGCCGGTGATCGGCGCGCTGGCCCGGCGGGTGGGCACGCGGTTCATCGACCGGGACGGCGGCGTGCGCGAACTGCCGCGGGTAGTGGCTGAGTTGGCGGACGCGCTGCGGGCGGGCGCTTCGGTGCTCGTCTTTCCGCAGGCGACCACTTGGTGCTCGGCGGAGGGCGGCCGTTTCCGCCGGGCCGCCTTCCAGGCGGCGGTCGACGCGGGGGCCCCGGTGCGCCCCGTGACGGTCGAGTACCACCAGAGCGGAGTGCCGACCACCGCCGCGGCCTTCCTCGGTGCGGAGGAGTTCACCGCGTCGCTGCGCCGCGTCGCGAGCGCCCGTCGCCTGGGCGTGCGCGTCACGGCACACGCCCCACTGTGGGGCACCGACCGGCGGGAGCTGGCCGCGGCGGCACAACAGGCGGTCATGTGCGGGGGGTTGACCCTTCAACAGGCGACTCCTAGGGTCCGGTCTGCAACAAGTTTCTGCAAGCGAGCGGAAACTCTTTCATAGCCGCCACATCCCCCCACGTAGGAGGCTTTCGATGCACGGCCGTATTTCGAGACCCCGCAGGATCGCCGTCATGGGTGCCGCACTGGCCGCTGGCGCCGCGGGCAGTCTCTCCGCCGGAGCCGAGCAGCCGAGCGAAGCGGCATCCGGCAGGGGCGCCACGAAGGACGTCACAGCGGTGATGTTCGAGTGGAGTTTCGACTCCGTCGCCAAGGCCTGCACGGACACCCTCGGCCCGGCCGGCTACGGATACGTCCAGACCTCACCCCCACAGGAGCGTCTCGACGGCCCGTCCTGGTGGACCGCCTACCAGCCGGTCAGCTACAAGATCGCCTCCCGGCTCGGCGACCGCGCGTCGTTCAAGAACATGGTCGACACCTGTCACGCCGCGGGCGTCAAGGTCGTCGCCGACACGGTCATCAACCACATGACCAACGCCGAGGGCACCGGCTCCGGCGGCACACGGTTCAGCAAGTACGACTACCCCGGCACCTACGGCGACGCCGACCTGGACAACTGCAAGAAGGAGATCCAGGACTACACCAAGCGGGAGGAGAGCCAGAGCTGTGAACTCGGTGGTCTCGCCGACCTGGACACCGGCGAGGAGCACGTCCGCAAGACGATCGCCGGGTACCTGAACGACCTGCTATCCCTCGGTGTGGACGGCTTCCGCGTCGACGCGGCCAAGCACATGCCCGTGGACGACCTGAAGGCCATCAAGGCACAGCTGAGCGACCCGGACGTGTACTGGAAGCAGGAGACGCTGCCGGGGCCCGGCGAGGAGGTCCAGCCCAGCGAGTACATCGGCACAGGTGACGTACAGGAATTCAATTACGCGTACGCCTTGAAGGGAGCCTTCGACAGCGGCGGCCTCGCCGGACTGAAGAACATCGCCGACGGCAAACTCCCCTCCGAGTCGACGGGCGTCTTCGTCGCCAACCACGACACCGAGCGACAGGGGAACGTCCTCACCTACAAGCAGGGCGCCCCCTACACCCTGGCGCACGTGTTCATGCTGGCCTTCCCCTACGGGTCCCCGGACGTCCACTCCGGGTACGCGTTCGCCGGCAAGGACGACGGCCCGCCCGACAACAGCAAGGCCGACTGCTCGGGCGACGCGTGGGTGTGCCAGCACGAACAGCGGCAGATCGCGGGCATGGTCGCGTTCCGCAACGCGGCGGGCGACGCCGGGGTCGCCGACTGGTGGGACAACGGCGGCAGCGCCATCGCCTTCGGCCGCGGAGACAAGGCCTTCGTCGCCATCAACGCGGGCGACGGCGAACTGAAGGAGACCTTCAAGACCTCGCTGGCCGCGGGCGAGTACTGCGACGTGCAGTCCGGCAAGCCCGTGAATGTCGACGACGGCGGCAGGCTGACGGCCACCGTCGCCGCCAAGAGCGCGGTCGCCGTCCATGTAGGCGCGAAGAGTTGTGAGGGTGCGACGAACTGAGTGCCCGTCATACCCGTAAAGGCAGCCCGGCGTGTGTCCGCACACGTCGGGCCGCCCCTGCGTCCGTGTCCGTGTCCGTGTCCGTGTCCGGAGAAGCATGCGTCCGTCCAGAGAGGCATGCGTCCAGAGAACGAGGAGTGAGGCACCGTGTCCCGCCTCGCACGTTTCGGCCGCCTGAGAGCGGCCGCCGTCCTGTCCGCCGCACTGCTCGCGGGGCTCCTGCCCTCCGCCCAGCACCGGGCGGCGGCCGGGGCCGCGCCACCGCCGCCCTCCGACGCCGCGCTCGCCGCCGAGCCCGCCCGGCACGACCTGACCCGCGAGCAGTTCTACCTCGTGATGCCCGACCGGTTCGCCAACGGCGACCGGCGCAACGACCGCGGCGGACTGACCGGCGGCCGCGCCACCACCGGCTTCGACCCCGCCGACCCGGCCTTCTACTCGGGCGGAGACCTCAAGGGGCTCACCCAACGGCTCGACTACATCAAGGGCCTCGGCACCACCGCGATCTGGCTGACCCCGGTCTTCAAGAACAAGCCGGTGCAGCAGCGCGGCGGCCGCGACGTCGCCAACTACCACGGCTACGCCATCACCGACTTCACCCGTGTCGACCCGCACTTCGGCACCGACAAGGAACTGGCCGCCTTCATCGACAGCGCCCACGGCAAGGGCATGAAGGTGTTCTTCGACGTCCTCACCAACCACACCGCCGACACCATCCACTACGCGGAGAACGAGTACGGCTACCGGTCCAAGGGCGCCCACCCTTACCTGGACACCGACGGACGCCCCTTCGACGACACCGCGGGCCCGCGCCCCGTGACCGCCGACAGCTTCCCCTACACCCCGCGCACGGACGCCGCCGACCGTGACGCGAAGACCCCGGCGTGGCTCAACGACCCGACGATGTACCACAACCGCGGCGAGTCGACCTTCGCCGGGGAGAGCGGCCTGAACGGCGACTTCATGGGCAACGACGACCTGTGGACCGAGCGGCCCGAGGTCGTCGAGGGCATGAAGCGCATCTACGAACGCTGGGTGCGGGACTACGGCGTCGACGGCTTCCGCGTCGACACGGCCAAGAACGTCGACATGGGGTTCTGGACCCGGTGGGCCGGTGCCCTCGACGCCTACGCGGCCGGGCGCGGCAAGAAGGACTTCCTCATCTTCGCCGAGGCGTACTCCGCCGACGCGGCCATCACCGCCCCGTACGTCACGAAGGGCGGCCTCGACTCCACCCTCGACTTCCCCCTCCAGGCCGTCACCCGCAACTACGCCTCGCGCGACGGCGCGCCCCGCGACCTGTCGAAGGTGCTCGCCCAGGACTACCGCTACACCACCGGCACCGCCAACGCCTACGAGCAGGTCACCTTCCTCGGCAGCCACGACATGGGACGCATCGGCGGCTTCCTCCGCAAGGACAACCCCGGCGCGGGCGAGGAGGAGCTCCTGCGACGTGACCGGCTCGCCCACGAGCTGCTGTTCCTCGGCCGCGGCAACCCCGTCGTGTACGCGGGCGACGAGCAGGGCTTCACCGGCGAGGGCGGCGACAACGACGCCCGCCAGCCGATGTTCGCCACCAAGGCGGAGGCATACCTGGAAGACGACCAGCTCGGCACGGACCGCACCCACGCCCGGGACGCGTACGACACCCGCCACCCCCTGTACCGCGCCATCGCCCGCCTCTCCGAACTCGGCAGGAAGCACCCGGCGCTGCGCGACGGCGTCTTCACCGAGCGCCTCGCGGGCCCGGCCGAGGGGCCCGGCGTGTACGCGTACTCGCGCACGGACCCGCGTCGGCGCGTCGAGTACGTCGTCGCCCACAACAACGCGTCCCGGCCCGAGACCGTCGAGATCCCGACAGGCGCGGCGCGGACCAAGTTCACGCGGCTGTACGGAGGTCTGACGGCCGGCGCCGCGGTGCGCAGCGGTGGCGACCGGACGGTCACGGTGACGGTCCCTCCGCTCTCCTCTCTGGTGCTGAAGGCCAACACGCCGCTGCCCAAACCGACTTCACGTCCCACTGTCGCGCTGAGCGCACCCGAAGAGGGCGCCACCGGCACCGTGGAACTCTCCGCCGACGTCGACGGCGGCGGGCTGAACCGCGTCGTCTTCGCCGCGCAGGTCGGCAACGGCCCCTGGAAGGTGCTCGGTTCCGCCGACCACGCGCCCCACAAGGTCACGCAGCAGCTCGGGCCCGACGTGCCGGAGGGGACCCGGCTGCGCTACAAGGCGGTGGCCGTGGACAGTGCGGGGCGCACCGCGAGCGCCCTCGCCGACAGCAGCGCGGGCCGCACCCCGCCGCCGTCCCCGCCCACCGTCGAACGGCCCTACGCCGTCGTCCACTATCAGCGGCCGGACGGTGACTACGACGGCTGGCGGCTGAGGACCAAGGACGGCCGGGAGGCCGCCTTCGCCGGGCGCGACGCCTTCGGGGCCTTCGCGTGGGTGAGGACGGCCGAGGGTGCGGACTCGGTCCCGTACACCGTGGAGAGGGACGACAGGACCGAAGGCCCCGAGCGCACCGTCGACCTGAGCCGCACCGGCGAGGTCTGGATCAGGGAGGGTGAGCCGGGGCAGCGCGAGCAGCGGCCCGGGGACGCGGTCACCGAGCCGCCGCAGGGCGGCGGCAAGGCGGTCATCCACTACCACCGCCCCGACGGCGACTACACGGGCTGGGGGCTGCACGTGTGGGACGGCGCGGCCAGGCAGTCGGACTGGGACGTGCCCGTGCGGCCGGTGCGGACCGACGCCTTCGGCGCCGTCTTCGAGGTGGAGCTGCGGTCCGGCGCGGAGAGCCTGAGCTATGTGCTGCACAAGAAGGAGGAGAAGGACGTCGCGGGCGACGAGGCGCTCGACATCAAGCTGTACGGCCACGAGGTGTGGCGGGTGGCGGGCGAGCCCGCGTACCTGACGCCCGCGGTGGGCGGGTCGCTCGGCCTCGATCTGTCCGCGGCCAAGGCCCGCTGGGTGGACGAGGACACCGTCGCCTGGCCGTCGGGAGGCACGGGGGTCGCCAGCCGCCAGCTGGTGTACGCACCCGGGGGAGGCATCACTCTGAAGGACGGCGCGCTCTCGGACGAGGGCCACTGGCTGCGGCTCGACCCCGTGAAGAGCGGGACGGCCGAGGACGGCACGGCGGAGTTCACCGTCGACCCGCGCGACCGGCACCGCATCCCCGAGGCGCGGCGGGCCCGGCAGCTCCTGGCCACCCAGCGCGCGACGGACGGCGCGCTGCTGGGGGCCACGAGCGTGGCGCCGGGGCTCTCGGAGGCCCCCGACGCCTTGGTGGGCGGGCGGGACGTCCGCCCCAGGTCCTAGGACAGGAACGCGGCCGCCAGGTCGCGCGCGCCGTCCCGTACCCCGCGTACGGAGACGGCGCGCGTGGCCGGCAGGGTCGGCAGCAACTCGCTGACCAGACAGGCGTTCTCGGGCCGTGACGCGTAGCGGCTGCGGGCCTTCGGGACCGGCACTACGAGGCCGGCCGGGGCGTTCAGGGACTCCGCGATGACCGCGGCCCACTCGGCGCGGGTGATCCGGTCGGGGCCGCCCAGGTGCAGGACAGGGGGGAGCGGGTCCGTGCCGGTCAGGAGCGCGGCCACGGTGTCGGCCACGTCGTCCACGTGGACCGGCGTGGTCCAGTGGTCGTCGGGCGCCTCGACCGGCGCGCCGGCGGTCAGCCGGTGGGCGCAGGCGGCGAAGAAGTTGAGCCACTTGTCCGCGTCCACGGGCTCGTGGCCGTAGACGAGGCTGACCCGCAGGCAGACGGCCCGCTCGGCCCGGGCGAGCAGCAGCTGCTCGGCGCGGCGCTTGGCGCGTCCGTAGGCGTTGGCGGGCGAGACCGGGGTGCGCTCCGTGTTGTGCCACGCGTGACCGTCGAAGACGTTGTCCGTCGAGATCATGAGGAGCCGCGAAGTGCCGCACAGTGCAGCGAAGTTGGCCGCCACCGCGGCGTGCGCTGCGGCCGCCTCCTCGGGGTGTGCCTCGCACCAGGTGACGTCGGAGGGGCCGTGCACCAGGACGATCCGCTCCGGCCGCAGCCGTGACACGAGACGGCCGCAGGCCGCGCTGTCCGTGGCGTCGAGCGCGGACCAGCGCGCCCCGTACTCCTCGGGGGGCCGGGCGGGACGCCCGCGCGAGACGAGGGTCACCGTGTCACCGGCCCGCGCGAGCCGCCGGGCGATGCCGGTGCCGACGAAGCCGCTGCCGACGACGAGGGTGCGGGCGCGGCCGGGGACGCGGGGCGCCATCATCGGGCGTCCTGCCCGTACGGACCGCCCGCGGCCGCGGTCCGGCTCGACAGGAGGCGGCCGACGCCGAGCAGCCCGTGGTCGTCGTCGGGGGCGCCGAGGGACACCAGGGCGTCGACGCGGTCCGCCGTGAGGCCGAAGCAGCCCTGGCGCGCCAACTCCTCGACCAGCAACGCCCGGTAGCGCTCGCCGACCCCCAGCGCGAAGCCGCCCATCACGATGAAGCGGCGGACGCCGATCGAGGTGAAGACGGCCGTAACCGCCTGGGCGAGCGGCACGAGCGTGCCCCGGAGCACTTCCGTGGCGAACGGGTCGCCCTCCCCGACCGCCTTGGCGACGGCCGGATTCCCGATCGTGTCGGGATGGCCCCCGCAGAGCGCGGCGAGGCGGGACGCGGCGAAGCCCGCCGGGTCGGCGGCCGCGGCGCGCCGGGCCGCCGCGAGCACACCGCGCCCGGAGGCGACGGCGCCGAGGTGGCCGCGGCCACCGCAGTCGCACAGCGGCGCGTCGGGCGCGGGATCGCAGACCCAGTGGCCGAGTTCACCGCCGTGACCCGCCGGGTCGACGAGCACGTCGCCGCCGAGGAAGACCTTGTTGCCGATGCCGGAGCTGACGGTGAGGAGACAGAACGGCTCGGTCTCCGTGGCTGCGTACCGCCAGGCCGCAGCCGTGAGGTCGTTGACGACGGTCACGGGCGCGCCGAGCCGCTCGCTCAACAGCCCGCCGAGAGGCAGCGGTTCACCGCGCCGCCCCCACACGGTCGGGGCGGCCACGACCAGCCCTCCCGCCGTGACCGGGCCGGCGAAGGCGACGCCGACCGCGCGCGGCACCGCACCGGCCCCGTGCCGGTCGACCTCGCGCACGATCTGCTCCACCACCCGCTCCTGCAGCACGGGCACGCCGTCGTCCGGGTGGAGCGCCATGCCCTCGACCGGGACCCGGCGCACCCCCGAGAGCCGGCCGGTGGCGGGCGAGTAACTCCCCACCCGCAGCGTGGTTCCGCCCACATCGAGCACGGTGAAGGGGCGGTCGGCCACGGTGGAGGGGCGGTCAGCCGCCGTCGTGGTCACGGAGTTCCTCCTCGAAGACCAGCAGATGCAGATCGGTGTCGGCGCTGTCGTTGCGCAGGCCGTGCTCACCGTGGGGCCGGTTGACGACGACGTCTCCCGCGCCCACCCGGAACTCCTCGCCGTCCAGGAACATCAGCCCGCTCCCGGCGAGCACGATGTACGTCTCGCGGTCCGCGCCGTGCCGGTGCCTGCCGATGGAGGTGCCGGGCGGCAGAACCGCCAGATCGATGAACTCGGCGCCGGGCCCGCCCGCTTCGCGGGCGAAGACGCGATGCGCGAGGATGGTGCCGGTGCCGCCGTGGTCGTGCTCCTTGGCGGTCAGCAGGTCGCGTACGTTGCGGGTGCGGGCCTCAGCCATCGCGCCGCACCTCCCGCGTCGACCGCGTCGCCCGTGCCGCGAGGGCGTCCAGGGCGGCCCGCAGTGTGCCCGCCGGGACGTCCTCAAGCTCGTCGACGAAGGCCGCCTTGCCGAGGGCCGTCGGCACGACCAGGTGCAGCTTGCGGCCCCGGCGCTGCCAGGACGCGCGCAGGGCCTGTGTCATCAGTCCGGGCGTGCAGGTTTCCGGGTCGTACACCGGTAGCCCGATCCGTTCGAGCAGGGCCACGATCCGCTCGCAGGTCTCCGCGTCGGTGAGCCCGAGCAGCCGCGCGAGGTGCGCGGAGAGCGCCATGTCGACGGCCACCGCCTCGCCGTGGGCAAGCCGGTGGCCGCCCGCCGTCTCGATCACCGGGCTGAAGGTGTGGCCGAAGTCGACGAGGCGGGCGAGGTCGTGCTCGCGCAGGTTCGGGCACAGCTCCTCCATCATGAGCCGCATGGAGGTACGGATGATGTACGTCTCCACATCGCCGCCACCCGCCCCGGTGCCGCCCGGCCCCGTCCCGTCCGCCCGCGCGCCGGGCCGGGTGCGCAGGAAGGCGTCCGGATGGCGCTCCAGGGTCCGGAACAGCTCGCCGTCGAGGATCACCGCCATCTTCACGATCTCTGCGAGGCCGCAGCGGATCTCGCGGGCGGGCAGGGTGTCGAGGAGCGCGGGGTCGTTCAGGGAGGCGTGGGCGGGGTGGTAGGCGCCGAACATGTTCTTGGTGTGCAGGGCGTTGACGCCGGTCTTGACCCCGACGCCGACGTCCACCTGGCCCACCAGGCTGGTGTTGACCTTGATGTAGCGGATGCCGCGGGCGTACATGGACGCGGCGAAGCCGACGATGTCCGCGACGATGCCGCCGCCCACCGCGAGCATCACGCCGTGCCGGTCGAGGCCCGCCGCCTTGGCCGTCGCGCAGACCTCCTCGACCGATGTGAGCGACTTGTTCCGCTCTCCGGTGGCGATGGTGTGCACGCTCCAGCTGCCCGGCTCCAGACGGGCTTCGAGGTATCCGCGCAGTCGCTCGCCGTGCAGTCGGTCCACCGTGGGGCCGATGAAGGCCACCACGCGGCGGCCCGCGACGTACTCCGCGAGCAGCGGATTGTCCGGGGAGAAGACCCCGCCTGTGACGTCGACGCGGTAGCCGGTGCCGTCCGGTGCGAGCAGGTCGAAGCCCCCGGGGTCCTCGCGGACCCCCTCGGCCTCAGCAAGAACCTGGCCTGCCATGTCTCTCCTCGGTTTCGTTCGCGTTCGCGTTCTCTGTGGTGTCGTCCGGTGCGCGGTCGGTGTCGTGGGGGTCGTGCGGGCTCTCCTCCTCCAGGTCCGCGAAGACGTCCGCCAGGGTCCGCAGGAGCGCGGTCCTGGGCAGCTCCTCCAGCGGGACCGGGCGCCCCCGCGCATCCGCCACCGGCAGCCGCCAGTTGGGGTGCACCGTCGCGGTGCCCGGCAGGTTCTGCGGGCGGCGGTCACCCGTCGCGTCCGGCAGCCACACGCCGAGCATCCGGGCCGGCGTGAGCCGCAGGAACCGGTGCAGGGCGGCGACCTCGCCGCCCGGGTCGGGCAGCAGCCCGAGCCGGGCCAGCTCGGCGAGCCAGCCGTCGCGCTCGGCGGCGGCCGCGGCCTTCTCCGCCGCCTCCGGCCTGGTCAGCAGCCCGAGCCGGGCCCGGAGCTCCACGTGTTCGCCGGAGAGCCAGGCCGCCGTCGTGGGCAGGTCGTGGGTGGTGAGCGTGGCCAGACAGTCCGCGCGCCACTGGTCGGGCGGCAGCGGTCCGTGCCGGCCCGTGGAGCCGCCCAGGTACTCGAAGCGCTGCACGGAGGTGCCGAGCATGCCGCGCGCGGCGAGCTCCTCGCGCATGCCGTCCTCGACGGTGCCGAGATCCTCGCCGATCACGCCCGCGCCCGCCCGGTACGCCTCAAGGGCGAGGACGCCGAGCATGGCGTCCCGGTCGTACCCGACGTACGTGCCCTCCGTCGGCGGGCGCCCCTCGGGCACCCACCACAGCCGGGAAAGCCCCATCACGTGGTCGACCCGCAGGGCGCCGGCGTGCCGCAGACCCGCGCGCAGCAGCTCGGCGAAGGGCCGGTAGCCCTCGGCGGCCAGGGCGTCAGGACGCCAGGGCGGCTGGCCCCAGTCCTGGCCACGCGGATTGAAGTCGTCCGGCGGCGCGCCCACGCTCATGCCGGTGGCGAGACAGCGTTGCAGGGCCCACGCGTCGGCGCCCTCCGGCGCGACGCCGACCGCCAGGTCGTGGACGAGCCCCACCGGCATGCCCGCGCCGACCGCCGCCGCCTGGGCGGCCGCCAGCTGCTCGTCGGTGATCCACGCGAGCCACCGGTGGTGGTCGACGGCCTCGGCGAGCTCCTCCCTGGCCCGCGCCACGGCCGGGGAGCGGGGGTCACGCAGCTCGGCGGGCCAGGAACGCCAGGCGCCGCCGTACACATCGGCGAGCGCGCACCACGTGGCGTGATCGGTGAGCCCCTGCCCCTCGCGCTCGGTGTACGCGGCGAAGGCGGCGGCGCGCCCCGGCGACAACGGGACGTCGTGCACGGCACGCAGCGCCCGGCGCTTGAGATCGAGCACGGCCTCCCGGTCGATAAGCGAACTCCCGCTGAGCACACTGTCGTTGAGCTGCCGGGCCCGCTCGACGAGCCGCTCGACGGCGGGGCGCGCCGAGGCGTCGAGATACGCGTACTCGGGCACCGCCTCCACGCGGACGTGCATCGGGTCGGCGAACCGGCGCGAACTCGGCCGGTACGGGGAGGGGTCGGGCAGCGCCCCCGGCTCCACGGCGTGCAACGGCCCGAGCTGGACGAAGCCCGCGCCCAGCTCCCGCCCCGACCAGGAGGCGAGCTCCGCCAGATCACCGAGGTCGCCCATGCCCCAGGACCGGCGCGACAGCACGGAGTAGAGCTGCACGAGGAACCCCCACGTGCGGCGCGCAGGAGCGGGCAGGCGCTCGGGCACGGCGAGCAGGGGCGCGCAGGCCTGACGGCCGTCGGGCGTGCGGACGTGGAGGGTGTGGTGGCCGGGCGGGAGGCCGGGGGAGAGGGGGACGGTGCCGCCGTGCTCCAACTGGACGGCGGCGTGGGTGTGTTCGGGGAGGTAGAGCGGTGGAGTGGTGTCGGTCCCACCCGGGTCCTGCGGTCCGCCGCGACGGCCGGCCCGCCGGTCCGAGGCGCCCCGCCCGCCGGATCCGTCTCCTACCGGCACCCTCACCAGCACACACGGCGGCAGCAGCCGCGCCGCCCGCTCACTCCGGTGGGCCTCCAGCGCTGCCCGCGCCGCCCGCTCCGTGCCCGCGTCCACGCCGCACGCCGCGAGCACGGCGACGAGCGTGTCCGGGGTGACGTCGACGCGGTGGCCCCGGTCGGTGGTGTAGGCGGTGGCCACTCCGTGCGCGCGGGCGAGGTCGGACAGGGCGTCCGTCATGACAGGGCCTGCGCTCGGGCGGCGGCGGAGGGCGGGGCGAAGAGGCGTTCCAGGACTGCGGCGACGCCGTCCTCGTCGTTGCTCGGCGCGATCTCGTCGGCCATCGCGCGCAGCTCCGCGTGCGCGTTGGCGACGGCCACCCCGTGGCCGGCCCAGGCGAGGAGGGGAACGTCGTTGGGCATGTCCCCGAACGCGACCGTGTCCGCACCGGTGAACCCCAGGAGTCGCGCCGCCCGCGCGACTCCCGTGCCCTTGGTGATGCCGGGCGGCAGGACCTCCACCATGCCCTTCACGGAGTGGACGACGGTGACCTCGTCGCCGCACAACCCGCGGGCGACGGAAACCAGTTGGTCCTCCGGCACCTCGGGGTGGTGCAGGACGAGCTTGTCGATGGGGCCGGCCCACAGCCGTTCCCGGTCGGCCGTCACGTCCCACCCGTGCCGGACCCGCTCCCCGAACCGTGGAGTCACCTTGAAGCGGCTCTCGGGCGGCGCGGTCACGACCCCGAGCTCCACCGTGCCGAGCACGTCCTCGACCCGTGCGACCACCGACCGGGCCAGCTCCAGATCCAGCTGCGCGGAGTCGAGGAGCCGGTCCGCACCCGCGTCGTACAACTGGGCGCCCTGCCCGCACACCGCGAGGCCCCGGTATCCGAGCTCCGTGAGGAACTGCCGGCAGGCGGCGGCGGGCCGCCCGGTGACCACCAGATGGTGCGCGCCCGCAGCGGCGACCAGTGCGAGGGCCCGCCGCGTGCGGTCCGACACGGACAGGTCACCGCGCAGCAGCGTGCCGTCGAGATCGGTGGCGACGACCCGGTACGGCACCGACACAGGGACCTCGACGACGCGTGCAGTGGCTTCCGCCGTGGCCTCACCCACCGGCCCGACCGCCACCCCGTCGACCGGTATCGCGTCCCACGCGATGCGCCCCGAGCGCAAGGTCACCATGGCGACCAGTTCGTGCCCGACCGGCGGCGCGGTCAGGGTTCCATGGAAGGTGCCGTGCTCCCCGCGCTCCAGGGCCAGGAAACCGGCGCCGCTTCCGGTCGGCACCGCCTCGTCGGAGGTGGCGGCCTCTGCGGGGGACTCCAGGGCGCCGATGGTCCGCGCCGTGCCCGGCGACTCCACCACCACCTCCACGCGCTCCGCCCCGGTGTGGACGTACTCCACACGCCACCCGGCACCGTCACCGGCGGGGGCCGGAGTGAGGCGGCAGCGGGAAGTCAGCCGTGCCGTCCAGTCGGCGCGGCCGGCGAGAGACGCGAGTTCCGCGCAGCGCGCGAAGTCCGCCCGTGCCCAGGCCGCTTCGAAGAGGCGCTCATGGGCGGGGCCGTCCAGCGGGGCGCAGCGGGCGTACGCCGCCGCGTCGCCCCGTTCGGCCGCCGCGCGCGCGATCTCCTCGCGGAACCGCGCGAAGTCCGCGTCGTCCAGCGCGTCGAACCATCCGTACGAGATGGCTTCCTCGGCGGGGAAGGCGAGCCGTTCGCCGCGCAGCACCGTGGCGAACGCCGCGAGTCGGAGCTCCGCGCTCCGCGACCAGGTGAACCGGCGGGCCAGGCCGCAGGAGTTGGCCGAGAGGCGGGCGTAGGTGGCCGGGGCGTCCCGGAAGAGCGCCGCGGCCTCCCGTATGCGTCCGGCCAGTTCACGCGCGAGCAGCGGGTCGTCGTCACGGAACGAGCCGCGCACGGGGAAGCCCGTCGCCTCCGGGTCGGTCAGCGGCCGGGCGTGCCCGAAGTGGCCGGTGACCCGCTGCGCGGTGGCGATGGGCACCGCCCCGCAGGCCATTGCCTCGGCCTGGGCGATGAGGAAGCCGTCCAGCTCGTACTTGGACGGGTAGACGCAGAAGTCGGCGCAGGCGGCCTGCTCGAAGAGGGTGTCCTCGTCGGCGAGCCGCCAGTCCAGGTACACCTGACCGGGGTGCCGGTCGGCGACGCTCTGGAAGTACGCGTTCGCGGCCTTCGGCGCCGGCTCACCGCCGCCGCCCGTCGAGCAGCGGACGACGAAGCTTATCTCCGGGTCGTCGGCGAGGACCTCCTCCATCGCGCGCACCAGCTCCAGCTGGCCCTTGTGGTGCACCGCGTAGCGCGCGGCGTGGAAGAAGACGGGGCGGGCGGGGTCGAGGCCGAGGCCCTTCAGGACCGCGGCACGGTCCACCGCCGCCGGATCCCGCTCCAGCCAGCTGTCCGCGACACCGCAGCCGCCCATCAGGAGCTTGTGCGGGTGCGCGCGGAGCTCGCGGGCCACCGGCAGCGTGGCGAAGAGCGCCTCGAAGGGGGTGCCCTCGAAGGTGCTGCAGTAGGCGCGCTGTCCGGGTGAGACGAAGTCGACGAGGTCCGCGTGGGCGGCCACCAGTGGAAAGACGCCGACGTGGTCGGGCCGGCTCTCCTGGTGCATCCGCGTGCCCGCGAGGGCCCGCGCCATCGTCGCGACGGCACTGTCCTCCGGGGGCGGCGGACCGTCGAGCGCGTCGAGGTCCATGTCCGCCGCTCCGAAGAGCGCCAGCAGCCGCTCCACCTGCGGCCGGTGGACCTGCTGGCCGACCGGCGCGTTGGCCGCGACCGTGCTCACGGTCCGGCGCAGCGGGTCGGCGGCGAGCACCGGTGGCAGGAGGTAGTGGTAGTACGGCTCGAAGCCGTGGACGACCGCGGGCCCGCCGCCGAGCACGTCCGACTCCAGGAAGCGCAGCCCGTCCACCTGGAACACCAGCGGCTTGAAGTACGCCAGGTCCCCGCCCTCCATGCCCGGCGGCGGATACAGCCGGTCGGGCAGCAGGTCCAGGTACGCGTCGGACAGGAAGTAGACGTCCACGCCGTCGAGGCGCAGCCGGTACGCGCGCGTGGTCAGCTCGACGGCGACCTCGGCGGGGTGGTCCGGCCACACCTTGGGGTCGAGGACGAGCGGCACCACGTGGTCCGCGCGATAGTCGAGTTCCTCGATCGGGAACGTCTCGCGTAGCCGGTCGAGGTGCCCGTGGGCCGGGGTGATCACCGAGACGCGGTGGCCGCGTGCGGCGTACTCCCGGGACAGGTTCCAGACCAGTGGCGAGAGCCCGCCCCGCATCAGCCGGTTGTCGAAACCGCCGCACTCGAACGAGAAGTTGATGATGTGCACGTGAGGGGTGCCCTTCACTCGGCGGCCGGGGCGGCCCAGGCGTTCGCTCTCGCTCCGCCGTCCGTCCTCGCGCGCGCACACGCGGCGCGCAGCCCCGGCAGATCGATGAACTCGGTGTGGGTGCCCGCGCTCCCGCAGGCGAACGCCCCCGACACGGACCCGG
This sequence comes from Streptomyces sp. NPDC018029, assembly GCF_044327655.1. Classification (NCBI taxonomy): domain Bacteria; kingdom Bacillati; phylum Actinomycetota; class Actinomycetes; order Kitasatosporales; family Streptomycetaceae; genus Streptomyces; species Streptomyces sp. NPDC018029. The sequence goes on along the minus strand of NZ_JBIRFV010000017.1, from coordinate 52,248 downwards.
CGAGCACGCACTCCTCCACCGGCTTCCCTTCGAAGAGGGCGTACAGGAAGGCGGTGACGAAGGCGTCCCCCGCGCCGTTGCTGTCGACCACGGGCCGCTCCGGCCGCACCGCGGGGAAGTGCCGCACCGCCGCGTCGCCGCGCACCAGGACGTGGCAGCCGTCCGCGCCGTCCGTGGCGACGACGAGGCGCGCCCTGCCCTCGTCGACGATCGAGTGCAGCACCTCGTCGACGCGGCCGTGGATCGCGGCGGCGCTGAGGAAGACCTGGTCGGAGGCGAGCGCGTACCCGCGGTGGTGCGGGTTGTGCCCGTCCCAGTCGTGCAGGTCCGTCGAACACGTCAGGCCGAGCCTGCGGATGTCGTCGTACATGTCGCGGTTGATGCCGGTGATGGAGAGGTGGACGTGCCGGGCCCGCTCCAGGTACGGCAGGTAGAAGTCACGGGGCAGCCGCAGGCCGGCGGGGTGGCGGCCGTCGTAGAAGGAGAACCGGCGGCCCTGCGGATCGACCAGGTTGACGCCGCGCGGGGTGCCGTGCGGCGAGACCACATGGCTGAAGTCCAGGCCGCGCGCGGCGTACGCGTCGAGGACGGAGCGTCCCTGCGCGTCGTCCCCGAGGAAGTCGATGAACTTGGTGGCGAGCCCGAGGGCGTGCCAGCCGAGCGCGACCCCGTTGCCGGTGTGCGCCACGTAGTCGTACACGGGCGGTACGAACACCGAGTCGCCGGGCGGCAGCCGGAGTTCCTCGACGCGCACGATGGTGTCCACTCCGGCACCGCCGACCACCAGGACGTCGTACTGCGGCTCGCTCATGCGCGTACTCCTTCTGTCTCCGTCAGAGCCCGGTCCTGCGGCACGGCCGGCGTCACCTGCTGGATCCGCCCGTCCTCCATGAACACCGCCCCGTCGATGTCGGCGCCCGCGGGGACGCGGGCGCCGGGCAGCACCACACTGCGCCGCACCCGCGCGCCCGCGCCGATCCGCACGCCGGGAAAGAGCACGCTCTCCGCCACCCGGCCGTCATTGACCAGGTCCGACGCCACGACCGACGAGCGCACCCCGAAGTCGTCCGCCACCCAGGCGCGCCGCACGCCGGGGGCGACGGTCCACGGCATCCGGTCCACGGGCAGCCCGGCCGTGGGGGAGGCGGCGAGGGCCAGATGCGCGCGGTGGTAGCGCTCGACGGTGCCGATGTCCTCCCAGTGCCCCGCCACCTCGTGGCCGCGGATGTGCTCACCGGCCGCGAGCATCGCCGGAATCACGTCCCTGCTGATGTCGTGCTGCCAGTCGGTGCCGTCCAGCTGCTCCAGGTACCGGCGCAGGATCTTCGCGTCGAAGACGCAGAACGCCGCGAACACCAGGTCGCTGGTGGGCACTTCGGGCTTCTCGACGAACGCGGTGAGCCTGCCCCGCGGATCGAACTCGACCATCCCGAAGAGGTGCACCCAGCGCGGCTCGATGCGCTGGTACGCGAGGGTCAGCGCCGCCCCCGACGCCCGGTGGGCGGCGATCAGCGGCCGGTAGTCGAAGCGGTAGACGTGGTCGGCGTGCAGGACGAGGACGTGCTCGGCGTCGCGTCGGCCACCACCGCCCCCGCCGTCCTCGAAGACGTACCCGCCCTTACGGATCAACGCGTCGGCCGTGCCCCGCTCCAAAGGCCAGGTGCGCGCGGGCAGTTCGTCCGGCAGGTGCGTCCCGGCCGCCGCGTACGCACGGTCGTATGGACCGAAGTGCACCCGGAAGTCCGGCCCCTGGTTCCACACCCGGTGCAGGTCGTCCATCAGCTGCCGCTCCTCGTACTGCGAGAGCAGCAGCACCTCGCCGAGGCCGGAGGCCCGGGCGTTGGCGAGGCTGAAGTCGATGAGGCGGCAGGCCCCGCCGTACGGCACCAGCGGCTTGAGCCGCCCCGCGCCGAGCGGACCCATGCGCCTGCCCTCACCGCCCGCGAGCAGCACCGTGCGGACCGTGTCCGCGACGCTCCGGTCAGCCATGACGCACCTCGTCCCAGGTGACGCGCCCGGAGGACAGCGTCAGGAGCAGCCGGGCGCCCGGCCGGTCGGGTGCCGGCCCAGTGAACTCGCCCGGTGCGATGCGCTCCAGAAGCTGTACGTGGGGGAGGGCGCGGCCCTGCCCACCGGTGCTGGAGGCGTCGGCGGTGTCGGACGGCTCGGCGGGGTCGGAGGGAGTGACCAGCTCGACGCGTTCCGCATGCGGGAGCCGGTAGCGGATCCGCCCGTCGGCGGCGACGGCGAGGCGACCGCGCAGCCGGTCCACGTCCTCCCGCCGCACGGCACCGCTCGGCGCCCGCTTCAGGACCCGCTCGCAGGCGGCGAAGTCGGCGCGTCGCCAGGCGGTGTCGAAGATGCGGCGCGCGGCGTCGGCGTCCAGGGGCGCGTGGCGCTCGTAGACCTCCACGGCGCCGTGCGCGACGGCTGCCTCCCGCACCGCCTCGACCGGCGCTCCCCGCACGGCGTCGAACCAGCCGTGACGCAGGGCGAGTTCGTCGGGCACCTCGGCGGGTTCGCCCCTCCACAGCCGGCCGAAGGCGGCCAGGTGCAGGTCCGCGCAGCGCTCCCAGGTGAAGCCGCGCGCGACGGCGGACGCCCGCGCCGACAGCTCCCGGTAGCGGGCGGGGTCGTCGGACCACAGCGTCACCGCTTCCCGGATGCGATCGGCGAGCGCGTCCGTGAGCAGCGGGTCGTCCTCGGCGAACGACCGGTTCACGGCGAAGCCGGTGCCCGCCTCGGGCCCCTCGGCGTGCCGGAAGTGAGCCATGCCCTCCTGGGCCGTGGCGATGGGCACGGCCCCGCACGCCATCGCCTCGCCCTGGGCGATCAGGAAGGTGTCCATCTCAAACTTGGAGGGGAAGAGGCAGAAGTCCGAGCTCGCCGCGTACGCGAACACCCGGCGCTCGTCGACCCGCTCCCACTCCAGGTGCAGCCGGCCCGCGTGCCGCCGTGCCACCTCGTGGAAGAAGGGGTCGTCGATGCCCTCACCGGCGATGCAGCGCAGCACGAAGTTGGCGGCCAGGCCCTCGCTCAGGACCCGGTCCACCGCCCGCACCAGCTCCACCTGGCCCTTGTGGTGGACCGCGTAGCGCGCGTTGTGGAAGAAGGTGGGCAGGGCCGGGTCGAGGCCGAGGCCGCCGAGGACGGCCGCGCGGTCGACGCCGGCCGGGTCCATCGCGAGCCACTCGTCGGAGATCGCGCAGCCCCCCACGAACATCTTGTGGGCGTTGCGCCGCACGACGTCGGCCATCGGGAGCCGCTCGAAGAGCTCGGCGAACGGGGTGTCGCGGAACGAGGCGTAGAAGTCCAGCTGCCCGGGGGAGAGGAAGTCGATCAGATCGGCGTGTTCGGCGGTGAGTTCGTAGAGGGCGACGTGGTCGGGCGGGTAGGTGTAGTGGAGGTGGGTGAGCTGCTGGTACTGCACGATGGCCGCGGGGGCCGCGTGCTCGTCCCGCTCCGCCGGCGCCGGCAAGGCGGCCTTGGCGCCGAGGAGTTCGAGGAGGCGCCGCACCTCGGGCCCGTACACCTTCTTGGCGATGGGCATGTTGCTCTGCACGGTGCTGACGACCAGTTTCGTCGGGTCGTCGCGGAGCGCCGCGGGCAGCAGGTAGTGGTAGTACGGCTCATGTGCGTGCACCACGGCCCGTTCCTCACCGAACCAGCGGCGCAGGAACCGGACGCTGTCGGCCTGGAAGACGAGCGGCTTGAAGAAGACCAGGTCACGGCCCTTCGTGGAGTACGGCGGATAGAAGGTGACGGGCAGCCGGTCGAGATAGTCGTTGGAGAGGAAGTACAGGTCGACGCCTTCGAGCCGGATGCGGTGCGCGGTCGTACGCAGCCCGAGCGCCGCCTCGGCGGGAAAGCCCTGCCACACCCGCGGGTCCAGGACGAGCGGGAGCGTGTACGTGTCCTCGTACGGCAGGTCCTCCACGTCGTAGCGCGAGCGCAGGTCGTCGAGCCTGCCGTGCGCGGGCGTGACGATCGAGACGCGGTGGCCGCGCGCGGCGAAGGCCCGGGAGAGGTTCCACAGGTACACCGAGGTGCCGCCCTGCAAGAAGGTGTGGTCGAAGCCGCAGCACTCGAAGTAGGTCTCGATGATGTGCATACGGGGGGTGTGCGGGGTCGTCACGGCCTCACGTCCTCGTGGTTGGGGCTGCCCAGGCGCAGCGCGTGGCGCAGGTCGATCGCGGCGTGGTAGGGGCGCGCGTGGGCGTGGTTGTAGGCGAGTTCGTGGAGCAGCCTGCGCAGGTAGAGCAGCCGCCACAGCGGATCGTCGGCGGCGGGCCCGAGGAGCAGCTCCTGCACGCGGTCCCGCCAGCTGTCCGCCACCGCGAACACCTGGCTCAGGATGCCTTGCCGGTCCTCGGGAAGGTCCGCCGCGCCGTCCAGCGCACCGAACATGGCCTCCAGCGAGTCCACGCCAAGGCGCCCAGCCACCTCGAACGCCGCCTCGTCCGCCGCGAAGTACTCCAGGCCCCGCCGCAGGGCGACCACGTCCTCCAGCGGCGACTGCGCGGCCCAGCCCGGCGCGGTCGGGGCCGTGCTCGGCGTCGACAGGTCGATCAGGGCGAGCGGGCGCCACAGCAGATGCGACAGGTGCAGGTCGCCGTGGCAGGGGCCGCCCCTCCAGGACACGCCCGGCCGGGTCGTCGCCCGGCGCAGCGCCGCGACTTCACCGTCCAGGGCACGGAACGCGTCCCGCACGGCCCGCGCGGGCAGCGCCGGGTCGGCGGTGGTGCGGCCGTGCAGCTCGGCGAGCCTGTCCTCGGCCCGCGCCAGTTGTTCGCCCACCGGATAGGCGGGCTGCGGTGTGCCGTCGCCGAGCCGTTCCGCCAGATCCCCGTGGAAGCCGCGCAGAAAACGCCCCGCCTCCCGCAACGGCCGCTCCAGCGGGCGGAGATGGCGGCGCGCCACCTCGTCCGGCGTCCCCTTCTCCAGGAGCCGGGGCAGCGCGGGCCACAGCGCCCTGATGTTCTGCCGCAGCGGTACGTCGATGCCCTCGCCCGGCGCGTAGCGGTAGACGACGCCCAGCGGATGGCGGGTCCCGGACGCGGGGTCGGTGTACGCGTAGTCGCCCGCCCACTCCGGTGTGCGCCCGGTGCCGTTCATCAGCCGCAGCAGGTCGGGCTCCCGCACGCTCTCGTCGAGGCAGCGGTACGTCTTGTGGATGTGCGCGACGCCGCCGACCTCCATCAGCGACAGGGCGTTGGACGACCAGCCCTGCTCGAAGGAGAGCCGCCGCACCTCGCGCGAGGCGCCGGGCCCGCCGGCCGCGCTCCGGAACTCCACCGTGCCGCCGCGCGCCGTGTGCAGCAGGCCGCCGGACAGTGTTCTGAGCACCGCGGTCCGGTGGAACTCCTCGCTCGCGTGGGCCTCCTGGAGGCCGCCGCGGACGGCCACCGGCACGAAGAACCGCCGGCCCGCCGCGGGCCCGCCGACCGCCGCCACGACGAGCAGCAGCGCGGCGGAGCCGAGCACGGCGTGGTCGACCCGCTCGTACCGGTCGGCCTTCCGCCCGTCCTCGGACATCCAGGATGCCGTGCGCAGCAGCGCGTCCAGCTCCTCGTCCCGGATCAATGACCTCAACTCCCTGTCATCTCGTACGCGTTGACGCCGCGCCGCCACACGGCCAGGGCGAGCAGCAGAGACAGGGCCGTCACCACGGGCAGCCACCCGAGCAGCCCCGTCCCGCCGGACAGCAGATAGACGCACGGGACGTACGAGGTGAAGGCGAACGGCAGCACCCACGTCAGCAGCGCCCGCAGCGACGAGTGGTAGATGTCGACGGGGTACGCGGCGAACTCCGACACCTGGCTCGCCGCGTACATCGCGGGCAGGCTCGTCACCGTCCAGAACGACAGGGACGCGAAGAACAGCTTCACCGCCGTGTGGATCAGCGCCCCGCAGAGCACGAGCAGCGGAGCGAGCGCCCACTGGACCGCCGTGAGGTCCAGGTCGAGCGAGGCGCCCGCGTACGTCACGAGGACCGCGCCCACCACCAGCTCACCGACCGCGTCGGGGTGGAAGAAGCGCTCGGAGAGCAGCGAGAAGAGCGGGTTCACCGGACGGATCAGATAGCGGTAGAACTCGCCGCGCTGCACCAGCTTGCGGCCCAGCTCCCACAGCTGGTCGGTGAAGAGGTGGTCGAGGCCGCGCGGCAGCAGGGAGAAGCCGAGCAGGAACAGCACCTCGTGGTACGACCAGCCGCCCACCGCCGGCACCTGCCGGAAGACCAGGCCCACCACCGCCGTCTGGATGCCGACCCGCACCAGGAACGCCCCGGCGCCGAGCGCGAAGTCGAGGCGGTAGGCGGCCAGCCGGTGCAGGCCGACCCCGCCGAGGAACCAGGAGAGCCGGACGTACCACAGGGCCGTGCCGAGGCGTGTGCGCGTCATCCGCCGAGCACCTCCAGACGGCCGAGCGCGGCCCGCCACAGCACGGCGCACAGGACGGTGAGGCCGACGACCCAGCCCGCCTGCTGGGCGAGCACGGAGACGGCCCCGCCCACTCCCTCGTACCGTCCGAGGAGGAGCGTGAGCGGACCGTCGACCATGCCCCTGAACGGCAGCGCGTGCGCGACGGCGGCGAGCGGCCCCGGCATCAGCGCGATCGGCACCAGCTGCCCGGCGAAGAAGGCGACGACGCTCTGCTTCACCATCCGTACCCCCCACGTGTTCGTGGTGAGGAAGCCGGTCATGCCGGTCAGCAGATTCACGCAGAACGCGATGAGCACCGACAGGGCGGTCGACACGGCGAACAGCAGGGCGTCGCCGGGCCGGGGCGCGGCCAACGGCACCAGGAAGGAGAAGAGCAGCAGCACCGGCACGCCGACCAGGACGGCGTTGGCCGCGACCACCGGCAGACACGCGAAGAGCCGCACCAGCGGATAGCTGACCGGCCGCACCAGCATCACCGCGACGTCCCCGCGGTAGACCTCGGCGGCCACCTCGTCGTCGACCCGGTTGGCGTGCAGGACCTGAAGCACCTGTGCCACCAGCAGATACGTGGTGATGCTCGCCGGCGTGAAGCCGCCGGGGCCCCCGCCGTCCGGGGAGCCCGCGTACACCGCGCGCCACAGGAAGACGGTCACCGCGGCGCCCGCGGCGGCGGTGACGCCCGTGACGACGAACATCGAGCGGTACTGGAGCAGCGACTGGAGGCCGCCGGTGGCGAAGGGGACGTAGCGCCGCACGCGGGTGTTCATGGGCGGCCACCGTCGGCGCCGACCGGCGAGGGCCGCGGCGCCCGGCCGTAGATCTGCCGCAGCACCTCCTCCAGGTCCGGCTCCGGCGCATAGCAGTCGGTGAGGTCGAAGTGGTCCAGGAGGAAGGCGAGCACCTGCCGGGAGGTGAAGAGGTCCGCCGGATAGTCGACCCGGATCCGGCCGCCGTCGCCGACGGCCGCCCGCACGCCGGGCAGGCCCCGCTCGATCCGGTCGAGGGCGTCGCGCGGCGGGAGGCCGCCCCGATGGTCGAAGGCGACCGAGCGCCGGTCGGCCGTGCGCAGCAGGTCCTGGAGGGTGCCCTGGTGGACGACCCGGCCGTGGTCGACGACCAGGGCGCTGTCGCAGATCGCGGCGATGTCGGCGATGTCGTGGCTGGTGAGCACCACGGTGGTGCCGAGCTCCCGGTGCGCGCGGTTGACGAGGTCCCGCACGGCCTCCTTGAGGACCATGTCGAGGCCGATGGTCGGCTCGTCCCAGAAGACGACCGCCGGGTCGTGCAGCAGGCTCGCCGCGATCTCGGCGCGCATCCGCTGGCCGAGGCTCAGCTGCCGTACGGGTGTGGTGCCGAGGGCGTCGATGTCGAGCAGGTCGCGGTAGAGCGCGAGGTTGCGGTGGTAGACCGGGTCCGGGATGTCGTAGACGCGGCGCAGGATGCGGAAGGAGTCCGGCACCGACAGGTCCCACCACAGCTGGCTGCGCTGGCCGAAGACGACGCCGATGGAGCGGGCGTTCCGCCGCCGCTCGCGGTAGGGCTCGACGCCGGCGACCAGGCAGCGCCCCGAGGTCGGCGTCATAATGCCGGTGAGCATCTTGATGGTGGTGGACTTCCCCGCTCCGTTGGCGCCGATGTACGCGGTCTTCGACCCGGCGGGGATCTCGAAGGAGACGCCGTCCACGGCACGCACGGTGCGGTACTCGCGGGTCAGGAGGGTGGCGAGGCTGCCGAGCAGGCCCGGCCTGCGCTCGGCGATACGGAACTCCTTGGTGAGGTTCTCCGCGACGATCACGTCACCACCTGCTCGCAGGCCCGCTCGACGGCCAGCTCCAACAGCGCCACGCCTTCCTCGAGTTGTGCTTCGTCGAGCGTGAACGGCGGGGCGAGCCGGATGATGTGGCCGCCGAGAGCCGTGCGCAGCCCGAGGTCGAGAGCGGCGTTGTGGACGGCGCGGGCGAGATCCGGCGCGGGGGTGCGGCTCTCCCGGTCGGTGACGAACTCCAGGCCGTACAGGAGCCCGACACCGCGTACGTCACCGAGCTGGTCGAACCGGGCACGCAGGGCCGCGAGCCGGTCACCGAGCAACTCGCCCAGCGCGGCGGCGCGTTCGGCCAGGCCCTCGCGCTCGATGACGCGGAGCGTGGCGTGGGCCGCGGCGATGCCGAGCGGGTTGCTCGCGTACGTGGACGCGTACGAACCTGCCGTGGCGGCCTCGGGGGAGCGCAGCAGCTCCGGGCGCCCGGCGAGCACCGCGAAGGGGAAGCCGTTCGCCATGCCTTTGGAGAGCACCACCAGATCCGGTTCCACGCCGAGGAGTTCGCAGGCCAGGAAGGCACCCGTGCGACCGCCGCCGGTCAGCACCTCGTCGGCGACGAGCAGCACGCCGTTCGCCCGGCAGGCCTCGGCGATCCGCTCCCAGTAACCGGGCGGCGGCACGACGACGCCCGCCGCGCCCTGCACCGGTTCGAAGACCAGCGCGGCGACGTTCGGCTTCTCGGCGATGTGCTTGCGCACCAGTGAGGCGCACCGCAGCTCACAGCTCGGATACGTCAGCTCCAGCGGGCAGCGGTAGCAGTCGGGCGCGTAGCCGAGGACGCTGTTCCCGGCGAAGGCCTGGTGGCCGATGTCCCAGTGGACGAGCATCCGGGCGCCCATCGTCTTGCCGTGGAAGCCGTGGCGCAGCGCGCCGATCCGGTTGCGCCCGGCGGGGGCGGTCGCCTGCACCACGCGCAGGGCCGCCTCGACGGCCTCGGCGCCGGTGGAGAAGAACGCGAACGTCGACAGGTGGTCGGGCAGGAGCCGCGCGAGCAGGTCGAGGAGGTCGGCCCGCTCGGGTGTGGCTGCGTCGTGCACGTTCCACAGCCGCCCGGCCTGTGCGGTCAGGGCCTCGACGACCTCTGGGTGGCAGTGGCCGAGCGACTGCGTGAGGGTGCCGGCCGCGAAGTCCAGGTACTGGTTGCCGTCGAGGTCGGTCAGGAGCGCGCCCGCCCCCTCGGCGAAGACGCGCTGCCCGGCGGCGGTCTCCTCCGACGCGCCGGGCGCGAGGTGCCGGGCCTCCCGGTCGAGCCGGGCGCGTTGCCGGTGACCTGTCACTGCTGCCCCCAGTCGGTGTGTGTGGTGCCGCTGAACTGCCCGGTTCGGCACCGAAGTTGAGCGGCGGGACCGGCGATGCGCACCGAGTCAAACAAAGCCGTCACGGCCTTGGCAAGAGATTGCTGAAACTTTCAGCTGGCTCTTGCGGTGGTGTGCCGCGCTCTGCTTGAGTCGAGGCCTCGCAAGCGAGGAGGGACCCGTGAGAACGCATCCCCAGGCCGCCCCACCCCGCGGACGGCTTCCTTGAAGGCCCTGATCCTGGCCGGCGGAACGGGCAGCAGGCTGCGCCCCTTCACCGACACCGGCGCCAAGCAGCTGCTGCCCATCGCCAACAAGCCCGTGCTCTTCTACGGCCTGGAGGCCATCGCCGCGGCGGGCATCGGGGAGGCCGGGATCGTCGTGGGCCGGCACGGCGGCGACGTCCGCGCCGCCGTCGGCGACGGCTGCGCCTTCGGCCTGCGCGTCAGCTACCTCCACCAGGAGCGGCCGCTCGGCCTCGCCCACGCGGTGCTGATCGCACGGGAGTTCCTCGGCGACGACGACTTCCTGCTCTACCTCGGCGACAACTACCTCCAGGACGGCCTCACCGGCTTCACCCAGCGCGCGGCCGCCCAGCCCGGCGCCGCCCGCCTCCTCCTCACCCGGGTCCCCGACCCGTCGGCCTTCGGCGTCGCCGAACTCGACGCGGCCGGCGACGTGGTGAGCCTCGCGGAGAAGCCCGACCGGCCGCGCAGCGACCTCGCGCTCATCGGCGTCTACGCCTTCGGCCCGGACATCCACGAAGCGGTCCGGGCGATCAGACCCTCCGTGCGCGGCGAGCTGGAGATCACCGACGCCGTGCAGTGGCTGCTCGACCGTGGCCTGCGGGTGCGGGCCGAGACCACCACTCGGCCCTGGCGCGACACCGGCAGCGTCGACGACCTCCTGGAGGTCAACCGCCAGGTGCTCGACGGCATCGAGGGCCGCCTCGACGGCAAGGTCGACCCGGAGAGCACCGTCCTCGGCCGGGTCCGGCTCGCCGAGGGCGCCGTCGTGCGCGGCTCACGCGTCGTCGGCCCGGCCGTCATCGGCGCGGGCACCGTCATCAGCAACTCCAGCATCGGCCCGTACACCGCCATCGGCGAGGACTGCCGGATCGAGGACAGCGCCATCTCCCACTCCGTGCTGCTGCGCGGCGCGGATGTGGAGGGCGCGTCCCGCATCGAGTCCTCGCTCATCGGCCGCGGCGCGGTCGTGGCCCCGGCCCCCCGGCTGCCCCAGGCCCACCGACTCGTCATCGGCGACCACAGCAAGGTGCACTTGACCTCATGAACCACTCCGCCCCCACGGGCCGCCGCGGCCGGCGCATCCTCGTCACCGGCGGCGCCGGTTTCATCGGTTCCGCGTACGTCCGGACGCTCCTCGGCCCCACCGGGCCGCCCGGCGTCGAGGTGACCGTCCTGGACAGCCTCACCTACGCGGGCAGCCTCCACCGCCTCGACGGGGTCCGCGCCCACCCGGGCCTCACCTTCGTGCGCGGCGACGTCTGCGACGCCCGCCTGGTCGGCGAGCTGGCCGCACACCACGGCCAGGTGGTGCACTTCGCGGCGGAGTCGCACGTGGACCGCTCGATCGTGGACGGCTCGGCCTTCACCCGCACCAACGTCCTCGGCACCCAGACCCTGCTCGACGCCGCCCTCCGCCACGGCGTCACCACCTTCGTCCACGTCTCCACCGACGAGGTCTACGGCTCGATCCCGCGCGGCGCGGCCACCGAGGAGGACCCGCTGCGGCCCAACTCCCCGTACGCGGCGTCGAAGGCCGCCGCCGACCTGATCGCCCTGGCCCAGCACCGCACCCACGGCCTGGACGTGCGCGTCACCCGCTGCTCCAACAACTTCGGCACGCACCAGCACCCGGAGAAACTCATCCCGCGCTTCCTGACCTCCCTGCTGAACGGCGGCAGCGTCCCGGTGTACGGCGACGGGCTGCAGGTGCGGGACTGGCTGCATCTGACGGACCACGTCCGCGGCCTCGAACTGGTCCGCACGCGAGGACGGGCGGGGGAGATCTACAACATCGGCGGCGGCACCTCCCTCACCAACCTGGAGCTGACCGGGAAGCTGCTCGCGCTCTGCGGCGCCGACGCCACGCGCATCACCCATGTCGCCGACCGCAAGGGGCACGACCGCAGGTACGCCGTCGACCACACGAAGATCAGCACCGAGCTGGGCTACCGGCCGGTCGCCGACTTCGACGCGGCGCTCGCCGAGACGGCCCGCTGGTACGACCGCCACCGCTCGTGGTGGCAGCCGCTCATCGCGGCGTGAGCCGCCCCGACCCCGTGGAGCCCCGCACCACCAGCTCCGGCATGAAGACGAACTCCCCGTGCGGCGCGGGCGTGCCGCCGATCTCCTCCAGCAGGGCGCGGACCGCCGCCTGGCCCATCGCCTGCACCGGCTGTCGGATCGTGGTCAGCGGCGGATCGGTGAACGCTATGAGCGGGGAGTCGTCGAAGCCGACCACCGAGATGTCCCGGGGCACGCTCAGGCCCAGGTCGCGGGCGGCCCGGACGGCGCCGAGCGCCATCATGTCGCTGGCGCACACGACGGCCGTGCAGCCGCGGTTGATGAGGGTGGTGGCCGCGGCCTGCCCGCCCTCCAAGGTGTAGAGGGAGTGCTGGATCAGCTCGGCCGACTCGTCGGGGTCCAGGCCGAGGCGTTCCAGCAGGCCCAGCTGGAACCCCTCGATCTTGCGCACCACCGGGACGAACCGCTTGGGACCGACCGCGAGACCGATCCGCGTGTGGCCGAGCGACGTCAGATGCGTGACGGCCAGCCGGACCGCGGCGCGGTCGTCCGTGGAGACGAAGGGGGCCTTCACGTCCGGCGAGAAGCCGTTGACGAGGACGAAGGGGACGTCCTGGGCGCGCAACGTCTCGTAACGCCCCATGTCGGCGGTGGTGTCGGCGTGCAGCCCCGAGACGAAGATGATGCCGCTGACACCGCGGTCCACCAGCATCTCGGTGAGTTCGTCCTCCGTGGAGCCGCCGGGCGTCTGCGTCGCGAGCACCGGCGTGTAGCCCTGCCTGGTCAGGGCCTGCGCGATGACCTGGGCGAACGCGGGGAAGATCGGGTTGTCCAGCTCGGGAGTGATCAGGCCGATGAGGCCCGCGCTGCGCCGGCGCAGCCGCACCGGACGCTCGTACCCGAGGACGTCGAGGGCGGCGAGCACCGCCTCGCGGGTGGCCACGGCCACTCCGGGCTTGCCGTTCAGGACGCGGCTCACGGTGGCTTCGCTGACCCCCGCGTGGGCTGCGATGTCGACAAGCCGTGCGGTCATGGCACTGGACTGTACCTGTCGCCGACGGGATTGCACACCGCCCGTGAAAGCTTGCGGAAAGAGCTGTCCTGCAAGAACCTTGCAGGCGTATTCAGCGCGCCCGGCACGCTGTCAAGCGCAGCACCGGCAACGGTAAGGACACACAGAAGTAACGATCACCGGTCCTTGCAGAAATTTGCCGCAAGCTCTTTCGGGCGCATTCCAACGCTGTTACGTTCCTGGCAACCCGGCGCCGCGTCGAGAGCGGCCAGCAGGAGGCACCTCTTCGTCTCCCCGTGATTCCGGGATCAGTTGAAGGAGTTCACATGCGGCGTGGCATAGCGGCCACCGGGCTGATTGCTGCCCTGGCCATGACAGCGGCAGCCTGCGGGGGCGACGACGAGGGCAGCGGCAAGAGCAAGGACGGGAAGCTCTCCGGCACCGTGACCTTCTGGGACACCTCGAACGACGCCGAGAAGGGCGCGTACGAGAAGATCGCCAAGGGGTTCGAGAAGCTGCACCCCGACGTCGAGGTCGACTATGTGAACGTGCCGTTCGGCGAGGCCAACGCCAAGTTCAAGAACGCCGCGGGCGGCAACTCCGGCGCCCCGGACGTCATGCGCACCGAGGTCGCCTGGACCCAGGACTTCGCCTCGCTCGGCTACCTCGCCCCGCTCGACGACACCGTCGCCCTCGACAAGGCCGACGACTACCTCCCGCAGGCCGCCGCGAGCACGAAGTTCAAGGGCAAGACATACGCCGCGCCGCAGACCATCGACACCCTCGCGCTCTTCTACAACAAGAAGATGCTCAAGGCCGCCGGCGTCGACGTGCCCAAGTCCTTCGACGACGTGAAGGCCGCCGCGAAGAAGATCAAGTCCAAGTCCGGCAAGACCGGCCTCTACCTCCGCGGCGACGACCCGTACTACTACCTCCCGTACCTCTACGGAGAGGGCGGCGACCTCCTGGACACCAAGAACAAGAAGGTCACCGTCGACGACCCCGAGGGCGCCAAGGCCTTCTCGGTGATGAAGGACCTCGTCGACTCCAAGGCGGCGGTCACCGACGCGAGCGACGGCTACAACAACCAGCTCAACGCCTTCAAGGACGGCGACGTCGCGATGGCGCTCGACGGCCCCTGGTCCATCGAAGGCGCCTTGCAGGGCAAGGAGTTCAAGGGTGACAAGGGTAACCTCGGCGTCGCCCCGGCCCCGGCGGGCAGCGCGCGCCAGGGCGCCCCGCAGGGCGGCTGGAACCTCGCCGCGTACGCCGGGTCCGAGAACCTCGACGCGTCGTACGAGTTCATCAAGTACATGAGCTCCGCCAAGGCGCAGCAGCAGACCACCGAGGAGCTCAGCCTGCTGCCGACCCGCACCTCCGTCTACGACGTGAAGTCCGTCAAGGACAACCAGATGGTGCAGTTCTTCAAGCCCGCCGTGGAGAAGTCCGTGCAGCGGCCGTGGATCCCGGAGGCCAACGCGCTCTTCGAGCCGATCCGGCTGCAGCTGGGCAAGGTGCTCAGCGGCAAGACCTCGCCCGAGAACGGCGCCAAGGGCATCGGTGACGCCTACCGCAAGCTCCTCAAGGACTACAAGTAACTCCTCAAGGACGACGAGTAAGAGGGAGGGCTGACCGACCCATGGCTGTCGAGACGGGCCGGTCGGTGGTGAAGGCCGCGGATGCGCAGCGCATCCGCGGCCGCGGCCACCGCCCCGCCAAGAATCCAGGACGGCTGCGCAGGGCGTTCGCCACCTACTGGTACGCGTGGGCCATGGTCGCCCCCGTGGTCATCGTGATCGGCGTGATCGTCGGCTATCCGCTGGTGCGGGGCGTGTACCTGTCGACGACCAACGCCAACGAGGCGAACGTCGAGCGGCACATCGGCGTCAACGACATCCCCGCCACCTACGAGTCCGTCGGCCTCGACAACTACCAGGCGATCCTGTCCGACGGCGTCTTCTGGGACCGGCTCACCTGGACCGTCGTGTGGACCGTGTCCTGCGTCGCGCTGTCCTTCGTGCTCGGTCTCGCGCTCGCCACGATGCTCAACCGCAGGCTGGCGGGCCGCTCCCTCTACCGGATGGCGCTCATCCTGCCGTGGGCGGTGCCTGCCTTCGTCTCCGTCTTCACCTGGCGGCTCCTCTTCAACGAGAAGAAGGGCCTGCTGAACAAGCTCCTCGCGGGCGGCGGCATCGACGCGGTCCCGTGGCTCAACGACCCGACCTGGGCCAAGCTCTCGGTGATCACCGTCAACGTCTGGCTCGGCGTGCCGTTCATGCTGGTGGCCATGCTCGGCGGCCTGCAGTCCATCCCGGGCGAGCTCTACGAGGCGGCCGAGATGGACGGCGCGGGCCCCTGGCAGCGCTTCCGGCACATCACCCTGCCGGGGCTGCGCTCCGTGGCCAGCACGGTGATCCTGATCAGCGGCATCTGGACCTTCAACATGTTCCCGGTGATCTTCCTGCTGACCAGGGGCGGCCCAGGAGACTCCACCGAGATCCTGGTGACGTACGCCTATCGGCTCTCGTTCGTCGTCAGCCCCCGCGACTTCGCGGGCTCCGCGGCCTGGGGCGTGCTCATCCTCGCCCTTCTGTCGATCATCGCGGTGGCCTACCGCCGCGCGCTCCGCAAGCAGGGAGAGGTGTGGTGACCACCGTGCCGACCGAACCGAAGGTGAAGCAGCGAAAGCCCAGGGGGCGCGACGAGCGCGGCCCGCTGGCGTCGGTCGCCCTGCACGCGACCCTGCTGCTGGCCAGCGCCATCGCGGTCCTGCCGCCGCTGTGGCTCCTGGTCACGTCGTTCAAGCCGGAGAGCGAGGCCTTCTCCACCGACCTGGTGAAGGACTTCACCCTCGGCAACTACGACCACGTCCTGAACGACACCGAGTTCCCGAACTGGATCCTCAACTCCCTCGTCGTGGTGGGCCTGACCACGGTGATCGGCGTCTTCATCGCGGCCACGACCGGCTACGCGGTGAGCCGCTTCAAGTTCCCCGGCATGCGGCCGCTGATGTGGATGCTCCTGATCACGCAGATGTTCCCGGTCGCGGTGCTCATCGTGCCGCTGTACAACCTGCTCGCGAGCCTCGGCCTGCTCAACCAGCCCGTCGGGCTCGTCGTCACCTATCTGACGATCGCCGTGCCGTTCTGCGCCTGGATGATGAAGGGCTACTTCGACACCATCCCGGTCGAGATCGACGAGGCCGGGCGGGTCGACGGGCTCAATCCGTTCGGCACGTTCTGGCGGCTCATCGTGCCCCTGGCCAAGCCGGGCCTCGCCGTCACCGGGTTCTACAGCTTCATCACCGGCTGGGCCGAGGTCGCCTACGCCTCCGCCTTCATGACCGGCGAGGAGAACCTCACGCTCGCCGGCGGCCTGCAGACCTTCGTCAACCAGTACACCAGCGACTGGGGTTCGCTGACGGCGTCCGCCGTGATCGTCGCGGTGCCCGCCGCGGTCATCTTCGGCTTCGCCCAGCGCCACCTGGTCTCCGGCCTGACGGCGGGCGCGACGAAGTCCTGAGGCGTCCCGCTCCACGACGTCCCGCCCCCACCCCACTCGATCCCCAGGGAAGACATGACCCAGCATCTCGCTGCCCCTGCCGCCCCCGCCACCGAGACGCGCACGGACTGGTGGCGCGGCGCGGTGATCTACCAGGTGTATCCGCGCAGCTTCGCCGACAGCAACGGTGACGGCATGGGCGACCTGGAGGGCATCCGCAGCCGGCTGCCGTACCTCAGGGACCTCGGCGTCGACGCCGTCTGGCTCAGCCCCTTCTACGCATCGCCGCAGGCCGACGCCGGCTACGACGTCGCCGACTACCGCGCCATCGACCCGGTCTTCGGCACCCTCCTGGACGCCGACGCGGTCATCCGCGACGCCCACGGGCTCGGCCTGCGCGTCATCGTGGACCTGGTGCCCAACCACTCGTCCGACCGGCACGACTGGTTCCGGCGCGCGCTGAGCGAGGGCCCCGGCTCCCCGCTCCGGGAGCGCTATCACTTCCGCCCCGGCAAGGGCGCCGACGGCGAACTCCCGCCCAATGACTGGGAGTCCATCTTCGGCGGCCCCGCCTGGACCCGGGTCCCCGACGGCGAGTGGTACCTGCACCTCTTCGCACCCGAACAGCCCGACTTCAACTGGGAACACCCCGCCGTCCAGGACGAGTTCCGCTCGATCCTGCGCTTCTGGCTCGACATGGGCGTCGACGGCTTCCGTGTCGACGTCGCCCACGGCCTGGTCAAGGCGGCGGGCCTGCCCGACATCGGCAGCCACGACCAGCTCAAGCTGCTCGGCAACGACGCCATGCCGTTCTTCGACCAGGACGGCGTGCACGAGATCTACCGCAGCTGGCGCAGGGTCCTCGAGGAGTACGCGGGCGAACGCATCCTCGTCGCCGAGGCGTGGACCCCGACCGTGGAGCGCTCCGCCCACTACGTGCGCCCCGACGAGATGCACCAGGCCTTCAACTTCCAGTACCTGGGCACTTCGTGGGACGCCGCCGAGCTGCGCGAGGTCATCGACGTGTCGCTGGCCGCGATGCGGCCCGTGGGCGCGCCCGCCACCTGGGTGCTCTCCAACCACGACGTGACCCGGCACGCGACGCGCCTCGCCAACCCGCCGGGTCTCGGCACCCAGCTGCGGACCGCGGGCGACCGCGAGCTCGGCCTGCGCCGCGCCCGCGCCGCGACCCTGCTGATGCTGGCCCTGCCCGGCTCCGCCTACCTCTATCAGGGCGAGGAGCTCGGCCTGCCCGACGTCACCGACCTGCCCGACGAGGTGCGCCAGGACCCGTCGTTCATCCGTGCCAGCGGACAGGACGGCTTCCGGGACGGCTGCCGGGTGCCCATCCCGTGGACCACCGAGGGCTCCTCGTACGGCTTCGGTCCCGGCGGCAGCTGGCTGCCGCAGCCCGCCGGGTGGGGCGAGCTGAGCGTGCAGGCACAGACCGGCGACCCCGGCTCGACCCTGGAGCTGTACCGCAGCGCGCTCGCCGTGCGCCGGGCGGAACCGGGGCTCGGCGCGGGCGGGGCGATCCAGTGGCTCGACGCCCCCGAAGGTGTGCTCGCCTTCGCCCGCGAGGGCTTCGTGTGCACCGTGAACACCACCGCCGAGCCCGTGCGGATACCGGCGCCCGGCCGGATCCTGCTCGCCAGCGAGGAGGCGGAGGTCGCGGACGGAGCCGTGCGGCTGCCCGCCGACACCACCGTCTGGTGGGCGGTGTGACGCTTTCCTCCGCGCCGCGGGACGCCCACCGGGGCGCCCCGCGGCTTCTGGACATCGCGGCCCAGGCCGGCGTCAGCGAGGCCACCGCGAGCCGCGTCCTGAACGGCAAGGCGGGGGTCGCGACCGGCACCAGGCGCCGGGTCCTCGCCGCCCTCGACGTCCTCGGCTACGAACGGCCCACCCGGCTCAAGCGGCGCAGCGCCGGCCTCGTCGGCCTGGTCATCCCCGAGCTCACCAACCCGATCTTCCCCGCCTTCGCGCAGGTCATCGAGCAGGTGCTCGCCGGGCACGGCTACACCCCGATGCTCTGCACGCAGATGCCGGGCGGCGCCACCGAGGACGAGCTGGTCGAGCAGCTGGAGGACCGCGGGGTCAGCGGCATCATCTTCCTGTCGGGCCTGCACGCCGACCTGACGGCCGACACCGCGCGCTACCGCGAACTGGCCCACCGCAACGTGCCGTTCGTCCTCGTCAACGGCTACAACGAGGACATCCCGGTCTCCTTCGTCTCGCCCGACGACCGCTCGGCGGTACGCATGGCCGTACGCCACCTCGTCGACCTCGGGCACGAGCGGATCGGCCTGGCCATCGGCCCGACGCGGTACGTCCCCTCGCGCCGCAAGGCGGAGGGGTTCACGGCGGCGCTGCACAGCATGCTCGGCCTGGCACAGGGGGAGGCCGAACGGCTCGTGCAGCGAACCCTGTTCACCGTCGAGGGCGGGCAAGCCGCGGCCGGCGCCCTCCTCGACCTCGGGTGCACGGCGATGGTCTGCGGCAGCGATCTGATGGCGCTCGGCGCCATCAGGACGGTGCGTGAGCGCGGTCTCGCGGTGCCCGACGACGTCTCCGTGGTCGGGTTCGACGACTCCCAGCTCATCGCCTTCACCGACCCGCCGCTGACCACGGTGCGGCAGCCGGTGCAGGCCATGGCGAGCGCCGCGGTGGGTGCCCTCCTGGAGGAGATCGACGGAAACCCCGTGCAGCGCACGGAGTTCGTGTTCCAGCCGGAGCTGGTCGTGCGGGGTTCAACCGGAGTGTGTCCAGAGGGTTGACCCCGCCTTGGGGGCGCCATACGGTCCAACCCGCAACAACTTGTGCTGACTTGCTGCAAGCACTTGCTGAAGGTTCCCCCAACGCGCAGGAGGTACCCATGACCGGCCGGACCATCAAGAGCCGCAGACCCGTCGCCACCGCGCTCGCCCTGGCGGCGGGCCTCGCGGGCAGCGTCGTCGCGGGAGCCCCCGCGGCCCAGGCGGCCCCGCCCGGCGGCAAGGACGTCACCGCCGTCCTCTTCGAGTGGGACTTCACGTCGGTCGCCAAGGCCTGCACGGACCGGCTCGGCCCGGACGGCTACGGCTACGTGCAGGTCTCGCCGCCACAGGAGCGCCTCCAGGGCGAGGCGTGGTGGGCCGCCTACCAGCCGGTCAGCTACAAGATCGGCACCCGGCTCGGTGACCGCGCCGACTTCAAGCACATGGTCGACACCTGCCACTCCGCCGGGGTGAAGGTCGTCGCCGACGCGGTGATCAACCACATGACCAACGCCTCCGGCACCGGCTCGGCGGGCTCCCGCTTCACCAAGTACGACTATCCCGGCACGTACTCGGCCTACGACATGGACGACTGCAAGGCCGACATCAGCAACTACCAGGACCGCTGGAACGTCCAGCACTGCGAACTGGGCGGCCTGGCCGACCTGGACACCAGCGAGGAGTACGTGCGCGGCCGCATCGCCACGTACCTGAACGACCTGCTCTCCCTCGGCGTCGACGGCTTCCGCATCGACGCGGCCAAGCACATCCCCGTGGACGACCTGAAGAACATCAAGTCCCGGCTGAGCAACCCCGGCGTCTACTTCAAGCAGGAGACGCTGCACGGCGCGGGCGAGGCCGTCGACCCGGGCGAGTACACCGCCACCGGCGACGCCCAGGAGTTCCGCTACGCCAAGGACCTGAAGCGGGTCTTCACCAACGAGAAGCTCGCCTACCTCAAGAACTACGGCGAGGGCTGGGGGTACATGCCGAGCGGCAAGTCGGCGGTCCTCGTCGCCAACCACGACACGGAGCGCCACGGCCAGACCCTCAGCTACAAGGACGGCGCCGACTACACCCTCGCGCACGTCTTCATGCTGGCCTGGCCCTACGGCTCCCCGGACGTCCACTCCGGCTACGAGTTCAGCAGCAACGACGCCGGGTCGCCCGACGGCGGTCACGTGAAGGCCTGTTACAGCGACGGCTGGAAGTGCCAGCACGCCTGGCCGGAGATCCGCAGCATGGTCAAGTTCCGCAACACCGCGCGCGGCGCCGCCGTCACCGACTGGTGGGACAACGGCAACGACGCCATCGCCTTCGGCCGCGGCGACAAGGCGTACGTGGTCATCAACCACGAGGGCGCCACCGTCAACCGCACCTTCCAGACCTCCCTGGCGGCCGGCACGTACTGCGACGTGCAGAGCGGCAGGAAGGTCGCCGTCAACGGCTCCGGCCGGTTCACCGCGTCCGTGGCGCCGAACACCGCCCTCGCGCTGCACACCGGCTCCAAGAGCTGCTGAGCAGCCCCCAAGACCGGCCGCCCGGCCCATCCTTGTCCCCGCTGCCGGGCGGCCGCACCTTCTTCCCACCCCTCAAGGAGA
Source organism: Streptomyces sp. NPDC018029 (assembly GCF_044327655.1). Taxonomy (NCBI): domain Bacteria; kingdom Bacillati; phylum Actinomycetota; class Actinomycetes; order Kitasatosporales; family Streptomycetaceae; genus Streptomyces; species Streptomyces sp. NPDC018029. The sequence continues at coordinate 31,551 of NZ_JBIRFV010000017.1, read as the reverse complement.
GACTCTCGTGACCGGCTCCCCGCGCCGCACCGCCGTCACCGTGGCGGTCGCCCTGCTCGCCGCCACCGTGCCCCTCACCGCGACGGCCACGGCCGTGCCGCTCGCCCCTTCGGCGCGGGGTGCCGAGGCCGCGCCGGCCGACGGCCTCGACCTGTCGAAGTCGCGGGCCCAGTGGATCGACCGGTCCACCCTCGCCTGGGACACCGGCACGGGCGCCGTTCACGAACTCCTGTACGCGCCCCACGGCGGCCTCACGGTCAAGGACGGCGACATCGCCGGCAAGGCGCACCGACTGCGCCTGACCCCGGTGGACGGCGGCCTCACCGACGCTCAGAAAGCCAAGTACCCGCACCTCAAGGGCTACGCCGCCTTCACCGTCGACCCCCGCGACCGCGACCGGATCCGCGCGGCCCTCACCGGCCAGCTCGTCGCCACCGGACGCGCCGCCGACGGCACCCTGCGCGCCGCCACCGGCGTCCAGACCCAGGGCGTCCTCGACGACCTCTACAGCGCGGCCGCCACCAAGGCCGCCCTCGGCCCCCGGTTCGCGCACGGCCGCGTCACCCTCGCCGTCTGGGCTCCGACCGCGCAGAACGTCTCCCTCGACATCGGCGGCCGCACCGTCCGCATGCGCCGTGACGGCGCCTCCGGCGTCTGGTCGGCGACCGGCCCCGGGAGCTGGTCGGGCAAGGCCTACCGGTACGTCGTCAAGGTGTGGGCGCCGAGCGTCCAGAAGGTCGTCACCAACAAGGTCACCGACCCCTACTCGACCGCCCTCACCGCCGACTCCGAGCGGAGCCTTGCCGTCGACCTCGGTGACCCGAAGCTGGCGCCCAAGGGCTGGGCCACGCTCCGCAAGCCGAAGGCGGCCCCGCTGCGCGACGCGCAGATTCAGGAGCTGCACATTCGGGACTTCTCCGTCGAGGACCGCACCTCGGACCACCCCGGCAAGTACCTCGCGTTCACCGACGAGAAGTCCGACGGCATGCGGCACCTGCGCCGCCTCGCCCGCTCCGGCACGTCCTACGTCCACCTGCTGCCCGCCTTCGACATCGGCACCGTCCCCGAGCGCGCCGCCGAGCAGACCACGCCCGACTGCGACCTGCCCGCCCACGCCCCCGACTCCGAAGAGCAGCAGGCGTGCGTCACCAAGAGCGCCGCCGAGGACGCGTACAACTGGGGCTACGATCCGTTGCACTACACCGTCCCGGAAGGGTCCTACGCGAGCGACCCCGACGGCACGCGCCGCACGGTCGAGTTCCGCAGGATGGTGCAGGGCCTGAACGGCTCAGGCCTGCGCACGGTCATGGACGTCGTCTACAACCACACCGTCGCGAGCGGCCAGGCCGACAAGTCCGTCCTCGACAAGATCGTGCCCGGCTACTACCAGCGCCTGGAGGTCGACGGCACGGTCGCCACCTCCACCTGCTGCGCCAACACGGCACCCGAGAACGCCATGATGGGCAAGCTCGTCGTCGACTCGATGGTCACCTGGGCGAGGGAGTACAAGGTCGACGGCTTCCGCTTCGACCTGATGGGGCACCACCCCAAGGCCAACATCCTCGCCGTCCGCAAGGCCCTCGACGCGCTGACCGTGGCGAAGGACGGCGTCGACGGGAAGAGCATCGTCCTGTACGGCGAGGGCTGGAACTTCGGCGAGGTCGCGAACGACGCCCGCTTCGTCCAGGCCACCCAGAAGAACATGGCGGGCACCGGCGTCGCGACGTTCTCCGACCGCTCGCGCGACGCGCTGCGCGGCGGCGGCCCCTTCGACGACGACCCGGGCGTGCAGGGCTTCGCCAGCGGCCTGTACACCGACCCCAACGCCTCGAAGGCGAACGGCACTCCGGCCGAGCAGAAGGCCCGCCTCCTGCACTACCAGGACCTCATCAAGGTCGGCCTCTCCGGCAACCTCGCCGACTTCACCTTCACGGATTCCTCCGGACGCAGGGTCAAGGGATCCGACGTCGACTACAACGGCTCCCCGGCCGGTTACGCGGCGGCCCCCGGCGACGCCCTCTCCTACGCCGACGCGCACGACAACGAATCGCTGTACGACGCGCTCGCCTTCAAGCTCTCCGAGGGCACGTCACCGGCCGCCCGCGCCCGCATGCAGGTCCTCGCGATGGCCACCGCCTCGCTCTCCCAGGGCCCGGCGCTCTCCCAGGCCGGCACGGACCTGCTGCGGTCCAAGTCCCTGGACCGGAACTCCTTCGACAGCGGCGACTGGTTCAACGCGATCCACTGGGACTGCCGCGCGGGCAACGGCTTCGGCCGCGGTCTGCCCCCGGCCGCCGACAACAGGGTCAAGTGGCCCTACGCCAAGCCCCTGTTGTCCGCCGCGGCGACGCTGACGCCGGGCTGCGCGGAGATCGACGGCACGTCGGCCGCGTACCGCGACCTCCTGAAGATCCGCACCACCGAATCCGTCTTCTCCCTCGCCACACCCGGACAGGTCCAATCGGCCCTCTCCTTCCCGCTCTCCGGCACCACGGCCGAGACGCCGGGCGTCATCACCATGAAGCTCGGCGACCTCGTGATCGTGTTCAACGCGAGCCCGGAGGCGCAGCGGCAGCGCGTGACGGCGACCGAGGGCGTCCGGTACGCCCTGCACCCGATCCAGGCCTCCGGCGCCGACCGGACCGTCAAGTCGTCGGCGCACGACAGGCGTTCGGGGACCTTCACCGTCCCGGCGCGGTCGGTGGCGGTCTTCAAGCGCGGGTGAGCCGGCTGAAGTTGTCCCCGAAGGTCCAGCCCTTGGACCCGTCCCAGTTGATCGACCAGGTCATCAGGCCCTTCAGGGCGCCGTTGTAGTGGTTCCAGGCCTGGGCGACGAGGCTCGGGGACATGTAGCCGCCACCGGCGCCCGGCTGGGCGGGGAGGCCAGGGACCTGCTTGTCGTAGGGGACCTTGATGGTGGTGCCCTGGATGGTCAGGCCCTTGTTCAGGCAGTCGGTCTGGGCGGTGAAGCCCTGGACGGTGCCCGCGGAGTAGGAGTCGCCGGAGCAGCCGTACATGCTGCCGTTGTAGTACTGCATGTTGAGCCACCAGAGGCGGCCGTTGTCCGCGTACTTCTTGATGATCGGCAGGTACGCGCCCCAGATCGAGCTGTAGACGACGCTGCCCCCGGTGACGTACGCCGTCTCCGGGGCCATCGTCAGGCCGAAGCCCGCGGGCATCCGGGCGAGCACGCCGTCGATGATGCGGACGAGGTTGGCCTGCGAGGGCGAGAGCTGGTTGATGTTGCCGCTGCCCACGAGACCGGTCTCGATGTCGATGTCGATGCCGTCGAAGTTGTACTTCTTCAGGATCGGCACGATCGTCTCGACGAACCGGTCGGCGACGGTGCTCGAACTCAGGTCTATGCCGGCGGTGGCGCCCCCGATGGACATCAGGATCGTGGCGCCGTCGGCCTTCGCCTGGCACATCTCCGCCGGCGTCGCGACCTTCACCGTCGCGTCCATGCCGTCCTCCCACAGGACGGTGCCGTCGGAGCGGATCACGGGGAAGGCGGCGTTGATGACGTTGTAGCCGTGCTGGCGGATGCGGGGGTCGGTGATCGGGGTCCAGCCGAACGGCGGGTGCACGCCGTTGGCCGCGCCGTCCCAGTTCTCCCAGTACCCCTGGAGCACCTTGCCCGCGGGCTTCGGCTTCAGCGCGCAGGTATCGGCACGGGTGTCGGCCCGAGACCCGGCCGGGTCCGGGGCCGCGGCGGCGGCCGGCAGCTGTGCGACACAGACCAGTGCCAGGGCGGACCCCAGCAGGCGTAACGTCCGACCGATCACGCTGTGCTCCCTGAGTGCGGTGGGGGAAGGGGAGACGTGCTCGTGCGGTGCGTCAACCTAGGCTGGACCAGACCAGCCGTCAATAGGTCTGTACCAAAGCGGAGGCTTCGGGCTCGGCCGGTCGCGGCTCAGGTGTTCACGGGCAGGCCCTGCGGCTCCTTGATCCGCTTCATGATGATCTGGGAGTTGACCTCGGTGACCCCGGCGAGCGCCGTCAGCCGCTCGATCCAGAGACGTTCGTACGCGGCCAGGTCGGCGACGGCGATGCGCAGCAGGCAGCCGGGGCTCCCGAACAGGCGGTACGCCTCGATGACGTCCGGGATGTCCTGGAGCGCCGCCTCGAACGCCTCGACCGTCTCGCGGTCGCGCCGCACCTCGATGGAGACGAGCACCTCGAAACCCCGTCCCACCGCCTCCGGGTCCACCACGGCGCGATAGCCCTGGATCACGCCGTCCAGCTCCAGCTGGCGGACCCGCCGCAGGCACGGCGACGCGCTGAGCCCGACCCGCGCGGCCAGCTCCTGATTGGTCAGCCGGCCGTCGCTCTGCAGCTCGCGCAAAATACTGCGGTCGATCTCATCCATGACGCAATTATCCACTACGCGTATTGCGAAAGCGCCGGAATTAGGCAAACACATTGCGCGCTGTTCGATCTATCCTTGCGCCGAGGCTGCCCACCACCCGGGGGCTGAAGGACCTCAGCACCCTGGGAGGTACGCGGACGTGGAAGCACAGGCGCGCCGGATCGTCGTCATCAGCACCGGCGGGACCATCGCGAGCCGCTGGCAGGGGACCGGCTTCGCCGCCGACGCCCCCGGCCGCGAAGTGCTCGCCACGGCCGCGATACCCCACGGCATACGCTCCGAGGTCATCGACCTGTTCAACGTGAACAGCCCGCGCCTGACCTCCGCCCAGCAGCTCACCCTCCTGCGCACCGTGCGTGAGGTGTTCGCCGACCCCGGCGTCGACGGCATCGTCGTCACCCACGGCACGGACACCCTGGAAGAGTCCGCCTTCCTGCTCGACCTCCACCACGACGACCCGCGCCCGGTCGTCTTCACCGGGGCGCAGAAGCCGCTCGGCGCCGAGGACGGCGACGGACCCGGCAACCTCTACGACGCGCTGCTCACCGCCGCGACCGTCCGTGACCTCGGCGTCCTTGTCGTCTTCGACGGCAAGGTGCACGCCGCCCGCGGCACCGTGAAGACCCAGACCCTCGCCGCCGACGCCTTCGCCGACCCGTCCGCGCCGCCCGTCGGCAAGGTGGGCTTCGGCAAGGTCTCGGTCCTGCACCGCCCGGCGCGCCCCGAGCCGCTGCCGACGCCCGCCGACCTGCCGACCGGGTCCCTGCCGCGCATCGACATGGTCATGCACCACGTCGACGCCGACCCGCTGTTCCTGGAGACGGCGGTCGAGGCGGGCGCGGAGGGCATCGTGCTCGTCGCCACCGGCGCGGGCAACGCGACCCCCGAGTTCGTCGCCGCCGTCACGGCCGCCATCGAGCGCGGTGTCGTGGTCGCCCTCACCACCCGCGTCCCCGCCGGCCCCGTCACCGAGATCTACACCCACGGCGGGGCGGTCGACCTCGCGGCGGCCGGAGCGGTGCTGACCGGCACGCTGCGTGCCGGGCAGGCCCGTACGGCGCTCCTCGCCGCGCTGCTCTCCGCCTCCGGCCCGGCCGAGCGGACGGCTCAGCTGCGCCGCATCGTCGCGGAGCCGGCGGCCGTCGCCGACCAGGCTGCCTGAGGCGTCCCGCCTCGGCAGACCGATGACAATTCTGCGGGCCGCATGTGGCCGGCCGCGCAGTTCCCCGCGCCCCTGACGGGGCCGCCTTGCCCCGGAAGAGAACCATCATGACCGCCGCCCCCGCCCTCCGCCGCGAGCACGACCTGCTCGGTGACCGGGACGTGCCCGCCGACGCCTACTGGGGCATCCACTCCCTGCGCGCCACGGAGAACTTCCCCATCACGGGCATCCCGATCTCCGTGTACCCGCAGCTGATCGACGCGCTGGCCGCCGTCAAGGAGGCCGCCGCCCGCGCCAACGAGGAGCTGGGGCTGCTCCCGAAGGCCAAGGCCGACGCCATCGCCGCCGCCTGCCGGGAGATCCGCGCGGGGCACCTGCACGACCAGTTCGTCGTCGACGTCATCCAGGGCGGCGCGGGCACCTCCACCAACATGAACGCCAACGAGGTCGTCGCCAACCGTGCCCTCGAACTCCTCGGGCACCCCAAGGGCGCGTACGAACACCTGCACCCCAACGAGGACGTCAACCTCAGCCAGTCCACCAACGACGTCTACCCGACCGCCGTGAAGGTCGCGACGGTCAGCGCGGTCCACGGGCTGCTGCGCGCGATGTCGGTGGTGCAGGACGCGTTCGCGGCGAAGGCCCTGGAGTTCCGTGACGTCCTGAAGATGGGGCGCACACAGCTCCAGGACGCCGTGCCGATGACGCTCGGCCAGGAGTTCTCCGCGTACGCCGTGATGATCGACGAGGACCGCATGCGGCTCGCCGAGGCCGTCGAGCTGATCCACGAGATCAACCTCGGCGCCACCGCCATCGGCACCGGCCTCAACGCCCCCGCCGGTTACGCCGAGACGGCCCGCCGCCACCTCGCCGAGATCACCGGCATGCCGCTGGTGACCGCCGCCAACCTGGTCGAGGCGACGCAGGACTGCGGCGCCTTCGTGCACCTGTCCGGCGTCCTGAAGCGGATCGCCGTCAAGCTCTCCAAGAGCTGCAACGACCTGCGGCTCCTGTCGTCCGGCCCGCGCGCGGGCCTCAACGAGATCAACCTGCCGCCGGTGCAGGCCGGTTCGAGCATCATGCCCGGCAAGGTCAACCCCGTCATCCCCGAGGTCGTCAACCAGGTCGCCTTCGAGGTGATCGGCAACGACGTCACCATCACCATGGCCGCGGAGGCCGGACAGCTCCAGCTCAACGCCTTCGAGCCGGTCATCCTGCACTCGCTCGCCAAGAGCATCACCTCGCTCCGCCAGGCCTGCCTCACGCTCGCCGAGCGGTGCGTGGAGGGCATCACCGCCAACACCGAGGTGCTGCGCGCCTCGGTGGAGACGTCCATCGGACTGGTCACCGCGCTCAACCCGTACATCGGCTACACCGCCGCCACGGAGATCGCGCGCGAAGCGCTCGCCACGGGGCGGGGTGTCGCCGAACTGGTCCTGGAGAAGGGGCTGTTGCCGCCGGAGCGGCTGGCTGAGCTGCTCACGCCTGAGCGGGTGGCCGGGGCTGCTTGAGCGGTTCGGGGTTTGTTGTCTGCCGCGGGCGGCCCTCAGGGGACGCCCCCTTTCGGGGCGCCAGAACCTCTAGCGCGGCCTGGGCCGTGAACTCGCCGTGGCCGCCGCGGAACACCAGGTCCGCCGATGTGAACGCCTCGTCGGAGGCGTGCGCCGCGACGTACGGTATCGCCACACACCGCATCCCGGCCGCTCGCGCCGCCAGTGCGCCCGGCGCCGCGTCCTCGAAGACCACGCAGTCGGCCGGGTCCGCGCCCAGCAGCCCGGCCGCCGCGAGGAACACGTCCGGCGCCGGCTTGCCGCGCGGGACCTCCTCGGCGGAGACGACCGTGGTCAGCCGGGCGTCCAGGCCCGTGCCGGCCAGGATCGCCTCGATGGCCGCGCGCGAGGACCCGGACGCCACCGCCATCGGCACGCCCGCCTCGTGCAGGTGCTCGACGAGCTTCCGCATCTCCGGGTAGACGGGCGTATTGGCGCGCGCCAGTTCCAGATAGCGGCGGTCGAGGTCGGCGAGCAGTTCGGCCGCCGAGGCCTCGATGCCGTACTCAGTCCGCCACCGCGCGAGTGTCTCCACGGAGCTGATGCCGACGTACTGCTCGTTGTCGGCCCAGGTGTACTCCCGGCCCGTGAAGTCGGCGAGCAGGGCCCGCGACGCTTCGTAGTAGTTGGGCTCGCTGTCCACGAGAGTGCCGTCGAGGTCGAAGACGACCGAGGTCCTGCCGAAGGTGCTCATGGCCTCCAGCATGCCAAACGGCCAGGTCACCCCGGTCCGGCGGTCGACCTGCCGACCGATTCGACGAGCGGGAGCAGGCGGTGCGGCACGCGCTCCCGCAGCGCCATCTCCGTCCGGGTGCGCACCACGCCCGGCAGGTTGATCAGCTGCTGGATGACGTCCTCCAGGTGCCCGTTGTCCCGGGCCGCGACACGGGTCAGCAGGTCGCCGCCGCCCGTGATCGAGTGCGCCTCGATGATCTCGGGCACGGCGGCGAGCGCGTCACCGACCTCGTCCAGATACCCCTGCGTGACCTCGATGTGGACGAAGGCGAGCACGGGGTGGCCGAGCGCCGCGGGGGAGAGGAACGGACCCGTGCCGGTGATCACGCCGTCCCGCTCCATGCGGTCCAGCCTGGCCTGCAGGGTGCCGCGGGCGATCCCGAGGACGCGCGCGTACTCGCGCAGGCTGGTGCGGGGCTGTTCGAGGAGCAGCCGCAGGATGCGGGTGTCGAGTTCGTCGACGGCCATGGTGCGATGTTCTCCCAGGTGGGCGGGGCTGATCGCTGGTGACTGTAGCCGCTGGGCCGACGGCTACGGCTGTGCCTGGGCCGCGATGAACTCGTCCCAGGTGGCGACCGACCCGGCAGGCGGGGCCGAGATCGTCGGGACGGCGCCGAACCGCGAGTACTCCTCGTTCACCACCTCACGCCCCTTCTTGCCCTCGCCGGTCTCACGGGACTTGAGAACCAGGTCGTCCTTGCCGACCCACATATCGATGACGACCGAGGTCAGGCCCTGCTTCTTCGCCATGGAGACGTAGCTGTCGCGCAGATCCTCGGAGAGGGCGGGGCCGGTGTACTTCGCGAGGTCGTCGAGGACGACCTTGCCGCGGTAGTGGTCCGCGGTACGGCCACCGGCCTTCTCCTCGGCGACCCACCGGGTGGAGTCCGTCGCCGCGAGCGCGCCCGCGAACTCGGAGACGTAGCCCGCCGCGCGCGGCGCGCCCCCGCCGTCGCCGCCGAGGTCCATGCTGTACCACTTCTTGCCGGGCACCTTGTCCGTCTTCATGTACGTCGTGCCGCCCATGGAGATCATGTGGCTGACGCCGTCCGGGTTGGCCGCGGACTTCCCGACCTCGGCTTTGATGACCGTGGCGGCCGGCTTCTTCTGGTACAGCATCTCGGACCGGTCCGAGCCGCCCTGCCCGGTCTGGACCGTCCGGTACGAGGACTGCGCCCCGACCTTCTTCGCCGCGGCGAGCAGCACGGCGCGCGCGTCCTTCCGCTCGTCGGACGCCGCCGTGTCCTTGTCACGGGCGGCGCCGTCGCCGCTGTCGCCGCCGTCGTCGCTGTCCGAGCCGCAGCCCGCCAATACCGTCGCCAGCGCCGCTCCCACGGCCGCCATGACGATGCCCCGCCCCATGACCTGCACTGTTCTCGTTCCCTCTCGATCGTGCCCACCCGGCTGTGCCGAGTGCGCAGTGATCTTAAGGGTTACTCGGGCCGGGCTACTTCGGCGTGACCCAGACCTGGCGCTTGTACGTGTTCGACGCGTGCAGCTGGACCTTGGTGCCGTTGGCGGTGGAACCGCCCCGCACGTCGAGGACCTTGCCGGACGCGACGTGCACGATCTGTCCCCTGGGATTCACCGACCAGCGCTGCGCCGCGCCGCCGTGGCAGTCGGAGAGGCTGATCTTGTTGCCGTTGGTGCTCTGGTTGCGGTAGTTGTCCAGGCACTTGCCCAGCGCCCGGAACGTGCCGTCCTTCTGCAGGATCCACGACTGCGCGACGCCGTTGTTGCAGGTGTAGAGCTGGATCTGCGTGCCGTTGGCCGCCTTGCCGCCCTTGACGTCGAGGCACTTGCGGCCGATGCCGGTCACCTTGCCCTGCGGGGGCAGCGCCGCGCCGCCGCCGCGGGCCAGGTGGCGCAGGCCCTGCATGTCGTACTGCTGGACGTAGGTGCCCGCGCGCTTGTCCTGGTACGCGTTGGTGGGCGTGCACATCACCGGGAACTGGCCGGAGTCGGTGCCCTTGACGCAGTCGCCGCGGGCCGCGCTGCGGTTGGCGTGCGCGAGGCCCATGGTGTGCCCGAGCTCGTGGCTGATGTGGTTGCGCAGGTAGGTCGCGCCCATGGACGGGGCGGGCCTGCCGTCCGCGGTGAAGAACTCGTCGTCGATGTACGCGTGCCCGCTGGTCACCGTGTCGGCGAGGGACGAGGCGTAGAAGCCGCAGCTCAGGTTCTTGCTGCCCGAGCCGTCCCGGACCACCTTCCAGCCCGATGAACCGCCGTCGGCCGGGGGAACGCAGGGCCGGCGCAGGAGGCCGACGACGATCTCGCCCCTCGGCCGGACGTAGTCCCAGCCGACCGGCCTCGTGTCGACGGACACCGGCAGCGTCGTGACCCGCCGGAGGTCCGCGGCGGACTTCTTCACGTAGGGGCCGAGCCAGTCCGCGGCCCGCTTGTCGTAGAACTTGATGGTGTAGCCGGTGGCGAGGTACTTGGACGCGCCGCCCGACTTCCAGCCCGTGCCGTGCGGGGCCCCGGCGGCCGCCTGCCGTGAGGAGGACGCCGGGGGTGGCGGCTTCAGGGACATGACGCCGTTCTCGAAGGAGGTTCCGTCCGTGCGGGAGACGCCGAAGTCGTCCCTCTCGGCGGTGGGCCGCGCGTCCGCCGGCTTGTCCTCGCCGCCGGTGCCGAACGCGGCGGGCGACAGCTGGACCCCCGCCACGACGGCCGCCGCGGCACCCGCGACGGCCATCGCCATGCGGCGCCTGCGCGCGCCGCGCTTCCGTATGGAACTCAAGTCCCCGTCGTCCTCTCACTGAACCCATTGAGCCGAACAGATGATAGGGGGAACTGAGGTACGGACGTGGCCAGTTGGGCGTCAGTGGGTACGGGTGTCAGTGCGCATGGGGCGTCAGTGCGCGTCCTCCGTCGGGCGCAGGCCCTTGGGGATCTTCGCCCAGGTGAGTGCCGCGGCGGCCAGCGGCAGCGCGGCCGCCATCAGGAACGTCGGCGTCATCCCGGAGGTGAACGCGTCGGCGGCCCGGGTGAGCAGGGTGGCGCCGGCCGGGCCGGTGAGGTCGTGGGCGACCCGCGCCGCCTCGCCGATCGAGTCGCTCACGGCCGCCGTGGTCCCCGCCGGAAGGCCAAGCTCGGGCAGGTTCACGCGGTACAGCGCGGTGGCGACGCTGCCGAGGACGGCCACGCCCATCGCGGCGCCGAGTTCGTAACAGGTCTCCTCGACCGCCGCGGCGCCACTGACGTCCTCGGCAGGGGTGGCGGCCATCAGCGTCACCGACGCGGCGGTCGTCGCGATGCCGACGCCGCAGCCGAGCACCGCGAGCGCGACGGCGATCCCGCCGTAACCGAGCGGCCCCGACAGCTGGAGCAGCCACGGCAGGGCGAGCCCGGCCGCCATCACCACCAGGCCGCCGCCCATGACGTGCCGGATCGGCAGCCGGTGCATCAGCACCGGGGTGACCAGCGAGGTGAGGACCAGGCCCAGCGGGGCCGGCAGCAGCCGGATGCCCGCCTCCAGGGGCGTGTAGCCCTGCCCGTACTGGAACCACTGCGTGATCAGGAACAGCGCCGAACCCAGCGCGATCATGCCGAGGAAGATCGAGGCCGCGGCGATGGCGAAGGGGCGGGACGCGAAGAGGCGTACCCGCAGCAGCGGGTGCGCCAGGCGCAGCTGGCGACGGACGAAGACGATGAGCGTCACCGCGGCGACGACGAGGAGCGCCCAGGCCACCGGGTCGGCGGGGCCGCCCTTGCCGAGCTGCTTGATGCCGCCCGCCAGGGCGAGCATGCCGACGACGGACTGGCCGACGCCCCACCAGTCCCAGCGGCCCTCGCGGGGCTGACGGGACTCGGGCAGGATCCACAGGCCGAGCGCGATGACGACCAGCGCGACGGGGATGTTGATCAGGAACGCGGACTGCCAGCCGTCGTGCTCGACCAGCAGACCGCCGACGACCGGCCCGAGCGCCATGCCGCCGCCGAAGACGGCCGACCACACCGCGTAGGCGAGGGCGCGCTCGCGGGCGTCGGTGAAGACGTGCCGCAGGATCGACAGAGTGGCCGGCATGATCGCCGCGCCACCCGCGCCGAGCAGCGCGCGGGCGGCGATGACCTGCCAGGCGGCGGTCGCGAAGACGGCGAGCAGCGAGGCGAGGGCGAAGACGCCGAAGCCGATCAGGAGCAGCCTTTTGCGGCCCCACCGGTCGCCGAGCGCGCCCGCGGTCACGAGGAGTCCGGAGAGCACGAGGGCGTAGATGTCGATGATCCACAGCTGCTGCACGGAGCTGGGCCGCAGATCGGTGACCAGGGACGGGAAGGCGACGTTCAGGATCGTGGTGTCCATGGCGATCAGCAGGAGGCTGCCGGAGAGGATCGCGAGGACGGCCCAGCGCCGTGAGTCACGTTGCGGGGTCATGGGGAGTAACACCTCAGTTCCGAATGAGACATCAATGTCTCACAAGAAACGTACAAGTGTCCACCGAGCCGCCGAGCCACCGTGCTCACAAGCACACCATTGCCACGCCGCGGGGGTCACTCCACGCGCTGGAGCGCCTCCGGGGTGAGATCGGCGAGCGTCGGGTAGCCGTCGACCGCCATGAGGAGGTCGGCCTCGGCGAGCAGTGAGCGCAGCACGTGCGTGACGCCGTCCGCGCCGCCGATCCCGAGGCCGTACGCGTAGGGGCGGCCCACGCCGACGGCGGTGGCGCCGAGCGCGACGGCCTTGACGATGTCCGCGCCGCTGCGCACCCCCGAGTCGAAGAGGACGGGCAGCCCGTCCGCGGCCTCGACGACCGCGGGCAGCACGTCGAGCGCGGGCAGTCCGCCGTTGGCCTGGCGGCCGCCGTGGTTGGAGCAGTAGATGCCGTCCACGCCGCCGTCCTTCGCGCGGCGCACGTCCTCCGGGTGGCACAGGCCCTTCACGATCAGCGGCAGAGACGTGAGGGAGCGCAGCCACGGCAGGTCGTCCCAGGTCAGCGGGTTGCCGAAGAGCTGCACCCACTTGAGCACCGCCGACTGCACGTCCTGCTCCGGGTCGGCGGGCAGCTGGGCGCGGAAGACCGGGTCGCTCGTGTAGTTGGCCAGGCAGTGGCCGCGCAGCTGGGGGAAGTTGGAGGTGCTCAGGTCGCGCGGGCGCCACCCGGAGATCCAGGTGTCCATGGTCACGACGATGCCCTTGAAGCCGGACTTCTCCGCCCGGCGCACCAGGCTCTCGGCGAGTGCGCGGTCGGTCGGCGTGTACAGCTGGAAGAAGCCGGGCGTCTCGCCGAGCTCGCCCGCGACCGCCTCCATCGGATCCTCGGACAACGTGGAGGCGATCATCGGAACGCCGGTCCGCGCGGCCGCCCGCGCCGTCGCGAGATCCCCGTGCCCGTCCTGCGCGCAGATCCCGAGAACCCCGACGGGCGCCATGAACAGGGGTGACGGCAACGTCATGCCGAACAGGTCGACGGACAGGTCGCGTTGCGCGGCTCCGACGAACATCCGCGGTATCAGGCCCCAGCGCTCGAAGGCGGTGACGTTGGCGTTCTGCGTACGCTCGTCACCCGCGCCGCCGGCGACGTACGAGACGATCGAAGGAGGCATGGCGGCATGCGCCCGCGCCTCCAACTCGTCGAAGGTCATCGGGTACTTGGGGACGACCCCGCGCAGCCCATCGAAGTAGATCTCATCCTGATAGGCCTTGAAATCCTTGAAGACCTTGTGGGGGCGAGGAATTGCGTTCATGGGCGGCCTTCCCGGCGTGGCGGAGCGGACACCGCGCCTTCGACGCCGGTGCCGACGGATGACCGCTCAGTCTGGTTTGAAGCTGATGTCAGGGTCAATGTGTGGCAAGGGAAGCGATCGCGGGCGGATTGAGGATCAGCGGGCGGGGGCATCACCGTGGGGCAGGACCGGTCGCGCGCCACGGGTCGCGGCCCCGGTGGCGACGTTGATCGCGGGTGGACGCCGGTTTTTCTCGGGGAGGGGAGTGAGCTGCCATGCGTGCGCACCAGCGCGCCCATCGGTCCAAGGAACGGGTGGTGTACGCGCTGCCGCAGGAGCCCGCGTCGGCGGGCCGGGCGCGGCACCTGACCTCCGGGTTCCTGTCAGGATCCCGCCGCCGCAAGACGGAGGTGGCCGCCGAGCGCGTGGACGACGCCACGCTGATCGTCTCGGAGCTCGTGTCCAACGCACTGCGGCACGCGGACGGCGGCTGCCGCCTGAGCGTGGAGGTCTCCGGCGACCGAGTGACCGTCGAGGTGACCGACACCAGCCCCGAACGCCCCCGGGTCCAACGGCAGAGCACAGACAGGGAGAGCGGCCGCGGCCTGGCAATGGTCCGCCAACTGGCCCACCGCCTGGAGGTGGTGGGCACCCACCGGGGCGGCAAGACGATACGAGCAGTACTGGCCTGAGCACCGCACTGCCGCCCCGACCCGCGGTACCGGTCCGTGGGGGGGGGCTTCAGCGATCGACCACCCGGCGTGCGTCCAAAGGCCAGGACCCCGTGCCGACGATGTGCTCGATGAGCCTCAACGCCTCCCGGACGGGGACAGTGTCCTCGTCCGGGTACTCGTCGTGCTGCCCGTTGGAGAGGGCGAACCCTTCGCTCGATCCCTCGGCTTGCGGGGTCACGGCATGCTCGCCGGGGTCTCCGGCTTCTTCGAGCAGCATCACCATCGCGCGCTCAGAATTCGTGACGAAGGCCAGCGACCGCCCGGACGAACTGGCCAGCCACGTCTCGAGCCGCCCGCTGTCAATCCTCCGACGGAGGACTCCCGACACCGTCTCGGGCGACACACGAACGGGTTCGTCATCATCGATCGTCCAGGACTCGGTCACGGTCACGGTCACGGTCACGACAATCTCACGGACGGGTCTATGGCGTGCCCGGCGAGGGCGGGAGCGTGAGCTGTAGGTGGGGTGGCGGTGGTAGGGGTGTGGGGGAGTCCGTCTCTGGGGCGGTGGCGTGGAAGGCCTCGATCATGTAGGCGGCGAAGCGGCGGGAGGCCGTGAGTCGGGCCGTGCGCGGGGTGTCCTGAAGGCCCCGGTGGGCCGTGAGCATGAGGACCAGGTCGTCGAGGACGAAGCCGGGGCGCAGGTGGCCGGCCTCCTGGGCGCGGCGTGCCAGTTCACCGACCGCGCGCAGCGTCTGCTCCCGGTCGGCGGTGAAGTCCATGGCCTCGGGGAACGCCGCCATGAAGGCGTCGGCGAACCCCCGGCTCTGCGCGTGGAGTTCGCAGATCCGCTCGACCAGGCTCCGGAAGCCGGACCACGCGTCCGACTCCGCGAGGGCGTCGCGGACGGCGGCATGGCACTCCCGCCGCTGCTCGGCGAAGGTCTCCACGATCAGCGCCTGCTTGGTCGGAAAGTGCCGGTACAGCGTGGCGGGGCCGACACCGGCCTGCCGGGCGACCTCGCGCATGGGCGCGCCCAGCCCCTCCTCGCCGAACACCGTGCGGGCGGCGTCCAGTATGCGGATCCGGTTGTCGCGGGCGTCGGAGCGCACGGACTGAGGCAAATGATGGCTCATCGCTTCTCACTTTAGCCAAGCGGACGGGGGCGTCCGTTACGTTCCGATGGCGGTGCTGCCGGGCCTGCCGGGCCGCGCGCACCTGCCACCCCCCCCACCAACCGCGAGGAGTAGTAGCCATGAAAGCCGTCGTGATCAGGACCTTCGGTGACCCCGACGGCCTGGAGGTCGTCGATGTGCCCGCGCCCGATCCTGCCCCGGGACAGGTGCGGATCGCCACGGAGGCGGTCGGGGTGGGCGGCGTGGACGCCGTCATCCGCCGGGGAACGCTTGCCGCCCACGGCTTCCGGGAGGGCCATCTCCTCGGCAGCGAGGTCGCGGGAACGGTCACCGCGGTGGGAGACGGCGTGGACGCCTCCTGGATCGGGCAGCGGGTGTGGGCGTTCACCGGCCTGTCCGGCGGCTACGCCGAGCAGGCCGTCGCCGCGGTCGAGGACATCCTCGTCCTGCCGGACGACCTCACCGGCACCGACGCGGTGACGCTCGGCGGCTCCGGCGTAGTCGCCCACTTCGCCCTGGACCGGGCCCGTTTCACGCCCGGCGAGTCGGTGCTCGTGCGCGGTGCGGCGGGCAGCATCGGGATCACGGCGGTCCAGCTCGCGGCCAGACGCGGCGCGAGCGCGGTGGCGGTCACCACCTCATCGACGGCACGCGGCGCCCGCCTGCGGGACCTGGGCGCGACCCATGTCCTCGACCGCTCCGGCGAGGGAGGCCCGGATGCGCCGACGGGCTTCGACGCAGTGATCGACATGATCAGCGGCCCACAACTGCCCCTCTTCATCGACAGGTTGAACCCCAATGGACGCTACGTGGCTGTCGGCGTGGTCGGTGGGCAACCGCCGACGGACTTCGGCATGCGGCTGATGGACGGCTTCCGCAAGTCGTTGTCGTTCACCACCTTCAGCTCCGACACCGTGCCCGTCCCCGACCGGCAGGCTGTGCGGTCGTCCCAGTTCACCGAAGCCGCACACGGAGACCTGCGCACGGTCGTGCACGAGGTGTTCCCACTGGACCGGGCGGCGCGGGCCCACCACGCGATGGACGCGGGCGAGGTGTTCGGCAGGATCGTGCTCACGCCCTGACCCGGAGCCACTGCGACGCGGTCTCCGAAGAGCCGTCAGCGACTCCGCAACACCCTCCAGCGCCACGGATGTGAGTGCGCGACACCCTCCAGCGCCACGGATGTGAGTGAAGGCCTGGCGTGGCCCAAGCACGCCCGGGTCAAATGGACTCATGACAGGGGGAGCCATGCAACCAGGCGGGAGGGTACGGCGGTTCCGAACTTCCATTGTCCGTTCCTTGACGAATTTCACCCGACGTGCGGAGCCGCCGGCACAGGACCCGGACAGCGGGAGCCCGTCTACCTCTGCATCCAGGCCGGGAAGCGAACCGTGCAGGCCGCCGGACGGAACATCAACGGCAGAACCCGTGCCGAGCAATGCCGGGGCGCCTGCAGGGGACAACAAATGGTCCACCATAGGTGGCGTGGCAGGTGGCCTGATCACAGGTATCGCGGCAGTCCTGGCCGTCGTCGTCACCACCCAGCAGATGCGGGCCGACATACGCGCCACGCATGAGGAACAAATCGCGAATCGCTATACCGCCGCAGTGAACAACCTCGGCAATGAATCGGCGGATGTGCGGCTGGGGGGTGTCTACGCCCTGCAGCGCATCATGCAGGACTCACCGCGGGACCAACCGGCCATCGTCGACGTTCTCTCCGCCTATGTCCGCACGCACGCCCGCTCGTCCGGGCGGGAGAGCGCGGGGTACAAGGGCCGGCCCGAAGCGGATGTGCATTCGGCGTTCGAAATTCTTGCACGCCGGAACCCCGACCATGACGGCGCAGCGGCAGTGGATCTGCGCGAGGCGTATTTGCCGCAGATAGCCCTGCGCAGGTGGTACGGCCCGGACTCGGACGAGGGGGACGTGGACCGCCCGCGTCTGAGCAGGGCCAACCTGAGTGGCGCGAATCTTGCGTCTTCGGATCTGAGCGGTGCGGACATGAGCGAGGTTTTCCTCAGCGGAGCGAAGCTGCCGTCGGCGGACTTGGATGATGCCGACCTGCGCTCGGCCACGCTGTTCCATGCCGACCTGACCAACGCGACGCTCCAAGAAGCCCAAATGGCCCGTGGGAGCTTCGTAGAGGCCACATTCGTCAATGCGTCTCTCCGGGGGGCTGATTTGCGTGGAGCGGATCTCCGTGGGGTGGATCTGAAAGGTGCGGATCTGAAAGGCGCGGATCTACGCGGCGCGGATCTACGGCCCGCGCAGCGCCGCAAGGTGAACGGCAAGGAAGTGGGACGTGAGACGGGGAGGACCACGCGGGTGACAGTGGAGCAGTTGGCTTCCACCAAGCTCGGCCCTCGAACGAAGCTGCCGTCAGAACTGGCAAAGGATGCGCGGGTCAAGAAGCGGATCGCCGAGGGAAAGAGCAAGGAGGACTGAGCGGCACTGGTGTGAACGGAGTGGCAAGCCCCGGGGACAGTGCACACACGTCGTCAGGGACTCGTACGAGATGGACGGCCCCCCGGAAAAAATCCGTTGTGGTCCGGCCCCCAGCCCCCGGACAGTGGACCCATGACGACGTCCCTCACGCCGCCCCCGGGCCTGACCGTGCGCCCGGCGACCCTCGGTGACACGGCGGCCGTGTGTGCGCTGCTCAATGAAGTCGACCTGCTGGAGATCGGCCGGGCCGACACCGAGCCGGCCGAGGTGCAGGCCGACTTGAAGCACCCCGAGGTGGACCTGGAGCGGGACTCCTGGCTGCTGTACGACGGTGACCTGCTCGTCGGGTACGCGCTGCTGCGGGACGAATCAGGCGGCGAGCGGATCGACGTCGACCACTACGTCCTGCCCGGCCGCCCCGAAGGCTCCCTGCACCTCTTCGACCTGTTGGAGGACCGCGCCGCGGAGCGGGCGGCGGCCAACGGCGCGGCGCGAGCCGTCGTGCACCTCCACCTCAACACCGCGCCCACCACGGACCCGACGGCCCTGCGCGCACGAGGCTGGCGGACCGTGCGCCGTTATAACGTGATGGCACGTCAAATCGACCCACAGGCCGACCCGTTGCCTGCGCCCCCGCCCGGAGTGACATTGCGGCCGTGCCTGGCCGAAGAGGACCGCAGGCGCGCCCACGACCTGCTCCAGAAGTGCTTCGCGGAGCACTTCGACCACCAACCGCGCACGTACGAACAGTGGTTGGACGACATCGACGCCGAGCGGGTCGACTGGTCGCTGATCTGGGTCGCCCACGTCGAGGGGCACGGAGACGCAGCCGTGCTGCGCACCCACAACGACCGCGCGTCGATGGGATGGATAGGCAACCTCGGCGTCCTGGCCGAGGCCCGCGGGCGCGGCATCGGCAGCCACCTCCTGCGCCACGCCTTCGGGCACTACGCGGCACTGGGCCGCGACCGGATCGGCCTCGGCGTGGACACCGACAACAGCAGCGGCGCGCTCGCCCTGTACGAACGGCACGGCATGGCCCTGGACCACGCCGTCGACACGTGGGAGCTGATCCGCCCGGTCTGAGGCCTCCGACGGGGGGAGGCCTCAGACCGGGGCACGTGCCCGACACGGCCGGCGAGGAGCGGGGCTAGCGCAGCCCGCTGCCGAAGAGCGCCGCGGTGTTCGGGGCCGCGACGTCCTTGGGGCCGAAGGCCACGGACTTCCTCGCCGTCAGGCCGCTGGACGTGCCGCGCAGCGACCACACCGCGCCGGCCTGGGCGTTCTCCGCGACGGAGGACGCCGCGAGGTCGCCGTGGCCGTCACCCGTGACGTCGAGCAGCGACACGGCCGACCCGAAGAAGTCGCCCTTCTCGGCGACTCCGGGCACGTCCGCCGTGTCCTGGTGGAAGGCCTGGGCCCCCGTGCCCGTCACGCCGTCGGCGCTGCCGCGCACGAGGACGACCGCGCCGGCGTCGGCGACGTCCCGGACGTTCTCACCGACCACCCCGAGCGCGACATCGGCGTAGCCGTCGCCGGTCACGTCGCCGACCGCGACCGAACGGCCGAAGCCGTCACCGCTCTCCTCGGCACCGGGAACGCCCGGCAGGTCCTGGTCGAACTTCTGCACACCGTCCTTCAGGCCGTCCGCCGAGCCGTAGGCGACCATGGCCCTGCTCTCGTAGTCGCTGTCGCCGACGACCAGGTCGTCGTAGTGGTCGCCGTTGACGTCGCCGACACCGAGGGCGCCGCTGGAACCCGGCGCGTCACCCCGCTTGAAGCCGGTGGCGGTGCCGTACAGGACGCTGTTGCCCCACTCGCCGTCGCCGTAATAGTCGTTCATGGCGATGTCGGCGCGGCCGTCGCCGTTGATGTCGCCGACGGCCTGGGGGACCACCGGGCCCTTCACGGACTGCGGCCCGTCCACGCAGGTCTCGGGCCGCTCACCGCACGACGGGCCGGGGCGCTCTTCGTCCTCGTAACTCCACCACTGCGACTTGTCCATGAAGTCGAGCGTCGCGGCGGGGGTCCCGGTGCGCTTGAGGGGGCCCTGCCACAGGCGGGCACCCTGGGGGGTCGCGTCGTCGCCGTAGTAGCCCACCCCGGCGAACAGCGCGAGGTCGGTGGTCCCGTCACCGTCGAAGTCCCCGGCCTGCGGCCTGAAGCCGTACGTGGCGACCTTCGTGCCGCCGGTGAGGCCAGAGGCGGAACCCCACAGGATCACCGAGCCCGCCGCGGAGCCCCGGCCGGCGCTGCCGACGACGAGATCGGTGAAGCCGTCGCGGTCCAGATCGCCCTTGGTGAACGAGTCGCCGAAGGCCTGCTTGGCGGTGGCCGCGCCCGGCACGCCACTGGTGGAGCGGCTGATGATCTTCTTCTGGGCGGGGTCGAGGCCGTCCTTGGAGCCGTACGTCACCACCACGTACCCGGCCTTCGCCTGGCCGGAGACCGTGCCGCCCGGGGCGCCGGCGACCAGGTCGGCGTAGCCGTCGCCGTTGAAGTCGTCCGTCGGCCGCACGGCGCCGCCCACGCGGCCGGCGTCCGGCGCGGCCGCGTGGGCGGCGGTGCCCTGCCCCAGGGCCCAGGCCGAGAGGCCGCCGCCCACCAGCAGGGAGGCGGCGATCAGCGGCATGGTGACACGGGCTCTGCGGCTGGTGAGCGACATACGTCTTCCTCTGTTCCTCAGGTGTTCTTGACCGGTCAGTTGACCTGCCGTGCCCACCAAAGGTTGTACGGCGCCGCTACTGCGGCACATTGAGGACGAAGTCGAAGTCCGCCTCCTTCGCGTTGCCGACGGTGCGGACGTTCATGAGCAGCCGGGGGTCGAATATCGTGTCCGTGTTGTTGCGCGGCTCACCCGGGAAGTACAGCTGCGTCGTGAGGATCGGGCGCCCGGGGGCCTGCACCTTGACGTGCAGGTGGCGGGTGCGACCCGGGTAGAGGCCCGGCACGATCGTGGAGAGCTTGAACGCGCCGTTGGCGTCGGTGAACTGGTGCCCACGGAAGCGGTATCCCACGTTGTCGTACGCTCCGTAGGTGTCGGCCTGCCAGAAGTCCAGCAGCGCCCGGGGGATCGGTTTGCAGGCCAGTCCGAAGACGTAGCCGGTGACGGTGAGGCGCACGCCCGGGGTGCCGGGCTGGACCAGAGAGGTGCGCTGCGGCGAGTTGCGCTTGAAGTACGGCCCCTCCATCTGCGGGATGGTCGGGTCGTCACCGTCGTCGCAGGTGGGCGTCGGCTCGACCGCCTCGCCCCGCTCGCCGGCGGTCCGCGCCAGCGCGGGCGCTCCCCAGAGGGTCAAGGGCACACTCATGCCCATCGCGGCGGCGGCCCGCAGGACGGTCTTGCGGCTCGGGCCCTTGCTGCCGTTCACACCGGTGCCGCCGGATGCGCCGGCTTCGGGGGTGCCGTCACCGTCGGGGATGCCGATCTCGTTGTCCATCGCTCGCTCCTCCTGAGCCGTAAGGGATGGGTGCGTTCCGGATCGGCTATGAAGCTATGCGGGGGAGGAGGACCCGACGATGGACTGGAGCCGGTGGTCGTGGTGAATATCGCCACCGCCGCGCCGGAAGTCCCCGGGGCTCGCGCCGGTCTCGCGGCGGAAGAAGCGGCAGAAGTACGCCGGGTCACCGAACCCGACCCGCCCCGCCACCTGACGGACCGACAAGTCCGTGCGCAGCAGCAGGCGTTTGGCCTCGTGCACCCGGGTCTGCCGGATCAGTTCGCCGGGCGTGCGGCCGGTGGAGGCCTTCACCGCCTCACTGAGGTAGCTCACCGAGACACCCAGCCGCGCCGCGCACGACCGCACCGACTGCAGGGCACCCTCGGGGCCGGCGAGGAGCGTCGCGAAATCCGTGGCCACCGAGGCCGGCCGCGAGTGCGGCGCTCCCTCGTGGGGCGCCCCCTCGTGCGGCGGTCCGGACGCCGCCGGCGACGTCCGCAGGGCGGGCAGCCGCGCCGCCCGCACCACCAGGATGTGCAGCAGCGCCCGCAGAACGCCCTGGAACCCCTCGGCCCCCGACCGGTACTCGCCGTCCAGCTCGGCGACCAGGCGGGCGGTCCACTCCGCCGCCTCCTCGGTCAGGTCGAGACAGGAGCGCCGGGCGAGCCCCCGCAGGATGTGCCGGTCGGCCGGATGGTCGAGGAGGAAGTCATCGGTGAACAGGATGACTTGGCCCTCGAGCCCGGCCACGCCGTCCCAGTGATGGACCTGCCCGGGGGCGATGAAGCACAGGTTCGGCGGCCGCAGCGTGAAGCGGCTCAGGTCGACCACGTGCCCGCCGCTGCCGCCTGTCACGTGGACGATCTCGTGGAAGGTGTGCCGGTGCGGGAAGGGCGCACGGGACATGGGCCCGATGGTGTCGAACGTACCGATGGCGAAGGGCAGGGTGTTGGGCATCGGCACCTGCAGCCGATGCGTCGGCATGCCCTCCTCGCCCGGCTCTCCGTTGTTTCCCTGACCCGGTAAGACGGTGGTGCCGCGCATGCGCACGCTCCTCCTCGGCAGCTGACCTTCCGGGCCGCTGGTCCGGACCAACGGCGCGGAACCACGATGGCACGCGCGACCGCAGTCGGGCAGAGGGCGTGAAGGCTCCCGCCGAAACCGCCGAAACCGCCGAAACCGCCGAAACCGCCGAGCCCGCCGAGCCCGCCGAGAGCGACGCAAGCTGTCCCGGCGGGCCAAGTGTCCCATTGAGACAGTTCGAGGAGTACAGTCGAAAGCATGAGCAGCACACAGGGCCGCAGGACCCGCAAGGTCCAGGAGAGCCGGGCCGCCATGGCGAACGCCGCCGTGGACCTGGTCCTCGCCCACGGCCTCGACCAGGTCACCGTCGAGACGATCAGCGACCGCGCCGACGTCTCCCGCCGCACCTTCTCCCGCTACTTCGCCGGGAAGGAGGACGCCGTGGTCGACGCCCTGCGCGCCGACTACGCGCGGATCAACGCGGCGCTCGCCGCCCGCCCCGCGGAAGAGACCCCGCTCACGGCCTACTACCGGGCCCTCCGCGGCTGGCTCGACGACGAACCGACCGCCTGGCACCGCCTGCCCCGCTCGGGCGACCTGCTCCGGCTGCTCCACGAGGAGCCGTCGCTGCTCTCCGCCTACCTGCGGGTGCGGGACGAGGCCGAGACCGAGTCGGTGGCGATCGTCGCGCGCCGGCTCGGCCTGGACGCCGAGCGCGATCTGCGCCCGGCACTCGCCGTCTCGCTGGCGGTCGGGGCGTTCGGCACGGCCGTACGGTTCTGGATCGCGCCCGGCGCGAGCACCCCCCTGCCGCAGCTCATCGACGCGGCGTTCGCGGCCCTGGCCGACGAACCCGCACCCCGAACCACCACCACGTGAAACCAGGCACCACCATGAACACCAGCACCACCAGCACAGCCGGCGTCACCGCCTCGGCGGAGTTCGCCGGGAAGACCGCCCTCGTCACCGGCGCCGCCTCCGGCATCGGCCTCGAGGTCGCCCGCCGCCTCGCCGCGGCAGGAGCGGCCGTCGTCGTCGCGGACCACAACGAACAGGGCGCGCGGGACGTCGCCCGGTCGCTCACCGAGGCCGGCGGCCGCGCCGCCGCCGTACGCGTCGACGTCACCGACCCCGAATCGGTACGCCACGCCGTCGAGTTCACCGTCGAGACCTTCGGCGGTCTCCAACTGGCCGTCAACAACGCCGGGATCGCCGGAGCCTCCGCCCCGACCGGCGAGTACACGGTCGAGGACTGGCGGCGCGTGATCGACACCAACCTCAACGGCGTCTTCTACTCCCTCCGGTACGAGCTGCCGCAACTCGTCGCCGCGGGCGGCGGCGCCGTCGTCAACATGTCCTCGATCCTCGGCACGAACGGCTTCGCGGGCTCCCCCGCGTACTCCGCCGCCAAGCACGCGGTCGTCGGACTGACCAAGAGCGCCGCCGTGGAGTACGCGGCACGGGGCGTGCGCGTGAACGCCGTCGCCCCCGGCTTCATCGACACCCCGCTGCTCAAGGGCGACGAGGCCCAGCGCAGGCAGCTGATCGCGCTGCACCCGCAGGGCCGCCTCGGCACCGCCGACGAGGTCGCGGACCTCACGCTGTTCCTGCTCTCGGACCGCGCCTCGTTCATCAACGGCAGCTACCACCTCGTCGACGGCGGCTACGCGGCCCGCTGACCCGGCCGCACGAGTAAGCAGAGCGGCCGTACGAGTAAGCAGAGACAGAAGAAGAGGTACCCCGGAATGTCAGCCGAGATGAAAGCCGTCCAGTACCGCAGCGTCGGCGCCGCCCCCGAGGTCGTCACCGTCCCGCGGCCCGAACCGGGCCCCGGCCAGGTGCTGTTGAAGGTCACCGCCGCAGGCGTCTGCCACTCCGACATCGCCGTGATGAGCCGGCCCGCGGAGGCCCTCGGCTTCCCGCTGCCGCTCACCCTCGGCCACGAGGGCGCAGGCACCGTCGCCGCGCTGGGCGAGGGCGTCACCGGGCTCGCGCTCGGCGACTCCGTGGCCGTGTACGGGCCGTGGGGCTGCGGCACCTGCCTGATGTGCGCGCAGGGCAAGGAGAACTACTGCACGCGCGCCGCGGAGCTGGGCATCCGCCCGCCCGGACTCGGGGCGCCCGGCGCCATCGCCGAGTACATGATCGTGGACGACCCGCGCCACCTGGTCCCGCTGGACGGTCTCGACCCGGTGACCGCCGTGCCGCTCACCGACGCGGGCCTGACGCCGTACCACGCCGTCAAGACCTCACTGCCCAAGCTGACGCCCGGCAGCACGGCCGTGGTCATCGGCACCGGCGGCCTCGGGCACGTGGCGATCCAGCTGCTGCGTGCGCTGACCCCGGCACGGGTGATCGCCCTCGACGTCACCGAGGAGAAGCTGCGCCTGGCCCGCGAGGTCGGCGCCCACGAGGCCGTCCTGTCGGACGGGGCGGCGGCGGGCAGGGTGCGCGAGCTGACCGGCGGCCTGGGCGCCCAGGCGGTGTTCGACTTCGTCGGCGCGCCGCCCACCGCCGCGACGGCGACCGCGTGCGCCGCGGTGGAGGCGGACGTCTCGATCGTCGGCATCGGCGGCGGAGCCGCGTCGGTCGGCTTCGGCACGACCCCCTTCGACGTGGCCGTCCGCTCCCCCTACTGGGGCAGCAGGGCCGAGCTGATCGAGGTCCTGGACCTGGCCAGGGCCGGGCTGATCGACGTCCACGTGGAGACGTACGGACTGGACGACGCCCCCACGGCGTACGAGAACCTGCACGCGGGCCGCGTCAACGGCCGGGCGGTCATCCTCCCGAACGGCTAGCTCAGGCCGTCCGCTCCGGGGCGATCTCGGCGATCAGGCCCTCGACCAGGGTCTTGATCTCGTCCCGGATCGGGCGGACCGCCGCAACGCCCTGGCCTGCGGGGTCCTCCAGCGGCCAGTCGAGGTAGCGCTTGCCGGGGAAGACCGGGCAGGTGTCCCCGCAGCCCATCGTCACGCAGACGTCCGACTCCTGGACCGCGTCCACGGTCAGCAGCTTCGGGGTCTCGGCGGAGATGTCGATGCCGACCTCGCGCATCGCCTCGACCGCGGCCGGGTTCACCTCCCTGCCGGGCGCGGAGCCCGCCGAGCGGACCTCGACGCGGTCGCCCGCCAAGTGGGTCAGCCAGGCGGCGGCCATCTGGGAGCGGCCCGCGTTGTGGACGCACACGAACAGGACGGAGGGCTTGTCGGACATCGCAAGGTCTCTCTGGTCGGCGTCAGCACCCGCTGGTGACGTCAGCACCCGCCGGCGTCAGCGGTCACTGGCATCAGCGGTCACTGGCATCAGCGGCTGCTGATGTGAAAGTATCAGCCCATGATGACGTCAGCCAACACTGAACTGATCCGGGTCGTCGCCGACCCGCTCAGGCTTCAGATCGTGACCCTGCTCGCCCACGAGACGCTCTGCACCACCCACCTCGTGGCGGAGACGGGCGCCCGGCAGACGAACCTCTCCAACCACCTCCGCGTCCTGCGCGAGGCGGGCGTCGTGGAGACCGAGCCGTGCGGCCGCTTCACGTACTACAAGCTCCGCCCGCAGATCCTGGACTCGCTGGCCGAGATGTTCGGCGAGCTCGCCGAGACCGCGCGGACGACGATCGCGACCGACCGCAAGCGGGCCTGCTGATGGCCGCCGCGGACCCCGGAACCACGTCGCCGCCCCGGGACGGCACGGACGCCTCCATCGTCGCCAAGCTCTCCACGCTCGACCGGTACCTCGCGGTGTGGATCCTCGCCGCGATGGCCGTGGGGATCGGTCTCGGCCGCCTCGTCCCCGGCCTGAACGACACCCTCGCCGAGGTCGAGATCGGCGGCATCTCGCTGCCGATCGCCCTCGGCCTGTTGGTCATGATGTATCCGGTCCTGGCCAAGGTCCGCTACGACAAGCTCGACGCCGTCACCGGCGACCGCAGGCTGATGGTCTCGTCACTGGTGATCAACTGGCTCGTCGGCCCGGCCGTCATGTTCGCGCTCGCCTGGATCTTCCTGCCGGACCTGCCCGAGTACCGCACCGGCCTGATCATCGTCGGCCTGGCCCGCTGCATCGCCATGGTCATCATCTGGAACGACCTGGCCTGCGGCGACCGTGAGGCGGCCGCCGTGCTCGTCGCGCTCAACTCGGTCTTCCAGGTCGTCGCGTTCGGCCTGCTGGGCTGGCTCTACCTCGACCTGCTCCCGGGCTGGCTCGGCCTCGGCGACGGCGAGAAGCTCGACATCTCCATGGGCGAGATCGCCCTGAACGTCGTCATCTTCCTCGGCGTCCCGCTGCTCGCCGGATTCCTCACGCGGCGGGTGGGGGAGAGGAAGCTGGGACGGGAGCGGTACGAGTCCCGTTTCCTGCCGAGGATCGGCCCGTGGGCGCTGTACGGGCTGCTCTTCACGATCGTCATCCTCTTCGCCCTGCAGGGAAAGACGATCACTTCGCAGCCGCTGGACGTGGCCCGGATCGCGCTGCCGCTGCTGGTCTACTTCGCCGTGATGTTCTTCGGCACGTTCCTGCTGGGCAAGGCCATCGGCCTGGCGTACGACCGGACGGCGACCCTCGCCTTCACGGCGGCCGGCAACAACTTCGAGCTCGCCATCGCCGTGGCGATCGCCACCTTCGGAGTCACCAGCGGCCAGGCCCTGTCCGGCGTCGTCGGCCCCCTCATCGAGGTACCGGTCCTGATCGGCCTGGTGTACGTGGCGCTGTCCTGGCGCGGGAAGTTCACCTCCCGGTCCGAGACGCGCGGGTAGCGCGGGCCGTGGGCCGGCTCAGCATGTGGCCCATCGCCGTGAGGACGGACGGCTCGACGCGGTAGTACACCCACGTCCCGCGGCGCTCGGAGGTGAGCAGGCCCGCCTCCTTCAGCTTCTTCAGGTGGTGGGACACCGTGGGCTGGGAGACGCCGACGTCGGAGATGTCGCACACGCACGCCTCGCCGCCCTCGTGCGAGGCGACCAGGGAGAACAGGCGCAGCCGGACCGGATCGCCGAGGGCCTTGAACATCGCGGCCGTCCGCACCGCCTCCTCCGCGGTGAGGGGGCGCTCCGTGAGGGGCGGGCAGCAGGGCTCGACGTCCGGCTCGAGCAGCGGCACCGTCTTCGCATTCGACATGCGTCCTATGTTGACACGCTTCTATGTCGACGTTCATCGATGCAGGGGTGATTCCGGCCGCTCCTCGGCCTCCCCGCGGCTCAGGGGCCCGTCACTCGGGCTGCAGCCACAGGGTCGCCAGTGGGGGCAGCGTCACGCGCAGGCGGGCCGGGAAGGCTCCGGTGGGCTCCTGCTCCGGCCGCAGCGGACCCGCGTTGCGCACGTCGCCGCCGCCGAACCCGGCCGCGTCCGTATTCAGCGTCTCCCGCCAGGTGCCCGCCGTCTCGGGCACCCCGAGCACGTACGCGTGGCGGATCACCGGCGAGAAGTTGCTCACCGCCAGGAGCGGCGTCCCGTCGGCGGCGAAGCGCAGGAACGCCACGACGTTGTCGTGGGCCGCGTCCGCGTCGACCCAGGCGAAGCCGGCGGGCACGGTGTCCTGCTCCCACAGCGCGGGCGTCGCCCGGTACCGGTGGTTGAGGTCGCGTACCAGCCGCAGCACACCGCCGTGGTCCGGTTCCGCCGGATACGACGGGTCCAGCAGCCCCCAGTCCATGCCGTGCTCCGGCGACCACTCGGCGCCCTGCGCGAACTCCTGTCCCATGAAGAGGAGTTGCTTGCCGGGGTGGGCCCACATGAAGGCCAGATAGGCACGGTGGTTGGCGCGCTGCTGCCACCAGTCGCCCGGCATCTTGGACACCAGCGCCCGCTTGCCGTGGACGACTTCGTCGTGCGAGATGGGCAGGAGGTAGTTCTCGCTGTACGCGTAGACCATCGCGAAGGTCAGCTCGTTGTGGTGGTACTGCCGGTGCACGGGCTCGTGCTGGATGTACTCCAGGGAGTCGTGCATCCAGCCCATGTTCCACTTCAGGCCGAAGCCGAGCCCGCCGAAGCCGTCCTGGCCGACGTGATCGGTGGGCCGTGTGACACCGTTCCACGCGGTCGACTCCTCGGCGATGGTGACCACCCCGGGGCAGCGGCGGTAGACCGTCGCGTTCATCTCCTGAAGGAACGACACCGCGTCGAGGTTCTCCCGGCCGCCGTGTTCGTTCGGCGCCCACTGGCCGTCCTCGCGGGAGTAGTCGAGGTAGAGCATGGAGGCCACCGCGTCGACGCGCAGCCCGTCGATGTGGAACTCCTCGCACCAGTAGACCGCGTTGGCGACCAGGAAGTTGCGCACCTCCTTGCGGCCGTAGTCGAAGGTGAGCGTGCCCCAGTCCGGGTGTTCGGCGCGCCGGGAGTCCCCCGGCTCGTACAGCGGCCGGCCGTCGAACTCGGCGAGCGCCCAGTCGTCCTTGGGGAAGTGCGCGGGCACCCAGTCCACGATCACGCCGATGCCCGCCTGGTGCAGCGTGTCGACGAGGTGCCGGAAGTCGTCCGGTGTGCCCATGCGGGACGTCGGCGCGTACAGGCCGGTGACCTGGTACCCCCACGACCCGCCGAACGGATGCTCGGCCACCGGCATGAACTCCACATGCGTGAAGCCCGCGTCGGCCACATAGGCCGTGAGTTCCTCCGCCAGCTGACGGTACGTCAGCCCCGCTCGCCAGGACGGGAGATGCACCTCGTACACCGAGAAGGGCGCCTGATGCACCGGACGGTCCGCCCGGTGCGCCATCCACTCCCCGTCCGCCCACACATGGGTCGACCGGGTCACCACGGAGGCGGTCGCCGGAGGCGTCTCCGCGAGGCGGGCCATCGGATCCGCGCGCAAGGTGTGCGTGCCGTCGGGCCGCGTGATGTCGAACTTGTAGCGGTCCCCCTCGCCGATGCCGGGGAGGAACAGCTCCCACACTCCGGTCGACCCCAGCGAACGCATCGGGTAGGCCGCGCCGTCCCAGTGGCAGAAGTCCCCGCACACCCGCACGCCCCGGGCGTTGGGCGCCCACACCGTGAACCGGGTGCCGACGACGCCCTGGTGGGTCATCGGATGCGCCCCCAGCGCCCGCCACAGCTCCTCGTGCCGTCCCTCGCCGATCAGGTGCAGATCGAGTTCGCCGAGCGCGGGCAGGAAGCGGTAGGGGTCCTGGACCTCGGTGTCCCGGCCGTCGTACGTCACCCGCAGTTCGTACGCGGGGATCGACGCGAGCGGCAGAACGCCCGAGAAGAGACCGTCCCCCACGTCGTTCAGGCGCGCGGACCGGCCGTCGACGACGACCGTCACCGCCTGGGCGTACGGGCGCAGCACCGTGAACGCCACGCCCCCGGGCACCGGATGCGCGCCGAGCACCGCGTGCGGGTCGTGGTGGGTGCCCGCGAGGAGGCGGCCCCGGCTCTCCTCGTCGAGCGGCGCATCGGACACGCGCCAGTCCTGCGCCCGGCCGCCGTCGGTGACGGCCCCCGGGTCGAGCAGCGGGGTGCGGAGGGTGACGGCGGGGGTGGAGGTGTCGGTGATGGCCACGGAGTCAGATCTCCTCTGAGCAGGTGCGGAGCGTGGGCGGCGGAACGGGCGGGCCGGGCGGACGCGGGCGCGGGCCCGTCGGCGGGGGAGTCAACGGCCCTCCGCCAGACGGGCGATCGCCGCCATGGGCACGGGCAGCCAGTCCGGCCGGTGCCTGGCCTCGTACAGCGCCTCGTACACCGCGCGGTCGGTCTCGTAGGCCCGCAGGAGCTCGGCCTGCCCGCGTGGGTCCCACGCCGCCTCGGCCGCGTAGCCCGCGCAGTAGGCGTCCCGGCACCGCTGGGCCCACCGGGGCTGCCAGGGCCGCCTGGCGTGGGCCGCGTAATCGAAGGAGCGGAGCATGCCCGCGATGTCGCGGACGGGGGCCTGCACGCGTCTGCGTTCGGCGATCGGGCGGGCCGGCTCGCCCTCGAAGTCGATGACGAACCACCGCTGCCCGGCCTGCAGCACCTGCCCGAGGTGCAGGTCTCCGTGGATGCGCTGCGGCGGCCGGCCCAGGCCGCGCGCCGCGACGGCGTCGTACGCGCCCCGCAGCCGTGACACGTACGGGACGAGCGCCGGCACCTGCCGCGCGGTGGTGTCCAGGCGGGCCGTCATCGCGGCGGCGAGGCGACGGCCCCCGTGCGGGTCCTCGGGGCCGGGCGCGAAGATCTGGGCCAGCGCGAGATGCACCTCGGCGGTGGCACGCCCCAGTTCGTACGACTCATCGGTGAAGTCCCGGCCCGTGGCGAGGGATTGGAGGGCCAGGGTCCAGCCGTCCGTCGCCTCGCGCAGGAAGGGCTGGAGCACCCCGAGGGTCGTCCTGCGCGGCTCGTCGGTCCAGAACCAGGCCACGGGTGCGGGCACCCGCGCACACCCCTCGCGGGCCAGCGCCCAGGGAACTTCCAGGTCGGGATTGACGCCGTACTGCACCCGGCGGAACAGCTTCAGGATGAAGGAATCGCCGTACACCAAAGAGGTATTGGACTGCTCGCCGTCCAGGATGCGGGGCGTGAGCCCCGAGGGCACCACGGTCTGCGCGTCACGTTCGAAGCGCAGCGGTCCCGCCGAGCCCGGGGTGCGCAGACGTTCCAGGAGCAGTGCGGCCGACCGGGGGTCGTGAAGGGCGTCGTACACCGTGAGCCCAGCGAGGGGACCCTCGCTGGGGCGGCCGACGAAGGCGTGGTGGAGGCGGGGCGGCAGCTCCTCGCGCACGCCGAGGAGCAGTTGGTAGCAGTCGTCGCGCGACCCGGCGTGCCCGGAGCTGATCAGCAGGTGCAGGCAGCCGGGGTGCAGTTCGGTCATCGACACCACGGCCAGGTCCGTGACGGGCAGCCCCTTGCCGGCGAACCACCGCTGCTCGGGCAGCCACTCCTGGAGCACTCCGGCCAACGACGTGAGCAGCAGCGGAGGGCTGAGGCTGCTGCCACGCGACTGCGTTGCGGTCTTGAGCATGCGACACGTCCCTTCAAAGGCGCACGGCGAGGTCCGCCGGGCGGCGCGGGTGGAGGTCGTTGCACAGCCGGAACCAGTAGAAGCCGTGGCCCGCCAGTGTCAGCAGGTAGGGCAGCTCACCGATGGCCGGGAAGCGCACCCCGCCGATCAGCTCCACGGGATGGCGTCCGTCGAAGGCCTGCAGATCGAGTTCGGTGGGCTGCGCGAAGCGCGAGAAGTTGTGCACGCACAGCACGAGGTCGTCCTGGTACTCGCGCAGATAGGCGAGGACCGCCGGATTGGACGACGGCAGTTCGGTGTACGAGCCGATGCCCAGGGCCAGATTCTGCTTGCGGATCTCGATCATGCGGCGGGTCCAGTGGAGCAGGGAGGAGGGGCTGCTCATGGAGGCTTCGACGTTGGTGACCTGGTAGCCGTA
>NZ_JBIRFV010000016.1:0-178586 GCF_044327655.1 Streptomyces sp. NPDC018029 | reverse complement strand
CTGCACCCAGGCCGGATTGGCGCTGATCGCCGCCTCCGGGGCGGTCTCGGCCACCTTGCGCAGCCGCACCCTCGCACCCGCCTTCTCCGCGCCCTGGGCGATGGCCTGGGCCAGGGCGTGCACGGTGCCGGTGGCGCTGTAGTAGATGACGGCGACGTTCACAGGTTCCACGGCTGATTTCCTTAACGTGTCGGGCATGTTCGCGTGCGTTTGCGTGCTCACGTGCAGGTGCGTCTGCAGATGCGGATGCGGGTGCGGGTGGGGGTGGGTCAGCGGGCGATGACCAAGGTGGCGGGCGGTGCGGCGTGGAAGGAGACGTCGCTGAAGCCGGCCTTGGTGAGCCAGGCGTGGTAGTCGGCGCGCCGCCAGGTGCCGCCCTGCTGGGACTTCAGGAGCATCTCGGAGGCGAACAGCAGCGGGAAGGCGGGCCCGGAGCGGTCGTCGTCGACGACGTAGTCGCAGACCACCAGGGCGCCGCCGGGCTTGAGGGCGTCCTTGAGGCGGGTGAAGACCGCGATGTTGTCCTCGGGGCCTTCCTGGTGGGCGATGTGCGAGTACAGCGCCACGTCGTAGCGGCCGGTGCCGAAGTCGGTGGTGTGGAAGTCGCCGTCGATGCAGGTGAAGCGGTCGCCGACACCGCGCTCGGCGAGCAGCTTGCGGGCGATGGCGTTGATGGGTTCCCAGTCCAGCTGGGTGGCGCGGGCGGCGGGGTTGGCCTCCAGCCAGGTGGCGGAGTAGATGCCCGAGCCGCCGCCGACGTCCAGGATGGAGATGGCGCCGGCCCCGGCCAGGCCCAGCACGTCGGCGGCGACGGCGGCGGCGGGGACCGACTGGGCGGCGATGGCGGGCACCACCTGGCCCCAGTGCGGGTTGTCGGCGACTTCGGTGGTGGGGTCGCTGACCGGGCCGCCGGCGCGGACCACCTCGGGCAGGGCGGTGAGCTTGCCCATGTGGGTGAGCTTGAGGCGGGCCATCTGCGACAGATCGGCGGGCCGGCCGGTGACCAGGTAGGCGGAGGCGGCGGGGGTGTTGCGGTAGCGGCCCTGCTCGAGGGTGAGCAGCCCGATGCTGACCAGGCCGTCCAGCAGGGTCTGGGCGCCGCGTTCGGAGATCTGCGCGCGCTGGGCCAGCTGGGCGGCGTCGTGCGCGCCGGCCTCCAGGTGGGTGAACAGCTGGTGCTCGGCGGCGGCGCCCAGGATGCCGGTGGACCAGTAGCCGTTGATCAGCCGCAGGACGGTGTCCGGACCGGCGTCCGGACCGCTCTGCAGGACGGCGTCCGGGCCGGCGTCCGGGCCGGACTGCGCCCCGGCGGCCGGGCGGGGGTCCGGGTGGGCGGGTGTGGTGGCGTGGGTGGGCTGGTGCTCGCTCATGCGGTTCCTCCCCGGCCCGCGGGGGCCGCGTGGGTGCGCAGTGCGCTGCGCAGGACGGTGACGACGCGCTCGACCTGGTCGGTGCTGAGCTCGGCGTGCATGGGGATGGCCAGGTGGCGGGCGAACAGGTCGGCCGAGACGGGGCAGGCCTGCTTGGCCGCGAAGACCGGCTGCAGGTGGCTGGCCCAGGTGCCGTGGCCGCAGCCGATGCCCTGGCCGCGCAGGTCGGCGGCGAGCGCGGCCCGGTCCACCGAGGGGTCCAGGGCCACCAGGTAGGACTGCCAGGCGTGGGTGCGGTCGGCGGGCACCTGGGGCAGGCTCAGCAGTTCCTCGCCGGCCAGGAGTTCGGCGTACTGGGCGGCGACCTGGGTGCGCCGGGCCAGCAGTTCCTCGATCCGGCCCAGCTGCACCTGCAGGATGGCCGCGGCGATGTCGGAGAGCTTGAAGTTGTAGCCGACCTCGGTGAACTCCGGGATGGGCAGGCCCACGATCTTGGACTGGTCGAAGATGCTGCCGATGCCGAAGGAGGAGCGCAGCCGGGCATCGGCGGTGACGGCCGCATCGGCGGCCAGCAGGGCGCCGCCCTCGCCGCAGCTGGCGCCCTTGCGGCCGTGGAAGGACAGGCAGGCCACGGGGGCCAGCGCGCCGGCCGGGCGGCCCTGGTAGGTGGCGCCGACCGCGCAGGCGGCGTCCTCGATGAGGAACAGGCCGTGGCGCTGGGCCAGCGCGCTCAGCTCGCGGTAGTCGGCGGGCAGTCCCACGGTGTCCACCGCGATGATGCCGACGGTGCGCGGGGTGATCAGGTCGGCGACCGCCTGCACGTCCAGGGTGTGGGTGTCGGGGCGTACGTCGGCGAAGACGGGCACCGCGTCCAGGTAGCGCACCGCGTGGGCGGGGGCGGGGAAGGTGTAGTCGGCGACGATGACCTCGTCGCCGCCCTGCACGCCCAGGGCCAGCAGCGCCAGGTGCAGGGCGGCCCCGCAGTTGCTGACGGCCACCGCGTCCATGGCGTAGCGCTGGGCGAGCTGGGCCTCCAGGGCCTTGCCGCGGGGGCCCTGGCCGGCCGGCCAGCCCGAGGCGAACACCTCGGCGACGGCGGCCAGTTCCTGCTCGCCCAGGCTGGCGTGGACCAGGGGGACGGCACTGTTCACGGCACTCACTTCTCGCCCTCCCCACCAGCAGCGCCAGCAGCGGCGGCGGTGCCGGGAGCAGGAGCAGCGGAGACGGCAGGGGCGGGGGTGGTGGTGGGCGGCTGGTAGCGCAAGGGGGTGAGTTCCTCGACGTCGTAGCGTTTGCGCATCTCCTCCACCGCGGCGGGATCCACCGTGGTGCCGCGCGCCCAGATCTCGGCGATCTCCTCGAAGTAGTGCTCGTGATCGGGCGAGGGATAGCTCTGGAAGAGCATCTTGACCGGCTTGTCGGTGGCGTTGCGAAACGCGTGCGGGGTGCCGGGCGGCACGAACATGCAGCCGCCCTCGGCGGCCTTGATGACCCGCTCACCGCTGGCCGAACGCCAGTGGTGCCAGGTGTCCTTGGTGCGCTCGGTCGGCTCGAAACACATCAGGTCCAGCTCGCCCTCCAGGACGTAGAAGAACTCCTGGGACTCGTGGTGGACATGCGCGCCGACATCGAAGCCGGGCGGCACGACCACCTCGAAGATGGAGATGGACGAGCCCTGCGCCTGGGTGGCCTTGAAGGTCACTTCCTGCGCCGGAGTGATCAGCTTGCGTCCCTGGCCGGGCGGAACGATCAGGCCAGTCATAGGGTGGGTTTCCTTCTTCTCGTACGGACAACTCGCCTGGTCGGCGGACGGGCTGGCGGGTGGCGGGTGGGCGGAGGGGCGTCGGGCCTGCCGGCTGCGGGCTGCGGGCGCAGGCACCGCGCCGCCACCGCTGCCGCTGCCGTGCGGGCCGGCACACCCGCGGGGCGGGCGTACGGGCACCTGCCGCCACTGCTGCCGGTGCTGTGCGGGCCGGCACACCCGCGGGGCGGGCGTACGGGCACCGGGCCGCCAGTGCGGCGGACACACCGGCCGGCCTGCGGGCGGGTGTAGAGGCACCATGCCGCCGCTGCGGCAGGCACACCCGCGGGCGGGCGCGCGGGCACCGGGCCGCCGGTGCGGCGGAGGGGCACCGCGCTGCAGGGGCGGGACTGTGGCTGCGGGGGCGGCGGGCGGGGCGGGCGTCACCGCGGTCACACCGCTACGCCGTCACGCCGTCACGCCGTTACGCCGTCACGCCGTCACGCCGTTACGCCGTCACGCCGTTACGCCGTTACGCCGTTACGCCGTCGTCTCAGCCGGCGGCGGGCGGGGTGTCGCTGCTCCAGCGGCCCAGCGCCATCTCGGCGGTGATGCCGGGGCCGAAACCGGCGATCAGGCCGGTGGCGTCGGGCATCGGGGTGTCCTCCTCGAACAGGCGCAGCGCCGCGTCCAGGACGACGGCGCTGGCGATGTTGCCGTACTCGGTCAGCGTCGACCAGCTGTGGCGGAACACCTTGCGGTCCACGTCCAGGAACTTGGCCAGGTCGTTGAGGATGCGCGGGCCGCCGGCGTGGACGATGTAGAAGTCGAGGTTGGAGGCGTCCCAGCGGTGCCCGGCGGCGAACTCGCGCAGCACCGGCGCCAGCGGCTCCATGGTGCCCGGCACCCGCCGGTCCAGCTGGAAGTGGAAGCCGGTGTCGCGGACCGCGTAGGAGATCCAGTCCTCGGTGTGGGGGATGAGGTAGGAGGAGTTGGCCTCCAGCTCGATGCCGGTGCCGCCGATGCCGCGCACCACGGCGGCCGCGACCGCGTCCCCGAACAGACCGTCCGAGAGCAGCGAGCCGATGTCGTCCATGTCGGGCTGGTAGCACAGCGAGCACAGCTCGCAGGAGACGATCAACACGTTGCTGCCGGGGTGGGCCAGGCAGAAGTCGTGGGCCCGGTTGATGGCGGCGCCGCCGGCCGCGCAGCCCAGCTGCGCGATGGGGATCTGGCGGGTGTCGGAGCGAAAGCCCAGCTGGTTGATGAGCCAGGCCGTCAGCGAGGGCATCAGGAACCCGGTGCACGACACGTAGATGATCGCGTCGATGTCCCGGGCGGTGACCCCGGCGTTGGACAGGGCCTCCTCCACCACCTCGGGGGTGCGCTTTTTCGACTCGGCCTCGTAGATGCGGTTGCGTTCGGTCAGGCCCGGGTGCTTGAGGGTCTGCTCGATGGGCTGCACGATATGCCGCTTCTGCACCCCCGTGTTGCGGATCAGTCGAAGTGCCAGGGGAAGCTGCGGCTTTCCGGCATGGACCCGCTCGGCGAAATCCAGCGTCTCTTCCGCCGTGATGACGTATTCCGGCACACGCACTGACGGCTTGCATAGCCTCGGCATATCGGGAATCCACTTTCTCTAGAGTCTGCCTTCTGCACGTGAAGAAGCTTGTGCGCGCTCCCGGTGCCGCCCGCTTCGGCGACGGCAAGGGCAGCGGTGACGGCCTGGGCCGCGCCGCCTTCGCCGGCCCCGGACCCCGCCCCCCAACAAGTCCGGGAGACGGCGCCCGGCCACCGGGGAAGGCGGCACGAGAGGAACAACCCGGCCCACGAGCCGGGCCGACATACGAGCGGACCGGGCGCGCGGGCCGGGACGGCATACCAGCCGACCGGAGTCGCGGGCCGGGGACGGCATACCAGCCGGACCCGCGAGTCGGGGACGGCTTACCGGCCGGGCCCCGTTCCGGCACGGCCGCGGGAGGCGGCCGGGCGGGACACGGCCTGCGGCCGGCCGGGGCACGGGTGCGGGATACAGCTGAGCGGGACACGGCCTATCGCCGGGCGGGGTACCGGATCAGCGGGGCAGGGCTGGGCGGAGTAGAGGTCCGGGTCCGGATCCGGGTTACGGCTTGGTGGGTTACAGCCCACGGGCCGGCGGGGCACGGGTTAACCGGCCGGGTAGGGGTAGAGGTTGACGGGGTACGGGTTACCCGCCGGGCGGGGTAGGGCTTGGGGCTTGCGGCCTGGCGGGGCACGGCCGGCCGCTCGGGGCGGCTTGACGGACTGCAACTGCGGCTTGGCCGGTGGGCCCGGCCGCTGGGCATGACCGTTTACGGCCTGACCGCTGGACGGATTACGGCTGGCCACTGAGACCGGCCGCGGGGCGACTGCCGCTCACGCCGTGCGGCTGGGCGCTGGAGCTGGTCGCCTGAGGCGGCCTGAGTTGCTGGAGCTGGTCGTTCGGGACGGCATACGGCCAGCCGCTGGACGGCTGCCGCTCGCGGCTCGCGGCCTGGGCGCTTGCGGCCTGCCGTGGGCGGAATGCGGGCGGGTGACAGAGGGCCCGGCGGCCCGAGGGCGTGCGGTGCGGAGCCGACGGAGTGGAGCTGATGGCGTACGGCAGCCGGCGACGGGCCTTGCGACCCACGGCACGCCGCACACCGGGCACGCCCGGGCAATGGCACGACAGAACACGGAAGTCGGCCCGGCTGGGCACCCAACTACGCGTAACAGCAGGGCAGTTGCGCGGCCACCAGCAACCGGACGGACCGAAGACTGCGGGCGGACGCGCGCCACGTGCTGCGGGCCGAACGAGAACCCCCTCCCCCGCCGCCCTTCTCCGCCACCCGCGCCCGGGCCACCACCCGGACCGGCCGGACCGGCCACCGGAGAACAAAAAAGAAGGGGTACGGCGAACCGGGCCGGGCGCACCGGATCCCGCCCCACCCCCACCGCCTACGGGAGGAAGGAACCCCGTGAACACCCGTGAAGAACCAGCCTGGTTACGCGCATACGCCACCCGACCCCTGCCATCCCGTCCTCCCCCGGCCGCACGGATATCGGGCACCGGATGACCGGAAAAAGAGACAAAAAATTCCCGCCGCGGGCCGTACGCCGGTGACGCCGGGCGTTAGGGCATACGGGCAGAAAAATACAGAAGGGGAACCGGGCCGCAGGGGGCATGGATTCAACATGGCCCGCAAGGAGGGGCGGCGGATACGACACTCAACCCACCGCCTCAGAACCGGCTTTGGGCAGGGAAGTCGTGCGGAAATAGTGACACGGATGGTGTCCGCACACCAAGGGACTCCGAAAGTGACGTAGGTCACGGCACGGGGCGCCGTGTGCGGCACCCGAGACCACCGCCCGACCGACGGCCCGCGGAGCCCCCACCTCTACATCCACCCACCACTGGGCGCGAGTTGACCACCGCAGGGCAGGAACAGGGGCGGGATCCGGGGGCGGAGAGGGTGCCCCCGGGCGGCGACCTGAAGGCGTGGCATCCCGGGGTGGCCCTACGGGCTGC
Source organism: Streptomyces sp. NPDC018029 (assembly GCF_044327655.1). Classification (NCBI taxonomy): domain Bacteria; kingdom Bacillati; phylum Actinomycetota; class Actinomycetes; order Kitasatosporales; family Streptomycetaceae; genus Streptomyces; species Streptomyces sp. NPDC018029. The sequence goes on along the minus strand of NZ_JBIRFV010000016.1, from coordinate 171,949 downwards.
AGGCGCGTCCCGGCCCCGAGGGGGGCTCAATGCCGCCCGTACGCCGGGGCCTTGCGGCCAGGGCCGCCCCCAAGGGCAGCCCTGGAAGCCCAGCACCCGCCACACAGGGGGCGGGCGGCTCAGTACCGCCCGCAAGCCCGGGGGGCCGGTCCAGGGGGAGAGCTCTCGCGCCAGAGGCGCGGTCAGGGGCCTCCGGGCCGGGCCCCGGCCAGGCGGGGCAGAGCAGGTCCGGTACGGAGGGCCGCCGTGAGGCATACAGGCCCGCAGGATCCCCCCGCCCGCCGGGCGCCCTGCCGTCACCCGCCGCCGGCGGTCCGGGTGCGGCAACCAGGGCGCAGCACAACGGGATGGGGCGGACCGGGCGGCGGACCGGGCGCAACGGGACGGGACGGGGCGGGCGGGGGCGGGTCAGAGGACGCGGATGGCGGACTCGGCGTGGCGGCGGGCCAGGTGCAGGATCTGCAGGCTGTCGCGGCCGAGTTCGGCACGCACCTGCCGGCGCGCCTCGGCCAGCCCGGTCCCCGCGCCAAGGACCCGCTCGACGGCGTCCTCGCGCACGATGGCGTGATGCTGGGCGACCACGGTGACGCCCCTCTCATCGGGCAGAACCGACCACTCCCCGCAGTGCGCGGCCAGCAACGGACGGGGCACCGTGGCCTTGTGCACAATGCGCCCGGCATGCGGGAAACAGATACGGATCCCCGCCACCGTAGGACCCACCCCTGCACCCGCACCCGCACCGCCGGGACCAGCACCGGGGCCGCCGGGGCCAGGACCGGGACCGCTGGGGGCGGCGCCGCCGAGGCCGGGGCCGGGGCTGCCGAGGCCGGGACCGCCGGGGCCGGGACCAGTGCCGGGGCTGCCGGGGGCGGGGGTGGGGGTGGGGGCGGCGAGGTCCAGGGCGACTTTCTGGATACCGGCCTGCGGCACTTCCACCGCGGCCCGGCGCACATGCGGCAGCTGGCCGGGCCAGTCCGCCACCTCATACAGGAAGGCATACACCAGCTCGGCCGGCCCTTTGACCCGCACCGTCTCGGCAAAAGACAGCGCCAGCTCATCCAGACGCCCCCACCGCTCGGCCAGGAACTGCAGACTGCGCAGCGCCGAACGGCTGTTGTCGGCCGTCACCTCCGCCAGCCACACCGCATCCTGGGGCCGCTCCCGCGCAGCGGTGAACTCATGCTCCAACGTCAGCCGGCACCGCCCCTCCCCCAGCGCCAGCACACTCCACCGCCCGGTCATGGACGTCGCAGGCGCCATCAACGGACCCTGCCTAAACGTGATACAACGCCGCGCGGCATCCTGCACCCGGTGGGAAATCCACGAGGCCACCTGCCCATCGGCCAGCGACCACACCCGCAGCCGCTCATGCACCCCATCAAAATCCAGCCGCTGCGCATACACCGTGCGCGGCAGATACAACGGCCAACGCTCCGGATCCGCAATCAACGCATAAGCAACCGACGCGGGCGCAGCCACCTCAGCAGTATGCGTCAACCGGTGCACACCCTCACCGGACACCAAACCCCCCTCTCACCCACACCAACAACACCCATCCCCCACCCCAACCGGCCCGCACCAGCCCCACCCCGGCCCGTTCCGGTCGGCACCATCCCGGCCGACCACAACACAAAGCCACAACAACCCCCCACCCGCCCCGCCCCCGCACCGGTCCTCACCCGCGCCGGCCCAGCCGTGCCCTGCCGGTCATGCCACCCCCGCCCCAGCCCGCACCGCGGCCTCGCGCCGTGCCGGCCGTGCCACCCCAGCCCCACCCCGCCGTGAGCCCGCGACGTGCCGGGCCGGTGCGGACCAGGCAGGCACCGATACCTGCCGGCGTCGTACCACCCCAGCCCCACCCGCCGCGGGCCCGCGACGTGCCGGGCCGGTGCGGACCGGGCCGGCACCGATACCTGCCGGCGGGACACCGGGTAGGCACCGATGCCGGTCGGCGGGACGGGGACGCAGGACCGGCGGCGGGGAGGAGACCAGCCCATGGCGTGCGGGCCCGCCCACCCGGGCCGGCCCCCACCCCGCCCGCTCCCGGACCCCACCCGGTCTGTCCGGGCGCCGGCCCGGCCTGGCGGGCCGGCGCCCGGACACAACCTGCAGACGCCCGGGAAAGGGGCCGGGCCAGGGCCCGGGACATGCAAAGAGACCGCTCACGCCAGAGTGGCCGCACCCGCTCGACCCAGGCCCGCACCCGGCTCGAGCCCACCTGCGCCCCCGACCAGCAAAAACCCCGCACACCCTCACACCCCCGGACCACGCCAGCACACCGCAGGCAGTGCGCCACGGACAGCACACCGCGGGCAGCGCACCAGCACACCGCGGGCAGTGCACCGCGGGCAGCACGCCGCGGGGTGCAGCGGCACGCACGCACGGCAGTGCACCGCAGGGGTGCAGCGGTGCACTGCGACGTACTGTGCGGTGGTGCGACTGCGCGGTGATGCGGGCGTGCGGTGGCGGGTGGGGTCAGGCGGCGTAGAGGTCGAAGGTCGAGCTGCGCCGCGGACCGGCCACCACATCCAGCTGCGGATCAACGGCCAGCATGGCCTGGTGCAGCCGCTGCACCTGCGGCGAGGGCTCCACCCCCAGCCCCTCGATCATCCGGATCCGCAGCTTGCGGTAGATCTCCAGCGCCGACGCCTGCCGCCCCGACCGGTACAACGCCACCATGGCCTGCGAATGCAGCCCCTCATGCTGGGGATAACGGGCCGTCAACTCGGTCAGCTCGGCAATCAGTTCGGAATGCCGGCCCAGCCGCAGATCCGCATCGATCCGCCGCTCCACCGTCCCCAGCCGGGACTCCTCCAGCCGCAGCACCTCGATCTCCAAAATCGGCCCCACCCGCACATCCACCAGCGCCGGCTCCCGCCACAACGCCAGCGCCCGGCGGAACCGGTCGGCCGCGGTGACATCATCCCCGCCCTCGAACGCCGCCCGCCCCTCCGCGGCCAGCCGCTCATACTGGTGCACATCCACACTCTCGGCCGGTATCTGCATCAGATACCCGCCATGCCGGGTCGCCAGCACCTCCTTGGCCGCACCCGGAGCATCCGGCCCCAACGCCGTCCCCAGATGCCGCCGCAACTGCAAAATGTACGTCTGCAACGTCGTCAGCGCACTCTGCGGCGGGGCCGTGCCCCACAACTCCTCCATCAGCGTCGGGACCGGCAACACCTGACCCGGGTAGAGGGCAAAAAGAGACAGAATCTGCCGCGGCTTACTCGCCGTCGGAACAATCGATCCCCCGTTGACCTCGGCGCTCAACGGACCCAGAACCTGAATCTTCACGGGACTCCTCCGTACATCGTCGAGTTCCTGCACTGCACCGCACCACCACCACACCACCACCCCGAAAACCCCCACCCCCCCAACACCAACAGACAACCCAACCCAACCCAGACACACCACCCACCCACACCGCGAACAGCACGGGCAGCACGCCCGGCACGAGCAGCACGCCCGGCCCACACGGCACGGGGCCCACGCACCACACACAGCACGGCCAGCAACACACGACACGGGCGGCATACGCGGCGCAGACAGCATCCGCACGGCACAAGCAGCACACACGGCACGGGCAGCATCCGCACGGCCCGGGGCAGCATGCGCACGGCGCACGGGCAGCACACGCACTCACCCGCCCGCCGCAGACCTCACAACAGACGACCCACGCCACCACAGGACACGCAAAGCCGCCGGCACGGCACGCGGAGCGGGAGACCCGAAAACCCGGACGAGACCAGAAACCCCCACCACCCGGAAAACCCGGAAAACCTGAAGGCCCCGGGAAACCCCAACAACACCCACAGCCTCAACAGCCCGGCCAACCCCAGCAGCGGCGCCAACCCGCCCAACGGGGCAGCCCTCAGGGCCCCGGGAAACCCGGACAGCCCGCGACACCCGGCCCGAGCAAAGCGCCCGGCCGGCACGCGAGCCACCACAAGCAGGACGAGACCAGACAGAAACCGACAGCACCACCGACGGCACCAACGACCGCCGCCCGCCCACCACCACCGACCCGCCCCACCCCCCGATGCCCACAGCCTCTCCCCCCAGAAGACGACACCGCCCACGGCCACCCACCCACCGCCGCACCCCGATTCAAAGCCAAACCCCCACCCCTGTCAATACAAAACCGCGCAGCTGGTTTCTACCCCCACACCACCACCCCTCCACCACCCCACCACACACCCACAACCCACCCACAAGGCACCAACCCGACACCCGCCGGACACGGAAGAAGCCCTTTGGTCAAGGAAGATGGGGGTGCGCCGGGCCGGTGAGCCGAGCAGCATGTGGGGGTGACTGATCTGCTGTGGGATGCCGTGGGTTCCTACTTCGACCCAGACGTGATGGGGACGTTGCCGGACGTGCGTGTCCCGAATGCCTCGATGAACGATTGGCAGGCAGTCCTCGACCTTGTCGCGGAGAAGGGCTGGAAGTGCCAGTACACCGAGGGAGAATCGGTGCTTCCGGTGCCCGGGGCGGATGCCGTGCTGTCCCGCCCGAGCGATGCCGAGTGTCCGAGCCCGCGGGTCTGGCCTGCCGACGATGTGCTGGCGATCTTCCGTTTCCGTGCCGCCGATGAAGTCGACTTCGACGTTGACGTGCGGGAGTTGCAGGGTCAGGAACGACTCGACGTGTTCTGCGGCTTCCTTCGGGAAATCGGGCGGCGGTTGGGTAAACCGGTACTGATGGGCCCGGAAGGCGACGGCGGTCATCCGATACTCGGCTTCGACGTCGAAGCCGATCGAGTCGTCCTTCTTGCAGATCCGCAGGTCAGTGACTGAAGAACCAAAGCCGTGGCGTCGGCAGTACGAAGGACTGCAGAGCCCGCACTCCTGCAAAGACTGAGAGTTGTGGAAGCTGGCCGACAGCTCCGGTGCTCGCGCCCGTGGCTACAGCAGACGCCCAGGGTGCCCGCTGCGAACGGCAGAAGTCTCGGGCGCCAGGGGCTGTCGCAACTCGCGGCTGTCGTGACTCTCCCGGATGCCGTGAGCCTGAAGGGCTGGGGGCGTAGAGAGCACACAGCGAGACGGCAATGCAGGCTGCCGGGGCTCGGCAGGCGCCAGGCGGACCGTGCCTCCCCGCGCCCGGCACGGCCGCCCGCCCCAGCGGCGCACCCGCCGCCTCCCCCTCTACCTACAAGCGCACAAGGCGGAGCGAGGCACGACAAGCACGGCGGCGGGGCGGGCCTGGCACATGGGCCGCGTGCTCCGGCGGACCGGTAAACGACAAGGCGGCCAACCGCGGGCCGCCTCCGTCCTCCGCCCCTGCACCCCGCCTCGGTGCGGTGTGCAGGGCCAGAGGCGCGGTGCGGCGGTGTGCGCGGCTACTGCGGAGGATTACCGTGCTTGCGCGACGGCAAATCGGCATGCTTCGTGCGCAGCATCGCCAGGGATTTGATGAGGACCTCGCGGGTCTCGGCCGGGTCGATGACGTCGTCGACCAGGCCGCGCTCGGCGGCGTAGTAGGGGTGCATCAGCTCGGCCTTGTACTCCTTGACCATCCGCGCCCGCATCGCCTCGGGGTCCTCGGCGGCCGCGATCTGACGCCGGAAGATCACGTTCGCGGCGCCCTCGGCACCCATCACCGCGATCTCGTTGGTCGGCCAGGCATAGGTCAAATCCGCGCCGATGGACTGACTGTCCATCACGATGTACGCGCCGCCGTACGCCTTGCGCAGGATCAGCGAGATCCGCGGCACAGTCGCATTGCAGTACGCATAGAGCAGCTTCGCCCCGTGCCGGATGATGCCGCCGTGCTCTTGGTCCACCCCGGGCAGGAAGCCCGGCACGTCCAGGAGGGTCAGGATCGGGATGTTGAAGGCGTCGCACATCTGCACGAAGCGCGCAGCCTTCTCGGACGCCTCGATGTCCAGCACTCCGGCCAGCACCTGCGGCTGATTGGCGACGATCCCCACCACCTGGCCGTCCAGGCGAGCCAGCACACACACGACGTTGCGCGCCCACCGCTCATGAACCTCCAGGACCTCCCCGTCATCGACGAGTTCCTCGATCACCCGGTGCATGTCATAGGGGCGGCTGCCATCGGCCGGCACCATCTCCCCCAGGCTCTCGGTGGTCCGCCCCGCCGGATCACTCGAGGCGACCGTCGGCGGCGCCTGCCGGTTGTTGGAAGGCAGCATCGAGATCAGGTAGCGGACCTCGGCCAGGCAGGTCTCTTCGTCGTCGTACGCGAAGTGGCACACGCCCGACGTCTCGGCGTGCACATCCGCGCCACCCAGACCGTTCTGACTGATCTCCTCGCCCGTCACCGCCCGCACCACATCCGGGCCGGTGATGAACATCTGCGAAGTGCCACGCACCATGAACACGAAATCAGTGAGAGCGGGCGAGTACGCCGCGCCGCCCGCGCACGGGCCGAGCATCACGCTGATCTGCGGGATGACACCGGACGCCTTGGTGTTGCGCTGGAAGATGCCGCCGTAGCCGGCGAGGGCCGAGACGCCCTCCTGGATGCGGGCCCCGGCGCCGTCGTTCAGGGAGACCAGCGGCGCACCGGCCGCGAGGGCCATGTCCATGATCTTGTGGATCTTCGCGGCATGCGCCTCCCCCAACGCCCCGCCGAAGATCCGGAAGTCGTGCGCGTAGACGAAGACCGTCCGGCCCTCCACCGTCCCCCAGCCGGTGACCACACCATCCGTATACGGCCGCTTCGCCTCCAGGCCGAAGCCCGTGGCCCGGTGCCTGCGCAACTGCTCGACCTCGTTGAACGAGTCCGGGTCGAGGAGCAGCTCGATCCGTTCACGTACCGTCAACTTGCCCTTGGCGTGCTGTGCCTCGGTCGCCTTCTCGCTCGGCCCGCGCAGCGCCTCCGCACGGATCTCCCGCAGCTCCGCCACCCGCCCCCCACCCACACCTGACCCCGATCCCGATGTCATCACAGCCCCTCCCTAGCAACACCAGATCAACACCAATACCGGCCCAACCCAACCCACCAGACCGGCCGCACCAACAGACCAACCCGGCCGAACAACGCGCCCAGGCGACCGAAAGCAGCTGGGCCCACAGGCACTCAACTCAAAGCCGACTCAACAAACAAACCGCTACAGCGGTTTTGTGCAGGGAGGCTCTACCGGTCGCGCTCCGTGGCTCGCCCTCCACCTCCCCAGAGGCGACGCGGACGGTTATCGCCAGCTGTGCGGCGCCCGGTACGCCCCCGCATGCTCCGGCGGCCGCCACACCACCCGGCGCTCCCGACTCACCACACCCGGCCCCACCGCCTGCTCCGGATCCCGGCCGGCCGCCAGCGACCACAACGCTACCGCCAGTACCGCCAGCTCCTCCTCGCTGGCCTGCCCCCGCACCACTTTCAGCAGGGCAACCCCACCCATCGCAGCGTCCACAACCCCACCTCCCCCCAAGTCCCCCCACGGTCAGCCCTCCGCCTCAAAACAGACTCGCATCTCCCTCAAACAGCCAACCCCACCGCGGTCCCTGGCTCTTCGAGTTGAACCAACCGTGTGGACCGTTGCCGTGCGCACCGTTGGGGGGATGCTCCGGCGAGAGCTGCAGGAACAGCAGGAACTAAGCGAGCACCCCCGGAAGGGCAGTGGCTCCTCAACGCCCTCTAGGACCTGGGCTTGAAGCTGCCGCAGCGGAAGCCTCTACGGTCCTGGGGAGAGCCGGAAATTCCGGCTCGGTGAAGCATCGTGAGGGAGGCGGCGATGGCCTGGCCGATCGCGGAGGTCGCCCGGATGTCGGGTGTGACGGCCCGGACACTGCGGCACTATGACGAGATCGGCCTGCTGCCGCCGGCCTGGCTCGGGGCCAACGGCCACCGCTACTACGAGGAACGCCAACTGCTGCGGCTGCAGCAGATCCTTGTGATGCGAGCGATGGACCTGGGGCTGCCTGAAATCGGCCGGGTCCTGGCCGCGCAGGTCGACGAGTTGGAGGCTCTGCGGGGTCATCACCGTCGGCTGCTCGCCGAGCGCGACCGGCTGAATGTCCTGGCAGGCACTGTCGCCCGCACGATCACCGAACTGGAGCAGTCCAGAAAGGACGGCACAGACATGATCAGCATCAGCCGGCCGGAGAACCTGTTCGAAGGCGTCCGATCTGCCGAGTGCATGAAGGCTCTGCGCGGTTTCCCGGAGCTGGTCGGGGCCATCGAACGGCACACCTCGGCGTTGAGCGAGGCCGAGATCGAGGCCGACGAGCGCGAGCGCACGGCGCAGATGATCCGGCTGGCCGAACTGCTGGCTGCCGGCCTGCCCGCTGACGCCGACGCGGTGCAGGCCGAGATCGACACCCAGTACCGGACGCTGGCCCGGATCCGGGCAGCCACCGCTGACGAGTACCGCGCGATCGGGCGGTCCTGCGTGGAGAACGAACACTGGCACGCGGTGTACGAATCGATCGCGCCGGGCCTGGCCGCATACCAGCGGGCCGCCATCGAGGCGTACGCCGCAACTCGGCTGCGCTGAGCCGAGGCAGGGCCGCCGCCGCGGGGGTGCGGCGGCCCTGCCGAGTCAGGTCATGTGAGCGCGGCATGATCCCCCACGGTGTCGGCCACGGGTGCTACGGCGTGTGTTGGTAGACGAACGGCACCGCGTCGAGCCGTGTTACCTGGTCGACTCCGGTGGCCTGTGATACCTCGTCGCCTTCGACACCGACGAGGACAACTGGCGTCTCTTCCGCCCGGACCGCCCAGTGCGCGGACGCAACAGCCGTTCGTCTGCTGGCATGCCGATCCGGCCTCAAGCCTGGCGAAGCTACCCGGCCCGGCCCTCCGGCCTTGCTAGCAGGTGCTGTCAGAGCCCTACTGCGTCTGGCGCGGTGCGGGCTGGCCGTCGTCCCAGAGCCGCAGCTGGCGCCACAGTGGGGATGGGCAGTCAGGAATCTTCACCATCACCTGGACCATCGGAATGGCGATCAGGTCGAAGGGGAGCACCATCCTGCGGCCCCGCCACTGGATGCCATGCCCCGGGCCACCTCGTACGCCCCGGATTCCGAGGAGCGAGATGTAGAAGAAGCCGTGGTAGCGACCGGCGAGAGAGTAGATGTCGATGCGGCCGGACTTTCCGGCCGGGATCTGATGGGTGCTGCTGGTGGAGTCGCCGTCTGCCCAACTGGTGGTGTTGGTCGTGCTGTAGGAGTACTGGAAGGTCGCGGTTCCGGAGACTTTCACGGGGTCCTTGCCGAGAGTGATCCCCAAGGATCCACCGGCAGACCACCCTGATGTGGTCGACTTGGTTTGCGTGACGGTGTGGGAGACCGTGTAGCTCAAGGAAGCTGGCCCTTGCACGCTGTCCGTCGACCTCAGCCAGGGGAAGTCGAGATCGGCCTCTCCGACGAACATGCACCGGTCAGTACCCACCAAGTCGACGAACTCGTCGAGGTGGTGCAGCAGTTCGTTCTCAAACCAGTGGTCCGTCTTCTTCGCGTGGGCCTCGTGCGCCCACACCTGGCGGTTGAAGGCCGCGTCGTTGAAGTACTGCGGTGCCGCGTTCTTGGCCAGTTGGAAGGCGTTTCCGGTGCGCACCATCGCCACCTGAGGATCGACGTCACGCCACTTGGCGCCCTGGGGGATGCCCTTGACTGCGGCGAAGTCCGGGACCTGGTAGCCGGTTGCGAACGGTACGAACGGCGGCGGGCCGACGGCGTACGTCAGCCCTTCTTCCGTACCATCGGCTGCCGCGTACTCCACTGTGTCCTCAGCCGAGTCTTCTGCGCGTTCCATTTGAACGAGAGGCATGTCGTTCGGGAACTGGGTCTCTTGCTCGCTACTCACGCTGCGGCCCCTTCCGTAAGCGTCCTGGCCGCGCCTGGCGTTCCTCATCGCGGCCTTCCATACCGCCAACGCGGCGGACACCCGTCGGGAAACGGCGTAAGCGGAGACTCTCACGGCTATGCCGTGCGCATCCCCGAGACTTCGAACTGGACAGTGCGGAGACAGGCACTCTCGACCGGAGCGAGCGCGCCGACGTCGTCGTCGTGACCGGAGGCCACGACAGGCGGCGAGGGCATCGTGGACATTCGCCTCGCGCCCCCGCCGTGGAGCACACACCCACACCCCTAACCAGGCGCAGTTTGAGATGAGCTTCTCACCTGAGGCGGGTCCAGGGCTTGTTGCAGATCAGCTTCTTGCCCGGGCTGACGCATGAGGTCTCGTGCACATGCCCGTCGGTGGTGATGGCCTTGATCCAGACGGTCTGGCCCTGCTCGCTGAGGGTGATGTCACAGGCGCGTGCGGGGTAGCCCTTGTTGTCGGACAGCTCCTGCCACACGATGTTCTTGGCCTTCTTGTCCCAGGCTCCGGCGTAGGCGCGGCCGTCGGCGAGGGCGACGGTGTGCTCCTCGTTCTTGTTGGGGGCGAAGGAGTCGATGGCCCGGCAGTTGGGCCCGCCGTGGCGGGGTTCGGTTGCGGCATGCGCCGGTGCGGCCAAGGCGGCCAGCGCCAAGATGAACGGGGCCGCAATGCCCAGGGCGCGACGTGTGTTGAGAGTCATGGTTCCTCTTTGCCGATCGGGAGTCAGTTGCCCGGAAAAGTCACGGGCACAGATCCCTCATCGGCGGCCCAGGACAACCACTGAAGACGGCTGATGTGATGATCACCCCTGTGGTCGTACGTTTCTTCCCAGCGCCACCCTGCTTGAGAAGACGGCTGTAAGCGCGGCTACTCCTAGTCGTTCTTCTTGACGCCCTTGTCGGTACAGGGCAGGCGGCCGTTGCCATAGGCGGTGGTGTAGTCGTCGGTGATGTCTCCGGTGACGCCGTTGATGGCGGTGGGAGAGATCTGGATGGCGCCGCTGAAGGGCCGCTCCACATCCCGGATGACGAGCAGGACAGTCGTGAGCAGGGCGGTGAGGACGATCAGGCCACCGGTGACGAGCAGGACGTTTTTGCGTGGGAGGCACAGAGCCAGGGCGACCACGAGGAAGGCCAGCGCGGCGAGGGTGAGCCAGTACACGGCGCTGGGGATGGCCGGAGTGGACTCGGCGATGCGGGTCTGGCGGGCCTCTGAGCGTTCCTTGTCCGCGGAGACCAGCATGTTGAAGGCGGAGGCCTCGGTGCCCATCTGCTTCAGGGCGGCACGGAAGTCAGTGGTCCAAGTGCTGGGTTGTTGTGCGCCGCGGCCGTCGGCCATGGCCGGCCATTCATAGGCGCGTACGGCGCGGGCATAGCAGACGACATCGCCCTGCAACCGCTGGCGCTGCGACGCGGGGGCGTAATCGGCGACTTCGAAAATGTGGTCCACCACGCCGGCCTCTTTCCGGGCGGCCTCGTCCGCTTTGCCGTTGGACGTGGAAGCGGTCACCAGTACGAAGGCGAGCACGAAAACGGTCAGGGTCTGCAGGGGTAGGACGAAGTCCCGAATCGTCAGGGAGGGGGTTTCCGTTTCCTCCAAGCGGCGGCGCAGCACCCAGTGAGCGGTCAGCCCGCCGATCAGAGCCAGGGCCGCTACGACGATGGTGATGATCACGCGATACCTGTTTCGTTCTGAGCCGACGCCCCGCGAAGCGATCATCACGCCCTGATCACCTCGTGCCTGTTCAGCGACCCGGCCGCGATGCGGCAGATCACCCTTTCAGCTGCTGGTTCGTGCGTGTTGCGCTGACCCTGCCTGCTGGTGACGGTCCCGCGGATCTGGTCGAGCTCCGTGTGTGTTGTTGCCTTGCTGCGCCGGAGCGGAGGTGGTTCACGGCTGTCGTGGGGACGAGCGCGCAATGGCTGGGCCGCCGCACACATCACCAACGACGCGCGTTTCCCACGAGCCGGGTCGATCCGGTCTCCACCAGGACGCAGCGTTACGCAACTGACAGGTTGGAAGTTGGCACAAACGCGGGCGCGTGCAGCAGCCGGTTCGCTGGTCGCGTGAGCGGACGGACATGAGGCCGACGGGAGCGGACGGACATGAGGCCGGCGGGAGCGGACGGATGTGGGGTCGGCGGGAGCGGACGGGTATGGATCTTGTGGAGGTCGGCGCGGTGCTCGACGCGCGCAGTGGCGTGCGGTGGGAGACCGGGGACGCGTGGCTGGGCGGCGGCACCTGGCTGTTCTCCGCACCTCGGCCCGGGGTCCGCCGTCTGTGGGATCTGAGCCGGATGGGCTGGGAACCGCTGGCGGTCAGTGAGGCCGGTCTGGAGCTCGCTGCGACGTGCACGGTAGCTGAACTGCTGTCCTTCGCCGTACGACCGAACGGGCCGTGGCCCGCTGCACGCGCCCTGATGGCGGATTGCTGCCGGGCGTTCTCCTCGTCTTTCAAGGTATGGAACACGGCCACGGTGGGCGGCAACGTGTGTCTGGCACTGCCGGCCGCGCCGATGGTGTCGATGGCGGCCGCCTTGCACGGCGTGTGCGTGCTGCGTGCCGCCGATGGCCGCGAGCGCCAGTTGCCGGTGCGCGATTTCGTGACCGGTTACGGCCGGACGCGTCTGAGGCGTGGTGAAATGCTGCGCTGTCTTCGGCTGCCGGCCACAGGCCTGGTCCAGCGGATGGCGTTCCGCCGCGTGAGTCTGCGCCCCGGCGGGCACTCGGCAGCACTGGTGATCGCGACATCGGCCCTCGAACACGGGCGTTTCACTGTCACGCTCACCGCGGCGACCACACGCCCCGTGCAACTGGCCTTCCACCGGCTGCCCACGGCGGCCGAGCTGCGCGCGGCGATCGAGCAGGCTGTCGGCCCAACGCTGATCGTGGACGATGTCCACGGAGCCCCGGCATGGCGCCGTCACCTCATCGTTCACTTGGCCGACGAAGTGCGGCGCGAACTTGAGGCGGCGCACTGACATGGACCTTCCCATCAGGCTCAACGGCCGGCTCGTATCCGAGCCCCCGGCCCCAGGGCAGTGCCTGCGCACATATCTGCGTGAGCGCGGCTGCTTCGGGGTCAAGAAGGGGTGCGACAGCGGGGACTGCGGCGCCTGCACCGTGCATGTGGACGGCATGGCCGTACACAGCTGCCTCTACCCGGCCGTACGTGCTTCGGGGCGCATGGTGACGACGGTGGAGGGCCTGACCGAGGGAGGCCCGCTGCACCCCGTGCAGCGGGCCTTCGCCGCCACCCAGGCCTTCCAGTGCGGCTACTGCGCCCCGGGGTTCGTCATGACCACTGCCGCCAGGGATGACAACCAGACCACCGGACTCTCCGAAACCCTCAAGGGCAACCTGTGCCGCTGCACGGGCTACCGGCGTATCGAGGAAGCCATCCAGTCAACGCAGCAAGGCCAACCCGCGGACGAGTCGGCCACCACCGTGGCAGGAGACACCTCTGCCGCCGGAGTGACCGACACTGAAGGCGTTGTCACTGGCAAGGCCCGCTTCACCCTCGACCACCCGGACCCTGTGGGGCTGTTGCACGTCAAGCTGGTCCGCTCCCCGCACCAGCACGCCCTCATCACCGCCATCGATTCCGCCGATGCCCTTGCCGTGCCGGGCGTCCACACCGTCCTGACGCACCACGACGCGCCCACGATCCGCTTCTCCACCGCGCTGCACGAACACGCCGACGAAGACCCGGCCGACACCCGCGTCCTGGACGACGTCGTGCGCCATGTCGGCCAGCGCGTGGCCGCGGTGGTGGCCGACAGCGAAGCCGCAGCCGACGAGGGCTGCCGCCGTGTGCGCGTCACCTATCGGATCCTGCCCGCTGTCACCGACACGGACCACGCTCTGTCGCCCGACGCCCCCCACGTACACCCCGGCGGCAACATCGTCGACGAACTGCACACCGCCACCGGCGACTTCGATGCCGCACTGGCCGAGGCGGACCATTCCTACGAGGGGACGTTCCGCACGCACCGGGTACAGCATTGCGCGCTGGAAACCCACGCCACCCGCGCCTGGGAAGACAGCACGGGGCGGCTCCATGTCCACACCGCCACCCAGGCCCCCCACCTGACCCGTCGGCTTCTGGGCGCTGTTTTCGGCCTGCCGCTGGAGCGCGTACAGGTCACGGCCGCGCGGTTGGGCGGCGCGTTCGGCGGGAAGCAGGAGATGCTCACCGAAGACATCGCCGTCCTCGCCACGCTACGCACAGGACGGCCGGTCCAGTTGGAGTACACCCGGGCCGAGGAGTTCACGGCCACGACCCGTCACCCCTTCAAGGTCCGGGTGAGGATCGCTGCCCGTCGGGACGGCACACTCACCGCCCTGGGGCTGCACGTCCTGTGCGATACCGGCGCCTACGGCAATCACGGCCCCGCCGTCCTGCGCCGCGCCTGCACCGAAACCCTCAGCCTCTACCACTGTGCGAACATCATGGTTGACGGCTGGGCGCTGTACACGCACAGCGTGCCGGCGGGCGCTTTCCGCGGCTACGGCATCGGCCAGGTCGCCTTCGCCGTCGAGTCCGCCCTCGACGAACTCGCCCGCACCGCCGGCCTCGATCCTCTGGCCCTGCGACGCAAGGCTTACCTGCGCTCCGGACAGTCCGCACCCGCTGTGGCGGCCGACGGCACGCCGCCCGTCGCCGACCACGGCATCACCGGCTGCCTCGACATCATCGAAGCCGCCCGCGCCCGACACAAGGCCGCATCCCCTGCGCTTCCGGAACCGTCCTGGCTGGTGGGGGAAGGCATGGCCGTCACCGTCACCCACACCCTCCCTTCCGACGGCCATGTCACCCAGGTCACTGTCACCCTGCGCGCAGACGGCACCTACGACCTGTGCACCGGTGCGCCGGAGTTCGGCAGCCAGGCAACGACCGTGCACCGGCGGATTGCCGCCACCGCACTGGCCACCGCCGTCGACCGGATCCATGTCCGGCAGGGCGACACCGATCTGCTCTCCCACGACACCGGGGGCTTCGTCTCCACCGGCTCCACCCTCGCCGCCCGCACCGTCCACGACGCTTGCCACCGCCTGCGCACGGCCGTGCTCGAAGCCGCAGCCGCCCACACCGACACCGCCCCGGAAAACTGCCGCCTCCGCCAAGACGCTGTCGACTGCGACGGCCGCCTCTTGCCCCTGCCCGTGCTGTACCGCGCCTTGTGCGAGGCCGGCCACGAACTCACCGCCACGGCCTCCCATTGCGCCGACAGCGGGGCCCCCGGCCTGGCCTCCAACGCCCAGTGGATCCGCCTGGCCGTCGACCCGGACACCGGCCTGGTCACCCTCCTGCACTCCGTCCACGCCAGCGATGCCGGGACCGTCCTGGATGCCCGGCAACTGCGCGGCCAGATCGAAGGCGCCGTCGCCCAGGGCATCGGCACCACGCTGATGGAAGAACTGCGAACCGACCGGCACGGCCGCGTCATCACGCAGGAACTGCGCACCTATCCGATCCCCCATGCCGCCGATGTCCCCCACACTGACGTCCACTTCGTGCCCGCGTCCTCCCCCGGCGGACTCCAGGCGGCCAAACCCGCGAGCGAAGCCGCCTTCAACCCCGTCGCCCCCGCCCTGGCCAACGCCCTCCGCGACGCCACCGGCATCCGCTGCACGAATCTCCCGCTGCGCGCCGACACCATCTGGGCGCAACTGAACGCACGCGCGCCGCACCTACGAGGAGAGCGCACCGCGGCGGACCACCCCTCACCAGCGCCAGAAACGCCTCCCGGTGGCTGAAGCCCCTCCTCCGATGACGCCGGACCACGTCACCGAGACCGAACCCCGCTTGTTCGCTCCGCCGCCGCGATGGCAGACCGTGTGGTGATCTATGGGGTGCTGTTACATGAACTGCGGATAACCGCCATGACGGTTGAACTAGGTTGATTAAGCACTCACCGCACAGCACGGACGGCGAGGGCAAACAGGACAGCTCCCGGTGCGGCGCCGCCCGACCAGCGGAGCCGTGCCGTGCGTGCGAACAGATCCATGACCGTGAAGGGGAACCACGCTATGCGTAACACCACCCACCGCCGCAGCGCCCTGCGTACTGCCACCGTTTCGGTCCTCGCCGGTACGGCGCTCCTGGCCCCGGCGGCAGCCGCTCTGGCGAGCGCGCCCGCCACGGAGCGGCCCGCCGCGGTGCGGAGCGTCGCCGCCAAGCCCGTGAAGATCGACATCGGTGCCGGCGTCACCATCCCGGTCAAGGATGGCAAGCCGTACTACAACGGCAAGGCCCTCAAGCCGGGCCAGACGGTCAACGACGGCATCTACCTGCACCTGAGCGCCGACGGCAAGCGCCTGTACAGCAAGACGCAGGGCGGCGGCACGCCGTACGCCATCTGGGACGTCAAGACCGGCAAGAGCCTCGGTACCCAGAAGAACAGCCCCACCGCCGCGGTGAAGCCCGCGCTGACCGCCAAGCCCTCGGCGACCTCCGTGAAGGCATGGCAGGAGCTGCGCGTCAGCGGCAAGGCCACCGGCATCAAGGCGGGCGCCAAGGTCGGCCTGCAGCAGAAGCAGCACGGCACGTGGAAGACGCTGCCCGCCTCCACGACCGTCAACAAGTCCGGCGCGTACACGCTGCGCGTCAAGCTCGGCCTCAAGGGCAAGAACGAGCTGCGCATGCAGAGCGGCTCCACTCTGTCGCCCGTCTTCACGGTGACGGTCCGCTGACACCGCCGCGACACGCGCACGACGCCCGGGCGCCCGTGACCCCCAGGGGTGGCGGGCGCCCGGGTGCTGCACATATGGGACTGCACATGCGGGGCTGCACACGCTGACCGAATCGGTCCGCTTCGGGACCCGATGCGGCCTGTTGCCGCCCCGCCCGGCGGCTCAGGCTTGGGGCATGAACCGAGCACTGATCGTCATCGATGTCCAGGAGTCCTTCCGCGCCCGCCCGCTCTGGGCGACCACCTCCGACCTGAAGATCACCGATCAGGTGAACCGACTGGTCCGGCTCGCCCGCCGAGCGGGGGACCTGGTGGTGTGGGTGCTGCACTCCGAGCCCGGCACCGGCGATGTCTTCGACCCGGCCCTCGGCCATGTGCGGCTGATGGAGGAGCTGGAAAGGGCGGATGGAGAGCCGCTGATCCACAAGACCTCGCACAACGCCTTCACCACCACCAACCTGCAGCAACTCCTCACCGAGCGCGGCATCCGCGAACTCATCATGTGCGGCATCCGCACCGAGCAGTGCGTGGAAACCACCACCCGTGT
Organism: Streptomyces sp. NPDC018029; assembly: GCF_044327655.1. Lineage (NCBI taxonomy): Bacteria > Bacillati > Actinomycetota > Actinomycetes > Kitasatosporales > Streptomycetaceae > Streptomyces > Streptomyces sp. NPDC018029. The sequence continues at coordinate 154,922 of NZ_JBIRFV010000016.1, read as the reverse complement.
GGCCGGCGACCTCGGCTACCGGGTCACCGTCGCCATCGACGCGACCGCGACCAACCCCATCCCCCACCGCGACGCTCCCGCCGACCAGAGCATCGCCGAACTGCTGGCCGATCCCCGCACGCTGCCCGCCGAAGAGGTCATCAGACGCACCGAGTACGCCCTCGCCGGACGCTTCGCCACCATCACGACGGTCGACCGGCTGGAGGCAGCCGCGGGACTTCCGTCATGATGACCGAATCGTGAGTCACATCGTCTTCTTCCTCGTGCCCGGCGTCCACCTCCTGGACCTGGCAGGTCCCGCGCAGGTCTTCTCCACGGCCGCCGGCTTCGGGCATTCCTACACGCTCTCGTACGTCGCCGAGCAGCCCCGGGTCTCCACCGCCCAGGGGCTGCCGCTGGTGGCGGAACTCGACTGGCCCGAGCTCGGGCCCGAGGATCTCATCGTGGTGCCCGGCTGGCGGACAACCGCCCTGGCCGACGCACCCGCCATCGGCGCCGCCTCCTTGCAGGTCCTCCGGGACCACCACGCCATGGGCGGGACCGTGGCCAGCGTCTGCAGCGGAGCCGAGGCGCTCGGCCAGGCCGGTCTCCTCCACGGCCGCCACTGCACCACCCACCACGACGTGCAGGACGAGCTGGCCCTGCGCCACCCCGGGGCGGTGGTCGTCCGCGACGTCCTGTTCACCGCCGACGACCGGGTGATCACCTCGGCCGGCATCGCCAGCGGCATCGATCTGGCCCTGCACCTGGTCGCCACCCGGCACGGCCCTGCCGTCGCGGCGCAGGTGGCCCGCGACATGGTCGTCTACGCTCGCCGCAACGGCCATGAGCCGCAGTCCAGCGCCATGCTCCGGCACCGGTCCCATCTCGACGACACCGTGCACCGCGCCCAGGACCTCATCGACGCCCGCTTCGACCAATCGCTCCCCCTCCCCGCCCTGGCATCGGCCGTCGGCGTGAGCGAACGCACCCTCACCCGCCTCTTCAGCCGCGCCACCGGGCTGACCCCGCTGCGCTACCAGCAGACCCTCCGCCTCGAACGCGCCCAACACCTGATCAGCCACGGCGCGACCATCGACGCCGCCGCCCGCTCGGTCGGTTTCGAAGACCCGCGCATGCTGCGCCGGCTCCGCGCCCGCACGGCCTGAGGACGCCACGGCTCTCGATGCCCGCCCTGCCCACACGGCCCACGGACGTGCCACGTGACTGGTGGTGCAGAACGGCGTCCGAGGGGTTCCCGGTGCTGAAGTGTGGTGAGAGGCTCATGATCGGGCACGTGAAGGGGATGCCGGACGTATCAGCCCCTGTGATCAAACTGGTGCGGCGGACCACCGAGCCCGTCGCGGTGCAGACGCTGCGCTCCACTGCCGCCGCCGTCATCTCCTTCGTCGTCGCCCTGATGGTTCTCCCCGCGCAACCCGCTCCCCTGACGGCCCCGCTGACCGCACTCCTGGTCGTCCAGGTCACCCTGTACGCGACCCTCACCACCGGCATCCGGCGCGTGAACTCCGTCGTCGTGGGTGTCCTCATCGCCATCGGCTTCACCACCCTGGTGGGACTCACCTGGTGGAGCCTGGGACTGACGATCTTCACCTCGCTGATCATCGGCCGTTTCGTGCGAGTGAACGAGTTCGTGCCGGAGGTGGCGATCAGCGCAATGCTGGTCCTGGGGGTTTCCCAGGCCACGTCGGCCGCCTGGCACCGGGTCCTGGAGACACTGATCGGCGCCGGGGTGGGCCTGCTGTTCAACCTGCTGTTCGCTCCCCCGGTGTGGACGCAGTCGGCGGGGGCTTCCATCGACGGGCTGGCGCGCGGCATGGGCAACATGTTCCGCACCATGGGCGCGGAGATCGCCGAGGGCCACCTCCCCTTCCCGCACGCGGCCGCCCGGCTGCACGAGGCGCGGCGCCTCGACCACGACATCGTGGAGGTCGACGCCTCGCTGCGGCAGGCGGAGGAAAGCCTGCGGATGAACCCGCGCGTACGGGAAGGGCTGCTGTCCCGAGTGGTGCTACGGACAGGGCTCGACACCCTGGAGATCTGTGCGGTGGTACTGCGGGTGCTGACCCGGAGCCTCACCGACCTGGCGAAGTTCCGTACAGAGGAGTCACTGTTCCCACCGGACGTGTCGGCCGGCCTCCAGGAGCTGTTCGAGCAACTGGCCGAGGCCATCGAGAGCTTCGCCCGGCTGATCACCACCCAGGTGGCCGCCAACGCGGAGCAGGCCGAGGAGCGGCTGACCGCCGCCTTGGCCGCGAGTCGAGTCACCCGTGACCGGGTCGCCGAGATGCTGCTGGAAGACGTGCAGGAGCACCCCAGGCAGTGGCAGCTGCACGGCGCGCTGCTCGCCGAGGTCGACCGGATCCTCGATGAGCTGGACCTCGACAAGCGCACCGAGCGCCTCTTGCAGGAGCTGGACCGGCGCTCGGCGGAGCACAGCGAGCGCTATCCGAGGCTCGCGGCGCTGCGCCGGCGCCTGCGCGGCGACAGTGGCACAGAGCGACGGCCGGCCGTGGAAGCCTGAGTCCCCGTGGACTGGCTCTCGTTCTCGTCGTCGCTGCCGTCGTGACTGCCGTCAGGCGGTGCTCCAGGCCGGGGCGTCCGTCCCCCACAGGCCCGACGGACGTCGCCAGTTCACCGGGCCTCCTTCGTACCACAGCGGCGGCAGCGCGTGTCGCAGTCTGCCCATGGGGCTGTCGGTCTCGGTCAGCCAGTGTTCTGCGTCGAAGCCCTCATCGCCCTCGCCCGGAGCAGGCGCTGCGGGTGCCGTGGGTGCCGCAGGTGCTGCGGGCGCCAGATCGTGGACCAGCCAGTGCGCGGTCTGTGTCAGGGCCAGGCGGATCAGCCAGGTGCCGCCCGTGCGGTGCTGCTCGGTGAGCGCGCGCAGTACGCCGGCCGCGAGCAGATAGCCGGTGCCGTGGTCGAGCGCCTGGGCGGGCAGCACACCGGGCGAGTCCGGCGAGCCCTCCAGTTCGGCGATGCCGGTGGCCACCTGGACGAGGCTGTCGAAACCGCGCCGCTCGTGCCACGGACCGTAACGCCCCCACGCGGAGAGCTGGGCTATCACGAGGCCCGGGCGGCGCTCGGCGAGCGCCTCGGGCGTCAGCCCAAACCGTTCCAGCGCGCCCGGCCGATAGCCGGTGACCACCACGTCCGCCTCGTCGAGCAGTTCCTCGAAGCGCCTGTGGTCGGTGGGCTGTCCCAGGTCCAGGGTGGTCGAGCGCTTCCCCATCCCTGTGTCGTTGTGGGCTTCCTGACTCTCCGGCAGCTGGGGGGCGTCGATCCGCAGCACGTCCGCGCCGAGCAGCGCCAGCGTCCGGGTGGCGACCGGTCCGGCCAGCACTCGGGTCAGATCCAGGACACGCAGCCCCGCGCACGGGAGTGCGGCCCCACCGAGCATCCGGTCCGGAGCGTCACCGATGCGCGCCGTCGTCAGCAGCGGCTGCCCCGCGACGGCGATCCCCTGCTCGCTCTTGGTCCACTCCTCGGGGCTGCGTGCCGCGACGGCGAGGCCGCCGGCCGCGTACACCGCCTCCTCCACCTCCAGCACGGTGAGCCCCGCGATCGTCCGGCCCACCGCGTCCACCGTGTCCGCCGCGTCCTCGCCGGTGCCCTCCCGCACTCCGAGGGCGGCGAGCAACCGGGCCCGGTGGTGCGGGTAGTTGGCATGCGTACGAACCCAGCCGTCGGTCGCCCGCCAGAAGCGGGACAGCGGCGAGAAGGTCGACCACGCCCGCCCGTCGACCCGCACCAACCGGTCACTGAGGAACGCCGTCGCGACCGCCTCGTCATCGACCCGCACACGTGGCACGGGGCGCCCTGTGCGTACGGACGCGAGCTCGGCAGCCGCGAGCGAGCACACCGCGACGGTGGCCCGCGCCAGCTCCATGACCGGCAACCGCGCCGGCAGTCCGCCGGAGGGGCCTCCGTAGGACACCCGGCCGACCAGCGATGCATCGGCACCCAGTGCCGCCCAAGCCTGCGACGTCCCGGACTCGATGGGAGAGTTCATCCCCGCACTATGGCACTGAGTGCCACGCGGAGGGAAGGACGCCGCCACAGACCGAGGCATCGCACCATCGAAAGTCGTCCTCGCATGCATTGACCCACGGCGCACTCCGCGCTTTCATCGCGTGAGCCTCCGCACAGACCGTGCCGGGGCGTTGCCGGGAGAGGCACCAGCGAGGCACGCGGGGTGGCTGCGGCCCCCTCGGCCGAAGGGGGACCACCTGATGAGACCTTCCTTACGTATCTCCATGACCGCCGCCCTGGCGGCCGCCGTCACCTGTCTCGCCTGGCCCGCGGGGGCGGCGAGCGACGACCGGGCCCCACGCACCGAACGGATCAGCGTGGCACCCGACGGCACCGGCGGCAACCATCACTCGGTGGATCCGACCGTCAGCGCGGACGGACGCGTCGTCGCCTTCATGTCGTCGGCGACCAACCTGGTGCCCGGCACCGTCATGCCCAACAACGTCTTCTACCGGACGGCTCCCGACGCGCCCCTCAAGCGCGTGGAGCTGCCGGGCGAGTCGACGATGTTGCCCCGGGTGTCCGATTCGGGGCACCACCTGACGTTCACGTCGTACTCGGCCGCGACCCAGAAGTACTCCGTCCATGCCATGGACCTGCGCACCGGGCGCATCGAGCCCGTCGCGCCCGCGCTGGACGGCGGTTACCGCGCGACCTTCGGCGCGGCCCCGCTCAGCGCGGACGGGCGGTATGTCGCCTTCGTGGCCAAGACCGCTGCCGATGAGAACGGCACGTCCCGTTGCCGGATCATGCTCCTGGACCGCCGGACCCAGCAGCTGTGGCGGGCCGGCCCCTCCACGAACCGCGATTGCCAGGACATCTCCATGAGCGCCGACGGCCGCAAGGTGGCCTACCGGGTCGGCTATTCGGGGCCGTCCGACGACGACCAGGCGGACATTCTGGTGTACGACCGCGTGACCGGGCGGACCGTGCAGGCCGATGTCACCCACAACGGGGCGCCGGCCGACAGGTCGGCGCTTGCTCCGGTGCTGAGCGCCGACGGATCCAAGGTGGGCTTCAACTCGGTGGCCACCAACCTGGTCCCGGGCACCGACCCCAACGGGGACACCGGCACGTCCTGGAACGCGTTCGTCCGTGACCTGCGCACCGGCACAGTGCAGCGGTACGACGGCCACTCCCCCACCGATCTCACCCAGGTGTCGGATCTGTCGGCGGACGGCTCGAAGCTGCTCCTCAACACGGCCGACATGAACGGCACGACGCTGGGCCTGATCCTGCGCGATCCGCGCACCGGCCACGAGGAGTTGCTCTCACCCGGCCAGGACGGCAGGCCCGTCACCGTGGCCCGGGCGGCACTGAGCACGGACGAGTCGACGGCCGTCTTCAGCTCCTACCACCCCGGTCTGGTCCCCGACGACACCAACCTCATCGGAGACGTCTTCGTGCGCACCCTGCGCTGACCGGACTTCACCGAGCCCTCGGCTAAGCGGGGGGCGTCCCGCTCGGCGTGAAGTGAGACGCCCCCAGGGCCGCACGACCGCGCCCCGACATCGTTGTCTAAAGCGCGGAGCGCGCGGTCCTCCTACGGCGTGTAGACGGCGTTACTGCCGTACAGCTCCCTGGTGAATGCGGAGACATCGGCGCTGCGGTCGGAGCCGTCGAGGTTGTACGTCAGGTAGACGCCGTAGCCCTCCGCGACGGTGCGGCGGGCGAGGGCGGCGGATGTGCTCTGCGAGGTCCCGCCGATCTCCACGGCCGCCGGTGACAGCTTCGACTTGGGCAGGGCGATGCGCGGGACCTGCCAGGTGCCGTAGTACGGGTTCCATGCGTAGTCGAACTTGGACGAGATGTCGACGCCGCCGTAGGAGAGGCGCGATGCGGCCGGACCGATGTTGTAGAGACTGATGATCTTGTCCGGCATGTTCGCGCGCAGCGCCGTCACCAGGTGCACGAACGAGCTGGCGTTGGGCTGGCCGGTGCCGTTCTTGCCGTACTCGGCGTACTCGTCGTCGAAGTCGATGCCGTCGAGGCCGTACTTGGTCACGGTGTTCGACAGCTGCTTCGCGAACGCGGAGGCCGCCTTCTGCGAGGGGAAGTTGGCGAAGCCGGCGCCCTGGTGGTTGCCGAGCACCGAGAGGACGACCTTGATGCCCTTCTCCTGCAGCGGCCGTATCTCGGTGTCGGCGTTGTCGAGGACGCGCTGGACGTTCTCGTTGAAGTGCAGGTACGCCGACTTCGTACCCGTGTCGTAGTTGATGTTCGCTGCGAAGATCACGGCGACGTCGAAAACGTTGTCACCGCCGTTGGCGAGGGTGTACTTGCCGACGTTGCGCATGCTGTTGTTGTTCACCTCGACGTACGCCACCGAGGTCGGTCCCTGCTTCGCGGCAGCGGGGACGGGGGCGGGAGCGGGGGCCGCTGCCGCGCCGGTCGTGGCGGTCGTGCCGAAGGCGAGGGCCGCGACGGCCGAGAGGGCGAGCGCGGCCGTCCGCGCTCTGCTCCGTACCAGACTGAACATCGTTGATCGGTCTCCCATCGTGGGGTCGGCGCCCGGTCTGTTCGAAAGATCCGAGCGAGCCTCAGAGTTTTCCGCTCTCGTGACCGAATTCTGAAGATCCAGGGCGAACTCTTCACGACTTCCACGCAGTTGCGCCGTCGATCGGTGCCGGGCGCAGCCCCTGAAGGGAAGATCATTTTGTTGCGGCCGCATTGCGAGCCGTACAGCAATGTTGCGGGCTCAACGACAACGTTGCGAGCTCATGGCGGGACCGGTCACAACCTGGTGTGACCACCTAGTACGGACCAAGCTGACATTCGCCCCTTCGCGGCACCGTTCCGTACCCGTTCGCCCGCAGAAAGCTCCACCACCCATGCACTCGACCTGTCTCTCCGACGCCGTACCGGCGCACCCCACGCATGTGGTGAGGGGGTGGGCCGCCCCATGCGCTATGTAGTGCGCAAGGCGGGTGGCTGGCTCTTGATGATCGTGGTCGCGACCAACGCGACCTATTTCCTGTCCAGTTGGTTTCTGGACCCCCGGTCGAACTTCAAAGAGCTGCGCCCCGCCCGCAGCGAGGCACAGATCTCGCGGGCCCTCGCCCCGTACAACCTCGACCCCGGTGAGCCGCTCGTTCACCGGTGGTGGAACTGGCTCACCTCCGTGACCCTCGACTTCGACTGGGGGAGGTCGCCCACCGGCGTCTCCGTCAACGGCGAGGTGGGCCACCGCGCGCTGGTCAGCGCCCAGTTGGTCGTCACGGCGACCATCCTGTCCGTCGTGATCGGTGTCGCGCTCGCCGTCTACACCGCCGCACGCCAGTACGGCCTGGCCGACCGCGTCGCACAGGCCGTCTCCATCGCGGTGTTCAACGTCCCGACGTCCGTCGCCGCACTCGCCGTCGTCTTCGTCGCCATCTGGCTCAACCAGCACGCCGGCCTCGACTTCCTCTACGTCGCCGGGGAGAGCTCCCCCAACGTCGAGGGACTGCTCCCGACGATCGGTGACCGTCTCCTCCATCTGATCCTGCCGACGCTCACCCTGACGCTGATGGGTTACGTGGGCTACCACCTGACGCAGCGTTCGCTGCTGCTCGACACGATCAATGCCGACTTCGTGCGCACGGCCCAGGCCACCGGCCTGACCCGCGGCCAGGCCGTCCGCAGGCACGCACTGCGCGCCGCGCTGATCCCGACCGCGGCCTCCGTGGCGTTCAGCGTGCCCGCCATCTTCACCGGAGCCATCATCACCGAGACGATCTTCGGCTGGAACGGCATGGGCCGCTACTTCATCCAGACCATCAGCAAGAACGACGTGCACGGCACGGTCGCGACCGCCGCGTTCGCCGCGGTGCTCACCGCGATCGGCGCGATCCTCGCGGACATCGCCACCGTCTTCCTCGACCCGAGAGTGCGGGTGAACTGACATGGCGACAGTGACCGATGCCGTCCCGCCCCGGACCGATACGGCCCGGCCGCACGCGGAGCTCGGGCGCGGCCGGCTCTATCTGCGGCGCTTCCTGCGCAACCGCCTCGCCGTCGCCGGCGTCGTGATCTTCGGGCTGCTCGTGCTGTTCAGCGTCTTCGGGGGCCTGTTCACGTCCTACACCCACACCGACGCCGACTTCACCGCCCTCACCCAGCCGCCGAGCGACGTGCACTGGTTCGGCACCAACCAGGGCGGCAACGACATCTACGCCAGTGCGGTGCACGGACTGCGGCGCTCGCTCGTGATCGCCGTGAGCGTGTCCGTCCTGACGGTCGTCGTCGCCGCGGTCATCGGCTCCGGCGCCGCGTACTTCGGCGGCCGGGTGGAGCGGCTGACGCTCGCCGTCATCCACTTCCTGCTGATCGTCCCCTCGTTCCTCATCCTCGCCCTGGTCTCCAACCGGCTGGCCGGTGACTGGCGCGTCCTCATCGTCGTCCTCACCGTGTTCGGCTGGATGTCGACCGCGCGCGTCATCTGGTCCGTCTCGACCTCGCTGCGCGAGCGGGACTACGTGACGGCGGCGGAGTTCATGGGGGTGAGCCCGCTGCGCATCATCCTGCGTCACATCATCCCCAACCTCGGCTCCCTACTCATCGTCAACCTGACGCTCGGCGTCGTCGCGACCGTACTCAGTGAAACCGCGCTGTCGTTCCTCGGCTTCGGTGTCCAGACCCCGGACGTCTCCCTCGGCACGATGCTCGCCGACGGGGCGACCACCGTCACCAGCGCCCCATGGCTCTTCGCCTTCCCCGCGGCCCTCGTCGTCCTGCTCACCGTGTCGATGACGTTCATCGGCGACGGGCTGCGCGACGCCCTCGACCCCACCTCTGTGACCGGCGCGGCGGGAGGCCGACGATGACACTCACCACCCCTCTGCTCGACGGCAAGGCCTCCCCCACCGGCACCGCCCCCGTGCTCTCCGTGCGCGACCTGCGCGTCTCCTTCCCCTCCGAGGCGGGGCCCGTCGAAGCGGTGCGCGGCGTCAGCTTCGATCTGCTGCCGGGCCGCACCCTCGGCATCGTCGGCGAGTCCGGCTCGGGCAAGTCGGCCACCGCGACGGGCGTCATGGGCCTGCTGCCGCCCACCGCCGAGCTGCACGGTCAGGTCCTGCTCGGCGGTCAGGACCTGGTCGGCCTCGACGACCGGGCGCTGTCTCGGGTACGGGGGAAATCCATCGGCATGGTCTTCCAGGACCCCCTGTCCGCGCTCACCCCCATCTTCTCCGTGGGCAGACTGCTCTCCGACGCACTCCGGGTCCATCAGGACCTGTCCAAGAAGGCGGCCTGGAAGCAAGCCGTCGAACTGCTCGACCTCGTCGGCATCCCCGACCCCCACAACCGCGCCTCGGCCTTCCCCCACGAGTTCTCCGGCGGCATGCGCCAGCGTGTGGTCATCGCCCTGGCGATCGCCAACCGGCCGAGCGTCCTCGTGGCCGACGAGCCCACCACCGCACTCGACGTCACCGTGCAGGCGCAGATCCTCGACGTCCTGCGCCTCGCGCAACAGGAGACCGGCGCCGGGCTCGTCCTCATCACCCACGACCTCGGCGTCGTGGCCGGCCACGCGGACGACGTCGCCGTCATGTACGCGGGCCGCTTCGTGGAGAAGACGGACGTGCGCTCCCTCTTCCGTCGGCCGACGATGCCGTACACCGCGCGGCTCCTCGCCGCGGTGCCGACCGTGGACGGCGGGGTGCGCCGCCCACTCGTCCCCATCGGTGGAGAGCCGCCCGCCCTCGCGCGTCTGTCTCACGGCTGCCCCTTCGCGAGCCGGTGCGCACTCGCGCTCGACGCCTGCCGCACCGAGGAGCCCGAGCTGCGTCACGTGACGGGGCACGGGGACGTGGCGTGCCTGCGCGCGGCCGAGGTGGCCGACGGGACCCTGGACCCGGCCGGAGGCGTTACACCCGTCGACGACCGGCGGGCGGGCACGGCGAGTACCGAGCTCGGCGATGTGGTGCTGCGCGTCGAGGACCTCGTCAAGACCTTCCCCGTCACCAAGGGCGCGTTCGTCAAACGCCGGGTCGGCACCCTGCACGCGGTCAACGGTGTCAGCTTCGAACTGCGTGCCGGGGAGACGCTGGGCCTGGTGGGCGAGTCGGGCAGCGGCAAGACGACGACGTTGATGGAGATCCTGCGGCTCAGACGGCCGGAGGGCGGCCGGATCGAGATCGCGGGGAGGGAGGTCGGCGCGACGACCGCAACGGACGCCGGTACGTCGGATGCTCCTTCCGCAACCGGGCACGCTCGCACCCTGCGGCACGACGTGCAGATCGTCATGCAGGACCCGCTGGGCGCGCTGGACCCGCGCCTGCCCGTCCACGAGCTGCTCGCAGAACCCCTGCGGGTCGTCGGCCGCGACCGCGACGCGGTCCGCTCCCGCGTCCACGAACTGCTGACGCTCGTCGGCCTCGACCCCACGGTGAGCGACCGCTTCCCCGCCGCGCTCTCGGGCGGCCAGCGCCAACGCGTCGGCATCGCCCGCGCGCTGGCCACGGACCCGAGACTGCTCGCCCTCGACGAGCCGCTCTCCGCCTTGGACGTATCGGTCCAGGCCGGGGTGATCAACCTGCTCGGCAGGCTCAAGCGCGAGCTGGGCCTCGCCTATCTCATGGTCGCGCACGACCTCGCCGTGGTCCGCTACATCTGCGACCGCATCGCGGTGATGTACCTGGGGCACATCGTCGAGACCGGCGACACGGAGACGCTCTTCTCCGACCCGAAGCACCCCTACACGCGGGCGCTGCTGTCGGCGATCCCCGTCCCCGACCCCGAGCGCGAGCGCACCCGCGAGCGGATCGTCCTGAAGGGCGAGCAGCCCAGCGCCACGGACCTGCCGCGCGGCTGCGTGTTCATCGACCGCTGCCCGTTGTACCGCCTCGCCGACGACGAGGTCCGGGAGCGGTGCCGCACGGAACGCCCCATGCCCACGCCGGTACCGGGCCAGCCGGGCCACGCGTACGCCTGCCACGCCGCGTGAGCCGCACCCACTCCCCCTGCTCCCACTCCATTTCCCACCCCACCTTCAACACAAGGACGCTCTCCCATGCGCGCAAGACTGACCCTGCCCGTCGCCCTCATAGCAGCCATCTCCGTCACCGCCACCGCGTGCCAGTCCTCGCCCGGTGACGGCGCCGCGGGCTCGGCGGGGAAGGGGACCCCGTCCGCCGCGTCGGGAGCCGCCGACTACAACCCGACGGCGTACGACAAGCTCAAGGACGGCGGCACCTACACGACGGCGGGGACGTTCGACGAGCAGGGCAACCCGTTCAACGTCAACAGCACCCTGACGGCGACCCGGGTGTGGGCCTGGTACAACGCGAACGCGATCACCTTCTCGCCGACCGGTGAAGTGCGCTACAACCCGGACTACTTCAGCGATGTGAAGGTGTCCGTGAAGGGCGGCAACCAGAAGGTCGTCCTGACGATCAACAAGAAGGCCACTTTCAACGACGGAACGCCGATCGACTGGACCGCGATCAGAGCCACGTGGAAAGCCAACAACGGTACCGACAAGGACTACGCGGCCTCGGCCACGGACGGCTACGACCAGATCACCGAGGTCGCGCGGGGTAAGGACGACAAGCAGGCCGTCGTCACCTTCAAGGGCGTCAACGCCTCCTGGCCGAGCCTGTTCACCACGTTCCTGCATCCGAAGGCCGCGAAGGTCGACAACTTCAACAAGGCGTACGTGAAGAAGGCGCATCCCGAGTGGGGCGCGGGCCCGTACACGGTCGGCAAGTGGGACACCCACTCGGGCAACATCACCTTCGTCCGCAACCCGAAGTGGTGGGGCAGGAAGGGCAAGCTCGACAAGCGTGTCTACGTGAACCTGGAGTCGACCGCGGCGGTCAACGCGTTCAAGAACGGTCAGCTCGACTACGTCTCCGCGGTCGACGCCGAGAGTCTGAAGCAGGTGAAGGGGCTCAAGGGCACCGAGATCCGGAGCGGTGGCAGCCCGTTCGTGTACTCGCTCTACTTCAACACCAAGTCGTCGGTTCTCGGGGACAAGGCGGTGCGCAAGGCGATCCAGGAGAGCATCGACCGCAGCCAGATCGCGAAGATCCAGTTCCAGGGGCTGGACTACAAGGAGCCGCTGCCCGGCTCGGGGCTGCTCTACAGCTTCCAGAAGGGGTACGAGGACAACGTTTCGGCCGTCCTGAAGTACGGGCCCGAGCAGGCGAAGAAGGACCTCGACGCGGCGGGCTGGAAGCCGGGGAGCGACGGGATCCGGGAGAAGGGCGGCAAGAAGCTGGAGGTCGGCTACACGCTGCTGGGCGACGACCCGCTGGGCAAGGCCACCGCCGGCGCCCTGACCGCGATGCTGAAGCCGGTCGGCGTACGCCTCACCGTCAAGAAGGCCGACGACGCGGACTTCTCCAACATCCTCAGCGAGCGGAAGTTCGACCTGTTCCTCTCGGGCAACCGCTCCATGGACCCCTACGGAGCTCGCTATCTGTGCGAGATGTACTGCTCCGACCGTGACTCGAACCTCACGGGAGCCGGGTCCCCGGCGCTGGACGAGGAGATCCGCGCCACGGCGGACATCGCCGATCCGGACAAGCAGGCAGCGGCGGCGAACAAGGCCGAGCAGAAGGCCTTCCAGGACTACGCCCGGCTCCCGATGTACAGCGGCCCGTCGACGTACAGCGTCAAGAAGGGCCTGGCGAACGTGGGCGCGACCATCTTCCTCAACCCGCTGCCGGAGACGGTGGGCTGGGAGAAGTAGGCCTCACCCAGCCCCCGGGGTCTGTCCCGGGCAGCGGGCCCGCTCACTCCCTCGCCCCCGACGCCCCCTGCCCAGGCGCCGCCGTCCCCGGCGCCATCGGGTCCGGGGGCGGTGGAGACGGCGGGCCCACCGTGCCCTCGCGAAGACGTTCGAAGACGAGGTCGAAGGTGAAACCCGCCGTGAAGCCGAGCGGGATGGTGAAGAACAGCAGACGGCGTACGTCGAGGGCGTCGAGGAGCGTGGGCACGCTCAGAAGCTGGGAGGCGAAGTACAGCAGGACCGAGACCAGGCCCGCACCCAGTCCCCGCACCGACGCCCGGCCCCACCGCGCGTCGCCCTCGAAGGAATTGCGGATGATCGCGCCCGCCGCCGCGGCGACGAGCGGGGCGCCCACCAGGACCACCAGGTCCTGTGCGCGGGCCGGGCGTGGCGGACTGGCCGTGACCAGGCCCGTCAGCGCCGTGACCAGGCACACGGCCGCCGCGGCCAACCCGGTCGCCGCACGCCGTGTCGCCGCGTGCTGTTCGCTCTCGGCCTCCGCGAGGCGCCGCAGTTTCCGCTCGCGCTGGCGCTGCAGGCAGGCGACTAGCCTGGCGGCGGAGTCCGGGGTCCAGTTGTCGCCCATGAGGCGGATGTCGGCGTCGTCCGCGTCGTTGCGCACGCGGTCGAAGTTGACCCACACCTGGCCCGCCCCGCCGCCGAAGGCCGCGACCGGCACCAGTGGCAGCCGCTGCGACAGGGCGACGATCCCCGCCACCCTCGTGGACTGGCCGCCGCCCATCAGCAGGACTCCGTCGCACACCAAGAGCGTGCGGTAGAAGGCGACTTCCCACTCACCGCTGGTGTCCCGCAGGATCTCCACCCGCACATGCGCGCGCGGCGACAGACCGAAGTCCACGTCGCGGTGGCGCGGCGGGTAGGCGGCCACCCGGCCGGGGAGCCGCTCGGTGCAGGCGTCCGCGTAGCCGCGTACGACATCGGTCTCGATGTATTCCGGGCTGCTGGAGAAGACCGCCACGTCGCATCCCGCGCGGGCGAGCTCCGCGCCCAGGCTGCGGCAGGCCCCGGGCGCGAGGTGTGCCGCGACGAGCGGGTGGGCGAACGTACGGCTCGGGTCCACGCTGCCGATCACGGCAATGAGCGGACGCGGCTCGTGCGACGAAGGCATGCTCCAGTCTAGCCGTGCGGCGCCGTACGGCAGCGGGGCGTGAGCGGTCCGCGAGCGCCCACGGCTCCGTCCGCCCATGTCCGTCCGCCATGGTGTACTCCACGGCGGAAACGGGGAGGGAAAGGAACATGTCCGGCAGTAGCCGTATCCGCCAACAGGCGCGCACCCCCGCCTATTTCAGCCACAGCTACTGGGCGGAGGACCGGGAGCTCAACGAATACTTCTGGGACATCTTCTGGGACGAGGGCTTCACGTTCGCCGTCGACCCGAAGACGAATCCGTTGTCCCCGACCCATCTCGAACTGCTGATGCGGCAGAGCGCCTGCCTGGTGGGCGTGGTGACCCGCCGCGAGGAAGAACGGCGTTACCGGGCCTCGCCGTTCATGGTCCACGAACACGATCTGGCCCTGCAGGCGAAGAAGCCCCGCCTGGTCTTCATGGAGAACGGCGTCTCGGCCGGCTTCTTCCCCGTCGCCGATGAGCAGCGCGTCGTCTTCAACCGGCGCCGGCTGCCGGGGCCGGAGGAACTGCGCCCCGCCATCGCGCGGTTGGCCGCACGAAGCGGTCCGGAAGGGCATACGGCCAAGGGGCTCATCGGCACGGTCGGGCTGATCCTGCCGGACGATCCGGCGTACCGCGCCGCCCTGCCGCACATCCGGGACTCGATCGCCCACGCGGGATACGCGTCACGGGAGATCCCGCTGGACTTCCAGGACGTGTTCGAGTTCCTGCTCGCGGTCGACGCCTGCGACTTCGTCATCCTCGACGTGGCCTCGCCGCGCGCCGCGGACTGGGTCTTCCCGCTGCTGCACGGCCGGTTCGTCCCCACACTCAAGCTCATCCACGAGCCGCCGGACGGGAGTTACGTGCCCCGCCCGTCCCCGCTGTTGAGCGGCGCCGCCCTGCGGGCCGTCGAGCAGGCCGACCGCATCGCCGTGTACTGGTCCCATCCCGAACAGCTCGGCGGCCGGCTCCAGGATCTCGTGGACCGCTTCTACCGGCCACGCCTCGAGTTCGAGACGTACGAGGAAGGCATCGGCTACTTCCGCAGCCTGGGCCGCGCCGAGGGCAGCGTCTTCCTCAGCAACGCCTTCGAGGACAACTCCCTTGCGCAACAGGTGTGCCGCGCCTTCGAACTGCACAACCTCCCCTACTTCCACTATCTGCGCCGCAACTCCATCGAGCTCGGCGCGGACTGGCACAGCCAGCTGTCGGCGAACGTCGCGGCGTGCCGCGTCTTCGTCCCGCTGATCAGCCAGCGTTACTGGGACAGCAAGTACTGCCGGGAGGAGTACCGCATCGCCGAACGCCTGCGCGCTGACGGCCAGTTGGTGATCCTGCCGTACTTCCTGGAGGCCGGGGTCGCCGGGCAGGTCAGCTTCCAGGGGCGGTCCGTCGACCTGCTGGGCCGCGACGAACAGGTCGCCGTCATCGGCCAGGACGTCGACCGTGAGTTCGTCGAGCGCCGCAGGCTCCGGGAGCGCCTGCATCCCGGGCGCTCCCTGTCACCGGGCGGCGCCGCGGCCGGGCGGCACGCCGACATCGCCGTCATCAGCCTCCTGCCCGAGGCGCATCAGGCGCTGCGCCGGCATGTGGAGACCACCGGTGCGCGGGTGGAGTCCGTGCGGCGTGGTGCGGGCCGCACCTGGCTGCGCGCCGGAGTCGAGGCGGTCGGCCGCAGTACCGCGTACGAACTGGTGCTGGCCGAGCCCTGTTGCGGTCCGGACGGTGTGAGGGGCGCGTTCGCCGCCACGATCGAGGAGTGGCGGCCGGAGACGGTGGTCTTCGTCGGTCTCTGCTGCGGCCTCGAAGCGAACCTGGCCCCTGGCGATGTCGTGATCTCCAGCCGCGTCCACGGCTACACCCTCGACAAACTCGACCAGGCCTGTCTGCCGCGCACCGACCGCAGCCATCTGGCCCACGAGGGGATTATGGCCCTGGGTGAGAGCATGCACCTCAACCACGCCTCCTGGGCCGCGAACATCTATGAACAGCCGCCCGCCACGCCGCCCCGGGAGAGCGGGCCCGGCATCCTCGTCGGTGCCGTCGCCTCAGGTGACTCCCCCGTCGATGGGAGCGCGGACCCGGCGCTGCGCTCGCTGCTCGACACGTGGCCCGATCTTGCCGCGGTGGAGCTCGACGGCTCCGACGCGGCGGGAGCCGTCACCCACGTGCGCCGCGCCGGTCGCACCCATGTCCCCGTCTCGCTGGTGTGCGGGGTGGCGGGTACGGAAAGGGCCGGGGCAGGGACCGGTTCGCACCGTCCTGACCAGGACAAACTGTGGAGGGCGTACGCTTCCGATGCCGCCGCCACACTGCTCGTCGAAGCGATCCGACGGGCGTGGCCGAGCCCGCCGAGGAGGGCCGGATGAACTTCCGCGGGCGCAGGAACGCCCGCACGCAGAAAGGGAGTTGGGCACCGGCCGCCGCCGAGACCGACGGCGTGGAGGTCCCCGAGAGCCTGCACGCGCTGGTCGAGGTCCTCGCGGAGCACGCGCACGACAACTGGGCGCGGCAGCGGCTGGCGGAGGGCTGGCGTCACGGCCGCCGCCGCAGCGACCGCAGACGCACGCATCCGCTGCTGGTGCCCTACGCCGACCTGACGCACGAGGAGCAGGAGACGGACCGTCTGCTGGCCCTGGAGACGGTCAAACTGATCCTGCTGTACGGCTACACATTCGAAGAACCGGACCCGGACGGGAAGTGACCTTGCGCAGTCTGACCTTCGTCATCGGAACGGGCCGAAGCGGCTCCACCGCGCTGTCGGGCATCCTGAACAGCCACCCCGACGTGCTCAGCCTCAACGAATACATGGCCTCGGTCGGGGACGCGGCCTTCCCTGCAGGCTCCGTGTCGGGAGCGGAGTTCTGGGAGGCGCTCTTCCGGCCCACCCCGTACTTCGCGAACATGATCCGCAGCGGGGTGCTGATGCCGGAATTCCTCTACACCCGCCGCCCGGGGCGGTACGCGGCCGAGACCACGAGCATCCCGGCGCTCTCCCTCATGGTGCTGCCCCACCTGACCGCCGACCCCGACGGCCTGCTCGACGAGATCCGTGCGGCGGTCCTCGGCTGGCCCGACCGCACCGCCGCCGCACACCATGAGGCGCTCTTCGCGTGGCTCGGCGCACGGTTCGGCCGCTCCCACGTCGTGGAGCGTTCCGGCTACTCGACGGGCTGGGCACCGGGGCTGCGCGCGGCCTTCCCGTACGCGAAATTCGTGCACCTTTTCCGGGACGGGCCGGACTGCGCGCTGTCCATGAGCCGCCATCCCGGATACCGCGTGATCGCCTTGCTGCGTGAGATCCGCGAACGGACGGGGGTCGAGAGCTTCGCCGACCTGACGGCCGAGCAGGTGCGGGCCCTGCCCCCGGAACTCGCACCGCTGCTCGACGACCGCTTCGACCCGGCGCTCGTACGAGACCGCGACATCCCTCTGCGCCGTTTCGGCACCCTGTGGTCCGAGCTCATCACCCAAGGGGTCCGATTCCTCGACGACCTGCCGCACGACCGGCGCATGACGCTCGCCTACGAGGACCTCATCGACGCGCCGCGCGAGGAACTCACCCGCCTCGCCGCGTTCGTCGGCGTCGAGCCGTCCCCTCAGTGGCTGGACGGCGCGTGTGCCCGGCTCGACGCCGGCCGCCGCGGCTCGGCCGAGAAGCAGTTGACGGCCGCCGAACTCGACGAGCTGAGGAGCAGCTGCGCTCCGGGCACCCGCGCGCTGCGGGAGCGACCGGACCGCCTGTGACCACCGCCCTCGAAGAGGAGCAGTGGTCACAGGGGCGTGTGCCGGGTTACGGCAGGCGGACCGACTGGGCGTGCCGGAAGATGTCCTTCGGGTCCCAGGCCGCCTTCGCCTTCTGCAGGCGGGCGTAGTTGTCCTTGTAGTAGAGGCTGTTCCACGCGGTCGACGAGGTGTTCCAGGCGGCGTCGCCGAGGTCCTTGTCGGGGTAGTTCACGTAGCAGCCGTCGTTGATGTCGTTCGGCACCGGAACGCCGCCGGTCTCCGCGTACACGTCCTTGTAGAAGTCGCGGATCCAGGCCAGGTGCCTGGCCTCGTCGGCCGGGTCGGTCCAGTACGTCTGGTACTGGAGCTTGAGCACCGAGTCGCGCTGCGGCACCGCGGTGTCGCCGGGCTTGACGCTGTTGATGCGGCCGCCGTACGAGTCGACTTGGAGCAGCGCGTCGCCGTTGCTGTAGTCGGTGCGCGTCAGGTGCTTGTACATCGCCTTGATCTGGGTGGCGGAGAAGCCCTTGCGCGCGTATGCCGACTTGTACTTGCCGTACAGCGTGGGGTTGCCGCCGCTGAGGTAGTCGGTGGCGATGTACCAGGGCAGCGTGCGCGGCTTGGCGAACTGCGGCATGGCCGCGTGCTCACCGGACCGCTGGGTCATCGCTCGGCGGGTGACGCCCACGCCCGCGGAGACCGCGGCCAGGTAGTCGTCCAGGAGGGCCTGGGCGTCGGGGACGGTGGCGTCCATCTGCGTGAGCAGGACGATCTCCGACCGTTCGGCGTTGGCGCGCTGGTTCAGCTTCAGCAGGCCGAACAGGGAGTTGTACTTGGAGTCCGGCGCGCTGTTCCGCTCGTGCCAGGTGCCCCAGTTCTGGAGGAGCCGGGTGAAGGACGCCTCGGTCATGTCCTTCCAGGGGAAGGCCGTGGCGTGGACGAAGACCTCGGACGGCGGCTTCGGCAGCAGTTTGGTGGGGTCGGTGCCGGTGGCGCCGGGGGTGCGCAGCCAGTAGCGGGTGATCAGGCCGAAGTTGCCGCCACCGCCGCCGGTGTGGGCCCACCACAGGTCCTTGAGCGCGGTGTCGGTGGAGTCGCGGGTGGCGACGACGGCCTTGGCCGTGCCGTTCTTGTCCACCGTGACGACCTCGACGCCGTAGAGGTGGTCGACGGTCAGGCCGTGCAGGCGGGAGAGCAGGCCGTAACCGCCGCCGGATATGTGACCGCCGGCGCCGACGGAGGCGCAGGAGCCCGCCGGGAGCGTGACGCCGTACAGCTTGTAGAGCGTCTCGTATATCTGGAGGTTGGAGGCGCCGCCCTCGACGGCGAAGGCGTTCCTGCCGCTGTCGTAGTAGACCTGGGTCATCCCGGACATGTCGATGACGACCTGGACGTCCTTGTTGAAGACGAAGTCCTCGTAGCAGTGCCCGCCGCTGCGGACGGTCAGCCGCTTGCCCGCGGCGACCGCGTCCTGGACGGCCCGCACGGCCTGGGCGGTGGTGGTGACCAGGCGGACGTAGTCGGGCTTGGCGACCCAGCGCTGGTTGATGCCGCGCACCAGGTCGGGGAAGCGGGCGTCGCCCGGGGCGACGGTGATGTAGTCGGGCGTGCCGGGGGCGGTCTGCGGGCCGGTGGCGACGGCGGCCGCGGCAACGCCCCCGGGGCGCGCGGGTGTCTGGGCGGCCGCGGGCGGGGCGGTGGTCAGGGCCGCTCCCCCGGCGACCGCGGCGGCGCCGGTCAGAAGGGATCTTCGACCCAGCGCTCCACCCTGATTCGCCTCATCCGAGCCGTTTGTCTTGTTTGTCCTTCTCATGGCCACACTCCACCAACTGGTCTTGTCCCAAAGGAAGTTGAAGACGCATCGAACGATGATCGATCACGACATTAGCCCAGCGGGTCAGGGGTGACGCAATAGCTTCATTGAGAAAACTGTCCGAACTGCCGGTCACGCCATGGTTGGTTGCAACATGTGCAACTATGCGCACCCGAACGGCCGCTCAGGTGCCCTTCGCGCGGACTGTCCAGTCGCTCCATTCGGGCGCGGCGCGAGTGAGGCAACGGCGCACGAGACCCCGGACGCTGCGTACGGGTGGTGTGGGTAAGTCAGACAGGCCACCCTCCGAGAAGGAAGGGTGGCCTGGGAGCCGACGGCGTGCCGGGGTTACTTCTTCGGGCAGGTCTCCCCGGCGGCGGTGGGCGTCCTCGCGGGAGGCCCAGCTCGTCGTCCGGCTGGCTGCGCGCGAGGTGGGCGTCCTCGCGGGAGGCCCAGCTCGTCGTCCGGCTGGCTGCGCGCGACTTGCCGGCACGGTCGGGCCGGCCAGACGGGTCACCGGGTTCGGCACACGGCCGAGCCGGGGTCAGAACCGGGTGTCGTCGACCACCGGAACGGAAGCGGGAGCCGGGGCGGGCGAGCGCTTGAACTTCGCGGCCGCAGGGGGCTTGGTGCCGCAGAAGGCCGGTTCGAGGGTGTTGGTCAGGGCCTGGGTGACTCCGCTGTTGTTGGAGGCGTTGGCAAAGGCCACCACCGTGCGGCGGCCGTCGCGGGTGGCGAAGGACTGGGTCTGGTAGCCCTGGACGATGCCGCCGTGGCCGTACACCTTCCCGCAGGACAGGGTGATCTCGCGCAGCCCGAGCCCGTAGGAGACCTTCGCCGTCGGAGTGGGCAGCGCGGTCGTCATCTGCCGTACCGACTCGTCGGAGACCAGACCGCCGGCGCCGCCCGCGAGCAGCGCCGACAGGAAGGTGTCCAGATCGGCTGCCGAGGAGATGACGGCACCGGCGGAGCCCACCCAGGAGCCGTTCTGCTCGGTGGAGTCCAACAGCGGCTTGGTGCGATCGTCGTTCGTCAGGTAGCCGGTGACGTGCGCCCCTGTGATGGTCTTGCGGGGAACCACATAGGACGTCTTGCGCAGACCGAGCGGCTCGATGATCTGCTTGCGCAGGGCCTGCGCATAGGACGTGCCGGTGACGTGCTCGACGGCCATGCCGAGCAGGACGTAGTTGGTGTTCGAGTACGAGTAGCGCGATCCCGGCGTGAACTGCTTGCCGTGCTTCACCGAAAGCGCCACCAGATCGGCGGGCCGGTAGACGGTGTTGCGGATGCGCTGCTCGAACGCGCTGGTGGTCTCCTCCCCCGGTTGCTCCAGGAGGTCATTCGTGTGGTCGAAGATCCCGGAGCGGTGCTGGAGGACCTGGCGTCCCGTCATGTCCCAGTCCGCGGGCAGGGTGCCGGCCGGGAGGTAGTCGCGCAGCGGCTTGTCCAGGTCGATGCGTCCCTGCTCGGCGAGGCGCAGCACGAGGACGGACGTGAACATCTTGGTGTTGCTGCCCACCCGGAACCGCCGGTCGGTCTTCATCGCCGTGCCGTTCAGATTCGACTTGCCGACGGCGACACGCAGGTCCCGGCCCGCGTCGTCGCGGTCGTGCACGACGGCGAAGGCGCCGGGGGCGCCCGCGGCGACGGTGCGGTCGAGGGCGGCACGCACCGGCGCCGGGTCGGTCTGCGAGCCGCTCCCGGGCTCGGCCACGGCCGTCGTCGCGCCGAGCGCGGCGAACACCGCACTGGTCACGGTCACCGTCGCGGTACGACTGAACTTGGTTCTTGTCATCAGGTGTTGCCCCCACCTTTGGAGCGCTCGGTGCGCTTCATGAGAGCGGGCATCGGTCGGTGCC
Organism: Streptomyces sp. NPDC018029; assembly: GCF_044327655.1. Classification (NCBI taxonomy): domain Bacteria; kingdom Bacillati; phylum Actinomycetota; class Actinomycetes; order Kitasatosporales; family Streptomycetaceae; genus Streptomyces; species Streptomyces sp. NPDC018029. The sequence goes on along the minus strand of NZ_JBIRFV010000016.1, from coordinate 133,647 downwards.
CGCCTGGCCATGATCGTAACGACAGTCGGCCGACGGCTCGGCCTACGGCGCGTGAACGGCAGGCCAAAAGGGGCGGCGTCCGTTGCGGACGCCGCCCCTCACTTGACCGATTCAGGAGTTACTTGACGTTGACGCCGGTCCAGGCGGCGGCCACGCGCTTGTACTCGGTGGAGTTGGAGCCGTACAGGTCCTTCGCCGCCTTCAGCGTGCCCTTACGGGCCGCCTTGTAGTCGGTGGTCGAGGTGAAGTACGTCGTCAGGGCCTTGTACCAGATCTTCTCGGCCTTGCCGCGTCCGATGCCCAGCACCTTGGAACCGTCCGCGGTCGGCGAGTTGTACTCGACGCCGTTGATCCGCTTCTTGCCGCTGCCCTCGGACAGCAGGTAGAAGAAGTGGTTGGCGATGCCCGAGGAGTAGTGGACGTCGACGTTCCCGGCGTTGGTGCTCCACTTGTCCAGGGAGCCGCCGTCCTTGCTCGGCTTGTCCATGTACCGCAGCGGGGTGCCGTCGCCGTTGATGTCGATCTTCTCGCCGATGAGGTAGTCACCGACGTCCTTGGGGTTCTTGGCCTTGAACTCCACGGCGGTGGCGAAGATGTCGGAGGTGGCCTCGTTGAGGCCGCCGGACTCACCGCTGTACTCCATGTTGCCGGTCGCCGAGGTGACACCGTGCGTCATCTCGTGCGCCGCGACGTCGATCGAGGTGAGAGGCTTCTTATTGCCCTCACCGTCGCCGTACGTCATGCAGAAGCAGCTGTCGTCCCAGAACGCGTTGACGTAGTTGTTGCCGAAGTGGACCCGCGACCTCGCGCCCTTGCCGTCACCGTTGATGCCCTTGCGGCCGTGCACGGACTTGTAGTAGTCCCAGGTGAGCTGGGCACCGTAGGCGGCGTCGACGGCGGCGGTCTGCGCGTTCGAGGGCTTGCCGTTGCCCCAGACGTCGTTGGCGTCCTTGAAGAGCTTGCCGGCGCCGCTCTCCGCGTGCTTCAGGTCGTAGGTGCGGTGCCCGCCGCGGGCCTTGTCGGTCAGCTCATAGCCGCTCGCGACCTTCTTGGAGCCGACCTTCACCTTGCCGCTGTACTGGCTGTTGCCGGTGCCGTTCTCGATGGCCTGGTACTGGTACAGCTTCTTGCCGGTCGCGGCGTCCGTGATGACGTGCAGCCGGCTGGGGGTGCCGTCCTTCTGCACGCCGGTGACGACGGTCTCGTACGCCAGGACGGGCTTGCCGGAGGCGGCCCAGATCACCTTGCGCGGCGACTGGGCGTCGGCCTCGGCGGTCTTCGCCTTGGCTGCGGACGACTCGGCGGACTTGGCGACCGAGGACTTGCCCAACTTCGCATCCGTGGAGGCGACCTTCACGGTGGCCTCGGTCGCCTTGGTGACGCTCTTCACCTTGCCGCTCTTGGCGGCGTGCACGACGAGGTCGCCGCCGAGGACGGGCAGGCCTTCGTAGGTGCGCTCGTAGCGGGTGTGGGTGGTGCCGTCGGCGTCCTTGACGACGTCGCGGACGACCAGCTTCTCCTTGGCGCCCAGGCCGATCTTGTCGGCGGTCGCCGATCTGTCGGCGGTCGCGTCCTGGAGGAGGTCCGCGCGGGCCGTGGCCGACAGGGCGACGGGGGAGCCGGACGGCTCGGTGTCGTTGTCCGGCTGGGCGGAGGCGCCGGTGGTCAGTCCGGCGGTGAGCAGCGCTCCGGCGGCGACGGCGGTGGCGATCGTCAGTGTCGAACGCTTACGGGATATGTGAGAGGTCACGCAGGCTCCATCTGTGGGGGCCCGGGAGGCATGGAGGGCCGCCCGAGGCAGAAAAAGACGCGATGCGGGCGTGCAGCGTGTTGCTGTACGTGCAGCGTGTTGCGGGGAAGCGTGCCATTCGAGCCAGGTACATGTCAGCATTTGGGCTGGATGTTGGCTGAATATGGTCCGTTGAGCGATGGTCGACATACGCAATGCGAACAGGTGGTGCACGCCAGCGGCACCAGCAACGCGCTTACCGCCCCGGGGAGTTGTTCACCCGGGGCGGCGGTGTGTCAGGGTCGAGGAGCAACCCGCGTTTTATGAGTGGCCGGAATCCTGGCTCGGGGTGCGGTTCAGTCCTGGTGGAGTTCGTTGCGGCCCGGCCCGCCTGACAGCTTGTCGGTGCCCGTGCCGCCCCACAGGACGTCGTCGCCGCTGTTGCCCCACAGCGTGTCGTCGCCCGCCTCGCCGTACAGCTTGTCGTTGCCCTTGCCGCCGTAGAGGACGTCGGCGCCGCCCTTGCCGTGCAGAACGTCGTTGCCGTCCTCGCCGTGCAGCGTGTTCTCCTCGCCGGTGCCGGTCAGGGAGTCGTTGCCGGGGCCGCCGAAGCAGTCCTGGCTGCAGCGGGTGAGGGTGTCGTTCCCGGCGTCGCCCCACGGGCCGAAGCCCATCGGACCGCCACCGCCGTCGAGGCGGTCGTCTCCGTCGCCGCCGTGCAGGAGCGCGGACTCCGACGCCTTGATGACATCGTTGCCCTTGCCGCCGTAGATCCCGGCCCAGGCTTGGCTGTCCAGCGAGAGGGTCGCGGTGTCGTCCATGTCGCCGAGGTCGATGTCGTAGCTGTCGGAGTCGTCCGAGTTCTCCGGGATCTTCACCGCGCAGCGTACGGCGGTGTGGTCACCCTCCTCGGGGTACACGCACTCGTCCCACTCCGCCGCATCGGCGGAGATGGCGATGTCGTACCGGTCGTGGAAGGTGAGGACGTAGTAGGAGTCGTGCTCGCCGCGGTGGTCGATCTCTTCGTCGACCGTCACCTTGTTCTGCTGACCGGGCGCCGCCTTGTACCAGAGCTCGCCGTCCGCGACGACGACGGAGGCCGTGGCCCGAGCGGCGGACGGGGCAGTGGCTTGGGCGGTCGACGCCGTTAAGGCGGCCGTACCGAGAGTCAGGGCGAGGGTGGCGGTGGCGGCGATGGTCCGGTGAATGCGCATGCGGAAGTGACCTTTCAGGGTGCACGTGTGCGGTGGTGCTTCTGGTCACCCGGTTAGACAGGAGGCCTGAGAACGGAGTTGCCCGGCAGCTCATGAACAGCGGTGGACAGAGTGGTGACCGGTACGTGGACGGCGCCGCGCCGCGACAGCTCTCTCAACACGGGAGGGCCCAGGCCCACCCCTCCGCTGCCCTGATGCCCTGATGTCGCAGGGCCAGCACGGAACGCTTTTGCTCAGGAGGGGCTCTCACTACCTGTACGGCTGTACCCCTCTGAGAGGAGTTGTTCTGCACAATGCGTCGCTTTCGTGTACTGCTGCTGACCGCCCTGGTGTTGGTCACGGGCTCGATCATGTCGTCCCCTCCGGCCTTCGCCGTAATCGGCGGATCAAAGAGCACCTACGGTCCGTGGGCGGTACGCATGCTCGTTGACGGCAAACCGGCCTGCACAGGAACCGCGGTCGCCCGCCAGTGGATCCTCACCGCCTCGCACTGCTTCTATGAGCAGGCGCAGCCGGTCGCCGACAAGCGGATCTCCTTCCGGGTGGGCAAGCTCGACATGCGGAGGGGCACCACGGTCCGCCCCATCCGCGGCAAGCGCGTGGGCAGCGCGCACGCCGACATGATGCTCGTCAAGGTGCCGCCGATGAACATCCCCACGGCGCGCCTGGCCACCGTCGGCGTCCACCGCGGGCAGGCCGTGCGGGTGTACGGCTGGGGTGCCACCTGCACCACCGACGAGAGCGCCTGCCAGTCCCCCGTCCTCAAGCAGTCGGACCTGAAGGTCGTCCGGCCCAACGACCCCCTGTGCGCAGGCCACACCGCGCCGGGCGGCCCCGACTTCTGCATGAAGAAGGTGTCCGGGATTCCCGCCGGGGGCGACTCCGGAGGCCCGGTGATGACCGTCGGCCCGCGCGGCACCGAAACCCTCATCGGCGTCTTCAACGGCTCCGACCGGGAGAAGAGCGCCGAGGCCGGGGAGGTGTCCCAGCAACTCTCCTGGATTCGCTCGGTCATTCGCCGATAGCGCCGGCACGCGCACGCGGCGCCGGCATGTCACCGGCGTCGCGTCACGGTCTACATCGCCCGTGCATCGACCCATGCATCGGCCTATGCATCGGCCCGCCGCCGATCGTGGCAGAGTCGTCTCACATGATCGATGCTTTCGCGAAAGAGTACCTGCACAACGACCTGCGAGTGGTGCGCGAGGCGCTGCTCTGGAAGCTCGACGGGCTCGCCGAGTACGACATCCGACGCCCGCTCACTTCGACCGGCACCAACCTCCTGGGCCTGGTGAAACACCTGTCGATCTGGGAGTCCCGGTATTTCGGCGAGGTCTTCGACCGGCCGTTCCCCGAGCCGCTGCCCCGATGGGACGACGACGCCGAGCGCGGCACCGACATGTGGGCCACCGAACACGAGACGCGCGAGGAGATCACCGGCCGCTACCGTCGGGTGTGGGAGCACTCGGACGCGACGATCATGGGCCTCGCTATCGACTCCCCCGGTCACGTTCCGTGGTGGCCGCGCCCCGACGTGCGGTTGTTCAACATCCTGGTCCACATGCTCATCGAGACCAGCCGGCACGCCGGACACGCGGACATCCTGCGTGAACAGCTCGACGGCTCGACAGGGACAACAGCCGAATACGCGGCCCAGCAGGGCGACATGGCCTTCTGGGAGGCGCATCGAGCGAAGATCGAGCGAGCCGCCAAAGAAGCCGACGCCGCGTCTGACAGGTGATGTGGTCCTAGGTCGCAGGTCGGTGGGCAAGAGGCGCGCGGCACCAGAAGATTGGCGACGTGACATCTCACAGCTTCGACGTGTATACGTTCCTGCAGCGGCCGCTCACCGCTCGTATCGCCACCGACGGCCCCACTGTGCGCCCGGTCTGGTTCCTGTGGGAGGACGGCGCGTTCTGGGTGCTGACGGGTCCGTGGACCCGCTTGTTCGACCGCGTGAAGAACGACCCGAGCGTGGCGCTCGTGGTGGACGAGTGCGATCTCTTGACGGGATGTGTGCAACAGGTGATCGCCCGGGGGCAGGCTGCGCTGGTGCCGTTCGACGTGCCGAGGGGGCGTCGCAAACTGGCCCGCTATCTGGGAGCGGACGAAACCCTGTGGGATGCGCGGTTCGTGAGCTATCTGTATGACGATCCGAGCGAACGAGGCACGATGTGGCTGCGTTTGGCGCCCACTTCGCTCACGGCCCAGGACCTCAGCTATGCCGTCGTTCCGTCCTGAGCCGTGAGCCCTGTGTCGCCGCCGTGGATCAGGTGCCCGGCTTGCGGCCGTAGACGAAGACGTCGTCGCCCTTGCGCAGCATGTTCCAGTACTTCACGGCGTCCTTCTTCGTCATGTTGACGCAGCCGTGGGAGCCCGGCGGGGACCAGACGCTGATGCCGACGGAGTGGAATGCCTGGCCGCCGTCGAAGAACTGGCTGTAGGGCATCGGCACGTGGTAGATGCTCGACACGTGGTCGATGTTGCGCCAGTAGACCTTCTTCAGGCCGGTGCGGGTCTCGTGGCCGTTGCGGCCGGTGCGCACCGGGACCGGACCGTACTTGAGGTTCTTGCCGTCCTGGATCCAGCTGAGCTGGAGCGTCAGGTCGACACAGGCGATGCGCCCCTTGTCGGTCGGGCACTTGCCCGCCTTGTTGGGGTTGTCGCCCACCGCCTTCTGCTTGTTCATGAGGTTCATGACGCCCCAGGTGACGCTGCCCGCGTACCCGGCGTTCGGGCTGATCTTGTGTTTCGTCTGGAAGGCCTTGATGGCCTTGCAGTCGGCCGGCGACTGCTTGCCGTCCACCGGGCGGCCGAGGAACTTCTCGACCTGCTTCTGGTACGGCCCGGTCTGCGTCGAGCACGATGCGGCCTGAGCACTGCCGGTGCCCACCGCCACCGTGAGCGGGGCCACCAGCATGGTGATCCCCAGAGCCACGGCTCCTGATCTGCGTATGTCCCCCACTGCTGTCCACTCCTCATTCGTCACGCGGCATGCGTCATTCGTCCGCGGGTCGGACTCCACCTGCTAGACAAGCCAGACCCATGGTTCGTTGCAGGACGAATTGGCACAGGTGTGTAACAGAGACCCGCCCTGGCGGCAGTGGTGCCCAGAGCCGACGTGCCGGCCGAGCCGGGTCAGCCCGTGTCGCCGGTCAGACGGCCGTTCCCGCTGGTGCCGACCGTGCTGTCGGGCGGCACCGGAGGCTGCCGGGGGACGGCGGCGGAGCCGCCTTCGGCCTGGCACTCGAAGTCGTACAACAGGCAGCTCTTCGCCGGTGTCGGGGCGGCGCTCGGGCCGCTCTCCGTCTTGCTGGTGGGTTTGGCCGAGTGGGCAGTGGGCGCTCGGGACGACTCGGGGTCGGGCGTGGTGCTGCCACCGAACACGGTGATCAAGACGACGCCGACGCCGGCGATGGTGAGCACCGCGCTCACCACATAGCCGACAGCGCGGCGGGAGGGCGGTGGCACGTTCACAGCGTTCCTTTCGAGCGGGACCGGGACGCCGGACGTCTGAACCTACGACGAACTCGGGGTGCGGTCACCTGCCGGGTCGAAGCGGTGAGGGCAGACCTGGCCGGTTTTCGATACCCCAGTGTGAGCTTGCCGGGCCACAAGATGACGCGATTCCACGACGGCTCCGCGCCGGGACCTGCCATGCTGAGCAGGTTCGAGTCGATCCTCATGCCTTGGAGGCTTGATGCGTGCAGGCGTCGTTGTCGCCGCGCGGCCCGGTGTGGAGGAACTCGCTGCTCGGGCCGAGGAGTTGGGCCTGCACAGTTTCTGGGTCAACGACACCCCGATGGTCCACGGCGACCCCTTCGTCGCCCTGAGCCTGTGCGCGAAGGCCACCAGCCGCATCAGGCTCGGCATCTGCGTGACCTCACCGGCGCTGCGCTCGGCCCCGGCCGCCGCGAGCGGGCTCGCCAGCCTCAACGCCCTGGCACCGGGCCGGATCAGCTGCGGCGTCGGCACCGGGAACACCGCCCGGCGCACCCTGGGCATGCGGCCGACCACGACGGCCAGGCTGGAGCGATTCACCGCCGCACTGCAGGACCTGTGCGCCGGACGTTCGACCGAGTACCGCGAAGGTGACCGGATCCGCGACATCCGGTTCCTGCACGCCGGGGCGCAGGTGAACACCGCGGACCCGATCGAGTTCGTCGTGGCCGCGCTGCTCGGTCCGAAGGCCGCCGCCGTCGCCGGCCGCCGCGGCACCGGCCTCATCTCCGTCGGCATGCTAGACCCCACCGCCTGGCACGCGCTGCACGAAACCCGCCGCCACGCCGCCCAGGACGCGCGCCGCGACCCCGACTCCCCCATGGAGTCCCGGGCGAAGTCCTACGTGCTCACCTCGCTCCACCTGCTCGACGAGGACGAGGATCCCGACGGCGACGCGGCCCGGGACGCGACGGGTCACCTCGTCCTGTCGCTGCTGGCCTTCGCCGCCGACACAGCCGCCGACGCATCCCCGTTCTTCGATCAACTCGGCCCCGAGGAACGCGATGCGGTGCGGCGGCTCCTCGACCGGCGCGGTACTACCCCCACCGCGCCGGACCGCCACATCAAGCTCTACCCCGGCTACCTCGGACGCATCGCGCCGCAGGACCGGGACCTGGTTCTGCCCTCGCTGATGAACGCCCTGGCCCTGGTCGGCACCCGCGACGACCTCCTCACCCGCATCACCGCCCTGGAACAGGCCGGCGTCGACGAACTCCTCATCCAGCCCGTGGTCGACCCACCCGCCGAGATGGCCCGGCTCGCGCAACTCCTCACCTGAGTGGACGTCCGCACTTGGATTCGATGCGCCCCATGGGGGCGGCGCTCTCCGACAACGCCTTCTGCGCTGCCATCCAGTCGGCGTCCTCGATGCCGAGTGCGTGGTGGAGGTAGGCCCAGGTGACCCGTTGGATCAGGGCCACGCGTTCGGGGTTCTCGTCCGTCGTCTCCCGGACTTCGTAGCCGGTGATTCCGCCGAGGGAGTGCTCCGCCCCGAAGAGAGTGAGGAGGCTCTTGCGTCCCGGGCTCAGGTGGTAGGGGTCGGTGAGCCACTCCGGCCCTCGGACGGACATCCGCAGGTCATCCCTGTCCCCCGCGACCACGAGGGTCGGTGTGGTCATGTGCGTGAAGTCCGGCCCCTTCAACCACGGGAGGTTCTCGGCCGCGAAGGGTGTCAGGTCGGCTCCGCCCCTACCGGCCGTGGCGAGCAGCACGCCCGCCTTGATCCGCGGGTCGGACAGGTCTTCCACCTTCTGGCTCACCGGATCGAGGACGCGCAGACCCAGCAGGTTGCCCGCCGTCTGGCCGCCGAAGGAGTGTCCGGCCGCGGCGATGCGGCTTCGATCCAGGCGTCCGCCGAGACCGGGAACGGCGGCCTCCAGCAGATCGAGCCGGTCAAGGATGCGCTTCACGTCGTCGACGCGGAGACGCCAGATCCGCGGTGTGCGGGGATCGTCCTGGGAAAGGCCCACGGTCCTGGAGTCGAGATGGGTGGGCTGAATCACCACGAAACCGTGAGCAGCCCAGAAATCGACCAGAGGACCGTAGCCGTCCGATGACGACCCGAAGCCGTGCGAGAAGACGACGACCGGGAGTTCGCTCCCGGTTGTCGGCGCGGAAATCCTTACCTGCAAGTCCTCACCGCGGCCCGGCACTTCCAGCATCACTGGCTTCACCGAGACGACGGGGGCGGGGAGGAGTGCGGGAGCAGGGGTGAGGGAGGGGGCAGTGATGGCGACGTTCGTGGTCACCGCGTCTGATGCCGGCATGGGCGGATCTTCCTTCGCATTTCCGATGGCGATGCTGTCGTACAGGGGGGCAGGCGGGGCAGGGGGGCACGGCCTTGCTCCTCGCCTTCACGGAGGAGGTGAGCCGTCACGGGATACGCTAAAACCTGACGTTGACGTCAGAGGCAAGCAGAGTGGCCCGGCTCACATCGGAGAGACATGATGCGTATCGGCGAACTCGCCACCAGAGCAGGCGTCAGCGTCCGGGCGCTGCGCTACTACGAGGAACAGAATCTGCTCACCTCACGACGCAGCCCCAGCGGCCAGCGGCAGTTCCCGGACAGCGCGGTCGACCGTGTCCGGCTGATCCAGCAGTTGTACGCGGCCGGGCTGCCGAGCAAGTCGATCGCGGATCTGTTGCCGTGCGTCGTGAACGGTGAGGCCACGCCCGAGCTGCTCGACCGGCTTTCGGCGGAACGGGATCGCATCGACGGCCGGATCGGCGCTCTGGTGGACGCGCGGGACAGGCTGAGCACCGTGATTGCCGCCGCCACCGCGAACTTGCGCACAGGCCAACGCTGCGGACAGCAGTAGTCAGCGGGCCGAAGACTGGAGCCGCGAGCAGAGACGCTCCCCCGCGCCGCGGATGATGATCAGTCAGCCGAGCCGGGCTTCTTGCGCTGGTTGGCGTTGAAGCGCGCCTTCTTCTGACGATTCCCGCACGTGTTCATGTCGCACCATCTGCGGGTGCGACTTCGACTGGTGTCGAGGAAGGCGGCTCGGCAGGTCGGCGATGCGCACAGGGCCAGTCTTCCGTCTCGCTCGCCCGCGATGATGCTCACCGCGTCGGCGGCGATCACGCTGAGGGCATCCTCCACGCGGGAAGCCGAGCCGAGCTGCCAGCGCCGCTTGCCCTCGGGCGTCAGGATCGCCGCGGCACGCCCCTGGGTGCTGCGGTCATTGATGACGTGGACAGCAGGAGCGGGGAGAGCGTCCTGGAGCGCGGCCGCAGTCGCGGCGGCGTGAATCGACTCCCTCAGCTCCCGGGCGAGGTCGAGCTGGGCAGGGGTGCAGGAGTCCACGGCGAGGCCGCTCACCGCCAGCCAGTCGACGAGCCGGTCCGGCGTGGGAATGCGCTCCACAGCGTCGCCATGACGCTCCGACAGAGTCCCGGTGAAGCTGGTCGCCAGCACATTGCCGAGGCGGAAGTCAGGGAACGCGGCACGCATGGAACCACCTTAGCCGGTTGCAGCGTGGCTCGGAGTCCTGCTAGAACCGTCATTGCCGGTTCGCGATAGATCGTAGCCGGTTCCGCGATGGCCAGGAGGTCTCATGCCCCGTCCGACCAGCGACGTACAAGCATTTGAAACCCACGCAACCGACACCGAACTCGACGATCTCCGCGTGCGACTGGCCGCGGCGCGCCTACCGGAGGCCGAGACGGTCCATGGCGCCGCGCCCGGCCCTCGCCGATGGGAACAGGGTGTTCCGCTCGCCGACCTCGTCGATGTCGTGAACTACTGGCGCACTGGATACGACTGGCGGCCGTTCGAAGAGCGCCTCAACCGCATCGGTCAGTTCCGTACGACCATTGACGACCTGGGAATTCACTTTCTGCACCGCCGCTCCGCGCGCGCGGATGCCACTCCTCTGCTCCTGACGCACGGCTGGCCGGACAGCATTGTCCGTTTCGTCGATGTAGTGGACGATTTGGCGGATCCGCAGGACGCGGACGCGCCGGCGTTCCACGTCGTGGTTCCGTCGCTGCCCGGATTTGGTTACAGCGACAAGCCGACCACCACGGGGTGGGGAACCGAGAAGATCGCGGCCGCCTGGGTGGAACTGATGGGAAGGCTCGGCTACAGCAGGTTCGCAGCACACGGCGGCGACTGGGGAGGCAATATCACCACGGTTCTCGGCGGCAGGTTCCCGGCGCACGTTCTCGGCATCCACAGTACGTTCGCGGAGGCGCCGCCCGGGGCGACGACGGACGGGCTGACGACGCTCGAGCGCGCGTGGGCCGAGGACACCCGCGATTTCTGGCGCCATCGCGCGGCGTACGCGAAGCAGCAGGCGACCCGGCCGCAGACCATCGGCTACTCACTCGTCGACTCACCCGTCGGCCTTCTGGCCTGGATCCTCGACAAGTTCGCCGAATGGACGGACACCGAAAACAGTCCGTTCGAGACGATTTCCATGGACACCGTTCTCGACAACGTCACCCTGTACTGGCTGACGCGGACCGGTGCGTCGGCGGCCCGCATCTATTACGAGAGCCACAACTCGCTGGACCCCGAACTCCGTGTCGACGTCCCGACAGCACTCACCATGTATCCCCGCGACGTCGAGAAGTGTCCGCGCCCCTGGGCGCAGGAGCGGTACCGGCAGATCGTCCGATGGAGGGAGCCCGAGAAAGGGGGACATTTCCCGTCGCTGGAGGTTCCCGGGTATTTCGTCAAGGATCTGCAAGAGGGCCTCGCGGCAGTGCTGGCCGCCCATCGGTGAACACGGCTCGTGCCGGATTCGGTGAACACGGCTCGTGCCGGATGAGGAAGAGCCGGACGAGGAAGAGCCGGGCGAGGAAGAGCCGGGCGAGAACGCACCCTTGCGGCGCGTTGGAATGTCCATGACCATGGGCCGCATGTCGCAGCAGACGGGCACTTCCCGGCGTACCGTCCTGACCGCGGCCGCGGCCGCCACCACGGCCGGAGCCGTCGGCCTGCAGACGGGCCACGCCGCCGCGCGTGACGGCAGCGGGCTCACGGCCCAGGAACCGCCACGTGAACTGCGCGCGATCCTGCGGGAGATCGACCACCGGCGCATCGAGGCGACGGTGCGGCGGCTCGCCGCGTTCGGGACCCGGCACACGCTGTCCTCGCAGGACGACCCCGTACGCGGCATCGGCGCCGCCCGCGACTGGATCCTCGCCGAGCTGCGGCGCCACGCGCGGCGCTCGGGCGGGCGGATGACCGTCGAGCTCCAGTCGTACGTCCAGGAACCGGGCCCGCGCATCCCCGCTCCGACGCGCATCACCAACGTCGTGGCCACCCTGCGCGGTTCGGTGTCCCCCGACCGCCTGTACGTCGTCTCCGGGCACTACGACTCGCGCGCCAGTGACGTCATGGACTTCACGAGCGACGCGCCCGGAGCCGACGACGATGCCTCCGGAGTCGCGGTCGTCATGGAGCTCGCACGCGTCATGGCGACCCGACGCGTCGGCGCGACGATCGTCTTCGCGGCCGTCGCGGGCGAGGAACAGGGACTGTTCGGCGCGGCGCACATGGCGGAGCGGTTCAAGCAGCGCAAGGCCGACGTCCAGGGAATGTTCACCAACGACATCGTCGGCAGCTCCACCGCCGACGACGGCACCCGCGACCCGCGGACGATCCGCCTCTTCGCGGAGGGCGTGCCCTCATCAGAGACACCGGAGGAGGCCGCCGTCAGGCGTTCGGTGGGCGGCGAGAACGACTCGCCGGCCCGCCAGCTCGCCCGCTTCGTCAAGGACGTGGCCGCGAACGACGCGACCGGGATGCGGGTGCGCGTCGTGTACCGCCGCGACCGCTACCTGCGCGGCGGAGACCACATCCCCTTCCTCGAACGCGCCTACCCCGCCGCCCGGTTCACCGAGCCCGCCGAGGACTTCGCCCACCAGCACCAGGACGTCCGCTTGGAGGACGGCAAGCAGTACGGGGACCTGCCGGAGTTCTGCGACTTCCCGTTCGTCGCGCGCGTCGCCCGCGTCAACGCCGCCGCCCTGTGGAGCCTCGCCCAGGCCCCCGGCACCCCGCGCGGCGCGAAGATCCTCACTGCCGCGCTGACCAACGAGACCGAGCTGGTGTGGGAGCGCGGTACCGAGGCCGATCTCGCCGGGTACGAAGTCGTGTGGCGCGAGACGACCGACACCGACTGGACCCATGTGATCGACGTCGGCGACGCCACCCGTCACACCGTCGACCTGTCCAAGGACAACGTCTTCTTCGGCGTACGCGCGGTCGGCCGCTCCGGCCTGCGCAGCCCCGTGGCGTTCCCCGCACCGCAGCGCTGAGGCGCCACGAGGGCGGCGAGGGCCGCGTGGGACGGGGTGTCCTGTTCGGCCGCGTACGTGACCAGACACTGGTCGCCCTCGTCGGGCAGGCGCAGCGTCTCGCGGCGCAGGGTCAGCTCACCGGCCGCGGGATGGCGCAGGCGCTCGATGCCGTGGGCGTGCTCGCCGACGTGGTGCTCGGCCCACAGGGCGCGGAAGTCCTCGCTGCGCACGGACAGTTCGCCGAGCAGGTCGCACAGCCGGTCGTCGCAGGAGTGCCGGCCCAGGTCCATGCGCAGGGCCGCGACGGTGCCGCGCGCGGTCTCCTCCCACGCCTTCCGGTCCGGGTACAGGCCGCGCACGGCCGGGTCGAGGAAGATCAGCCAGGCGGCGTTGCGCTGCCCGGGCGGCAGGGCGTCGAAGTCGGTGAACAGCGCCCGGGCCGACCGGTTGGAGGCCAGGATGTCCAGGCGGCGTCCCAGTACGTACGCGGGCACCTCGCCGAGCGCCGTGAGCAGCACCTGCACGCCTGTCCTGACCGGCTGCGGGTCGGGGGGCGTGGAGGCCGGGTGGCGCAGGGCGCGGGTGAGGTGGCCCAGGTGCGCGCGTTCGGCTTCGTCCAGGCGCAGGGCCCTGGCGACGGCGTCCAGGACGGCATCGGAGACGTTGTGGGTGCGGCCCTGTTCGAGCCGTACGTAGTAGTCGACGCTCACCCCTGCCAGGTCCGCCAGTTCCTCCCGACGCAGGCCGGGGACGCGTCGGCGGCCGCCGAACGGGCGTACGCCGAGGTCATCCGGTCGCAGCCGGGCGCGGCGGGAACGGAGGAACGCGGAGAGCTCGGTGCGGAAGTCCATGGATCAAGTGTCCGTCACAGGGTGGTTCTGCCAGACCCAGGGTCGAGCGGAGCCCTGGGTGGGCGCGTGGATCTCCTTCAGAGTCGGTACCGCGAGGCACCGCAGGGCCCTGCAAGGCACCGCAAGACGCCTGAGGGCCTCGCACCGAACGCGGTGTGCACACGCACCCAGCACCAAGCACTTAGCACTCAGCACTTCCTGGAGACCACCATGACCGTCACCGCCCAGACCACCGAGGCCACCGAGCAGGCCGCCTCCCTCGCCCGCCCCCTCACGGGCCGGGTGGCCGTCGTGACCGGAGCCTCCAGCGGTATCGGTGAGGCGACCGCGCGCCAGCTGGCCGCGCAGGGCGCGCATGTCGCCCTGCTGGCCCGGCGCGCCGACCGGCTGGAAGAGCACGTGGCCCGGATCGAGGCGGCGGGCGGCACCGCCCTCGCCCTGCCGACCGACGTGACCGATCCCGCCTCGCTCACCGCGGCCGCCGCCGGCATCCACGCCCGCCTCGGCCGCGTCGATCTCGTCGTCAACAACGCCGGCCTCGCCCTGCCCGACGTCCTGGACGGGGACGGGTCCGTCGGCACCAACTGGCGGCGGATGATCGATGTGAACGTCACCGGCGCGTTCGCCGTCGTGGAGGTGTTTGTCCCTGACATGCTCGCGGCAGCGGCCGAGCGGGGCCACGCGGACCTGGTCAACATCTCCTCCGTGGCCGCCCAGTCCGTCCTGCCCGGCTTCGCGGGGTACGCCGCCTCCAAGGCCGCCTTCAGCCACCTCTCCCGCAATCTGCGGGCCCGGCTCAGCCCCGCCGACGTACGCGTGACGAACATCGAACCCGGCGCCGTCGACACGGAGTTGCGCGACCACATCGAGGACCCGGCCATCAGCGCCGCCGTCAAGGAGGCCGTGGGCTCCATCGAGGGCATCCCCTCCGGGGACGACGTGGCCGAACTCATCGCCTTCGCCGTCGGACGCCCGCGACACGTCAACCTGTCCCAGATCTCCGTGCTGCCCACACGGGAAGCGTAGTCGTCGACTCGCTCTCTCCGGGGGGCTTCTCCTAGGCGCTACTCTCCGGCGATACGCCTCTCAACCGGCCGTACGAGGAACAGGAGAAACCAGCATGGCGATTCAGCGGATGGACAACGTCGGCATCGTCGTCGAGGACATGGACGCCGCCATCGCGTTCTTCGGGGAACTGGGCATGGAGCTGGAGGGCAGGACGGAGGTCGTGGGCCTCTTCGCCGACCAGTGCACCGGACTCGACGGCGTCCGCTGTGACATCGCGATGTTGAAGACCCCTGACGGTCACAGCCGGCTCGAACTGGCGAAGTACCGCAGCCCCGCGGCGATCAGCGCCGGGCCGCGAAACCAGCCGCACAACATCCTGGGCACGCACCGCGTGATGTTCGCCGTCGACGACCTCGAGGACACCGTTGCCCGCCTGCGCCCGCACGGCGCCGACCTCGTCGGTGAGATCGCCCGGTTCGAGGACAGCTATCTGCTCTGTTACGTCCGCGGCCCGGAGGGCATCATCGTCGGCCTGGCCGAGCAACTGCGCTGAGCAACTACGCCGAGCAACTGCGGCCGAGCAACTGCGCCGAGCACGAGGAGCCGATCCGGAGCCGCTGCCCCGTCTGAGAACGCGCTCAAGGGCGGGGCGTGGTCGGCCGATGGCTGGGACATGCACTCACCATCCGTGATTAGGGATCGCCGCCCTCTCGCCCGGCGCCTGCTCGGGACAGTTGTCGGACTGTCCGCCGTCCTGCTGTCGACCCTCGCGCAGAGTCCGGCGGCCCGTCCGGCCGAGGCCGCCACGCCGCATTCGGCGGTGACCGCGGACGGCAAGGGACTGCGAGCGTTGTTCGGTTCGGAGAACCGGGTGATCCGTACGCGCGATCGGGTGATCGCCGTGACGTTCAACGCGGCCTGGAACGACGCCGGCCTGGACAGCATCCTCGGAGAGCTCGCCCGCCGTCGCGCGGCCGCCACGTTCTTCCTGACCGGCGACTTCGCCGAGCGCCACCCCATGGTGGTGAGGAAGATCGCGGCGGCCGGCCACGGGCTGGGCAACCACTCCTTCAGTCACCCCTACTTCAAGGACCTGGGCAAGGCGGGACGACAGCACGAAGTGGTGGCGGCGGACGCTGCGCTTCGCGCGGCCGGGGCGGGCCGGGCGGTGACACCGTTCTTCCGGTTCCCGTACGGCGAGACCAGTCCCGCTCACATCAGGGAAGTCAACGCTCTCGGGTTCGCAGACATCGAGTACACCGCCGACACCAACGGATGGAAGGGGACCGAAGGCGGGATGACGGTGGACCGCGCGGTGAACAGGGCGCTGGACGCCCTGCGTCCTGGAGCGATTCTGCAGATGCACGTCGGCGCGTCGCAGGGCCGCACCGAGGTCATCGACGCCCAGGCCCTGCCCCGTATCCTCGACGCGATCACCGCTCGGGGCTACCGCGTCATCGACCTGCGCACTCTGCTCACGCCCTGACCACTCACCACGGCGTGGTCCTGATCGGACGCGCCTGGCCAGGTACGCATGCGGCTCGCGTTCACACCCTCTGGGTGCTGATCCGGAGCGACCGGCCGGGTTCCGGCGGGCCCGGCTCGGCCATGCGTTCGGAATGGTGGGCGCATCCGGAGGGAGAGACCGACCGCTCCGGGGACGAGTCCAGCCGCTCCGCCGGGTAGAAGATGTCGATGTCGACCTCCTCGCCGCCCACGATCTGTGTGTCCCACGCACCGCTGCGGACCAAGGTGTACAGGGTCCGGCTGTGCAACGTGTCCAGGTGCTTCAGGAGTGTCGCGTCGTCCGGCATGCCGGGGACCCGGGGCGCCAAGCGGGCGCGAATCGTCCGGAGTTGCGTCATGAGTGCTTCGAGGTCGGCCTCCCGGTCCAGGTCACGCCCCTCCTCCAGGGACTCCGAGATGCTCTCCTGAATCTTGTCCTTGATGGCCCGCGTCACTCCGTGCTCATCCGTGGTGATCATGGAGTTCCAGGCGCGGCTCTTGTGCCGGTACTGGAGCATCGACATGGCCGCCTCGTGGCGGACGAAGTCCGCGTCGCGGAACGCACGCCCGCGCCAGGTGCCGCTGAGGGACCGGGCGAGCGAGATGACCGATCCCCAGCCGCTGTTGAGGCCGCGTCCCGGCCAGAAGTGGATGGCGTTGGCGGCGTCCCCGAGCAGGAACCCGTAGGTGCCGGGGCCGGCGGATGTCCTCGGATACAGCCGTGCGGTGAACCGGGGCCGCTGGACCATGTCGAGCCGGAACGCGGTGACGGCGGTCAGGTCCGACTCGGGCACGGCGAAGAGTGCCAGGCCCTCCTTGACCCTCTTCCACAGCGCCGAGCCTTTGACCAGGGCGGGCAGGAAGAGGGTGCTGTGGGTGTCGCAGCAGAAGTCTCCGTCCTCGCTCCGGTTCATCACGCACGGGCGTGAGGCGACGCACTCCTCGAACACCCGCCGGACGGGGTCGATCCCCACGACTTCCTTCGCCTCCTCGTCGGTCAGCCGCATGTTGAGAAAGCCCTCACCGCGCAGGGAGTTGAGGAGGAAGCGGTTCTGCGCCACAGTCAGCAGCACGGACATCGGATCCGGAAGCCGCGACTTCACCTTCAGGCCGAGCACGACGTCCTGGAGATGTGCGCCTTCCAGGGAGTAGATGGACTTGTCGGCCTGCCCGAACTTCTCGGCGAAGTGCTCGCGTGTCCGGGAACGGCCGCCTTCACAGATGGCGAGCACGTGGTCTGCGGACGCGGTCTGCTCGTGCTGGAGCGCGTCGAACTGCTCCGGGACGAGGCGGATGCGGTCCGGCTTCTCGTTGGCCATTTCGAGGAGGGTGTCCTCGACGTAGGCGATACGGATGTTCCGGGGGTTGTGCCCGTCGATCGAGTCCGGACCCGCCGGCCACATCTCGCTGTACGCGCCGTCCCTGAACAGCCTCGTCCGGACCTCTTGGGGAAGGCCCAGATACTGGCGGCTCTGGACCGTGACGACCTGCTGCCGCCGGACATTGCCCTGCTTCGCGTCCTTCCAGACGACCCTGTCTCCGGCCCGGGTCCAGCGACCGTCGTAGACCGTGATGGCGACCCGGGGGCCCATGAGGGATTCGAGCAGCAGGGCGAAGGCCAGCCCGACGGGGCCGCCGCCCGACACCGTGACCTTGAGCACCGGCACCGGCTGCTCGGCGGGGGGAGGTGTAAGCGCCTGGAGCACGGAGAGGTCGATGATGGTTTCCATCGGATCCGCCGCCTCGAAGCGGAACGTTTCCTTGCCGATGGTGATCAGGTCGCCAGGCTGCAGCACGTGGGAGGTGGCGCGTTCTCCGTTGACGTAGGTGCCGTTGCTGCTTCCCAGGTCGTACAGCATGAAGCCGTGCCCTTCACGGCGCACCTCGGCGTGGAACCGCGAGATGCTCACGTCGCGGATCACCACGTCGTTCGCCGGTTTGCGGCCGAACGTGAGGGGCTTCGTGCCGATCCGGAACCGCTCTCCGGCCAGGGCGCCTTGACGACTGACGATCTCAGGAGGCATGGGTCCTCGGAGTCCCTTCACTCGACGAGCCGGAACGCGCAGCGAGGGCGGCCTGACCTAGGCCGCCGGGTGTCACTGAGTTCATACGGCGGGGTGCGGTAGTGCGTTCAACGGGGCATTTCGATTGCCCGGAAACCGACGCCACGCCGTTGTTAGGTTGGCCGGATGTGGTCGTGGCCTCGCCGGTAGGGGGAATGTGACTGTGAACGTCGGGGCGGCACGTTTCGCCGCAGGTCAGTGGGTCGCCCGGTATGCCCGGACCGATGCCGGCTATCGGGGCGCGTACTTCAGCGGCTCGACCGTCGGGCTGTCGGACGATGCCGAGTTGGCGCCCTCGTCCGACGTCGACATCTCGGTTGTCACCGCCGCCGACAGACCGCCGGTCAAGCCGGGGAAGTTGCGCCACCAGGGTGCCCTGCTGGAAGTCAGCTATCTGCCCTGGGCCGAGCTCGCCTCACCCGATGCGGTCCTCGCGTCCTACTATCTGGCCGGCAGCTTCCGCACCGACACGATCATCGATGACCCCACAGGCCATTTGCACAGGCTGCACGCACACATCTCGCCCCGGTTCGCCGCTCTGCCCTGGGTTCGCCGCCGGTGCCAGGGTGCCCGCCACCGGGTCGAAGCCCGGCTCGCGGCGATCGACACCTCAGCACCGTTCCACGAGCAGGTGGCCGCCTGGCTGTTCCCCACGGGCGTGACCTGCCACGTGCTTCTCACCGCCGCCCTGCGCAACCCCACCGTCCGCCTGCGCTACCCGGCCGCGCGCGAGGTCCTCGCCGCGTACGGCCACCTCGACCTCTACCCGGCTCTCCTTAACCTACTCGGCTGTTCACACCTGTCCCCCCACCGCGTCCAGCACCATCTGCACGAACTCGCCGCGACGTTCGACGCCACCGCCCGGGTGGCGAAGACGCCGTTCTTCTTCAGCAGCGACATCACCCCCGCCGCACGGCCGATCGCCATCGACGGAAGTCAGGCCCTCATCGATGCCGGTGACCACCGCGAGGCGGTCTTCTGGATCATCGCAACCTTCGCCCGCTGCCACACCGTCCTGGCCGCCGATGCTCCCCGACTCCACGCGTCCCTCGCACCACCGTTCCAGGCAGCCGTCGCCGACCTCGGCATCAGCTCCACCCAGGACATCCTCCACCGGGCCGAAGAAGTCAGCCGCTTCCTGCCCCGGCTCTGGCAGACCACCGAGGACATCCTGGCCAGAAACTCCGAGATCACCGCATAGGGCCACGTGAAGGAAGGACGAAGGACACACCTTCAAGGGGAGCCCGACAGCGGGTCAGCGCAGTCCGAAGCGGTCGGCCCAGGCGGTCACATCGGCGGTCGTCGCATTGCCGCCGCAGACCACCAAGCCGAGCCTGGCACCCTCACCGACGCGCTCCAGGACCTGGCGTGCCGCGGGCAGCAGACATCCGGCGGCCGGCTCGGCCCAGACCTTCGCGTGGTCGGCCAGGTCGAGGGTGCCCTGCACTGCCTCGGCGTCGGTCACCGTGAGGACGTCGGTGACCAGCGCCGAGACGTGTTCGTAGGTGAGCTGTGAGGCACTGGGGGCACTCAACGTCGAGACGATCGAGGACAGTTCGGCCCGCACCGGCCCGCCGAAGGCCAGGGCCTCCGACATGGCCCCCGCGCCTTCGGTCTCCACGCCCCAGATCCGTACACCGGGGCGGCGCGCGTGCAGCGCGGTGGCGACCCCGGAGATCAGTCCCCCGCCTCCGATGCTGACGAGTACGTCGGTGATCTCCCCGGCATCCTCCGCGAGCTCCAGGCCGACCGTGCCCTGGGCAGCGATGACGACGGGGTCGTCGAAGGGATGGACCAGGGTGAGCCCCTTGGCCTGGAGCTCGTCCACGAGGGCGAACGCGCCGTCCATGGTGTCGGCGAGGATGACGCTCGCCCCGGCAGCCTCGGCGACGTCCACGGCGTGGCCGGGGGCGGACCGTGGCATGACGACGGTCGCCTTGATGTCCAACGCTCCGGCCATGACCGCGGTCGCGATGGCGTGGTTGCCCCCGCTCACGGCTACGACCCCGGCGGCGCGTTCAGCCTCGGTGAGGGTGAGGAGCTTCGCCGTCGCGCCGCGTGCCTTGAAGGAGCCGGTGCGTTGCAGGAGTTCCAGTTTCACGGTGACATGTGCGCCCAGGAGCGCGGAAAGGCCGGGGCTCGGCACCGTCGGGGTCCGTATGACGTGCCCGGTGATCCGCTCGGCTGCGGCTTCCACGTCCGCGACAGTGATCAGCACATTCGCCTCCGTCACATGCTCCGAGCCGCAGGGGTATCGGGGTCCGTACACCTTCCACGGCAGAGGGGCGGCGGCCGCGTGGACGCCGCGCACATGGTGATCAACCGCGCAGCAGTTCGATCATCCTACGCCGCCCATGCTCTGGCCGAAACGGGCTGCGAGGCCCCGCCGGGGGTGCCCCGTCATGAAGGGCGGGGGCCTGCCTCAGTCGCTGTGGGTGACCGGCCCGGGATCGCTGTCGAGCGCGTCGAGCACCGCGTCACCGTTCGCCCTCGCCCACTCGGTCAGCACGTGGATCGGTTCGATCAACGTCGCGCCAAGCGAGGTGAGTTCGTACTCGACGCGGGGCGGCGCCTCGGCGTAGGCGTGGCGGCGGACGAGTCCGTGCGCCTCGAGCCGTCGGAGCGTCTGAGTGAGCACCTTGCGGGAGATGCCGCCGATCAACTCGATCAACTCGCCATGGCGCACCGGCCCCCTGCTGAGGCCCGCGAGCACGACCACCGTCCACTTGTCGGCGATCAGCTCGACCGCCAGACGCGCCGGGCAGTCGGCGAGAAAGGGGTCACCGGGACGGAAACCGCTCATGGCGCCAAAGGTACCTGCTGGTTCCTATCGGAAACCTAGTCTGAATTCTCTCCCCCCTTCCACAGCCAGCAGAGTCATGCGAGCCAGCAGAGTCATGCGAACCAGGAGAGTCATGCGAACCATGCGCGTCATCACCCAGCAGACGCTCGGCGGTCCCGAGGTGCTCACCGTCGTGGACGCGCCCGCACCCCGGCCCCTCCCGACCGAGGTCCTCGTCCGCGTCAAGGCGATCGGACTGAACCCGCTGGAGGCGCGCCTGCGCGCCGGCGAGTTTCCGCTGATCGGCCGGCCGCCGTTCATCCTCGGCTGGGACATCAGCGGCGTGGTCGATCAGGCACCGCAGACGTGGCGGTTCAGGCCCGGCGACGAGGTGTTCGGGATGCCGTTGTTCCCGCGGGCGGCGAGCGGGTACGCCGAGGTCGTGTCGGCGCCGGCGCTGCACCTGGCACGCAAGCCGGCGTCGCTCTCGCACGTCGAGGCGGCGGCGCTGCCGATCGTCGGGCTGACGGCGTGGCAGGGTCTCGTCGACCTCGGCGGCGTGAAGGAGGGCGACCGCGTCCTGGTCCACGGCGGTGGCGGTGGGGTCGGCCACGTCGCGATCCAGATCGCGAAGGCGCTCGGCGCGCATGTGGTCGCCACCGCCGGTCGGAGCAAGCGGAGGTTCGTCGAGGGGCTCGGCGCCGACGAGGTGATCGACTACACGGCGGTCGACTTCACCGAGGCGGTTCGCGACGTCGACCTCGTGCTCGACACGATCGGGGGCGACACCGTCGAGCGGTCACTCGCGGTGCTCCGCCCGGGCGGTCATCTGGTGACGGCGGTGGCCGAGGAGGACTCGGCGCTCATCGCCAGGTACGAGGCGGCCGGCATGCGCTTCAGCGGCATCGCGGTCGACCAGGATCCGGTCGCCCTGCGAGGTCTCGTGCGACTCGTCGAACAAGGCAGGCTCCGCGTCCACGTGCAGGAGACGTTCCCGTTCGAGCGCGTCGCCGACGCGCACCGGCTGCTCGACAGCGGCCACCTCCAGGGCAAGCTCGCCCTCACCGTCTGACCCCGTCGTGGGGCATGGCGTGGGCGAGGCCGAACTTGTGACACCCCTGTGACTGGAACTATGGCCTCCATCACATGCGTAGCATTCGCACCCTGATCAGATGACCGGATGCCCATACCCGTCCCTCTCCGCCCGGCTCGCACCCGCACCCCCGCCCTCCTGTCGGCTCTCGCCGCGACCGCACTGCTGCTCACGGCCTGCGGAACGGAGCACACCGGCGGCGGCGCGGCCGAGGCCGAGCCTCCGTCCCGTACGCAGGTCGACGATCCGGGCAAGGACGGCGTACGGATCATCTCGCTGACCCTCCCGTCGGCTTCCCCCTCGCCCACCCGCAGCTACTCGGTCTCCGCCGACAGCCTCGCCATGGACTCGGGGGTCAGCGCCGGTTACGAGGTCACCAACGAGAGCGCCGAAACTCTGACCTACTCGGTCACCTTCACCTTCCTGAGCAGTGATGGCGGGGCCGTGACCAACCAGACCGTGACCGTGCGCGATGTTCGCCCCGGGAAGTCCGTGCGGGGCACGGTCCAGGCCGGGGAACTGCCGCCCACCACGCCGCGAGTGGCGCAGGCCAAGGTGCTCGAAGTCGCCAAGATCCCCGCGAGCGAGGCGCCGCCCGAAGCGGGCACGTGCCCCTCCTCCGGGATCCGGGTCACCACCGACAAGGGCGACGCGGCCATGGGACTGCGCGTCGTGGGCCTGCACCTCGACAACTGCGGCACGCGCGACTACACCGTCGAGGGCTACCCGCTGCTGGAGCTCCTGGACGACAGCCTCAAGCCCGTCGACGGCGTCGAGATCCTCGACGGCAGCAGCGAGATCACCACCGGCGCGGGGCCCGACAAGGAGCCTCGTCCCGTCACGCTCAAGCCCGGCGAGTCAGCGACCGCGAGCCTGGTCTGGCGCAACACCACCGAACTCGGCACACCGGTGAACGTGCCCCATGTCCGGGTCCGGGCCAAGACGGGTGCCGCCCCGGTGACGGTGACCCCGAACCTCGACCTCGGAACCACCGGAAAGCTCGGGGTCAAACCATGGGAGAAGACGGAACGCTGAGCGGACCCTGCGAAGTCACTGCTGCCCCGTCCGTGCCGCTCCTGTCGGCCACGCAGAGCGTGAAGACCAGCAGTGACTGTCAGTGGTAGCGGTCATACTGCGCGCCATGGAACCCAGCGCAAGCGGATCGCTCTCCCGTGCCGCCCGGGCAGCTGCCCTTGAAGCCAACGCAGGAGGCTGCACCTACTGCTCCTGGGGGTTGGCCGAAGGCATAGACCACGTGATTCCCATGGACAGCGGCGGGCGGGACGACGTCAGCAACATCGTTCCGGCGTGCCGGAGTTGCAACAGCAGTAAAGGGAACCGGACTGTCCTGCAGTGGAAACGAGATATCCATGCCCGTCCGAGCGGCACCGGCACGGCAGGCTGGACGTTCGGCGGACCCGACTATCACGACCCGGACAAGGTCATCGACCTGCCTGCTGACAGCATCACGGAGCATGTCGCGAAAGTGCAGAGCGAGGTGACGGAGAACTTCGAGGCGCACGAGGCGGTGGAGGCGTTGCGGCTCGTCGATGATCTCAACCGCTTCATCGCCCGCCTCGGCAACCTCTCGTCGGAACGACGCTCCCTGCTCAGGAAAGAGGCAATGCTCCGCCTCTGGGACCACGAGGAAATTCTTCTCGCTGTCCCGGCGCCACGACGGCACGCCTTGTGGAAGGAGGACATAAGGCAGATCGACCTCAAAAGGGCACTACGTGATGCCCCGTGACCCCGTCGTGTCGTTGGCCGGTTCTGGAGCGTGTGGCGGGGTTGGGCTTCCGTAGGCTCGGCAGGACAGGACTCGCCTGTCACGCGAGGAGCCCTGGGGGTTGACGTGCTGTACGCATTGGCCTTTGAGCGGGTCGGCGTCGTGGTGAGTGACCTCTACTTTCTGAACCCGAACCCGCTGCGCGGACAGGAGTCCCCCGAGCGCGGGGTGCGGCTGGAGTTGAGAGTCTTCGAGAGTGGTGAGTTGCCCGGTTCCATGTACTCGGCACGCCCCATCACGATCGGTCGCCCCCTGTGGCGGGTGGATCTCCTCCAAGACGCGAACGCCGCCCCGAACACCTTCGACCGCACACACCACCACCCCGACATCGTCGGCTGGGAACCGGGCCCCCGGACCTTCGTCGAGGAACTGTCCGACGAACCGCTGGCGTGGCTGACCGGGAAGCTCACCGACCTCTCCAGCCTGCTGGATGAGGCCGGCATCTCCCCGGACGAGATCTCGCCGGTCGATGCAGACGGCCTCCGCACCGCTGCCCCCGAGATCGTGGACACCGTCCGCCGGATGCTGGAGCGGGTATGGGCCGGTGACCTCGGCCTTCCGGGGGGCGGCATGGATTCGGGAGCGGTGACCAGCGTGCGGGCCGGCTGGCTCTAGTCCGCGGGGTGCGGCGGAGTCGGACCTCAGTCAATCCTGCGGCGACTGGGCCGCCCACAGACGCAGCTTGTGCGGGTTGCGTATCGCCCAGATGTGCGTGATCCGGTCCCCCGTACCGTCGAACGCCACCACCGTCACGGTCACACCGTCCCGCTGCGCCACCAGGCCGGGCCGGCCGTTGACCATGCGTTCCAGGATCGTCAGGCCGGACAGCCTGCGGGCGACGTCGATGAAGCCGAGCGCGATGTGCTCGGCGTCCTCGGCCGGGCCGGAGGTGCTGGCCAGGCCGCCGGTGTCGGCGATCGCCTTGACGTCGGGGTCGAGCAGGGCGACGAGCGCTTTGATGTCCTGCGCCTGCCATGCCTGCTTGAACGCCCGGACGAGACCTGCCTGTTGGGTGACCGGGGCGGCGGGAGGCTGCGCGGCTCGGATCCGGCGGCGGGCCGAGGAGGCCAAGTGGCGGCAGGCCACCGGAGTGCGGCCGAGGATCTCGGCTATGTCGGCGAAGGGGTAGCGAAAGACGTCGTGGAGGACGAACGCGACCCGTTCGGCCGGGGTCATCGAGTCCAGGACGACCAGGAAGGCCATGCTGACGGACTCGTCGAGCGTGACGCGATCGGCGGGGTCGACGGTCGCGCCCTCGGTCAGCCCCGTGCCCCTCTCGGTGAGGTCGGGCAGCGGCTCGGGTAGCCAGTCGCCCGTGTAGCGCTCACGCCGGACCCGGGCCGAGCGGAGGATGTCCAGGCAGATGCGGCTGGCGACCGTCGTCAGCCAGCCGCCGACCGACTCGACCTCGTCCCGCTGCTGCCGGGACATGGCGTACCAGCGTACGTAGGTCTCTTGCACGACGTCCTCGGCGTCGGTCAAGGAGCCCAGCAGCCGGTAGGCGAGGTTCGTCACCTGTCGCCGCTCGCTGATGAGCGCGTTCAGGCTCTCGTCGGCATGCTCGTGCCCGGGCTCGGATGTGGTGGTCATGGTCCTGTCGACTCCCTCGATGACAGATGGCGGGCGCCAATTGCCAGATGGCGGATCGCTGATGGCGGCTCTCTTAGTCGTACGACGAGACCTCGCCCCGAACTGTGCCGTCGCCCGCCCCGTCCCTCCTCCCGTCGCACATTCCGCGACCCCGCCTCGTCGGAAGGCCCGGACACCAACCAGCCCCACAGAAAGGGACGATCATGGCAACACAGAGCGCAGCTTCAGCGGCTGGGCCGCAGTCGGGAGGAGCCGGGCCGCACTCCGGAGCAGCCGCGGATCCGACACCGGCCGCGCACCCCAGGCGCTGGCTCGTCCTCGCTGTCATCTGCTGCGCCTACCTCATGGTCGGCCTCGACCTGGCCGTGATGAACCTCGCGCTGCCGGACGCGCAGCAAGATCTCGGCTTCTCGGACGGCGACCGGCAGTGGGTCGTGACCGCGTACGCGCTGCCGTTGGGAAGCCTGCTCCTGTTCTGCGGGCGGCTGACCGACTTGATCGGCCGCAAGCAGGCCTTCCATATCGGGCTTGCCGGTTTCGCGGTCGCCTCCGCCGTCGGCGGTGCCGCGGACAGCTTCGGCGTGCTGGTGACGGCCCGGGCCTTCCAGGGAGCCTTCGCCGCACTGTTGTCGCCTGCCTGCCTGTCCGTGGTGGCCACCACTTTCACCGACCCGAAGGAGCGCGGCAAGGCCTTCGGTGCCGTCGGCGGTGTGATGGCTGCTGGCGGCGGCCTGGGGCTGATCATCGGCGGTGCCCTGACGGACAGTCTCGACTGGCGCTGGTGCATGTACATCAACCTGCTCTTCGCCGGTGTGGCGTTCATCGGCGGCGTGACTCTGCTGACCAAGCAGCCCAGGGCGGGCGCCCGCATGGACGTCCCGGGCGTGGTCACCGCGTCCGGCGGTATGTTCTGCCTGGTCTACGGCTTCGCCAACGCCGAGGACGGCTGGGGCCTGGCCTCGACGTGGGGCTTCCTCTTGGCCGGTGCCGCGCTGCTGTGCGTCTTCGGGGTGTGGCAGACACGCGCAGGGCATCCGCTGCTGCCGCCCCGGGTGGTCGCGGACCGCAATCGCGGCGGCGCCTACCTCACGATGCTGTTCGTCGGGGCCGGCTTCTTCAGCCTGCTGCTCTTCCTCGTCTACTACATGCAGACCGTCCTGGGTTACTCGGCCGTGGTCGCGGGCTGCGCCATGCTGCCGACGGTCGCGTGCACCATCCTGGTGACCGGCGTGGGAGGCTCGAAGCTGGTGCCCAAGTTCGGCCCCAGGCCACTGATTCCCACCGGCCTGGTGGTCAGCGGGGTCGGCATGGGCTGGCTCTGGTACATCGAGGTGGACTCCAGTTACGCCGGGGCTCTGCTCGGACCGCTCGTCGTGATCGGCATCGGCACGGGGCTGATCTACTCCGCCGTGGCGAACACGGGCACCTCCGGGGTGGCGCCGAAGGACGCCGGGGTCGCCTCGGCGTGTGTCAACACCGGGCAGCAGATCGGCGGTGCCGTCGGTACCGCGCTGTTCAACACGATCGCCGCAGACAAGACCACCAGCTGGCTGGCGGGCAACGTCCAGGGCCGGCCGTCCCCCGGCGAACTGCGCCAAGCGGCGCTCGAAGGCTACGCCGCGGTGTTCTGCTGGGCCGGTTACGCCCTGGTCTTCGGCGCCATCGTGGCCGCCGTACTGCTGCGCAGCGGTCCCCTGCCCACTCCGCCGGACAACTCCGAGGAACCGGCCGAGCCGCTCACGGCAGGCCGAGCCTGACCGACGTCTCGTACGCACCCGTACTCGCCGGGCTGCACCTGGGCATGGCCAGGCGCAGCCCGGCGGCTCTTCGTCCTTCCTCCCTCGCCAGCCACAGCCACAGCCACCCGGCGAGGGTGAACGCCCGATCGACAAGGACAGGTACCGCGGTGCAGACGTCCACTTCGGTGGAAACGGCGACGTCATCGGCGGAACCCCCGCGTCCGGAGATGATCGCTCCTGCGCCCAAGAGGTCCTCCATGGCGGGCCTGAGGCTTCCGTCCGGCCAGCGTTCGCCGGAGGCGATCACCGCAACCGGGCGTTCGGCCGTCCCGTAACCGTGGCGGACGAGCCAGCGGCTCACGGCTGTCGCGTTCCTGAGGGCGCCGGCTATCACGGGCGATTCACCGGCCGAGGCCGCGATGGCGGAGCCGTTGGGTGAAGGAAGTACCAGGCGGGGCGTGAAGGGGGCACGTCACAGGGCGGCGGGAGAGAGGGTCCAGGGGGACGACTCGGTGGCCATGCTGCGTCCGACCGCCAGGTCCGCCCCCACCCGCTCGGCAAACGCGGACGCGGTCGCGTCGCGCCACCGGTAGGGGAAGACCCGTGTCCCCGCCTCGACGGCGACCGTCACCGAGGTGGTGAACGAGAGCACGTCCACGACCACCATGCAGGCGACATCCGCTGCCAGCCGTTCCGCGCCGGTGGGTCCCCACTCGAACCGGACACCGTGGCCCTTCTGCAGATACCAGTCGTCATCATCCAGTACTGATGAAAACGGATGGAGGATCCGAATTCGCTGAGGCAAGCTCGCCCCATGATCTCAGAGGTGCAGAATGTAGCGATCGACTGTGCGGATGCCTATCAACTGGCCCGGTTCTGGAGCGAGGTGACCGGGCACCCGCTGCACCCGGAGGACAAGCCGGGCGACAAGGAGACCCAGGTGATGCTGCCGACGGGGCCGTTGCTGTTCTTCCATCAGGTGCCCGAGCCCAAGACGACGAAGAACCGGCTCCACCTGTGCCTGCGCCCGGACACCACCCGCGAGGCAGAGGTGGAACGGCTGCTGGGTCTCGGCGCCACCCTGGTCAGCGACCGTCGGGAGCCGGACGGCTCCGGATGGGTCGTCCTCGCCGACCCCGAAGGCAACGAGTTCTGCGTCCTGCGCAGCGCATCCGAACGTGCGGCCGCCTCCTCCTGACGTCGTCACGTCGCAGGCACACCGGGCTCACCCCGCTTGCAGCGACAGGTTCCAGAACTCGGCGTAACGGCGACCGTGGCGCAGCAATTCGTCATGGCTGCCCTCCTCCACGACTCGGCCGTCGTCGAGGAAGACGACGCGGTCGGCGCGTCGGACCGTCCGCATCCGGTGCGCGACCATCACGACCGTCCGGCCCGCCATCAGGCGTTCGATGCCTTCGTGGACGGCCGCCTCGTTCACCGGGTCCAGTGCGGAGGTGACCTCGTCCAGCAGCACGATGGGGGCGTCCTTCAGCAGCGCTCGCGCGATCGATACGCGCTGGCGTTCGCCGCCCGACAGCAGGGCGCCGCCCTCGCCGACGTTCGTCGCCCACCCGGCGGGCAGCCGTTCGATCACCTCGTCCAGCCGCGCCGCGGTGGCTGCCGCTCGTACGTCGGCCTCGTCCGCGTCGGGGCGGCCGAGGCGGACGTTCTCCTCGATCGTGCCGTCGAAGAGGTAGACGTCCTGGAAGACGAACGAGATCCGCGCCATCAGCACCTCCGTGTCGATCGCGCGTACGTCCACGCCTCCCACGCGTACCGCGCCCGCGTCCACGTCGTAGAAGCGCGCGAGGAGGTGCAGCAGCGTGCTCTTTCCCGCGCCCGACGGGCCGACGACGGCGAGGCGCTGCCCCTGGGCCACGGACAGCGACACGTCGTCGATCACCGTGCGGTCGCCGTGCCGGAAGGAGACGGACTTGAATTCCAGGTCATGGCGTACCGGCGCGACCGGCGCGGCGGGTTCGGGCAGCGGCTCGGTGCGCAGCACCGTGTCGATCCGGGCCAACACGGCGCGTGCGCCGCACAGTTGGCCGCCGAGGTCGGCCAGCGAGAGCAGTGGGTCCGCGCAGCGGGCGGCCAGGACCAGGAGCGTCAGGACCTCCGCCGTCCCGATGTCCCCGCCCAGCGAGAGATAGGTGCCCAGCACCAGCGAACCGGTGAACACCGCCTGCACCACGAGCGTCAGTCCGACGACTCCGGGCAGGGCGGTCAGGGTGGATCGGCGAGCGGCGCGCTCGACCGCGCGGAGCGAGTCGTCGAGCAGTTGGAAACGTTCTGCCGTACGCCCGCCGGCCCGCAGCACCGGCTGGGCCTGCAGGTATTCGATGACCCGCCCGGTGGCCTCGTCGTCGCGTGCGGACCGTTCCGCGTCGTCCGCGGCCATCGAGCGCGCCGTCCAGAGCTGGATCGCCGCCACGACCGGCACGGCGGCCAGCGCGGCCAGCCCCATCTGCCAGTTGAACGCGAGCATCACGGCGACGATCGTCACAGGGGTGACACTGGCGGAGATCAGCGGCACCAGCAGGTGCGCGATCACGCCCATCGCCTCCAGGACCCCGCGACTGGCCAGGACGGAGACCTCTCCGAGGCGGCCCGCGCTGTACCAGCCGATGGGCAGTCGGGCCAGGTGGTCCCCGAGCCGGTGGTACATGCCGCGGAGCAGCGCGGTGCCAACGCGGAAGCCGGACAGGTCACTCATGTAGCGCAGCCCTGCGTAGACCGCCACCGCGGCCCCGAAGGCCAGCAGCCACGGCCAGGCGCCTTCGGGTGTGCTCCCGAACAGTGACCGCAGTACCGGGACCAGCAAGGCGTAGGACAGGCCCTCGGCCACCGCTGTCGTCGCCATCAGGGCCACCGCGCGGCGCAGCGGCCGGCCGTACTCGCGTCCCAGTACACGGAGCAGCAGCTGGATCATCGGGACTCGCCCTCCTCGTGTACGTTCCCTTGTGCTCCGGGCTCGACAGACGCCGCGACCGCCTGCGGATCCGAAGGCGGATCAGGACACGCGGCAGAATGCTGCGCGTGCCAGAATTCGGCGAACTTCCCGCCCCGCGCCCGTAGTTCGGCCGGGCTACCCCGTTCGACGACCGCTCCACCGTCCAGCATCACGACGGTGTCGGCGTCCGCGATGGTCTCCAGGCGGTGGGCGATGACCACGGTCGTGCGCTCGCCCTTCAGTGTCGCCAGGGCCCGGCGTACCGCCTGTTCCGTCTTCGGGTCGGCGAAGGCGGTCGCCTCGTCGAGTACGAGTACGGGTGTGTCCGCGAGCAGCGCGCGGGCGAGGGCGATCCGCTGTGCCTCACCGCCCGACAGTCCGGCGTCCTCCCCGATCACGGAGTCGTAGCCGCGGGGCAGTTCGAGGATCCTGTCGTGGATGTTCGCCGACCGGGCGGCGCGCACCACGTCGTCATGGTCGGCATGCGGCACCGCCAGGGCGATGTTGTCGGCGACGGTGGCGCGCAGCAGCCGTACGTCCTGGAAGACGAAGGAGACCGTCCGGTAGAGCTCTCGGCTGTCGAGCTCACGCAGGTCGACGCCGCCGAGGAGGACCGAGCCATGTGTGGGGTCGAAGAACCGTGGCAACAGCTGGACCAGCGTCGACTTACCGCTGCCGGACGGGCCGACGATCGCGGTGACCGTCCCCGGTTCGAGTACCAGGTCGATCCCGCGCAGCACCTCGTGACCGACGTCGGCTTCAGTTCCGGCCCCGGTTCCGGCTTCGGCTTCGGCTTCGGCTTCGTAGGCGAACCGGACGTCTCGCAGTTCCACTCGGTGCCCCTGGGGTGCGACCGGGTGTGCGGGTTCCGGCAGTGGCCGCACCGCCAGGACGTCGCGGATGCGGCCGACCGCGCGTCTCGCGGCCTGCATGTCGTCGAAGCCGTGGCCGAGTGCCTCCACCGGAGCGGTGAGGCTGAGCCCGAGCAGCAGGAAGGGCAGCAGGTCGGCCGGGGCCAGGTCGCCGCTCGTGATCAGGATCGTGCCGCCGATGAGAACGACCAGGAGTACGAAGGGCGGGGAGAGGACGAGCTGCATGCCCGCGGCGACCCGGGAGAGGCCGTGCACCCACCGGTGGAAGGTGGTGACGAACGCATCAGTGGCCGTCAGGAACCTCCGGTGGGCGCGGCCGGAGGCGCCGAAGGTCTTCACCACCGCTATGCCCTGCACGAACTCGACGACGGAGCTCGAGATCCGCCCCATGGCCGCGTCGAACTCCTCCTGCTCGCGCAGCCGGGTCGGCGTCATCATCAGGGGCACCAGCGCCACCGCGAGCACCACCGGTATCAGCGTGATCAGGGTGAGCAGCCAGTCGACCGTGAACAGATAGATCAGCGACGCCAGCGGGACCACGAACGCGGAGACGAGTTCGCCGGGGGCGTGCGCGATGAACGGGTGCACGGCGCCGACGTCCTCCCCCACCACCTTGGCCAGCTCGCCCGTCCCGCGCCGGGAGAACCAGCCGATGGGTACGCGCCCGAGGCTTGCGGCCAGCCGACGGCGGAACGACAGCTGCACCTGGCCGTCGAGCAGATGCCCGATCCCGGACGCCGCGGCCGTGCACAGCAGGCGGACGAACAGGCCGACCGCTCCGGCGATCACCGCGAACCAGACGTGATCATGGTCGACCGACTCGGGTGAGAGCAGTGCCCGGCCCAGTTCGACGACGGCCAGCAGCGGCGCGAGGCCCGCGAGGGCGCCGATGAACTGCAGAGATACGACGGCGGCGAATTTCCAGGCGTACGGGCGGAGCAGCGCCGCGACGCTCGGCGGGCCCGTGTCCGGTGGTGGCGCGGTCTGTCTTGGATGCGGCGCTTCGAGGTCGGGGGGCGGGGCGGCCGTGAGGTCGGGACGCGTGGCAGCCGTGAGGTCGGGATGCATGGCCGCCATCCTCATCGGCGCCCACCCGGAGATCACCCGCCAACCGTCGGGCATACCTCCCGGTTCACGCACCGATCGGCGCTGCCGCCCCGCGCGCCCCGAACTCGTACTCGTACTGGTACCGGAGAAGTCGAACGAGAACCCACAAACCGTGACACTGGCCTGCACCGACGTCTTCCATCGACAGCTCGACGGACCATACTGGTCGGGCCCCGATCGCCTACAGAACGAATCCATGGCCAAGAACAGCACCTCCTCGACCGCCGTCCCCGACACCGCGTGGCTCGGGCGCGGGCGCCACCTGGGGCCCGAACCCGAACAGGACGTCCGGCGCAACCTGATCGCCCTGAAGGCGGCCGGGGTGCTCGACGACTTCCTGGACCTCGACCCCGTAGAGGCGGCCGCCTCCACCGTCCTGCACCCGCGCGACGAGTCCGCCGACCCCGGCCCGTCGGCCCGCCGCCTCTTCGAGGCCCGCTGGCGCGTGGCCGACGACGTCACGGTGCGCGCACAGCTGACCACGTACGATCCCGAGGCCCGCCGCAAGGAGGACGAGGGTGTGACGTGGACCCTCGCCGCCGAGGCGGAGCAGGCGTGGGACGATCACTGGCCCTCTCCCGCGCTCATGTTCTGGCCCGACAGCGATCAGGTCGCCTGGGATCACGACACGGTGGCGGGCGTGCGCCTGCGGTCGACGAATCACCTGCCGAAGGACGACGACGAGCTCCGCCACCTGCTGCGGGACTGCACCCGGCAGAGCTGGTTCATCCATGTCGTGGTGCACGAGGCGATGACTCCGGACGCGAAGGGGCAGCAGCCGGTCTCGACGTTCCTGCCGCCCGGCCTGCGGCACCAGGTGGTCGAGCACCGGGGCACGCCGGAGCAGGCGCAGATCGCCGACTTCGCGATGAAGCGCGAGCTGGGTGTGCGGATGCCGCGCGGCGGTGCCGTCATCCTGCCCTCGGCTCCGCAGGGTCCGGACTATGACGCGGAGCGTTTCACGGTACGCACGGTCTTCCTGGACGGGTCCGAGCCGACCGAACTCCTCGACAGGGTGAAGGAGTTCGCCGCGCTCCCCCGGCCCATGTCGCCCGAGGCCGAGAGTGTCCTGACGCGGCTGCGCCAGGGCTGGCACCTGCTCACCCCCGAGGAGGAGCTGGTCCACGCCCAGGACATGGTCACCAAGTACGCCGAGGCGCTCGACGCCATGACGACCTCCCGCGATCTGTACCGGGAGGCGGCCGAGGCGGCGCAGGCGGCGCTGGCCGAGGTGACCGGCGGAGACGGTGTGCCCCGGCCGCCCGCGGCAGGCCAGGCCAAGCCGGAAGGTTCCCCGCTGAGCGCGCTCACGAAGGCTTTCGGCCGCTTCCGGGAGCCGAAGAAGTAGGACCCGTCAGCGGCAGGCGGCACGGGAAAACCTGGTGCGGGATGGGCGGCTCGCCTTCGTATACTCGTGCGAGCTCAGAGGACAGGGGGACAACGGTGAAACTTGCCGAGGCGCTGGCGGAGCGCGCGGAGGCGACGCGCCGCGTGGAGCAGCTGCGGGCGCGCGTCGTCAGCAGTGCGCGGTACCAGGAGGGTGAGACTCCTCCTGAGGACGCGGCCCAGTTGCTGGCCGATGCCGGCGAGGTGCTGGACACCCTCGAGTCGTTGATCCGGCGCATCAACCGGACCAACGCGTCCGTGCACCTGGGAGAGGACGGCACGCTCACCGACGCGCTCGCCCGCCGGGACGTGCTGCGGCTGCGCCACTCGGTGGTCACCGCGGCCGCGGACGCGGCAGCCGGCACGGGCGAACGGGGCTACGGGCGGCAGCTGCGGTCCGAGCTGATGATGCTCTCGGCCCTCCCGGTCGCGGAGCTGCGCGGCCAGGCGGACGCGCTCGCCCGGGAGATCCGTGAGGTCGACGTGCGCATCCAGCGCGCGAACTGGGAGGCCGACCTGCTGGACTGAGCGGACGGTCCGGCCGTACGGACGATGGGGAGCAGGTAGCTGTTCCGGAGGCGTGCACACACCGAGGGCCGGCGGATTTCCGGCCCACGCCTGGCGCGTGAAGAGCAACGCAGGGGTTCGATTCCCCGATGACAGTGCAGCTCAGCACCGCGTACAGGTGACAGTGCACCTTGCACAGCACATCACCACGTGCAGATCCGGGCAGTGAGGGCGGGTTCGGGGTCTCCCCCATCACACGTTTCCGGTCGGCGCCGCGCAGGCATCAGACCTCTCCCACCTGCGTGATCCGTTCGTCCCCGAGGTTCCGCTGGACGTCTTCGAGGAGAAGGCCCAGCAGTTCGGTGAGCTGTGCCTGCTGGGCGGGCGTCAGGCCGCCGATCAAGTCGGCCTCCCTGCCCAGCACTTGGTCCACCGTGGCCTCCACGAGGGCGTGGCCGGCTTCGGTGAGGGTGACCTCGACCGTACGGGGTCGGCCTTCCCCGGGGCGGCGGGTGACCAGGCCTTCGCGTTCGGCACGGGCCACCCGCTGGGAAACCGCGCCCGCCGTGACCATCGACAGGTGCCCCAGTTCGCGGGTGGTCAGGGTGTAGGGCCTGCCACTGCGGCGCAACACGCTGAGCAGGTCGAGTGTCGCCGTGTCCACACCGGCGCGGGCGAGAACGCGTCGCCGGTCGTCGCCGAAGAGCTTGGCCAGTTGCCAGATCGGCGTGACGATGCCGATCGACGTGGCGGGGGTGCCGGGGCGCTCGCGCTCCCAGGCGGCAGCGATGTCCCGTGCGGTGTACGCGGCGGTCCCGCCCGGGACGGAGTCACCCTCCCCCCGTCCGGCCGCTCCCGCCCCCTCCGGACCCGCGTCCTTTTCCTCTGCGCCCCTCGCGCGTGCCGCCTTCATGTCTGGCCCCTCTTTCATGTGCCGCCTCCGCGATGTTACGTTTAGCTCTAAATTTAGACCTCAATGGATGTTCGGAGTTCAGCTTATGACACGCACCATCCTGATCACCGGCGGCGGCACCGGGATCGGCCGCGCGACCGCCCGGCACTTCGCGGAGCGCGGCGAGACCGTGTTCGTCACCGGCCGCCGTCCCGAACCGCTCCACCTGCTGGCAGCCGAGACCGGTGTACGCGGCGTGGTGTGCGACCACACCCGGCCCGAGGCGCTCACCGCGCTCCTCTCCCAGCTGCCGGAGCGGGTCGACGTCCTCGTCAACAACGCCGGCGGGAACACCGACTTCGACGCCGGTCCGCAGGAGGACCTCGAAGTCGGCGAAGAGGCCGATCTCGTCGCGTACGGGCAGGCTTTCCGCGACAACCTGGACGCGAACCTCGTCGGCGCCGCGCTGACCACCAGGGCACTGGACAGCAGGCTCGCGGCCGGTGGAGCCGTCGTGCACATCGGGTCGATCGCCGGCGCCCAGGGATCGGGAGCCGGGGCCTACGGCGCCGCCAAGGCCGGTCTCGCCGCCTGGAACCTGGATCTGGCCCGTACGCTCGGGCCGCGCGGCGTCACCGCCAACATCGTCGCGCCCGGCTACATCGCGGACACCGAGTTCTTCCGGGACCGGCTCGCGGACGAGCGGCGCGAGCAGCTCGTGGCCGCGACCTCGACGGGTCGCGCCGGTTCGCCGGAGGACGTCGCGGAAACGGTCGCCTTCCTCGCCTCTCCCGGAGCCCGTCACATCACCGGTCAGGTGCTGCACGTCAACGGAGGCGCGTACATGACCCGTTGAGGTTCCCCGGGTGAACTGATGTGCGCAACACGGCTGTTGCGACGTAGGTTGTGCGTCGAACAGTCCACGCCACGGTTGAAGACGGACGGTACCCATGACCGACCACGCCACGACGCCCGGTCCTGCGGCGCACCAGAAGATCGACACATCGGTGCCGCACTCGGCCCGGATCTGGAACTACTGGCTGGGAGGCAAGGACAACTACCCCGTCGACGAGGCGGCGGGCGACGCGTACAGCGCCGTCTTCCCCGGCATCGTCACCGTCGCCCGCAGCAGCCGTGCCTTCCTGCGCCGCAACATCACGCACCTGGTCTCCGAGGCGGGCATCCGGCAGTTCCTGGACATCGGTACCGGACTGCCGACGGTGGACAACACGCACGAGGTGGCCCAGCGCCTCGCCCCGGAGGCCAGGATCGTCTACGTGGACCACGACCCCATGGTCCTCACCCACGCCCGCGCGCTGCTCACGTCGACCCCGGAGGGGGCCACGGCCTACATCGACGCCGACCTGTCCGACCCCGACCGCATCCTGGCGGCCGCAGCCGACACCCTGGACCTCAGCCGCCCCACCGCCCTGATCCTCAGCAACATCCTGGGGCACATCGCCGACTACGACGAGGCGCGCGCCATCGTCGCCCGGCTGATGGACGGTCTGCCGTCCGGCAGCTACCTCTCCGTCAACGACGGCTCACGGGGTGTCAACGCGGCGTACGAAGCGGCCCAGGACGCCTACAACGCGTCCGGTGCCGTCCCGTACTTCCTGCGTCCGGTCGACAAGATCGAGGCGTTCTTCGAAGGCCTGGAGCTCCTCGCGCCCGGGGTCGTGTCGGTCCCCTTCTGGCGCCCCGACCCCGGCTCTCCCGCCCAGGAAGCCATCGGTGAGCACGGAGGCCTCGCCCGCAAGCCGTGACCCCCCGGTGAGCCGCACCGGGGGTCAGGCCGCACCGAGGGTCAGACGGAACCTAGGTCCGACGAGTACCAGTGCTCGGGCCGCAGGTAGTAGACGGCCTGTTCGCCGTGCTCCTTCCAGGCGGTCTCGACGTACGACTCGACCTTGTCGGCCGGAAGGTAGCGCGCCGAGATCTCGCGCAGCCGCTCGACGGTCGCGTCCTCGGAGCGGACCACCGGGCCCTCCACGGAGACGTACCGGACGGTCGGCTCCAAGCGGTCGACCATCAGCGAGAAGCGTCCCGCGGCGGCGATCAGCCGGCCCTTCTTCGAGTGCCGGCCCGTCATCACCCACAGCTCGCCGCCCGGGGCGTACTGATACCAGATCGGCAGGGTGAGCGGCGCCCGTCCCTCCTCCGCCGCCACGGCCAGCGCTCCGATGTGCGGCTCGGCAAGGAACTGTTCACGCTCTTCGACACTGAGCGGCATGGGCATCTCCTTCGACGGCTTCTGCTGGTGGTGATCCCCAACTCCCCTGTTGCCGCCGGTATTCCGCGAGCCCTCCGCGCCTTCACTCGTTCGAGTGGTGTTGGGGGGCCGGTCGGTGTGACGTCGGGCGGGTCCGAGAGGCTGGGGAGGCGCCATTTGTGCGGGACAGCACGCTTCGCAGTACGGGACAGCACGCTCGAAGGTTTTCTGACTCGCTTGACGGGAGAGTCACATGGCCGCGTCCCCCTCGCCCGAGCCATACCGGCTGCTGCGGGCGACCGACTTGCTCGATCTGCACTTCGCGTTCCTCGGACTGCGCCTGGAGCGCCCCCTCATCGGACCCCGGCGGCTGGTGCGCGTGGACCCGGGGCAACCGGCCTTTCTGGTGGTCACGTTCGGCCCCCAGCATGTCGCCGAACAGGCCTTCTTCGAAGTCAGCCCGGGTCTGCCCGAGTCGGGGACGCCGGTGTCCGGCGCGGCACCGGCCGGCAGCGAACCCCACAAGCCGCCACCGGTCGCCTCACGCATCGGCGGCCGCAGCCTCCTGGTGTTCACGGTCGCCGCCGACGACTTCGTCGAGTACACCGAATCCGGCCTGCTCACCGCCATGCGGACGCTCCCGATGCGGGTGGTGGACGCCGCCGCCGAACCCGCCTCGGCAGACCGGTCGGCCCGCGCCGTGACCGGTCGGCCCCTCGATGTCTTCCAGGCGCTGCGGCTGGCCCGTACGACGGCGGAACTGACCGCGCGGTACGGGCCGGACGGGCCCCTCGCCGCCGGACTCCCGGCCGTGCCCGCCGCCTCTGAGGCCACCCCGGACACCACCACGAACACACTCCCGGACACCGTCGCGGGCCCCGGTCCGGAGAACCCGCTGGCGGACGCCGGCAACCCGCGCACCGGCATCGAACTGCCCTACCGGCTGCTCCTCTCCCCACCCGGGTCGGCTGCCTGGACGCACACCACCTCGCTGCCCGACCCGGACGGCCGGGTCGAGCTGTGGCACACCCGGATGCCGGCCGGGCACGCCCGTGCCGTGTGGACCCGTGACCCCGAATTCGATCCGGCAGACCCGCGCGCCCTCCCCGCCGGAGGCAGCGAGTTCACCATGGCGCTGGACCGCAAGGACCGGTCCTCCGTGGTGCACCTGAGCTCCAACCGGAACCTGCCGGGCGGCTTCTCCCCCGCCCCGCTGGACGTCGACCATCTCATCCTGTCCGCCATGGGCGGCTGGCTCGACTCCTTCGGCCGGTGGAACAGGCCCCCGACCGGCTTCGACGTCACCCAGTGGCGGCACCGCGCCGCGCTGGGCCGGGATCACTACGTACGCGTCATGTACCGCGGCCGCCTGTGGCCGTTCGGACACCTCGCGGACCTCGTCAAGGTCACCGAGCGCAAGTTCGACCACACCCGCCCCGACCACGCCGCCTATCTCAACCAGCGGTTCTTCATCATGGTGCGGGAACCGGTGCGCAGCTATGGACAGTCGGAGGACAACGCCGACCAGAAGCGGCTGCGCCGGCTCTTCCCGTTCACCAGCGTGCGACTGCTCACCCTGGTCACGCCGGATCTGCAGAAGCCGCAGACGATCCCCGGCCTGTCCCCGATCGGCGGCGACCCCAACGAGAAGCTCGCCTTCTTCCCCGCCTCCGCCACCGAGGACCCCTTCCAGTTCCAGGTGAGCATGACCGACCTGGAGGGGCGCCTCGTCGAGTTCCGTACGCCGATGGCCTTCGTCGGCAAGCTCGTCCACGAGAACAAGGCCGACGTCCAGGTCATCGTCGACTACTACCGGCGCCTGGTGTCGGAGCCTGCGCCGGAGCCGCCGGACCTCAGCAATCCGTGTGTCCGGCGCGCCGTCGCCGACGTGCGCGGCCAGTCCATCGCCTACGCGCCCAGCCGCAAACCCGGCGACACGACCCTGTCCACGGGACAGCTGATCTGGGGCGCCGTGACCACCGAAGCCATCCTGGCGCTGGATCCCACGGATCATCCGCGTTTCCTGCCGACCGTGCGCTGGGCGCGGGCCGTGATCCCCGCGCTCTCCCGGTTCGGCGGCTTCGAAGGTGACGTGACGCAGTCGGTGACCGGCACGCCGGCGGCCCGCGGCGCCGGTATCACCCTGCTGCACACCGACCGCGACCGGCATCTCGCCGGACTCATCGGCGCCGACGTGAGCCGCCAGGTAGCCACCGGTGACGCGGTCCTGACCGCCATGGACCTGCTGCGCGGCTACCGCGTGGACATCGGCGTCGTCGATCCCGCCACCGGGCGGGTGGCACAGTGGCGTTCGCTGCTGCGGCGCAGGGGCCGCTACACCGTCCGCCGGCCGGGACAGCAGCCCGTCGAGATCCAGGTCCGCCCCGACGAGGGCCTGGTGCGCGCCAGCGCGGTCACCGTCGACGCGGCCGACGACCGCCAACTGTACGGACACCAGGCCGTGTTCGGCTGGGACGGCTGGAGTCTGGCGGCTCCGCGCCCCGGCCGCACCATCGGCCTGGA
Source organism: Streptomyces sp. NPDC018029 (assembly GCF_044327655.1). Classification (NCBI taxonomy): domain Bacteria; kingdom Bacillati; phylum Actinomycetota; class Actinomycetes; order Kitasatosporales; family Streptomycetaceae; genus Streptomyces; species Streptomyces sp. NPDC018029. The sequence goes on along the minus strand of NZ_JBIRFV010000016.1, from coordinate 94,081 downwards.
CGACCAGCCGGAAGCGCCCGCCCCGCCGGTGTCGCCGGACGTGCCGCTGGACACCAAGTTCACCCCGGAGCCCGGCTCGCTGCCCGCGCTGCGCTTCGGCCGCACCTACCGCATGCGCGCCAGGGCCGTCGACCTGGCGGGCAACGGCTTGGACCACACGGCGAGCACTCCGGACGCCGTGCACTCGGACGCGATCACGTACGGCCGCTGGGATCCGGTGCCCCAGCCCGTGGTGATGCCGCTCCTGCCGTTCAACGAAGGCGAGTCCACCGAGCGCCTGGTCATCCGCAGCACCGTCACCGACGACGGCCGAGCGATCTCCACCGACGAGTACGCCCTGCGGCGCTCGGACGTCCCCGACCACGACGCGCGCTCGGAGGTCGACGGTCTGGACCGGCGGTACAAGCCGGTCTCGGAGCGGCACGTGGCGCCCCCGAAGACCGCTCTGCAGATGGCCGAGGAACACGGCGTGTTCGACGCCGTGTTCGGCCCGGACAAACCCGATCAGGTGCGTGAGGAGTACGTCGCCGTCGCGTCGCGCGAGTCCGGGTCCTTCCTGGACACCAAGGTGCGGGACCCCGAGTGGCCGTACCTGGAGCACGATCTGCTGCGTGCGGGCGAGATCCACATCGCCAAGCACGACGTGCACGACCCGCTGCCACTCACCCGACTGCCCCTCCCCCACCGCGGCGCCTGCCTAGAGCAGGGCGAGTTCGTGGTGCACAGCGCCGACCAGCTGATCCTACCGTACCTGCCGGACGTGCTGGCCGAGGGCGTCATGCTGCGCGGCCTGCCCGGCGACACGGAGAACCGCAAGATCCCGTTCCCCGGCCCGTGGCCGCAGGCCAAACCATTCAGGATCCGCGTCAACGAGGGTGACGGAGTACCCCGTTGGCGCGACGGTCTGGTCGAGCGCGTGCTCGACGTGTTCCTCACGAAGGGTGAGATCGCCACGTTCAGGCTGAGTTGCTACCTCGACGCGGACAAGCTGCCACTGCTGCGCCAGTGGAACCTGCTGACCGCTTCGCCGTTCTGGGCGGACCTGTCCGACGCGGACAAGGCCTTCGTCACGCGGGCGAGCGCCGACGGCGAGAACTGGATGCTGACGCCGTGGGTCGAACTGACCCTGGTGCACGCGGTGGAGAAGCCGGTGCGCCCGCCGAGGCTCGACGGGCTGGCCTGCCACCGCACGGCCGAGCAGACCGCGGCGCAGCTGACGGGAACACTGACCAGCCATGCCGAGAGCAGCGGGCACGTCGAGCTGGACGCGCACTGGAGCGAGTGGCTGGACGACGTCACCCAGCCCGCGCCCACCCGGATCGCCGGGCACACCCACTTGGAGGACATCAAGCTGGCCTACGTCGCGGACGAGGAACACGTCGACCGCACCCACGAGTTCGGCGACACCAGGCACCGCGACGTCCGCTACACCCCGACGGCCGTCACCCGGTTCCGCGAGTACTTCCACCCCAGCATCACCGAGGACCGGGCCAACGTCACCCGCGTCGGGCCGACCGCCGCGCCCCTGGCCGTGCCCAGTTCGCGTCGCCCCGAGCCACCGGCGGTGGCCTATGTCGTGCCGACCTTCCGCTGGCAGCGGACCGTCGACGAGGCCCGCGAGTCCGTCACCCGGCACCGCAGGGCCGCGGGCCTCCGCGTCTATCTGAACCGGCCGTGGTTCTCCTCCGGGGACGACGAGATGCTGGCCGTACTCCTCGACCCGGGCGGCACGGCCCTGCCGGACACCTTCGCCACCCGCTGGGGCGTGGACCCCGTCTGGGCCGACACGACGGTCCTGCCGAGCCCCGCGGCCGCCCACTTCCCGAACGCGGCGAAGCGCCTCACCGGCCTGCGCCTCGCGGAGTCGCCCGACGCGGCGCCGGTCGCGGTCGACGCGGTGGCGTTCGCGCCGACGTACCACTCGGAGCGGCGGCTCTGGTACGTCGACGTCGACGTGGACTTCGCCGACGCGGCCGTCGCCGGGACGACGTACTTCCCGTACGTGCGGCTCGCGCTGGCCCGCTACCAGCCGTACTCGGTGGACCCGTTGCACCTGTCGAAGGCGGAGCGCGCCGAGTTCGCGCAGCTGGTCCCGCCGCGGTCGGTCACCGGGCGCCGGGAGGGTGGCCTGCTCGCCGTCCGGCTGAGCGGCCCCGTGACGTACAACGAATTCGGTGAGCTGAGCGGCACCGGGGCGGTGGCCGCGACGGCGAGCCGCCGGGTCGTCGTGAGCGTGCAGAGCCGGGCGAGTCTGCAGTCGGACGAGATGGACTGGCGGCAGGTGGGCGCTCCGGTGGAGCTGACGTGTCGTCCCGACGGCGGCGCGTTCGTCTGGAGCGGCGGAATCCCCGCGCCGACCGGTCAACCGCTGACCTCGTACCGGCTTCTCGTGCAGGAGTACGAGCTCTACCGCACCGACCAGGACACGGCCACGGACACCGTGCCGGTGAACGGCTCCGCGCTGCCCGCGGCCCGGCGGCTGGTCCATGCCGACTACTTCGGCCTGACCGTCGGCCTGCTCGGGCGCGTCGACTTCGAGCTCTGATCAACTTCGCGCTCCTCGGGAGGCAGCCGATGACACGACGCTCCTTCATCAGCTGCCTGATGGCGCTGGTCCTGGCCCTGATGTGGTCCTCGCCGGCGTCCGGTGCCCCGGTGAGCAGGTTCAACGACCAGCAGCCGCATCGTGGCGGCGCGGAGATCCGCATGACCTACGGCGGCCGGACGGCCGCCTGTTCGTCGGGGTTCGCCGTGCGCAGGGTCGAGGACGGCAAGCGCGCCATGACCACGGCAGGACACTGCGCGCCGACCGGGACGGAGGCGACCTCGGGAGAGTTCCGGTTCGGCACGTTCGTCAGGTCGTTCTACGACGACGCGGTGGACGCCGCGCTGTTGAGCGGCACCCTGATCAAGCCGCAGGTGTACGCGCCGACCCTCTGGACGGACGGGGGCACGCCTGGCACACCCGTCGCCCGCCGCGTCCTCGGCAAGGTGGACGGGCCGGTGGTCGGCCAGAAGGTGTGCGTCAGCGGCAAGGTGACCAAGCTGGTCTGCGACATCGAGGTGTACCAGCTCACCGGCGGCGAGTCCTGTGGCGACGAGGCGCCCCGACGCGTGTGCACGCGAGGTCTGGTCCTCGCGGGGAAGGAAGGCGTGAACATCGTGCACGGGGGCGACCCCGGCGCGCCCGTCTTCGTACCGATCGACACGGAGATCGACGGGCACAAGGTGTACGGCGCCATGCTCGTCGGCATGCTGGTCGGCGGCGGTCCGCGGCGCCAGGGAGGACCCGAGGACCTGGTGACGTCCCACACGGTGAAGCAGGTCGAGTGCGCCCTGAACGCGAGGGTGCTGACCACAGCGGAGGCGGAATCGGGCGACACGACGCCGCCGCCTCCGCGGGGGGATTGCGCTGCCCCGCTGCCACCGGAAACCCGGTAGCAGATGCCAGGTGCCGACGAACGACTAACGTGAGCCGCCCGCAGTCGAGGCCGTGAGGTGCACATGGTCGCTCACACACCGGCCGAACGCATACTGGCAGGCTCATTCACCTCCGACGACGGCACGACCAGGTTTGAGGTCACCGACCTGACGGTGGAACACCACCAGAACCGCAGTGTCACGTTGACCTACCGGCTCAGCGTCGCGCGCAAGGGTCACGCCGACGAGTGCTGGGTGTTCACACTGCCGTGGAGCGACAAATCCTTCGCGGACGTGTTCACCTCGACCGCCCCCGACCCCGAGCGCCTTCGCCAACTGGTCCAGCTGGTGCGCAGCCTCATGGGCGACTGGTGGGACCTCAAGGGGTCCCACCGCCACTTCGCGAAGATGGGACGCCGGTGCTGCTGATCCGTGCGTACGCACAGTAGGCGAGACGTCCAGTAGGCGAGACGTCCTGGGTACCCGAGCGTCCGCTGCGGCTCGCGGCACTGTGCGCGCGGAAAGGACGTGGGAGCCCCGCTCGTTTCGTCGCTTTCTCCACTGCCGGGCGGCGACATGATCGTTGAAGACTGCCGGTCATGACTTCGTCTCCGACATCCGACCCGCCCCGCCACGCGAGCAAGACTCGCTCCATGCCCTTGGTGTTCGGCGCGGGCGCGGTCATCGGCGTGCTCGGCGGAATGATCGGCCTGGGCGGCGCGGAGTTCCGCCTGCCGCTGCTGATCGGCCTGTTCGGGTTCGCGGCACTCTCCGCGGTGATCCTGAACAAGGCGATGAGCCTGGTCGTGGTCCTGGTCGCGCTGCCCGCCCGCCTGGGGGCGGTGTCCGCTTCCGAGGTGGCAGGACACTGGCCGGTGGCGGTCAACCTGCTGGCCGGGAGCCTGCTGGGCGCGTGGGCAGGGGCGGCCTGGGCCGTACGGATGCGCGGCTCCACCCTGTACAAGGTGCTGGCGGCGCTGATGGTGCTCATGGCGGCGGCGCTGCTGGTCACGCACATCGCGACGGTACAGACGCTCGCACTGCCGCTATGGGCTCAGGTGTCCTGCGGTGTCGTGGCAGGTTTCGGCATCGGGGTGGTCGCCGCCATCATGGGCGTGGCCGGCGGTGAGCTGCTGATCCCGACGATCGTGCTGCTCTTCGCGGTGGACATCAAGACGGCGGGAAGCCTGTCGCTGCTGGTGTCGCTGCCGACCATGCTGGTCGCCTTCGCGCGCTACAGCCGCGACGGCAGCTTCGCGGTGCTGGGTGCCAATCTTCGCTTCGCCCTGGTCATGGCCGCGGGGTCGATCACCGGTGCGCTGCTGGGCGGGCTGCTGCTCGGCGTGTTCTCCGACCTCGTACTCATCCCCGTACTCGCCCTGATCCTGCTCGTGTCCGCGGTGAAACTCGCCCGCCACGCCTGAGTCACACCCTTCTGCTTCGATACATGTCTATGTTGACGCCCGTCAAAGCAGGTGGCATCCTGGCGGCCCAGGTCATCGACAGATGTCGAAACAGAGGAGTCGCCGTGACTGCGCCGATCAACCACGTCACCACCACCGAGCTGCCCGTCGTGGTCGTCGGGGCCGGCCCGGTCGGCCTGGCCGCCGCCGCCCACCTCACCGAGCGCGGCCTCACGCCGCTGGTCCTCGAGGCCGGAGCGTCCGCGGGCGCCGCGGTGCGCGAGTGGGCGCATGTGCGGCTGTTCTCCACCTGGGGCGAGGTCACCGACCCGACCGCCGAGAAGCTGCTGGCCCCCACCGGCTGGACCAAGCCCGACGCGAACACCTACCCCTCCGGCGGTGACTGGGCCGAGCGGTACCTCCAGCCCCTCGCCGACGTCCTTGGAGAACGAGTCCGCTTCGGCGTCACCGTCACCGGCGTCTCCCGCACCGGCCGCGACCGCGTCGTCGACGCCGACCGCGAAACCCAGCCGTTCGTCGTGCACGTCACCACCGCCGAAGGCCGGGAGGAGCGCGTCTTCGCCCGCGCCGTCATCGACGCCTCCGGCACCTGGGCCACGCCGGGACCGGCCGGCGGCAGCGGCCTTCCCGCCCTCGGCGAGAAGGCGGCGAGCGACCGGATCACCTACTGCGTCCCCGACCTCAAGGACCCCGCCGTCCGCGCCCGGTACGCGGGCAAGCGCACCGCCGTCATCGGCTCCGGAGCCTCCGCCTTCACCGCCCTCGCCTCCCTCGCCGACCTCGCCACGTCCGACGACGGCGCGAGCACGAAGGGAGTGTGGATCCTGCGGCGGGGCATCTCGGGCGCCACCTTCGGTGGCGGCGAGGCCGACCAGCTCCCGGCACGCGGCGCCCTGGGCCTGGCGGCGAAGGCCGCCGTCGACGACGGTCACGCGGAGGCGGTCACCGGATTCCGTACCGAGGAGATCGGGCGCGACACCGACGGCCGTCTGACCCTGGTCGGCGAGGACGGGCGCCGCCTGACCGCGGTCGACGAGGTGATCGTGCTGACCGGCTTCCGCCCGGACCTGTCCTTCCTCGACGAGTTGCGCCTGGGCCTCGACGAGCGCCTCCAGGCCCCCGTCGAACTCGCCCCGCTGATCGACCCCAACCAGCACTCCTGTGGCACCGTCTACCCCCACGGCCACCGCGAGCTGTCCCACCCCGAAGCCGGCGTGTACCTGGTCGGAATGAAGTCCTACGGCCGCGCCCCCACGTTCCTGGCCATGACCGGTTACGAGCAGGTCCGCTCCGTCGCCGCCGCGATCGCCGGCGACCTCGACTCCGCCGACCGCGTCGAGCTCACCCTCCCCGAGACCGGGGTGTGCGGTGGCGCCGGCCTGTTCGACACCCCCGGCGCCCCCGCCACCCAGCAGGAAGACGCCGGCGGCTGCTGCGGCTCATGACGGGCGCGCGCGTGGTGCGCCGTCGAGACGTCGCAGGGCGCGGCAGACTGCGGGCATGAGCAGATACGCCGAGGTCATCGTTCTCGCTCGCGATGCCGAGGAGGTGATGGAGCCGCTGACCCGCCCGTCCGCCGACCGCGAGTGGTACCAGTGCTTCACCCGCGTCGACAATTCCGTCTTCGCGGGCGCCGACTCCAGCTCGCGAGAGTGTTACGCCTGGGTCGTCCAGTTCACCCGGCACAACTGGTACGGGCTGTTGCCTCACCTGGAGTCCCTGCCGTGGCCCGACCCCTACTCCGTCCAGGTTCTCGTCCGCGACGAAGAGGACGACTGCTTCGGGCTCTGGATGCTCCACGACGGCAAGCTCACCGAGGTCTCTCTCCCGCACACCTCCCGGCACCTCGCCCCCGGCATCAGCGTGACCGGGACGCTGAGCAGGACCGACCGGGACTGGGCCGACCCGGACTGAGCCGGCCGGGGCCGACCGACCGGGGCCGAAGCGGGCCGCGCCCACCACCGACTCATCCTTCTGGTCCAACTGGCCCAACTTTGCCTGCGTGAAGCACGAAGCGCGGTGTATGGATCACCCCTGAGAAGAATGTCGCGTCAGTGCAACATGAGGGGGTGCGGTCGGTCATGTGTCGACGGAACGTGATCCGGCTCCGGGCAGGTTCACCGGAACGCCGGCGCTGGGCGGCCCTGTTGGTGGTGGTCGTCGCTGGTGTCGCGGCCCTGCTCGGCGCCGGATCGGGGATGGCGCCGGGGGCCGTCCGCGGCCCCTCGCCCACCCCGCCCGTCTACACCCAGTGGGGCCCTCCACTCACGAAGACGACCATTGACGGCGGCAAGTTCATCATCGACGCGAACGGCGTCCCGCACCGCATCGGTGACACGGGAGACAACACGTACACGATCGACGCCCTCGCCTTCATGAACGAGCAGTTGGAGAAGGCGGGGCTGGCCTACGACCGCAGGACCAGGACCGGTTTCGAGTACATCTACCAGGACGACAAGGAGGACGACGAGAAGAAGCTGCTGGTCCCCAAGGGGAGGATCGCCTCGGGCGCGCTCTCCGGAACGACCGCCGACATGCTGAAGCTCGCCTGGAGCAGCGGGCGGCTCGTCAGCGTGGACGTCGTCGACGCGACGGGCACTTCCCGCTCCTACATCGACCCCGTCAACATCGGGCACTACAGCAACACGGTCAACAAGAAGCTGCCCGGCAACGACAACCAGGCCGACAATGTGGTGTTCGTCGCGGAGAACAGAAGACAGGCCGAGATCCTCGCGAAGGCCTACCAGGGCAATCCCCATGTCCGGATCATCCACCCCGCCTCCCGGTACGACACCGGGGAATTCGAAGCCGGGACCGCCGCACTGAAGCAAGCGGCCGGCCACCTGTTCACCGCCCGACCGTCGAACTGCCCCCCGACACCGGCGCACAGCGTGCCGCGCCCTGCCCCCGGCTCCGGCTCCGGCGTGCAGCGAGCCGCCTTCACGGTGGGCCGCACCGCAGACTGCGGCGAGCAGAGTCCGCCGAAGCCCGGCGGCCTCGCGCAGGGACTCGCGGCCGGTGCCCGGGACGCGGGCGGGATCGACTTCACCCGGCTCGAACTGCGCTACCTGGCCGACCCGGGCCCGGGCAACGGCCTGCGGTACGCCTTCCAGGCACCCGTCGAGGCATCCAGCAAGGGGAGTCCGCTCACGGGCCTCGCGAACGCGCGGAACGCTTCCGACTCGTTCTTCACTTGGCTGCAGCTGAACCCGTCGACGTTCTGGGTGAACCTCAGCCCCAACGAACCGGACCGGATCATCGACTCCCGGCTCGGCCGCACGGAGACGGGACGGGTGCTGCTCGAAGCAGACCTCATGCTCAAGAAGACGACCGGCAAGCTGATCCACCCGGACACGGGACGCGGCACCGAGTACTGGCAGTCGCTGTCGGGCAAGTGCACGTCGTTCCGCACCTGGATCGTGCCTGCGCCCGCGACGGTGTACGCCAAGGGCGACGAGCTGCACATCCTCAAGTCGCCGCTGGACGTCCAGATGGAGACGCAGTACCTCAAGCAGCACGACGGCCCGGGCAAGGCCACCTGTCCTCAGCAGTCCGCGCAGGTGCAGGAGCACAACGAGTCCCAGTTCCGGCGGATGATCCTGCCCCACGTGGTCAAGGCGGTGAACACCGCTCCGGAGTACGCCGAGCTGCGACGCGTGTACCTCAGCAGGATCGCCGCCGAGTGGTACCGGGAGCTGAGCCTGCGCAAGAGCACGACCTACGGGTCGATGATCGACGACGGTGATGTCGACGCGTACGTCACGCGAGAGAAGTGGAAGCCGAGGGACACCTTCGACGCGTACGTGCGCTCGTACACCAAAGGCGAGTTCCAGGTGACGCACCGTACCCGCAAGGACGATCGGGTGTACATGAAGACGTACATCTACGGCGGCGTCGACTTCACCGACGTACGGCTCACCTCCCTGGGCGCCGACCGAGTGGAGTCTTCCTGGCCCGGGCTGACCCGAAGCGTCAGCCGGTCGCTGGACGAGCCCACGAGGGACCGGGGGAAGGGACAGGCCTGGCTCGGCGGAGGCGTCCCGGCGGAGGACAGCCACAGCGTCGAGGAAAAGAGCCGCGAAGACAGGGGCGGTGGCACGTCAGAAGCCCTGGGGCTGCCTGTGCAGGAGGACGACGAGGGCTTCGTGGCCGTGGCGGGGCGGTGGCTCGGGGTGGCGGGCGTCTCGCTGTTCGGGGTGATGGTGCTGAGGTTCCTGATCCGCCGACGCCGCGCCAGGCGCATTCCCTCCTGATATTCCCCGGCGTCCGGCGCTTGCCGGGCTGGGGCTTCCGATGACTTCCAGCGATCTGCACGACGAACAGAAGGACGGCACATGTCAGTGGCTCAGGGCATCTTGGTGGCGATCGTGACGGCCCTGGTCGGAGTGCCCTTCATGGCAGTGCTCGCTGTGTGGGCGACAGGGGACACGGAAACCGGACCGGCTGGAGCCGATGCCGAACGCGTCACGCTGGAGAAGGGCACGACGGACGACAACAGCGGCTGGGACAGGGAGTCGACAGAGGGGTGCTGCGTGATCCTCGTCGTCATCCTGGCCATCGTCCTGGTGGAAGTGGCAGTGGCCGACCCCGGCCCCAACAACGGCTACGTCTGGACGGTCACCGCCCTGTCCGTGGTGATGGTGGCGGCGGTACCGGTCGTGCGGTACTACAAGGGCGTACGCGGTCTGCCGCTGGCCCTCCACGTGTCGGGCGCGCTGACGCTGGCGGTGGGCTGCCTGACCCTCGGTGTGTTCATCACCGAGCCGCCGACCTACCGACTCGGGTTGGCCCTGCTCGCTGTCGTCGCAGCAGGTGTGGCGACCACTTCTGTCCTGGCGCTGGTCCTGGCCGAGGTGACGCTCACCGTGGTGCCGGTTGCTGTCGCCGTACTGGTGGCCGTATTCGGTGCCGTCGCACAGTCCGTCCACGACTCGGCCGAATACGCCATGCGCTACGGCCACCCGGTGCGTATGACGTTGCCGACCAGGTGCGTGGGAAATGAGGGGATGACATGCGGGATCACGTGGAACAAGACGGAGCACGGACCCTCCCCCGCCTTTGAGTACGGCCAGGAAGTCACCGTCCACTTCAGTCCGGAGGGCCGGTCCCGCTACGGGCGCTACTACGCGCTCGGCGGCTTCTACAAGCCGGGCGACGCCAACGACCCGACCCTGGTCTCCCTCGACACCCGGGCCATCGACGACAACGCGTACGTGACGACCGGCTACGAAGCGGACTCCATGACGCCGTTGGGCCGGTTCCGTCTGCCATGGCCGGTGTGGGCGGCCCTGCCCCTCTTCCTGGTACCGCTGGCGCTGCACCTGTTCCTCGTCAGGGACAGGGCGACGCATCCGCTGCGGCGGCGCCGGGCGCGCCGCGTCGATTAGCACCCGCAGAACTCAGGCCCGGGGCTCCGCGAGAAGCCCCGCTACAAGGTCGCGGACGTACGCCTCGTCCGTATCGGGAATCGAGAAGACCACCCGGAAGTAGAGCGGCGCGACGATCCGGTCCAGGATCTGCTCCAGAGACGGGGGCGGAGGCGTGTCGCCGCGCTCCCGGGCCGCGTCGAGGACGGGACCGAAGCGCGCGCGGACCCTGCGCAGACACTCCCGCAGTCCCGCGTGCCGCTCGTCGATGTCGGGCGCGACCTCGGCACGGAAGAACGCGATGCCGCCGGGCCGGGAGAGCTCCGTCAAGGTCCAGGCCGCCTGATTCTCCAGGTCGGTGCGCAGATCGCCGACGAGCGGGGGCGCGCCGGCCTCACCGCGGTGCTCGGCGACGTCGGCCATGAGCGCGGCGAGCGTGCCCCAACGCCGGTAGAGCGTACTGGAGTTGACCCCCGCGCGCTTGGCCACAGCGGGGAGGGTCACCTGGTCGGCGCCGCGCTCGCCCACCAGCGCGACCACGGCGCTGTGCACGTCGGCGCGGACGCGGCTGCTGCGGCCGCCGGGCCGCTTCGTCGATGCGTCAGCGTTCACCCCTCCACTCTAAAGCAAAGACTTGTGCCTTAGCGGGCGATGCGCCTACAGTCGCGCTAAAGCAGAGATCGCCGCTTTAGCGTTTTCGAAGGGAATGTCATGTCAACCAACGAAGCCGCCCTCGCCCTCGGGCGCACCTTCCACCGGGCCCTCGCCTCAGGCGACTGGGACGGCATCCGGGCCCTGCTGCACGACGACGCCACCTGGACCCTGCCCGGCGACAACACCATCTCCGGCACGGCGGAAGGCGCCGACGCCGTGGTGGAGCGCGCTCAGCGGATCGCCTCGTACGGTCTCAACTTCGAGCTGCTGCACGTCCTGGTCAGCAGGGAGAACATGGCGCTCTCGCTGCACAACACCGCGCAGCGGGAGGACGCCGTGCTGGACGAACACCTGACGACGGCCTGCCGGCTCCACGATGGAAAGATCGCGAGCATCGAGACCTATCTCTCCGACGTGCCCGGGATGAACGCCTTCTTCGTCTGACGACCAGAGGGTGCGTGAGGTCAGGCGGAGGCGGCTTGGAGAAGGGATTCCGCTGCGGCGGTGCGGGCGTAGAGGACGGAGCGGCCTGCGCGGTGGGCGCTGACCAGGCCCGCGTTGCGGAGTGCGGTGAGGTATTGGGACACCCCTGCGGGGGAGAGTCCGGTGCGGTGGGCCAGCTGTGTGGTGGAGGCCGGGATCTCCAACTCGGACAGCAGCAGGGTCCGTGAGCGGCCGAGTACGGCGGAGAGCGTGTCGGTCCGGGCGACGGGGCGCTTCGCCCACAGTGAGCCGACACCGCGCGCCGGATAGGCGAGTTGGGGCGGGTCCGGCGGCGTCGTTCGGGTGCGCAACCCTGGTCCGGTGAAGACCGAGGGGATCAGCAGCAGTCCCGTGCCTGCCGTCGTGCGGGTCAGCGGCTGCTTTCGGTTGGAGATCCGGAGCGCGTCGTCGTCCCAGCTCAACGACGTGTGCAGGTCGTTGAGGAGGTGACCGGTGCCGTGCTCGGCGGCCAGGCGGGCCCGGTGGAGGATGTCTGCGTCCAGGACTGCCCGGATTCGCGCCCAGTAGGGGGCGAGTACCAGCTCCCAGTACGTTTCGAGCTCTTCTGCGAGTTTGGCCAGGAGGCCTTGGGGGTCGTTGCGCAGAGCTCGCAGTCGGGGGCCGAGGCTCCCCTGATGGCGGGCGAGGTGGTCCAGGTCCTTGCGTACCCGGTCGGCGGGCGAGGCCCGGATCGCGTCGCGCTCCGCCGCCGGGGTGGGGGCCGGTCCGGCGGGGGCGGGGTTGAGGAAGTCGGGGACGTAGCCGCCGGTGAGCGGAACCAACTCGCGGAGCCAGCCCCGGTCCAGCCCCGCGGCCACCATGCGCGGGCGTACCTGGTCGACCCAGGGCCGGTGGATCGGATGCGCGGCGGTGGACGTCAGCAGTCGGAAGCTGGGTGCGACCTCCCACATCGGTGAGACGGCGAACCGTACCTGCGCCAGATCACTCGTCGAGAACGCCAGCTCCGCCACGATGAACGCTCCTCAGTGGATTCAGGCATGCATGAATCAATGGCGGGCCAGCCTACCGCGCGTAGATCATCCCGCCATGACCTCACACACGATCACCGCGGCGGCATCGGGCACCTGGAAGCTCGGCGACCTGACGACGGTCAACCGGATCGGTTTCGGCGCGATGCGCCTGACTCAGTACGGCGAGGCATTCACGGCCGATGCCGTCCCACGCGACCGCGACCAGGCGATCAGAGTGCTGCGCCGCGCGGTCGAACTCGGCGTGAACCACATCGACACCGCCGCGTTCTACTTCTCGTCGCTGCGCTGTGCCAACGAGCTGATCAACCGGGCACTGGCCCCCTACCCGGACGACCTCGTCATCGCCACCAAGGTCGGACCGGGCCGTGACCCTTCAGGCCAATGGCTGCCGCACGCCACGCCCGAGCAGCTGCGCGGCCAGGCCGAGGAGAACCTGCGCCGGCTCGGCCGCGACCACCTCGACGTGGTGAACCTGCGCGTCGTCGGCACCGACTCCATCGCCGAACGCTTCGGCGCACTCGCCGAACTGCGCGAGGCCGGACTCATCCGGCACCTGGGCCTGTCCAACATCCACCCCCACCACCTCGCCGAGGCTCAGAGCATCGCACCGGTGGTCTGCGTCCAGAACATGTACGGCATCGGGGCCTCGCCCGAGCAACAGGAGTTCCTGGCCACCTGCGGTGAACAACGCATCGCGTTCGTGCCGTTCTACTCGATCGCCGGTACCGGACGCGATGGGGGCGCGACCACCGACCACCGCCCGGAGGTGCACGCCGTCGCCCGCGCCCACGGCGTGAGCGCAGCCTAGATCCGGCTGGCCTGGACGCTCCACCAGGGCCCTCACGTCCTGGCCATCCCCGGCACCGGCGACCTCGACCACCTCGCCCAGAACGTCGCCGTCGGCTCCCTGCGCCTGTCGGCGGAAGAACTCACCGCCTTGGATCCCCGCCACCACGAGACGACATGAGCAGGACTCACGTGGCGTAGGTGCCCACGTGGGAAACCCTCACGACGGCGATGCTGGGTCCGCCCCGCCCGTCAGTCGATGCCGTCGACGATGCGGAAGTCGCGCTCGACACCGGCGGGGAGCGCCACCAGCGCCTTCTGGTACGCCTCGCTCTCGTATGCCGCGACGGCCTGTTCAAAGCTGTCGAACTCGACCAGAACGACGCGTTGCGGGATTCCGGCCTCGTGGGCGACGACTCGACCGCCACGGGACGGGATCCGGGAGATGGTACGCCCGCCCCCGGCCTGGACAGCCGGACCGGCCAGCCTGTCGTAGGCAGTCAGCGTCTCAGGGTCGGAAATGGCGGGGTAGACACTGACCCAGTAGCCCTTGGCCATGGAAACCTCCTGTGTTGGGCCGGACGCGATATCCGCAGGCTAGGGCTTGATGTGGGGTCGGGGGAAAGATCAATCCGGGATGGACCCAGAACGCATCGTTATCAATTGACAGGGAGGGCTTACGCCGCCTGGCGCTGACGACTTCGCACAGGGACGCCCGGACAGGCTCTAGACCGCCGCGCGGAAGCGCAGGCTGGTGATGAGAGGCCGGTTGCTCCGAAGGACGGGCAGGGTCGCGGCCCGGGAGACCACGTGGCCCGTGAGGCCGCGGCCGACGGGGAGGGGGACGTCCCGGATCTCGGTGATGGCGGGGTGGACCGTTTGCAGGGTCCGGTGTCCGTCAGCGTCCATTCCCCAGGGCATCGGGGGGAGACGGTAGCCTCCTGGGCCCTTTCCGCCGGTCCGGCAGCGCGCGCTGAATCGGCGCGAGACGGTGTCGAAGACCATCGCTCCGCCGGGGAAGGTTTCCGCGCAGGCGGCGATCAGTTGGTGTACCCGGGCAGCGTCCAGGTACATCAACAGCCCCTGGGCGGTCACCAGTACGCCTTGCGAGGGGTCCACGAGCTCCGTCCAGCGGCTGTCGGGGTCGCGGCTGATGTCACAGGGAACGTGGCACTGCCGCCTGCCGTGCGGCAGTACGCGGGTGCGCAGCGCGAGCGGGTCGGCCAAGTCGACGGATACCCACCGCACTTGACCGTTGTCGACCCGCCAGAACGTCGTCTCCAGACCTTCACCGAGTGCGATCACGGTGCCTTCGGGGTGGGTGGAGAGGAATGCGCGCACCACACCGTCGAACGCGAGGGCCCGCAGTGCGAGGGTCTGGGCCACCCAGGGCCGGGCGGGTCCGAGCCGTTGACGGAAGGGGAAGTCCAACTCGCGTACCAGACGGGCTGCTTGGGGGTCCGGCAGTACGGTGTCTTTCCGGGCCGCCTCGGCCGCGCGGTGGTACAGGGTCCATAGCGCGGTTTCTGCGACTCCCGTGAAGTCTGTCGTGGCGGTGGACTGCATTGCGCACCTCTCCTCCTGGCCTGCTCGGCCCCCACACTGGTCCGACTTCGCCAGTTCAGTGCCCTGCTCAACGGTCCGTCCCCGATTCGGTCACCCCCTCGCCGCGAGCACATGCCCGCCGGGTCAACGTGGGAGCCGCGCGTCCACCCGTACGCGTTCGCTCGTCCCGTCCGACAGGAACGCCGCCAACGCGCCGCCCTCCTCCTCGACTTCGGCGTGCTCCGCGCGGGAGAAGGGGCGCAGCGGAGTCACCAGCACGGTCTCCTTCTCCACCTCCTTCTCCACGGACCACGTCGCCGCGACCCGGCCGTCGACCAGGACGACGCGTTCCCCGGCGACCGACAGACCGCGGTGGGCGTCGTCGATGATCCGACTGCGGTCGTCGTAGCCGAGGATCGCGTTGTCGAACGCGGGCAGGAAGCGCACCGGCGCCGGGGTGTCGGGATCCGGGCGCGGGGCTTCGGGCAGGTCGAGGAGTTCGCGGCCGCGCTCGTCGCGGAAGGAGACCAGTTCCGCGCGGGCCGCGGCGACCGCGGCCGGGAGTCCGGCGAGGCCGCTCCAGGCGCGCAGGTCGGCCGTGGCGGCGGGGCCGTAGGCGGCCAGGTAGCGACGCAGCAGACTCTGGCCGACGGGATCGGAGCCGTCCGGGGAAGGCGGGTCGATGTCTCGTCCCAGCCAGGAGGAGAGCGGGGCGTTGCGCACGCCGGCCTTCGTGCGCCACAGGCCGCGGGGCGGCACCTGGACCATGGGCACGAGACCCCCGATCAGCATCTCCCCCAGTGCGCGCGGCGGCGGCGCCGGCCAGCGGTCGGCGACGGCTCGCGTGAGCTCGGCCATGGTGCGCGGCTCCCCGTCGGCCAGCACCGCCCGGCCCGCGGCGGCGAGTTCGTCGAGGTCCACGCCGTCGAGGTCGCGGCGGTAGACCCCGAGCACCCGCTGGCGCAGCATCGCGTCGTGCCGGGAGCGCCAGGCCAGGGCGTCTTCGGCGGTGACGAGGTGGATCGTACGGCGCATGAGGTGCGTACGGACCACACGGCGCTCGACGAGCAGGTCACAGAGGGCGCCAGGTGCGAAGGCGCGCAGCCTCGACCAGAGTCCGACGAACGGCTCCTGCGGTTCCTGTGCCTGCAGACCGCAGAGGTGCGCGACCGCGTCCAGGGCCGGCATGTCGGCGCGGTCGAGGAGGAGTTGCCGGGCGAGCGTGGCGCGGCCGAGTGTTCGGGCGTCGAGCACGGTCGGGGCGTTGGTGGGCATGGGGCCGCTCCTCGGATCTCTCGGGTCGAGGACCACCGTCGCAGGAGATGCGGTCAGGTGCTGTCCTCTATTCCCCGCTTGCACCACCAGAGCGCCGCACGCCACCCGATGCGGCGCCCGTCCCCGGTGCTGAGCGGAAGCACGCGGGGGTCCATGTGCGGGCACCGCTCCCCCTTCGGCGGGAAGGCGACGCCCGTCTCGTCCTCCATGGCGGCGAAGAAGCGGCGCCCCTCGGACGACTGCCGCGACGTGGACCAGGAGTACTCCGGGCCTGCGGTGAGGGCCGTGTGGACGGCGTGCCGTCCGAGGCCCTGGCCCTGCCAGTGGGCGGCGACGGCGATGTTGCCGATGTGGCCGAGCCGGCACGGGTGGCAGATCTGGTACTCCAGGCTGCCCACGTGGCGGTCGTCGGGGTCCAGCATGGTGACGGCCCGGCGGCCCGCCGGCAGCGTCTCGACGACGTGCTCGAAGTGGATGGCGGGCGGCCGGGCCGGACGACTCACTCGACTCTGCCCTCTCGCCCTGGCTTCTTTGTGCGGGTCCTCGCGTGGGCCCTTCTGCCCGTCGCCCCGGCCCCCTTGGCGAGAGCGGTGGCGTCCTGTGTGAAGGCCCACGTCATCTTCGGCTCCATGGCGAAGCGGAACATCCGCTGTACGGGTGATGTACACAAAAGGGTGATCACGGTCCCGGCGACGAGGGTCACTGCGATCTCGCCGAGCGGCCGGTGGACCCAGTCGGCCTCGTACCAGCCCCAGAAGCGGGAGCCCTTGGCGAGGAAGCCGTGCAGGAGGTAGCCGTAGAGCGTGCCGGCGCCCAGGGCCGTGAACCACAGCTTGCGCCCCGGCACCCAGGCGAAGAAGCAGGCGACGAGGACCAGTGAGCAGCCGAAGAGCGCGAACGTCATGACGGCGCCGGACCAGCCGGGCGCTGCCAGTTCCTGGGCGCTGTCGCGGCGGTAGAACCACGCGGCGTTCATCCGCGGAGCGGCCCAGTAGGCGAAGGCCAGCGCCATGGCGAAGACCGGTACGGCCAGGATCCGGGCCTCGCGGCGGCGCACCAGCTGGAAGTGCTCCGGCTTGAGGACGAGGCCGAGGACGAAGAAGGGGAGGAACTGCAGGACGCGTTGCAGGTCGAGGTCGTCGCCGATGTCCGGGGAGACGGAGGCGAGCGCGGCGATGGCGAGCGCGAGCGGCAGCGGCCGGCGCACGATCTGCCACAGCGGGGTCGTGAGCCGCCAGATGAACAGCGCGGCCAGGAACCAGGTGAGGTACCAGGGGTCGAGCAGGCTGATGGGGTGGTCCGGGTCGTCGCCCGCCCACCTCTTGAAGAAGGTGTACGCGACTTCGAAGATCACATACGGTACGGCGACTCCGGTGACCAGGCGTTTGATCCGGTTCGGGCTCGCGTCGAAACTGCGGGAGAAATAGCCGGAGATGACGATGAACGCCGGCATGTGGAAGGTGTAGACGGTGATGTACAGGGCGGCGGCGGCCCGGCTGTCACCGCGGAGTGGTTCCCACGCGTGTCCCATGGCGACGAGGACGATCGCCAGGTACTTGGCGTTGTCGAAGAACGCGTCGCGTCGCTTGGTGGGCTTCGCCGCCCGCCTCGAGACGCTCGGGACCGTGTACGCGGCCGTGACGCGGGGAGAGGGTGGGGGGTGCTCGATGGGCCGTAGAGGAGGCAGCGGCATCGCGTGACGATGGCGGCCCGTCGGCCGTGAGGTCTCACTCAAGGTGCCCCCCACGGTGACCCCGGGCCTCCGAGATCGCGTCTTGCGTCTGATGCGGGTGTTGCGCCGTCGCAGAACATCTCGGGCACCTTAGCGATACTTCTACAGTCGCGTAAAACCCTCTGGTCATAGCCCTCCCCACGCGGTCCAGGCGTCACGAGTACCCAGAAGAACGGGCGAAGGAACAGGGCCGGCCCGACACCCGAGGTGTCGAACCGGCCCTGTGGGTCCGCGATGAGCTCCCCGATGAGAAGGGGACCGTGCGGTCAGTCCGTGCCGAACTCCATCGCGGCGCGGTCCAGCAGCTCGTCGTCGGCGGAGACCCGGCCGCGCGAGGCGATGGCCTCGGCGCCGCCCTCCGGCATCTCCGGCATCGTGCCGATCAGGCCCGTCGCGGCCGCCTGCGCGGCGCCGATCGGCGTGCCCGCGGCGGTGCCGATCAGGCCGAGGCCCGCGTACTGCTCCAGCTTGGCGCGCGAGTCGGCGATGTCGAGGTTGCGCATGGTGAGCTGGCCGATCCGGTCCACCGGGCCGAACGCCGAGTCCTCGGTGCGCTCCATGGAGAGCTTGTCCGGGTGGTAGCTGAACGCCGGTCCTGTGGTGTCGAGGATCGAGTAGTCCTCGCCGCGCCGCAGCCGCAGCGTCACCTCGCCGGTGACGGCCGCGCCCACCCAGCGCTGCAGCGACTCGCGCACCATCAGCGCCTGCGGGTCCAGCCAGCGGCCTTCGTACATCAGCCGGCCGAGGCGCCGTCCCTCGTTGTGGTACTGGGCGAGGGTGTCCTCGTTGTGGATCGCGTTGACGAGACGTTCGTACGCGGCGTGCAGCAGGGCCATGCCCGGCGCCTCGTAGATGCCCCGGCTCTTGGCCTCGATGATCCGGTTCTCGATCTGGTCCGACATGCCCATGCCGTGGCGGCCGCCGATGGCGTTGGCCTCCATCACCAGGTCGACGGCGGAGGAGAACTCCTTGCCGTTGATCGTCACCGGGCGGCCCTGGTCGAAGCCGATCGTCACGTCCTCGGCGGCGATCTCGACCTCGGGGTCCCAGAACCGCACGCCCATGATGGGCTCCACGGTCTCCACGCCGGTGTCCAGGTGCTCCAGCGTCTTGGCCTCGTGGGTGGCACCCCAGATGTTGGCGTCCGTGGAGTACGCCTTCTCCGTGCTGTCGCGGTAGGGCAGCTCGTGGGCGAGCAGCCACTCCGACATCTCCTTGCGGCCGCCGAGCTCGGTCACGAAGTCGGCGTCCAGCCAGGGCTTGTAGATCCGCAGCTGCGGGTTGGCCAGCAGGCCGTAGCGGTAGAACCGCTCGATGTCGTTGCCCTTGAAGGTGGAGCCGTCGCCCCAGATCTGCACGTCGTCCTCGAGCATCGCCCGGACCAGGAGCGTGCCCGTGACGGCGCGGCCGAGCGGCGTGGTGTTGAAGTACGCGCGGCCGCCCGAGCGGATGTGGAACGCGCCGCAGGTGAGTGCGGCAAGGCCCTCTTCCACCAGCGCCGCACGGCAGTCGACCAGGCGTGCGATCTCCGCGCCGTAGGTCTTGGCGCGGCCGGGCACCGAGGCGATGTCGGGCTCGTCGTACTGCCCGATGTCGGCCGTGTAGGTGCACGGGACGGCGCCCTTGTCGCGCATCCATGCGACCGCGACCGAGGTGTCGAGACCGCCCGAGAAGGCGATGCCGACGCGCTCGCCGGCGGGGAGGGAGGTGAGGACCTTAGACATGGGAAGAGTATGCATCATCGCGCATGGTCATGCAAAGACGTGCATGGCCGGCCGCCGCCGGAGCAGGTGCGCGGCTGCGGGACGGGGGTCAGGCGGCGCCGTCGAACGGCGTGATACGGCGGTACGCGGCCCGGGCGTACCACACCCGGGCCGTCGCCGTGCCGATGAGGGCGGCGGCCAGCAGGCACGCCACCCAGCCGGGATCCCGGTGCCCGGCCCAGGAGAGCTCCCCGGTGGGGTGGGTGGCGAAGACGTTCAGCAGGGCCCAGCACAGCAGGGCCGTGCCCGGCGCCGCGACGAACCGGCCGAGCATGCCGACCAGCGCCGCGAGCACGGACAGCGCCGCGAGGGCGAGGCCGGTGCGGTCGAGCGCGCCGAGCAGGTCGAACGTGATCACAAGGACCAGGGAGCCCGAGCAGGCCGTCGTCCAGACGAACGGCGTGCCCATGGGTTCAGGAACGGCTCTTGCGCCCTTGGCGATATACCGCCACTCCACCACCGTCGATTCCTCCCCACACCGGGCACCGGGTGCGTTACCCGGCGCCCGGCCTCTCCCCGGCCGAATCCTCGTACGACACGACCGTCGCACCGCACCGGCAAGGAGCGGGGCGAGGTCACGGTCTGTCGGCCGATTCTCCCACCCCGTTCCGGAAATGCCGAGGTCGATCGCGGCGACCGATGTCACACGCGGGGCCAGGCCGGGGCCGAGGAGTGTCGAGGAGTCGATATGTCAGTACAGCTTGTTGACGGCCGTCGCGGTCGTGGTCTTGAAGTCGGCGACCTGGGCGTTCGCGAAGTTGCCCATCTGGCCCCACTGCACGAGCGTCACGGTGTTCCCGTCGCGGCCGACGGAGAACATGTTGATGTCGGAGGCTCCCCACGTGGCGGTGGTGTGGACGCCGTAGACGTGTGCGCCCTCCTCGGCGTTCACCTTGCCGTAGTACTTCTGCTTCGCGGTGATGTCGGGGTACTGCTGCATCACCTTCTTCGCGCAGCCGTCGAGGTTCTTGCGCAGGAGGGCGGCGAAGTCCTTGGCCCGCTGCTCGCTGCGCTCGACCACGGTCACCTGCAGCGCACCGGTGTCGAGGTCCGTGCGGTAGGCGCGGTGCACGGAGATCGACGGCAGCGCCTCGCCGACGCACATCGGCAGCGGGTCCGGCTGTCCTGCCGTCACCGGTCCCGCGGTCCACTCCGACGAGGAGTGCGGCGGCAGTTCGGACGGCGAGAGGAAGCGGGGTGTGTCGGCCGCGGCGGCCGGCACCGTCCCGGCCACGACACCCGCCGCCGCCAGCGCGGCCCCCATGACGAACATCCCCTTGGTCCCGCGCCTGTTCATCTTCTTCGTCTCCACGGTTTGCCCCATCTCACTTGGTCACAGTGCCTGTTCGGGCGTTCGATGCCGCCCTTTTGGTCCCACGCCACGTACGACCAGCGACCCCCTACGCGCGTTGCCCCCGCCGACGTCACAGCTCTGTCCGCCATGTCACCGAACAGCAACAGCCCACTGCCGCAAGGGAGTCACCCCGCACGCAGCCACTCCTCCAGCGAGAGAAATTCGGCGTCACCGAGGCCGTACCGCGCGTCGACCCGGCACAGCAGAGCTCGCCCGGGGTGATGCGCCGCGACCCACGCACGGTCCACGTCGCCGATCTCGTCGTCGAGCCACGCGAAGTCCCGGCCCGCCGCCCACGCCACGAGCGTCGGCGTCTTCCAGTGCAGCCCGCCCCGCCCGTCCGCGTCCGACGGCTCGGGCCACTCCACCAGCGGCAGCCGGGGCAGGCCGAGCCGCGGCGCCACGTACTCGTTCGCGTCCGCCATCCAGGTCGTCGCCCAGACCGGGTCGCACGGCAGCGCCAGCAATCGGGCGCCGAGTCGGGGATCGACCCTGGCCAGCAGCGGATTCGCCCCGGCGTCCCGCGCATCGGAGCCGGCGGGGTACGTCGGATAGCCGTCGGGCATCTCCCGCGACGTGGCACCGAACGGGATGAGGGGGCCGTCGACGTCCAGGAAGAGGAGGGGGCGCTGTTGCGGGCTGGGCACGGGGGCACGTTACCGGTGTGTCCCACGGCCGGGGCGGCGGCCGCCGCTCCCGGCGGTGACCATCGCACGATTCACTCGTTTGACGGAGGTCAGGACGTCACACCGTCAGCCTTCGGAAGGCCCTTCGATCGATGAGCACTTCGCAACGGCGCCGGGCGAAGGGGCCCCAGCCGGTGACCCTCGAGCGCGCCGAGGCCGTCATCGTCGACCAGTACACCCGGCTCGTACGCCTCGCCTATCTCACCCTGCCCAGCGCCCTCAGCCGACACCGGCGCGTCCTCGCCGCGCACGCCCTCGTGCAGCGCGCCCTGCCCGGCTTCCCGGCGCGGTGGGCGCCGTCGCAGGTTCCGCGGCCGCGGGCGGCCGACCGCACGCGGGAGACGGCGTGGATGACGGCTCGTGTGCTGGGCGCGGCGTTGGCGCGTGAGCGTCGGCCGCGCGGCTGGCCGAAGCGCCTGCCGCCACCCCGCGCGCTGCGCCCCACGCTGCCGCTCGTCTGGGGCCTGCGTCTCTTCCCCCGCGCCGGTGGCACCGAGGAGATCGCGCTGGCGCAGACCCTCTCCAGGGTCTCCGCGCCCGCCCGCGCCGCGTTCGTCCTCGGCAGTCTGGACGGTCTGGCCCGCTCCGAGGTCGTCGAACTGCTCGCGGCCGCCGACGTGTCCGACCCGGAGGAAGCCGTGCGTGCCGCCTGCCGTGTCGAGGAGGCCGTGGGGGACGCGGCGGGCGCGCTGCTGCGGTCGCAGGAGTTCGACGCCTGTTCCGTCCAGACCCGGCCCACCGATCTGCTGCGCCGCAGGCGCCGGTTCCGGCTCGGCTGGTGCGCCGCGGGGATCGCCGCGCTCAGCTGCGCCGTGCTGACGACGCTCGACTCCGTGCCCGTGCCCGGGGGCGCCCCGACGCGGCCCTCGGGCGGCCGCCCCGCGATCAGTGCCGACGCGTTGCTCCGCACCTCGCCCGCCGTGTGGGCCGACACCTCGCGGGTGGACTTCACCGCGTGGCCGGCCCGCGGCTCCCGCGCCGGCGACCGCGCCCTGCTCACGCGTGCGCTCTCCGCGTGGACCGATCCGCCGCGCGGCACCCGCGTCCGCGCCGCCCCGGCCACGACCACCGAACCACCGCCCAGAGCAACCCAGTTGCTGTACGCCGACGTCGTGGGCGGAGAGGCCGTCGTGCTGTTCCACGACGGCCGCCGCGTGGTCCGGTACGGCGAGCCGCTCGCCGTGACGGAACCGGCGTCCCTGGACTTCTCCCGCGCCGACGACGCCGATGTCACCACGGCGGCGGCGCTGGCCGTCAGCCGTGCCGGTGGCAAGGCCCGCTATCTCACCGCTCCGTGGATCACGGAGGCCCGGTCCCGCGACCTGTTGCGGCCTGACGCGCCCGGCCGCCCGCTCGACGTGTCCGGCGCGGGTCTCACCGAGGCGGTCCACACCCCGTCGGACGCGGGGCCGTGCGACAGCCTGCCCGTCATGCAACTGCGTTCCTCCGCCAGGATCGTGGAGAAGCACGCCTTCCTCGTCGCCGACCTGGGCGGCCTCACTCCGGCCCACCTCAGCTACACCCCGCTGCCCGGCACCGGCGCGCCGGCCCGGCAGCCGCGTGAGGCCACCAGCAGTGCGGCGCTTGCGGCCTGGGCGCGGGGCGCGTGCCACCTCCCCGGACTGCGGGGCGACGGCGTACGGGCCGTCAATCAGTGGGACTTCGCCGAGCAGGAGTTGCCCGAGGACGGCGGTCGCGCCGTGTGGTCCTGCACGCGCGCGTCGACGTGGCGCGGACCCGGCAGCGTACTGCTCGGATTCCGCACGTCCTCGGAGGCGACGCCGTCGCGGGTCGTCGGGCGGGCCGGGTCCACGGCCGCGTGCAGCCGGTTCGGTCAGCACGTGGTGGCGAGCGCTCGGTGGACGGCGGGTTCCGGGCACCGGTACCTCCTCGCCGCGGGCAGTCGCGAGGTCACCCGGATCTCCGTGACGTCCGTCAGAGGTGAGGTCGACGCCGAGAAGCGCGGCCGCTTCCTGGCCGTGCGTGCCCCCGAGGACGCACGGGTGACGGTGCGGGCACGTCTTGCGGACGGCGGGAAGCTGGCCGAGGTGGGTGCCGGCGCGTCCCGGGGGCGTGGTCCGGGGCAGGCCAGCGCGGGTGGCGGGCGTCGATGACGTAGTCGTGCGCGTGCCGCCAGCCGTGCGGTCCGGCGTGGGCGTCGGCGAGGTGGGGGTCGTCGGCGGGCAGGGTGGTGTGGAGGTGGGTGAGGCGGGCCGGGTCCCGGGCCGGCCACAGCAGCGCGGCCGAGGTCGCGGCGGCGAACGCGGCGCCGGTGAGCACCGCGGCGGCCGTCGTCAGTCCGGCTGCGGAGGCCAGCCAGCCCGCCAGGGGGTAGGTGAGCAGCCAGCAGCCGTGGGTGAGGGCGAACCGGGCGGCGAACGCGGCGGACAGGTCGGCGGGCGCGGCGGACCGGCGGACCAGTCGGCCGGCGGCGGTCAGGATCATGGAGGAGCCCGCGCCGAGCAGCGCCCAGGCGGCCAGGAGTCCGGGCCAGGACCACGTGCCGCGTGCGAGACCGATGGTGGACGACGCGAGGACCGTGGCGAGCACGAAGCCGCCGGGCAGCATCACCGTACGGTCGCCGAAGCGCTCCACGGCGCGCGGCACGAGCAGGGCGGCCACCATGGAACCGGCGCCGAACGCGCCCAGGGCCAGCGACACATCGCCCGCCCCGCGGTGCAGGTGGTCACGTACGAGCACGACGGTGTTGATGACGACCATGGAGCCGCCGGCGGCCGCGGCGAGGTCGAGCGCCAGCAGCGCGCGCAGCCGGGGCGTGCCCCAGTGCAGACGCGTGCCGAACGTCGCCTTGGCGTGGACGCCGCCATCGCGCTCGACCGGGAGCGGCGCGGGCAGGACGACCGACAGGACAAGCGCGGCGGAGGCGAGAAAACCGAGGGCGGTACCCGCGAACAGCCAGTTGTAGCTGGTCAGTGTGAGCAGCCCGCCCGCGAGCACCGGGCTGAGCAGGCTCTCCAAGTCGTGGGCGAGCCGGGCGAGGGACAGGGCGCGGAGGTAGTCGCGCTCGTCGGGCAGGATCTCGGGGAGGGTGGCCTGGAAGGTGGGGGTGAAGGCGGCCGACGCGGCCTGCAGGAGGAAGATCAGGACGTACACCTGCGCCACGTGGCCGACGAACGGCAGGGCGAGCGCGACGCCGGCCCGGGTGCCGTCCATCGCCACCAACAGGGCCCTGCGGGGCAGGCGTTCGGCGAAGGCGCCGATCACCGGAGCGAGACCCACGTAGGCGATCATCTTGATGGCCAGCGCGGTGCCCAGGACCGCGGAGGCGTCCGCGCCCGCGAGGTCATACGCCAGCAGGCTCAGGGCGACGGTCGCCAGGCCCGTGCCCACCAGGGCCGTGACCTGAGCGGTGAACAGGCGGCGGTACGTGCGGTTCTGGAGCACTGAGCGCATGGGGGCGCCCCCTGAGTCGGTGGCCCGGACCCCCTCACGGTAGATGACGTGTGCGCACCTGCGCACGCGTCGTACAGAATCGCACGCCGGTTGTACGGAAATACGCTGGTCAGGGGTGCCAGGGCGCCCCGGTGACCTGGTGGTCCGCGTGGTTCAGCGCCTCGGTGACCAGGCGGCGCAAGTGGCCGTCGCGCAGCGAATAGACCATGCGGCGGCCGTCCTTGCGGGCCTGGACGAGGCCCGCGAGCCGCAACTTCGCCAGGTGCTGGCTGACGGCGGGCCGCGCCGCCTCGCTCACGGTGGCCAGTTCGGTCACGTCCGCCTCTCCCCCGGCCAGCAGCCACAGCAGGTGCAGCCGGGTCGGGTCGGCGAGCAGCGCGAACACGGTCGTGGCGGTCTCCAACTGCTCCTTGCCCGGACTCCGTTGGTGCCCATGGTGTGCAGGTGAGGATGTGGCGCGCTCCGGCATGGCCTCATCGTAGGGGGGATTCGGACGGGGTGGCTCTGGCGCCGATGCGGTCGTAGATGCGCGCCGCCTTCCGCAGGTCGGTCATCGCGGCTTCCAGGTCACCCATGAGCACCTGGCTGCGCGCCGCGCCCTCCAGTGCGGTCGCCTCGTCGAGCGGGCTGCCGGCCCGGCGTGCGAGGTCCAGTGCCTTGCGGTGGGCGGCGAGCCCGTCCGCGGCGCCGACGGCCGCGGTGCGGAGGGCGCCCACGCTGTTCCAGACCTCCGCCTCGCCCTGGGGGTCGCCGACCTGCTGGAAGAGTGCGAGGGCCTGTTCGTAGAGGTCGGCCGCGGCCGCGTACTCACCGGCCGCGTAGTGGGTGCGGCCGAGGTCGTGCAGGGCGTTGCACCGGCCGTGGGCGTTTCCGATCTCCTCGAACAGTGCCAGTGCCTGGCGGTGGAGTTCGGCGGCTGCCGCGTGGTCGCCGGTCGCGTACCGGACACGCCCCAGGTTGTTGAGTCCGTTGGCCCGGCCGTGCCGGTCCGCCAGTTCCTCGAAGAGGTGCAGCGCTCGCTCGTGCAGCGCCGCGGCCGCCGCGTGATCCCCCCTCACGAAGCGGACGCGGCCCAGGTTGTTCAGTCCGTTCGCGCGGCCGTGCCGGTCTCCGAGCTCCTCGAAGAGTTCCAGGGCCCGCTCGTGCAGCGCCGCGGCCGCCGCGTAATCCCCCACGATGAAGCGGACGCGCCCCAGGTCCTGCAAGGCGTTGGCCTGGCCGTGGCGGTCGCCCGACTCCTCGTACAGGGTCAGGGCGCGCCCGTGGAGATCGGCCGCCTCCTTGTACTCACCCGTCAGGTACCGGACGAAGCCGAGGCTGAGGAGCGTGCCGCTCTGTCCGCGGCGGTCGCCCAGGGCGTCGAAGAGCGCGAGTGCGCGCCCGCTGAGGTCGGCCGAGGCCGCGTAGTCCGCGGTCATGTACCGGACCCGGCCGAGGCCATGGAGGGCGTTGGCCTGGCCGTGCCGGTCGCCCAACTCCTCGTACAGGGTCAGGGCGCGCTCGTGGAAACCGGTGGCCGCCGCGTAGTCGTCGGCCGTGGCGCGGACCCGCCCGAGACCGTGGAGTGCCTGCGCCTGCCCGTGCCGGTCGCCGATCTCCTCGAACAGGGCCAGCGCGCGCTCGTGGAAGGCGGTCGCCACCGCGAAGTCACCTGTGGCATACCGGACGAAGCCGAGTTCGTCGAGGGCGTGGGCCTCGCCGTGCGGGTCTCCCGTCCGGCGGGCCGCCTCGACGGCCCGCTCGTGGAGCGCCACGGCCTGCGCCCACGGGCCTTCGCGGAGCAGGAAGGGGGCCATGGCCGCGGTCAGGCCGACGACCTGTTCCGGCCGGTCGTGGTCGGCCGCGTGATCGAGGCAGGCCAGGATGTTGGCCCGCTCGGTCCGCAGCCAGGTCACGGCGCGCGTCGCGTCGGGCAGCAGCCCGGGGACGCCGGGGCGGCGTGCCGAGATGATCTCTTCGGCCAGTTCGACGGTACGCCGGTAGTACGCCGTCAGGCGTGCGAGAGCGGCGGCGCGGTCGGTGTCGGCGTCCTCCGAGGCGCCGCGGCGGGCGGCGAACTCCCGTAGGAGGCCGTGGAGGCTGTACCGCCGTGGGGCCATTTCCTCCAGCAGATGGTCCGTGTACAGGGCCTCCAGGCCGTCCCTGGCCTGGGACTCGGTGATTCCGTCCAGTGCCGCCGCCGCGCGCGGGTCGATGTCCGGTCCGGGGTGCAGGCCGAGCCTGCGGAAGAGCCTCCTCCGGGCCGGAGGCAGGTCTCGGTACGAGAGCGTGAAGGCGGCGTCGACCGCGCGCTTGCCTGCGACGAGGTGGACGAGCCGGTCCGCCGTGGCGGTGAACTCGGCGGCGAGGTCGGCGGGCGTCCAGGTGGGCCGGTGGGACAGGCGTCCTGCGAGCAGCACGATGGCCAGGGGCAACCGGCCGCACAGTTCCACGATGTCGTGGACCACTTCGGTGTCGGCGGGGTCATCCGGGGTGCTCCGCGCGGCGCGGTGCGCCAGTCGCCTGAACAGCGTCATGGCCTCGGGGTGGGACAGCGTGCCGAGTGACCACGGCGTGCCGCCGTCGAGGTCGACCAACCGGCTGCGGCTGGTCACCAGGGTCAGACAGCTCGGCCCGCCGGGCAGCAGCGACTCGATCTGGTCGCTGTCCGCGGCGTCGTCCAGGACGAGCAGGACACGGCGCCCCGCGAGCCGGTCCCGCCACAGGCCGCTGCGGCCGTCCAGGGACGTGGGCAGGCTGCGGGGGTCCATGCCCAGTCCGGCGAGGAGCGTGGCGAGCACGTCCAGCGGGTCCGCGGCGGCCTGCCCCGGTGAGTGGGCGCGCAGGTCGACGAAGAACTGTCCGTCGGGGAACCGGCCGGCGAGGAGGTGTGCGGCCCTGGTGACCAGGGCGGTCTTGCCCACCCCTGGCATCCCGTCGACGGTGTGGATCCTCGCCTCGCCCGACGTGGTGGCTCCGAGCAGGCGGCCCAACTCCTCGTCACGGCCCGTGAAGCAGAGGGTGTCTCTGCGCAGTCCGTGGATGACGGTGGGGCGTACGGGGGCCGGGGGCTCGTGGACGTGGGTGGTCCGGTGGACGTCGCGGCCCGCCTGGGTGGTCTCCCCCGCGCCCTCCGCGGTGGCGTGCTGGCCGATCCACGGTGGCAGCGGGCCTTCACCACTGGTCATGCCGCTGGTCATGCCGCTTCTCGTCCTGCTGGTCGTGCCGCTGATCATCCCGCCGGTGGTCCCGCGCACTGCACCACGTCCGGCCCCGCGGATCCATCTCCCACCCCCACCGGAGAAGCGCACCGGCAAAGCCCTGCTGCCACTGTAGAAGGCAGGAGGGGGCGGCGGGGCCCCGTCGTGCGATCTGCTCCGGCTTGTCCCGCGGTGGGTGCCGGGCAGCGGTTCAGGTGGTACGTGCTGGTTGTCCGCCGGGCACCGCGGGCTCGGGGCGGTCGACGGTGGCCAGGTCCCGGTCCCGGGTCTCCTGGGCCAAGGCGACGGCGATCACCGTCAGCAGGGCTGCGGCCATGACGTAGAGGACGATCGGCGCGACGGTGTCGTACTCGGCGAGGAGTGCCGTCGCGATCAGCGGGGCGGGGGCGCCCGCCGCCACGGAGGAGAACTGGGCGCCGATGGACGCGCCGGAGTACCTCATGCGGGTGGCAAACATCTCTGAGAAGAAGGCTGCCTGAGGGGCGTACATGGCGCCGTGGAAGAGGAGTCCGACGGTGACGGCGGCGAGGATGGCGGGGAAGGTGCTCTTGTCGACGAGCAGGAAGAACGGGTAGATCCAGATGCCGGTGCCGATGGCGCCCACGAGGTAGACGGGGCGTCGTCCGAGCCGGTCGGAGAGGGCACCCCACATCGGGATGGTGACGAAGTGCACTGCCGAGGCGACCAGTACGGCGTTGAGCGCGGTCTGCTTGTCAGTGCCCGCGTGTTCCGTCGCGTACACGAGGATGAAGGCGGTGATGACGTAGTAGGAGATGTTGATGTTCTCGGCCATGCGCGCGCCCATGGCGACGAGGACGTCTCTCCAATGGTGGCGCAGGACGGCGAGCGCCGGCAGTTCCTCCGCCGTGGTCCGTTCGGTCCTGCGGCTCTGTGCGGCCGCGAGGGCGGCCTTGAAGACGGGCGATTCGTCGACGGACAGCCGGATCCACAGTCCGACGACGACCAGCAGGCCCGACAGCAGGAACGGCACCCGCCATCCCCAGGAGGTGAAGGCCGACTCGGACAGGGTGGCGGTCAGTGCGGCGAGGACGCCCGTCGCCAGCAGTTGTCCGGCCGGGGCGCCGGTCTGGGGCCAGGAGGCCCAGAAGCCGCGCCGTCGGCTGTCCCCGTGCTCGGAGACCAGCAGGACGGCCCCGCCCCACTCACCACCGAGGGCGAAGCCCTGGATGAGCCGCAGGACGGTGAGCAGGGCGGGGGCGGCCGTGCCGATGGTGGCCTGGGTGGGCAGCAGTCCGATGAGGAAGGTGGCGCCGCCCATCATCAGCAGGCTGAGGACGAGGAGTTTCTTGCGTCCGAGGCGGTCGCCGAAGTGTCCGAAGACGAGTGCGCCCAGGGGCCGGGCCGCGAAGCCGACCGCGTAATTGCGCGGCGATCGGCGACGACATGTGCACCACTTCCGTAGGGGTGGCCGAGTTGTTGCGGTCGTCGCTCAAAGTAGGAAGTCCGGGCCCCGGTGCCGTATGTGCGGGGCGGACATAGTTGCGGCCGTGGTGTCCTCGGAGCAGCCATGTCCCCTGTCGGCCTGCTCAGTGGCGTGGCCCGTGGGAGCAGCGGAAGCTGTCCGCGGAGTCGGGGTCGCCGCTGCCGGTGTATTCAGGCCAGGACGGATGGGCGCACAGCGGCCGCGTCCTGCCGTCCGCGGTGGGGTTGGCGTCGGTGACGACCGGCCGTGAGGGCGCTGTGCCCTTCTCCGCCCACGCCTCCAGGGCGCTCAGCGAGTCCCAGCTCGCCGCGAAGGCGGCGTCGACGTTGACGTGGTTGGCCCCGGGGACGAGGTAGAGCCGGGCGAAGTCGCTCGTGGCGTGCTTGCCCATGTGCTGTCGCACGCGCTGGAAGTAGTCGACGGTGGAGCGGTGGCTGACGAGTTCGTCGGCTGTGCCGTGCAGGAGCAGCAGTTTGCCGCCGGCCTCGGCGAACCGGGTGAGGTCGGGGTTGCCCGCCTCCTGGATCGCGGACAGTTCGCTGATGCGTTGCTGCCAGGCGCCCGGGCGTCGGGGGTCCACGGTCAGCGGGTTGTGCCCGGGGTCGCGGGTGACGAAGTACCGCACCCACTGGTCCCAGAACTGGACGCCGTAGCCGCTGTTCTTCGGCATGGGGTGGCTGGGGGCCTGCGTGCCCATGCCCAGCAGGGGCGTGGTCATGTCGGCGCCGGAGAGGAAAGGGAATCCGGGGTACCCGGTCTCGCCACTGGCGAGGCGGTGGCCGAAGCGCAGGGGGGAGGACAGGGCCCGTACGGCGTGGATCTGGGCGTCGGACAGACAGGTGTCGGCGGTGTCCCGGCCTTGCGGGCAGCGCACGGAGCGCGGGTCGAAGCGGCAGCCGCGCTCGTCGGCGACGACGCCGTCGCGAAGCCCGTCGTCGCCGTCACAGGCCTTGATGACACCGCGGTGGAGCAGGTGCTGCTCGGTGGTGTTCAGGAAGGCTCCGGGGCGGGAGAGGACGTGGGCCTCGTGGCCGAAGAACAGGTTGAGGGCGACGGCGTTCCAGGCCGGGTAGACGGCGATGACGCCGTCGAAGTCGGTGGGCCACCGCTGAGCCACGGCGAGCGCTTCGCGGCCGCCGCTCGACCCGCCGGCGAAGTAGCTGTGGGTGGGGGCAGCACCCGCGTAGTGGGTGCGCATGAGGAAGCGTGCGGCATCGCTGGTCTTCTTCAGTGCGTCGCCGGCGAAGTTGCGTACCGCTTCGTCGTTGAGGCCGAAGGACCCGTCCAGCGAAGGGACCGGCTTGAAGTCGGGTGCGGCCTGGTGTCCCGAATCGCCGGCGAAGGTGGCGTAACCGCGGCTCAGTGGCCGGGGCCCGTCCGTCGGGCCGAAGGGGACGTTGCCGGTGACATCGGGGATGGTGCCGTCGTAGCCCCCGCCACCGAACATCATCGCTTTGCCGTTCCAGCGCTCGGGCAGGGCGACCCGCATCCTGATGTCCGGAGCACGGGGATCCACGGGGTGCAGGGCGGCGTCCGCCCGGCAGTAGGAGCCGGTCGCGGTGGTGCCGCTGCCGGCCGCGGTCACCTCTCCCCCGCTGGTGGCCAAACCGATCGCTGATGCGGGGATCTTCAAGCCGATCAGGTCGCTACAGGCCGCGGGGTGGTGAGTGGCGGGTGCGGCGGGCAGACATGTGCCACCGACCAAGGCCAACGTGAGTCCTGATGCCGCGACGAACTTTTTCATGTGGTCTCCACGGGTGTGCCTGAGACTGCGGGCGCACAGGCTATGGAGTCCGGCACCCCGGAGGGTATGGCCCTGAGGCACACTCGGGCGGCCCGCAGGGTGTGGGTTCGACGGGCCCGGCTCCGGCGGTGTCCTGCGGCCAATATCCCCTCTGGCGCTAGGAGTTGCTGACCTTCAGCAGTCTCAGAGCGACCTGGATCTCCAGCAGTCTCTCCGGGGCCCGCCAGTCGTCGCCGAGGAGGTGGCTCACGCGGGCGAGACGCTGGGAGACGGTGTTGACGTGCAGGTGGAGCATGCGTGCGGTGTTCCTGGCGTGCTGGCCTGTCCGGCAGTACACGTCGAGCGTGCGCACCAGGTCGGAGCGACGTCCCCGGTCGTAGGCGAGCACCGGGCCCATGACGGACTCGATGAAGGATTCGATGGCGGGCCGGCCGCTGAACAGGGCGCCGACGAAGCCGAGACCGCGGGTGTCCGCGATCTCCCCGGTCCTGCCCAGGGCGATCAGGGCGCGCAGACAGTCGTCCGCCTCTCGGTGGGCCGCGGGGATGCCGGCGGTGTCCCCGGCTTGCGCGGTGCCGACGGTGAGGGAGTGCCGTGTGGTGCGGGACAGTTCGCGCGCGGTGGTGCGCGCCGCTTCCAGGGGGTCGTCCCCAGGCAGCAGCAGGATCACGGTGTCGCCTCGGAGGGTCGCGAGGCCGTGGGAGCGCCGGGCGAAGGCCGCGGCGGAGGCGTAGATCCGCTCCCGCGGTTCGTCGTGCAGCTGGGCCACCACGACGGTCCGGCACGCGTCGAGGTCCACGTCGATCAGAGCCGCTCGCTGGCGCAGGAGGTCGTAATCCTTGGGGTGCGCCGCCAGGAGGTCGCTCAACAACTCGCCGCGGACGCGGGCTTCCGCCTCGGCCATCCGTCTGCGGGTGACGAGCACGAGGGAGGCGACCAGAGCGGCCCGCTCCAGGATCCGGCGGTCGGTGGGGTTGGTCTCGGTGCCCGTGCCGGCGAGGACGATGGTGCCCAGGGGCTCGGTCTCGGTGATCAGGGGGACGGCGCACTGGGCGCCGCGGACCACCGTGCCTCGGGTGTGCCACGCGTCCGCACTGACCGCCCGCAGCTCTTCGACCGGCGTCGCCCCGGGGCCGTGCGACTGAGCCGCGACGTCACCGTCCTCGTCGAAGACGACCACGGTGCCGGACAGGGAGGCCGC
Organism: Streptomyces sp. NPDC018029; assembly: GCF_044327655.1. NCBI lineage: Bacteria > Bacillati > Actinomycetota > Actinomycetes > Kitasatosporales > Streptomycetaceae > Streptomyces > Streptomyces sp. NPDC018029. The sequence continues at coordinate 61,598 of NZ_JBIRFV010000016.1, read as the reverse complement.
CGTCGCCTGCGCCACCTCGTCCACTCCCTTGCCCTGGATGACCAGTCGGGTCAGGCGTTCGTGGACGTCGGCGGTGCGCTCCAGGTCGGCCATGTGGGAGCTGATCGTGTCGTGCGCGACCTGCACTTCGGCGACGGCTGCCTGGGCGGCGCCGAGCAAACGTGCGTTCTCGATGGCCACCGCCGCGTGTGAGCCCAGCATGACCAGCACGCTGATGTCGCGGCTGCTGAACTGCCGTTGACTGCGGTGTGCGGCGAGCAGGACCCCGATGACCTCCTGGTTGCGTTTCACCGGCACGCCGAGCAGGGACTCGATCCGTTCCGCGGCGACCGTCCGGTCGATCTCCGCGGTGTGCGTGAACGAGTCGTCGCCGAGGTAGGAGCTGACGGCGCAGGGCTCGCCGGTCCGCGCGACGATGCCGCCGACACCGGTCCCGACGGGCAGCCGGAGCTCGCGCAGCAGACCGGATATGTTGCCTGCCGCCGCCTTGATGTAACTGTCTCCCCGCCCTCGGTCGCTGAGGCTGATGTACGCCAGGTCGCACTCCAGCAGACGCCGTGCGCGATCGGATATCGCCTGGAGGATGGAGTCCAGGTCCCGGAGAGAGGCCAGGTCGTTCGCGGTGTCGTTGAGGAGTTGGAGCTCTGCCTCGTTTCGCCGGTGTCGCAGGTGTCGCTCGCGCAGCCGCAGGGCGATCGCGCGTTCCTCCTCCAACTCCGCGAGCCGGTCGGGCGGCTCCCCCGCGGCCCGCGCCGCTGCCAGTACGTCCTCGAATTCGCTGATGTCGGCGTCCTTCAGCAGCAGGTCCAGGAAGATGCCGCCGTGTGTCCCTGCCATGGCTCCTCCGTCACACCGTTACGGCGTCGGCCTGCTCCGCAGCGAGGCGAGATTGTAACGGATGCCCGTTTCCAGGCGCCGGGAGACTTCCTCGTCCCGGCCCGCCGGCCAAGGCAGCAGCCCGGCTCCGGTGGTGCGGCCCCGGTGGCCGGCGCGGATGAGCTTGTCCAGGGCGGGGAAGTGGTCCGATGAGGCCGCCAGGTGCGGGCTGAGACTGCTGAGGATGTCCCTGGTCAGTTCCAGTCCGATGAGGTCCGCGTTCTCCATGGGGCCCACGGACGGCCAGCGCAGGCCCAGGCTCGCCCGTACGACCGCGTCGATCGTCACCGCGTCGCACACGCCCTGCTCCAGGAGGTACAGCGCTTCACGTACCAGCGCGAACTGCAGCCGGTTTCCGATGAACCCGGGCACGTCCCGGGTGAGACGCACCGTCGTCTTGCCGAGGCCGTCCAGCACGTCGCAGGCTTCCTGTACGAACCGGTGGTCCGTCCTCGCTCCCGGGGCGACCTCGACCAGCGGGATGACATAAGGCGGATTCCACCAGTGGACGCCGACCAGCCGCTGCGGATGCCGCATCTCCCGGGCCACTTCGGTCAGCGACAGCACCGACGTGTTGGACCAGATCGGCGTCGCGGCAGAGACACGTTCCTCCAACGCGGCCAGCACCTGGTGCTTGACCCGCAGACGCTCGGAGACGGCTTCCACGACGATGTCCGAGCGTTGAGCGAGCTCCGCCAGGGTCGGGGCCACGCTGACCCGTTCCGCGACGACCCGCGCGTCCTGCGCTGTCATGCCGCAGCGCTCCAGGGCGTGCACGACCCGCTCGCCAAGACTGGCCAGCGTCGCCGGATCCGTGTCGTGGACGACCACGCGGTGGCCGGCCTCGGCCAGGGCCACGGCGATCCCGTGCCCCATGAGTCCACCGCCGACAATTCCGAACCGGAACATTTCCATCCTCCCGAGTTGCTGGACACCAGCGACACCAGTGCCACCACACCGGTGCCACCAGCGCCACCAGCGCCTTCAAGCCCGGCCCACCGGACGAGCCGCTATGACGCTAGGGCGCTGCCGAGAGCGGAAACGAGGGGAGCAGTACACATACACACCCCGGTCCATACGTGCGCAGCGCACTGTCCGCGCACACCACAGCAGCGGAGGCTCGGCCCCGGTACCTGCGGTCGAACAGGAAGTGCCCTGGCGAGCAACCGAGCCCGGAAATGGGTGGAGCGGACACACGAGCCGCACAACTATGTGTGCGCCTGCCATCAGGGTGCCGCAGGACGCGGTTCTACGGTGCTGCCGTCCACACCCCCGAGGAGCCCCTCGGCCAAGGAGGCACCATGCTGTTCCGCTCTTCATCATCGCTGTTCCGCTCTTCATCATCCGCGCTCACGACGCCGTCCGGGGCGACACCGGCATCGGCAGGCGTACGACGGTGCTCATGGTCCCGCCGGACGCTGTCCGCCGCGATCGCGGCCGCGCTGACCACCGGCCTGTTGGGGCTGGTGTCCCAGACCTCCAGCGCCACACCCCACTCCCCCGCTGCAGCGGCAGCCGCAGCCGGTGAGCACGTCCCCGTCATCATGATCCCCGGAATGACGGGGACGCCGAGCTACATGAACTCGATGAAGTCCAACCTGCAGACCAACGGCTGGCCGGCGAGCAGACTGTTCACCTGGACCGACACCAGCAGGATGACGCAGGACCTGGCCAAGGCCGCGCAGGAACTCTCCGCGAAGGTCGATGAGGTCCGCAGCAGGACCGGCGCCTCCAAGGTCGTCCTGGCCACGTGGTCCGCCTCCACCCTGGCCGCCCGGTACTACATCAAGAACCTCGACGGCGCCGACAAGGTCTCCCAGTACATCGGCTTCGCCGGGCCCCAGCACGGCACCACCAACAACGGCTGTCAGTGGTACGTCTCCTGCCAGCAGTTCGCCTCCCCCAACACGCCCTTCCTCAGGGCGCTCAACTCTCCCACCGAAGTCCCCTTCAACGACAAGATCGACTACCTGACGATCAGGTCGGCCAACGACATCAACGCCGTTCCCGTCGACACCGCCGTGCTCGCCGGCGCGGACGAGAACTACCTCATGAGCGGCCCCATGGCCCCCAACCACTTCCAGATCGTCTCCAACAGCACGGCTCTGGCCAAGATGCGCTCGTTCATCACCGCGCACGAAATCGCCTGATCCGGCCCACAGGACGAGGAGCGGGCCCCGCGCCAGACCGGCGCGGGGCCCGCCCTGTCGCGCGGGTCAGGGGCCGGGGACGCAGGAAACGCCCTAGTCCGGTTCGGCCGGCCGGTCGAGTTCGTCGGTGATCGCCGCTCGCAGCGTGTCGTGCTCGGACGTCAGCGCATACCGTTCGTCGTGCCAGTTGTCGCGGGGGTAGAGCCAGACCGGCATTCGCACCAAGTCGGCCGGTTCCCACGCGAAGCGCGGCCACACGTGCGCGTGGAGAAACCCGTCGGTGTTGCCGAGGATCTCCAGGTTCACCCTGCGGAACTCCGGGTCGAGGCGCCGGCACGCCCGCTCGACGGCCTCTCCGAGCACGTCCATGTCGGAGAGGAACGCCAGCCGTTTCGCCTTCGGGAGATCGGAGAGCCGCTCCACCCGCGGGTCGTCGACCAGGAGCACGGAGTAGCCCGGCAGGAACTGGACGTCCCCGATCGCCGCGAACCCCGCCGTCAACCGCCGCAGCACGGTGGGGTTTTCGCCACGCAGGGCACTTCCGATGCGGTCCGTACGCCAGTCACCCGTCATGACGGCAACCTACGTGATCGCGGCATCCGGCCGACCACCGCGGTCAGCGGTGGTGCGCGATCAGCATGCGCGCCATCGACTGGGCCCGCAGGGCCGCGTCGGGGTCGCCTTCGGCCGCCGAGATGATCGCGCCCTTCATCAGGATGTGCCACGACCGGGCGAACGAGTCGGCGTCGCGCAGCTCGGCTTCCTCGGCCATGCCGCGTACGAAAGAGCGGATGTTCTGCAGGTACTTGATGCAGGCCAGTCCCAGCGGGTGCTCCCAGCCCATCTCCAGCAGGACGTTGATGAACGTGCAGGCGTCGAACTCATCGCTGCGGAACCACTCGTCGAAGACGTCGAAGATGGCAAGGAGTTGCTCTTCGGGTGTGCCGCCTCTGCTGCGGGCGCCCGCAGCGACGAGGCCCAGCGTCCACTGCCGCTCCCGGAGGGCGAGGAAGGCGAGCACGAGCTCGTTCTTCGACGGGAAGTGCCGGTAGAGAGTCGCCTTGGCGACGCCGGACCGCGCGATGACCTCCTCGACGCCGACATCGCGAACACCGCGTCGCGAGAAGAGCTCGTACGCGGTCCTCAATATCCGTTCACGAGGCGTCAGTTGGCCCGTCCCAGTCGGCGATTCACTGTCCATCACCGTCCAGAATAGCCCTGGACAGAGCACCCGCCCGCTGCCATGGTCTAGGCAGAAGCCACGAGACAGACTGGTCTTTCTGCCCCTTCTGATCCGTGGCATTCCGGCCCGACCACCACCACAGGTTCCGGTGTACGCACCGACCGGCAGGACAGCCGAACGCGGGAGAGACCGGCGCCTGCCCCCACCGGGACCCGACCGACGGATGGGGGCGCGGGTTCCCTGGCGCGCCCCTCCCGCCAGGTGAATCGCCCCCATCCGTCGGATGGGAACGCGCCCGGACGGTTCCGGCAGGTGCCGGGGGTTCCGGCAGGTTCCGGAGGTTCCGGCGAGTTCCGGTGTCCTGAAACCGGTGTGAAACCGCGCTGAACGCGGTGTGCCACAGCCTCTGCCGCATGAGTCCTACGACGAGAACGGCCACTTCATCCACCACGACTCGTACCGCTCCGCACTCGCTCGCCATCGCGGCGTACGGGTTGCGCAAGGCGTACGGGGACAAGACCGTCCTCGACGGCATCGACCTGACCGTGCCCACCGGCAGCGTCTTCTCCCTGCTCGGCCCCAACGGCGCCGGCAAGACCACCGCCGTCAAGATCCTCTCCACCCTCGTCCGCGCCGATGGCGGCCGGGTCAGGATCGCCGGCCACGACATCGACGCCGACCCGCAGGCCGTCCGCGCCACCATCGGCGTCACCGGCCAGTTCTCCGCCGTCGACGGCCTCATCACCGGCGAGGAGAACATGCTCCTCATGGCCGACCTGCACCACCTACCCAAGCAGGAAGGACGGAGGACCGCCGCCGAACTGCTGGAGCGCTTCGGCCTCACCGAAGCCGCCCACAAGCCTGCCGCCACCTACTCCGGCGGCATGAAGCGCCGCCTCGACATCGCCATGACCCTCGTCGGCAGCCCGCGCATCATCTTCCTCGACGAACCCACCACCGGCCTCGACCCCCGCTCCCGCCACACCATGTGGCAGATCATTCGCGGCCTGGTCGCCGACGGCGTCACCGTCTTCCTCACCACCCAATACCTCGAAGAAGCCGACCAGCTCGCCGACCGCATCGCCGTCCTGCACAACGGCACCATCGCCGCCCAAGGCAGCGCCGAGGAACTGAAGCGGCTCGTCCCGGGCGGGCATGTGCGGCTGCGGTTCAGTGACCCGGACGCCTACCGCACCGCCGCCCGCACCCTGGACCAAGTCACCCGCGACGACGAAGCACTCGCTCTGCACATCCCCAGCGACGGCAGCCAGCGCGCCCTGCGCGCCATCCTCGACCGCCTCGACTCCGCAGGCATCGAGGCCGACGAACTGACCGTCCACACCCCCGACCTCGACGACGTCTTCTTCGCCCTCACCGGCAACCCCGCATCCGACCAGAACATGGAAGCCGCCCGATGACCTCCCTCTCCCTCGCCGTGCGCGACTCGTCCACGATGCTCCGCCGCAACCTCCTGCACGCCCGCCGCTACCCGTCCCTCACCCTGAACATCCTGCTGACGCCCATCGTCCTGCTCCTGCTCTTCGTCTATGTCTTCGGGGACGTGATGAGCGCCGGCATCGGTGGCGGCGGCGCCGATCGCTCGGACTACATCGCCTACCTCGTCCCGGGCATCCTGCTGATGACCATCGGTGCCACTCCGGCCGGTACCGCGGTGTCCGTCTCGATGGACATGACCGAGGGCATCATCGCCCGCTTCCGTACGATGGCGATCCACCGCGGCTCCGTGCTCATCGGGCACGTCGTCGGCAGCGTGCTCCAGACGATCCTCAGCGTGGCCCTCGTCGGCGCGGTCGCCGTGGCCATCGGCTTCCGGTCGACGGACGCCACCGTCGTGGAGTGGCTGGCGGCGTTCGGGCTGATGACGCTGGTCGCCCTGGCGTTCACCTGGATCGCGGTCGGGATGGGTATGGCCAGCCCTCACCCCGAGGCGGCCAGCAACAACGCGATGCCGCTGATGATCCTCCCGCTCATCTCCAGCGCCTTCGTGCCCGTCGCCGCGATGCCAGGCTGGTTCCAGCCGATCGCCGAGTACCAGCCGTTCACCCCCGCCATCGAGACCCTGCGCGGCCTGCTGCTCGGCAGCGCGATCGGGGACAGCGGGTGGTTCGCCGTCGGCTGGTGCCTCGGCCTGGCCGGACTCGGCTACCTCTGGTCGACGTCGTTGTTCAACCGCGAACTGAAGTAGCCGGCACGAGCGCGCGGGCCGCCGCCCGCAGCTCGTCCCGCCCCAGGGCGGCATACTCCGACACCGCGTCGGTGTACGCCGCCCTGTCGGCGTTCTCGGCCGCCTGCCGGGCACGGGTCTCCGACATCGTCGGCTGGAACTCGCGCAGCACCCGCAGCCTTTCGGCCAGCGCGATCATCCGTACGGCGGAGGCGTCGCCGGACGCGATACCCGCCATGCCGAGGGCATGCAGGACCGTTCCGATCACGGGGAGGTCCATGGGCGAGCCGGACGGGCCGCCGAGCAGGGTCCGCAGCAGCCGTCGCAGTCGGCCGACCGGTTCCGTGACCGGTTCGAGGCGGCCGGCGTGGGCGTGTGCCGTCACCGCCGCCGACTGGATCACCAGCGCCCACGGGTCGGTCCACGGGTCGCCGTCTCCCGCTGGGCGGGCCTCCGGCAGCCGCTCCATGGCGCGCCGCCACAGGCCGAGCCCGGCCTCCGTGTGTCCACGGGCGAGTGCGATCTCGGCGCGTCCGCCGAGGTCGGGGCTGTAGAAGGCGTCCTGCCGCGGCGTGCGGTCGCCCTCGGCCTGCCGCAGCCAGTGCTCGGCCTCGTCGGGGTCGTCGCGCTGCAGACAGGCGAGGACGAGGGCGGAGCGAATGCCGATGTAGTCGTTCTCGTCACCGAGCCGCGGCAGCAGCGCGAGCGCGGCCTTGAGATATCCGTACGCGGCGTCGCCCCGCCCTGTCTTCAGGCACAGCTCGCTCAGCCGCGAGTGGCACAGGAGCCGCAGGGACGGATTGTCGATCCGCTCCAGTGCGGTGTTCATCCGTCGAGCCGATGACAGCGCGCGGTCGATGTCGTGCTCGTACTCCCAGACGTACGTGGCGACGCACTCGGCGACGGCGGCGACGAGCGGCTGTTCGCTGTCGCAGAGCCGGCGCAGCACTTCGTGGTGCGGAGGGAGCATGTCGGGGATGGCGCTCAGCACGACGGCGGTGGCGCGCAGCAGGGTGTCCGGCGGGGCCGGGGGCAGGCGCCGCAGGATGACGAGCTGCCGTGCGACATGCGGGCCGTGGCCCGTGAACAGGCTGGGCGTGCACAACACGGCGGCGGCGCGGGTGACTTCGACGTATTCCGGTTCGGGGTGGTAGTGCGACAGCGGTGGGCCGGTCTCGGCGGCCAGGGCGGTGAGGCGGGGGAAGTTGGAGTCGGTCGACCACAGGGCGGCGAGGACGGCGGTGACGGCGGCGGTGGTGGGGCCGTCGGTACGGGGCAGGGCGTGCCGCAGCGCGGCGACGAGGTTGTCCTGCTCGGCCTTGACGAGTTCCCTGGCCGCCAGGGGCGCGGGGCCGGCGAGCACGTCGTGGTACGCGACTCCGAAGTCCCGCGCCCAGGCGAGGAGCCGTCCGACGGCCGCTTCTTCCTCGCCCGCCGCCGCGCGCCGGGCCGCGCTGAACTCCCGTACGGTCTCCAGCATGCGGAACCGTACGCCGGTCGGGTTGTCGGCGACGGTGAGCAGCGACTGACCGGCCAGCTGTTCCAGTTGGGACAGCGCGTCGTCGCCGAGTACGTGTTCCGCCGCTTCGCCGGAGAAGCCGCCGGGGAAGACGGACAGGGTGCGCAGCGCCGCTCTGGCCGGTTCCGCGAGGAGGTGCCAGCTCCACTCCACGACCGCGTGCAGCGTGCGGTGGCGCTCGGGCACGTCCCGGGCGGCGCCGCGGAGGAGTGCGAACCGGTCGCCGAGGCGGCGGGCGATCTGAGGCACGGAGAGGACGCGTACCCGCGCGGCGGCCAGTTCCACGGCGAGCGGCAGTCCGTCGAGGTGGCGGCAGAGCTCGGTGACCTCGTCCATCGGCAGGTCCACGCCGGGCCGGGCGGCCCTGGCGCGTTGGGTGAACAGCTCGACGCAGGTGTCGAGTCCGAGTTCCGGCAGGGTGTAGAGCGCTTCCGACGTGAGGTCGAGCGGGGACCGGCTGGTGGCGAGCACCCGCAGGTTCCCGGCGGACGAGAGCAGGGTTTGTACGAGGTGTGCGGCGCCCCGCACGACGTGTTCGCAGTTGTCGAGGACCAGCAGCGCGGGCTCCGTGCCGAGCACGGCGCGGATGGCGGACACCGGGTCGGTCGAGGCGTGGCCGCCGATGGCGCCGTACCGGCCCTCTCCCGCGCCGAGCGCGGCGGCGACCTCCGCGGCCACGTCCTCGTCCGCGGTGACCCCGGCCAGCGGCACGACCTGCACCACTCGCTGCTCGGCCCGGCGGCCGACGGCGTGTGCGAGCCGGGTCTTGCCGAGGCCGCCGGGGCCGATGACGGTGACGGCGCGGGAGTCGCGCAGCAGCCGCCGGACGGCCGCGATGTCCTCGTCGCGGCCGAGGAGCTGGTTCGGCTCGTGCGGCACGCTGTGCCTGTTCGCGGGCGTCTCGCCGTGGAGGAGTTCCCGCTGTACGGCCGTGAGCCGGGCGCCCGGGTCCGTGCCGAGTGCGTCGCGCAGCTCGCGGCGGTACGTCTCGTACCGCGTCAGCGCGGCGGCCGGGCCCGCCGTCGTGGCCTCGGCGCGCAGCAGTTCGGCGAGCACCTCCTCGTCGCGCGGATGCGCGGCGGCGACGAAGGCCAGCGGTTCGGCCGCCTCCGCGTGCCGTCCGAGGCGGGCGAGCGCGAGTGCCCGTGCGCGTACGAGCGTGCCGTGCGTGGGCGCGCGTTCGGCGCGCAGCGCGGCGACGGGATCGTCCGTGCCGTCGGCCCCGTCCGGGGTGCCCTCCCACAGCGCGAGCCCGGCCTCGGCCGCCGCGAGCGACCCCGCGTGGTCCCCGGCCCTGGCCCGCTCCGTGCTCGCGGCGGCGTGCAGCAGCAGGGCGGAGCTGTCGATCCGGTCCTCGGCGAGGCCGAGCCGGTATCCGGTCGGCGTGCTCACGACGACATCGGCGCCCAGCTGCGCCCGTGCCCTGGACACGAGGACCTGCAGCGCCTTGCCCGGCCGCTCGGGGAGCGCGTCCGGCCAGAGCCCCGCCACGAGCCGCTCGACGCCGCAGCCCGTACGCGGCTCGGCGGCGAGCAGCGCGAGGAGGGCGCGGAGCCGGGGCGCGGTGACCTCCCGCCCGCGGTGGGCGACACGCGGCAGCAGCGTCAGGTCGATGGGCACCCGGGCAGGGTCGATGGTCACCCCGGCAGATTAGCCAACGGCGGATTGGCCGACCCACAGCGCGCACCCCGGTGACGACCTCGTGACGGTGCAGCGCATACCGTGCCGTACAACCGGGTTGATCTTTGGTTGACCAGCCCCGCTACGGGCTGTGCCCCGCGCAACGGCCCAAGGAAGGAACAACTTGCCCGACAAGACAGTGCAGATCGCCACCGCGGACGGCCTGGCCGACGCGTTCGTCGCCGTTCCTGACCAGGGTGAGCGGCATCCGGGAGTGCTGCTGTACCCGGATGCCTTCGGTCTGCGGCCCGAGTTGGAGAACAAGGCCCGCGAGCTGGCCGGGCACGGTTACTACGTGCTCGTCCCCAACCTCTACTACCGGCACCGCCCCGCGCCGGTGCTCGACCTGCCCGAGCACATCGGGGAAGAAGCACGGCCCGCGGTCTTCGCCCAGGCGATGCCGCTGGTCGAGGCGCACACCACCGAACGCGTGCTGCGGGACGCCGACGCCTACCTGACGTTTCTGAACGACCAGCCCGAGGTCGGCGCCGGGCCGGTGGGTGTGATCGGCTACTGCCTGGGCGCCGCCCTGGCGATGCGCACCGCGACGGCCCACCCGGACCTGGTGGCCGCCGTCGCCGGATTCCACCCCGGCTTCCTGGTGACCGACGCGGCCGACAGCCCCCACCGCCTCATCCACAAGCTGACGGCCGAGGTCCACATCGGCCTCGCCGAGGGCGACTTGACGCCCGAGGCGATCGGCGAGCTCAACCGGGCCATGGATGCCGCGGGGGTCGGGTACAGCACCGAGATCTACCCCGACACCGTCCACGGCTTCACCATGTCCGACACCGACGCCTTCAGCGCCGCCGCGCTGCAGCGCCACTGGGACCGGCTGCTGCCCCTGCTCGACCGCACCCTGGCCCGCCGCTGAGGGTCAGCTGCACCTCAGCGGTCCCGCACGCCCTCCAGTTCCTTCTTGAGGTTGTGCAGGGTCCTGTCGATGTTCCGCACCTGGAACGCGGCGAAGGTGTGGCCCCCCGTGGCGATCCGGTCGAAGACGTTCGCCACGGGGTCCGGCCACGAGCGCCGGTCGTCCGTCCAGGTCTCGGTCACCCGGGTCGCCGCCGCTCCCGCCACCTCGGCGTCCGCTTCCTCGAAGCGGTACTCCCAGGTGGCGATGGGTGCACGCAAGCGAGGGCGCTTCAGGCCGATCGCGTGGACCCGGAAGGCGAAGCGGTTGCCCGGGTCCGCCGCGGTCACCGTGCAGCGGGTGGTCCAGCGGACCGCTCCGCGCCTGTTGTGCCCGTCGAAGACCAGGCCCACCCGGGCCGGTTCGTCCGGGCCCGGCACGGTCGCGCCGAGGTTCTCCGGACTCCAGCGGCCCATCCGCGCGGGCCGGCTGAGCTGCTCGTACACCGCCGTCGGCGGCGCCTGGACCACGATGCTGCGGGACACGGTGAACGTGCGGGCCATGGGGAATGCTCCGTTCCTCGGCGGCCCTTGACCTTACCCGCCAGTAGGTCGGGCGGGAAGCGGCCGCTCCTCGCGGTCGCCGGACGGCGGTCGCGCCGGGGTCGCCCGCTCCTTCGACAGCGCCCTGTTGATCTGCTGGGCGAGCAGCGGGTCCGCCGGGAGCGCGTGCGCGGCGAACCAGCGGGCGGCCGACGGGTCGGGGGACGGTTCGACGAACTCCGCGCCCGCGTAGTCGTCGAGCGGCGGGTCGTAGATGTATCCGGTGACCACGCCGTGCCGGACCAGGCGGTCCACCAGGATGTCGCGGTCCTGGACCAGGAGCGGCACACGGAAGAGCGGCGGAGGCCCGCCGTCCGCGGTTCGGTCGCGGAGCGCCGGGGACGCCCAGGTGGTCCGCGCGAGCAGCGACGCACCCACGCCGCGCCGGGCGAGGTCGTCGTCGAGGCGGGCCATGCGCGCCCTCAACTGGGCGCGGACCAGGGCCCCGTGGCGGGACCGGTAGCCGTGCAGGTCGACACGGACCCACGGTTCGTACGCGGTGAGGCTCGGTGCCTCGGAGGCGCAGCGGGCGAGGCGGGGCGCGTGGAGGTCCATGCGGAAGGTGTCGCGCTCCAGCATCCCGAGGCGCCGCATGGTGCGCCACACGGGGTGGACCAGGTGGAGGCCGCGGACGGCTGAACGTGCCAGCGGGCGCAGGGTGGTGGTGAGGTCGGTGCGGAGGCTGCTCGGCACCAGGAGTTCGTCGCGCAGTTCTTCCAGTCTTCGGCGGGTGCGCTCGTCCTCGACGGCGAGGAAGCCGCCGGCCATCGCCGCCACGTGCTTGGAGAGGCTGAACGCCGCGGCCTTCCCGAACGTCCCGATCGGGCGCCCGGCGACGCGGGTGCCGATCGCGTGGGCGGCGTCCTCGAACAGCGGGATGCCCAACTGGTCGCAGCGGCGGCGCAGTTCGACGACGCGGTCGGGCATGCCGTACAGGTTCGTGGTGAGGACGGCGTCCACGTTCCGCCAGGTCTCCTCCGGGACGGCGGCGGGGTCGATGTTGCCGTCCCGGGCGGAGACGGGCGCCTGCACCGGGCGCAGTCCGGCCGCGAGGACGACGAAGAGGATCACGTCGTCGTTGACCGGCGACATCAGCACGCGCGCGCCGGGCCGGCACCAGTGCCGCAGCGCGAGGTAGAGCGCGAGCCGTGCCGATGGTGTGTAGACGCAGGGGCGTCCCAGTCGGCGCGCCATCGCCGTGGCGAGCCCCGATCCGTACGACATGCTCAGCCTCCGTTGCCTTGGTCGCCCCCTCGGCGCGACGTGCGCAGCGTGCCGGCGGTCTTCAGCAGCCGGTCGGCCGGTTCCCGCAGGCGGGGGTGGGCCAGAACCGTGTTGCGCAGGCCGCGTACGGGTCTGCGCCACAGCCGGTGCGCCGTCGCCACCGGGTGGGGGCGGGTCGCGAATCCTTCAGCCACGCGTAGTTCGCGGGTCTTCAGCCAGTCCTTGTACTCCTTGTCACCCCGGCCCATGTCCATGATCCGCACGTCGGCCCGGCCCGCGGCCTCGGCCATCCGCAGGTGCATCAGCAGGCCGGGCGAGTAGTAGCCGAACTCGGGGTCGTACGCGGTGAACCAGGCGGCGAACACGGTGGGCGACGTCGGCCCGAAGTGCGCGGCCACCGGCCGGTCGCCCGCGTACACCACCGACAGCACACCGGTGAAGTGCTTTTCGCGGATCTGGAACAGGTCGTCGACCAGATCGACGATCCACTGCTTCGCGAACCGGTCCATGCGGCCCGTCCTGCGGTACTGGGCGGACTTCCAGCGCATGAGTGTGCGCAGCATCCCGGGGTCGCGCTCGTCGTGGACGAACCGCATCTCGCCGATGTCGCGGCTCAGGCGGCGTTCTTTCTTCAGTGTCGTCTTGACCAGGCCGGGGTAGGCGCCGCGCAGCCACTTCGCGTAGCTTTCGGCGTCGGCCTTGAGATCGAGCACGGGTGACGCGAACGTGCCCGTGACGTACTCGGCGAAGGGCGTCTGGCCCTCCACGAGGTGGTCGAACTCGAAGACGGAGAGGTGGCAGGCCCGCAGCAGTTCGCGGGTGTCCCAGGTGACGCCGGGGCGGTGCACGAGGGCCTGGCAGTCGGAGAGGCCGAGCCCGATGGCCCGGCCCACCCCTAAGGAGTTGCGCTCGTACGGGAAGAAGCCGACGGGCTCGCCCTGCTCGCGCAGGACCGCCACCCAGGCGCCGCCGCGGTGCCTGGCGACGCCCATCGCGAACTCCGGTGCGAGGAAGGGGTTGCCGAAGTGCGGCGACTCGTCCATGGCCCGGTGCCAGGCACCCTGCAGCGAGGCGCTCAGCCCGTCGAGACCGTGGATCGATATGTCCATCTCAGGCGGACCGTCCTTCGATGGAAGTCATGGCCGGCCGCTCCCCCGTTCCCCATCCCCTGGGCCTGCGAGGCTCAAAGGTCGCGAAACCGTACGCAGGTGTCAAGGGCGCCGACCGCCAGGGGTACCGACTCGCGCCGGGGCCGGAGCCGGGCCGCCGGTCACGCGCAGTACTCGGCTTCCATGACCCTCTGCATGGACCCCTCGTCCCAGTCGCCGTTGTAGCTGAAGGAGAGCTGGTGCCGGCCGTCCGAGGTGCTGACGGCCAGGGACAGCCAGCCCACCATGCCTCCGCCGTGGCCCCAGAGAGTCATGCCGCAGCTCGTCTTGAAGCGGGTGATGCCCAGCCCGTAGGCCATGTCGGGGGCGTTGGGGGTCGTGACGGTGGTCCGCATCGCCTTGAGCTGCTTCGGAGGCAGGAGCTTGCCGCGCAGCAGGGCGTTGTAGAAGCGGTTCAGGTCGCCGGTGGTGGAGATGATGTCGCCGTCGGCCCAGCCCTGTGAGCCGTTCATCTCGGTGATGTCGTCGATCCGGCCGGGGTCCGACGGGAAGAGCTTGGAGTAGCCGCGGCTGCTGGGCCGGGGCAGGCGGATGCTGTTGCCGGGGTTGGTGGTGGCCTTCAGCCCCAGGGGCTCGATGATGCGGTCGTGGACCTCCGCCTCGTACGTCCTGCCGCCGACCGCCTCGATGATCAGCCCGGCGAGGACGTAGTTGGTGTTCGAGTACGAGTGCTTGGCGCCGGGCTCGAACAACGGCTTGTGCGCCAGGGCCACTCCCACGTGCTTCTCGGGCGGCAGGGTGTCGTAGCGGTGCTTGAGATAGCCGTCGCCGCGCATGTACTTCTCGACGTACTTCTCGTCGGCGAGGTAGTCGAACAGACCGCTGGTGTGGTTGAGGAGCTGCCGGACGGTGATCTTGCGGCCGTCGTTCCCGTTGCCGCGGATCAGGCCGGGGAGGTGGCGGTCCACGGTGTCGTCGAGATCGAGCTCGCCCTCCGCCTCCAGTTGGAGGAGGACGGTCGCCACGAACGTCTTGGTGATGCTGCCGACGCGGAACCGGTCGTTCTTGCCGCGCGGGGCGCCCGTGGTGCGGTCCCCGACGCCCGACGTCGACGCCCAGACTCCGTGGCGGTCGCGTGCCTGTGCCGTGATGCCGGGGGTGTGGCCCGCCCGCACGGCGGCGTCCATCGCGCGCTGGGTGGCCCGGTGGCCCTGCGCCGCGGGAGCCGTGTCCGGTGCATCCGGCCTCTCCGGGACCGCCTGCGCCGGGGCGACGAAGGCCGTGGCGGCCATCGCGGCCGCCACGAGACCCACCACGCCGAACTTCGAGCTCTTCCGTAACACCATTCCGCACTCCTCGCTCTCGCCCGCGGGGCCTCCGTCGCCCCTCGTGCGGCAAGACCGCAAACGGCCGTCGGAGGTTGAGGGACAGACTCAGCGCGTCGTCCAGCCGCGGAGCTTCTCGGGGTTGCGTACCACCAAGATCTGCTTGATCTTCCGGTCCACGACCTCGAAGGCGAAGACCGTCACGACGACGCCGTCCTGCTCGGCCACCACACCGGGCTGACCGTTGACCGTACGTTCCATGAACGTCATGTCGTCGGGCCTGCGGCGGGCGATCTCGACCCAGGCGCGCGCAACCTGCTCGCCGCCTTCGATGGGGTCCAGGAACGTGGTGGCGAGGCCGCCTCCGTCGCCGATCGCCGTCGCGTCGGGGTCGAGCAGGCCGAGGAGTGCGTCTATGTCCTTGGCCTCCCACGCCTGTTTGAAGTCTCTGACGATGCCGGCGCGCTCGGCCGGCAGGGTCGCGGAAGGCTGCGTGGCCCGGGTGCGGCGCCGGGCGGAAGAGGCCAGCTGGCGGCATGCCGCCGGTGTGCGGCCGACGATCTCGGCCACTTCCGCGAAGGAGTAGCGGAAGACGTCGTGCAGGATGAACGCGACGCGCTCGGCCGGCGTCATCGAATCGAGCACCACCAGGAACGCCAGGTTGACCGATTCGTCCAGGGTCACCCGGTCGGCCGGGTCGACGGCCCCACCGCCCGGCCGCCCGCTGATCCACTCCGTGGGCTCCGGCAGGGGCTCGGGGATCCATTCGCCGACGTAGGTCTCCCGCCGGGCCCGTGCCGAGCCGAGCACATTGAGGCAGATACGGCTGGCGACCGTCGTCAGCCAGGCGCCGGGGGAATCAATGGCGTCCTGCTGCTGCCGGGACATGGCGTACCAGCGGGTGTACGTCTCCTGCACGGCGTCCTCGGCCTCGGCGAGGGAGCCCAGCAGCCGGTAGGCGAGATTGATCAGGTGGCGCCGCTCGCCCATGAGCGCGTCGAGTCCTGGTTCCGGTCTGCGTAGTCCCGGCGCGGGCGGCGGGGTGGTCATCGTGACGGCTCCCTCGGTCGTGTCTGCCTTCACCCTCACCGACAAGACAGCGTGCCGGAAAGTGAGGCCGGTGTGTCGCCTCACATTCGGTGGGGCCGGGTTGTCGAAGTGCCGAGACGAACTCGCCGGCCGGTCCGCCGGATCGGCACGGCAGCACCCCAGGGAGACACCATGAGCCTGTTCCGGCTTGACGCCAGCATCCTTCCCGGCACCTCGGCCAGCGCCGAACTGGCCGACATCGTGGAAGCGGAGTGGACCGCGGCCCACCCGCACGAGCCGGTGGTGCGCCGCCATCTGGGCACCGATCCACTGCCCGCCGACGCCTGGGCACAGGCCCACATCGGCGCCTTGACGCCCGAACCCGACCGCACGCCCGCCCAGCGCGACGCTCGCCTGCTCGCCGAATCGCTCGTCGCGGAGCTGACGGCCGCCGATGCGGTGGTACTGGCCGTGCCGCTGTACAACTTCGGTGTCTCCCAGCACTTCAAGACCTGGGCCGACCTGGTCATCGCCGGGGCACCCGTGGGCAGCCCGCTGCTCAAGGACAAGCCGACGGTCCTGGCCACCGTGCGAGGCGGCGGCTACGCCGACGGCACCCCACGCGAGGGCTGGGACCACTCCACCCCGTACCTCAGGCGCGTCCTCGCCGACATCTGGCAGGCCGACCTCACCGTCGTCGAACGGGAACTCACTCTCGCCGCCACCTCCCCCGGCATGGAGCATCTCAGGGACCTCGCCGCGGACCTGCACACGAAAGCCCTCGTGGCGGCTGGAGAAGCCGGCCGCGCAACCGCAACGAAATGAAGCGAGGAGAAGTGACATACCGATGCACCAGACAGCACGTAACAAAGCGGCGTTCAACCGTTTGCACGAGGCCCAGAGCAGCGGTGACTTGGAGCTCTTCTGTAAGGCGGTCGACGAGGTCGTCGCCCCGGACGTGCTGATCCGCACACCGTTGCCGGTCGACGCGACGGGAGCCGAAGCGCTCAAGCAGGTGGGCGCCATACTTTTCCGCGCCTTTCCCGACCTGCACGTCGAGGTCGAGGACGTCATCGCGGAGAGGGACAAGCTGGTCTTCAGGAACACCGTCACCGGAACCCACCGGGGCGCGTACATGGGCGTCCCGCCGACCGGCAAATCCATCACCTACAAAGAGATCATGATCGTCCGGTTCGTCGACGGCCGCATCGCTGAGACCTGGGGGCTCGTCGACGTCCTGGCACAGATGAAACAACTCGGCCTGATCCGGACGTGAGCGACAGACGGTTGGTCAGGCGTCAGCACGCCGTGTCGTTCCACCAGACGAAGACCTCTGTGCTCGGGCTCGGTTCGGAGAACCGGCCCGACGCGGAGGCCTTCCGCAGCAGTCGGCGCAGGTCCGCCTCGAAGCGGTCGAGTTCCGTCCCGAACAGGTGCGGCGCCGAGCTGGACAGCGAGAACACCCCCGCGACGACGTCGTCGGCCGAGCGTTCCAGGGTCGGTCCGCCCGGGACGACAAGGCGCCGGGGCCCGGAGAAGCCCGCCCGGGTGAACACCGCCGCCTCGCCGCCGGGGGTGCCCCTCGGCAGCACTCCGCGGCCTGCCCGGCGGACCGGTCCCAAGTAGCGCCTGACCAGTTCGTCCACGGCGGCGTGGGGTGGTGGCGGGTACGGGAGCCCCGCGACGGTGCGCGGCTCCGACTTCAGGTCGGAGATGTGCACCAAGGCACCGCCGGGACGCAGCATGCGCTTGACGGTCGCCGCCACCGGGTCGCGGTCCATCCAGTGGAAGGACTGGGCGAAGGTCGCGACGGCGAAGGTGCCGAGCCCCGCGGGCAAGTCCTCGGCCCGGGCCCGCACCCAGCGCGTCCGCCCGGCCACTCCCCTCGCGGCGGCGGCGCGGCCGGCTTCGGCGAGCATGTCGCCGTCGGGGTCCACGCCGACGACTTCGCCGAACAGCGGGGCCAGGGTCAGCGCGACGGTCCCCGGGCCGCAGCCCACATCGATGAGGCGTCCTCGCCCATCGAGTTCCAGGGCATCTGCCAAGGCGTCCGCCAGTCCGGGCGCGTAGGGAAGCCGTCCGCGCGCGTAGTGTGCGGCGGCTCCCGCGAACAACGTCTCGTCCCACTCCCAGTCGGCCGCCATGCCCGCTCGCCACCTCTCGTACCACCGGCTACCGGTCCGCTCCTGCGCGAAAGGTACGCGGCCGTGAGCGGTAATCTGGATCTTTTCCCGCCAGAGGAGTTGCACCAGTGGAGTTCCGGCTGCTCGGAGCGGTTTCCGTCGCCACTGAGGTCGGCGTGCTGCCGCTCGGTCCCGCCAAGCGGCGCAGCCTGCTCGCCGCTCTGCTGCTCAGGCCGAACCACCCGGTCCCGGTCGGCCAGTTGACGGACGCGCTGTGGGACCACGAGCCGCCGACACGGGCCCGCGGTGTCATCCAGGGGCACGTGTCGCGGCTGCGGGCCCTGCTCACCGGTGCGGACGCCGACATGTTCGGCGTCGAACTGCTCACCCAGGGCACGGCGTACGTCCTGCGGATGCCGGAGTCACTGCTCGACGCGCACCGTTTCGAGGAACTGGTGACGCTGGCCCGCAGCCAGCGCGCGCCCGCCGACGCCGTGGCGATGTACCAGGAGGCGCTGTCGCTGTGGCAGGGGCCCGCGTTGACCGGCGCGTATCCGAGTCAGCCGCTGCAGACGGCCGCCCAGGCGCTGGAGGAACTCCGCCTCGCCTCGGTGGAGTCGCTGGCCGCCGCCTACTCACGGATGGGCGAGCACGCCCGGGCCGCGGCCGTGCTGCGCGCGGAGGCCAGTGTCCACCCGCTGCGCGAGTCGCTGTCCGCCGCGCTCGTGCGGGAACTGCAGCGGGCGGGGCGCCGCTCGGAGGCGCTCGACTGCTTCCACCGCACCCGACGGCTGCTCGCCGACGAGCTGGGGGTCGACCCGGGCCGGGAACTGGCCGATGCCTACACCGATGTGTTGCGCGGCGAGGGTGAGGGAGGAGACGCGGCACGGGAGCCGGCTCCGGCCCGGCCCACGGCTGGGGCACCGGCTGCGACCAGCGCCCCCTCCCCCGCGCCCGTGGCCGCCGCTGTCCCTTCCCCGGTCCCCGGCCTCCCGCCTTCCCCCTCGCCCACGCCCTTGCCCTTGCCCGGCCCGGTCGACCTCCTGCCCCGCATGCCGCGCGGCTTCCACGGGCGCGCCGCTGAGCTCACCGCGCTCTCCCGGGCCGCCGCCGGTGAAGCGCCCGTCTGCCTCGTCACCGGACCCGCCGGAGTCGGCAAGACCGCCTTCGTGGCGCACTGGGCGCACCGCAACCGCGAGCTGTTCCCCGGCGGCCTGCTCTACGCCGATCTGCGCGGCTTCAGCGACACGGGTGAACCGGCTCTCCTCGAAGTGCTGCGGGAGTTCCTGCTGGCGCTCGGTGTCGCGCCGCGCCGCGTCCCGGAGTCGGCGGGCGGCGCGTCCGCGCTCTTCCGGTCCCTGTGCGCCGACCGCCGACTCCTCGTCGTACTCGACAACGCGCGTGCGTCCGAGCAGGTCAGGGAGTTGCTGCCGGGCGGTGCGGAGTGCGTCACCGTGGTCACGAGCCGGTACAGGCTGCGCGGGCTCATCGCCTCCGACGCCGCCCGGCCCGTCCCCCTGGACGTCCTCGAACCGGAGGACAGCACCGCCCTCCTCACCGCGGTGCTCGGCAAGGAGCGGGTGCTCGCGGAAGAGGTGGCGGCGCGGCGCCTCGCGGAGTTGTGCGGCGGGCTTCCGCTCGCGCTGCGGGTGGCGGCCGCGCGGCTCGCGGACCAGCCGGACTGGTCGCTGAGCGCGATGTGTGCCGAACTCTCGGACGAGTCACGCCGGTTGAGCCTGCTGGACGTGGAGGACACGGGCGTCCGGGCGGCGCTGCGGCTGACCGTGCGCAGGCTGCCCGACGACGCCGCGCACCACTTCGCCCCGCTCGGACAGCACCCGGGCACGCACGTCGACCGCTACACGGCCGCGGCCCTCGCCGGTACGGACCCGGTCGCGGCCGAGGCGGCGCTCGACAAGCTCACGGCGGCGCACCTCGTGATCAGGACCGCGCCGGACCGCTGGACGCTGCACGACCTCGTGCGGCTGTACGCGCGCAGCCTGGAGGCCGGGCCCGACGTCCTGGTGCGCGGGCTCGACCACAGCGTGGCGACGGCGCTGGCCGCCGCGGACGCGGCGGAGCCCGGTGACGAGTCGTGCTTCACGCTGCCCCCGGACTTCCGTTCACCGCCGGCGACGAGGGAGTTCGCCGACCGCGAGCAGGCCATGGACTGGTACGCGGCCGAGCGCGACGACCTGACGCTGGCGGCGGCCGCGGCGCACGCCGCCGGGCTGCACGGCAGAACGTGGCGGATCGTCCTCGCGCTCTGGCCGCAGATCGTGTGGCGGGTGCGGGACGACTGGACTCCCTTGCTGCGGACGGCACTTGAGGCGGCCGAGGCCGACGGCGACGCGCGCGCCGAGTCACGGGTCCGTGCCCTGCTCGGCTGGGTCCTGACGGAGGAGGGCCGCACCCCTGAGGCGCTGGTCCATCTGGAGGCCGCGCCGGTGCTCGCCGCCCGCGCCGGTGACACCCGCGGCGAGGCGACCGCGCTGATCAACCTGTCGCTCGCCCAGGCCGAACTCGGCAGCCCCGAGGAAGCCGCCGAGGGGTGCGCGCTCGCGGCGGAGCTCGCGCACAGCGTCGGCGACCGGAACACCGAACGTCTCGCGCTCTACCACCTCGCCCGGCACCGTCTCGACGCCAGGGAGTGGCAGGCGGCCTTCGAGACGGCCGTCGCCGCCCTCGACCTCGACAGCCCGTCGGAGGCGTCCACGGCGGCCCGGGTGCTGCTGCGCACCGTGATCGGGGAGGCGCTGCTGGGGATGGGCGACGAGACCGAGGGCATCCGGCGACTGGAGAGCGCGGCCCGCGAGGCGGAGACATCGGGCTACGACGACGGCGCGGTCCGCGCCCTCGGGGCACTCCTCCGCGTCTCGGCGGACGCGGGACTGCAGGCGCGGTACGACATGGCGATGGTGCGGTTGATGGCGCGTACGTGACCGCAGCGCGTGCGTACCGGGGTGGCGTCCTTGGCTGTGGTGTTGTCGGTGGCGCGTCCCCGAGGGGGCGGTACGCGCGGTGTCGTGTCAGGTGCCCGGTGAGGGCTCACCGTCCGCCGTACGGGCGGCGTCCTTCGACTGTGTGGCGTGCTCGGTGAGCTGCTGGTTCACCTCGCGCGCCTGCTCGGCCAGCGCGCGGGCCCGCGCCTCGGCCCGGTCCGCCCGTGCGTTGATCCGGGCGATGTCGTCCTCGATGACCTGGAGGGCCAGTGCGGTCGCGGCGTCGGCGTCCTGCGGGGGCAGGTCACCGGGCAGGTCCTCCAGGGCGCTCTTGACCGCGGGGATGCCGCCGCGGTCGTGGATGTCTTTCCAGTACTCGTAATCCATTGCGCCATCCTGGCCGATCGGCCGGGGCCGGCGCGAGCGGCGGCCCGCCCGGCGCCCGTGCCGCGCCGGCGCCGCTAGGACGCGGGCCCGGTGGGCGTGCCCGGCCGGGCGGGTGTGCTGAAGTCCAACAGGTCCTCGGCCGTCTGCTGCGTCTCCTCCGCGGCCTTGCGGGCCGTGGCGACGACATCGCCGTGCTCCTGGACGAGGGTGTGATAGATCGGCGCCTGGGTGGCGTCATTGGCCGGCATGACCTGCGGCTCCTTGTTCGGTGACTACTTGTGATCGGGTCGGCCGTGGGCGGCCGACCCGCGACCTTACGCGAACTCGGTGCCCCGATGGCACCCGACCCCGATCATGAGACGGCCGCTTGTGACCACCTTCACACGCGGCGGGCGGCTCAGCCGCAGTACATGTCCTGACCGGGCCTCTTGCCCGTGGCCAGGAAGCGGGTGACCGTCCGGTCGCCGCATGCGTTTCCGTTGGCGAGGTAGACGTCGTGCCCGGTGGCGTCGACCGTCACCATGACCGCGCGGCGGCCCAGCGCCTCACGCAGCTTCAGGGCGCCGCTCAGCGGGGTGTTGGGGTCGCGCTCGTTCTGGACGAGGAGGATGTTGGACGGGCCGCGGTCGGTGACGCGGACCGCGGGCTCCTTCGGCCGGAACGGCCAGGCGGCGCAGAGCATCGCGTTCCTGGGCATGCCGGCGGTCAGCGGATACTTGGCACGGCTCTCGGTGACGCCCTTCTGATACACGGCGGGTGAGGTTGGCCACGCGACGTCGTTGCAGAGGGTCGCGGAGCCGACGGCGAGGGAGTTCTGCAGCGCCTTCTCGGGCGGCGCCTGGGGTGCGGGCGGCAGCTCTCCCTTCTGGGCGCCGAGCATCAGCCGGGCGAGATCGGGGAAGTCGTCGGGGTCGGCCATCGCGGTGAGCATGGCCTGCCGCAGTACGTTGCCGTTCAGGACCGCCGGGTTGGCGCCGCGCCAGGGGATCGGTTCGCGGTCCAGGCGGGCGGCGAGGCGGAGGAAGAGCGGGCGCACTTCGGCCGCCGTGTCCGCGAGGCGGTAGTCGTGGCCGGGCGCGGAGGCCCATGCGGCGAACTCCGGGAAGGTGTCCTCGACGCCCTGCTCGTGCGCCGCGAGCCAGTTGCGGCCGACCCGGCGGGGGTCGGGATCGTCGTTGCTGTCCAGCACGATCCGGTCGGTGCGGTGCGGGAACAGCCGGCTGTAGACGGCGCCCACGTACGTGCCGTAGGAGACCGCCCACGCCGAGAGTCTCTCCTCGCCGAGTGCGGCGCGGATGCGGTCGATGTCGCGGGCGTTGTCGGCGGTGCTGATGTGGCGCATCAGCTCGCCGCCGTTGCGTGCGCAGGCGTCGGACAGGCGTTTCGCCGTGGCCATGTTGCCGGTGACGGAGCCGTCCGGGGCGGTCCAGGGGCGCAGGCTGGTCGAGGCGAGGTCGGCGTGTTCGAAGCCGCAGTCGACCGGGGTGGAACGGCCGAGGCCGCGGGGGTCGAAGCCGATCAGGTCGTAGGCGTCGCGCACGCTCCGGGGCAGTTCCTGCCCCTTGCCGGACGGGTCGTTGATGCTGGACCCGCCGGGCCCGCCGGGGATCAGCAGCAGAGCGCCGCGGCGGGCCGCGGGCTTCTCACTGGGGACGCGGGAGATCGCGATCTCGATCTTCTTGCCTTCGGGGTGGGCGTGGTCCATCGGCACGTCGAGCGTCGCGCACTCCTGCCGCGAGCCCGGCGCCTGGCCCTCGCACTTCGTCCAGTCGAGCGGCGCGGTGGCGGCCGCCGACGCGGCCGGTGCGGCCTGTGCCGCGGAGGCGGCGAGCGGCGCGGTGAGGGTGAGGACGACGGCGGACGCGGAGGCGGCCAGCAAGGCGGTGTTCCGCTTGGTCTTCGTCGTAGCGAGGCTCTTCGTCGTACTGAGGATCTTTGTCATACGGAGGATCTTCGCCGCCGGGACGGAGCGGCCACATCCTCCCAACTGGCCCACCCGTGTGGGGGTTTACCCCGAACAGCCACCTAGGGGGCCGTGAGGAGCGCCCCGGTGCGGGTACTCGCGGACGGACGCAAGGAGGAGTTCATGCCACTCACGTTCCGCAAGAGTTTCCGGATACTTCCCGGGGTTCGGCTGAACATCAACAAGCGCTCGTGGTCCCTCACCACGGGAGGCCGTCACGGACCCCGCCGCACTCACAGCAGCACCGGTCGGCGCACCACGTCGATGGACCTGCCGGGTCCGTTCGGCTGGCGGCGTACGACGAAGCGGCGCTGAAAGCCGTCCAAGAGCCGCTCCCCATAGAGCTGCTCTTCACAGAGCCCTCCTCACACAGCCGCTCCCCAAAAATGCGATGCCGTGCCGGGACCTGTCCTGTTACGGTCACCGGCATGAAGAAGCGCGCCGCGATGACGACGACGTCGGAGAGTGTCCCGGCGCGCTGATCGATGTGCTCAGTTCGAAGCCCCGGGGCGAGTGCCCCGGGGCTTCTGCTCGCGGAAGGTCACTCGCCCGATGTCCGCGAGGAGACCTCGATGAACAACATGACCCGCCTGGCCGACGCTGCCGACGACGACCGTCGCGACGCACCGCACGACCACCGCAGACTGGGCCGCGAACTCGGCCTGTTCGGCACCGACCCACTGATGGGCTCCGGACTGCCGTACTGGCTGCCGGACGGGGCGGCCGTGCGGCACGCCCTGGAGGAGTACATCCGCGACGCCGAACGGCGCGCCGGATACCGGCACGTGTACTCGCCCGTGCTCGGAAAGCGGGAGCTGTACGAGATCTCCGGGCACTGGTCGCACTACAGCGACGACATGTTCCCGCCGATGGACCTGGGCGGCGAGCAGGTGGTGCTGCGACCGAGCCTCTGCCCGCACCACGCGCTCATCTACCGCTCCCGGTCCCACAGTTACCGTGAGCTGCCGCTGCGCATGGCCGAGCTCGGCGGCATGTACCGCGCCGAACTCTCCGGCGTACTGGGCGGATTGAGCCGGGTGCGGGCCATCCACCTCAACGACGCACACATCTTCTGCACCCTGGACCAGGTCGCCGACGAGGCGAGCGCCGCTCTGGGGATGATCCGCCGCGCGTACGACGCACTGGGCATCCGTCCGGCCCGCTTCCGGCTGTCCCTGCCCGGCCCCAGCGGCAAGTACGTCGCCGATCCGGAGAAGTGGCGGCGCTCCACCGACCTGTTGACCGAGGTCCTCGACCGGTCCGGGCTGCCCTATGAAGCGGTCGAGGGCGAGGCCGCGTTCTACGGACCGAAGATCGACGTCCAGGTCGTCGACGGAGCGGGCCGCGAGGCCACCCTCTCCACCGTCCAGGTCGACTTCCACCAGCCCGAACGGTTCGATCTGCGCTACGTAGGCGCGGACGGCGCCAAGCACCGCCCGGTGATGGTCCACCGCAGCGTCATCGGCAGCGTGGAGCGAGCCGTCGCCCATCTCGTCGAACAGCACGGCGGAGCCTTCCCTGCCTGGCTCGCCCCGACCCAGATGGTGGTCCTGCCGGTCTCTGAGGCGCAACTGCCCGGTGCCGAGCGCCTCTTGCGGCGGTGCGCCGAGCTCGGGCTGCGGGCGGAGCTCGCCGGGCCCGGGGAGGGCAGCCTGGGCGCTCGCGTCCGGGCCGCCCGCCTCGTGCCCTACCAGGCCGTCGTCGGCGCGAAGGAGGACGCCGACGACCTGGTCGCGCTGCGGCTGCGGGACGGGCGGCGCCTCGACGCGCTGCCCGTCGCTGAGGCCCTGGCCCGCATCGGCGCCCTCGTCGGGGCGCACCGGGCCGAACTGTGGGACGCCTGACCGCGGCAGGAGGCGAGGGTCAGAGTGCGCCGACGACCAGCGTCACGCCCATGACCGTCATCGTCGCCGCGATCAGGAAGTCCAGCGCCCGCCACGAGGCGGGCCGCGCGAAGAAGCCGCTGAGCAGCCGAGCGCCGTAGCCGAGCGCGGCGAACCAGCACACGCTGCCGAGCATGGCGCCGACGCCGAAGGCCCAGCGGAGGCCGTCATGGCCGGCGGCGACCGAGCCGAGCAGGAGGACCGTGTCGAGATAGACGTGCGGGTTGAGCCAGGTCATGGCCAGGCAGGCGAGCAGCGCGCCACGCCGTGATCCGGCCGTCTCGCCGACGGCCGTCATCGCGGTGGGGCGCAGGGCGCGGCGCGCGGCGATGACGGCGTACGAGAGGAGGAAGCCTCCGCCTATCAGGCCGACGAGGGTCATCGCCGGGGGCCAGGCCGTCACGAGGGTGCCGACTCCGGCGACGCCCGCCCCGATGAGCACCATGTCGGAGAGGGCGCAGATGGCCACCACGCTGAACACCGCCTGACGTCGGATGCCCTGGCGCAGCACGAAGGCGTTCTGCGAGCCGATGGCGACGATGAGCGAGAGTCCGGTGCCGAATCCGGCGGCCGCGGCGGTCAGTGCTGTTCCCATGGCTTCGACGTTAAGGATCACTGATGCACTAAGTACAGGTAAAGATTCTCATGTACCTTAAGCAAGCGTGATGCCGCATACCGAGAAGGCCAAAGAGGCAGGGCGGACGAGCCTTCCGTCCGGGGCGCTCTCGGAGCTGCCGCTCGAACACGTGCGGACGCTCCTCGCCGTCGTCGACGAGGGCACCTTCGACGCCGCGGCGGCCGCCCTGCACGTCACGCCGCCCGCGGTCAGCCAGCGCGTCAAGGCACTGGAGCGCCGTACAGGGCGGGTGCTGCTGATGCGCACGAAACCGGTGCGGCCCACCGAGTCGGGACAGGTCGTCGTGCGGTTCGCCCGGCAGCTGGCCCGCCTGGAGCGGGACGCGCGCGCCGAGCTCGGCATCAGCGACACGGGCGAGCCCGCCGTCCTGCCGGTCGCGGTGAACGCCGACTCGCTCGCGACCTGGTTCCTGACCGCCCTGGCCCGGATGCCCGACGAGCCGCGGGTCTGTTTCGAGCTGCGGCGCGAGGACGAGGACCACACGACGTCACTGCTGCGCGAGGGCTCGGTGATGGCCGCTGTCACGTCGTCGCCGGACGCGGTGTCGGGCTGTACGGTGCGGCGGCTCGGGCGGATGCGGTATCTGCCGGTCGCCTCGCCAGGGTTCGCGGCACGGCGGCTCGGCGACTGGCCGCGCGTGCCGCTCGGGGAGGTCCTCGCGGACGCGCCCGCGGTGTTCTTCGACCGCCGCGACTGCCTGCAGGACGACTTCGCGCGCAAGGTGACGGGCGGGCGCGGCGCGAGCCCGCTGCGGCACTACGTTCCCTCGTCGCGCGGCTTCCTCGAGGCGGTCGAGGCGGGTCTCGGCTGGGGCGTGGTGCCGCAGGCTCAGGCCGAGCCCCTGTTGCGGGCGGGCGCGCTGACCCTGCTCGACCCCGACCGGGTCGTGGACGTACCGCTGTTCTGGCAGCAGTGGAAGCTCGACTCGCCCGCGCTGGCCGCGCTGGCGGACGCGGTGGTGACCGCGGCCGCCCAGGCCCTGGACCAGTGACCGGCCGGCCCCGGAGCCGGTGACACGCGGTGGACAGAACGTGCGGTGCGGGCGACTCCTGTCTAGCGTCACTGGCATGACGACTGATCCGCGGAGTTACGAGCTTCTGCTGGTGCCCGAGTTCACCGAGGGCGGGACGGGGACGATCGGCGGTGACCATGCGCTGCGTTCCGCGGTGGTGGTCGCCACGGGCGAGACCGGCGCGTCCGGCTATCCGCGCTACGTCGGGGGCGGCATGGAGGCCGACATCGACCCGGCGACGCGGTCCGTCGAGGCGCTGCTCGTCGACGGGGCCGAGCTGGACTACGGGCTCTCGGTGCGGGTCGCCGACCGGTCGGACGGCTGACACCACACCTTCCCGCGACAATACGACAATGTGACAGAAAGAATGTTCGCGTCAAAAATAACGCTGCTTCGTTTCACGTGAATCATGTAAAACGGAGCTCGGCCTTCTGAATGGACGCCTCCAGGCTCCGGCCAGGCACACCGCGCCGCACTGGCTTGAACTCATCGCTTTCGATGGTGCCCACAGGTCGACCCGGTAGGCTTCGGTATTCGAAAAGACCGAAGTGAACACACCTCCTGCCGACCATGTGGGGAGCTGGTCATGCGACCGGACGACCGGATCGGGGGCCTCGTCCAGTCCCTCTCGGAACACCTCGTCAAAAATGTCGAGGACCACCTGCTGGAGGGCGCGCGCCGCGATTTCCTCCAGCTCGGATTCGCGAAATTGCCCTTCCTCGTTCCTGACCATGTCAAATCATCGGTTGCGGACGAGATCGAAAGCCTCGTCGCCGAACACGGCGTCCGCCGCGGAATGCGCTTCAAGGAAACCGGCGGCACGCCTCGGCTGATGCGCAATGTCCGCCACAAGGAAATCAGCGAGCACGGTTCGGTCATTCCGGCGGTGTACGCCTCCGCGGATCTCCTCGACGCGCTGGGGAAGGTCGCGGGCGAGCCCGTGCTCACCTGTCCCTACGAGCCGGAGCGGTACGTGATCACCGAGCTGGAGCAGTCCGGCGACACGCACGGATGGCACTGGGACGACTACAGCTTCGCGCTCGTCTGGGTCGTCGCCTGCCCGCCCGCCGAGCACGGCGGATTCGTCCAGTGCGTGCCCCGCACGTACTGGAACAAGCAGGACCCGCAGTTGCACCGCCAGTTCATCGCACAGCCCATCCACTCCTTCGAACTACGCCCGGGCGACCTCTACTTGATGCGCACCGACACCACCCTGCACCGCGTCTATCCGCTGAGCAGCGGCCGCCGCCTGATCATCAACATGGGCTACGCCTCCCAGGGTGACCTGCACAAACAGATCAGCCACGAAACCATGGACGGACTCTGGAACGGCTCGCGCGACGAGCAGGCGGGGCAGCCGCCGAGGCAGACCGTATGACCTCAGCCGAAGGGGCTCGGACCCAGGTGCCCGAGCCCCCTCAGCTGCCGCGCCGGCTGGGCACCTCGGGTCTCGTGGCGCACTACGTCACCTCCGTGATGGGCGCCGGCGTGCTCCTGATTCCCGCTCTCGCCTGGGCCGAGGCGGGGCCGCTGTCCCTGGTCGCCTGGGGGCTGCTCATCCTCTACAGCTACCCCTTCGCACTGATCTTCGCGACGCTGTCCGTACGGCACCCCACGAGCAAGGGCGTCGCCCAGTTCGTGGAAGCGGCGTTCGGGCCCCGGGCGGGCCGGATCGCCGCCGTCTTCCTCCTCATCACGCTGCTCGCCGGAAATCCGGTGCTCGGCCTCGCGGCCGGCCGCTATCTGCTCGCAGCGGTCGAACCCACGGCGTCGAACCGGGCGGCCCTCCTCGCGGGCTCCGCCGTCATCGTGTTCTGCGTGCTGCTCAACCTCTGCGGGATCAGGGTCAGTACGCGCGCCCAGATGGTGGTTCTCGGCACCGTGGTGCTCCTGCTGGCCTTCGTCATCTGTCTGGCCCTTCCCCAGGGGGACTACACGCGCCTCGCGCCGTTCGCGCCGCACGGCTGGGGCGCTCTCGGCAGTACGTTGCTCATCTGTTTCTTCGGATTCATCGGCTGGGAGAACGCGGCTCCGGTGGCCGAGGAAGTGCGCGACCCCGGCCGCACCTTCCCCAAAGGAATTCTCTACGCCGTCTGTTGTGTGGGGCTCCTGTACTTCGCCATGGCGTTCACCGTCTCCGTGGCCCTGCCCGAGACGTCCGCGGGCCAGTCGGATCTGACGGCGTTCGTGCGGCTCCTGGAGGCGGCCACGGGATCCGGGCTGCGCAGCGCCGGATATCTCGTCGCTGGAATTCTGCTGCTGCTCACCACCAACGCCTGGTGCCTCGGCACCTCGCGGGTCGTCTTCGCACTCGCCCGCGACGGCCTCCTGCCGACCGGCCTCAGCCGGCTCACCCCGCGGGGCAGGGTCCCGGCACGCGCTGTCCTCGCCCTCCTGCCCGGGTACGCCGTGTCGGTCGTCATCCTCCTGGCCACCGACTCCAGCGAGACCACACTGATCAAGGCCTCATCGGCGACCTACCTGCTCATCTTCCTCATGGCCTTCCTCTCCGCCACCCGGCTCCTCCCCCGGGGCCGCACCGCCCGCCTGAACCTGGCGGTCATCGCGGCCACCGTCGTCATGCTGCCGTTCTTCGGCGTCAGCGTCGTCATCGCCCTGGCGATGCTGCTCGTCGCCGTCATCGCCGAGCGGTGGCTGCGCAAGCGCGTCACCTAACCCCCCGAGACAGGAGTACTCACGTGACCGCGCGACACATCCTGCGAATACAGGACCTCACAGCCAAGGAAATGTGCTCCCTGCTCGACCTCGCCGAAGCGATGAAACGCGGCGACGACACGCGCCCCCACCTCGCGGGCCGCTGCATCGGCCTGCTCTTCAACGTGCCGTCCACCAGAACCCGCGTCTCCTTCCAGGTCGCCGCCTCCCAACTCGGCGCCGACAGCTACCCGTACGGGGTGGAAGAGCTACGGCTCGCCAACCGCGAGTCGATCGAGGACACCATCGGCGTACTCAACCGCTACCTCGACGCGCTCGTGGTCCGCTGGTACGACATGACCGAGTACGGCGCGGGCCACCGCCGCCTGCGTGCCATGGCCGACCGGGCGACGATCCCCGTCATCAACGCGCTGGACGACGAGGAACACCCCTGTCAGGTCCTCGCCGACCTCATGACACTGCGCGAGCTGTACGGGGCGGGGGTCCCGGCCGAACGGATCGTGTACGCCTGGTCCTACTCGCCGCGGCAGAAGACCCCCGGGGTGCTGCACTCCTCCATGATGGCCGCGGCCCTGCTCGGCCACCGCATCACCGTCGCGCACCCGCCGGGATTCGCGCCCGAGGAGCGCGTGACCGGAGCCGTCCAGGAAGTCGCCGCCCGCACCGGCGCGCGCATCGACCTCACGCAGGACCTGGAGGAAGCCGTCCGCGGCTGCTCCGCCGTGTACACCCTGAGCTGGAAGTCCCCCACGCTCGTCGGTCAGGAGGAGATCCAGGCGAGGACCCGGCTCGCGGACCGGTGGCGGATCACCGAACCGCTGATGCGGCTCGCCGGCGAGGAGGCCGTCTTCCTCGACTGCATGCCCACCAACCGCGGCGAGGAGGTCGACGCCGAGGTGAAGGACGGCCCCCGGTCGAAGATCTTCCAGCAGGCCGAGAACCGCCTGCACACCCAGAAGGCCCTCCTCACCCAGCTCTTCGACGGAACGCTCTCGGGAGGCCCGCGATGACGGCCGGACGACCTGGCACACGGGTGGCGCTGGTCACCGGGGGCGGCGGTGGCATCGGCCGCGCCGTCGCACGCCGCCTCGCGGACGAGGGCGCGGCCGTCGCGGTCGTCGACCGGGACCACGAGGCGGAGGCCGTGGCCCGCGACATCCGCGCCGCAGGCGGGCACGCCGAGCCGTTCGTGTGCGACGTCTCCGCCGAGGGCGAGGTATCGGCCCTGGTGAAAGAGGTCGTCGGCAGGCTCGGCGGCATCACCGACGTGTGCTGCGTCGCGGGCAGCATCCGGCGCGGGACGGTACGGGAGCTGTCCCTGGACGACTGGCACGCGACGTTCGCGGACAACGTGGACTCGGTCTTCCTCGTGTGCCGGGAGGTCATCCCGCTCATGGAGCGTGCCGGACACGGGAGCATCGTCACCGTCGCCTCCGGCTGGGGCCTGCGTGCCGGGGCGAAGGCCGCCGCGTACTGCACGGCGAAGGCCGGTGTGGTGATGCTCACACAGGCCATGGCGCTGGACCACAGCCCCGCCGGCATCAGGGTCAACTGCGTCGCCCCGGGCGACACCCGCACGCCCATGCTCGCCCGTGAGGCACGTCAACTCGGCCAGTCCGACGCCGAGTTCCTCGCCGAGGCCGCCGACCGGCCGCTGGGCAGGATCGGCACGCCCGAGGACATAGCCGCGGCGGTCGCCTTCCTCGCCGGGCCCGACGCCGACTTCGTCACGGGCACCGTGCTGACCGTGGACGGTGGAGGAAGCGTTTAGGGGGAACCCTCGTGTCGAACGCCGCCCCGCGTGCAACACGTGTTGGCGTTCGACAGACTGAACGAGGGATTCCACACCGAGGAGCGGAAAACGAGTGGCCGAGCAACTCACCGATCAGTCCGGCGACCGGTCCGTCGGGCTGAAGAAGGCCCTGACGACTCCGCTGCTCTACTTCTTCATCCTCGGAGACGTGCTCGGGGCGGGGGTCTACGTCCTCGTCGGGCAGATCGCCGCCGAATCGGGCGGCGCCGTCTGGGTGCCCCTGGTCCTCGCCCTGCTGCTCTCGCTGCTGACCGCCTCCTCGTACGCCGAGCTCGCCACGAAGTATCCGAAAGCCGGGGGCGCCTCCCACTACGCGACGCTCGCCTACGGACCCTTCGCCGGGTTCCTGGCCGGGTTCTGCATGCTGGCGGCGGGCATCGTCTCCGTGGCCGCGCTGGCCCGGGGCTTCGCCGGGGAGTACCTGACCGCCTTCGTCACCCTGCCCGTCGTCCTGGTGGCGGCGCTCTTCCTGGGTGCCCTGGCCCTCCTCAACGCCCGCGGCATCAGCGAGTCCACCCGCGCCAACGTGGCCGCGACGGTCATCGAAGTGGGGGGTCTCCTGCTGGTCGTCGGCCTCGGCGTGTGGCTGTTCCTGCGCGGCGACGGCGACGCCGGGAGGCTCGTCCAGCTCGGCACCGCGGAGAAGGGGGCCGCGGCCGGCGTCCTGAGCGGGACGGTGCTCGCGTACTACTCCTTCGTCGGCTTCGAGACCTCCGTCAACGTCGCCGAGGAGACCCGCGACCCGCGCCGTTCCTACCCCCGCGCCCTCTTCGGCGCCCTGGTGACGGCGGGGGCCGTCTACGCCCTCGTCGGGATCGTCGCCTCGGTGGCCGTCCCCACCGAGACGCTCGCCGACTCCAGCGGCCCGCTGCTCGAAGTGGTGCGGGAGGCAGGCGGAGTGCCTCCGAAGCTGTTCAGCGCCATCGCCCTCGTCGCCGTCGCCAACGGCGCACTGCTCACCGGCATCATGAGCTCGCGGCTGGCCTACGGCATGGCACGGGACGGACTCCTGCCGCGCTTCCTGACCCGTGTGCTGCCCGGCCGCCGCACTCCGTGGGCGACCATCGTCGCCACGACCGTCCTCTCTTTCCTGCTGGCCCTGACGGGGGACGTGGAGACGCTCGCCTCCACCCTGGTGCTGCTGCTCCTCGTCGTGTTCTTCCTCGTCAACACCGCCGTCCTCGTGCTGCGCCGCGACGGCGTGGAGCGTCCCCACTTCCGGGCGTACACCGCACTCCCGGTCCTCGGCGCGCTCTCCTGCGTGCTGCTCGCCACGCAGATCGAGGCCGAGGTGTGGACCCGCGGCCTGATCATCCTTGCGGTCGGCGTGGCCCTCGGCGCGGTGTCCGCCTGGCGCCGCCGCGGGGCGTCGACCCTGCGCTGAGGCCCCTACGCCGAGGCCGGATCGGCGCCGGGCAGGGGCGACACCGGGCGTTCGAAGAACGTCTCCAGGGAGACGGTGGCCTGCGTGCCGCTGACCCCTTCGATCGCGTACAGCCGGCGGAGCACGTCCTGCAGCTGCTCGGTCGTGGCGGTGCGGACCTTCACCAGGACCGAGGCGCTGCCCGCGATGACGTGCGCTTCCTGTATCTCGGGGATCGCCGCGAACGCGTCCGCGGACTCCCCCATCCACGCCGTCGATTCGACCATCACGAAGGCGAGCACCCCGCGGCCGAGCGCGGCGGGGTCCGCCTCGACGGTCGTACGTCGGATGACGCCGCGCTCGCGCAGCTTGCGGACCCGCTCGTGGGCGGCGCCCGCGGAGAGACCCGCTCCCTTGCCGAGGGCGGCGTACGAGATCGTCGCGTCCTCCTGGAGGAGGGCGATCAGCCGACGGTCCATGTCATCCACAGTCACCATGGCGCAACCATACAGCGTTCTGGCATAGTCATGATCGTCCGAACAACATTCGGTTCCTGACGGCTAAGGGGTATTCATGTCCGGCGACGACAGCACCTCCCTGTACGAGATCCTGGACGATCGGTTCCGTACGGGGCGGTGTGCGAACGGGGACGACCGGCTGGAGAAGCTGTACGGGGGCTGCCGGTGGGCCGAGGGGCCGCTCTACCTGCCCGCCTGGCGTCAGCTCGTCTGGAGCGACATTCCGAACGACCGGCTGCTGCGCTGGGACGAGGAGACCGGCGCGGTCTCCGTGTTCCGCTCGTCCGCCGGGCACGTGAACGGCAACACCATCGACCGTGAGGGCCGGCTGATCTGCTGCGAGCAGGGCAACCGCCGGGTCACCCGCACCGAGCCCGACGGCCGGATCACCGTGCTCGCCGAGCGCTTCGAGGGGAAGCGGCTGAACAGCCCGAACGACGCGGTCGTCCACTCGGACGGTTCGGTGTGGTTCTCGGACCCGGACTTCGGGATCACCAGCGACTATGAGGGCTTCCGCGCCGACCCCGAGATCGACGGCCGCAACGTGTACCGGATCGACCCGTCGACGGGCGAGGTGCGGCTGGTCGCGGACGGCTTCGGGGCGCCGAACGGCCTCGTGTTCTCGCCCGACGAGCGGCAGTTGTATGTCTCCGACACCGGGGCCGGATGCATCCGGGTCTTCGACGTGCGCGAGGACGGCACGCTCTCCGAGGGCAGGGTGTTCGCCGAGGCGAAGGACGACATCAGCCGGTTCGACAACCTCCGCTTCGACGACGGCGGCCGCCTGTGGGCCGCCGCCATCGAGGGAGGGGTGCACTGCTACGACCCCGACGGCACCCTCATCGGACGGCTGCGGGTGCCGGAGCCGGTGTCCAACATCGCCTTCGGCGGCCCGAAGAACAACCGGCTCTTCATCACGGCGACGAGTTCGCTCTACTCAGTGGTGATGGCCGTGACGGGGCTGCCGCGGGTGCGCGCCTGAGCGGGTGCGGCACGTGAGTGCGGCGCTTGGGGGCGGCGCGTTCACTCCGTGGCTTCCGCCTCCACCGGCTTGGGGATGAGGAAGGACGTCGCGAAGGCCGCCGCGATGAGGGCGACTCCGGCGATCATGCCTGCCGTGTAGCCGGCGGGCGACGTCTTGTCGGCCGGTTCCGCGGCGGTCTGCACGGCGTACAGGACAGCGAAGCTGAGGCCCGCGCCGAGGTTGAAGGCGCCCGCGTTCAGACCGGGCAGGAAGCCCGGGTTCTCCTTCGGGGAGAGCACGATGCCGAGGCCGTTGAGGACGATGTTGCCCACGCCCGCGTACGTCACGCCGATGAGGATCGACGCGGCGAGGAGCAGCAGCCGCGAGTCGGCGTGCAGCGTGAACAGCATCAGCGTGACCGTCACGGCCGAGCCGATGAGGCCGACGCGCAGGATACGGCCGTAGCCGTACGTGGCGGCGAGGCGTCCGGCGAGCGGGCCCATGGCGAGGCCCGCGAGGGCGTACGGCGTCAGGGTCCACCAGGCGGATTGCTCGGCGCTCATGCCGAAGCCTGCCTGCGCGTCCTGCGCGAAGGCAGGGATCATGCCGTTCATGACGGCGAACACGCCGGTCATGGTGAGGACCGTGGTGAGCAGCAGCGCCCAGGTGGAGCGCTGGCGCAGGTGGCGGGTGGCGACCAGGGGGTGGCTGCTGCGGTCCTCGATGCGCCAGAACAGGGCGAAGGCGATGGCGGTGACGACGAACAGGGCGACGACGAGCGGCCAGTTCGCGTTGCCGAGCTTGCCCGCCTCGTTCAGGGCGATGAGGGCCGCGCCGACGGAGATGACCAGGAGGGTGACTCCGGGCCAGTCCATGCGGGTGTCGGTGGCGTGGACCGCCTTCGACTCGGGGGTGAGGGCGGCGACGAGGATCGTGGCGAGCGCGGCCACTCCTGCCATGGTCCAGAACACCGACTGGAAGCCGTGGTGGTCGGCGAGGTAGCCGCCGGCGAGAGAGTCGACGCCGGCGATGCCGCCGTTGACGGCGGTGATGACGCCGAGCAGTGTGCCGTACTTCTTCGGTTCGTGGACCTCGTTGCGCAGCATGATCAGGCAGAGCGGCACGGTGGGTCCGGAGACGCCCTGGATGACGCGGCCCGCGAAGAGCATCGGCACGCTTTCGGCGAGCGCGGCGACGACGCAGCCGACGACCATGAGCGCCAGCATTCCGGTGAGGACCTTGCGCCGGCCGACGAGGTCGCCGAGGCGCGGCAGGAAGAGCGAGAAGAGCGCGGCCGAGGTGAAGAACGCGGTCTGGGTGAGGCCGATCTCGGCGGAGGTCGCGCCGAGGGAGTCCTCGATGTTCTTCAGGGCGGGGCTGAGCATGCTCGCGTTGAGCTGGAAGGCGAAGCAGGCCGCGAGGAGCGCGGTGACCAGGACGCCGATGCGGACCGGTCGGGAGCCGCGGGCGCCGCCGGGCGCGGCGGCGGGTTCGGTGAAGGAGGCGTTCATGCGCTGACGTCGCCGATCCGCTCGAGGGCGTCCACGATCAGGTCCCAGAAGCGTGTGTGGTCCAGGTCGACGGCGACCTGGGTGTGGCAGTCGTCGGGGGCGGGCGCGCGGAAGTCCGTCACGGTCATGCCGAGCGTGAGCGTGCCGGTCAGCTCGACGTCGACGGGTGCCTTGCGGACCGTCATGACGCTCGGGTCGATGACGTACGCGACGGCGCACGGGTCGTGGACGGGCGGCGCCTCGAAGCCCTGGGCCTCCAGGTACATGGCGCCGAAGAAGTCGAGGAGCTCGTTGACGAAGAGGGCGGGCTTGGTGCCGACCTTGCCGATGCGCTCGATGACCTCGGGGGTGGCGAGGGCCTGGTGGGTCAGGTCGAGGCCGACCATGGTGACGGGCCAGCTCTCGTTGAAGACGATGTGCGCGGCCTCGGGGTCGATCTTGATGTTGAACTCGGCGACGGGGCTCCAGTTGCCCGTGTGGTAGCCGCCGCCCATGAGGACGACCTCGCGGACGCGCTCGACGATACGGGGCTCCTTGCGGGCGGCCAGGGCGATGTTGGTGAGGCCCGCGGTCGGGACGATGGTGATCTCGCCGGGCTCGTGGGCCATGACCGTGTCGATGATGAGGTCGACGGCGTGGCGCTCGTCCAGGGCGAGGGTGGGCTCGGGCATCAGGGGGCCGTCGATGCCGCTCTCGCCGTGGATGTCGGGGGCGTTCTCCACGTCGCGTACGAGGGGGCGGGGGCATCCCGCGGCGAAGGGGACGCCGGTGATGTTCGCGATGCGGGCCACCGAGAGGGCGTTGCGGGTGACCTTCTCCAGGGTCTGGTTGCCCACCACGGTGGTGACGGCGACCAGCTCGACATCCGGGTTGCCGTGCGCCAGGAGCATGGCGATGGCGTCGTCATGTCCGGGGTCGCAGTCCAGGATGATCTTTCGGGGCATCGCGGAACCTCTTTGTTCGGCTGAGCCGGCGCTGCGCGGCGCCGACTCGGGAAAACGTTCTCCGAAGACTCTGTGCACAGGTGCGAATTATGTCAATGGCCGAAACCACACCCCTGCAAACGCGCCCGGAACGGACATGGACCGGAGCGGGGCAAGTGCCACACAACCGGCGCAATTTGCCCCGAAAACAGGGTCTGGTCGCGGTGAACCCCCACTGATAACGTTTGCCGAAATTTGATCGGCTCGTCGGAAGGGTGGGCGCGGCGTGGGGGACGTAACGCTGAGAGACGTGGCCCGGGTCTCCGGCTGCTCCGTCGCCACGGTCTCCCGGGTCCTGGCCGGCACGCGCCCCGTCGGCGCGGAGACGGCCCGCCGTGTCCGTGAGGCGGCGGACGCGCTCGGCTACCGTCCGAACCACGCGGCCCGCGCCCTGCGCAGCCGCTCCACGGGCACGGTCGGACTGGTCCTGCCGCAGATCACGAACCCCTTCTACCCCACGCTGGTACGGGAGTTGACGCACGTCCTGCACGCCGACGGACGGGCCGTGCTGCTGGCCGACTGCGACGACGACCCGGTGGCCGAGGCGGAGTACATCTCCGACCTGCTGAGCCGGCAGGTGGACGCACTCCTGGTGATCCCGGCGGACGAGGAGCGCAGCCGGGAGGCGGTGGCAGCGGCGGCGGCGCGCGTGCCTCTCGTCCTGATGGACCGTGGCTGCGGTCCGGGCATCGCCGACTCCGTCGCGGTCGACAACACCGCGGGCATGGCCCTCGTCCTCGATCATCTGGCCGCCGCGGGGCGGCGCCGGGTCTGCTTCCTCGGCGCGGCGGGGACGGCATCGGCGGCCGCCGAGCGGCGCGCCGCGTACGCCGCGGGGGCCGGCGCACTCGACCCCGGCGCGCCGGACCGGGTGGCCCTCGGCGACTTCTCCGTCGAGTGGGGACGGGCCGCGGTCGACGAGGTGTGGCCCGCCCGGCCCGACGCCCTGGTCTGCGCCAACGACCTGATCGCCGTCGGGGCGCTGCAACGCCTGCAGCAGCTCGGCGCCGACGTGCCCGGCGAGGTCGCCGTCACCGGCTTCGACGACATCCCGATGGCGGCACTCTCCGCCCCGGGCATCACCACGGTCCGCCAGCCGGTGGCCGAACTGGCCGCAGAGGCGGCACGCCTCCTCGGCCGTCGCCTCTCCGACGGTACGGGGGGTTCGCGCCGCGCGATACGGCTCGCTCCCGAACTTGTGCTCCGCGGCTCAAGCGCGCGGGACGCACCGGGGAGCGGACGGTTCGGCGTGCCGCCGGCGGCGCGGTCGGCAGAACCGGTCAGCGCCTCGACCCTCACGTGAGAAGCCACGCCACAGTCAGTTGTGCGACAGGCGCCGCTTCTTTTCGGACATGAGGATCAGGACTGTCAGGACGAGAATCCCGACGACCGTGGCACCGAGGCCGGCTGCCCAGAGGCTCGGATATTGCCGTGAGGTGTCGGTGCCACCCGGCCCGCCCCGGCGACCCCCGCCGAAGGGCCACGTATCCACCACCGCCCCGCCGATGGCAATGAGCACGATGAAGCCGCCGAACGCCGCGCCCGCCCAGGCGAACGACCGGACGGCGTGCCGTTGCCAGTCCAAGGAGGTCAGAGCGGCGAACAGCAGCAAGAGCAGGCCAGGGACGGACAGCCCCATCAGCACAGCGAAGCTGTAGACCCCGCCGGGCCAGGAGACGCCCGCCCAGCGCCAGACGTCCCGCCCCCAGAGCTCGCCACCGACCGCAGGGACACAGACGACACACGCGATGACCACCACCATCGCCAGACAGGTCTTGTAGTCCCGTCGGCGGGTAGGCGCAGACGCCGCATCCGAAACGGGCGCCTGTTCTTCGTCCTGCTCCACTGTCACGTATCCCTGGTCGTCTCGACGCCAACGGGCCATGTCCTCGTCGACGGTTGCAGCGCGCTTGGCTCTGGACAGTAGCCCAGAGAGGCGACCGCGCCCCGTGCTCGGATCGTCGTGCGACGCGCCTGCGGTCGCGAACGGGCAGAGGGGAACGCGGTCGCCGCCCAGGCTGTCAGCCGGTCACCCGGTCAGCGGCGCACCCGCCACGTGAGCGAGTCGGACAGCAACGTGCGCAGTGCCGGGTCGAGGACGGCGTTCGTCGGGTCGGTGGCGCGGACCGAGAGGTGGTGTGTGCGGCCGTCGGACGGGACCCCCAGGGCGCGCGGGGTCACGGTCGTGTCGCCGTCGGCATGGCGGACCTCGCGGCCGTCGACGCTCCAGCGCAGTCGGATGCCGTCCGCCACCTGCACGCGGACCTTGGTGTCGCGTCGCACGGTGCGGTCCGTGGGCGTGACCGCAGTGACGACGGAGGCGTGCCGGTGGAAGCCGGCGATCATGGCCTCGCGGCCGGGCAGGTTGAACTCGCGGCCGAGCGTGCGCATGATCGAGTCGGTGGTGGGGCGGTACAGGCCGCGCGGGTAATAGCCGCCGCCCTCGTACGCACCGACCTTCCCGCCGTCCGGTGAGGTCCGGCCGATCCACCGGTACCACTTCTTCTTCTGCGCGGTGAGCTGGTCGGCCCGCAGCTTGCTGATGTTGGTCTCCCAGGGCTCGGCGCCCTGGTACGTGCCGTACTCGTCGTACCAGTACTCGTCGGCCAGCTTGCCCAGCGAGTGGCCGGTCTCGTGGACGACGACCTGGTCGGACTGGGCGTTGTCCGAGGAGGCCGTGGCGATGCCATCGTAGCCGGAGGGTGAGGTGATGTCGTTGTAGCCCGCGCCCCCGTACTTGGTGGAGTTGGCGAGGACGATGACGAGGTCGGGGTCGGCGGCCTTCTTCGCGTACGACTCGACCTTGTTGGTGTCGACGCAGAGCAGTCGCTCGATGCCGTCGCAGAAGAAGGCGGAGCCGAGCGCGGTGTCCTTGACGGTGCCGCTCGTCGGGTCGCCGGAGACGCCGGACTGCCGGGAGACCGCGTCGACCGCCCAGACGTTGAAGAGGCCCTTGTAGGAGGCGTAGGGCTCGACGGCGGAGACTTTCGCCCACTTGGCGCGCACGTCGGCGTGGAAGTCTTCCTGCTGGGAGGCGGTGTAGCCGTCGCCGATGAAGACGACGTCGAGCTTGGCGTCGGTCGGCCCCGCTTCGACGATCGGGACGACGTCGCCGTCGCCCTTGATCTCCGCGCGCTCCTTCGCGGAGAGCGCCGGGGAGGCGGGGACCTCGGTGTGCCGGGGGTGGCCGCCGGGGCCGGTGAAGTACTCGA
This sequence comes from Streptomyces sp. NPDC018029, assembly GCF_044327655.1. Classification (NCBI taxonomy): domain Bacteria; kingdom Bacillati; phylum Actinomycetota; class Actinomycetes; order Kitasatosporales; family Streptomycetaceae; genus Streptomyces; species Streptomyces sp. NPDC018029. The sequence continues at coordinate 21,876 of NZ_JBIRFV010000016.1, read as the reverse complement.
CGTGCTCGGTCCGCGCGGCGTCCGGCTCCGGGTCGGCCGCCGTGGCCGTGCCCGCGGGGCCGGTGGCGACGACCGCCGCGGTGAGGGCGATGCCCGTGGCGAGGGCGATGCGCAGGGGCCTGCGTCTTGCCCGGCCGGACGGGCCGCCGTCCGCACGGCCGGACGGACCGTCTGCACGGCTGGTTATTCGATGCGTGGGGGGCATGGGCGTCCTCCGAAGTCCGCGATATAAATGGCGGGTTAAGTAGGGTTAAGGCGCGGCTCAACGTAGGGGCTTCCGGGACGCCAGGCAATGGGTGTGCGACAAGTTGCTTGCGGGACGGACGAGTTCACGCCGCGGTGAGTACTTCGCGTCGCGGTGAGTACACGGCCTCAGCGCCACGTACGTAGATGCAGGCGTCCGGGGAGACGGCGGAGAGGCAGCGGTGACGCAGAAGAGTTCCGAGGGTGTGCGGCCCGACGAACCGGCCGAGATCGGCCGGCGCGTCCAACGCCTGCGCGGTGAACGCGGGCTGACGCAACGCCAGTTGGCCGAGCCCGCCTACACCCCCGCGTACGTCTCCACCCTGGAGTCGGGCAAGGTGCGCCCCTCCGAGGCCGCCCTGCGCCACCTCGCCGCCCGCCTGGATGTCAGCTACGAAGAGCTGGCCACGGGCCGCCCCGCCCACCTGGCCGCGGGGGTGCGCCTGCGGTTGACCGACGCGCGGCGCGCCCTGGCCACCGGCGCCCCCGAGGACGCGGCCGCACTGTTCGGCGCGCTCCACGAGGAAGCCGTCGAGCATGCGCTCGTGGCCGAACAGGCCGACGCCCTGCTGGGCCTCGGCGACTGCCTCCTGGAGTCCGGTGATCTCACCGGCGCCCGCGACCGGTTCGCCGCCGTCGAGCGGCTGCTCGCCGACGAGCCGCTGCCCCGCCGCGTCCCGGCCATCCGGGGCCGCGCCACGACCCACCTCCTCAGCGGCGAACTGCGGTACGCCTGCTACCTGTTGGAGAGCACCCTCGACGAACTCGACACCGCGGGACTGCACGACCCCGACGCCCTGCTGCTCCTCTACACGGCGTCCATCGCCCCGTACATGGACATGGGCGCGCACGCGCGGGCCGCGCACGCCGCCGAGCTTGCGCTCGCGCTCGCGCCGCGCGTCGACGATCCCGCGCTGGTCGCGGGGATGCACCGCGGCGTGGCCCGCACCCTCATCGCCGAAGGCCGCATCGCCGAGGCCGACGCGTCGCTCGCCAAGGCCCAGGAGCTCTACCGCCAGCTGCACATCCGCACCGAGCTGGCGCACTGCCACTGGATGCGCGGGTACGTACACGCGCAGGACGGCGACCTGGAGCGCGCCGAGACCGAGCTGCGCACGGCCCGCGGCATTCTCGCCTCCAAGCGGGCCGCGCTCTTCACCGAACAGGTCGAGGTCGAGCTGGCGGACGTACTGCGGCGGCGCGGCAGGGCCGAGGAGGCGGAGGCACTGCTGCGGCCGCTGCTCACCGCGGACGACGACGAGGCGGGGGGTGCCGGGACGCTCGGGGCCGGGTCGCTGGGGGCCGGGCGCGGCGCGGTGCACGCGGGCGGCGCGCACCGGCTGCTCGGGCTGATCGCCGAGGAGCGGGGCGACACCGAGAGCGCCGAGGAGCACTACTGCGCGGCGCTGTCACTCCTCGAACGCTCCAGCGCGGTCGGCGACTTGGCGGACCTCTGCCGCCTCCTGGGCGATCTGCTGCGCCGCACCGGGCGGGTGGAGGCCGCGATGGACGCGTACCGCACGGGCCTCGGCCACCGCGCCGCACCCGGCACGACCACCTTGGGGCCGGCACCCGCCACTCCCCCGATGTGAGCCGACAGTTCCGGGGCCACCGGACTGCCACGCGCAGAAGGCTGCGCCTGCCCGGCAGCACCGGCGAGGCGATGGCCTCCCGGCCCGAAGCCCCCCGCCCCGTTCACGATTCCCACCCTGCTGCCCGATGAGGTCGACCAGGAGGTGCGGCCTGCCGCTTCGGAGGGCGTCGATGACCGCTGCGTTGCACTCGCACTCTTTCCTGTCCCTGCGGTGCGGCCCACGTTCATGCACGCTGCCGGCGCTACCATGCTCCTGCTCGCCGCCGAGCCCGAGCTGCTGGAGGCCGCGCCCGTCGGGGCGGCAGGCCGGAGCTGTCTCGTACTGGGCTCTGATCGGCCCCAAATCCGTTGCTTATGAACGGCTGCATCGTCATGCTCGTGGAATGTGCAGTGGTGAGCGGGGTGGCATCGGCCAGTGGGGACGATCGCTGTTCGAGCGGCAGCGGCAGCCGGTGGCCTGGGCCGGGCAGGTCCTGGAGGCGGCCGTGCTGAGTCTGGGCAGGACGCCTGAGATCGACGCGGCGCTGGAAATGGCGTCCGACTCAACGCAGTGGAGTCAAGGCCGTGACCTGTGCGACCGCGTGCGCCGGAGCAGCCTGGAAGGCGAGCGCCGGACCGCTGAGTACTTGCTCCTCGGCCTCGCTGAGCTGGTCGGTAAACTCGCACACAACGAAGCGGGGCCATATCCGCACTTCGACCGTCACGCCGGATGGCAGATCGGTCCCCTCGCCTACCGCTTGGCGGTTGAAGTGCAAGACCCTGCTCTTCAGGACCGCCTCGCTTCGGCCCTCGGGAGTTGGCCGCGAGCGGAGCAGGGAGCCGCACTCTGATCACGCGCCGAGTTGTCCTCTCCGCTTCCCCTCATACGCTTGCAGCAGCGGAGAGGCGCGTCAGAGCGTCTCGTCGAGAAAATGAACCGCGGTGGGAGCGCTGCGGCCTTGGTCGCATTGAGGATCAGCCTTTGACTCCGCATTCCCTGGCGTTCTACGTGGACGTCGTCACCACCGGCACCTTGCTCGGCGTGCGCCCCGCGGACTCTCCCGGCCACGTCACCAAAGTCCTTGGGCCGGACTTCGCCGAGAACACCTTTGGTGACCGCAGTATGTGCCGTGACTACGGCCTCGCCGAGTTCTACTGGGACCGTGCTTCCGCCGACCACCCCTGGTCGGGGCACCACTTCACCTTGCAGGTGCACCGGCTCGCGTACCGGGACCGGACCCTCGTCAACGACGCGCTTCGTGCCCGGTACGGGCGGTTCACTCCCAGGCTTCGGTTCGAAAAGCTGCAGCGTCTGCTGGGGCGGCGCGGCATCCCCCTGTTGGAGGTCCCGGAAATCCCGGCGAACGCACCGTATTTCCGTACTTTCCAGCAGCCCGATTCCCGTGTGACCGTCTCCGTCATAGGCACCTATGGCGAGCACAGCACGCCGGACAATCTGCGGGTCGGCGATGTCTACAGCATCCAGGCCCCGACGCTGTCCGGGCGTTTGTGCGACCCCGGCTCCAGCGGTCATCCAGACAGCGCCTGAACGCGCCGAGCTTGGACGGCCGCCCCTGCCACTGGCCGCCCTGTCCGGCTGCCCTATCCGGAGGAGGCCCGTTTCAGTTTCCCGGCCGACAGCAGCAGATTCTGACCCGGGGAAAACATGGTGAACTCCAGGTCCTTGCTGCTCTTGGTGCGGGTGATCCGGAGGAGCGGGCCGTCCCGGAAGAACGGACCCTCCCGGGCGCAGTCCTCGGCGGATGCGCTGCCTTCGAGCTCCCCCGGAGTGGTCTCCAGAACCTTCGGCTCCTCGCCCCCTTGGACTTCCAGCACGCTGAACGCCTGTGCCGTGTACTGGCACGCCCCGCCGTCTCGCTGGAAATGGATCTGCAAGCCGCGCGGGCCGGGGCCATAGCCGATCACCACCGTGACCGACTTCCAGACGGACTTCCCTGGGTCGTAGGTCCACCGTCCGTTGAACTTGTCGAGCGACTTCACCTTCGGGTCTTCCACCCCGTCCTTGATGAGGGTGCTCTTGGCGTTGTCGCTGGTCACGGCGACCTTGCCGGCGCCTCGGCTCTTGAGCGTCATGGCCGGCTGCCGCTTCTCGCACTTCCCGGACTCGCTCTTCGGCTGAGCGAGCTTCAAGGTGGAGGCGCCCACCTGGATCGAGGTGCCGTCGGAGGTCGAGGTGAGAGTGGGACTGTAGACACACAGGCGGCCGAGGCCCAGCACGGCGTACTCGGCCTTCTCATCGACACGGACGCCCTTGTCGAGCGTCAGCCGGGTGAGCACCGTCACCGGGGCGCCGGTGGACTTGTCCTTGGCGCCGGTCTTCTGAACACCCACCCAGGCCCCGGCGAAGCTGTCCGGCAGGGTGTTCCCACTGCCACCGTCACCGGAGGAGCCGTCCTTCCAGGGACTGAGAGCGATCAGCCCACCCCCGATGAGCACGACCGTGGCAGCGGCCGCGGCGACGATGACAGTCCTTCGGCGACGGGGAGTCGGCGGTCGGCTGCCCCCGTCGACCCCCTGGGTGGGCGCGTAGTGCGGGAAGGTCCCGGGCGGTGGGGGTGGCGGAAGGGAGGGTGCCTGAAGTGGGGGCGCCTGGAAGTTCGGGTGGGGGTCCAGTGACGTGGGCGTGGCGGTGGGAGTCGGTATTGCCTCCGGAGCGAAGTCCAGCAACTGGGCCGAGCTGCGGCCCAGTTGGGCGAGGACCTCACCCGGGAGCCAAGTGGCGGAAGTGCCCGTGGCGGTTCGGGCGACCAGGTCCTGCGGGGTGGGCCTGGCGGACGGATCCTTGCGCAGGCACTCCCGTACCAGCGGCAGCAGGGCCTCCGGTACGCCGACGAGGTCGGGCTCTTCTTCGGCGACACGGAACATCAGCGAATGCAGCCCGATGCCGACGGTGCCGAAGGGCGAACGTCCGGTCGCGGCGAAGGCGAGGACCGAGCCCAGGCAGAAGACGTCGGACGCGGGTGTGAGACGCTGCCCACGCACCTGCTCCGGGGACATGAAGCCCGGGGATCCGATCACCGCGCCGGTGCGGGTCAGTGGGCCCTCGACGAGGGTTTCCAGGGCGCGGGCGATGCCGAAGTCGATGACGCGCGGGCCGTCCACGGTGACCAGGACGTTGGACGGCTTGAGGTCCCGGTGGATCAGTCCGGCCCCGTGGATGTCGACCAGTGCATGCGCGAGGCCCTCGGCGAGGAAGCGTACGGACGCCTCGGGCAGCGGCCCGAAGTCCCTGGCCACGACATCGTGCAGGGACGGGCCGGGCACGTACTGCGTCGCCACCCAGGGCACGCGCGCTGCGGTGTCGGATCCGAGCACGGCGGCCGTCCACGCCCCGCCCACCCGCCGGGCGGCATCCACCTCGAGCGCGAACCGCCTGCGGAAGTCGGGCTGCGCGGCGAACTCGGCCTGCACGACCTTCACCGCGACGGTACGCCCGCCCTCGGAGCGGCCGAGATAGACGAGACCCATGCCGCCCGCGCCGAGGCGGGCGATCAGTCGGTACGGGCCTATGTGCGCCGGATCCTCGGCGATCAGCTGTTCCACATGGGTAAGGTAGCCCAACTCTCCGACAGGGGCGGGGCATCGGCCCGGCCGGGGCATCGCCATGAACTGGGCCAAGACGAGCTTTTCCGCATCTGCCGGTGTGTACCGGAACGTGAAGAGGGCGCCCAAGATCGTTGTGTGACAACGGCGAAACGCTCGGCCATGGCCGGCTGGGTTACGGAGAACCGACGGGAGCTGCGGCAGCCACCCTTTCGGTGCCGTCGCCGCCATCCACGCGGGCTCCAGAATCCATGACACAAGCGAACGCGACGCCTGCTGCGAAAGCGCCTGCATCGAAAGATGTACGGCCATTTCATCCACGGCTACGACTCTCATGATCGCGCGGGCGTCGAGGATGGGGAGTAGCCCTGATCCGGCGGTTTCCAGCGGTACCAAGGAGAGACACATGGCAGGCCCGCAGCGCACCACACCCGCCCCCTCGCTCACCGGAGTCCTGGGGCGGGCGCTGGGCGGCGGTCTCGTCATGGGTGTGGCGCTGGGCGCGGGTACGGCGGTGGGTGCCGTGCTCGCCGATGCCGTCGGGGTGTCCGGGTTCCTCGCCCGGCTCGTTCCGGCGGCGCTGGTCAGCGCGGTGGCCCTGCCGCTCGTCGTGCTGGCGCTGCGGCGCCGGGGCGGCTCCCTCAAGGACATCGGGTTCGGCGGTCCTGGCGACAGTCTGCGGGCTCTGCTCGTGGGGACGGGGGTGACGGTGGGCTCCGCGGCGATCGTGCTCGGCGCGGGGACGGCCACCGGTCTGCTGAGCTGGTCGCGTCCTGACCTGCCCGAGCTCGCCGGATTCCTGGTGACGAACGGCGTGGTCGCGCTGCTCCTGGAGGCGCTGCCGGAGGAGACGACGCTGCGCGGCTGCACGTGGACCGCGCTGCGCGGCCGGTTCGGCGGCCTGGCCTCGGCCCTCGGCACGACGGCCGTGTTTCTGGTCGTGCCCGGTCTTTCGACGGTGGTGGAGGCCGGGGTCGCGCCCCTCGTCGGCGGGGAGGCCGGTCCCGTGGGGCTCGCACCGGGCGGGCAGGACCCGGTCGGCTATCTGATTCTGCTGACGGTGTTCGGCCTGATGCTCGTCACGGCCCGCACCGCGGTGCGGCGCGCCCCGCTGTGCGTCGGCATCGGGGCGCATCTGGCGTTCCTGACCGTCAACCGGGTCGTGTTCGAGGGGGACGAGCGTGGCGCGGGCTGGTCCGTGGAGCTGTCGTCCCCGGACGTGGAGCTCCTCGTACCGGTGTATCTGCTGGTCGCCATGGCCGGATTCGCGGTGTGGCGGCGGGGGGTCGAGAGGCGGCGAGGGGGCGGTGACAGCGGCAGCGGTACGGGCGTGTCCGCAGCCCTCAGCCGTCGAGCAGCCGCCACGCGGTGAGGGCGAGCCGGGCGCGGAGCAGCCCGGTGGGCTCGGTCAGGTCGATGTCCAGGCTCTTTCCGAGCTGTTCGAGTCGGCGGGCGACGCTGCTGTGGTGCAGGTGCAGGAGGTCCGCGGCCCGGCGCAGGGAGCCGGTGGAGCAGTAGGCGTCCAGGGTCTCCAGGTCGGCGGCGTCGGCCGCGCCGGCGGCGAGGCGCGCGATCGCGGCCACGTCGGCGTTGTCCCGTACGGCGTCGTGCGAGACCTGCGCGAGCAGCGCCAGCGCGCCCAGTCCCTCGTGGGGGACGACCGGCCGGCCCGGGGTGGCGAAGCGGAGGGCGGTGCGGGCTTCGCGCCAGGACCGCTCCGGACTTCCGGCGGTGCCGACACCCGCGCGTACACCTGCCGGGAACGCGCTCTGGTCGACGGTGGTGGCCAGGATGACGCCCACGTCGGCGAGCGGTGCCGCCTTCACCGGCCGGGAGGGGCAGATCAGGGCGCCGATGCGGTCGAGCGGCAGCCGCGAGCGTACGGCGACGACGCGGACCGGCAGGTCGGCGGCGAACCCCAGCAGGCGCAACGCCCTGGCCCGGGCGGCCTCTTCGCTGTCGCAGCTGATGGCGAGTTCGACCAGGGCGGGGTCGGCCATCGTGGTACGAGCGGGGCCGTACCGCTCGACGGCCGCCGCGGCGGCGATGGCGAGCCGGTCGAGGAGGACGTCGTCGAGCGGATTGGGCGGGCCGGGGCGCTCCAGCCACACGGTGCCGATCTCCTCCTCGTCGAGGGTGATCGGCGTCGTGCTGGACGCGGGCGACGGCGGGGCGGATGCCGCGGTGCCCTCGGGCGAGACGCGGATCGCCCGCCCGGTGCCGTGGAGCAGCACCCCGGTCACGCACTCGGCCAGACCGGCAGAGGCCCGGGCGAGCGCCTGGAGGTCCACCCGCCGGCGCATCAGCGTGTCGTAGAACGCGACCACGCGGATGGCGCCCTCGACGTGCGGATCGAGTCCCGACAGCCGTACCGCCAGTGCTTCCATGACAGGAGGATAGGGCCGACGGTGTCGGCACAGGGCGCCGATCGGCGCGCGAACCGGCGGGGAAGCCCGACAGTTGGCGGACGTCCGCCCGAACGACGGCTGTGAAGATGACCGTCATGGATGCCGAACTCGAAGTCTTCCTCCCGCTGCTCCCGCCGCAGGATCTCAGTGACCCGGTCGCCGCACGCAAGAAGTATGCCGAGTACGCCGCCGCGAAGCCGGCGCCGGACACCACGGGCATGGAGATCGAGGACCGCACGGTGCCCGCGGTCCCGGCCGACGTGCCGGTCCGCCTCTACCGGCCGCCGCAGGCGCGGGGAGCAGTCGTCTGGATGCACGGGGGCGCGCGGGTCGCGGGCGACCTGGACACCGAACACCCGTGGGCCAGTCGGATCGCGGCGGCCTCCGGGGCGCTGCTGGTCTCGGTGGGCTACCGGCTCTCCCCCGAGCACCGCTTCCCGGCCGCCCTCGACGACGCGTACGCCGTGCTGAAGTGGACGGCCGCGCACGCGGCGGAGCTCGGCGTCGACCCGGCGCGGATCGCGGTCGGCGGTCACAGCGCCGGCGGGAACCTCGCCGCGGCCCTGACGCTGCGGGCCCGCGACGAGCAAGGGCCGCCGATCTGTTTCCAGTTGCTCAACGAAGCCTCCCTCGACGACCGTCAGGAGACGTGGTCGGCCAGGAACTTCACGGATACGCCGTGGGCGACCCGCGCCAACGTGCGGGCGTCGTGGCGGCACTATCTGGGTGACCGGCCCGCCACGCCGTACGCGGCTCCGGCGCGGGCCGCCGACCTGTCCGGCCTGCCGCCCGCCTACATCGCCACCGCCGAGTTCGACCCGAACCGCGACGAGGACATCATCTACGCGCAGCGTCTGCTGCAGGCGGGTGTGTCGGTGGAACTGCACCAGTGGCCAGGCACCTTCCACGGTTCGCAGGCCATCGTGTCCGCCACCGTGTCGCAGCGGCAGCTCGCCCGGCTCGGGGACGTCCTCCGGCGCGCGCTCACCGAGTGAGCCGGGTGGGGTGATAACGGTGGGGTGATATCGGCCGACCGGAGTGATGCCTCATGGACCGCGGTGGGCGGCGTGCTGCACCATGGCGGGCAGGCGGACAGCTGCTCAGCTTTCCGCTCCATGACACGCCATGACACGCCACGACACGCCCTGCCGCGCCACACCAGTCACGACACGTCACCACACGACACGCCATGACAGCCCAGGCCGTCGCCTGGAAGGGAGCGGCCTCTTGGCCTCCTCACCTGCCCCGCCGCCGTCGCCCCTCTCCGCGTACCGCGCTCTGCCGCCCGCCGCCGACGTCGTGATCGTCGGGGGCGGTGTGATGGGGGCGAGCATCGCCTTCCACCTCGCCGAGGCAGGCGTACGCGACATCGTCGTCGTCGAGCGCGGCGAGCTCGCCTGCGGCAGCTCGGGAAAGCCGATCGGCGGGGTGCGGGCGCAGTTCTCCGATCCGCTCAACATCGAGCTGGGCCACCGCAGCCTGCGCGCCTTCCGGAACTTTCCGCGCCGCCCGGGCGCGGACATCGGGCTCGACACCGTCGGCTATCTGTTCCTGCTGACCAGCCCCGACCAGGTGGCCGACTTCGAGGAGGGCGTGCGCACGCAGAACGGTCTCGGTGTGCCCAGCCGCATGATCGGCCCCTGTGAGGCGCGGGCGCTCTGCCCCTACCTCAGCACCGAGGGCCTGGTGGCCGCCGCCCACTCCCCCGCCGACGGCCACGCGCGTCCGGCGCTCGTCGTCCACGGGTACGCGCGCGCCGCGGCGCGGGCCGGTGCCGTGTTCGCGACGCACACCACGGTCACCGGCATGGACACGGCCGGTGACCGCGTCACCGTCGTGCACACCGACCGCGGTCCGGTGTCGTGCTCCGCGGTGGTCTGCGCCGCTGGGGCATGGTCGGCGCGGATCGGCGCCATGGTGGGCGTCGAGTTCCCGGTGCGGCCGCTCCGCCGCCAGCTCGCCTTCACCGTCCCGCTGGTGCCCGCCGCGCCGCGCGTCCCCTTCACGATCGACTTCGCGTCGTCGGCGTACTTCCACAACAGCGACGACGGACTGCTCCTCGGCCTCGCCGACCCCAGGGAGACCGAGGGCTTCGACACCACGTGGACGCCGGAGTGGCTTGAGCTGTTCCGTGCGGTGGCGCGCCAACGGGCCCCGGCCCTCGCGGAGATGGAGGTGTCCGGCGGCTGGGCGGGCCTGTACGAGGTCACGCCGGACCACAACGCGCTGATCGGCCGCTGTGCCGCACCGGCCAACCTCCTTTACGCCACCGGCTTCTCCGGGCACGGCTTCCTCCAGGCCCCCGCGGTGGGCGAGATCGTCCGCGACCTGTACTTGGGGCGGCGGCCGTGCGTCGACGTTGCGCCGCTGGCCACGGAACGCTTCGAGGCCGGGTCCGCGAGCCGTCCGGAGGCCCATGTGGTGTGACTCCTCAACACAAGGCCCCGGAACCCCGGAAGGACTCCCGCAACGGCTCCTGAAAGGAAGACGTGCCGATGATCGAACAGTGGCGGCTGCGCGCCGCGTTCGCCGCCCGGCTCTCCCGGATGTACGGGCGCGAGGTCCCCGCGTACACGACGTTGGTGGACGTCTCCCGCGAGGTCAACGAGGACGTCCTGCGCGCGCGCGGCGCCGACGCGGAACGCCTCGGGTCCATCGGCCGGGTCACCGCCGAACGGCACGGCGCCATCCGGGTCGGCACCCCTGAGGAGCTGGAGCAGGTCGGTCGCGTCTTCGGTGCCCTCGGCATGCGTCCGGTCGGCTTCTACGACCTGCGCGACACCCCCGCGAGCGCACTCCCGATCGTGTCGACGGCGTTCCGGCCGGTGGACGAGGAAGAGCTGGCCCGCAACCCGTTCCGGGTCTTCACGTCGATGCTCACCGTGTCCGATCCGCGCTTCTTCGACGCGGATCTGCGCTCGCGCCTCGCCACGTTCCTCGCGGGGCGTGAGCTGTTCCCGCCGGAACTGCTCGCGCTGGCCGACCGGGCGGAGGCGGAGCGGGAACTGCCCGGCACGGACGCCGAGCGGTTCCTCGACCTCGCGGTGCGGGCCTTCGAGTTGTCGCCGGAACCCATCGACCGTGAGTGGTACGCGGCACTGGAGCGTGTCTCCGCCGTCGCCGCTGACATCGGCGGCGTACGCAGCACCCACATCAACCACCTCACCCCGCGCGTCCTGGACATCGACGAGCTCTACCGGCGCATGACCGAGCGCGGCGTCGAGATGATCGACACCATTCAGGGTCCGCCGCGCTGGCCGGGCCCCGACGTGCTGCTGCGCCAGACCTCCTTCCGTGCGCTCGCCGAGCCGCGCGCGCTGCGCACCGCGGACGGCAGTGTGACCCTCGGCGCGCTGCGGGTGCGGTTCGGCGAGGTCGAGGCCCGCGGCATCGCGCTGACCCGGGAGGGCCGCGCCCTCTACGACCGGCTGCTCGGCCTCATCGACGAGCGGGCCGGCCACCGGCCGGCGGGCGAGCGCGGCGATGTCGCCCGGGCCGTGTGGAGCGAGCACCTGCCGCCGACCGAACACGAACTGGCCGTGCGCGGGCTGGGGTTCTTCACCTACCACGCCGCCCCGGAACGGCCCGCGGACGGCAGCCGCCCGCCCTCCGACCTCGCCGGCCTGCTGGCCGGCGGCTGGCTGCGTGCCGAGCCGATCGTGTACGAGGACTTCCTGCCTCGGTCGGCCGCCGGCATCTTCCAGTCCAATCTCGGCGAGGCGGGGTCCAGGAACAGCGGCCAGGAATGCAGTTCATACGACGCCGACCGGCTCGCCGAAGCCATCGGCCGGGAAGTCCTCGACCCGTTCACGCTCTACGAGCGGCAGCGGGACCGTTCTCTCGCCCGCATCCCCCGCGCACTACGTCCCCAGGGAGCGTCATGACCGGCATCGCCCTGCCCGCCACCGACGAACTGCGCGCCCGTGCCCGTGCCGCACTCGACCGCATCGGCGTCACCGTTCCCGAGGGCGACGGCCTGCGGGCCCGGACCCCCATCACCGGCGAGGACCTCTTCGGCCTGGCCGCGACGGGCACGGCCGGAACCGAGGAGGCACTGACCGCGGCCCGTGCGGCCTTCCTCGACTGGCGCACCACCCCTGCACCGCGCCGCGGCGAACTGGTACGGCACCTCGGCGAGTTGCTGCGCGGCCATCAGGAGGACCTGGCGGACCTGATCACCGTCGAGGCGGGCAAGATCCGCTCCGAGGCGCTCGGCGAGGTCCAGGAGATGATCGACATCTGTGACTTCGCCGTCGGTCTGTCCCGGCAGCTGTACGGGCGCACCATCGCCTCGGAGCGGCCCGGGCACCGCCTGGCGGAGACCTGGCATCCGCTCGGCGTCGTCGGTGTCGTCTCCGCGTTCAACTTCCCCGCGGCGGTGTGGTCGTGGAACACGGCGATCGCGCTGGTCTGCGGCGACACCGTGGTGTGGAAGCCGTCCGAACTCACCCCGCTCGTCTCCCTGGCCTGCGACCGGCTACTGACCAGGGCCGCCGACGACGTCGGCGCGCCCCGGGACGTGCACCGGTTGCTGCTCGGCGACGCGACCGTCGGTGAGCGGCTCGTGGACGACCCACGGGTCGCGCTGGTCAGCGCCACCGGTTCGACGCGCATGGGGCGCGAGGTCGGCCCGCGCGTCGCCGCCCGCTTCGGGCGCTGCCTGCTCGAACTCGGCGGCAACAACGCGGCGGTCGTCGCGCCCTCCGCCGATCTGGACCTCGCGCTCCAGAGCATCGTGTTCGCCGCGGTCGGGACCGCCGGGCAGCGCTGTACGACACTGCGGCGCCTGATCGTGCACCGCGACATCGCCGACACGCTCGTCGGCCGCCTCACCGACGCCTACCGGAAGCTGCCCATCGGCGACCCCTTCAACCGGGCCACGCTGGTCGGGCCGCTCATCTCCGCGCGGGCCCTGGACGGCATGCACGCGGCGCTGGACCGCGTGCGCGGTGAGGGCGGCGAACTCCTCGCGGGTGGCGCCCGCCGCCCGGCCTCGTCGGCGCCGCACGCCGCGTACGTCGAACCGGCCGTGGTCCGCGTCGCCCGGCAGACCGACACCGTCCGCGCGGAGACCTTCGCGCCGCTCCTGTACGTCATGGCGTACGACACCTTCGACGAGGCGATCGCCCTGCACAACGACGTGCCCCAGGGCCTGTCGTCGAGCATCTTCACGCGCGACCAGCAGGAGGCCGAGCGGTTCCTGTCCGCGGAGGGCTCGGACTGCGGCATCGCCAACGTGAACATCGGGACATCGGGCGCGGAGATCGGCGGCGCGTTCGGGGGCGAGAAGGAGACCGGCGGCGGCCGCGAGTCGGGGTCCGACGCGTGGCGCGCCTACATGCGGTCCGCTACGAACACGATCAACTACTCCAGCCGCCTCTCCCTCGCCCAGAACGTCAGCTTCCTCCAGTAGCACCGCGGGCCGTGGCACAACCCGGAGGGCTGTGACGTCTTATCTCTGGAAACGAGCACGCTGTCCAGAGAGCGGGTGACATGGATGGAGCCGATGAGTGACTTTCGGAGCATCGCGGATCGCGTCGAGATCGAGGCGCTGCGCGGTGAGTTCACCGACGCCGCGATGATGCGGGACTACGACCGTGCCGCTTCACTGTTCACTGCGGACGGTGTGCTTCGGATGCCGAACATCCCCGTTGAGCTCCGAGGCCGAGAGGCGATCCGCGCCTGGGGCAGACGGGTGCCGGACGTGGTCGACTTTCTCGTGCAGAACACTCATCCCGGCGTGATCCGGCTTGACGGCGACACCGCGTCCGGTCGCGCTTACATCTCCGAGATCGGGCGTGGCCTGGACGGCCGCGGGCGGCTGAACTACGCCATCTATCACGACCGTTACCAGCGCACCGGCGGTGGCTGGAAGTTCGCCGAGCGTGTCTATGAGGTCCGGTACGAGGACTTCTCGCCGCTGACCGGCTCGCCGCCCCGCCCGGATGGGCATGCGTGACCAGTTGGTGACGGCTGTCGGCCCTCTCCGGGAGTGGCGGACGACGATTGGCCGTCCACCGCACGATCCCGGAGAGGGCCGACAGCCGGGCCACCCGCCTACTCGGTCCAGCGGGTGACCGCCTCGCTCACGGCGCCATCTCGTACGTCCCCGCCAGCGCCTCCACGCGCTCCCAGACGCGCGCCGAGCGCGCGTCGTCGACGACCGGGCGGCGGACGGCGGCCAGTGCCCAGGCCTGCTGGTCGGCGGTGGCGGAGTCCTTGCCGTGCAGTTCGACGGCGTGCGCGGAGAAGTCCCGGACGAGGACGGCGAAGAGCTCGTCGAGCACGTCCTGGTCCAGGCCGGTCAGGCGGGCCTGCTCCAGGATCAGCTGGCCGTGCACGACCAGCGCGAAGAGCTGGCCGACGGCGAGGAGCAGGTCGAGGTCGCGGCTCTGCTTCTCGTCGGGGGCGGCCGTCGTGACGAACTCGCACAGGGCGTCGGCCTGCTCGCGGAAGCGGGCGACGTTGGGCACCTCGGCGTACGCGTCGAAGGCGGTGCGCCAGTCGTGGAAGCGGATGGCGCCCAGGCCCCTGGCCGGTCCCTGCCGGAAGAGGAAGTCGTCGTCGGCCGCGTCCAGGCGGGTCGGCACGGGCGCGTACTCGGCCGGGTTCAGCAGGTGGTTGCCCATGAACTTGAGGATCAGGGCGAGGTTGACGTGGACCGTGCCCTCCAGCTTGGGCAGGCTGCGGATCTCGACGGCCGCCTGCGCGAAGTAGTTGTCCTTCTCGAAGCCCTTGGCGGCGATGACGTCCCACATCAGGTCGATGACCTTCTCGCCCTCGGTGGTCACCTTCATCTTCGTCATGGGGTTGAAGAGGAGGTAGCGGCGGTCGTCGGGGCCGGCCGAGCGGAAGTAGTCGACAGCGCGGTCGCTGAACAGCTTCATGCCGACGAGCCGGACGTACGCGTCGGTCAGTTCGCGGCGCACGTGCGGGAAGGCGGTGACGGGGCGGCCGTAGAGGATGCGGTTGTGGGCGTGGGTGACGGCCTCGTACATCGCGTGCTCGCAGATGCCGATGGAGGCGGTGCAGAGGTTGAACTTGCCGACGTTGACGGTGTTGAGGGCGGCGTCGAAGGCGGCGCGGCCGGTGTGCAGGACGTCGTCGGGGCCGACCGGGTAGTTCTCCAGGCGGAACTCGCTGACGTACTTCGACGAGTCGACGACGTTCTTGACCAGGTGGTACGCGTCGTGGCGGCTGTCGGCGGCGAAGAAGACGTAGCCGTCGGGGCCCTCGATGTCGGTGCGGCGGCCGAAGACGGAGACGAGGCCCGCGGCGTTGCCGTTGCCGATGTAGTACTTGGATCCGGTGGCCCGGAAGCCGCCGTCGCCGTCGGGCTCCAGGAGCATGTCGGTGGAGTAGATGTCGGCGCCGTGGGTCTTCTCGGACAGGCCGAACGCGAACACTTCACCCTGGGAGAGGAGCTCGGCGGCGCGGGCGCGGGCCGCGGCGTTGTCGCTCTGCCAGACGGGGCCGAGGCCCAGGATGGTGACCTGCCACGCGTACCAGTAGTCGAGCCCGTAGAAGCCGAAGATCTCGTTGAGGGCGGCGATCCGGGCGGTGTCCCAGCGCTTGTCGTCCTGTCCCTCGCCGGCGGCGGAGGCCGGGGTGAGGAAGGTCGCGAAGAGCCTTTCCTTGGCGGAGAACTCCAGGAAGTCCGCGAGCCAGGCGCGGGAGCGGTAGTCCTCGATCAGCCTGCGCTTGCCGCGCGCCTCGAACCAGTCGACGGTCGCGCGCAGCAGCCTGCGGGTCTCGGGGTCGAAGTGCGTCGGGTCGTAGGTGGTCGGGTTGAACAGCAGCGGGTCGGCCATGGCGGTTCGCCTTTCCGGCTCGGGGGGGGTAGGGGTGGCGGGAGGTGTCAGTGACTGAGGCGGTGGAGGGTGGCGAGCACGTCGTCGAGCCAGTCGAGCGTCATCCGCTCGTACGCGATGCCGCCGCGCAGCACGACGTGCTGGAGCTCCCGTCCGGCGTCGGGGGATTCGGGGATCGGGGCCTCGGGGACCGGGGCCTCGGGACCCGTGAAGTCGCGCCGCTCCCCCGCGAGGTAGTGCGCGAGCCGGTCGGCGTGCGCCTGGCGGTGCCGCTCCACCTCGTGGATCAGCTCGGCCGGGTCGTCGAAGGCCGCGCCGCGGATCTTCACGGCGAGCTCGTGCCGCATGCTCTCGGGCTGGATCGGCTCCTGCAGCCACGCGGAGAGCACGGTCCGGCCGGGGCCTGCGACGGAGTACTCCTTCTTGTCCGGCCGGTCCTGCTGCGCCACCTCGCGGGCGGCGATCCAGCCGTCGCTCTCCATGCGCTTGAGGACGCGGTAGATCTGCTGGTGGGTAGCGGCCCAGAAATAGCCGATGGAGCGGTCGAACCGCCGGGCCAGTTCGTACCCGGAGCCCGGCTTCTCCAGCAGGGAGACGAGAATCGCGTGCTCAAGCGCCATGCCCGAATCCTTCTATGCAACTCGTTGCATAGACAAGCGGCACCGGTCAGGTGAGACGCGGCTCACCCGGGGCGCGTGCGGGTCAGAGGGCGGTGCCCAGGGTCAGCTGTGGGCCGTGTGGAGCGCCTGTGCCATGGAAGAAGACCCGTCAGTGACGAAGGAACGGATCTGTGCCAGGTAGGCGTCGCGGTCGATAAGGCCGTCGCCGTCCTCGTCCAGGGCATCGAAAGCCGCGCGGGCGTTGTCGGCGGGGTTGCCCAGCGCGTGGCGCAGCTCGGTGAACTCCGCCCGGTCGAGGTGACCGTCACCGTCGGTGTCGGCCAGGTCGAACAGCGAACCCAGCGCCGGCCTGCACACCTCGTCGAAGGCCTCGCCGCCCGCCCACGCCTCGTACTCCTCGAAGGTCACCCGCCCGTCCCGGTCCGCGTCCATCGACGCGAAGACCTGCTCGTGCGCGGCGCGCGCCACGGACAGGAGCGGGTCGTCGTCCGCCCGGCCCAGCGCCCGGGCCGCACGCTCGGGCCGGGCGAGGTACTCCTGGCGGGAGATGACCCCGTCGCCGTCGACGTCCAGCATCGAGAAAATGTGCCGCTTGGCCGTGATCGTGTCCATCCGAAACCCTCATCCCTGCGCGAGGCCGAAGAAGCGGCGGGCGCCGCTCCCACCCCGGGAACGATCACAGCGCTGCCGGGTCACCACCGCTGCCGCGCAGGCGGACGCCTGACCGGTGGCTCAGGCCGCCCCGAGCCCGCGGACGGCGGCCAGTGCGCGGTCGGCGTGTGCGCTCATGCGGAGTTCGCTGCGGACCACCTCGGCGACGGTGCGGTCCTTGCCGATGACGAAGGTGACGCGCTTCGTGGGCGCCAACGAGAAGCCGCGGGTCACCCCGAACCGGCCGCGCACCACACCCTCGGGATCGGAGAGCAGCGGGAACCCGAGGGTGTGCCGCTGCGTGAACTCCTGCTGGCGCGCCACCTCGTCACCGCTGATCCCCACGGGCCGCGCTCCCGCGGCGTCGAACTCGGCGGCCAGGTCGCGGAAGTGGCAGGCCTCCGCCGTGCAGCCGGGGGTGAGGGCCGCCGGGTAGAAGAACAGCACCACCGGGCCGTCCCGGAGGAGTTCGGACAGCCGGCGCGGAGTGCCCGTCTCGTCCGGCAGCGTGAAGTCCTCGACGGTGTCACCGATCGCCACGCGCGCCGTCATGCCCGGCTCCTGTGCGACGTACGGTCCATGGGCGGCACGGCGCCTCCCCGCGTACGGTCCATCGGCGACACGGTGCCTCCTCAAGTGGCGGGAGCGAAACCTTACTCGATGGCCGCGACGATGGCCGCGAGGCCCCGTCGGCTGCCCACCCCACCGGCCTTGACCTCCCGAAACGCCGTCGTGCGATGCTGGGGCACGCCGGGAGGCACCGAGAGAACGACGGGGAGTACGGCATCACGATGGCAGTGGCACGACGGACAGCGAAGGGCGTCTGGGACCGTTTCTCGGCATCCGACCCGGGACTCCTGCGGCTCATGGCGGGACTGCGCACGGTCGGGGCGATCCTCCTCGCACTCGCCGTGCTCGCTCCGCTCGGCACCTCGGTCACCCACCTCGTCGCGGGCGCGATGACGGCGATGGTCGCCACCTTCGCGATCCAGGAGAAGGAGGTCCGGGGGCAGGCGATCACGCTGGCGCTCGGGCTACCGGTGGCGCTGGCGGCGATCTCGCTGGGGGCGCTGCTCAACTCCAGGGTGGTCACCGGTGACCTGTTCTTCGTCCTGCTGATCTTCGGCGCCGTCTACTGCCGCCGCTTCGGTGAACGGGGCACCGCGCTCGGCCTGATCGGCTTCCAGGTCTACTTCGTCTCCCTCTTCGTCGACGCGTCGACGTCGGCGCTGCCCGAGCTCTGCCTGACGCTGGCCATTGCCTTCGCGTGCAGCGCGGTCGTCCGGTTCGCCGTGGTGCCGGAGACGCCCGAGCGCACCCTGGCGCGGCTGCGCGAGGCGTTCCGGGCCCGGCTCGCCCAGCTCATCGCCCACCAGATCGAACTCCTGGACGCGGACGCGGAGTCGCCCGAAGGACTGGAGAAGATCCTCGACGACCTGCGGCGCAGCACCGCCCGGCTGCACGAGGCCGCGCTGATGATCCAGGGCCGCCTGGAGGAGGGCACCCGCGACGCGGCGACGGCGGCGCTTCTGCAGCGCAGGGTGGCCGACGCCGAGATCGCCGCGGAACGCCTCGGCGTCCTGCTCCTCAACGCCCGCAGCGCCGAGCGCGTGGAGACCCTCACCCTGCACCTGCCGAGCGCATCCGTACCGCTGTCGCGGCGCGGCCGCATCGGACAGGACGCGGGCATCGCGCTGCGCAGGGACCTGCGGGCGCTGCACCTGCTCGTGGTGCGCCTGGTGCCCGACGACCGCGGCACGGCGCTCCCGTACGTGCGCAACAGGTTGCTCGGTTACCGCGAGGAGCAGGGTCTGCCGCAGGGTTCGCCCGCGATCCAGGACTGCTTCCGTGCGATCGGTGAGGCGGCGCGCGCCATTCTGGGTCTGCGGCTCGCGACCCACGGGGCGCGGGACGAGGAGTACGACACCCCGGAAGCCATGCGGTCCCGGGAGGAGTTCGAGGCGGAGGAGATCTCGATCGCCGGTGAGGCCGCAGGCGCGGAGGAGCCGGAGCAGACCGGGCTGCGGCGACCCACCACCAGGGCGGCGGTGCAGGTGGCGGTGGGCTCCGCGCTGGCCATCGTGGGCGGTGAGTTCCTGTCCACGCAGCGGTGGTACTGGGCGGTCCTGACGTGCTGGGTGGTCTTCCTCAACACCGCGTCGACGGGCGAGATCATGGTCAAGGGGTACCGCCGTCTGGTCGGCACGGTGCTCGGTGTGGTGGCCGGGGTGGTGCTGGCCGGCGCGGTCGGCAACCACACGTGGGCCGCGTTCGCCCTCGTCGTGCTCTGCGTCTTCGGGATGTTCTTCACCGCCCCGCTGTCGTACGCGCTGATGTCCTTCTTCGTCACGGCGATGCTGGGCCTGCTCTACACCCTGCTCAACACCTACAGCCTCGACGTCCTCGTGCTGCGGATCGAGGAGACGGCGCTCGGCGCGGCCTGCGGGATCATCGCGGCGGTCCTGGTGCTTCCGGTGCGCACGTCGCACCGGACCGACGAGGAGCTCGGCACCGTCCTCGCCCGGCTGCGGGACGTCGTGTCGGCCGCGGTGGCCCAGCTGAGCGGCGGGCCCGCGGTCGACCTCGTGGACCTGGCACGCGACCTGGACACCGCGCTCGACGACCTGCGCAGTTCCACGAAGCCGTTGACGCACCCGATCGCGCCGCTGCGGGCCCGGCGCCAGACGGCCCGGTACATCGTCGCGCTCCTGGAGACCTGCGCCTATCACGCCCGTTCGCTTGCGGCGACGGCCGAACTGGTGCCGTCGAGCAAGAGCGTCGCGGCCGATGCGCGGCTCGCGCTCGCCGGGCGGCGGATCACCCACAACATCGACCTGATCGCCGCGAAGGTGCGCGACGAGGAGCCGGACGGCGTCATCGAGTCCGGGTCCAGCATCGCCTCGATGCTGGACAGCGGCCGCCACGAGGTGCTGCGCACCGGTTCGGTGGCGTTCCGCGTGCTGCGGCATCTGCAGCGGCTCGACGAGGGAATCGTGGGTCTGGCGCGCCCGCTCGGGGTCCCACTCGCGGCACCCGAGGAGAGCGGCGGCGCGACGGGAGCGCGGAAGAAGCCCTGAGGCGGATGGCGGGGTCAGCGCACCCAGGCGCTGTACGACATGACGTCCCCCGCCTTCACCCCGTAGGTGCGGTCGTCCTTGGTGACCGTGTCTTCCAAGCCGAGGACGTCACCGTCCGACGGGTCCAGGATCAGCATGCGTCGCAGTCCTTCGCTCTCGTGGACGTACGCCTGGCCGGTGCGGCCGAGGCGGTCGGTGACCGTCCCCGCCGGGCGGAGGCCGTCGGCGTCGGCGAGGAGGTGGGCGAGCGCCGCGCTCTCGCGGGCTCCGGGGGTCCAGTGGCGGAGGAACATCGCGACGGCGTCGAGGAGTTCGCGGGTGTCGGTGAGCGGGGCGGGGTCGCTCGGGCGGCTGAGCTCGGCCAGGTAGCGGCGGAGGGCTTCCGGCGTGTGCGGGGGACGGGTCTGCGGAGGGGCCGTGCCCGTGCTCGGGGGGTAGGTTCGGTCGCTGAGGACCTTGCCGTCGTGGACCAAATGCGGCCCGTCGTCGCCGTCGGCGATGACCGGCTTGCCGGGGCGGCGGGGGTCGGTGGCCACGACCAGTTCCGTGTGGCTGCCGTCCGCCCGCCAGCGGGTGACGCGCTCTTCGGGCAGGGTGATCGGCGCTTCGGCGCCGGGGCCCGACGCCAGCGCAAGGCTCCACGTCCGGACGTGCGTTCCCCTGCGCAGGCGCGGCGCGTTCGCGGCCGCAGCCGACGCCGATGCCCGGTCGGCGATCCGGTCGAGCGGCAGCGGCGTGGACCCCGACCGGAGCGTGAGGGGGTGGGGAGCCGCGGCGGCGGGCGCGCTGCTCGACCCGGCGAGGACGAGGGCCAGCGCGGCCGCCACGGCGAGCGAGACCATCTCGATGCCCCAGACCAGGCGGCGCACTTGGCGTGCGGGCCTGCGGCGCGCGACGGGAGCGCTGTGCAGGAGCAGGTTCAACTGCCGCTCGGCGTGGGCGGGCAAGGGCCGGTCGCGGTGTCGGATGTCGTCGCCGGGCACGGGGTCGGCGGCGCGCAGGAGGGCGAGTTCGTCGTCATGAGCCATGGCCGTGGTCCTCCGGAACGGTGGCGCGGGTCGCTTCAGGGGCGGGCCGTACGGCCGGCGGAGGCCGCATGCGGTCGATCTCGGCTCTCAGCCGGCGGCGGGCGCGGTGCAGCCTCATCGCCGCCGCCCGGGTGCCGCAGCCGAGGGCGGTCGCGAGCTCTTCGGTGTCCAGTTCCTCCCAGGCCGTCAGGCGCAGCACCTCCTGGTCGGACGTGGAGAGCCGGTCCAGGGCGTCGTGCACCCAGTCGCCCGGGCGTTCGGCGTCCGGGCCCGCCACGACGTCCCTGCGGTGGCGGCTCTCGTCGTGACCGATCCGTTCGAGCAGGCGGCGGCGACGCCCGTAGCCGCGGACCGCGTTGGCCAGGCAGCGCCGCGCTATCCCGTAGAGCCAGGGCAGCGGGGCCGGCGGCAGGTCGGCGCGGCGCCGCCAGGCGACGGCGAACACGTCGGCCACCACCTCCTCGGTGTCGTTCGTCGGGCCGCCGAGCCGCCGTGCCACGTAGCGGCTGACCGCCCAGTAGTGCTCGCGATAGGCAGCGGCGAAGGTTTCGTCGTCGCTCACGGTTACGAAGTGTCCGGCACGGCGGTGATCGTCACACGTGCGGGGTGTGATCCATGTCGCTCCGCGTACCTGTCACAGATCAGTGCCCGCCGGACACAGGCGGGGCATGGACAGCAACACCGTGATGCCGCCGCCCGCGCGCGCCTCAGACCCCGAATCCGTGCCCGCGCGTACGGCACCCCGGCCCCGGCGCCCCGGACATGCCGTGGTCAAGTGGCTGACCACCACTGACCACAAGACGATTGGCACGCTCTATCTGGTCACGTCGTTCGCGTTCTTCTGCATCGGCGGTGTGATGGCGCTCTTCATGCGCGCCGAGCTCGCCCGTCCGGGTACGCA
>NZ_JBIRFV010000015.1:0-187857 GCF_044327655.1 Streptomyces sp. NPDC018029 | reverse complement strand
GCCGCCGACTACCCCGTCATCCTCGGCGGCGCCGCGCTGACCCGCGCCTATGTGGAGCAGGACCTGCACGAGATCTACGAGGGCGAAGTGCGCTATGCGCGCGACGCGTTCGAGGGGCTGCGGCTGATGGACGCGCTCATCGCGGTCAAGCGCGGCGTGCCCGGGGCGAGCCTGCCCGAGCTCAAGCAGCGCCGGGTGCCCAAGCGCGACACTCCGGTGACCGTCGAGGAGCCCGAGGGCCCGTCCCGCTCGGATGTGGCCGTCGATAACCCCGTGCCCATCCCGCCGTTCTGGGGCACGCGGGTCATCAAGGGCATCCAGCTCAAGGAGTACGCCTCCTGGCTGGACGAGGGTGCCCTGTTCAAGGGGCAGTGGGGCCTCAAGCAGGCCCGCACCGGCACCGGTCCCACGTATGAGGAGCTGGTGGAGAGCGAGGGGCGGCCGCGCCTGCGCGGTCTCCTGGACGAGCTGCAGACCAAGAACCTGCTGGAGGCGGCCGTCGTCTACGGCTACTTCCCGTGCGTCTCTAAGGGCGACGACCTGATCCTCCTCAACGACGACGGGTCGGAGCGCACCCGCTTCACCTTCCCGCGTCAGCGCCGCGGCCGTCGGCTCTGCCTGGCCGACTTCTTCCGCCCCGAGGAGTCCGGCGAGACCGACGTCGTCGGGCTCCAGGTGGTCACCGTCGGTTCGAAGATCGGCGAGGCGACCGCCGAGCTGTTCGCCGCCGACTCCTACCGCGACTACCTCGAACTGCACGGCCTGTCCGTCCAGCTGGCCGAGGCACTCGCCGAGTACTGGCACGCCCGCGTGCGCGCCGAGCTCGGATTCGGGGGAGAGGACCCCGCCGACGTCGAGGACATGTTCGCGCTGAAGTACCGCGGCGCCCGCTTCTCGCTCGGCTACGGCGCCTGCCCTGACCTGGAGGACCGCGCGAAGATCGCCGAGCTCCTGCAGCCCGAGCGGATCGGCGTCCAGCTGTCCGAGGAGTTCCAGCTTCACCCCGAGCAGTCCACCGACGCGATCGTCATCCACCACCCCGAGGCGAAATATTTCAACGCGCGCTGATCCGGCGCAGTCGTACACTGGTCGGTCCAGTGCAGGCCGGTTGCCTTCCCGCAAGAAGGAGGCGACCGGCCTTCTCGTCCCTCATGGAAGGTGTGGTCGCATGACCAGTACGGTTCCCGCGCTCGGCACCCGAACGGCCGAAGGCTCCGCGTTGCAGGGTGTGCTGCTCGACATGGACGGAACCCTCGTCGACACCGAGGGCTTCTGGTGGGACGCCGAGGTCGAGGTCTTCGCGTCCCTCGGCCACGCACTCGACGAGGCCTGGCGCGACGTCGTCGTCGGCGGCCCCATGACGCGCAGCGCCGGCTTCCTCATCGAGGCCACCGGCGCCGACATCACCGTCCCCGAGCTCACCGTGCTGCTCAACGACCGCTTCGAGGACCGCATCGGCCGGTCCCTGCCGCTGATGCCGGGCGCCGCGCGCCTGCTCGCCGAACTGGGCGCGCACGGCGTGCCGATGGCCCTGGTCTCCGCGTCGCATCGGCGCATCATCGACCGCGTCCTCGACTCGGTCGGCGCCCACCACTTCGAACTCACCGTGGCCGGCGACGAGGTGGCCCGCACCAAGCCGCACCCCGACCCTTACCTCCTCGCGGCCCGCGGGCTCGGCGCGGACCCCACCAGATGCGCCGTCATCGAGGACACCGCGACCGGCGTCGCCTCGGCGGAGGCCGCGGGCTGCCGGGTGGTCGCCGTACCCTCGGTCGCACCCATCCTCGCCGCCGCGGGCCGCACCGTCGTCCCCTCCCTCGAACACGTCAACCTGCCTTTCCTGCAAGGCCTGATGACCCTCTGACAGCTACCGGCGGCTCCCGTCGAAACCCCCGTCGTCGGCTGTGACGTTTCCCACTCCGGCGGGGGTCGACAGCTGGCCCGGCATGTGCAGAGAGCCCCTTAGGGGTGCCGGGTGACGTGACGTTGTGTCCCGATTGGTGGGAGCGTGCACGAAACCTTCCGGTGTCGGGTTATCGGTGTGTCCACGCCCGGTTTCGCAGCGTGATTGATAAGCGCTTCAGGCCCCCTCCGAAGCTCATCTGGTGCGGACTAATCTCGTCGCGAGAACATCGCCCCACCCCCCGTGCCCCATCAACCCTCACCCCGCGTTGCGGGATTCACGGGATTCAAGAGCTCTGGAGAACGTCGAGCATGAACCGCAAGACTTTGGTGCTGCCGGCTGTCATAGGTCTGCTCGCCCCCGCGCTCGCCGCGTGCGGTGGTTCGGACGGCGGAGACGGCGACAAGCCGGTCACCGCCGGCACCACGGACACGTTCGCCATCTCCAAGGAGGTGCCGGCGCCCTTCGACCCGGCGTACGCCTACGACGCCGGTTCCTGGAACGTCCTGCGCCAGACCGTCCAGACGCTGATGGCCATGCCGCGCGGCGGCGGCGACCCGCAGCCCGAGGCCGCCGAGCAGTGCGGCTTCACCGACACGGGCAACGAGCGCTACGCCTGCACCCTCCGCAAGGGGCTGAAGTTCTCCGACGGTGAGCCGCTGACCGCCGCCGATGTGAAGTTCTCCATCGAGCGGGTCCGCGACATCAAGATCAAGTACCCCAGCGGTTCGGACGGCCTGGTGGCGAACGTCGACGAGATCGAGGTCCAGGGCGACCGCGACATCGTCTTCCACCTCAAGACCCCCGACGCGACCTTCCCGTTCAAGCTGGCCACGCCGACCGCGGGCATCATCAGCAAGGACCACTACAGCAAGAACAAGCTGCGGGACGGCTTCGACGTGGACGGCTCGGGTCCGTACACGGCGAAGCCGGAGGTCGAGAACGGCCGCGTGGTCAAGACGGTGTTCACCAAGAACCCCCACTACAAGGGCGCGTTCAAGGTCCAGAGCGACAAGGTGGAGCTCCGCAACTTCACCGACACCGACGCCATGGGCAAGGCGCTCGAGGACGGCGACATCGACCTGATGACGCGCACCATGTCGCCGGAGCAGGTCAAGCAGTACGACGGGGCCAAGGACAAGAAGATCGACGTGGTCGAGATGCAGGGTCTGGAGATCCGCTACCTCGCCTTCAACACCGACGCCCCGACGGCCAAGAGCAAGGCCGTCCGCCAGGCCATGGCGCAGCTCGTCGACCGCGGCGCGCTGGCCTCCGCGGTGTACGGCTCGACGGCCGACCCGCTGTACTCGCTGGTGCCCTCCACCATCACCGGGCACGCCAACTCGTTCTTCAACAAGTACGGCAACCCGAGCACGGCCAAGGCCCGCGCCCTGCTGAACAAGGCGAACATCTCCACTCCGGTGAAGATGACGCTGCACTACACCACCGACCACTACGGCCCGGGCACGAAGAAGGAGTTCGAGCTGCTGCGCAAGCAGCTGAACGACTCCGGCCTCTTCGACGTGTCGATCAAGGGCGTGCCGTGGAACACCTTCCGCGCGGCCGAGCGCAACGGCAAGTACGCGGCGTACGGCATGGGCTGGTTCCCCGACTTCCCCGACGCCGACAACTTCCTCGCGCCGTTCCTCGACAAGGACAACTTCCTCGGCTCGCCGTACGTGAACGACACGATCAACGACCAGCTGATCCCGACGTCCCGACGCGAGGCCGACCGGCTCGCCGCCTCCAAGAGCATCCGCCGCATCCAGGACATCGTCGCCGACGACGTCCCGGTGCTGCCGCTCTGGCAGGGCAAGCAGTACATCGCGGCACGCGACGACATCACCGGTGTCGAGTGGGCCCTCAACTCCTCGTCCAACCTCCAGCTGTGGGAGCTCAGCCGCGGCGTCAGCGGCTGACCCTCAGCACCCAAAGACACCTCGACCGAGTTCCAGCGAACGACCACAACACCAAAGGCACGTAAGTGAAATGTCGTAACCAGTGGCTGGCCCTTCCCCTCACGGGAGGGCTCGCCGCCGCCCTGCTGACCGGCTGTGGCACGGAATCGGGCGGCGCCGGGGACACGGGCGACGCGGTCGTGATGGGGATGTCCGACGACGTCCTCGCCACCGACCCCGCATCCGGCTACGACCCCGGTTCCTGGCTCCTGTTCAACAACGTCTTCCAGTCGCTCCTGAGCTTCCCCAAGGGCGCCACCGAGCCGGCGCCGGAAGCCGCCGAGAGCTGCGGCTTCACGGACACCGAGGCCAAGGTATTCAAGTGCGAGCTGCGTGACGGGCTGAAGTTCAGCAACGGCAACGCGCTCACGTCGAAGGACGTCAAGTTCTCCTTCGACCGCATGCGGAAGATCAACGCCGACGACGGCCCCGCGATCATGTTCCCGATGCTCGACCGGGTGCAGGCACCCGACGCCAAGACCGTCGTCTTCAAGCTCAAGTACTCCGACGCGACGTTCCCCAGCAAGATCGCTTCGGGCGCGGGCTCCATCGTGGACCACCGCGAGTACGACATGAACGCGCTGCGCAAGGACGGCAAGGCCGTCGGCTCCGGGCCGTACAAGCTCGACTCGTTCGACAAGGAGCAGGCGGTCTTCTCCGTCAACTCCGGCTACAAGGGCACCGCCAAGGCGAAGAACGAAGGCGTGGCCATCAAGTTCTTCCACGGCGACCAGAAGGGCCTGAAGAAGGCGCTCCTGGAGGACAGGATCGACCTGGCCTACCGAGGCCTCGCCGCCGCGGACATCGCGGACATCGAGCGGGACACCTCCAAGGAGGGCCAGGACGTCGACATCGTCGAGGGCACCAGCGCCGAGGTGCAGCACCTGGTCTTCAACATGAAGGACCCGGTCGCGGGCAAGCTCGGCGTGCGCAAGGCCATGGCGTACCTCCTGGACCGGGACGCCCTGGTCAAGGAGGTCTACCAGGACACGGCCACCCCGCTGTACTCGATCGTCCCCGCCGGCATCGGCGGCCACAACACGGCGTTCTTCGACACCTACGGCGCCCGCCCGCAGCGCGCCAAGGCCGCCGCAGCGCTGCGCTCCGACGGCATCGACGGCAAGGTCAAGCTGACGCTCTGGTCGACGCCGACCCGCTACGGCCCGGCCACCGACCAGGAGCTGCGGGCCATCGCCAAGCAGCTCAACGCGTCCGGCCTCTTCGACGCCGACGTGAAGTCCGTCGCGTTCGAGCAGTACGAGAAGGACATCGAGGCCGGCAAGTACGGCGTCTACGTCAAGGGCTGGGTGCCGGACTACCCGGACCCGGACAACTTCACGCAGCCGTTCTTCGGCAAGGGCAACGTCCTCGGCAACCACTTCGAGAACGGCACCATCACCGGGAAGATCATCCCCGGCACCGCGACGGAGAGCGACCGCGCCAAGACCGACAAGCAGTACGGCGAGCTGCAGGACATCGTGGCCGAGCAGCTGCCCGTCCTGCCGGTCTGGCAGGCCAAGCAGTACGCGGTCGTCCGCGACAGCGTCTACGGCCTGGAGTCCTGCCTCGACGCGTCCACGGTCTTCCGCTTCTGGGAGATCAGCAAGGGCTGACCGGCCCGACGCATGACCGCAACGGCGAAGGTGGCCGCCCCTCGGGGGGCGGCCACCTTCGCCGTTCTCAGGAGCGGGTCCCGGTCACTGGGCGCCGGGGCGCACCAGACCGCTCTCGTACGCGTACACCGCGGCCTGCACCCGGTCGCGCAGGCCCAGCTTCGTCAGCACATGGCCGACATGCGTCTTCACGGTCGTCTCGCTGACGAACAGGTCCGCCGCGATCTCCGCGTTCGACAGGCCGCGCGCGACCAGCTTGAGGACCTCCACCTCGCGCTCGGTGAGGGTGTGCAGGGTGTCCGGCACCGGCTCGTCGCCCGAGGGCAGGTGCGCGGAGTACTTGTCGAGGAGCCGGCGCGTGATGCTCGGCGCGAGCATCGCCTCACCCGCCGCGACCACCCGGATCGCCTGCACCAGCTCGTTCGCCGGGGCGTCCTTCAGGAGGAATCCGCTGGCACCGGCGCGCAGCGCCTCCACCACGTACTCGTCGAGGTCGAAGGTCGTCAGGACCAGCACCTTCGCCGGGCCGTCCCGGCCCGGACCGGTGATCTGCCGGGTCGCCTCCACACCGTCCATCCGCGGCATGCGGATGTCCATCAGGACCACATCGGGCTGCAGGGCCCGCACCTGGTCGAGAGCCTGCAGGCCGTCTCCGGCCTCGCCGACGACCGCGATGTCCTGCTCGGCCTCCAGAATCATCCGGAACCCGGTGCGCAACAGCGGCTGGTCATCGACCAGTAGGACGCGGATGGCCACGTGTCTCTCCTTCAGCTAGTCCGCGCCCATTCTGCCCTGCCCGCCCTCCGCGGACTCGGGCGCCCTCACAGGAAGCGGATACGGCGGGGGAGTCCCCCCGAATTCGGGACACACCGCCTGGTGATCGCACCAACCGCACAATTTGGTCGGCCGGGGCCGCCAGTTCCCCGTCTCCGTCGCCAGCTCGATCGCCTCCCACAGCGCGAGCAGCTTGCGCTCGACCCGCTCCAGATCCGCCACGACCGGGTCGTACGTGATCACGTCACCGCTGCCCAGATAGACGAGCTGGAGGCGGCGCGGCACCACACCCTTCAGCCGCCACACCACCAAGGCGTAGAACTTCATCTGGAACAGCGCGCCCTCCGCGTACTCCGGACGCGGGGCCTTGCCCGTCTTGTAATCCACGATGCGGACCTCACCCGAAGGCGCCACGTCCACCCGGTCGATGATGCCGCGCAACCTCAGCCCCGACGCCAGCTCGGCCTCCACGAACAGCTCACGCTCCGCGGGCTCCAGACGCGTCGGATCCTCCAGCGTGAACCAGCGCTCCACCAGCTTCTCCGCGTCCGACAGCCAGCGCGCCATGCGCTCGCCCTCCGGATCGTCCGCGAACAACTCCGACAGCTCGGGCTTCGCCTCCCGCAGCCGGTCCCACTGACCCGGAATGAGCGACTTGGCGCGCGGCGCCGTGCGCTCACCCGCCGGGGCGTCGAAGAGCCGCTCCAGAACCGCGTGCACCAGAGTGCCCCGGGTCGCCGCCTCACTCGGCTTCTCGGGCAGCTTGTCGATCACCCGGAACCGGTACAGCAACGGACACTGCATGAAATCGCCCGCGCGCGAGGGCGACAAGGACGCCGGGCGCACGGCCGCCACGGCACCGTCGGTACTGGTTTCCATGAGGACAGACCCTACGACCCACCACTGACAACAGCCGCATACCATCGACGACAGACCGTCTCACCCTGCATGATCGTGCGGGTAACCGCGCCATACCGGGGCGAGGGACGCTTCGAACGAGGGGACATCGTGGACGAAAGCGGCGGGAGCGGCGGGCCGCAGTCCGACGGCACCGAGGGCCTGCGGCCGAAAGACGCCACCGGCTCCCGGGAGCCGACGCGTCCGGCCGACACGGACACGGACACGGCCCACGAGCCGGAACACCCCCGGCACGACGAGAGCGGCACATCCCTCACCAAGACACCGCGAGACGAGCCGCCCACCGGACCACAGCGCCCGAACACCCCGCCCACGCCACCCCCCGGCAAGGGAACCCCGGTGCCCCCCAAGGCACAGAAAGGACCCGGCGGCGGACTGCTCATGGGCAGGCCCTTCGGCGTGCCCGTCTACGTCGCACCCAGCTGGTTCCTCGTCGCCGCCCTCATCACCTGGGTCTTCGGCGGCCAGCTCGACCGCGTCCTGCCCGAGCTCGGCGGCGCCCGCTACCTCGTCTCCCTCTTCTTCGCCGTGGCCTTCTACGCCTCCGTACTCGTCCACGAACTGGCCCACACCGTCGCAGCCCTCCGCTTCAAACTGCCGGTCCGCCGCATCCAGCTCCAGTTCTTCGGCGGCGTCTCCGAAATCGAGAAGGAGTCCGAAACCCCCGGCCGCGAGTTCATCCTCGCCTTCGTCGGCCCCCTCCTCTCACTCGTCCTCGCCGGCATCTTCTACGCCGGCATGCGCGCCGTCGAACCCGGCACCGTGCCCGGCGTCCTCCTCGCCGGCCTGATGATCTCCAACCTCATCGTCGCCGCCTTCAACCTCCTCCCCGGCCTGCCCCTCGACGGCGGCCGCATGCTGCGCGCCGTCGTCTGGAAGATCACCGGCAAGCCCATGAGTGGCACCGTCGCCGCCGCCTGGGTCGGCCGCGCCCTCGCCATCTCCGTCCTCATCGGACTGCCCCTCCTCAACCAGTCCGGCGCCCTCGGCGGCGAACCAGAAGACATCGGCGGCATGAACACCGTCACCGACGCCCTGCTCGCCGCGATCCTCGCCGCCATCATCTGGACCGGCGCCGGAAACAGCCTCCGCATGGCCCGGCTGCGCGAACACCTGCCCGAACTGCGCGCCCGCACCCTGACCCGCCGCGCCGTCCCCGTCGAGAGCGACACCCCGCTCTCCGAAGCACTCCGCAGAGCCAACGACGCCGGCGCCCGGGCCCTCGTCGTCGTCGACGCCGACGGCGACCCGATGGCCGTCGTCCGCGAGGCCGCCATCGTCTCCGTCCCCCAGCACCGCCGCCCCTGGGTCGGCGTCGGCGGCCTCGCCCAGGACATCACCGAAGGCATGCGCATCTCCGCCGAGCTCGCCGGCGAAGAACTCCTCGACACGCTCCGGGCCACCCCCGCCACCGAATACCTCGTCGTCGAGGAGTCCGGCGAGATCTACGGAGTGCTCTCCGCCGCCGACGTCGAGCGCGCCTTCGTCAAGGCGATGGCCCGCCCCTCCTGAGCACCGCTCTCCTAAAGCGGTGGTCCGAGCTTCCCGCCGCGGCCGGTAGGCTGGTCACATGTCCGAACCGACCGGTGCCGCCCGCCGTCGCGGGCCCTTCAAGGTCGGGGACCAGGTCCAGCTCACCGACCCCAAGGGACGCCACTACACGTTCACGCTCGAGGCCGGGAAGAACTTCCACACCCACAAGGGTTCCTTCCCCCACGACGAGCTGATCGGCGCTCCCGAGGGCAGTGTTGTCCGAACCACGGGAAACGTCGCCTACCTGGCGCTGCGACCCCTGCTCCCCGACTACGTCCTGTCCATGCCCCGCGGCGCCGCCGTGGTCTACCCCAAGGACGCGGGGCAGATCCTGGCCTTCGCCGACATCTTCCCCGGCGCCCGCGTCGTCGAGGCGGGCGTGGGCTCCGGCTCGCTCAGCAGCTTCCTGCTCCGCGCCATCGGTGACCACGGAATGCTGCACTCGTACGAGCGCCGCGAAGACTTCGCCGAGATCGCCCAGCAGAACGTGGAGCGCTACTTCGGCGGCCCCCACCCCGCCTGGCAGCTCACCGTCGGCGACCTCCAGGACAACCTCAGCGACACCGAGGTCGACCGCGTCATCCTCGACATGCTCGCCCCCTGGGAATGCCTGGAGGCCGTCTCCAAGGCACTCGTCCCCGGCGGCATCCTCTGCTGCTACGTCGCGACCACCACCCAGCTCGCCAGGACCGTCGAGTCCATCCGCGAGATCGGCGGCTTCAACGAGCCGACCGCCTGGGAGTCGATGATCCGCAACTGGCACATCGAAGGCCTCGCCGTCCGCCCCGACCACCGCATGATCGGGCACACCGGCTTCCTCCTCACCGCCCGCCGCCTCGCGGACGGCGTCGAGCCCCCCATGCGCCGCCGCCGCCCCGCCAAGGGCGCCTACGGCGAGGACTACTCCGGCCCGAACGCCGACGGCGGCACCCCGCGCTGACCCGCGCCACGGGCCCCGTCCAATGAGCAGGCGCCGCCGCCGAGTTCCCTGACCGACCAGGGAACTCGGCGGCGGCGCCGTTTCGTTGACAGGACACCAGCCCCGTACCGGAAGAACCGCGAGAGCCACCGGACCACCACCGTGACCCCGGTGTTCCACCTCACTGTGACGTATGGCACGATGCTGGCCACCCCCCGCCGGCACAGCCCTCACAGGAGACACTTCCTCGTGCAGCACCCCGCCGTCCCGGAACTGGCCCACACCACCGCCCGCCCCATCCACTGGCTCGCCACCGCGGCCGCGCTGGCCGCCGTCGTCGCCGGCTCGGCCGTCCTGCAGCCCGACCCCGCGACCGCCGCACAGACGGACCAGAAGCCCCACCCCAGAGCCGCCGCGGCCGCCCCGGCCCCGGCCCCCGCACCCGACCCGGCCTCCGTCGACCTCCCGATCACCTGCGGCCCCGTCGAGCCCGTCGTGAAGAAAAAGGCCACCGGCGACCTCGACGGCGACAGCCGACCCGAAACGGTGGCGGTCGTCCACTGCAAGGCCGGCTCAGGCACCCCGCCCGACGGCGTCTATGTGATCACCAGGCCG
Source organism: Streptomyces sp. NPDC018029 (assembly GCF_044327655.1). Lineage (NCBI taxonomy): Bacteria > Bacillati > Actinomycetota > Actinomycetes > Kitasatosporales > Streptomycetaceae > Streptomyces > Streptomyces sp. NPDC018029. The sequence goes on along the minus strand of NZ_JBIRFV010000015.1, from coordinate 177,624 downwards.
GCAGCGGGCAAACCCCGCGTCGTCGCCACCCTCGTCGACCCGAAGGACCGGCTCACCGTCAGCGACCTCGCCCTGCGTGACGGCGCGGTCACCGCCACCCTGCTCGGCTACTCCACGCCCGACGTCCCCCGCTGCTGCCCCGACAAGCAGGACAAGGCCAAGTGGCAATGGCGCGACGGGACGTTCGAGCGGACGACACCCGCCCAGGCGCGCAGCGTATGACCCCCCGGCGGCGGCTGGATCAAGCCGCCTCGGGGCCGTAGACCTCGACGCCGTCCGAAACACGCCGCACGTGAATGCAGTCGCCAGGACACTCCTTGGCCGAATCCACCACGTCACGGAGGAGCGGCAACGGCACGGGCGTTGTCGCCCCCGGAGCCTGCAGCAGCTCGTCGTCACCGCTCTTCACATAAGCCAGACCATCGATGTCCAGCTCGAAGACCTCCGGCGCGTACTGCGCACAGATGCCGTCCCCGGTACAGAGGTCCTGGTCGATCCAGACCTCCAGCGGATCGCCCTCACTGCCGGTCTCGGCCTCGTGCCGCACGGTCATCTCTCCTGCCGGTCGCTGCGCCGGGCGGCCCGAAAATACAGCAAGTCGGGCCAGCCCTGACGGGTGTTGAACAGTTCGACGATACAACCGCCCGCTTTCCGATGTTGTTGGGTGGGTATTCCTCTGGCGTGAGGGAGAGCGCAAGGGTGAAGATCGGACACACCCCCACTGTCTTTGTGATCTAGGGGTTTCAATCGACACCCACCCAGGTAGGGTCTGGAAGCGTCCAGCTCCCCTTGGAGGAGGTGAGGACCGTGGCAGCCCACGACGACGACATCAACCGCGGCATCCGGCCGGGGCGAGGGTCTGAGGACCCCGCCGGTCAGGTTGCCTATCTCGAGCAGGAAATCGCCGTCCTGCGACGCAAGCTCGCCGACTCTCCGCGTCATACGAGGATTCTCGAAGAGCGGATCGTCGAGCTGCAGACCAACCTGGCCGGCGTATCCGCACAGAACGAGCGGCTCGCCAACACGCTCCGTGAGGCCCGCGACCAGATCGTGGCCCTCAAGGAGGAAGTCGACCGGCTCGCACAGCCACCGGCCGGCTTCGGAGTCTTCCTCGTGGCGAACGAGGACGGCACGGCGGACATCTTCACCGGGGGCCGCAAGCTCCGGGTGAACGTCAGCCCGAGCGTGGAGCTCGAAGAGCTCAGGCGCGGCCAGGAAGTAATGCTCAACGAAGCGCTCAACGTGGTCGAGGCCATGGAGTTCGAGAGCGTCGGCGACATCGTCACCCTCAAGGAGATCCTCGAGGACGGCGACCGAGCCCTGGTGGTCGGACACACCGACGAAGAGAGAGTGGTACGGCTCGCCGAACCCCTCCTCGACGTCACCATCCGCCCGGGCGACGCCCTCCTTCTCGAACCCCGCTCCGGCTACGTCTACGAAGTCATCCCCAAGAGCGAAGTCGAAGAGCTCGTCCTCGAAGAAGTCCCCGACATCAGCTACGAGAAGATCGGCGGCCTCGGCGGCCAGATCGAGATGATCCGGGACGCCGTCGAGCTCCCCTATCTCTACCCCGACCTCTTCAAGGAGCACGAACTGCGGCCGCCCAAGGGCGTCCTGCTGTACGGGCCCCCCGGCTGCGGCAAGACACTCATCGCCAAAGCCGTCGCCAACTCCCTTGCCAAGAAGGTCGCCGAGGTGACCGGCCAGCCCGCCGGGAAGAGCTACTTCCTGAACATCAAGGGCCCCGAACTCCTCAACAAGTACGTCGGCGAGACCGAGCGCCACATCCGCCTGGTCTTCCAGCGTGCCCGCGAGAAGGCCAGCGAGGGCACCCCCGTCATCGTCTTCTTCGACGAGATGGAATCCCTCTTCCGCACCCGCGGATCCGGCGTCAGCTCGGACGTGGAGAACACCATCGTCCCCCAGCTGCTCGCCGAGATCGACGGCGTGGAAGGCCTGGAGAACGTCATCGTCATCGGCGCCTCCAACCGCGAGGACATGATCGACCCCGCGATCCTGCGGCCCGGACGACTCGACGTCAAGATCAAGATCGAGCGCCCGGACGCCGAGGCGGCGAAGGACATCTTCGCCAAGTACCTCACCGAACGGCTCCCACTGCACGCCGACGACCTGGCCGAGCACGGCGCCGACCGGCGCACCACCGTCCAGGGCATGATCCAGTCCGTCGTCGAGCAGATGTACGCCGAATCCGAGGAGAACCGCTTCCTCGAGGTGACGTACGCCAACGGCGACAAGGAAGTCCTCTACTTCAAGGACTTCAATTCCGGCGCCATGATCGAAAACATCGTGGGCCGCGCCAAGAAGATGGCCATCAAGGCCTTCCTCGAAGCGAACCAGAAGGGCATCAGGGTCGCTCACCTCCTCCAGGCTTGCATCGACGAGTTCAAGGAGAACGAGGACCTGCCCAACACCACCAACCCCGACGACTGGGCCCGCATCTCCGGCAAGAAGGGCGAGCGGATCGTGTACATCCGCACCCTTGTCACCGGAAAGCAGGGCGCGGACACCGGACGCTCCATCGACACGGTGGCCAACACCGGTCAATACCTGTAGAACACAGGACGGCTGCGGGTGTCCTTCACGGGTACCCGCAGCCGTCTGTTTTTCAATGAAGGCAATGATCTCCCCACCAGCGCAAAGGCGTTCTAGGCTCTTCGGTACCGCCGAGTCGCGCAGTGCGGGGACGGGCACCGCACACGCACCGGAGCAACAGCGGTACTTGAGCGCCGTTCCCGAACGGGAGCGCCGCCGGGCAAGGAGGGCCGCATGACCGTACGGCGAGTAATGGGCATCGAGACGGAGTACGGCATCTCCGTCCCCGGCCACCCCAACGCCAATGCAATGCTCACCTCGTCCCAGATCGTCAACGCCTACGCCGCGGCGATGCACCGGGCGCGGCGCGCCCGCTGGGACTTCGAGGAGGAGAACCCGCTGCGGGACGCGCGGGGATTCGACCTCGCCCGCGAGGCCGCCGACTCCAGCCAGCTGACCGACGAGGACATCGGCCTCGCCAACGTCATCCTGACCAACGGAGCGCGCCTCTACGTGGACCACGCGCACCCCGAGTACAGCTCACCGGAGATCACCAACCCCCTGGACGCGGTCCTGTGGGACAAGGCCGGCGAACGCATCATGGCCGAGGCCGCCGAGCGCGCGGCCCAGCTCCCCGGCGCCCAGCCGATCCACCTCTACAAGAACAACACCGACAACAAGGGCGCCTCCTACGGCACGCACGAGAACTACCTGATGAAGCGGGAGACCCCCTTCTCGGACATCGTGCGGCACCTGACACCCTTCTTCGTCTCCCGGCAGGTCGTCACCGGCGCAGGACGCGTCGGCATCGGCCAGGACGGCCACGAACACGGCTTCCAGCTCAGCCAGCGCGCCGACTACTTCGAGGTCGAGGTCGGCCTGGAGACGACGCTGAAGCGCCCCATCATCAACACCCGCGACGAGCCGCACTCCGACGCCGAGAAGTACCGCAGGCTGCACGTCATCATCGGCGACGCCAACCTCTCCGAGATCTCGACGTACCTCAAGCTCGGCACCACCTCCCTGGTCCTCGCGATGATCGAGGACGGCTTCATCAACGTCGACCTCGCCGTCGACCAGCCCGTGCGCACCCTGCACCAAGTCTCGCACGACGCGTCGCTCAAGCACCTCGTCACGCTCCGCAGCGGCCGCTCACTCACCGCGGTGCAACTCCAGATGGAGTACTTCGAGCTCGCCCGCAAGTACGTCGAGGAGCGGTACGGCTCCGACGCCGACGAACAGACCAAGGACGTCCTGGCCCGCTGGGAAGACGTCCTCGGCCGCCTCGAAAGCGACCCGATGAGCCTCTCCGGAGAGCTGGACTGGGTCGCCAAGCGCGAGCTCATGGAGGGCTACCGCCGCCGCGACAACCTCGACTGGGACGCCGCCCGGCTCCACCTGGTCGACCTCCAGTACGCCGACGTACGGGCCGAGAAGGGCCTCTACAACCGGCTGGTGGCCCGCGGCAAGATCAAGCGGCTCCTCGACGAGGCGGACGTCGAGCGCGCCACCACCAAGCCGCCCGAGGACACGCGCGCGTACTTCCGCGGCCGCTGCCTCGAGCAGTACGCGGACGACGTGGCCGCGGCGTCCTGGGACTCCGTCATCTTCGACCTCCCGGGTCGTGACTCTCTGCAACGGGTGCCCACGCTGGAGCCCCTGCGCGGCACCCGGAACCACGTCAAGGAGCTCCTGGACCGCTGCCGCACGGCAGAGGACCTGGTTCGGGTCCTCTCGGGCGGCTGAAAGGTCATCGACGGGGGAATCACAGAGGTGGGTCCCGCACGTTGAAGCAACTGCGGGGCCGATGTCGGACCCGAAGCGTAGGGTCTGATCAAGAACGTCTAACCGAGCGAGCGGGGTGAGGTAGATGGCGACCAAGGACACCGGCGGCGGACAGCAGAAGGCGACGCGTCCCACCGAGGAGACCGAGGAGCAGACGCAGGACGCGCAGGCTTCGGAGGACCTCAAGGAACGCCAGGAGAAGCTGAGCGACGACGTCGACTCTGTTCTTGACGAAATCGACGACGTCTTGGAAGAGAATGCCGAGGACTTTGTGAGGTCATTTGTGCAAAAGGGCGGCGAATGACCTCAATGTCCGAATCGCTCGACGGGAGAGGGTGCTCGCGGTGTGGTCGGGTGCTGCCGCGAGCAGCCTTCGCGAGCAACAAGTCCATGCGTGATGGACTTCAGGCGTACTGCCGGGAGTGCTCTGCGGAGTACTACCGGCAACGTCAGGCAGCCAAGGGCAAGACTGTCCGGGACAAGGTGTCAGTGCCGCCTGGACATAAGCGTTGCCCTCGGTGCGCGACGGTCAAGGCGCACTCCGATTGGGAGCGCAACGCGACGACCTCGGACGGCTACGCGAGCTACTGCAAGGTGTGCCGGGCCGACCGGAACCAGCAGAGCTATTTCAAGCGCAAGTATGGCCTCACCATGGCCGAGCGCGATTTGCTGATCGCCTCCCAGAAGGGGCTCTGCGTGATCTGTCTCAGTGCCCCCGCCGTCCATGTGGATCACTGCCACGAGACAGGTAAAGTCCGAGGCGTACTGTGCTTCAACTGCAATTCGGGCATCGGCAAGTTGGGGGACGACCCCGACAGGACCCGCCGAGCCACCGCTTACCTGGAAGGAAACTCGTGGAAGCCAATCCTCGTAGCACCGGGCGTCTACCAGCTGCCTTCCTGACGCCTGGTTCGTCGTCGTTCATGGATTTCCTGTCCGAGCACCAGCCGGAGATCCTGCCCGGCAACCGTCAACTGCCGCCCACGCAGGGCGTGATCGAGGCGCCGCACGGCACGACCATCGTGGCCGTGACGTTCCCGGGCGGTGTGGTGCTGGCCGGTGACCGGCGGGCGACCATGGGCAATGTGATCGCGCAGCGCGACATCGAGAAGGTGTTCCCGGCCGACGAGTACTCGGCGGTGGGCATCGCCGGTACGGCGGGTCTCGCCGTGGAGATGGTGAAGCTCTTCCAGCTGGAGCTGGAGCACTTCGAGAAGGTGGAGGGCGCCACCCTCTCGCTCGAGGGCAAGGCGAACCGCCTCTCCACGATGATCCGCAGCAACCTCGGCATGGCCATGCAGGGCCTCGCCGTGGTGCCGCTCTTCGCGGGGTACGACGTGGACCGCGAGAAGGGCCGCATCTTCTCGTACGACGTGACGGGCGGGCGTTCGGAGGAGCACGGTTTCGCGGCGACCGGTTCGGGTTCGGTCTTCGCGCGCGGTGCGATGAAGAAGCTCTACCACGACGGTCTCACCGAGGATCAGGCGACGACGCTGGTCGTCCAGGCGCTGTACGACGCGGCCGACGACGACTCGGCGACCGGTGGCCCGGACGTGGCCCGCCGGATCTTCCCGATCGTCACCGTGATCTCCGACGAGGGGTTCCGGAGGCTGACGGACGACGAGTCCTCCGCGATCGCGCGCGCGATCCTGGAGAAGCGTCTCGAGCAGCCGGACGGCCCGCGCGCCGCTCTGCTCTGATCGCTCCGAATTCGCCACTGACTGAAGTTTTTTGACAGAAAGGGACGGATCCGGTGTCGACGCCGTTCTATGTCTCACCCCAGCAGGCCATGGCCGACCGGGCGGAATACGCCAGGAAGGGCATCGCCCGCGGCCGCAGCCTTGTCGTGATGCAGTATGCCGACGGCATTGTGTTCGTCGGCGAGAACCCGTCCCGTGCGCTGCACAAGTTCAGCGAGATCTATGACCGGATCGGCTTCGCGGCCGCCGGCAAGTACAACGAGTACGAGAATCTGCGGATCGGCGGCGTGCGCTACGCCGACCTTCGTGGATATACGTACGACCGCGACGACGTGACGGCCCGTGGCCTCGCCAACGTCTACGCGCAGACGCTCGGCACGATCTTCTCCAGTAACGCGGAGAAGCCGTACGAGGTGGAGCTGGTCGTCGCCGAGGTCGGTGTGACGCCGGACGGTGATCAGATCTACCGCCTGCCGCATGACGGTTCGATCGTGGATGAGCACGGTTCGGTCGCGGTCGGTGGCAATGCCGAGCAGATCAGCACGTATCTCGATCAGCGCCACCGGGACGGGATGACGCTGGCCGAGGCGCTCAAGCTCGCGGTGCAGGCGCTGTCCCGCGACACCAACGGCAGTGAGCGGGAGATCCCCGCGGAGCGGCTGGAGGTGGCGATCCTCGACCGGACGCGGCCGCAGCAGCGGAAGTTCAAGCGGATCGTGGGGCGTCAGCTGTCGCGGCTGCTCGACGAGGGCGGCGCGACGGACGCGGCGACCGACACGGAGGAGGACGCCGGGCCGGCGCCGAAGTCCGGCGGTGACGTCGAGTAGTTCGCTTGCGGGCGCGCCCCGTGTTCCGGCCGATGGCCGGGGCGCGGGGCGCGTTCGTGTGTGGGGTGGCCGTCAGCGGGGCGGTCCTGTGGAGCCGCGGACGATCAGTTCGACGGGGAGTGGGGTGGCGTCGGGGCTGCGGCCCTCCAGGACGGCGACGAGGGATTCCATGCCGCGCTCGCCGAACCGCTCGGCGGGCAGCCGGACGGTCGTGAGCTCCGGTTCGACGGCGGTGGCCAGCGTCAGGTCGTCGAAGCCGGTGACCGAGACGTCCTCGGGGACGCGGAGGCCTAGTCGGCGTGCGGCTTTGCAGACTCCGGCGGCGAGGAAGTCGTCGTCGCAGACGACGGCGGTGGGCCGGGGGCCGGGGGCGGAGAGTGCGGCTTCGGCGACGACGCGGGCGCCGGCGACGTTCAGGGGTGCGGCGGCGCGGCGTACGGAGGTGTCGGTGCCGCGCAGGGTGCGGTCGAGGGCTTCGGCGCGTACGTCGAAGGTCCAGGAGTCGACGTCGGCGGCGAGGTGCAGGAAGTCGCGGTGGCCGAGGGTGAGGAGATGTTCCGTCACCTGGCGCATGCCGTCGGCGAGGTCGAGGTTGACGGTGGTGGCGCCGAGGCTGCCCGCGGGGTCGCTGTCGAGCATGACGAGGGGGAGGTCGTCGCCGCGGATGGTGGCGAGGGCGTCGGAGGCCATGGAGGAGGCCAGGACGCCGTCGAGGGAGGCGCGTGCGGAGGCGAAGGGGTCGCGGGCGGGGCCGATGCCGTCGGGGGAGGGGTAGAGGACGACGCCGAAGCCGTGCCGGGCGGCGATGCGGGCGACGCCGGTGTAGACGTGTGCGAAGAATTCGTTGGTGAGTTCGGGGACGACGAGGAGGGCTGTTCTGGTCCTGCCGAGGCGGAGGTTGCGGGCGGCGAGGTTGGGGCGGTAGCCGAGTTCGCGTGCGGCGGTCCGGACGCGTTGGGCGGTGGGTTCGGCGACGCGGCCGCGCCATTTGTCGCCGAGCACGAGGGAGACGGTGGCCTGGGAGACCCCGGCCGCGCGTGCGACGTCGCGGCTCGTGGGGCGGGTGGCCCCGGTTTCCTGCAGCGGCCCGGCCACTGACACCTCCCGGTCTGTGCCGCGCCACGGGGGCCCGTGGCGCGGGGTCGCGGTGGACCCGCGCACTGCGCTCATGGTACGTATGACGCCGGACGTTATACGTAAAACCCCGGCTCGGCGTGCGGGGGGAGGGCGGGAGAGCATGGCGGCGGGATACGCGGAGATCCTCAGGACGCGCTACGCGACACGGCTGCTCGCCGGGACGCTGGTGGGCAGGCTGCCGAACGCCACGGCGGCGATCGCCATCGTGCTGTTCATCCGCGCCGAGGGCGGCACCTACAGCCTGGCCGGCGCGCTCGCCGCGGTGTACGGCGTGGCCAACGCGGTGGGTCAGCCGCTGCTCGGGCGCCTCGTCGACCTGTACGGCCAGCCGCGCGTCCAGCTGCCCGCCGCGCTGCTCTCCGCGCTCGGCATGGCGGTGTTCGCGTTCACGGGGCCGGACCAGTTGGCCCTGGCGTATGTGGCGGTGGGGGCCGCCGGCCTGTTCACACCGCCTCTGGAGGGTGGTCTGCGCGCTCTGTGGCCGAGCGTCCTCGGCAAGGAGGAGCAGGTCCACACCGCGTACGCCATGGACGCCATCGCCCAGGAAGTCATGTTCACCGTCGGGCCGTTGCTCATCACGGGCTGCGTGGCCCTGTGGTCGGAGCAGGTGGCGCTGCTCGTCGTCAATGTGGTCGGTGTGCTCGGTGCCCTCTCCGTAGTGGTGTCCCGGCCTTCACGCGCGTGGCGCTCGGCGCCGCGGGAGGCGCACTGGCTCGGTGCCCTGCGCTCGCCCGGGCTCCTCGCGCTCCTCGGCGCGTTCCTGTTCATCGGCATGGCGCTCGGCTCCATCACCGTCGCCGGTGTCTCGTACGCGGACGTGCACGGCGGCGACGCGGTGTACGGCTGGATGATGGCGGCGCTCGGGCTCGGCGCGCTCGTCGGCGGTTCGGTGTACGGGGCGCGGCAGTGGGCCGGTGTGCCGGAGCGGAGGCTGAGTGTCCTGGTGGCGCTGTTGGCGGTCTGCTATTGGCCGTTGGTGCTGACGCCCGGGGCGGTGGCGATGACGGCGCTGACGGCGCTCGCCGGGGTGTTCCTCGCGCCGGCGCTCGCGTGTGCGTTCATCATCGTGGACCGGCATGCTCCGCGGGGCACGGTGACGGAGGCGTTCTCCTGGCTGGTGACGACGTTCACGGTCGGGGCGTCGTTGGGGACGGCCGCGGCGGGGCCGGTGGTGGAGTGGGGTGGTACGGCGTGGGGTTTCGCGGTGCCGGGGCTCGCCGGTGTGGCGGCGCTGATGGTTCTGCTGGCCACGGCGCGGGTACTGGTACCGGCCGTGGAATCCGGGGTTGTTGCGGGTTCATCGGAAAATGATCGAAACGGTGCTGCCGAACCCGGTTTCAGTGCCGGGCATCAGGCGTAATGTTCAGTCATGGACCGCCGCATTTTCGGGCTGGAGAACGAGTACGGCGTCACATGCACGTTCAGGGGACAGCGCCGCCTGTCCCCTGACGAGGTGGCGCGCTACCTCTTCCGCCGTGTTGTGTCATGGGGCCGCAGCAGCAACGTCTTTCTGCGGAACGGCGCCCGTCTGTATCTCGACGTGGGGTCACATCCGGAATACGCGACACCCGAATGTGACAACGTGACCGAGCTGGTCACCCACGACAAAGCGGGCGAGCGCATTCTGGAAGGCCTGCTCGTCGACGCCGAGCGCCGCCTGCACGAGGAGGGAATCGCGGGCGACGTCTACCTTTTCAAGAACAACACCGATTCGGCGGGAAACTCCTACGGCTGCCACGAGAACTATCTGGTGGCCCGTCACGGGGAGTTCTCCCGGCTCGCGGACATCCTCATCCCGTTCCTCGTCACCCGGCAGCTGCTGTGCGGCGCGGGCAAGGTGCTGCAGACTCCGCGCGGTGCCGTGTACTGCGTCAGTCAGCGGGCCGAGCACATTTGGGAAGGGGTGTCCTCCGCGACCACCCGGTCCCGGCCGATCATCAACACCCGCGACGAACCGCACGCGGACGCCGAGCGCTACCGCAGGCTCCACGTCATCGTCGGTGACTCGAACATGTCCGAGACGACCATGCTCCTCAAGGTCGGCGCCACCGACCTCGTGCTGCGCATGATCGAGGCGGGCACGGTGATGCGGGACCTCACCCTGGAGAACCCGATCAGGGCGATCCGTGAGGTCAGTCACGACATCACGGGGCGCCGCAAGGTGCGCCTGGCCAGTGGCCGTGAGGCCTCGGCTCTCGAAGTGCAGCGTGAGTACTACGAGAAGGCGGTGGACTTCGTCGACCGCCGCGGCATCCGCACCGGCACCGTCGAGCAGGTCCTGGAGCTGTGGGGCCGCACGCTGGACGCGATCGAGAGCGAGGACCTCGACCGCATCGGCACCGAGATCGACTGGGTCATGAAGTACAAGCTCATCGAGCGGTACCGCGCGAAGAACAACATGACCATGTCGCACCCGAGGGTCGCGCAGATAGACCTCGCGTACCACGACATCCACCGTCGTCGAGGGCTGTACTACCTCCTGGAGAAGAAGGGGCAAGCCGCCCGCATCTGCAACGACTTGAAGATCTTCGAGGGCAAGTCGGTGCCGCCGCAGACCACTCGCGCGCGGCTGCGCGGTGATTTCATCCGACGAGCCCAGGAGCAGCGCCGTGACTTCACGGTCGACTGGGTCCACCTCAAGCTCAACGACCAGGCACAGCGCACCGTGTTGTGCAAGGACCCCTTCCGGTCCGTGGACGACCGGGTGGAGAAGCTCATCGCCGGCATGTGAACTCCGGATCGCGAGGGACCCGAGGGAATCGAGTGACGTTGCGGGAACGCAACACGGGCGCCGTACGTTCCTCGTACGGCGCCCTTCTCACGCCGTAGAGTTGCGCGCACGCCAACCCACAAGATCGACCGATACGAGGCCCCCACCGTGCGCCGACGCTCACTTCTCCTTGCCGTCCCGGCCGGCCTGCTCACGCTGGCAGGTTGTGGTGACGACAAGGCCGACAAGGCCAAGTCCAAGCCCACCGACAGTCCGACGAACGCCACGTCGGCCCCGCCGACCGCGAAGATCGTGGACGGGCCGCTGCCCGAGATCACGAAGGGCGACAAGTTCGGCGAGAAGCCGACCGTCGCCAAGGGCAAGGGCCAGCCGTCCTCGGACCTCGCCGTCAAGACCCTGATCGAGGGCAAGGGCAAGAAGGTGGCCAAGGGCGACTATCTGCAGGCCAACTACCTCGGCCAGATCTGGGCGACGGCCAAGGTCTTCGACAACTCGTACGACCGCGGCAATCCCACGGTCTTCCCGATCGGCGTCGGCCAGGTCATCCCGGGCTGGGACCAGGCGCTCGTCGGCAAGAAGCTCGACAGCCGCGTGGAGATCGCCATCCCGCCGAAGATGGGGTACGGCAAGGAGGGCAACAAGCAGGCGGGCATCAAGGGCTCGGACACCCTGGTGTTCGTCGTCGACCTCGTCGGCACCTTCAACTCCAAGAGCTCGGTGGAGGGCAAGGAGGTCGCGCAGTCCAACAAGGACCTGCCCAAGGTCGGCACGAACACCGACGGCAAGGCCCCCTCGATCGACGTCCCGAAGACCGACGCCCCCAAGAAGCTCGTCGCTTCGTACGTCCTGGAGGGCGACGGCGACAAGGTCAAGGAGACCGACAGCCTCCTGTGCCAGTACAAGGGTGTGCTCTGGGCCGACGGCAAGGAGTTCGACTCCTCGTACAAGAGCGGTCAGCTCGCCCAGTTCCAGCTGGCGCAGGTCGTCAAGGGCTGGGCGCAGGGCCTGACGGGCAAGAAGGTCGGCAGCCGCGTCCTCATCGTGATCCCGCCGGAGCTGGGGTACGGCGACCAGCCGCCGCAGGGCAGCTCGATCAAGAAGGACTCCACGCTGGTCTTCTGCGTGGACATCCTCGCGAAGGCCTGAGCCCTCGGGGATGTAAGACTGTCCGAGCTGACCTTTCGTATCAAGCAGGAGCATTTTCGTGAGCATTGACAAGCCCGAGGTCGACTTCCCTGTCGGCGAGCCGCCGGCCGATCTGCAGATCAAGGACATCTGGGAGGGTGACGGGCCGGTCGCCAAGGCGGGCGACTTCGTCAAGGTCCACTACGTGGGCGTGGCCTTCAGCACGGGCGAGGAGTTCGACGCGAGCTGGAACCGCGGCAACCCGCTGGAGTTCCAGCTGGGCGCCGGCCAGGTCATCTCCGGCTGGGACCAGGGCGTGCAGGGCATGAAGGTCGGCGGCCGGCGCGAGCTGACCATCCCGGCCCACCTGGCGTACGGCGACCGCGGTGCCGGCGGCGGCCGCATCGCCCCGGGCGAGACGCTGATCTTCGTCTGCGACCTGGTCTCCGTCTGAGGACGTCCTTGACCTGATCCTTTCGCCGAGGGTCCATGCCTGTCCGGCATGGGCCCTCGGCTTTTGCCCCGACACCCCGGGGCGGTACGGTCATCGGTCGGAAGCACAATCTGAACAGCCGAGAAAGGGCGTCGATGGCCATTGCCAAGGCCGAGCGGCTGATGAATCTTGCGCTGTGCCTGCTCGGGACCCGGCGGCCGCTCAGCAAGCGCGAGCTTCGGGACTCCATCGAGGCGTACGTCGAGGCCTCAGGGGCGGGAGGCCGGGCGGCCGGATCCGACGACTCCTTCAACCGGATGTTCGAGCGCGACAAGGACGATCTGCGCGAGCTGGGCCTGGTCATCGAGACCGTGGAGAACCTCGAGGGCGAGGTCGGCTACCTCGCACGCCGCGACAGCAACCGCCTGCCGCCCATCACTCTCGACGCCGAGGAGGCCGCGGCCCTCGGCCTGGCCGCCAAGGTCTGGCAGCAGGCCAGGCTCGCCGGCGCCGCCAGCGGTGCCCTGCAGAAGCTGCGCGCCGCGGGCCTGCCCGAGGGCGTGGACCCGTACGGTGCGCACAGCGCCCTGGAGCCCAGGATCCCCGCGCACGAGGCGGCCTTCGAGCCGCTGATGCTCGCCTGCCGGGACCGCCGTCCCGTCGTCTTCGACTACCGCAAGGCCACCGCCGCCCGCCCCGAGCAGCGGCACGTGGAGCCCTGGGCGCTGGAGTGCTGGCGCGGCCACTGGTACCTCGCGGGCTGGGACCGCGACCGGGGTGCCGAGCGGGTCTTCCGGCTCTCCCGGATCACCGGAAAGGTGCGCGCCCGCGCGGGGAAGTACACGGCGGACGTCCCGGACGTCGTCACGGTCCGTGAGACTGTCGCAAGCTGGGCGGGGGAGACCGCCGACCGCACCGCTCTGATCCGGCTGCGCACGGACGCCGGCTACCCGCTGCGGGCCAAGGCCGTCGCCGTGCGGGAACTGGGCGACGGCTGGGCGGAGTTGGAGATTCCGTACGGCCACGGGCTGGATGCCTGGCTGGTGGAGTTCGGGCCCGACGTGGTGGTCCTGGAGCCCGCCGAGCTGCGGGCCGACGTCGTGGACCGGCTGCGCGCCGTGGCCAAGGGCTGAGGGGAACGGAAGACCAATGGCCTCGAACGCCATCGACCAGACGCGGCGGATGCTGTCGCTGGTGACCTATCTGCGCGAGCGCCCCGGCGCCCACGTCGGCGACGTCGCCCGCGCCTTCGGCATCACCACCGACGAGCTGATCTCCGACCTCGACGTGCTGCCGATGTGCGGGACCAGCTTCCGCGGCGGCGACCTCCTCGACATCGACACCGACGGCGACCGCATCTGGTGGCACAACCCCGACGACGTCGCGGCCCCGCTGCGGCTCGCCGCCGACGAGGCGACCGCCCTGCTCGTCGCCGCCCGCGCCGTGGCCACGCTGCCCGGCCTGCGCGAGAGCGACCGCCTCGCGCTGCTGCGCGCCACCGCGAAGCTGGAGACCGCGGCGGGCGAGGCGGCGGGCGCCAGCTCGCGCCTCTCGGTGACCTTCGAGTCCGAGGGCGGCGTCTTCGCCGACGTCGACCGGGCCATCTCCGAGCGCCGCAGGCTCTGGATCCGCTACTACTCACCCGCCCGCGACGAGGTCACCGAGCGCGAGATCGACCCGATCCGCCTGGTGAGCGTCGGCCACACCTATGTGGAGGCGTGGTGCAGGCGCTCCGAGGCGCGGCGCACCTTCCGCCTCGACCGCGTCGCCGAGATCAAGATCCTCGACGAGCCGTCCGCGCCGCCCGAGGTGGAGCTGCGCGACCTCTCCGAAGGCCTCGTGCAGCCCGCCGCCGAGGACCCGGAGGTCGTCGTCGAGGTGGGACCCGGCGGTCGCTGGGTCGCCGAGTACTACCCGCACGACAGCGCCGAGGAGCTGCCCGACGGCGGTCTGCGGATCACGCTGCGCACCCCCGAGCCCGCCTCGCTGCGCCGGCTCGCGCTGCGGCTCGGCAGGGACGGCCGGATCGTCTCCCCGGCGCAGCTCGCGGAGAGCGCACGGCAGGCGGCACGGGAAGCCCTCGAGGCGTACGACAGGGATGTCGAGACGTACGACAAGGGCGTCGAGACGTACGAGAGGGACGTCGCGGCGTACGAGAGGGACCACGACAGTCAGGAGCAAGGGCGTTGAGCACACCGACGATGTCCGGGCTGCCCGGGGTGCCGGCGCAGCCGCGGCCCGCCCCCGTCTTCTTCACGGCCGCCTGCCCGGACTGCCGCGCACGCTTCGAGCTCTCCGCCGGGGCGCTGCGGCTCGCGATCGGCGCCAGCCGCCGCACCACCTTCTACTCCTTCACCTGCCCCGAGTGCGGGGCCGCGGTGCGCAAGCCCGCGGGGGAGCGCATCGTCGAACTCCTCACCCGCGGCGGGGTGCGGACGCTGCGTCTGCACTCGACCGTCTAGGCTCGGCGCATGTTCTGGGCGATGCTCGCGATCGCGGCGGGCTTCTTGGGCCTCGCCGTCCTCGGCGTACTGGCGGTCAGGGTCTTCGTGGAGGCGCAGCGCCTCGCGCGTCAGGTGACCGAGACCACAGGGAAGATCAACCGGGCCGCGGAGGACCTGGAGAAGGCCGCGGCCCGTGTGGCCGATGCGGGACGAGGGGTTCTTTAGGGTTCGCGACCTGTCAACTCCCCGAGAGGGGCGGGTACGCTGCGGACACGGCCCGGGATCGAGGCGGGGGCCGCACTCGGAGTATGCGCGGGGATTGCCGAGCGTTTACCCCGGGGGGTTACGATCGCTGTCAGCGCGGGAGATCGGATGTATGTCCGGTCTGCCGGGCAACCAGACTCCTGTCGCCTCGGTGAAGAAGGTATACAGCTATGGGTAGGCTCGGCCCCACCGAGATCATTCTCATCCTCGTCATCATCGTCCTGCTGTTCGGAGCCAAGAAGCTGCCCGACATGGCGCGCTCCCTCGGCAAGTCGGCCCGCATCCTCAAGAGCGAGGCCAAGGCCATGAAGTCCGAGGGCAAGGACGACACCGCCGCCCCGGCCGACCCGCCGAGCGACCCCGCCCTCCAGAAGCGCACGATCCAGGCTGCCCCCGGCGACGTGACCAGCTCGCGCCCGGTCACCGAGCCGACCGACCGCACGACGCAGCGCTGATCCAAGGCCGGCGACGACGGCCGGCCTGCCGCACGAGATGAGGACGTGGGTTGCTCAAGTCTGCCCGCAAGAAGGAGAAGGACCCCGAGGGGCGGATGTCCCTCGCGGAGCACCTGCGCGAGCTCCGCAACCGGCTCGCGAAGGGGCTCCTCGCCATCACGGTCGTATCGATCGTGGCGGCTTTCTACAGCCAGGACCTGATGGAGTTCCTGGCTGATCCGGTGCCGCGCTGCAAGCCGGGCATGGACCCGACGGGCGGCCACTGCGCGAAGGTGACGTTCAACGACCTGCTGTCGCCCTTCACCACCACGGTGAAGGTCAGCCTCATGGTCGGCATCATCGTGTCGAGCCCGGTCTGGCTGTACCAGCTGTGGGCGTTCGTCGCGCCCGGCCTGCACAAGCACGAGCGGAAGTACACCTACTGGTTCGTCTCCGCCGCCGTGCCGCTCTTCTTCGGGGGCGCCTGGCTGGCGTACACGATCATGCCGGTCAGCATGCGGGTCCTGATCAGCATCACGCCCGACCAGGCCGAGAACCTCCTCGCGATGGACAAGATCCTCGACTTCACCGTCAGGATGGTCCTCGTCTTCGGCATCTCCTTCGAGCTGCCGCTGCTCCTGGTGATGCTCAACATGACGGGGATGGTGACCGGCCGCCGCATGCTCACGTGGTGGCGCGGCGTGGTCATGGGCGTCTTCATCTTCGGCGCCGTGGCGACCCCGACCACCGACCCCGTCGGCATGATCGCGCTCGCGGGACCGATCGTCGTCCTCTACTTCATGGCCGTCGGCATCTCGTTCCTGAACGACGCGCGCCGCCGTCGCAACGACCCGGACGCCGAGCTCGACGACGACGAGGCCTCCGACATCGACCTCACGCCAGAGGCCGTCGGCGAGGTCGAATCGGTGCGGTCGCCGCAGGCGCTGCCGGAGCAGGCGGGCACCGGCCGGGCCGATCATCGTGTGAACGGTTTCGACGACGTGACCTGACCTTGTAGGGTCCGGCCGTGACCAGCGAGATCACCCTCTTCGTCAATCCCACCGCGGGCCGCGGCCGGGGCGCCCACGCGGCGCAGCCGGCCGCTTCCGCGTTGCGGGCCCGCGGCTTCTCCGTGCGAACGGTCATCGGTGAGGACGCCCCCGACGCGCTGCGGCGGGCCCGCGAGGCGGTCGACGGCGGCACGGGGGCGCTGATAGCCGTCGGCGGCGACGGCATGGCGAGCCTCGCGCTCCAAGCCGTCGCCGGGACGCGCACCCCGCTCGGGGTGATCGCGGTCGGGACCGGCAACGACTTCGCGCGGGCCCTCGGCCTCCCGGTGCGCGACCCCGCCGCCGCGGGGGAGACCGTGGCCGAGGCGCTCAAGGGGGCGCGCACCCGCGACGTCGACCTGGGCAGGGCCGGCGGGACCTGGTTCGGGACGGTGCTCGCCTCGGGCTTCGACTCGCGCGTCAACGACCGGGGCAACCGGATGCGGTGGCCCACGGGGCGCTTCAAGTACGACCTCGCGATGGTCGCCGAGCTGGCCGCCCTCAAGCCGATCCCGTACCGCGTCACCCTGGACGGCGGGGACGTCCACGAGGTGGAGGCCACGCTGGTCGCGGTCGGCAACGGACCGTCGTACGGCGGCGGCATGCGGATCTGCGCCGGCGCCGACATGGGCGACGGTCTCTTCGACGTCACGGTGGTGGGGGCCTGCAGCCGTACGACGCTGCTCAAGGTCTTCCCGCGGGTCTACAAGGGCACGCACCTCGACCATCCGAAGGTCACCGTGCACCGCGCGGCCAGGGTCGAGCTCGCCGCGCCCGGTGTCACCGGTTACGCGGACGGGGAGCCGCTGGGCGCGCTGCCGCTGACCGCGGAGTGCGTGCCGGGGGCGGTGCGGGTCCTGGCCCCGTGAGCCGACGATAATGATCGTCCGTTGTCAGTGGTGGCCGGTAGTCTCGAAAGCACGATGACAGAGGACCTCTCACCGGCCGAGCGGTATGCGGCGGCGCGCAAGCGCGCTGCCGAGCAGGCCACCGCGCTCGCGTCCTTCCGCGAGATGTACGAATTCGGCCTCGACCCCTTCCAGATCGAGGCCTGCCAGGCGCTGGAGGCGGGCAAGGGCGTGCTCGTGGCCGCCCCCACGGGCTCGGGCAAGACGATCGTCGGCGAGTTCGCCGTGCACCTCGCGCTCCGCCAGGGCAAGAAGTGCTTCTACACCACGCCCATCAAGGCGCTCTCCAACCAGAAGTACGCCGACCTCTCCAAGAGATACGGCGCGGACAAGGTCGGCCTGCTCACCGGCGACAACAGCGTCAACAGCGACGCCCCGGTGGTCGTCATGACCACCGAAGTCCTGCGGAACATGCTGTATTCGGGCTCGCAGTCGCTGCTGAACCTCGGCTATGTGGTCATGGACGAGGTGCACTACCTCTCGGACCGCTTCCGTGGCGCCGTCTGGGAGGAAGTGATCATCCACCTCCAGGAGTCGGTGACGCTGGTCTCCCTGTCGGCCACCGTGTCGAACGCGGAGGAGTTCGGCGACTGGCTCGACACCGTCCGCGGCGACACCGAAGTGATCGTCTCCGAGCACCGGCCCGTGCCGCTCTTCCAGCACGTGCTGGCCGGGCGCCGGATGTACGACCTCTTCGAGGAGGGCGAGGGCCACAAGAAGGCGGTCAATCCGGACCTCACACGCATGGCGCGCATGGAGGCCAGCCGCTCGTACAACCCGCGCGACCGCCGCAAGGGCAAGATGATCCGCGAGGCCGACCGCGAGCGGGAGCGCCGCCAGCGGTCGCGGATCTGGACGCCGGGCCGCCCCGAGGTCATCGAGCGGCTCGACGCCGAGGGCCTGCTGCCCGCGATCACGTTCATCTTCAGCCGCGCGGCCTGCGAGGCCGCGGTGCAGCAGTGTCTGTACGCGGGCCTCCGGCTGAACGACGACGAGGCGCGGATGACGGTCCGCGAGATCGTCGAGGAGCGCACGGCCTCCATTCCGAACGAGGACCTCCACGTCCTCGGCTACTACGAATGGCTGGAGGGGCTGGAGCGCGGCATCGCGGCGCACCACGCGGGCATGCTGCCCACCTTCAAGGAGGTCGTCGAGGAGCTGTTCGTGCGCGGCCTCGTCAAGGCCGTCTTCGCCACCGAGACCCTCGCGCTCGGCATCAACATGCCCGCGCGCAGCGTGGTCCTGGAGAAGCTCGTCAAGTGGAACGGCGAGCAGCACGCCGACATCACCCCGGGCGAGTACACACAGCTGACCGGTCGTGCCGGGCGCCGCGGCATCGACGTGGAGGGCCACGCGGTGGTGCTCTGGCAGCGCGCCATGAGCCCCGAGCACCTGGCGGGCCTCGCGGGCACCCGCACGTATCCGCTCCG
The DNA here is from genome assembly GCF_044327655.1 of Streptomyces sp. NPDC018029. Lineage (NCBI taxonomy): Bacteria > Bacillati > Actinomycetota > Actinomycetes > Kitasatosporales > Streptomycetaceae > Streptomyces > Streptomyces sp. NPDC018029. Next base: position 158,804 of record NZ_JBIRFV010000015.1, on the reverse strand, counting down.
CTCCAGCTTCAAGCCGTCGTACAACATGGCGGTGAACCTGGTCGAGCAGTTCGGGCGGCACCGCTCGCGCGAGCTCCTGGAGACGTCCTTCGCGCAGTTCCAGGCCGACAAGTCGGTCGTCGGGATCTCCCGTCAGGTGCAGAAGAACGAAGAGGGCCTGGAGGGCTACAAAGCCTCCATGACCTGCCACCTGGGCGACTTCGAGGAGTACGCGCGGCTGCGCCGCCAGCTGAAGGACCGCGAGACGGAGCTCGCCAAGCAGGGCGCCGCCCAGCGCAGGGCCGCTGCCGCCGCCGCGCTGGAGAAGCTGAAGCCGGGGGACGTCATCCACGTCCCCACGGGGAAGTACGCGGGCCTCGCGCTCGTCCTCGACCCGGGCCTGCCCGCCGGGCGGGCCAACGGCCACCGCGGCTTCGACCACGTGGACGGGCCGCGCCCGCTGGTGCTCACCGCCGAGCGGCAGGTCAAGCGGCTCGCGTCGATGGACTTCCCGGTGCCCGTCGAGGCCCTGGAGCGCATGCGCATCCCCAAGTCGTTCAACGCCCGCTCGCCGCAGTCCCGCCGCGACCTGGCGTCCGCGCTGCGCACCAAGGCCGGGCACATCGTCCCCGACCGGCACCGCAAGGGGCGCGCGGCGGCCGCGGACGACCAGGAGATCGCACGGCTGCGCACCGAGCTGCGCGCCCACCCCTGCCACGGCTGCGACGAGCGCGAGGACCACGCCCGCTGGGCCGAGCGGTACCACCGCCTCAAGCGCGACACCGCGCAGCTGGAGCGCCGCATCGAGGGGCGGACGAACACCATCGCCCGCACCTTCGACCGCATCGTCGCGCTCCTCACCGAGCTCGACTACCTCCGCGGTGACGAGGTCACCGAGCACGGCAAGCGGCTCGCCCGGTTGTACGGCGAGCTGGACCTGCTGGCCAGCGAATGCCTGCGCGCCCGCGTGTGGGAGGGGCTGAACCCGGCGGAACTGGCCGCGTGCGTCTCGGCGTTGGTGTACGAGTCGCGGGTCGGTGACGACGCGCTCGCGCCCAAGCTGCCGTCCGGGGCGGCGAAGGCGGCGCTGGGCGAGATGGTGCGGATCTGGGGCCGCCTGGACGGTCTTGAGGAGGAGTTCAAGATCAGTCAGGCCGAGGGTGTGGGGCAGCGCGAGCCCGACCTCGGTTTCGCCTGGGCGGCGTACATGTGGGCGAACGACAAGGGCCTCGACGAGGTGCTGCGCGAGGCCGAGATGCCGGCCGGTGACTTCGTGCGCTGGTGCAAGCAGGTCATCGACGTCCTCGGCCAGATCTCCGCGGCGGCGCCGCGCGAGGGCAGCACGGTCGCGAGGAACGCCCGCAAGGCCGTCGACCAGCTCCTGCGCGGTGTCGTGGCGTACAGCTCGGTGGGCTGAGACAGCGGCATCGGCTGAACACGGGCGCGTTCCTCGACCGACCGGTCGTCGGACGCGCCCGTTCCGTATGCCCTTCCGACGTTACTCCATGTGTTCGAAGGGTTGCGAGGCGTGCAAAAGGGGAGAGTGTATGCCCCTCGGCGAGCCCTTTGCAGGGGGTTGCCGAATATGACTCGGCGATGATTTCGGCGGACTAAGCTCGCCCGGAGCGCGGCGAGTTGAAACGAGTTGCGATACATTCGCGCGCTTGTTCCCAAATCTTCCGTTAGTTCGTTTCGTCATCCCCGAAAACATGTTCCGTCATCGTCCGAAGACGTCATATCCCCCAAGACGAGTGTTCAGAGGGCATACATGGTGAGTGTTCAATCGCCTCCCGGTGGCCGAGAAGTCCCTTACGCGCGCGTGTTGTTGTTGCCCGCCATGCTGATGGCGGCGGCGACCGGAGCCGCCGTCGCCTCGGTGGCGGCGCCGGCCAGGCCCGCCGTCGGCTGGTGCGGCGCCGTCGCGACCCTCATGGTCGTCGCGGTCGGCGCCGAGGCGGTACGCCGCGGCCGGACCGTCCGGAGGCAGCGCACGCAGTACGCACAGCGACTCGCCAACCTCGAACGGCGCATCGCATCCCACGACGACGAGACCGTCCGCCTCGGCCGGGAGATCCTGCCCGACGCCGTCTGGCGGCTCCGGCAGGGCGAAGCGCCCGCGGAAGTGATCCGCAACGTCGTCGACAAGAGCGAGGCCTACCGCGAACTCCCCGACTCGCAGCGGGACTTGCTCCGCTCCGTCCTCGACACCCTGGACCACGAGGAAGCGATGCGCGAGTCCGCGCAGCGCGCCTTCGTGAACATCGCCCGGCGCGTCCAGTCGATCGTCCACCAGCAGGCCGCCGAACTGCGCGAGATGGAGGAGTTCCACGGCCGCAACCCCGAGGTCTTCGACGACCTCCTGCGCATCGACCACGGCACCGCCCTGATCGGCCGGCTCGCCGACTCCATCGCGGTGCTCGGCGGTGCCCGCCCCGGCCGCCAGTGGCCCAAGCCCGTACCGCTGTTCAGCGTGCTGCGCGGCGCGATGTCCCGGATCCTCGACTACCCGCGCGTCGAACTGCACTCCATCGCCGACGTCGCCATCCACGGCACGTCCGTCGAGCCCCTCATCCACGCCTGTGCCGAACTCCTCGACAACGCCACCCGGTACTCGCCCCCGCAGACCAAGGTGCACGTCACCGCCGTCGAGGTGCAGACCGGCATCGCCGTCGAGATCGAGGACGGCGGCGTCAGCCTCAGCGAAGAGGCGCGGGCCCGGGCCGAGCGCATGCTGGCCCAGGCACAGGCCGGCATCGACCTCAACGACCTCGGTGAGACGCCCCGCCTCGGCATGGCCGTCGTCGGCCGCCTCTCGCAGATGTACAACCTCCAGGTCTCCCTGCGGCAGTCCGCGTACGGCGGGGTCCGCGCGGTGCTCATCGTGCCGCGCGAGATGATGACCACCGGGCCCGCGCCCGGCCTCGCCCACGGCATCGGCGCCTCCGCCGTGCCGCGCGTGGACAACGCCGGACGGACCATCGAGGAGCCCGCCCGCAACATCCGCCGCAAGAAGCCGCGCGTCGTCACCGCGGGCCCGCCGCTGCGCTCCCCGCTCACCGCGACCGCGACCGTGGAGGACGACGTCCCCGAGGTCACCGAGTGGACCTCCGGCGGCCTGCCGCAGCGCCGCAGCCGCGTCAAGATCTCCCTCAAGGAGCGGTACGCCCAGGAGGCCGAGGCCCAGCGGATCGCCGAGGCCCACGCCGCCGCCACCGCGCCGCCCCCGCCCGCGCCCAAGCGGGACGAGCCCGAACCGGGCCTGTGGATCGAGGCGTTCATGAAGGGCGTCAAGGGAGAGAACCAGCAGGACGGCTCCGACCCGGTGCCCCCGCAGAACAACCACGGCAGCGCCGACGAGAGGGACTGGCAGTGATCCAGCAACGCGCCAACTTCGACTGGATGCTGAAGGAACTCGCCGACGGGGTGCCGCAGACCCGGCAGATCGTGGTGCTCTCCGCCGACGGCCTGCGCATCGCGCGCTACGGCGGCGACCCCGACGCGGCCGACCGCATCGCCGCGGCCTGCGCGGGGCTGCAGTCCCTCGCCGCCGCCGTCGCCACCGAGATCCCGCACAGCGACGGCGGCATGAAGATGGTCATCATCGAGATCAACGGCGGCTACTTCTACCTGATGGCAGCGGGCGCGGGCGCCTACCTCGCCGTGCTCGCCGACGAGACCGTCGACGCGGGCCTCATCGGCACCCGCATGCGCGACCTCGTCGTCCGCATCGGGGCACACCTGACGAGTCCGCCCAGGCGTGACGGGCAGGCCGTATGACTCCTCCGCAAGACTCCTCCCACGGCTCGGAGCGGGGCGCGGACCCGCCGGACCACGGCACGCCCCCGCAGCGGGAGCGCCGCGGCCCCGAGAACCCGGAGCGGCTGTACATCCTCACCGGCGAGGACTCCGAGCGGGCCCCGCTCGACCTCGTCACCCTGATCGTCGCGCAGGGCGAGGCGTCGCCCATGGCCCAGCCGGAGCACTCCGCGATCCTGCGGCTGTGCGCGACCCCGCTGTCCGTCGCCGAGCTCTCGGCCTACATGGCGCTGCCGTTCAGCGTCGTGACCGTCGTCCTGACGGAGTTACTGGCGACCGACCTCGTCCAGGCGCGCGCTCCCATCGTCCGCTCCGCGCTCCCCGACCGATCCCTCCTCGAAGCGGTGATGCATGGACTTCAGAAACTCTGAGACCACCGACACGATCTCCGGCCCGCGCAGCGAGGACGTCCTGCCGCACACCGCCACGGCCGCCGTGAAGGTCGTGATCGTGGGCGGCTTCGGGGTCGGCAAGACGACGATGGTCGGCTCGGTCAGCGAGATCCGCCCGCTGACCACCGAGGAGACCATGACCCAGGCGGGCATCGGGGTTGACGACAACTACGGCTCCGAGTCCAAGACGGCCACCACCGTGGCGATGGACTTCGGGCGCATCAGCATCTCCGAGGAGCTCGTCCTCTACCTCTTCGGCACCCCCGGCCAGGAACGCTTCTGGTTCCTGTGGAACGGCCTCTTCGAAGGCGCGCTCGGCGCGGTCGTGCTCATCGACACCCGCCGCCTCGAAGTCAGCTTCGACGTGATCGGCCGTCTGGAGGAGCGCGGCGTGCCGTTCGTCGTGGCCGTCAACGACTTCCCGGACGCGCCCGTCCACCCGGTCGAGACGCTCCGCAGGGCGCTCGACCTGGAACCGGCCGTGCCGATCATGGCGTGCGACGCCCGCCGCAGGGAGTCGAGCCGGGACGTCCTGATGACCCTGATGCGCTATCTCCACTCCCTGACGGTGACCCGCGTCTGACCGCGCCCGCACCCCGTATCCAGCAACCCGGAACCCTTCAGCGAAACCCGGAGCGACGACCGTGACGACTCCTGCCTCCCCCTCCTGGCCCGGCACCGACGACCCGACCGCCGGGCCGCCCGTCGGCTGTCCCGCCCACGGCCTCGGCCCCGGCGGCCTGCGCAGGCTGTACGGCCCCGAGGCGGACGCCGACCTCGCGGGCCTGTACGAGAAGCTGCGCGCCGAGCACGGCGCGGTGGCGCCCGTGCTGATCCACAACGACGTGCCGATGTGGGCGGTGCTCGGCCACAGCGAGAACCTCCACATGGTGCGGACCCCCTCGCAGTACACGCGTGACTCGCGCCGCTGGCGAGCGGTGCAGGACGGCTCGGCGGGGCTCGACCACCCGCTCGCGCCCGTCTTCACCTGGCAGCCGATGTGCAGCTTCGTCGAGGGCGACGAGCACCAGCGGCTGCGCGGCGCGGTCACCGGCGCCATGTCGGGCATCGACCACCGCGGCATCCGCCGCTACATCAACCGCTACACCAACCACCTCCTCAACGACTTCTGCCAGGACGGCCGCGCCGACCTCGTCAGCCGGTTCGCCGAGCACCTGCCGATGATGGTGATGTGCCACGTCCTCGGCATGCCCGAGGAGTACAACGAGCGCATGGTGCAGTCCGCCCGCGACATGATCAAGGGCACCGACACCGCCATCGCCAGCAACGCGTACGTGATGGAGGTCCTGATGGGGCTCGTGGCGCGGCGCCGCGCCAACCCCGAGGAGGACTTCACCAGCAACCTCATCGCGCATCCCGCGCAGCTCACCGACGACGAGGTCGGCGCCCACCTGCGCCTGGTGCTCATCGCCGCGTACGAGGCCACCGCCAACCTCATCGCGAACGTCCTGCGGATGGTCCTCACCGACCCGCGCTTCCGCGCCCAGCTCAGCGGCGGCCAGATGACGGTCCCCGAGGCGGTCGAGCAGTCCCTGTGGGACGAGCCGCCGTTCAGCGCGATGATCGGTTACTTCGCCAAGCAGGACACCCAGCTCGGCGGGCAGCGGATCCGGGCGGGTGACGGCCTGATCATGGGCATCGCGCCGGGCAACGTCGATCCGGTCGTACGGCCCGATCTCGCCGCCAACATGCAGGGCAACCGCTCGCACCTCGCGTTCGGCGGCGGGCCGCACGAATGCCCGGGCCAGGACATCGGCCGCGCCATCGCGGACACGGGTGTCGACGCGCTCCTGATGCGGCTGCCGGACGTCGAACTGGACATCGACGAGAGCGAGTTGCGGTGGACGTCGACGATCATGTCCCGGCATCTGGTGGAGCTGCCGGTCAAGTTCGCGCCGCGGCCCCCGCAGGACGTGACCGCCCGCCCCTCGGCGCAGGTGCCGACGCCGCGCAGGGACTGGCAGGTGTCGTCCCCGCCGCCGCGCAGGCCGGAGACCGCCGCCCCGGTCGCACAGTCGGCGGCCGCCGCCCAGGCCGCGAGCCCCGAAGCCGCCCGGCCCAAGGGCGCCTGGCAGCGCTTCCTCACCTGGTGGCGCGGCTACTGACGGCTGCTACCGCGCCCAGGTGTCGTACGCGGCCCAGGAGCCCAGTGTCCGCCCGCTGACGAAGCGGTGCGCGACGCCCGTGACCGGATCCGTGAACTCCAGGACGCGCGCCAGGAGTTGCAGGGGCCGCCGGAAGTCGTCCGGCGGCACGGGTCCGGCCACCACGGGATAGACCGGGTCGCCGAGGATCGGCAGGCCCAACGCGTTCATGTGGACGCGGAGTTGGTGGGTGCGGCCGGTGTGCGGGGTGAGGCGGTAGCGGCCGAGACCGGCGCGGTGCTCGACGAGCTCGATCCGGCTCTCGCTGTTCGGCGGCGCGCCCGCCACCTCGTACGCCGCGATGATCCCGCGCTCCTTGACGATGTGGCTGCGTACGGTCCGCGGGAGCGGCACGTCCGGGTCGTACGGGGCCACGGCCTCGTACTCCTTCTGCACGCGGCGCTCGCTGAACAGCGTCTGGTACGCGCCGCGTTCCTCGGGCCGCACGGTGAACAGGAGCAGTCCGGCGGTCAGCCGGTCCAGGCGGTGCGCGGCGCCGAGCGTCGGGATGCCGAGTTCCTTGCGCAGCCGGGCGAGGGCGGTCTGGGTGACGTGGCTGCCGCGCGGCATCGTCGCGAGGAAGTGCGGCTTGTCGACGACGACGATGTGCTCGTCGCGGTGGACGACGTCGAGGGCGAACGGCACGGGGACCTCCGGGCGGAGGTCCCGGTGGAACCAGACGAAGGCTCCCGGCGCGTAGGGCGCGTCGGCGGGCACCGGTGTGCCGTCCGCGCCGACGATCCTGCCGTCCCGCAGCATCGCGTCGACGACACCCGGCCCGGCCGCGAGCCGCTCCACCAGGTGGTCGCGCACGGTGGGCCACGCTCCGTCGGCCGGCAGTCTGACCCGGGTGGGGTCGACGCCGTCGCGCTGGGGGAGCGGGGCGGGCGGGATGCGGGGCTTGCGTGTCATCAGGGGGTCAGCGTACGGGGCGGCGCACCGGGGGAGGACGGCGCAGGTCACGGGGCGGGCGGTGGTGACGGGGTGCGTTCGTGGGGCTGTGGGGGCGGATGGTGTGCGGGGCGCGCGGGTGCGGGACCCGGGGGCTCATGTGCGCCCCGGAAATCCACTGCCGCCACCTGGGCCCCGCTGGCACGATGCGCCCATGCCTTTCAAGATCTCCGACATCGTCGCGGCCGGCACGCTCGCCCGCCGTCCGCAGCCGACGCTTCCCGTCGCGGGGGGCGGCCTGGTCGTCCGTCCCTGGGAGACGGAGGACGCGCCCGCCGTGTACGAGGCGTTCCAGGACCCGGTGATGCAGCGCTGGCACGCGCGCGTGGCCGACTCCGAGAGCGAGGTGCGGGGTTGGATAGAGGGCTGGCGCAGGGCCTGGGCGGACGAGCGCGACGCGTACTGGGCGGTCGCCGACGCCGACACCGGCGAGGTCGTCGGCCGGGTCGCCCTGCGGTGCATCGTCCTCGGCGACGGCCAGGCGGAGGTCGCGTACTGGACGATGCCGTCGGCACGCGGCCGCGGCGTCGCCCCCCGCGCCGTCGCCACGCTCACGGACTGGGCCTTCGACGAAGTGGGCCTGCACCGCCTGGAGCTGACCCATTCGACGGCCAACGAGGCGTCCTGCCGCGTGGCCCTGAAGACGGGCTTCACACCGGAGGGCACGAAGCGGAGTGCGCTGCTCCACGAGGACGGCTGGCACGACATGCATCTGCACGCCCGTATCAGGGATGACGGGCCCGTCGCCTTGGTGTGACGTGGGTCAGGCTTGGTGTGACGCGGGTCAGGCCGCCCGCTCCTGCTCCGCCTCCACCTGGGCGTTCCACTCGCGCTTGGAGGCCTGCCAGCCGTCTTCGTTGTGGCCGAGGCGCCAGTAGCCGGAGATGGAGAGTCGCTCACGCGGCACCTCGCGTTCCACGCGGAGGTAGCGGCGCAGCTCCTTCACGAAGCCTGCCTCGCCGTGGACGAAGGCGTGGAGGTCGCCGTCGGGGAACTCCAGTGCGCGGACGGCCTCGACCAGGAGCCGGCCGACCGGGCGGTCGCCGCGGTGCAGCCAGACGATCTCCGCGTCCGTCGCGATCTTCTGCTCCTCCGCGGGGCCCTCGACCTCGATGAAGATGCGGGCGACGGCTCCCGGGGGCAGCGCCTCGGCCGCGGCGGCGATGGCGGGCAGGGCGCTCTCGTCGCCGGCGAGGAGGTGCCAGTCGGCGGCCGCGTCAGGGGCGTACCCGCCGCCGGGGCCGAGGAAGCGGACCGTGGCGCCCGGCTCGACGTCGCGCGCCCACGGTCCCGCGAGGCCCTCGTCGCCGTGGATGACGAAGTCGAGGGCCAGCTCGCGGGTCTCGGCGTCCCACCAGCGCACCGTGTACGTCCGCGTCACCGGCCACTGCTCGCGCGGGAACTCCTCGCGGATGCGCTGCATGTCGAAGGGTTCCGGGTAGGTGACGCCTTCGGCGTCGAAGAGCAGCTTCACGTAGTGGTCGGTGCACTCGCCCGCCGTGAACTCGGCGAGGCCCTCGCCGCCGAGGACCACGCGCTGCATGTGCGGGGACAGCCGTTCCGTGCGCACGACCTGTGCGACGTGGGCCTTCGGTGCTTTGCGTGCCGGACGTTCTGCCATGGCGACGGCCTCCCCTGATCCACAATACTTAGGTTTACCTAAGCTAACACCTCAGGTGTGCAGGGTGGAGAGAAGCCGCGTCAGCGAGCCGCCGAGGCCCCAGCGGGCCGCCAGCTCGTCCAGGGCGGCGGGGTCGCGCGGTTCACGGGGGAGCGCGAGGTCCACCTCCGGCAGGGGGACGTCGTGTGCCACCCGCACGACCTTCGGCGCGACCGCCACATATGCGCGGGACTCGTCGAGCCGCTTGCGCTGCGACGGCGTGAGCTTCGACTTCGGGTCGTCGACGGCGGCCATGATCCCGGCCAGGTCGCCGAACGCGTCCAGGAGCTTGGCCGCCGTCTTCTCGCCGATGCCGGGCACGCCGGGCAGCCCGTCGCTCGGGTCGCCGCGCAGCAGCGCCAGGTCCACATAGCCGGGACCGTCCACGCCGTACTTCTCGCGGAGCCACGCCTCGTCCGTCGTCTGGAGGGTGCCGACGCCCTTCAGGGGATAGAGGACGCGGATGCCGCGCTCGTCGTCCACCAGCTGATAGAGGTCGCGGTCGCCGGTGACGATGTCCACGGGGCCGGTGGCGCGGGCCGCGAAGGTGCCGATCACGTCGTCCGCCTCGTACGCCTCGACGCCGACGCGGGCGATGCCGAGCGCGTCGAGGACGGCCTCGATGACCGGCACCTGCGGGGCGAGGGTGTCGGGGGTCTCCTCGGCGTCCGGGCCCTGCGGGACCTCCTCGGCGACGCGGTGCGCCTTGTACGAGGGGATGAGCTCGACGCGCCAGTGCGGGCGCCAGTCCGCGTCCATGCACGCGACCAGGTCGTCCGGCCGGTGGTCCTGGACGAGGCGGGTGATGAAGTCGAGCAGTCCGCGCACGGCGTTGACCGGGGTGCCGTCCGGCGCCTTCACGGACTCCGGGACGCCGAAATAGGCCCGGAAGTAGAGGGACGCCGTGTCGAGGAGCATGAGCCGTCGAGTTCGCTGAGTCACATCGCGCATCATGCCGCACGGCACCGACAGCGCGACCGCGCAGCGTACGGAGCCCCCGGCCGCGCCGTCGCGACGAGACGGCCGCGTTGCGCATCGCGCCCTGCCGTGCCGAGAACGCAACGGATGTGAACTGGATCACTCCTTGGTTTGCTTCGCGTAAGTGGGGGCAGGGGCGCACCCGGAGCGAACCCGGTCGCGTATTCAACTTTTCGATCGGTAAGCGGGCAGATGTCGCATCGCTCCACGGCCCGCCGGCGGGGGAGGCGGGCCGTCTTGGTTCAACCCGAGAGGTGTATGTGTCCAGGCTGCAGGCCGAGCACTTGTACAAAGTGTTCGGCAGACGACCCGATGACGCGGTGGAGAAAATCCGCCACGGAGCCGACCGAGAGGAGCTGCGCGCCGACGGCACCACCGCTGCCGTGATCGACGCCTCCTTCGAGGTCGAGCCGGGCCAGATCTTCGTCGTCATGGGTCTCTCGGGATCCGGCAAGTCCACGTTGCTGCGCATGCTCAACGGACTGTCGGAGCCGACGGCCGGTCACGTCCGCTTCGACGGTCAGGACCTGACCGAACTGAGCGCCCGCCAGATGCGGGAGGTGCGCTCCAAGAAGATCAGCATGGTCTTCCAGCACTTCGCGCTCTTCCCGCACCGCAGCGTTCTGGAGAACGCCGGCTACGGCCTCGAGGTGCAGGGCGTCCCGCGCGCCGAGCGCGAGAAGCGCGCCACCGAGGCGCTGGAGCTCGCGGGCCTCAAGGGCTGGGAGAAGTCCTGGCCCGACGAGCTGTCCGGCGGCATGCAGCAGCGCGTGGGCCTCGCCCGCGCGCTCGCCACCGACGCCGACCTGCTCCTCATGGACGAGTCGTTCAGCGCGCTCGACCCGCTGATCCGCCGCGACATGCAGGACCAGCTCCTGGTGCTCCAGAAGCGGCTGAAGAAGACCATCGTCTTCATCACCCACGACCTCAACGAGGCCATGCGCCTGGGCGACCAGATCGCCGTCATGCGCGACGGCCGCATCGTCCAGATCGGCACCGCCGAGGACATCCTCGTCACCCCGGCCAACGACTACGTCGCCGCGTTCACGCAGGACGTCGACCGTTCCCGCGTGCTCACGGCGGGCGCGATCATGGCCGACCCCGACGAGGACTTCGTGATGGCCGACGCCCCGGCGACGGTCACCGAGGACACCCCGATCATCGAACTCTTCACGCCCTGCTCCACCAGCGGTGTGGCGGTCGCCGTGACCGACGCCGACGGCAAGCTCGTCGGCGTCGTGCCGCGGGCACGGCTGCTGGCCGTACTCGGCGAGCCGATGGCCCCCGAGGACGAGCCGCAGGAGAGCAAGAAGGTGGTCAGCGGTGCCTAGGATTCCCTTCGGCGAGTGGGTCAACGACACCGTTGACTGGCTCCTCAGCCACATGTCCTGGCTGTTCGACTTCTTCAAGACCGTCTTCCAGGGCGCCTACGACGGCATAGCCGACGTGCTCCAGGCGCCCGAGCCGCTGCTGCTCGCGGGCATCTTCGCCGTCATCGCGTTCTGGCTGCGCGGCGTGGTCGCCGGTGTGCTGACCTTCGCCGGCTTCGCGTTCATCGTCTCGCTGGAGCTGTGGGACCACGCGATGATGACGCTGGCCCTGGTGCTCGTCTCGACGATCATCGCGCTCGTCATCTCGGTGCCCGTGGGCATCTGGGCGGCGCGCTCCAGCACGGTCAGCGGCATCGTCCGCCCGGTCCTCGACTTCATGCAGACGCTGCCGGCGATGATCTACCTCATCCCCGCCATCCTCTTCTTCGGGATGGGCGCCCCCGCGGGCATCGTCGCCACCCTGATCTTCGCCCTGGCCCCCGGCGTCCGCATGACGGAGCTGGGCATCCGCCAGGTCGACAAGGAACTGGTCGAGGCCGCCGACGCGTTCGGCACCACCCCGCGCAACATCCTGCTGCGCGTCCAGCTGCCCCTCGCCCTGCCCACGATCATGGCCGGCGTCAACCAGGTCATCATGCTGGGCCTGTCCATGGCCGCCATCGCGGGCATGGTCGGCACGGAGGGCCTCGGCGCAGACGTCAACGAATCCATCGGCCAGCTCAACGTGGGCCTCGGCTCCGAGGCGGGCATCGCCATCGTCATCCTGGCGATCTACCTGGACCGGATGACCGGCGCCCTCGGCACCCAGGTCTCCCCGCTGGGCCGGCGCGCCGTCGCGAAGCTGCGGGCCGCGCAGGGCCTGAACATCTGGACCTACCGTCCGCAGGCCGCCGTCGCGGTCGTCGGCGTGGTCGTCCTCGCCCTCATCGCGGGCGGCATGGGCATCTTCGGCGGCTCGAAGTCCGAGGACACCGCCACGGACGCGAAGAACGTCGGCCAGGGCAAGAAGCTCAACATCGGCTACATCCCCTGGGACGAGGGCGTCGCCTCCACCTTCCTCTGGAAGGAGATCCTGGAGCAGCGCGGCTTCAAGCCGCAGACCAAGCAGCTGGAGGCGGGCCCGCTCTACACCTCCCTGGCGCAGGGCAGCATCGACTTCCAGACCGACGCGTGGCTGCCGACGACGCACGCCGCGTACTGGAAGAAGTACGGCGGCAAGCTGGAGGACATGGGCTCGTGGTTCGGCCCGACCTCGCTGGAGCTCTCCGTGCCCTCGTACGTGAAGGGCGTCGACTCGCTCGAGGACCTCAAGGGCAAGAGCGGCAAGTTCAAGGGCAAGATCGTCGGCATCGAGCCGAGCGCCGGCATGATGGGGCTCCTCAAGGACAAGGTCCTCAAGGAGTACGGCCTCGACAAGGAGTACAAGGTCGTCGACGGCTCCACGCCGGCGATGCTGGCCGAGCTGAAGCGCGCGTACGCCAAGAAGGAACCGATCGTCACCACGCTCTGGTCGCCGCACTGGGCGTACAGCGACTTCGACCTGAAGAAGCTCAAGGACCCGAAGGGCGCCTGGGGCAAGGGCGACGGCGTGCACTCGCTGGCGCGCAAGGGCTTCTCCGACGAGAACCCGCTGGTCGCCAAGTGGCTCAAGGACTTCAAGATGAGCGAGAAGCAGCTCACGGGTCTTGAGGCGGAGATCAACAAGGCGGGCAAGGGCAAGCAGCAGGAAGCCGTCCGTGCCTGGCTGAAGAAGAACCCCGGCGTCGTCGACAAGCTCGCCCCGCTGCCGGACGACTCCACGCCCGCCGAGGCGAAGCGTCCGCTGAACGCCGCGTACTTCGCGTGGGACGAGAACATCGCCGTCACCAATCTGTGGAAGCGCGTCCTGGAGAAGCGCGGCTACAAGATGAAGCTGACGCCGGCCGACGTCGGCCCGGTCTACACCGCCCTCGCCCAGGGCGACCTCGACCTGGACCTCGACGCCTGGCTGCCCACGGCCCAGAAGCAGTACTGGGACAAGAACAAGGCGAACCTCAAGGACCTCGGCTCCTGGTACAGCCCGACGTCGCTGGAGATCGCCGTCCCGTCCTACGTCAAGGACGTGAAGTCGCTCGAGGACCTCAAGGGCAAGGGCGACAAGTTCAAGGGCAAGATCATCGGCATCGAGCCCGGCACGGGTGTGATGACGGCGCTCAAGGACAAGGTGCTCCCCGGCTACGGCCTCGACAAGGAGTACAAGATCGTCCCCGGGTCTACGCCGGCGATGCTCTCCGAGCTGAAGTCGGCCTACGCCAAGAAGGAGCCGGTGGCGGTCCTGCTCTGGTCGCCGCACTGGGCGTACAACGAGTACAAGCTCACCAAGCTGAAGGACCCCAAGGGCGGCTTCGGCAAGGGCGACACGATCCGCACGATCTCCAGCAAGAAGTTCCCCGAGCAGTACCCGCAGCTCACGAAGTGGCTCAAGGACTTCAAGATGAGCGAGCAGCAGCTGGCCAGCCTGGAGAACGAGATCAACAAGGCGGGCAAGGGCAATGAGCCCAAGGCCGTCGACGCCTGGCTGAAGAAGAACCCCGGATTCGAGCAGAAGATGACGGCAGCGAAGTAGAGCCGGCACCTTTCCTCTCCCCGAGGGAACCTTTCCTCTCCCGGAAGGGGTGGGCCTCGCCTTGTGGCGAAGCCCACCCCTTCCGACGTTCCCCGGGGGCCGCCCACTCCATAACCTCGACTGGGCCCATCCCGAACACATACCTGAACGTGAGATCCCACCCGTGAGACCCCGCCCGTGACCGCGAGGCAGCCCAGGACGGCGCTCTTCCTCGCCGCCGCCGCACTGGCCCTGGCCACCGCCCTGCTCGTCGCGCAGCTCGCCCGGGCCGACGCCGCCCCCGCCTCCGCGGGCACCGCGCGCCTCGCCGCGCTCGCCGAGGACGTGACCGCCGCCGACGGGCACCGCTACGACGCGCGGGACCACACCGGCCGCACCATGGACGCCGCGCAGATCGAGCAGGACCCGGCAGGCGGTTACCTCGCCGTCTACCACACGCTCCTCGCCGACGGCCGCTTCCACGCAGCCGTCGCCACCTCCACCGACCTGCGCCACTGGCAGCGCCGCCACGACTTCGGGCCCGGCACGCACCAGGCCTCGCTCGCGCACGACGGCCGCGGGGGCTACGTCCTCGCGTACGAGAAGGACCCGCGCAACCACATCGCCGTCCGGGCGTACGAGAACCGCACGGCGCTGCTCGACGGACGTGCCGACCGGGCCTTCGACGCGCCGCTGACCCTCTCGCGCTGCGCCGAGGGAACCCCGAGCGTCACCGCCGTGCGCGGCGCCACGATCCACCTCACCGGGCACTACCGGGCGGGCTGCGACACCGACCGCCAGCTGCGCGCCACCCTCACCGGCTTCCGGCACTGGCACGCCGAGCCCGACCGGCGCCTGGACCGTGCCGTGCGCGTCTGGGGCAACGGCGGCAACATCGGCGACCGGGCGCCCGTGAAGCTCGGCGGGCAGCGCGTGGTGCTCATAGAGGGGCAGGGGCGGCGCGGTGACTTCGGCAGCTGGGGCACATACGCCTACGACCCCCCGAGTGGCCGCGCGGACCGCCTGCACATCCGCACACACGGTGGCAGCCGCGCCTTCGCCAATCCGTCGGCGACCCTTCTCACCGATCCGCGGGGCCGTCCCGCCCTGCTCGTCAGCCTGTTCGTACCGGCTGAGGGTTCCGCGCCCGGCGAGGCCGGACAACTGCTCTACTGGCACCAGCTGTAGCTCCACCGGCAGAAGCTGCGGGGGTCGGTCCCGGCAACGGGGCGAAACCGTTTGGCGAACATGCGTAGGGTGCAGAAAACCCCTCAGGGTTGAGAGCGGCCCGATGCGCTGAAGGGAGCCGAGGCGATGGATGAGCACAAGGAGACCCTCCGGGTGGGCTCTGCCGTGCGGCGGCGCCGCCGCCAGCTGGAGCTCACCCTCGCCGTCGTCGCCGAGCGCAGCGGGCTCTCCGTGCCGTTCCTCAGCCAGATCGAGAACGAGCGGGCCCGCCCCAGCTCGCGGTCCCTGCAGCGGGTCGCCGACGCGCTGTGCACCACCGACGTGGAGCTGCTTGCCGCCGCCGACCCGGCCCGCACCGTCGAGGTGGTGCGCGCCGACGACGCCACGGACCTGGAGGGCTCCACCCCCGAGGCGCGCGTACGGGAACTGGCGCGCGGCCACCACCAGCTGCACGCCCTGGAGTTCATCGGGGACCACGACGAGGGCCGCGAGTTCCAGCACCGCAACGACGAGCTGATGTACGTCGTCGAGGGCGCCGTGGAGATGGAGGCCGAAGGCCGTGCCTACCGCCTCGGACGCGGCGACACCCTGTTCCTCACGGGCGGGGTGCGGCACCGCTGGCGGGCCACCGTGCCGGACACCCGGGTCCTGGTGATCGCCGTGGGGGACCACATCGAAGCGGTGGACGACAGGGGGCGCTGACGTGCCGCTCGCGCGTGGCCCGCTGCGGGTCGTCTCGCTGGTGCCCTCGCTGACCGAGGCGGTCGCGGTCACCGTGCCGGGGGCGCTGGTCGGGGCGACCGACTGGTGCAGTCATCCGGCGGACCTCGACGTGCGGCGGGTGGGCGGCACGAAGAACCCCGACGTGCCCCGCATCGTCGCCCTCGCGCCCGACCTGGTCATCGCCAACGAAGAGGAGAACCGCGCCCCCGACCTGGCGGCTCTGCGGGCGGCCGGCGTCGAGGTCCTCGTGACGGAGGTGCGGACGCTGGACCAGGCCTTCCGGGAGCTGACACGCGTCCTCGCGGCGTGCGGGGCGGAGCGCCGGCCGCGGTGGCTGGCGGACGCGGAAGCGGCGTGGCAGGGGTGGGCGGCCCCCTCGGCCCGCCGCCGCGGGGCGGTCCCGATCTGGCGGCGGCCGTGGATGGTCCTGGGCCGCGACACGTTCGCGGGAGACGTGCTCGCGCGCATGGGCGTCGACAACGCGTACGCCGGGCACGCCGAGCGGTACCCCCGCGTCCCGATCGAGGAACTGCGGGAGGCCGGTCTGGACTTGGTCGTGCTCCCCGACGAGCCGTACCGCTTCACGAGCGACGACGGCCCCGAGGCGTTCCCGCCGGACACACCGGTCGCCCTGGTCAGCGGCCGCCATCTGACCTGGTACGGGCCGTCGCTCGCGGAGGCGCCCGCGGTGCTCGACGCGGCGCTGCGGGCGGCGCGTCCGGCGGGGGAGTTCTAGCGCAGGGCGATGAGCCCGGCGTCCGTCGGCCGGAACCCGCAGGCGTCGAAGTAGAAACCGCGCAGGTGCTCGTCGAAGTCGACGTGGAGCCACTCGCACCGGGCCGCGCGGGCGCCACGCGCCGCGGCTGCCAGGAGTTCGGTGCCGACGCCGCTGCCCCGCCGGTCCTTGGCGACCATCGTGTCGAGGACGAAGGCGTGGACTCCGCCGTCCCAGGCGACGTTGACGAACCCGACGAGCCTGCCCTCCTCGTGGGCCGAGACCCAGCCGAGGCTGTGGCGGTGGACCTGGGCGTACCAGCCGATGGGCAGCGGGGCGTGCTCGAACGCCTCCGCGTGCAGGGCGTTGACGGCCGCGTCGGTGAACTCCCCGCGCCACTCGTAGGTGATCGTCATGTCGGCATCGTAGGGCGGGGGAGCGCCGTGCCCCGCGGGGCTGCTCAGCGCGGGGCCGTGAGCAGTCTTCCGCCCGCGACGCCCCGCAGGGTGTGTGTCAGGGCCACGGCCCACGCGGCCAGCAGGAAGAGGAAGAGGCCGGTCGCGAGCCAGGCGAACGCGGTGAGGCCGGTGTGTTGCGCGAGGCCCTCCGCGCCGGTCACGCAGGTGCCGATGGGAAAGGTGAACGCCCACCAGGTCATGGCGAAGCCCATGCCGCGGCGGCGGGCGCGCACCACCATGGCCGCGGCGAGCGCCAGCCACAGCAGGGCGAAGCCCAGCACGGGGACGCCGTAGAGGACGGCGAAGGCGAGGAAGCCGCGGTCGAGGGGCGCGGGGACGACGTCCGGGGCGAAGTCGGCGAACTTGTTCGCGGCGGTCGTGGACTGGCCCAGCGGGCCGAGCACCAGGAACAGGGTGGGGGTGAGCGCCAGGGGCAGCGGGCCCGCGGTCACCAGGCGGGCGAAGATTGCCGGCAGCATCACCAGGGTGGCGAGCAGGCTCAGGCCGAACATCGCGAAGCAGGCGTACAGCATCGTCTGCCGGTCCTGGCCCGCGGGCAGGTGGGGTATGAGCAGCGGTCCGACGGCCGCCGACACCATGGGCGCCACCACGGGCAGCAGCCACACCGGTGAGGCCTGGTCGGCGGCGATGCGGTGCCGGGTCACCATCAGGCAGGGGATGGCGACGGCCGCCGCGAGCCCGATGGCGGTGCCCGCGGTGAACAGCACGGTGTCGAGCGCGACGGCCGCGCCCGTGCCGATCCAGTCCTCGCCGACGAGCAGGGCGCCGGCGCCGACCGCGAGCAGGGCCATCGACAGACAGCCGTAGAAGGGGGCCACGGCCGGGTCGAGCAGGTGGGCCCGGGCCTGGTCGCGGTGGTGGATCCAGTGCGCGGCGCGGGCGGTGAGCAGCACGGCCAGCATCACGCACGACAGCGCCCACACGATCGTGCAGCCCGTGCGCAGCCCCGTGAACTGGTACGGCAGTGTCGCGCCCGCGTTGGCGATGATGGCGGTGCCCATGACGGAGGCGTACCAGTTCGGGCCGAGGTGCCGGACCGCGAGGGCGCGGGTGCCGGGGGCCGTGGGGGAGACGGCGACGGGGTGAGCGGTGGTGACCATGGGTCCACCGTCGTCCGCGGGAGACGGTGCGAGCAGGGAGCACTCTTCTATGGGGGCATAAGCTGGCTTTATGAGTACGTCCCCTGCGTCGCCCGAGCCCGCCGCCGCTGCCTCCGTCCCCGCCGCCTCTGCTCCGGCCCCCGCCCACACCCCCGAGGCGTCCCTCGCGCACCGCGTTCCCGACCTCGGTGCGCTCCAGCTGCTGCTCGCCGTGGCGCGGCTCGGCAGTCTCGGGCGGGCCGCCCGGGAGCTCGGCATCACCCAGCCCGCGGCGAGCAGCCGGGTGCGCGCGATGGAGCGGCAGCTGGGTGTCGCCCTCGTCGACCGGTCGCCGCGCGGCTCGCGCCTCACCGACGCGGGCGCCCTGGTCACCGACTGGGCGGGCCGCATCGTGGAGGCGGCGGAGGCCTTCGACGCGGGGGCGCAGGCGCTGCGCGTGCGGCGGGACTCGCGGCTCCGGGTGGCGGCCAGCATGACGATCGCCGAGTACCTGCTGCCGGGCTGGCTGATCGCCCTGCGGACACAGCGGCCCGACACTGCGGTGTCCCTGCTCGCGGGGAACTCCGCCGCCGTCGCCTCCCGGCTGCTGGCCGGCGAGGCGGACCTCGGCTTCGTCGAGGGGCTCACCGTGCCGGGCGGCCTCGACGAGGTCGTGATCGCGCACGACCGCCTGGTCGTCGTGACGGCGCCGGGACACCCGTGGGCGCGGCGCAGGAAGCCGCTCGCGGCGGCGGAGCTGGCGGCGACGCCGCTGATCCTGCGCGAGGAGGGTTCGGGCACCCGGCAGGTCCTCGACGCGGCGCTCGGCGGCCTCGCCCGCCCCCTGATCGAACTGTCGTCCACGACGGCGGTGAAGGCCGCGGCGGTGAGCGGTGCGGGTCCCTCGGTCCTGAGCGAGCTCGCGGTGGGCGAGGAGCTGGCGGCGCGGCGTCTGGTGGAGATCCCCCTGGCCGAGGTCCAGTTGCGCAGGGATCTGCGGGCGGTCTGGCCGACGGGGCATCGCCCGGCGGGGCCGGGGAGGGATCTGCTGGCGCTGACGCGGAGTGGGGCGGGGAGCGGAGGACGGCGGTCTTGAGCTGCGGGGCAGGACCTCGATCGACAGTGGGTGCAAACAAAGTGTTCACAACGAACCGTTGACTGCGATGTGTGTGTCGGCCCATGATGGGCGCATGTCGCATCCCGAACAGCCCGAGACCGTCGACCCGTTCACGCCGCCGCACCCCGAGCAGGCCCGCGCTCAGCGCGTGTACGCGTCGCTGATGCGCGTCGCGGAGCGGCACGCCGCCGACGACGTACAGCGCAGGCGCCAGGTCCACCCCGCCGTCCTCGGCCCGCACGAAGCCGTGCGGCTCGTCTCGTTCCTGCTCAGCGGCGCCGCGCAGCCCGTCGAGGGCGAGCCCGAGGTGGACCACGCCGACATCACCGCGGCCCTCACCCTCCTGCCGCTGGTCCGCGGCGAACTGGACGAGCTGGAGACCGGCCTCCTCCAGATGGCGCGGGGGCGCGGCATGACCTGGCCCGAGATCGCCTTCGGGCTCGGGCTCGGCACCCCGCAGGCCGCCCGGCAGCGGTATGAGCGGCTGGTGTCCCGGACGGCGGGCGAGGCGGAGTAGCTCCCGGCGGGCCCGGGCGGCCGGCGGAGTAACCTCCGGCGGGCCTGGGTGGCACCTGGCGGGCCCGGTGGAAGGGGTGGCATCGGCGGCCGGGAAATTCCCTGGCGGCCGAGCCGGGGCCCCGCCCACCATGGGTGGCATGAACCCCACCGCACCCCCGGCGACCGGCGTCCGCACCCCCTGGTGGCAGCTCCCCCCGCACGTGCGGGACGGGCTGGCGGACGCGCTCGGCGCGCCGGTGGTCGAGGCGGTGACGCAGCGCGGCGGGTTCTCGCCGGGCGCCGCCGCCCGGGTGCGGCTCGACGACGGACGGCGGGCGTTCGTGAAGGCCGTCAGCTCCGAGGCCAACCCGGGCAGCCCCGCGCTGCACCGCGCCGAGGCCAGGAACTCCGCCGCCCTGCCCGAGTCCGTGCCCGCGCCCCGGCTCCTCGCCTCCTACGACGACGGGACCTGGGTCGCGCTCGCCTTCGAGGACATCGACGGAAGGCAGCCCCATGTGCCGTGGCGCGCCGGGGAGTTCGGGCGCGTCCTGGAGGCGGTGGACGCCCTCTCGCGGGAGCTGACGCCCTCGCCCGTCGCCGCTCCCTCCGCCGGCGAAGCCGTGGCGGGCATGTTCCGGGGGTGGGAACGGCTCGTCGAGGAGGGCGCGGAGAGCGACGACAGGGTCGCCCCCTGGGCCCGCCGCCACCTGTCCGACCTGGCCGAACTCGCCGCGCCCGCGGCCGCGTCCGTCGCGGGCGACACCCTCGCCCACGCCGACCTGCGCGCCGACAACATGCTGTTCACGTCCGACGGCGGCCGCGTCGTCTTCGTCGACTGGCCGCACGCCGTGCGCGCGACGCCCTGGTTCGACCTGCTCGTCATGCTGCCGTGCGTGCGGGCGCAGGGCGGCCCCGACCCGGAGGAGGTGTTCACCGCCCAACGGGTGGGCCGGGACGCCGACCCGAAGGGGGTGACCGCGGCGCTCGCGGGCCTCGCCGGATACTTCGTACGCCACTCTCTGCGGCCCGACCCGCCCGGCCTGCCGACCCTGCGCGCCTTCCAGGCAGCCCAGGGCGCGGCGGCCCTTGAGTGGCTCAGGAAGCGGCTCGGACCAGCGCTGCCATGACGCGCGTGTCCTCGCCCGCCTCCGGGTGCCACTGCACGCCGAGCGCCCAGGCGGGGCCGGGGAGTTCGACGGCCTCGACGGTGCCGTCCTCGGCGTACGCGGAGATGACGAGATCCTTGCCGAGGCGGTCCACCGCCTGGTGGTGGTAGGTCGGCACGTCCGTGGACGCGTCCGGCACGATCGACTCGTACAGCGTGCCCGGGACCGGTTTCACCGTGTGCGTACTGAAGGTACCCGCCCGCTCCACGTGCCCGTCCAGGTGCTGGATCAGGGTCCCGCCGAGCGCCACGTTCATCAGCTGCATGCCGCGGCAGATGCCGAGCAGTGGCGTACGGGACGCCAACGCGGCCTCGATCAGGGCGAGTTCCCAGGCGTCCCGCTCCCGCGCGGGCGGCCCCGTGCGCTCCTCGCGCGCCGCGCCGTACCGCGCGGGCTCCACGTCAGGACCGCCCGCGACGACCACGCCGTCGAGCCGGGCGACGACGGAGCGCGCGTGCGCCGGGTCGTCCGGCGGCAGCATCGCGGTCATGCCGCCCGCCGCCCGCACGAGGCGCGGATAGCCGGCCGGCAGCACGGCCGCGGGCAGCTCCCAGACGCCCCAGCTCACCCTGGACTCCAGGTAGGTGCTGACCCCGATCAGCGGCCTGCCGCCGCTCACTGTGCTCTTCTCGCCGTTCTCGCGCACCGTTCTCCCGTATCTCTTCCGTACGTCTTTCCGCACGTCTTTTCCGTACGTTCTCTTCCGTACGTGCGATCAGTCGCGTTCCAACTCTGCCTCGGCCGCCGCGAGCGCCGCGAACTCTTCCTCCGGTGCGCGCGCCACCAGGTGCTTGCGGCTGTAGACGCCGAAGTAGGCGATGGCGACCACGTACACCGCGAGGGCGATGAGTGCCGCCGTCACGTCCACCAGGAACGTCGCGACCAGCGCGGCACACGCGAGGACCAGCGCGACGGACGACGTCAGGACGCCGCCGGGCGTGCGGTAGGGCCGTCGGAGCTCCGGCTCGCGGCGGCGCAGCACGATGTGGGAGAGCGACATCAGGGCGTACGAGATGGTCGCGCCGAAGACCGCGACGTTCAGCATGCGAGCGCCGTCACCGGTCGCCGCGGCGAGCCCGAAGCCGATCGCACCCGGCACGAGCAGGCCCAGGTAGGGGGCCTTGCGGCTGCTGGTCAGCGAGAGGAAGCGGGGGAGGTACCCGGCCCGGGAGAGCGCGAAGAGCTGGCGCGAGCCCGCGTAGATGAGGGAGAAGAAGGAGGCGATCAGGCCCGCGAGGCCCGCGTAGTTGATGACGCGGCTCAGGCCGGTCGCGTCGCCGTCCGGCTGCAGCGCCTCGACCAGGGGGTTGCCCGCGTCCTGGATCGCGTTCGCGCCGCGTGCCCCGGCTGAGGCGAAGAAGGTGAGCAGGGCGAGGGCGACGAGGATGGCCATCGACCAGCGGATCGCGCGTGGCAGCGTGCGCGCCGGGTCCTTGGTCTCCTCGGCGGCCAGCGGCACGCCCTCGACCCCGAGGAAGAACCACATGCCGAAGGGGAACGCCGCCCAGATGCCCAACAGACCCATGGGAAGCCACGAGTTGGAGCCGAAGGCGTCCGCCTCCACGGGAATGTCGTTCAGCTTCGACGCGTCGAAGTCCATGAAGGCGCCGACCGCGAAGACGAGCAGCGCCGCCACCGCGATGCCGGTGACGACGAAGCTGAAGCGCAGCGCCTCACCGACGCCCCACAGATGGATACCGATGAAGATGACGAAGCAGGCCAGATAGACGGGCCAGCCCGAGGTGAGGCCGAAGAGGCCCAGCGACTCCACGTAGTCACCGATGAAGATGGAGATCGCGGCCGGCGCCAGGATGTACTCGATCAGAATTGCCGTGCCGGTCAGGAAGCCGCCCCAGGGGCCGAGCGCGCGGCGTGCGAAGCCGTAGCCGCCGCCCGCGGTCGGCAGGACGGACGACAGTTCCGCCAGCGAGAAGACCATGCACGCGTACATCACGCCCATGAGCGCCATCGCGATCGCGAGGCCGCCGAAGCCGCCCTCCGCGAGGCCGAAGTTCCAGCCGGAGAAGTCGCCGGAGACGACATAGGCGACGCCGAGTCCGGTGAGCAGCAGCCAGCCCGCGCTGCCCCGGCGGAGCGTTCTGCGTTCCAGATAGTCGTCCGCCGGTTCGGGTGGGCTCGGCTTGCTGGACTCCACGGTCATGGCACGGCTCCCATGCGACGGCGCTGCGGCGGGTGACTCAGACGGGGGACTCAAAGGAACGGATCCATACCTTTGCCGTGCGGGGCACGAGAAAGCAAGCCCCTTGCGTTACGCGACGGTTAACCGCTCCTCACGCTCGTCACGTCAGGAAGCCCCGCAGCAGGGCCGCCGTTCCCGCGCAGTGTTCGCGCATCATCTCCCGCGCGCCGTCCGCGTCCCCGTCGAGCACCGCCTCGACGAGCGCGGTGTGCTGGCGCTGCGAGTGCTCCAGGTTCCGTACCAGCAGCGGGATGCAGTCCAGGAGGTCGTTGACGGTCGCGCGGACCGCCGCGTACTGCGCGGTGAGCGTCGGCGAGCCGCACAGCTCGGCGAGCGTGAGGTGGAGCAGCGTATCGAGCCTGCGGTACTCCGCGAGGGGCGCGTCGTGGGTCTGCGCGAGCGCCGTGCGCAGCCGGTCCGCCTGCTCGTCGGTGAGCCCGTGCGCCGCGCAGAGCCCGGCCGCGCCGACCTCCAGGACCTCGCGGAAGCGCAGCGCGTCCTCGACGTCCACGTCCTTGATGCGGCGGCGCAGCTCGTCCTCGCCCGGCGCCTCGGGGCGCGGCCGCACGAACGTGCCGCCGTACCGCCCGCGCCGCGACTCGACGAGTCCCTGGTCCTGCAGCACCTTCAGGACCTCGCGCAGCGTCACCCGGCTGATGCCGAGGCGGTCGGCCAGCTCCCGCTCCGACGGCAGCCGTTCGCCGCCGGGCACCAGGCCGAGGCGGACGACCTGGAGGACCTGTTCCAGGGCCTCCTCGAAGCCGTTGCCCGCCCGCACCGGACGCAGTACCGGTGTCAGCCGGTCGTCGTCCAGCGCCGCGGACGAGGTGCCCTCTTCCGTGTGCGACATGTCCGTACCCCCTTCCCAAGCAAAGGTTCTCGGCAATACCTTATGGCTCCCGGCTGACCCAAGGAGGCATTTCCCGTGGCAGACCGCACACCCCCGCTCGCCGTCGAGGAGCTGAAGGCCCTCGTCGCGAGCGGCGAGATCGACACGGTCGTCCTGGCCTTTCCCGATATGCAGGGGCGGCTCCAGGGCAAGCGGTTCGCCGCCCGCTTCTTCCTCGACGAGGTCCTCGAACACGGCACGGAGGGCTGCAACTACCTCCTCGCCGTCGACGCGGAGATGAACACCGTCGACGGCTATGCGATGTCGTCCTGGGACCGCGGCTACGGCGACTTCGCCATGCACCCCGACCTCTCCACCCTGCGCCGCGTCCCCTGGAACGAGGGCACCGCGATGCTTGTCGCGGACCTCGCCTGGAGCGACTCCTCGCCCGTCGTGGCCGCGCCCCGCCAGATCCTCCGCCGCCAGCTGGAGCGGCTCGCGGAGCTCGGCTACACCGCCCACGTCGGCACGGAGCTCGAATTCATCGTCTTCAAGGACACCTACGAGCAGGCGTGGGACGCCGGATACAAGGACCTCACGCCGGCCAACCAGTACAACATCGACTACTCGGTCCTCGGCACCGGCCGCATCGAGCCGCTCCTTCGCCGCATCCGCAACGACATGGCGGCCGCAGGACTCGTCGTCGAATCGGCCAAGGGCGAGTGCAACCCGGGCCAGCACGAGATCGTGTTCAAGTACGACGAGGCCCTCGTCACCTGCGACCAGCACGCCATCTACAAGACCGGCGCCAAGGAGATCGCGGCCCAGGAAGGTGTCTCCCTCACCTTCATGGCCAAGTTCAACGAGCGCGAGGGCAACTCCTGTCACATCCACCTCTCGCTCCAGGACGCCGACGGCAACAACGTCATGGCGGGCTCTCCCGACGACCCGGGAGGCATGTCGCCCGTCATGCGGCACTTCCTCGCGGGCCAGCTCGCGGCGCTCCGCGACTTCTCCCTCCTCTACGCGCCCAACATCAACTCCTACAAGCGGTTCCAGCCCGGCACCTTCGCGCCGACCGCCGCCGCCTGGGGACACGACAACCGCACCTGCGCGCTGCGCGTGGTCGGCCACGGCCGCTCGATGCGCTTCGAGAACCGCCTGCCCGGCGGCGACGTGAACCCGCACCTCGCGGTCGCCGGACTGATCGCCGCCGGTCTGTACGGCATGGAGCAGAAGCTCGAACTGCCGGACGAGTGCACCGGAAACGCCTACACCGGCGACTACGAACACGTCCCCACCACCCTGCGCGAGGCCGCCGAGCTCTGGGAGAACAGCCCCATCGCCAAGGCCGCCTTCGGCGACGAGGTGGTCGCGCACTACCGCAACATGGCGCGGGTCGAGCTGCAGGCCTTCGACTCCGCGGTGACCGACTGGGAGCTCCGCCGCTCCTTCGAACGCATGTGAGGCAGCCTTGCTCGACGTATCGAAACCCGACGCATCGAAATCCGACGCATCGAAACCCGATGTATCGACACTCGACGTACTGAACCCGGCGACGGAAGAGGTCGTCGCGACCGTCCCCGCCGCCACCGCGCAGGACGTCGACGCCGCCGTCACCCGCGCCGCGCGCGCCCAGGAACAGTGGGCCGCGGCCGCCCCCGCCGACCGGGCCAGGCTGCTCCGCCGCTTCGCCGCCCAGGTCGACGACCACCTCGAAGAGCTGGCCCGCCTGGAGGTCCGCGAAGCCGGTCACGTCATCGGCAACGCCCGCTGGGAGGCCGGCAACGTCCGCGACCTCCTCGACTTCTCCGCCGGGGGAGCCGAGCGGCTGAGCGGCCGGCAGATCCCCGTGCCCGGCGGCCTGAACGTCACCGTCCTCGAACCCCTCGGCGTCGTCGGCGTCATCGCCCCCTGGAACTTCCCGATGCCGATCGCCGCGTGGGGCACGGCGCCCGCCCTCGCGGCAGGCAACGCGGTGATCCTCAAACCGGCCGAGACGACCCCGCTCACCGCGCTCCGCCTCGCCGAACTCGCCCTGGCGGCCGGCCTGCCCGAAGGGCTCTTCCAGGTCCTGCCCGGCACCGGCGCGGAAGCGGGCAACGCGCTGGTCGAGCACCCCGGCGTCGCCAAGATCGTCTTCACCGGCTCCACCCGCGTCGGCAAGCAGATCATGGCCACCTGCGCCGACCGGGTGAAGCGGCTGACCCTGGAACTCGGCGGCAAGAGCCCGAACATCGTCTTCGCCGACGCCGACGTGGAAGCGGCGGCCCTCGCCACCCCCATGTCGTACCTGGACAACTCCGGTCAGGACTGCTGCGCCCGCACCCGCGTCCTCGTGCAGCGTTCGGTGTACGACCGCTTCCTGGACGTCGTGGCCCCCGCCGTCGAGTCCATCGTCGTGAGCGACCCGTCCGACGAGAAGACCCAGATGGGCCCGCTGATCTCCCGGACCCAGCTGGACCGGGTCCGCTCCTACGTCACCCCGGGCGACGGCATCCACGGCACGGCGCCCGAGGGGCCCGGCTTCTGGTTCCCGCCGACGCTGCTCACCGACGTCGACCCGGACGCGCCGGTGGCCACGGAGGAGGTCTTCGGGCCCGTCGCCGTCGTCATCCCCTTCGACGACGAGGCCGACGCGATCCGGCTCGCCAACGCCACCGACTACGGCCTGTCCGGCTCCATCTGGACGCGGGACGTCGGCCGGGCCCTGCGCGTCTCGGCGGCCGTCCGGGCAGGCAACCTGTCCGTCAACTCGCACTCCAGCGTGCGCTATTGGACCCCCTTCGGCGGTTACAAACAGTCCGGGCTCGGCCGCGAGCTCGGCCCGGACGCCCTGCACGCCTTCACGGAAACCAAGAACGTCTTCATCAGCACGGAGGCCTGACCCATGTCGAACACGTCAGAGAACATCTGCCGCCGCCTCGTCGGCCGCACCGCCGTCATCACCGGCGCCGGCAGCGGCATCGGTCTCGCCACCGTCCGCCGCCTCGCCGCCGAGGGCGCCCACGTCGTCTGCGGCGACATCGACGAGAGCGCGGGCAAGCAGGCCGCCGACGAGGTCGGCGGGACCTTCGTGAAGGTCGACGTCACCGACGCCGAGCAGGTCGAGGCGCTCTTCAAGACCGCCTACGACACGTACGGCTCCGTCGACATCGCCTTCAACAACGCGGGCATCTCGCCGCCCGACGACGACTCCATCCTGGACACCGGCCTCGAAGCCTGGAAGCGCGTCCAGGAGGTCAACCTCACCTCCGTCTACCTCTGCTGCAAGGCCGCCATCCCCTACATGCGGCGCCAGGGCAAGGGCTCGATCATCAACACCGCGTCGTTCGTGGCCCGGATGGGCGCGGCGACCTCGCAGATCTCGTACACCGCCTCCAAGGGCGGCGTCCTCGCCATGTCGCGCGAGCTGGGCGTGCAGTTCGCCCGCGAGGGCATCCGCGTCAACGCGCTCTGCCCGGGGCCGGTGAACACCCCGCTCCTCCAGGAACTCTTCGCCAAGGACCCCGAGCGCGCCGCGCGCCGCCTCGTGCACATCCCGGTGGGCCGCTTCGCCGAGGCCGAGGAGATGGCGGCCGCGGTGGCGTTCCTCGCCAGCGACGACGCCTCGTTCGTGAACGCCACCGACTTCCTCGTCGACGGCGGCCTCACCGGGGCCTACGTCACACCCCTGTAGCCGCACCTCGCAGTTCATACTCCGGCCACCACACCGTCAGCCGGGCGTCGCACGACGCCCGGCTGACCTGCGTAGACACGGGAGTGTGTACATGAACTTCAAGCGCCGCTGCACCGCCGCGGCCGCCGTGCTCGCCGTCGCGGGAACCGGCCTCATCGGCGTCCAGGCCACCGCGGAGGCAACCCAGGACGCCCCGCCGAAGAGGGCCGCGAAGTGCCCCACCCTCAGCGTCTCCGAGGGGTGGTACGGCGACAACAAGGCCAGACTCCAGCGCATGGTGGACAAGTACGGCAGCTGCGGCGACGGGCACGGCACCAAGCCGGTCGCCACCTTCGACTGGGACAACACCGTCATCAAGAACGACATCGGCGACGCCACCATGTACTGGCTGCTGCGCCACGGCAAGATACGCACGCCGAAGGACGGCGACTGGCACACCACCAGCCGCTACCTGACCCGCCCGGCCGTTGGGGCCCTGGCGAAGGCCTGCCCCGCCACCGGCACCACCCTGCCCACCCACCGGAACACCGCCTGCGCCGACGAGATCCTCTCCGTCTACGGCGAGGGCACCACCACCTCCGGCAAGGCGGCCTTCGCCGGCTTCGACCACCGCAGGATGGAACCGCAGTACGCCTGGCTCGCCCAGCTCACCCGTGGCTGGACCACCCGCCAGGTCAAGCGGTTCGCGGCCGCCGCGCGCGCGGAGAACCTCGCCGCGCCCATCGGCACCGAGCAGCGGGTCGGCACCGGCAAGGTCACCGGCTGGGTCCGCTACTACGATCAGCAGCGCGACCTGATCCGCACGCTCAAGAAGGCCGGGTTCGACGTCTACGTCGTCTCCGCGTCGCCCGAACCGGTCGCCGAGGTGTGGGGCAGGGGCGTGGGCATCGACGCACGGCACACCCTCGGCATCCGCAACGTCACCGCCCACGGCAAGCACACCGCCCACCTCAAGGGGTGCGGCACCGTGCGCGACGGCGACGACTCGATGATCACGTACATCGACGGCAAGCGCTGCTGGATCAACAAGGAGATCCTCGGCGTGCGCGGCGCCGCCGCCGAGAAGGTCCAACCGGCCGCGAAGCGCCAGGTGTTCGCGGCGGGCGACTCCGACACGGACGTCTCCTTCCTGCGCGACGCCACCGGCCTGCGGCTCGTCCTGAACCGCAACAAGAACGAAGTCATGTGCCGCGCCTACGACAACGGCGACGGCCGCTGGCTGGTCAACCCCATGTTCATCGAGCCCAAGGGCGCGCAGGCCGACCCCTACCCCTGCGCCTCCACCGGCTACACCGAACGGGACGGCGGCGAGGGCCCGGTGCGCCGTACGGACGGCTCCGTCATCCCCGATCAGCGGGACACGGTGCACGGGGCGTCTCCGGCATCGTCAGCCACACAGGACTGATGTACGGTCCACTCACATGCGTAACAGAAACATTTTGGCGCTGACCCTGGCCGCGGCCGCCACCCTGGCGGCCGTGCCGGCAGCTCTCCCCGTGGCCGCCGCCACGGCCGCGAACTCCCGTACCGCAGCCGCGGATTGCCCCCAGCTGTCGAAGAAGCTGACCTGGTACGGCAACAACCGCGCCAAGCTCCAGCGCACCATCGACGAGCGCGGCACCTGCGCGAACCCGGACCTCGGCCACGGCGGGAACAAGCGCCCGGTCGCCGCGTTCGACTGGGACAACACCATCACGAAGAACGACGTCACCGACGCGACCATCGCCTGGTCCCTGCGGCACGACAAGATCCTGCGCCCCAAGAGCTGGAAGTCCACCAGCAAGTGGATGACCGACGAGGCCGACCGCGCGCTCACCGAGGCGTGCGGCACGAAGGTCCCCGTCGGTAAGCCGCTGCCCACCTCCAGGGACAAGGACTGCGCCGACGAGATCTTCGAGGTCCGCGAGGACGGGCTGACGATGAGCGGCGCCGCGGCCTTCGCCGGGAAGTGGGACCACCGCCACACCGTCCCGCAGTATGCCTGGGTGCCGCAGCTCTTCGCCGGGCACACCGTCCGCGAGCTGGAGTCGTACGCCGCGAAGGCCCGCAAGGAGGCGCTCGCCGCCCCCGTCGGCGCCACGCAGACCGTCGGCACGCACAAGATCCCCGGCTACGTCCGCTACTACGACCAGCAGCGCGACCTGATCCGCACGCTCAAGAAGGCCGGCTTCGACGTCTACATCGTCTCGGCGGGCTCGGAACCGGTGACGGAGGTCTGGTCGAAGAGCGTCGGCATCGACCGGAAGCACACCGTCGCCATCCGCTCCGTCCTGGACCGCAAGGGCCGCATCACCACCTGGAACCAGGGCTGCGGCGGCGTCCCCGTCAACAAGGGCGAGGCCATCCCGTACATCGACGGCAAGCGCTGCTGGGTCAACCAGGAGATCTTCGGCATCAAGGGCAAGAAGGCCTGGGCGAAGCAGGACTTCAGGCACCGCATCGCGCTCGGTGGCGGTGACGCCGACACCGACGTGACGTTCGTCGGCGACGCGACGGGCGCGCACCTGGTGCTGAACCGCAACAAGAGTGAGTTCATGTGCCGCGCGTACGACAACGCGGACGGCCGCTGGGTCGTGAACCCCATGTTCATCGAGCCGATGCGGCAGAAGCAGGACCTCTACCCGTGCGCGACGGCCGCGTACAACGAGCACGACGGGGACAAGGGTCCCGTCCGGCGCCCGGACGGCAGCGTGGTCGCCGACCAGCGGGACTCGGTGTACTGACCCTTGGTGCACCGGTCCTCGGTGTACTGATCTTCGCGGCACGTCTTAGAGTGCCGGAATGAGCATGCCCACGCCGCCCGGCTGGTACCCGGACCCGCACCAGCCCACCGTCGAGCGCTGGTGGGACGGTGCCGCCTGGACCGAGCACCGGCGGACGCCCGAGCCGCCCCAAGTGGCCCCGGCGCAGCAGGGGTTCGGGCCGCCGCAGGACGCGACATCGGTCATGCCGGTGGCGTCCCGGGGCGGCGGCCGGGCGAAGGTCGTCGCGCTGGGCGTCGCCGGGGCCGTCCTCGTCGCGGCGATCGTCACGGGCGCCGTCGCCCTCACCAAGGACGACGGCGACCCGCAGGGCGGCACCCCGGCGCCGAGCGCCACCGCCGAGAGCAGCCCGACGCCCACCGGGTCGGAGGAGGAGTCGGCGTCCCCGAAGCCCGACCCCGACCCGGACACCCTCGTCGACGACCTCAACGGCATCACGCTCCCGGTGCCCGACGGCTGGGAGAAGGACGACGACTCCTTCGGCGGCGGCGCGACCATCCAGACCCCCGACATCGTCGACTGCCCGGGCGACTCCGGCCTCTGCCGCGAGGGCACCGTCACGTCGAGCACCGTGACCGGCACGGACGAGACGGACCCCAAGGCCCTCGCCCTCGGCGACATCAAGGACGCGGCGGACGCCGCCTATGACAAGGACAAGCTGGACAACAAGCCGTACGGCGGCATCACCGGCCACGAGAAGGTCAAGGAAGGCCAGGTGGCCGTCGCGGGCCGCAGCGGCTACTTCGTGCGGTGGCGCGTGCACACGGCGAAGGGCGACGGCGGATACGTCCAGTCGCTCGCCTTCGCGTCGAGCGTCGGCTCGGAGTCGATGGTCATGGTGCGGTTCAGCGTCGGCGCGGGCGAGGACGCCCCGCCCGTCTCCGTCATGGACGAGATCACCGACGGCATCCGCTCGGTCGAGGACAGCGCGACGGGCGGCGGGGTGGGAGACGACGTCGGGGCGACGCCGTGAGGACCCGGGCGGGGGTTCAGAGGAACGTACGTCCCTCGCCGCGGTACGTCGGGACGCTTCCCGTCACCTTGTCGCCCTCGACCAGGTGCAGGGTCTCGAACCGCTCGCACAGCTCCCCGGCCTTGGCGTGCCGGAACCACACCTTGTCGCCGATCAGCAGATCGTCCGCCGCCGGTCCGTGCAGCGGCGTCTGCACCTCACCCGCGCCCTCCTGCGGGTCGTACCGCAGCCCCTCCGGGAGATACGGCACCGGCGAACGGTCCGGGCCCGCGACGCCCGACGCCGGATAGCCGCCGCCGAGCACCGTCACCGTCCCCGCGCCGGGCCGCCGCACCACGGGCTGCGCGAACAGCGCGGCGGGACGCCCGCTGAACGACGTGTAGTTGTCGAAGAGCCGCGGCACGAAGAGCCCCGACCCCGCGGCGATCTCGGTGACCGCGCGCTCGGCCGCGGTGTGCTGGACGCTGCCGGTGCCGCCGCCGTTCACGAACTCCAGGTCCGGCGCGATCGCCCGGACGGCGGCGATGGTCTCTCCCCGGCGGGCGGCCAGCTCCTTGCGGGCCGCGGCCTGCATCGTCCGGATCGCCCGGGACCGCGCCGGGTGCCCCGCCACGGCGTCACCCACGCCGGCGACATGACCCTCGTACGCCATGACACCCACGAGCCGGAACCCCGGCCGCCGGACGATGGCGCGGGCCAGGGCGGCGACCTGCACGGGGGAGTGCAGCGGGGAACGCAGCGCGCCGATCCGCACCTTGCCGCCGAGCACCTTCAAGGAGGTGTCCAGCTCCAGACAGACCCGCACCTCTTCGGTGCCGCCGTTCCGCGCCTCGTCGATCAGCCGCAGCTGGGCCGGGTCGTCGACCATCACGGTCACCGAGGCCGCCAGCTTCGGATCGGCGGTCAGCTCCGCGAAACCGGCCCGGTCCGCGGAGGGGTACGCGAGCAGCACGTCGTCGAAGCCGGAGCGGGCCAGCCACAGCGACTCCGCGAGCGTGAACGACATGATCCCGGCGAAGCCGTCGCGGGCCAGCACCCGCTCGAGCAGGGCGCGACAGCGCACGGACTTGCTGGCGACCCGGATCGGTTTCCCCGCGGCCCGGCGTACGAGGTCGTCGGCGTTGGCGTCGAAAGCGGCCAGGTCGACGAGGGCGAGGGGGGCGTCGAGGTGTGCGGTGGCGCGGTCGTAGCGGGCGCGGTCGGCGGCTCGGTCTGCGGCACGGGCTGTCATGGCCGAAGCCTGCCAGACGCGATTACCAGAGGGTAGGGGGATGATCCGGGCAGATCGCCCGGGGGCGCGGACTGAGTTCCCGTACGCCGTGGGTCTGCCCGTAGAGTGACGCGCACGGAGCCTGGCCGAGCGGTGCGTACGGAGCCTCGCCGACCTCGCGCTCCGGCCGGCCGAGCGCGAGGAAACGGGGGAGCATGAGCACGGAGGCGCCTCACAGCCCCATCCCCCCGCGCCCCACCACCCCACCCCACCCTCCCTCCCCACCACGCCCCACGGCCCCACCCTCCACCTCGGCTTCGACCTCCGCGGCCCCAGCGCCCGCGGGTCCGGCCTCCGCGGCCCCAGCGTCCGCGGGTTCGGCCTCCGCGGCCCCAGCGTCCGCGGGTTCGGCCTCCGCAGCCCCAGCGTCCGCGGGTCCGGCCTCCGCAGCCCCAGCGTCCGCGGGTCCGGCCCCCGCGGCCCCAGCGTCCGCGGGTTCGGCCCCCGCGGCCCCAGCGTCCGCAGACTCGGCCTCGACGGCTCCGGCTTCTGTGGGTTCGGCCCCGACGGCCCCGGTTTCCGTGGGCTCGGCCTCCGTGAACCCGGCCCCGACGGCCCCGGCCTCTGTGGGCTCGGCCCCCACGGCCTCGGCCTCTCTAGGCTCGGCCTCCGTGGCTCCGGTCCCGACGGCCCCGGCTTCCGTGGCGTCGGCCCCCACGCTTCCGGCGCCCACGGTCTCCGTCGCCCCGCCCGATGAGGCGGTGGAGCCGGCGGTCGAGCCGCCGCCCGTGCCGTCCGCCCGCTTCCCGGACGTCCGGCCGCCGGTCGACCAGGACTGGGTGCTTGACCGCCCGCGCCCCACCCCGGTCTCCCACGACGAGGACCTGGTCGAGGACCCGGACCAGGCAGCCCGTATCCAGGACCTGCTGGCCCCCTTCGAAGAGGTCCGCCCCCGGCGCCCCACCCCCACCACCCCACCACGCTTGCCGGACTACGCGCCGACGGTCGCGGGGGAGCGGCACACGGCCGCCCCGTCCGCCGATGAGGACGCAGCCCGCACGCGCCGCGAGGTGTCCGGCAAGTCGGCGCCCCCGCTCCCGCCGCAGCTCCCGGCCCGTGCCCCCGACGCCCCCTCGGCCGACGACGGCACCCACATACAAGGCGATACGCTGCCGCCCCCGCCGTCTTCGGCGCGTCTGCCCGACGCCCCGCCGTTGGTCCTCGGGAAGGCGCGCACGGACGCCGCCCCTGGCGTCAGCGTGCCCCGCACGCAAGGCGGTGCCGCCGGCGAGACGGCGCCGCCCCCGCCGTCCTCGGCGCGTCTGCCCGACGTGCCGCCGGTGGTTGGGGAGGCGCGTACGCGCGCGGCCCTCGACGAGGGGGTTGGCCCAGCCGTCGGGGGCGGCGTGCCCCGCACGCAAGGTGACGCCTCCGGCGAGACGGTGCTGTCCTCGGCTCGTCTGGCCGACGAGTCGCCGGTAGTTGTGGGAAAGGTAGGCACGGCGGACGCTGACGTTGATGAGGCGTTCGGGGCGGGCGGCAGGGGCGGTGCGGTCCGTACGCGGCGTGATGGTTTTGGTGGGGAGATGGAGCCGCGCTCCTCGGCGTCCCCGGGCCGGGCGGCTCAGGAGCCGTCCGGCGGAGGAGGGGCCGAGGGGCGGCCCTTCGTGTTTTTGGCGCGGCCCGCGATGGGTGACGACCGCGCCACCCGGCCGCGGACCGTCGGCGCCTGGGCGCGCCCCCGCGCTGCCGCCGCCGCGGCCTGTGCCGTGCTCGGGCTCGGGCTCATCGGGGGTGCGGTGACCGGGAGCTGGCTGACCGGGGAGTCCGCTGCGGGCGGTGCCGCCCGGAGCGCGTACACGGTCACCGGGGCCCTGTGGCACAGCGTCCCCGTCGACCGGCTCTTTCCGCCGGAGCTGAAGGGCGAAGGCGCCGGGCCCGGCGGCGCCGACCGCGACTGGACCCGCATAGCCGTCGCCCCGGACAGCGGCTGCCAGGGCGCCTTCGACCCGCTGCTGAAGAAGGCGCTCGACCCGGTCGGCTGTCTGCGGCTGCTCCGGGCCACGTACACGGACGCCACCCACAGCCATGTCACCACCGTGGGCCTGCTGTTCACCAAGGCGGACGCCGACGCGATGCAGACACTGCGGAACCGTTTCACGGAAGAGGGCCTGGACCGGCGGACCGACCTCATGCCCCGGCCGTACGCCGCCAAGGGCACCGCCGCCGAGGGCTTCGGGGACGCCCAGCGGGCGGCCTGGACCGTGTCCGTGCTCCCGGACGCCCCCGTCGTCGCGTACGCCGTCTCCGGATTCGCCGACGGCCGCGCCGTCACCGACCCCCAGCCCGCCACCGAGGCCATGGGCAGCAACACCACGTCGGCGCCCGCCCAGGCGGGCCTCGGCCACGAGGCGAAGGGCATCGCCGACCGGGTCGAGCGGGGCCTCCGCAAGACCATCGCGGCCGCGGAGAAGACGGCATGAGGGCCCGTAGGGCGGTTGTCGCCGCCACGGCCGCCGCCGCGCTGGCACTCGCCCCGACCGCCACCGCGTACGCCGACGACGGCATCCGCGCCCAGCAGTGGGCCCTCGACGCGATGCACACCAGCCGGGCCTGGCAGATCAGCAAGGGCAACGGCATCACCGTCGCCGTCCTGGACACCGGCATAGACGCCGAGCACCCGGACCTCGCGGGCAGCGTCCTGGAAGGCAAGGACATGGTCGGCTTCGGCGCCCGCCGCGGCGACCGCCCCTGGGCCCGACACGGCACCGCCATGGCCGGCATCATCGCGGGCCACGGGCACGGCACGGGCGGCCGCGACGGCGTGCTCGGCATCGCGCCGGAGGCGAAGATCCTGCCGGTCCGCGTGATCCTGGAGGACGGCGACCCGGCCCGCAAGAAGGCCCGCAACACCCGCGGCAACGCCCTCGCCGAAGGCATCCGCTGGGCCGCCGACCACGGCGCGGACGTCATCAACCTCTCCCTCGGCGACGACTCCAAGTCCGCCCACCCCGAACCGGCCGAGGACGCCGCCGTGCAGTACGCCCTGAAGAAGGGAGTCGCCGTCGTCGCCTCCGCGGGCAACGGCGGCGAGCGCGGCGACCACATCTCCTACCCGGCCGCCTACCCCGGCGTGATCGCCGCGACCGCCGTCGACGAGAACGGCGCCCGCGCCTCCTTCTCCACCCGCCGCTGGTACGCCACCGTCGCCGCCCCCGGCGACGACATCGTCATCGCCGACCCGGACCGCAAGTACTACGAGGGCTGGGGCACCAGCGCCGCCTCCGCCTTCGTCTCGGGTGCCGTCGCCCTGATCCGCGCCGCATACCCCGGGCTCCAGCCCGCGCAGATCAAGGAGCTCCTGGAGGACACGGCCCGCGACGCCCCGTCCGGCGGCCGTGACGACTCCCGCGGCTTCGGCCTGATCGACCCCGCCGCCGCGCTCACCAGGGCCGGCCGGCTCAAGCCCGAGGAGCCGCGCACGGCGGCGTACGGCACGAAGTACTTCGGCCGGGGCCCGGACGAGACGCGGGGCGACGACGGCCCCGCGGGATGGGTCGGCCCGGTCGCCGGCGGCCTCGGTGTCGGCCTGCTCGCGCTGGCGGTCCACCTGTGGCGGACCAGGTCCGGGGCGCCGCGGCGGGACTGAGCCCACTCTGTAGGGTCGACACGTGGCGAACATGGCGAATATGGCGAACAAGAACATTCCCGATCCGGGCTTCTCCGACGACGACGGCACGGCCGACCCCCGGCTGGCCGCGGCGCTCGCCGCCTGGTCCGCGGACCGCACGGCCCACGGCCCGGTCCTCGAAGCCCTCGCGGGGGCCCGGCTCCTCGTACCCGTCGTCGCCGTGCTCGGCGAGGTCGAGGAGGACGAGAACGGTCTGCGCAGGGAGAAGACCAGCGACATGGCCGTCCCCACCCTCAAGGCGGGCGACCGCAAGGCGCTGCCCGCCTTCACCTCCATCGAGGCCCTCGCCCTGTGGGACCCGGCCGCCCGCCCCGTCGCCGTCCCGCTGCACCAGGCGCTGCAGGCCGCCGCCCACGAGCAGGCCGACACCATCGTCCTCGACCTCGCGGGCCCCGTCCCCTATGAGCTGGGCCGCTCCGCCCTGCTCGCCCTCGCCGAGGGGCGCGCGAGCGCCGACCCGCTCGCCGACCCGGCCGTCACCGAGGCGGTCCGCGCCGCCGTCGCCGCCGAGCCCGTCGTGCTCCGCGCCCACCTCGGCCCCGGCCGCGCGGACGGCACCCTCGCCCTCGTCCTCGACCCGGCCGCGGACCCGGCCGACGCCGCCCAGCGCGTGGCCCGGCGGATCGCCGCCGACGAAACACTGAGGGCCCGCCTGGTGCGCGGTCTCGACCTGGCACTCCTGCCGGCCGAGGCGACGCCACCGGGCGAGCCCCTCTACGTACGTACGGTCTGAAAGCACCGACGGTCGACGGTCGACGGGTCAGCCGTGGACCGGGCGACGCATCAGCCGTAGATCGCACCCGTGTACTTCTCGCCCGGCCCCTGGCCCGGCTCGTCCTTCACCAGCGACGCCTCGCGGAACGCCAGCTGCAGTGACTTCAGCCCGTCGCGCAGCGGCGCCGCGTGGAACGAGCTGATCTCCGTGGCGCTCGCGTCGAGGAGGCCGGCCAGCGAGTGGATCAGCTTGCGGGCCTCGTCCAGGTCCTTGTGGCCCTCGCCACCCTCGGCCAGACCGAGGTTGACGGCGGCGGCGCTCATCAGGTGGACCGCCACGGTGGTGATCACCTCGACCGCGGGGACGTCCGCGATGTCACGGGTCAGGGTGTCGAAGTCGGGGGAGTCACCGGAGGGGGACTCGGGGGCGGGGGTCGCGTCGCTCATGCTCACATCTTCCTGAGGGCCGAAACGGTGTAAGCCTAGTTGATGGCGGTGCCCGGGCCTTCGGCCCGACGGAGCCCCGGCACGGCGGTCACGACGGACGACTTCTTCGATCAAATACGTCGCCGCTCGGGCGCCCCGGCCGGCGGCCCGGGACCGCTGGGGGCGTGTACTTCCCGAAGTGCTGGTATTCTGGACAGCGACCGGTTGGCTCCGCAGTGAGTCAACCCGCAAGTGGAGGCTCCGAATCTCCCACCTGGCCGCCCTGAGGGCGGCGGGTCACCGGTCAGACGGTTTCCATCGTTCCGTACGGACGATGGAATTGTCAGACGCGCCCCGCGGTACACCGTGGTGGTGCTCCGGTTTGTGAGGAGCCCCGCCTGTGTTCCGGTCGGGGCATTTTTTGTGCGCCGAATCGGTTAGGTCCAACGAAAACAGACGTTACGTGGCTGTCCGCCAGACGGCCGCGTGGTGCTACCGAGGAGGATCCATCAGCGCCGAGCCCCGCATCAACGACCGGATTCGCGTTCCCGAGGTGCGACTTGTCGGTCCCAGCGGCGAGCAGGTCGGGATTGTTCCGCTTGCCAAGGCCCTGGAGCTTGCACAGGAGTACGACCTCGACCTGGTCGAGGTGGCCGCGACCGCGCGTCCGCCGGTCTGCAAGCTCATGGACTACGGGAAGTTCAAATACGAGTCGGCCATGAAGGCCCGTGAGGCGCGCAAGAACCAGGCGCACACGGTCATCAAGGAGATGAAGCTCCGGCCGAAGATCGACCCGCACGACTACGACACCAAAAAGGGTCACGTCGTCCGGTTCCTCAAGCAGGGCGACAAGGTCAAGATCACGATCATGTTCCGTGGTCGCGAGCAGTCCCGCCCCGAGCTGGGTTTCCGACTGCTGCAGCGCCTCGCTTCGGACGTCGAGGACCTTGGGTTCATCGAGTCGAACCCGAAGCAGGACGGCCGAAACATGATCATGGTTCTCGGTCCGCACAAGAAGAAGACCGAGGCGATGGCCGAGGCCCGTGAGGCCCAGGCGGCTCGCAAGGCGGACGCGAAGGCCAATCCGGGCCGCTCGCAGAACTCCGCCGAGGGGGAGGAGCTCGACGAGGCTCCCGCCGAGGCCCCGGCCGAGGCCAACGCCGAGGCCTGATCCCCGGACGCGAGTCCAGGGGATGCCAATCGATACATATGGCTCCCGGATGCCCGGTTTCGCGACCGGGCATCGGAGTGCCACTGACGAGGAGAGAACGGCGCTATGCCGAAGAACAAGACTCACAGCGGTGCCAAGAAGCGTTTCCGGGTCACCGGCTCGGGCAAGGTGCTCCGGCAGCGTGCCAACCGCCGCCACTACCTCGAGCACAAGTCCTCGACCCTGACCCGCCGCCTCGCCGGCACCGTCGAGCTGTCGTCGGCGGACTCCGCCAAGGTCAAGAAGCTCCTCGGTATGTGACGGCGCGCCCCGCACCCGGGGCGCAGCCGACCGACCATCGGGACCAAGCCGTTCTCGGGTCACACACGTGACCCAGCTACAAGGAGTTAACAAGTGGCACGCGTCAAGCGGGCAGTCAACGCCCACAAGAAGCGTCGGGCGATCCTCGAGCAGGCCAGCGGTTACCGCGGCCAGCGGTCGCGCCTGTACCGCAAGGCCAAGGAGCAGGTCACCCACTCCCTGGTCTACAACTACAACGACCGCAAGAAGCGCAAGGGCGACTTCCGTCGGCTGTGGATCCAGCGCATCAACGCCGCTGCCCGCGCCAACGGCATCACCTACAACCGCTTCATCCAGGGTCTGAACGCCGCCAACATCGAGGTGGACCGCAAGATCCTCGCGGAGCTGGCCGTCAACGACGAGAACGCGTTCGCCGCGCTCGTCGAGGTCGCGCAGAAGGCGCTGCCGTCGGACGTCAACGCGCCCAAGGCGGCGTGACGCTTCGCTGAGCTGAGCGTGATCTCGGACCCGTAAGCCGAACGGCTTGCGGGTCCGAGTGCGTCCGGGTACTCGTCTGCCCTCGTCTGTCGTCGGCCGTCCGCGGGCCTCTTGTGGCTGGTCGCGCAGTTCCCCGCGCCCCTGACGGGACGCCCCTCACGGGGCGCCCGCATCTTTCCCTGAAGGTGAGTTCATGACCGCCGCCCCCGAATCGATCTCCCCCAAGTCGCCCCGCGTCAGTGCCGCGCGGCGGCTGGCCAAGCGGAACTTCCGGGGGAAGGAGCGGCTGTTCCTCGCCGAGGGGCCGCAGGCCGTGCGGGAGGCCGCCGGGCACGAGCGGACGCTCGTCGAACTGTTCGCCACCATTGAGGCCGCCGAGCGGTACGCCGACATCGTGGGGGAGGCGCGCGCCGCCGGGGCCCGCGTGCACCTCGCCGACGAGGACGTCATCGCCGACATCTCGACGACGGTCACCCCGCAGGGCCTCGTCGGGGTCTGCCGGTTCCTCGACGTGCCCTTCGAGGAGATCCTCGCCGCCCGCCCCCGGCTCGTCGCCGTCCTCGCGCACGTCCGGGACCCCGGGAACGCCGGGACCGTGCTGCGCTGCGCGGACGCCGCGGGCGCCGACGCCGTGATCCTCACGGACGGCTCCGTGGACCTCTACAACCCCAAGGCGGTGCGCGCGTCCGTCGGCTCGCACTTCCATCTGCCCGTCGCCGTCGGCGTACCCGTCGAACAGGCCGTACGAGGACTGAAGGACGCGGGCGTGCGGATCCTCGCCGCCGACGGGGCCGGCGAGGACGACCTCGACACGGAGCTCGACAAGGGCACCATGGGCACCCCCACCGCCTGGGTCTTCGGCAACGAGGCCTGGGGACTGCCGGAGGAGACCCGCGCACTCGCCGACGCGGTGGTGCGTGTTCCGATCCACGGCAGAGCCGAGAGCCTCAACCTCGCGACGGCAGCGGCCGTGTGCCTCTATGCCTCAGCCCGTGCACAGCGCGCCGCTGGAGGGTGCCGCTCCGTCACATCGAGCTAGTAGTGTGACGGGCTCGGGGCCCCGACAGGTCCGAGAGGTGGGGTACGGGGAATGAGTGTGGGCACGAGCAGAGCACCGGGGGTACAGGACCTCGTCCGTGCTCGCGCGGACCACGGCGGTCCCGGTGACCTCGGCGGCCTCGGACTCGACCCCGACGAGCTGCCCGACGGGCTCGTCGTCGCGGACGAGACGGGCCGTGTCATCTGCTTCAACGCGGCGGCGGTGCGGATCACCGCTCTCCCCGCGGCCGACGCCCTCGGCACGCCCCTGGACCACGCGCTCCCCTTAGAAGACCTCGAAGGCCGCCGCTGGTGGCAGCTGACCGATCCCTACGGCGGCCTCGCCATCCGCGTCGGCCAGCCCGAGCGCAACCTCCTCCTGCCCGGCGGCCGCGAGGTCCTCGTCTCCGCCCGTTACGTCCGCACCACCCGCACCGGCCCCGTACGCCGTGTCGTCGTCTCCCTCCGCGACACCGAGGCCCGCCGTCGCACCGAGCGCAGCCACGCCGAGCTGATCGCCACGGTCGCCCACGAGCTCCGCTCCCCGCTCACCTCCGTCAAGGGCTTCACGGCGACGCTGCTCGCCAAGTGGGAGCGGTTCACCGACGACCAGAAGAAACTGATGCTGGAGACCGTCGACGCCGACGCCAACCGCGTCACCCGGCTGATCGCCGAGCTCCTCGACATCTCCCGCATCGACTCCGGCCGCCTCGAGCTGCGCCGCCAGCCCGTCGACATCGGGGTGGCCGTCGGTCGGCACGTCCAGGCGCACGTCGCCGCGGGCCAGGACGCGGACCGCTTCCTCGTCCGGGTCCAGCGGCCTCTGCCCGACTGCTGGGCGGACCCCGACAAGGTCGACCAGGTGCTCAGCAACCTGCTGGAAAATGCGGTGCGGCACGGCGAGGGAACCGTCACCATCGAGGTGGCGCCCTCCTCCTCGCCTCGCGAGCGGGGCGGCGCCGAGACGGCCGTGACCGTGAGCGACGAAGGTCCCGGCATTCCGGAGGAGTCGATGGGCCGCGTCTTCACCCGCTTCTGGCGGGGCAGCAAGCGCGGCGGGACGGGACTGGGGCTGTACATCGTGAAGGGCATCGTGGAGGCGCACGGCGGGACGATCACCGTCGGCCGCGCGACCGGCGGCGGCGCCCAGTTCCGATTTACGTTGCCCGTGGGGGCCCCGGCGTATCTCCAGTGACTCACATGAGTCAGTGAGGGCGCCCTGAGCAGCCCGCGGGCGCATTCGTTCACCGCACCCCCGTTAGACTCGGTCGTTGGCACTTTGTGTCCCCACACCTGGGACAGCTTGTCTCCGAGTCGTTGACGGGGACCCATCCGCCAGCCAACCGGAAGCACGGGAAGAGATGTCGGCACCGAACAAGTCGTACGACCCTGTTGAGGTCGAGGCACTGAAACCTGAAGAGATCGAGCGCATGCGGGACGAGGCGCTCGCCGCCTTCGCGGCCGCAGACTCCCTCGACGCGCTCCAGGAGGCCAAGGTCGCGCACACCGGCGGCACCTCGCCGCTGGCGCTCGCCAACCGCGAGATCGGCGCGCTGCCCCCGCAGGCCAAGGCCGAGGCGGGCAAGCGCGTCGGCATGGCGCGCGGCGCCGTGAGCAAGGCCCTGGCCGCCCGCCAGGCCGAGCTCGAGGCCGAGCGCGACGCCCGCGTCCTGGTCGAGGAGGCGGTGGACGTCACGCTGCCGTACGACCGCACGCCCGCCGGCGCCCGGCACCCGCTGACCACGATGATGGAGCGCGTCGCCGACGTCTTCGTCTCGATGGGCTACGAGGTCGCCGAGGGCCCCGAGGTCGAGGCGGAGTGGTTCAACTTCGACGCGCTCAACTTCACGCCCGACCACCCGGCCCGGCAGATGCAGGACACGTTCTTCGTGCAGGGCCCCGAGGGCAGGACGGGTGACGAGTCCGGTGTCGTCCTGCGGACGCACACCTCGCCCGTGCAGGCCCGCGCGCTCCTCGAGCGCCGCGAGCCGCCGGTCTACATCGTCTGCCCCGGCCGCGTGTACCGCACGGACGAGCTCGACGCGACGCACACCCCGGTCTTCCACCAGATCGAGCTGCTCGCCGTCGACGAGGGCCTCACCATGGCCGACCTCAAGGGCACCCTGGACCACATGGTCCAGGCGCTCTTCGGCCCGGACATGAAGACCCGCCTGC
This sequence comes from Streptomyces sp. NPDC018029, assembly GCF_044327655.1. Taxonomy (NCBI): domain Bacteria; kingdom Bacillati; phylum Actinomycetota; class Actinomycetes; order Kitasatosporales; family Streptomycetaceae; genus Streptomyces; species Streptomyces sp. NPDC018029. Next base: position 116,338 of record NZ_JBIRFV010000015.1, on the reverse strand, counting down.
GGCCGAACTACTTCCCGTTCACCGAGCCGTCCGCCGAGATGGACATGGTCTGCTACGTGTGCCGCGGCGAGTCCGTCGGCAACCCCGACCGCCCCTGCCGCACCTGCGGCAGCGAGGGCTGGATCGAGCTCGGCGGCTGCGGCATGGTCAACCCGAAGGTCCTCACGGCCTGCGGCGTCGACCCCAAGAAGTACAGCGGATTCGCCTTCGGGTTCGGCATCGAACGGATGCTGATGTTCCGCCACAACGTCGAAGACATGCGAGACATGGTCGAGGGTGACATCCGGTTCACCCGGCCGTTCGGGATGGAGATCTGATGCGGGTCCCGCTTTCCTGGCTGCGGGAGTACGTCGACCTCCCCGCCACCGAGACCGGCCGTGACGTGCAGGCCAAGCTGATCGCCGTCGGCCTGGAGGTCGAGACCGTCGAGCAGCTCGGCGCAGGCCTCAAGGGCCCGCTCGTCGTGGGCAAGGTCCTCACCATCGAGGAGCTGGAGGGCTTCAAGAAGCCCATCCGCTTCTGCACCGTCGACGTCGGCATGGCCAACGGCACGGGTGAGCCGCAGGAGATCGTCTGCGGCGCCCGGAACTTCGCCGTCGGCGACAAGGTCGTCGTGGTCCTGCCCGGCGCCGTCCTGCCCGGCGACTTCGCCATCGCCGCCCGCAAGACGTACGGCAGGACGTCGCACGGCATGATCTGCTCCGGCGACGAGCTCGGCATGGGCGACGACGGCAGCGGCGGCATCATCGTCCTGCCGCCCGAGCACGAGGCCGGCACCGACGCCATCGAGCTCCTGGAGCTCGTCGACGAGGTCCTGGACATCGCCGTCACGCCCGACCGCGGGTACGCGCTCTCGATGCGCGGCGTCGCCCGCGAGACCGCCATCGCCTACGGCCTGCCGCTGCGCGACCCGGCGCTCCTCGACGTGCCCGCGCCGAACTCCTTCGGCTACCCCGTCAAGATCAGCGACCCGCTCGGCTGCGACCGCTTCACCGCGCGCACCGTCACGGGCCTGCGGCCCGAGGCCCGCTCCCCGATCTGGCTGCAGCGCCGCCTGCAGAAGGTCGGCATGCGCCCGATCTCGCTCGCCGTCGACATCGCCAACTACGTGATGATGGAGCTCGGCCAGCCCCTGCACACGTACGACCGCTCCCGCATCCAGGGCGCGATCGGCGTGCGCCGGGCCGAGCAGGGCGAGAAGTTCACCACGCTCGACGGCGTCAAGCGCGTCCTCGACGCCGGTGACCTGGTCATCACCGACGACCGCGGCCCCATCGGCCTCGCGGGCGTCATGGGCGGCGCCAACACCGAGATCGCCGACCACGACGAAGCCGCCGGCACCACCGACGTCGTCATCGAGGCCGCGCACTTCGACGCGATCTCCGTCGCCCGCACCGCGCGCCGCCACAAGCTGTCCTCCGAGGCGTCCAAGCGTTACGAGCGCGGCGTCGACCCGCAGGCCGCGGCCGCCGCCGCGCAGCGCACCGTCGACCTGCTCGTGCTGCTCGCGGGCGGCACCGCAGAGGCCGGCGTCACGGAGGTCATCGCCCCCACCGCGCCGCGCACGATCACCATGCCGGCCGACCACCCCGACAAGGTCGCCGGTGTCACCTACGGCCGCGAGACCGTCGTACGCCGCCTCCAGGAGGTCGGCTGCGACGTGTACGGCCAGGACGACCTGACCGTCACCGTCCCGTCGTGGCGCCCCGACCTCGCCGAGCCGAACGACCTCGCCGAAGAGGTCATCCGCCTCGAGGGGTACGAGAACCTGCCCTCGACCCTGCCGAAGCCCCCCGCGGGCCGCGGCCTGACCGAGCGGCAGCGGCTGCACCGCCGCGTCGGCCGTGCGCTGGCCGGCGCCGGTTACGTCGAGTCGCTGAGCTACCCCTTCATCGGAGAGGGCGTCTTCGACCAGCTGAGCCTGGACGCGGACGACCCGAACCGCCGCGTGGTCAAGCTCGTCAACCCGCTCTCCGACGAGGAGCCCGCGCTCCGCACGACGCTGCTGCCGGGTCTCCTCTCGGCCCTGCGCCGCAACGACGGACGCGGCTCGCACGACCTGGCCCTCTTCGAGACCGGCCTGGTCTTCCACCCCCAGGACGAGCTGAAGGTCGCGGTGCGGCTGCCGGTAGACCGGCGGCCCACCGACGAGGAGATCGCGTCCCTCACCGACGCGCTGCCCGTCCAGCCCCGGCACGCCGCCGTCGTCCTCGCGGGCGCCCGCGAGCAGGCCGGCTGGTGGGGCAAGGGCCGCCCGGCCGACTGGGCCGACGCCGTCGAGGCGGCGCGGACCGTCGCCCGTGAGGCCGGCGTCGAGCTGATCGTCGACAAGGGTCAGTACGGACCGTGGCACCCGGGCCGCTGCGCCGAGCTGAAGGTCGTCGTCGACGGCGAGATCGTCTCCGTCGGACACGCCGGTGAGCTGCACCCGCGCGTCGTCAAGGCGCTCGGCGTGCCCGCGCGCACCTGCGCGATGGAGCTCGACCTCGACGCCCTGGAGCAGGCTCGCGAAGGGGCGCTGAACGCGCCGCGGATCTCCACCTTCCCGGTGGCCACGCAGGACGTCGCGCTCGTCGTCGACAAGGAGGTGCCGGCCGCCGTGGTCGAGTACTTCCTGCGCGGCGGGGCCGGTGAACTCCTGGAGTCCATCCGGCTGTTCGACGTCTTCGAGGGCGAGCAGCTCGGCGAGGGCAAGAAGTCCCTCGCGTACGCGCTGCGCTTCCGGGCCGCCGACCGCACGCTGACCGTCGACGAGGCCTCCGCGGCCCGCGACGCGGCCGTCGCGCTGGCGGCCGAGCGGACGGGCGCGGTGCTGCGCGGAGCGTAGTCACTGCTCGTAGCCGCCACCAGGCGCACAAGAGGCGCAAAGAGGGGCTTACCCGGACCACCGGGTAAGCCCCTCACTCATTTGGGTGACATGTGGCGTCACTTGGCCCGATCGGATCACACGGTAGACAGAATCGATCCGGTCGTAAGGGCCGGTCTGCGCGCGGAACAGGGCCAAGGGGGGCCACCGGCATGATCCGTATCAAGACCAGAGCCCCCTGCCGGGCGGAGCGGCAGGGCGCCCGGCGGGTGCTCACGCTGGGCCTGCCCACGGTGTGGGGCGCCGTCGCCATCACGTACAAACTGGCCTGCCCGCTCGCCACGCAGGACAGCATGGGGGCGCGGATCGTCAGCAGTGCCGTCTTCTTCGCCGTCGGCACCGGGCTCATCCTCCACGTCCGGCGGGCGCTGCTGCGGGAGTTGCGGCAGGTCCGCGAGGTCGCGGGCGCCGCACAGAACGTACTCCTCAGACCCCTGCCGCCGCGCGTCGAAGGGCTCACGCTCGCCGCCGGACGGCTCTCCGCGTCCCGGGGCGCCTCCGTCGGCGGCGATCTGTACGAGGTGGCGGCCACCGACCACGGCGTCCGTGTCGTGATGGGAGACGTGCGCGGCCACGGCCTCGCCGCCATGGGGACCGTCGCCGCGGTGCTCGGCAGCTTCCGGGAAGCCGCCCACGACGAGCCCGAACTGCCTCTGGTCCTGCGCCGGTTGGAGCGGGCACTCGCACGGCACCTGCACGAGCGCTCGCGGGCCGGAGGCGCCGCGAGCGGCACCCCGGCGCCGGACAGCGCGCTGGCCGAGGAGTTCGTCACCGTACTGCTTCTGGAGATCGCCAAGGATGGCGGAATCTCCGCGCTCAACTGCGGCCACCCCTGGCCGCACCTGCTCAGCGGCACCGCGCGGCACCTGACGGACAGTGTGCCGCTGCCGCCGCTCGGCTCCTTCCCGCTCCCGGCCGACCTGCCGGTGCTCAACTGCGGACGGCTCCTGCCCGGCGAGCTGCTCGTCCTGCACACGGACGGCATGGAGGACGCGCGCGACGCGGCGGGGACGTTCTTCCCGCTGCGGGCCGTCCTCGCCGAGGCGGCCCGCGTCCCGCCGGTCTCCCCGCAGGGCCTCATCCGCAGGGTCTACGCCGAACTCCTCCGCCATTCCGAGGGATTGCCGTCCGACGACACGGCGCTGCTCGTGCTGCGCAACGACCGGAAGAGGGTCCCGTTGCAGCAGCCGGAGGAGGAGCCGGAGCCGGAGCCGGAACACGAGTCGGAGCGGCACGTCCGCTCCATGACCGGCAGGTGAAAGGCGGCCGGACTCCGGCGCGTCCGGGCGGCTGACCGGCCCGGGCAGGCGGTGGAACACCGGCGTGCGCCATCCGCCCCGCCATGGAGTTGTGGGCAGACGGCGGGACGGACGACGCGAGTGAGGGCCGCCGCGCTGTTCGAGGGGGGAGCCGACGGCCCGGCCGGCCTCCTTAACTGATGAGGCACCTCAGTCAAGCGATCCCACACACCGTGCGGCAGAGCGCACACCCCCCGGATTCGAGCACTCCGTTCACACCCCGTGTGAAGGGACCTCCACTAATCTGAGGAGCACCGAGCCACCGGAGGGCATCCATGCAGCCCAACACCCTGCTCGACGCGATCCTCGACGAAGCCGGCATCTCCCACGCGGGACTTGCCGCACATGTGAACCAGGCCGGCAGATCCAGAGGCCTCGCACTGCGGTACGAACACACCGCCGTGTCCCGCTGGTTGAAGGGCCAGCGCCCGCGCGGCCAGGTGCCCGACCTGATCTGCGAGGTGCTCGCCGCCCGGCTGCAGCGGCCCGTCACCCTGGACGACATCGGCCTCGGGCTGCCCGGTGTCCCCGCCGCCCGGGTCGGCTCGGCCGCCTCCACGCTCTCCGGCTTCGTGGAACGGGCCACCGCCCTGTGGCGCTCGGACGAACAGCAGCGCCCGCACCTGCTCGGCGCCCCCGCCGTCACCGGCACACCCGCCGTGATGCCCGTCTGGGAGTGGGAGAACCCGCCCGACGACGTCGACGTCTCCCGCGGCGGACGGCACCCCGTCAGCACGGCCGACATCGAGATGATGCGCGCCGCCCGCGCCCACTACGAGCAGATGTACCGCAAGACCGGGGGCATCGCGACCCGCACCCGCATCGTCGGCTTCCTCAACGCCGAGGCCGCGCCCCTGCTGCGCGGCAGCTACACCGACGAGATGGGCCGCCAACTGCACCGCTCCACGGGCGGGTTGGTGGCCATCGCGGGAATCTGCGCCTACGACTCCGACGCGCACGGCCTCGCCCAGCGCTACTTCCACCAGGCGCTGCGCCTCGCCAAGGCGAGCGGCGACACGGGGCTCGGGGCGTATGTGATCGCGCTGCTCGTCAACCAGTCGCTGTTCATGCGCGAGTACCGGCAGGCCGTCGCGTTCGCCGAGGCGGCGCTGCGGGCGGCGGGCCGCGACCTGACCCCGGCGCTCGCCTCCGACCTGTACGCGATGCAGGCCAAGGCGTACGCACACCTGGGCGACGGCAGGAGCGCGCTGTCCTGCATCCGGCGTGCGGAGGCCGCGGCCGACCGGATCCTGCGCGGCCGTGAGCCGGACGAGACCGGCTATGTCCAGCCCGGTCTGGTGAACGTGCAAGTGGCGGAGGCGCTGCTCAGCCTCGGCGATCTGGTCAGCGCCCGGGAGCACGCCGCGGCGGCCGTGGACACTCCGGCGCACGACCGCGGGCGGGTGCACCGGCTCGCCATGCTCAGCCAGATCGAACTGCGCCAGGGCAACACCGACGAGGCGGTGGCCACGGCGGTGGAAATGGCGGAACAGGCGCGGGGCATGGAGTCCCAGCGGCTGCGCGACCGGCTGCGCGCCGTGCGCGAGCACCTGGTCCGCAGCGACTGCGCGGGCACGGCCGAGGCGGCCGAACTCATCGCGGGGGCGCTGCGCGTACCGCTGTGACGCACAGTCCGGAGGCGCACACACGCTGCTGCAAAGATTCGTCTGCTGCGATATTGCCATCTACCAGTCGGAAGGTGGCAGAACCGTGCAGTGGACGAAACAGAGCGAACAAACTGTGTATGGAAACAGGTGGTTCACGGTCAATCTCGCCGACGTCGAACTGCCCGACGGCCGGCATCTGGACCACTTCCTGATACGGCTGCGGCCCGTCGCCGTGGCCACCGTCGTCAACGACGCCAACGAAGTGCTCCTGCTGTGGCGGCACCGCTTCATCACCGACAGCTGGGGCTGGGAGCTCGCGGCAGGCGTCGTCGAGGACGGCGAGGACATCGCGTACGCGGCGGCACGCGAGATGGAGGAGGAGACCGGGTGGCGGCCGGGCCCGCTGCGGCACCTCATGAGCGTGGAGCCGTCCAACGGCCTCACCGACGCCCGGCACCACATCTACTGGTCCGACGAAGGGACGTACATCGGTCATCCCGAGGACGACTTCGAGTCGGACCGCCGCGAGTGGGTCCCGCTCAAGCTGGTCCCCGACATGGTCTCCCGCGGGGAGGTGCCGGCCGCGAACATGGCCGCGGCCCTGCTCCTCCTCCACCATCTGCGCCTCGGTCAGGACGCGCGCTAGTCAGCGACCGATGGCCTGCCAGACCGCCACGGCGATCGCCGCGACCGCCGCGAGGGCGACGATGGTGGGCAGCGGCCAGCGTGTGTTCTCCAGCGCGGTGACCCTGGCCTCCATGGTCTCCACGTTCTTGGCGGTCTGCTCGTCGTGCTGAGTGAGCAACGCCAGCCGTCCGTCGACGCGGGCGAGCCCCACGTCCAGGCAGCGTCGCAACTCCGCGAGTTCTTCCGGGACCACGGCACTCTCGCCGTCGGTGGTCACGAGACCACTCCTCTCTGTAATGGCGCGTCCCCCCTTCCTCCGCACAGAAAGTGAACTAGCGCGGTGGCCAGGGCGGGAGAGTGTGCGATGGGCATATGCGAGCCCCCGGCGCACACGGTGTGTGAACGCCGCGGGCCCGGCACTCGCAGGAGTGCCGGGCCCGTCGGGTACAGAGAGTGTTCGTACGGGGAGTGAGCCCCGTCAGGCGTACGGCCCGTCAGGCGTACGTGTAGAAGCCCGAGCCGGTCTTCCGGCCGAGCCGCCCGGCGTCCACCATCCGCTGCAGCAGCGGGGGAGCGGCGTACAGCGGCTCCTTGTACTCGGCGTACATGGAGTCGGCGACCGAGGCGACCGTGTCCAGGCCGATCAGGTCGGAGAGCTTGAGCGGGCCCATCGGGTGGGCGCAGCCCAGCTCCATGCCGTTGTCGATGTCCTCACGGCTCGCGATGCCCGACTCGAACATCCGGATCGCGGAGAGCAGGTACGGGATCAGCAGCGCGTTGACCACGAAGCCGGAGCGGTCCTGGGCGCGGATCGCGTGCTTGCCGAGGATCTTCTCGACCACGGCCTGGGCCCGGCTGATGGTGCCCTCGGAGGTGGTCAGCGCGGGGATCAGCTCGACGAGCTGCTGCACCGGCGCCGGGTTGAAGAAGTGGATGCCGATGACCTGGTCGGGACGCGAGGTCGCGACGGCCAGCTTCACCAGCGGAATGGAGGAGGTGTTGGAGGCGAGGATCGCGTCCTGCCGGGTCACCACCTGGTCGAGCACCTGGAAGATCTCCGTCTTGACCTGCTCGTTCTCCACCACGGCCTCGATGACCAGGTCACGGTCGGCGAACTCGCCGAGGTCGGTGGTGAAGCTGAGGCGGTCGAGCGTCGCGTCGCGCTCCTCGTCGGAGATCTTGCCGCGCTCGGCTGCCTTGGAGAGCGAGTTGTAGAGCCGTGTACGCCCGATTTCCAGGGCCTCGCCGGTGGTCTCCGCGACCTTCACGTCCAGTCCGGAGCGGGCGCAGACCTCTGCGATTCCGGCGCCCATCTGGCCACAGCCCACCACTCCGACGCGTGCGATATCGGTCATGGAGTCGGTCACCTCGTGCCTTTCGCTGATCAACGGGGCCGGCAGGTCCCCGTACCCCCGTTTGGATGCGGTGCCTGCCTCGGCCGTGAACGTTACTCCGCAATGAGGGGTCCATGGCGGGCCGGGTCGGGCATGCTGTCCGCAACCGGCAAGGGGTGCCGGTGCACAGCGAGCTCAGGGGGCATGCAGATGAGGCGTATGTCACGTCGGGGTTTCTCGGTGGTGGCCGCGGCGGCGGTGGCCGGCCTGGCGACGGCGGGTGACGCGGCCGCCGCTCCCGACCGGCGACGGAAGAAGAAGCGCGAACTGCGGGGCATGTGGCTGGCGAGCGTCGTCAACCGCGACTGGCCCTCCAAGCCGGGGCTCCCGGCGGCACAGCAGCGCAGCGAGCTCCTGGCCTACCTGGACTCGGCGGCGAGCCGCAGACTCAACGCGGTGGTCTTCCAGGTGCGCCCCACGGCCGACGCCCTGTGGCCCTCGCCGTACGAGCCGTGGTCGGAGTACCTCACCGGGACGCAGGGCAAGGACCCGGGCTGGGACCCGCTGGGCACCGCCGTGCAGGAGGCGCACCGCAGGGGTCTCGAGCTGCACGCGTGGTTCAACCCCTTCAGGATCGCCAACCACACCGACCCGTCGCGCCTGGTGGCCACGCACCCCGCGCGGGTGCACCCCGACTGGGTCGTGCCGTACGGCGGGAAGCTCTACTACAACCCGGGCCTGCCCGCGGTGCGGCGCTTCGTCCAGGACGCGATGCTGGACGCCGTCCGCAAGTACCCGATAGACGCGGTGCACTGGGACGACTACTTCTACCCGTACCCCGTCGCGGGCCAGGTCTTCGACGACGACGCGGCCTTCGAGGAGTACGGCGGCGGCTTCCCGGACCGGGCCTCCTGGCGCCGCGACAACATCGACCGGCTGGTGCGCGAGATGTCGGGCCGGGTGAAGAAGGCGCGGCGGCAGACGCAGTTCGGGATCAGCCCCTTCGCGGTCTGGCGCAACATCGCGACCGACCCGACGGGTTCGGACACCCGGGCCGGGGTGCAGACCTACGACGACCTGTACGCCGACACGCGCGGCTGGGTGAAGAAGGGCTGGCTCGACTACATCGTCCCGCAGGTGTACTGGAACATCGGCTTCCCCGCCGCGGACTACGCCAAGCTCATCCCGTGGTGGAACGACGTCGTGCGCGGCACCGGCGTGAACCTCTACATCGGCGAGGCCCTCTACAAGGCGGGTGACCCGGCGCAGCCCGCGGCCTGGCAGGACCCGGCGGAGTTGTCCAGGCACCTCACGTACGCCAAGGGGTTCGACGAGGTGCGCGGGCACATCTACTTCTCGGCGAAGGAAGTCGGCGTCGACAAGATCGGCGCGATGGCGCGGGTGGTCGCCGACCACTACCAGGAGCCGGCGAAGCCACCGCGCGGAGCCATGTGAGCTACTGAGCCGGGTCCTGATGCCGTACGACGGTGTCGGGGCCCGGCGACATCAGGGTCTCGTGGCCGTCGTCGAACCGGACGCGGTACGGCGGGCCGCCGTCCGCGCCCAGCACCTCGATGATCTCCGCCGTGCGGTCGCGCTGCCCGACGATCCTGCCGTGCACCAACAGTCGGTCACCTACGGTTGCGCGCATGTGGAGTGCTCCCTCGTCCGCTCTGCGGTCGCGTTCCGTGGCCGTCAGTCTACGACGGGTGGTGGCGGTTGACCCCTGGTGCGGCGTGCCGCGGGTCAGCTCCGGGCCCGCTGGGTGACCGCGATGCAGACGAGGACGGCGGCGGCCGTGAGCGGCGCGGCGACGGTCAGGTGCTCGCCGAGCAGGAACACGGACCAGACCAGGGTCAGCAGCGGCTGGGCGAGCTGCAGCTGGCTGGCCTTGGGGACGCCGATCGCCGCCATGCCCCGGTACCAGACGACCAGGCCGAGGAACTGCGAGCCGATCGCGGCGTACAGCAGCCCGGCCGTGCTGTGCCCGGTGAGCTGGAAGGACTCGTGGGGCAGGGCGACCAGCGCGCCCACGACGTTGAGCGGCAGGCAGAGGATCAGCGCCCAGCCGATGACCTGCCAGCCGGGCATCTCACGGGCCAGCCGGCCGCCCTCGGTGTAGCCGGCCGCGCAGATCAGCAGCGCGCCGAAGAGGTAGAGGTCGGCGGCGGTCAGGGCGCCGCCGCTCTGCTGCACGGTGAAGGCGATGACGGCGGCGGCCCCGGTGAGCGCCGCGGCCCAGAACGCGCGCGACGGGCGCGCGCCGGTGCGCAGCGCCGAGAGGACGGCGGTCGTGAGGGGGAGCAGGCCGACGACCACGGCGGCGTGCGCGGTGGTGGAGGTCTGCAGGGCGAGCGTGGTGAGCAGCGGGAAACCGACGACGACGCCCGCGCCGACCACCGCGAGCCCCGCCCAGTGGCGGCGGTGCGGGACCGCGATGCGCAGGGCGAGCAGACAGCCGCCCGCGACGAGTGCGGCGAGCACGCCGCGCAGGGTGACGAAGCTCCAGGGCCCGATGCCTTCGAGGCCCCAGGCGGTCGAGGGGAAAGTGAGGGAGAAGGCGGTGACGCCGAGGGCGGCCATGACGGTGCCGGCGCGGCGGGTGCCGGAGGGACGGGCCGGCCGGGGAGTCTCCGCGGGGGCCGGGACCGCTATCCGGGTCGGGCGAGTAGCGCTATCCTGTGCTGTCATGCATGACAGTAGCAGCGTGGCTGAACTGGCGAAAAGTCTGCGGAGCGAGCTGGACCGCTACTCACCGGGTGGAAAGCTGCCGTCGAGCCGGTCGCTCGTCGAACGGTTCAGGGTGAGCCCGGTGACCGTGTCGCGGGCGCTGGCGCAGCTCGCCGCCGAAGGGCTCGTCGTCACCCGGCCCGGCGCGGGCGTCTTCCGCGCGGAACCGGCGGCGGCCGCCGCACCCGCCGGGGACACCTCGTGGCAGGAGGTGACGCTGAGCGCCGACGCCGCAGCCGAACTCGTGCCGCGCTCGGTCGACGCCTCCGGGGTCCTGGCCACCCTCGCCGCGCCGGCGCCGGGCATCATCGAGTTCAACGGCGGCTATCTGAACCCCGCACTGCAGCCCGAGCGCGCGATGGCGGCGGCCCTCGCACGGGCGGGTCGGCGGCCCGGCGCGTGGGGACGGCCGCCCGTCGACGGCCTGCCCGAGCTGCGCGAGTGGTTCGCCCGGGGGATCGGCGGCGCGATCACGGCCGCCGAAGTGCTGATCACGGCGGGCGGCCAGAGCGCGCTGACGACGGCCCTGCGGGCGCTCGCCCCGCCCGGCGCCCCTGTCCTCGTCGAGTCCCCGACGTATCCGGGCATGCTGGCGATCGCGCGGGCGGCGGGGCTGCGGCCGGTGCCGGTCCCGGTCGACACCGACGGGGTGCGGCCCCAGCTCCTGGCGGCCGCCTTCCGGGCGACCGGCGCCCGGGTCTTCGTCTGCCAGCCGCTGTTCCAGAACCCGACCGGCGCCGTGCTCTCCGCCGAGCGCCGCCCCGAGGTCCTGCGGATCGCCCGCGAGGCGGGTGCCTTCGTCATCGAGGACGACTTCGTGCGCCGCCTCGTCCACGAGGACGCCGGGCCGCTGCCGCGCCCGCTCTCGGCCGACGACCACGACGGCGTCGTCGTCCACGTCTGCTCGCTCACCAAGGCCACCTCGCCGAGCTTCCGCGTCAGCGCGCTCGCCGCCCGCGGACCGGTCCTCGAACGGCTGCGCGCGATCCAGGTCGTCGACCACTTCTTCGTGCCGCGCCCCCTCCAGGAAGCGGCACTCGAACTGGTGGGCACCCCGGCCTGGCCGCGCCATCTGCGGGCGGTGGCGGGGGAGTTGAAGGAGCGCAGGGACGCGATGGCGGCGGCGCTGCGGCTGCGCCTGCCCGAGTTCACGGTGCCGCACATCCCGGCGGGCGGCTACAACCTGTGGCTGCGGCTGCCCGACGGTGTGGACGAGTCCGCGTTCGCCTCCGCGGCCCTGCGCGCGGGCGTGGCCGTGGCCCCCGGCCGCCCGTACTTCGCGGCCGAACCCCCGGCAGGACACGTCCGGCTGAGCTTCGCGGCGATCGCCGGGGTGGGGGAGATCACGGAGGGGGTGCGCAGGCTGCGGGTGGCGTGCGACGAGGTGCTGGGGTAGCCGTGGACCACCCGTCCCACCAGGCGGAATCCACTCGACTCCACCCCGCGGCGGCTGCGAGGCTCGCCCCATGAACGACAGTGTCACCGTGCCCGACGGTTATGAGATATCCGCCGACCCCGCCCGCATCGACGCCGCCCGCGTCCACCACTGGCTCTCCACCGACGCGTACTGGGCGCTCGGACGCACCCGCGAGAAGCAGGACGCGGCGATCGCCGGATCGATCAACTTCGGGGTGTACGAGGCGGGTTCGGGGGAGCAGGTCGCGTACGCCCGCGTTGTGACCGACCGGGCCACCTTCGCCTGGCTCTGCGACGTGTACGTCTCGCCGGACGTGCGCGGCAAGGGCCTCGGTGTCGCGCTCGTCGACGCGGTCTGCGCGCACCTGGAGCCGTACGGCGTGCGACGCACCCTGCTCGCCACGGGGGACGCGCACGGGGTCTACGAGAAGCTCGGCTTCAAGGTCCTGGAGGCCCCGGAGAAGTGGATGGCGCGCGGCACCCAGTGAGTCACTGCGTCCGCCGGTACTCCGTGACGAGCAGCAGGTCCTTCGCCGGGCCGCCGACCCGCCACCGGGCGCGCCAGCGGTCCGCGTCGACCACCTCGAACTCGCCGCGGTAGAGGTCGCGTGCGCAGGGGTGGTCCGCCGTCCAGCGGCCCGTGCGCAGGTCGAGGTCGTGGAAGAAGCGGCCGTCGGCGAACTCCACGCGGGCCGTACCCGCCTCCTCGCCGGGCAGGAACCGCAGTGTGCGCTCGGCGGGGCGTGCGACGCCGTGCCAGGTGAAGGTGCCGGACTCGTGGTGGAGGAGGCCGCCGGTGTCCGGGGCGGGCAGCGGCGAGAAGAGCGTCGTACCGGTGAAGCGGCCCTCGGAGCCGTCAGCGAGGTCCCGGACCGTACGCTCGACGCGCCACTCGCCCGCGAGGTGGGCCAGGACGTCCGGCACGGGACGGAACACCGGGACGGCACCGCTCGCGGCGCCGTCGGTGTTCTCGTCGGGAAAGGACATACCCGCAGGTTACGCGCCCCTACTTGTCCACGGCCGCCAGGCTGCGCTCGTCGTACCGCGTGCCCGCCACCCGGCCCGCGGGCGCCGCCGCGTCGATCGCGGCGAGCTCGTCGGCCGACAGCTCGATCGCGACGGCTCCGACGTTCTCCTCCAGGTACTTCTCGCGGCGCGTGCCCGGGATCGGCACCACGTCGGCACCCCGGTGCTGCACCCAGGCGAGCGCGAGCTGCCCCGCGGTGACGCCCTTCTCGGCGGCGAGCGCGTCCAGGGTCTCCACGATGGACAGGTTCCGCTCCAGGTTGCCGTCGGTGAAGCGGGGCTGGGTGCGGCGCAGGTCGTCCTGGGGGAGTCCGTCGAGCGAGGTGTAGCGGCCGGTGAGGAAGCCGCGCCCGAGCGGCGAGAACGGCACGAGGCCGATGCCGAGCTCGCGGCAGACCGGCGCGATCTCCGCCTCCAGGTCCCTGGTCCACAGCGACCACTCGCTCTGCAGCGCGGCGATCGGGTGCACGGCGTGCGCTCGCCGGAGGGTGCGCGCACTGGCCTCGGAGAGCCCGAGGTGGCGCACCTTGCCCGCCCGGACCAGCTCGGCCATCGCGCCGACGGTCTCCTCGATCGGCACGCTCGGGTCAACCCGGTGCTGGTAGTACAGGTCGATGTGCTCGACGCCGAGACGGCGCAGCGAGGCGTCACAGGCCTCGTGCACGTACGCCGCGTCGCCCCGGATGAGCGTGGGCTCGCCGAGCCGGTTGGCGAAGCCGAACTTGGTGGCGATCACGGCCTGTTCGCGCCGCAGGCCCGCGAGGGCGCGGCCGATGAGCTGTTCGTTGTGGCCGCCGCCGTAGAAGTCGGAGGTGTCGAGGAGGGTGACGCCGAGGTCGAGGGCGCGGTGGATCGTCGCGATGGACTGCGCGTCGTCCGACGTGCCGTAGCCGTGGCTCATCCCCATGCAGCCGAGGCCCTGGGCGGAGACGGTCAGCGCGCCGAGCCGGCGCGTGGGAAGGCTGGTCATGGTGGTACCTCCTGGGGTGTGCCCGGTGATCGGCTCCGACCCTAGGAGCTGGAGTGGACTCCAGGTCAAGGCGGTTCGGGCGCGGGACCGAGGTGTGCGTACGGGGGCTTTCCCCAGGGGGATTCGGCCCGGTAGCCCGATGGTTCGGCGGTACGCCGGTTCCTAGCGTGGAGATCGTCTTCATGTTGCCCCCTCGCCGAACCAGGTCGCCCCTTCCGAACCACATCCAAGGAGCACGATGCGCGTCGCGTCAGCAGTCACCGCGGGTCTGGGACTCGTCGGGTTACTCGCGAGCGGAGTGGCCGCCGCGGCCCCGCCCGGGGACGGGGGCCCGAAGAAGCCGCGCCCGACGCTCAGTTGGGGCCGCTGCCCGGCGGACCAGAAGGAGCTGAACGAGGCGGGCGCGCAGTGCGCGAAGGTGACCGTGCCGCTGGACCACGCCGATCCCGGCGGCCGCACCATCAAGATCGCCATCTCGCGCGTCAAGGCGAAGGCGCCGGGTGAGCGACGCGGCATCCTGCTCTCCAACCCGGGCGGACCGGGCGGCACGGGCCTCGCCAGCACCCTCGCACTGCGGCCCGCGCTGAAGGACGTGGCGGACCGCTACGACCTGATCGGCTTCGACCCCCGCTTCCTCGGCGAGAGCACCCCGATCACCTGCGGCGAGGCCCCGCGGCCCGCCCCGCCCCCCGAGACCACGACCCCGCGCCGCGACTTCGAGGACTCGGTGCGGTCCGCACGCGACACCGCGCGCCGCTGCCAGGAGCACGGCGACAACGCCGAACTGCTCCCGCACGCCTCGACCAGGAACGTCGCCCGCGACATGGACGCCGTCCGGGCGGCGCTCGGCGAGCCCACGCTGTCGTACTACGGCATCTCGTACGGCGCCGACCTGGGCGCCGTCTACACCCAGCTGTTCCCGCGCCGGGCCGACCGGATCGTCCTGGACTCCTCGACCGACCCGGCGGCCACGCAGTACGAACTGTTCCAGCGGTCGGGGGCTCCCGCGGAAGCCGCACTGGGGGGCCAAGTGCGCGCGGACGTACGGAAGTTGCTGGGCCGGGCCGAGCGGCGCCCCATCGCAGTCAAGGGGCTGCGCCTGACCGCGCCGCTCCTGCGGATGATCTTCAAGCAGCTCGTCCAGCACGAGGAGTACGACCCCCAACTGGAGGCCGTCGTAGCCGACTTGAAGAAGGCCGCTGCGGGCGAGGAGGTCGAGCCGGGCCCCGCGCTCGGCGGGCTCCTGGAACTCCTCTCCTCGCCCGGCCTTGCGGACAGCATGGTGGGCGGCGCGATCTTCATGTGCGGCGACGGGGGCTGGCCCGCGGGCGGCTGGCCCGAGAACCCGGCGACGTACTGGAAGAACATGCAGCGCAGCCGCGCCACCCAGCCGGTCTTCGGGCCGTACGTCAACGGAATGATCGCCCCGTGCGCGTTCTGGGGGAGCGAGCCCCGCGAACCCGGCACGAAGATCGGCAACGACGTGCCCGCCCTGCTGCTGCAGGCCCGCCACGACAACAACGTCCCGTACGAAGGGGCTCTCGCCCTGCACGAGAAGCTCACCGGATCCCGCCTCGTGACGGCCGACATCCGCTCGCACGGCGTCTACGGGCGCGGCACCGACGGCCTCACCCCCGTCCCGTGCGCCGACGACGCCGTCAACACCTACCTGCGCGACGGCGAACTGCCCGCCACGGACATCACCTGCACGAAGACCGACCGGAAGGCGGAGAGGACCCGATGACGGAGATCAGCAGGCGCACCGGACTCGCGGCCACCGCGGCGGCACTGCTCACGGGAGCGTCCGGAACGGCCGCCGACGCCGCGCCCTCCGCGCCCTCCGCGCCCCCCGCGCCCGCCTCGCGCAGGAGCACCCTCCAGCGTGGCGTCGACGCGATCCACGCGACCGGCGCGACCGGTGTCGTCGCCGAGGTGCAGAGCGCGCACGGCCGCACCACCGCCCGCGCGGGCGTCGCCGACCTCGGCGGGAAAGGCCCTGTACCCGAGGACGCGTACTACCGCATCGGCAGCGACACCAAGACGTTCACCGCGACCGTCGTCCTCCAGCTCGTCGGCGAAGGGCGGCTGAGGCTCACCGACACCGTCGAGCGGTGGCTGCCCGGCACGATCCGCGGCCACGGCAACGACGGCCGCCGGATCACCGTTACCAACCTGCTGCGGCAGACCAGCGGACTCAACGACTACATCACCGCGGACAGCGGCGACTTCACCCCGGACGCCTACCGGCGCAACCGCTTCCGTTCCCAGTCGCCGAAGGAGCAGCTGACGGCGGCCCTGAGCACGCCACCGCAGTGGCTGCCCGACGCCGACGACCCGGCCGGGGAGCGGCGCTGGTCGTACTCCAACACCAACTACGTCGTCGCCGGGCTGGTCGTCGAGGCGGTCACCGGACACCCCTGGGCCCAGGAGGTCCACGAGCGGATCGTCGAACCGCTCGGCCTGCGCCACACCTTCACACCCGGCACCTCTCCGTACGTGCCGCACCCGACGGCCACCGGCTACACGTACTTCCCGCACGAGACCCGCCCCACGGAGACCACCCTCGGCTTCGGCGGGGGAGCGGACGGCTGCCTCATCTCCACCACCCACGACCACGGCGTCTTCCTGCGCGCCCTGCTCGGCGGGCGGCTGCTGCGCCCGGCGCAGCTCGCGGCGATGAAGAGGACCGTGCCGGTGCGGGACTGGATCCCGGCCGACGGGGTCCGCTACGGCCTGGGCATCGCCTGGCGTCCCGTCGCCGGGCGCGCGGACGGCATCTGGTTCCACGGCGGGACCAGCCTCGGCTGCGTCAGCGAGTGCGGCGTGACCCCGGACGGCGCCACGGCCGTGACCAGCGCGGCCTTCACCCTGCGTCTCGACGACGCCCGGGCGAACGAGGCACAGGCGCGCGCGACGCTCCGGATGGTCGACTCGGCGTTGCGGCGCGGGGACGGTTCGTAGCACCCGGCAGCCGTGTCGCCGCCAGTGCGCCGAGTGCCGCCACCGCCGCCAGGACCGTCAGCGTCGGGGTCATCGCGGAGAGGGACGCGTCGTGGGGCCAGTGGGGGTCATGCCCCTGCGGGCGGTCCGTGGGGGAGGTGAGGGCCGTCATCAGGGTGGTCGCCGCGGCGATGCCCACGGTGGGGCCCACGTTCATCGCCGTCTGCTGGAGGCCGCCGGCCACCCCGGCGTCGGCCACCGGGGCATGGCGTACGACGACGGCCGTCGCTGCCACCATCACCGTGCCGAACCCGGCCCCCACGAGCGCGAACGCGACGCCGGTCGCGAGCGGCCCCGACGATCCGTCCAGCCGGGACAGGGCCAGTACGCCGAGGGCGAGCACCGCCATCGCCGCCGTGACCGTCCGCCGCGGCCCCTGCCGTCGTAGCAGCACGGCGGCGAGCGGCGCGCCCACCACCATCATCACCGCGAGCGGCAGCGCCCTCAGCGCACTGTGCAGCGGGTCGAGCCCCAGCACGTCCTGGAGGAAGTACGTCCCGACGAAGAGCGCACCGAACATCGCCGCGGACGCCGCGACGAGAATGCCGAGCGCGGGGCCGACCGCGGCGGCACCGAGCAGGCGGGGCGGCACCAGGGGGCTCGCCGCACGCCGTTCGTGCCGGACGAACGCGCCGCCCGCGACGACCGCCGCCAGGAGCCCCGCCGCCGTCGCCGCCGTCCAGCCCTGATCCGGCACGGCGACCAGAGTGTGCACGAGACAGGCCAGCGCCACCGCGAGGAGCCCGGCACCCGGCAGGTCGAGCCCGGGTGCGGGAGCGCCGCCCCCGTCCCGCACCGTCGGGACGCGTACCACCAGCGCCAGTACGCCGATCAGGAGCGCGGGCACCACGCTGAGGAAGAACACGGAGCGCCAGCCCAGCTCCGTGGCGAGCGCGCCGCCCAGCACGGGACCGGCCGCCGCCGAGAGGCCGATCGCGCTCGTCCTCAGCGCGATCGGCATCCCGAGCCGGTCCGCAGGGAACGCGGCCCGCAGCATGCCGAGCGTCGCGGGCTGCAGCAACGCCCCGAAGACCCCCTGGGCGACGCGCAGCGCGATCACCCAGCCGACGCCGGACGCGAGGCCGACCCCCGCCGACGCGGCGGCGAAGCCGAGTGTCCCGACGGCGAAGACCCGCCGGTGTCCGTACCGGTCGCCGAGCCGCCCGGCGAAGACGAGCAGGCTCGCCACGGCGATCAGATAACCGGTGCTCGTCCACTGGACCTGTGCGAACGAGGCGTCGAGGTCGCGTTGCAGTGCGGGCTGGACGACCGTCAGCGCGGTGCCGTCCAGCGCGACGACCATCGCGCCGACGACGCTGCAGGCGAGGGTGAGGTGCCGCCGACCCGCCGACGGTGCGGGCGTCGCGGCTGCCCCCGCCTGCGTCTCCGTGGCGGCCGTCACGCCTCCTCCGGTCCGAGATGTGCCTCCAGCGCCGCGTCGAGCAGCGCCTCCACGTCCTCGGCGCCCGTGGCGAGGCGCAGGCTGCCCCAACCCCACAGCTGGGCGATGCCGTGCAGATTCGCCCAGAGCGCGCCCGCGACGACCCGTGCACCCGCGCCGGTGGCGGGGCGGGCCTCGGCGACGAGTCCGGCCAGCGTTTCGAAGAGGGGCAGGCTGGTCTCGCGCAGGCCGAGCTGATTGCTCTCCAGCAGGTCGTGGCGGAACATCAGCTCGAACATCCCGCGGTGGGCGGCGGCGAACCCGAGGTAGGCGCGGCTCAGCGCCTTCAGCCGTGTCCGCGCGTCCTGGTCTGCCCCGTCCGTCAGGGCCCGCGCCGCATCGGCCGCCAGTTCCTCGAAGCCCCGCCGCGCGATCGCGGACAGCAGCGACACATGCGTGGGGAAGTACCGCCGGGGCGCACCGTGCGAGACCCCCGCCCCGCGCGCGATCTCCCGCAGCGACAGTGCCTGTACGCCTCGCGTCGCCACCAGCTCGACGCCCACGTCGACCAGCCGGGCCCGCAGCCCAGTGTCCTGCTCAGTCTGTTCGGCCATAGACAGTGTCTACTACGTATCGGTAGACACTGTCTACCGAACGGCCGTCTGGATGTAGACGGTGTCTACGCAGATCGGGCCCCTAGGCCCTGTCCTTCAGGGGGGAGGTAGGAGATATCTTGATGTCGAGCAATGTTGCAGACGCGGAGCGGAGCACCCGGTGACTGACTCGACCATCATCTACACCCACACTGACGAGGCCCCGGCCCTGGCGACCCATTCGTTCTTGCCGGTGGTCCAGGCCTACGCCTCGACGGCCGGTGTCGGCGTGGAGACCCGCGACATCTCGCTCGCGGGGCGCATCATCGCGAGCTTCCCGGAGCGTCTCGAGGAGAGCCAGCGCATCTCCGACGCCCTCGCCGAGCTCGGCGAGCTGGCCAAGACGCCCGGCGCGAACATCATCAAGCTGCCCAACATCTCGGCCTCGATCCCGCAGCTGAAGGCCGCGATCGCCGAGCTGCAGGGCCAGGGCTACGCGCTCCCGGACTACCCGGACGACCCGAAGACCGACGAGGAGCGCGACATCCGCGCCCGCTACGACAAGGTCAAGGGCAGCGCCGTCAACCCGGTCCTGCGCGAGGGCAACTCCGACCGCCGCGCCCCCGCGTCGGTCAAGAACTACGCCAAGGCCCACCCGCACCGCATGGGTGCCTGGACGGCCGACTCGAAGACGAACGTCGCCACCATGGGCGAGAACGACTTCCGCTCGACCGAGAAGTCCGCGGTCATCACCGAGGCCGGTTCGCTGCGCATCGAGCTCGTCGGCGACGACGGCTCCACCACCGTCCTGCGCGAGTCCGTACCGGTCCTCGCGGGCGAGGTCGTCGACGCCTCCGTGATGCGCGTCGCGGCGCTCCGCGAGTTCCTGAAGCAGCAGGTCGCCCGCGCCAAGTCGCAGGGCGTGCTCTTCTCCGTGCACCTCAAGGCCACGATGATGAAGGTCTCCGACCCGATCGTCTTCGGCCACGTGGTCCGCGCCTTCTTCCCGAAGACCTTCGCCGCGCACGGCGAGACCCTCGCCGCCGCCGGCCTGACGCCGAACGACGGCCTGGGCGGCATCTTCAAGGGCCTGGAGTCGCTGCCCGAGGGCGACAAGATCAAGGCGTCCTTCGAGGCCGAGCTGGCCGAGGGCCCCGAGCTCGCCATGGTCGACTCCGACAAGGGCATCACCAACCTGCACGTTCCCAGCGACGTCATCGTCGACGCCTCCATGCCGGCCATGATCCGCACCTCCGGCCACATGTGGGGCCCGGACGGCGAGGAGCACGACACCCTCGCGGTCCTTCCCGACAGCAGCTACGCGGGCATCTACCAGGTCGTCATCGACGACTGCCGCGCCAACGGCGCCTTCGACCCGGCCACGATGGGCTCCGTCCCGAACGTCGGCCTGATGGCGCAGAAGGCCGAGGAGTACGGCAGCCACGACAAGACCTTCGAGGTCCCGACCACGGGCACCGTGCGCGTCGTCGACACCGCGGGCAACGTCGTCCTGGAGCAGACCGTCGCCGCCGGCGACATCTTCCGCATGTGCCAGACCAAGGACGCCCCGGTCCAGGACTGGGTGAAGCTCGCCGTCACCCGCGCCCGCGCCACCGGTACCCCCGCCGTCTTCTGGCTGGACGAGACCCGCGCCCACGACGCCGTGCTCATCGGCAAGGTGCGGCAGTACCTCGCCGACCACGACACCGAGGGCCTGGACATCCGCATCATGTCCCCGGTCGAGGCCACCGCGTTCTCCCTGGAGCGCATCCGCCGCGGTGAGGACACCATCTCCGTCACCGGCAACGTCCTGCGCGACTACCTCACCGACCTGTTCCCGATCCTGGAGCTGGGCACCAGCGCCAAGATGCTGTCGGTCGTCCCGCTGATGAACGGCGGCGGCCTCTTCGAGACGGGCGCCGGCGGCTCCGCCCCGAAGCACGTCCAGCAGCTGGTCAAGGAGAACTACCTGCGCTGGGACAGCCTCGGTGAGTTCCTCGCCCTCGCGGTGAGCTTCGAGCACCTCGCCACCACCACGGGCAACGCCCGCGCGCAGATCCTCGCCGACACCCTGGACCGTGCCACCGCCACGTTCCTGGAGAACGACAAGTCGCCGAGCCGTCGCCTCGGTGGCATCGACAACCGCGGCAGCCACTTCTACCTCGCCCTGTACTGGGCGCAGGAGCTGGCCAAGCAGACCGAGGACGCGCAGCTCGCCGAGGCGTTCGCGGCGCTGGCCAAGACGCTGGCCGAGCAGGAGCAGACCATCGTCGACGAGCTCATCGCGGTGCAGGGCTCCCCGGCCGACATCGGCGGCTACTACCAGCCCGACGCGGCCAAGGCCTCCGCGGTCATGCGCCCGTCCGCGACGCTCAACCAGGCGCTGTCGACCCTGGGCTGACGCTCGCACGCGGCAATTGCACGCAGTAAGTGAAGGAGGGGCCTCCCGCCACGTGGCGGGAGGCCCCTCCTGCGTGAAGCTACGAGCGGCGCCGGGGCTTGCCGCGCTTGGCGGGCTTGGGCCGGGCCGCACCGCCCCGCTTGGCCTGTGCGGCCTTCTTGGCGGAGGGCTTGGCCGGAGTCCTCGGCTTGGCCTTGGCCTTGGGCTGCTCGGGGGCCTGCGTACGGCCCCGGGAGCTGTTGACCGTACGGCCCCGGACGATCCCGATGAAGTCCTCGACGAGGTCGGGCGTGGTCTCCGCCTCCGGCCACGACAGGGCGACGCGCGACTCGGGGGCGCCCGTCACCGTGCGGTAGGTGAGGTCCTTGCGGTGGTGCAGACGGGCCAGCGACTGCGGTACGACGAGGAGGCCCACGCCCGCCGCGACCAGGTCCACGGCGTCCGAGGTCGTCGCCGGACGCTCGTACGCGGGCAGGCCGGGCCGGGTCTCCCACTCCAGGGTCTCGTCGAGCGGGTGGAACACGACCTCGTCGGCGAGATCTTCGGGGGACACCTCCTCGACCGCCGCCACGACGTGGTCCTTGGGGACCACGACGACCGTCGTCTCTGTGTAGAGGGGGATCGCGCTGAGGTCCGTGCGATCGATGGGGAGCCGTACGAAACCGGCGTCGGCGCCGCCCGCGCGCAGCAGGTCGGGCGCCTCGGCGGCGGCCACCGGGAGGAGGGTCAGCGGGATGTCGGGCAGTCGCTCGTGCCAGATGCGCACCCATTTGGCGGGCGTCACTCCGGGAACGTAGGCGAGCCGGAACGACGGGGGTACTTCCGAGCCTGTCACCTCGCCAGGCTACCCGGCGTGGTCAGGAGTAGCGCACATGCTCGATACCCTGGTCCCATGACGTCGCACCAGACCACCCAGACCATGAAGCCCGCGACCGCGGCGAAGAAGCTGGGTGTGTACCTCCAGGCCACGCCCGCCGAGTTCCAGGAGGGTGTCGTCTCGCGCAGCGAGCTGAACGCGCTGCAGGCCGACCCGCCCGAGTGGCTCCAGGAACTGCGGCGCAACGGCCCGCACCCCCGCCCCGTGGTCGCCGCCAAGCTCGGCGTCTCCATCGCCGGCCTCGCGCGCGGCGGAGTGACCGAGGCGCTCACCACGGAGCAGATCGACGCGCTGAAGGAGGAGCAGCCCAGCTGGCTGCGCCAGGAGCGCGCCGTGCAGGCCGAGGTGCGCAAGGAGACGGTACGCATCAAGGAGAAGCAGGCGGAGCAGGCGGAGAAGCGCGCGGGCCGCGCCGACGACTAGCCCGGAGACTGGACCGTACGGCTACCGGGCGGCTGGGGCGGTGGATCAGAGCGGCCGCCTCACGGCCCGCATGGCGTGCCGCGTCTCGCGGTCGACGGCCCAGACGTCCGCCACGGGACCCAGGTGCCCGAGCTTGTCGGGGTTGATGATCAGGCGGATCGCGCGGATCCGTCCGTCGGCCACTTCGAGCGCCAGCGTGTTGAGCACCTTCCCGTCCCGGTCACGGAAGACTGCTCCGGGCCCGCCGTTCAGCTCCCGCGTCTCCAACGTCACGCCGATCGACATCAGCGCCGGGAAGCTGACGGCGAGCAGCTGCGCGACCTTCTCGGTGCCGGCCACGGTCCTGGACAGCTGCGGGCCCTTGCCGCCGCCGTCGCCGACCATCGTCACGTCGGCGGCGAGCAGCTTCCGCAGGCCGGTGACGTCCCCTTCGCTGAGGGCGTCGAAGAACCGCGACGCCAGTTCCTCCCGCTCCTCGCGAGCGGCCCGGAAGCGCGGCCGCCCCGCCTGCATGTGCCGCCGGGCCCGCACGAGCAACTGCCGGCACGCGGCCTCCGACCGTTCCACGGCCGCGGCGACCTCGTCGAACCCGAAGCCGAACACCTCCCGCAGCACGAACACGGCCCGCTCCAGCGGGCTGAGGCGCTCCAGCAGCAGAAGCGCCGCCACCGACACCGATTCGGCCAGCTCCACCGACCGCGCCGGATCCTGATACGGATCGTTCAGCAGCGGCTCGGGGAACCACGGGCCGACGTACTGCTCGCGCCGTACCCGCGCGGAACGCAGCACGTCGATCGAGATCCGTGTCACCGCGGCCGACAGAAAGGCCTTCGTCGACGTGGGCAGGGTCGTCGTGGCGTCGAAGCGCAGCCACGTCTCCTGGACCGCGTCCTCCGCCTCGGCCACACTGCCGAGAATCCGGTAGGCGATCGAGAACAGCAGCGACCGCAGCTCCTCGAACTCCTCGACCTTGCTCACGCCGACCCCCCGTCTTGACGTCAGTGGACCTGCCCGGGCACGTAGTCGCCCGCAGGCTGCCGGCTGATGACGTTCAGCCGGTTCACCATGTTCATGAAGGAGATGTACACCACCAGGGCGGTGAGCTCCTCCTCGTCGAAGTGCTCGGCGGCCCGCGCCCACACCTCGTCGCTCACCCCGCCGGCCGCGTCGGCGACCCGGGTCCCCTCCTCCGCCAGCTCCAGCGCGGCGCGCTCGGCTTCGGTGTAGACCGTGGCCTCCCGCCACGTCGCCACGAGGTGCAGCCGCACCGCGGTCTCGCCCGCGGCGGCGGCGTCCTTGGTGTGCATGTCGGTGCAGCCCGCGCAGCCGTTGATCTGGCTGATCCGGAGCGCCACCAGCTCCCGGGTGGCCGCCGGCAGCGTCGAATCCTGGAGCGTCTGCACACCGGCGAGGAAGTGCTTGATCGCCTTGCCGGCCTTGGGCTGGGTCATGTAGTTCAGTCGCGCGTCCATGGTGGGTTCCTCCGGATCGTCGGTGACCTGCAACCCCGAGACGAGACAGCACCGCGCCCTGTGACACGGCCGGGTGTGACGTGCGTCTCCACCGGGAGAGTTCCGGGCTCCCGAACTCGGCCTCGGTGTTGCCGGCAGCTCTCGGAGTGCGCGGACGGGGGAGCAGAAGACCGGCAGGAAGGCGCAGGCCAGGCACACCGCGCCTGCCCATACGACGATGCGTACGTTCGCGGCCTCACCGATGAGGCCGGCGAGGGCGGAGCCGACGGCCAGGGCGCCGGTGAGCACGAAGCGGAAGGTGGCGTTCATGCGGCCGAGCAGCGGGTCCGGAGTCAGGTGCTGGCGCAGGGTGACGCCGAGGACATTGTCGATGCCCGTCTGGGTCATGGCGACCAGCCACCCGGCGCCGGCCACCCACAGCCACAGGCCGGTGTCGACCAGTGCGACGGCCAGTGCGGCAGGTGCGCACCACAGCCCGGCCAGGGCCAGAGCGCGGCCGTGGCCGAGGCGGGCGGCGAGCGGGCGGGCGAGGCGGGCACCGAGCAGGATGCCCAGGCCGCCGGCTGCCCAGTACAGGCCGAGTGCTCCGGCGGGCAAGTGCAGTTCGCGGGTGAAAAGCACCGGCAGCATGGCGTTGATCATCTGTGCGCCGAGGTTGGCGAGGGCCGCAGTGAGCGCCAGGGGCCGCAGCTCCCGGGTGCCGAAGACATGGCGCAGTCCTTCGCTGATCTCGGTTCGTAGCCGGCGCCTGACGGTAGAGGGCTTGGTGCGAGTGTCGTGGCGGGCGATACCGGTCAGGCCGCACGCGGAGGCGAGGTAGGCGAGGGCGCCGCCGAGAATCGCCAGGGGTGCCGTGAGGAGTTGGACCATGAAGCCGCCGGCGCCGCGGCCGGCGATGTTGGCACCGGCCATCAGGCTGACGATGGCGGCGTTCGCCGGCACCAGGCGCTCGCGGCCGACCAGTTCGGGCAGGACGCTCTGCGAGCCGACGTCGAAGAACACGGTGGCGCAGCCGGTCAGCAGCACCACCGCGTACAGCTGCGGCAGCGAGAGCACACCCAGCCACCAGGCGACCGGGATCGAGGCGAGCAACACCGCGCGAACGGCGTCGGCGGCCACCAGCAGGCGGCGCCCGGGCAGGCGGTCCACCCACGCGCCCGCGGGCAGTCCGATGAGCAGGAAGGCGGCGGTGGACAGTGCGGCCAGCGCGCCGACCTGGCCGGGGCCGGCGTCGAGCGCGGTGACGGCGAGCAGCGGTATCGCCACATAGCCGACATTGCTGCCGAGGTGGCTGAGGGCGCTTGCGGCGAAGAGCGTGCGGAAGGCGCCCACGCGCCACGGGGAATCAGGGGCTTCGGTCATGCGGCGTACGCTGCGGGACCCGCGCGGCTCTCCCCAGAGATTTAGTCTGAGCTAAATGATCGAGATCGAATTCACCATGGAAGACGTGGCCCGCACCCGCTTCGCGATCTCCCCGCTGTGGGAGGTGGTGGCAAGCGTCCGGGTGCTCAAGGGCGCCGACACACACGGGCTGCACCGCACCTGGTCGGATCAGGTACGCCCGCGGCTCGCGTCGGCCGGCCTCGACCTGAGCCCGCTGTTCGACCTCGTCCCGATGCCCGAGCGCTCGCCCTGGGCCGGCCTCGTCCCGGGGTTCATCTGCCCACCGCCCACGACACCGCTGCCGTCGCTGGAAATCGAGCTGGCCACGGTGCGGGCCATGCCGCCGGCGCTGCTGCACACCACGGCCGGGGTGCCACAGGCCCGGCTGGCGGCGCTGCGCGGCAATCCGGCCGCCGAACTCGCACGGCTGGCGGATGTGATCGAGGCGTACTGGGAGCTGGCGCTGGCCCCGTACTGGTCGCGCATCCTCACCCTGCTGGAGGACGACATCCGCTACCGCGCGGGCCGCCTGGTCGCCGCCGGCGCGCAGCACCTGTTCACCGACCTCGACCCGCAGGTCAGCTGGGCTCAAGGCACCCTGCACCTGGAACACCGCACCGTGCGCGGAGCGCGTCGGCTCGACGGCCGGGGCCTGCTGCTGGTGCCCTCCGCCTTCGTCTGGCCGCGCGTCTTCTCCGTGCTCAAGGAACCGTGGCAACCGTCGCTGCGCTATCCGCCCCGCGCCGTCGGCACGCTCTGGCACCCCCGGCCCGCGACCGGCCCCGACGCCCTGGCGGGGGTGCTCGGCCGCTCCCGCGCGCTGATCCTGGCCGAGCTGACCGCCCCCGCGTCCACCACCGAACTCGCCCGCCGCACCGGCCTGACCCCGGGCGGCACCTCCCAGCACCTCACAGCCCTGCGCAACGCCGGACTGGTCAGCGCCCACCGCGCGGGCAGACAGGTCCTGTACGCACGTACCCAAGCCGGCCAGACAGTGACGGAGGCGGCAGGGGCGGACTCACCCGGCATTGCATAAAACTGCGACGGAACGTATAGTCATGCCATCCAAGAGGAGGGTTCCATGAGGGTACGCGCAGCAGTGGCAGGGGCGAGTGGGTACGCGGGCGGCGAGCTGCTGCGTCTGCTGCTCGGTCACCCCGACGTGGAGATCGGCGCCCTCACCGGCAACTCGAACGCGGGCCGGGTGCTGGGCGGCCTGCAGCCGCAGCTCGCGCCGCTCGCCGACCGCGTCCTGGAGCCGACCACCGCGGACGTGCTCGCGGGGCATGATGTGGTCTTCCTCGCCCTGCCGCACGGGGAGTCCGCCGCCGTCGCCGAGCAGCTCGGGCCGGACGTCCTCGTCGTGGACATGGGGGCCGACTTCCGGTTGAGGGACGCGGGGGACTGGGAGAAATTCTACGGCAGCCCGCACGCCGGCACCTGGCCCTACGGCCTGCCCGAACTGCCCGGCGCCCGTGCCGCGTTGGCGGGCACCAAGCGCATCGCGGTGCCCGGCTGCTACCCCACCGCCGTCTCGCTCGCCCTCTTCCCCGCGTACGCCGCGGACCTCGTCGAGCCCGAAGCGGTGATCGTCGCGGCGTCCGGCACCTCCGGCGCGGGCAAGGCGGCCAAGCCGCACCTCCTCGGCTCGGAGGTCATGGGCAGCATGTCCCCGTACGGGGTGGGCGGCGGCCACCGGCACACCCCCGAGATGATCCAGAACCTGAGCTCCGCCGCGGGCGTCCCCGTCAGCGTCTCCTTCACGCCGACCCTCGCCCCGATGTCCCGCGGCATCCTCGCCACCTGCAGCGCGAAGGCCAAGCCGGGCGTCACCGCCGAGTCCGTGCGACAGACGTACGCGAAGGCGTTCGCCGACGAGCCGTTCGTGCGGCTGCTCCCCGAGGGGCAGTGGCCCGCCACCGCCTCCGTATACGGGTCGAACGCGGTGCAGCTCCAGGTCGCGTACGACGAGGCGGCCGGCCGCGTGATCGTCGTCAGCGCCATCGACAACCTGACCAAGGGCACCGCGGGCGGCGCCCTCCAAAGCATGAACATCGCCCTCGGCCTCGACGAGACCACCGGGCTCACTACGATCGGAGTAGCGCCGTGAGTGTGACGGCAGCCAAGGGATTCACGGCCGCGGGCATCGCCGCCGGAATCAAGGAGAACGGCAACCCGGACCTGGCCCTCGTGGTCAACACCGGGCCCCGCCTGGCCGCCGCGGGCGTCTTCACCTCCAACCGCGTCAAGGCCGCCCCGGTCCTGTGGTCGGAGCAGGTCCTCAAGGGCGGCCTCGTCTCCGCCGTCGTCCTCAACTCCGGCGGTGCCAACGCCTGTACGGGTCCGCGGGGCTTCCAGGACACGCACGCCACCGCCGAGAAGGTGGCCGACGTCCTGTCCGTGAACGCCGGTGAGGTCGCCGTCGCCTCGACCGGGCTCATCGGCGTGACCCTCCCCATGGACAAGCTGCTGCCGGGCGTCGAGAAGGCCGCCGGTGAGCTCTCCGCGCACGGCGGCGAGAAGGCCGCCATCGCCATCAAGACCACCGACAGCGTGCACAAGACGTCCGTGGTCACCAAGGACGGCTGGACCGTCGGCGGCATGGCCAAGGGCGCGGGCATGCTCGCCCCCGGCCTCGCCACGATGCTCGTCGTCCTGACCACGGACGCCGACCTCGAAGCCGACGTCCTGGACCGCGCCCTGCGCGACGCCACCCGGCTCACCTTCGACCGCGTCGACTCCGACGGCTGCATGTCGACCAACGACACGGTGCTGCTGCTCGCCTCGGGCGCCGCCGAAGTCACCCCCGAGTACGCCGAGTTCGCCGAGGCCGTCCGCGAGGTCTGCGCCGACCTCGGACGGCAGCTCATCGGCGACGCGGAGGGCGCCAGCAAGGACATCAGGGTCGACGTCGTGAACGCCGCGAGCGAGGCCGACGCCGTCGAGGTGGGCCGCTCCATCGCCCGCAACAACCTCCTCAAGTGCGCCCTGCACGGCGAGGACCCCAACTGGGGCCGGGTGCTCTCCGCCATCGGCACGACCTCCGCCGCCTTCGACCCGAATCAGCTGAACGTCGCCATCAACGGCGTCTGGGTCTGCAAGAACGGGTCCGTCGGTGAGGACCGCGACCTCGTCGACATGCGCTACCGCGAGGTCGTCATCACCGCCGACCTCGCGGCCGGTGACGAGACCGCGACGATCTGGACCAACGACCTCACCGCGGACTACGTCCACGAGAACAGCGCGTACTCCTCATGAGCAAAGACCCCGGCGGCCAGCCCACCGCCCGCAAACACACCGCGCTCCCCAAGGCCCAGATCCTCATCGAGGCGCTGCCCTGGCTGACCCGGCACCGCGGCAAGACCGTCGTCATCAAGTTCGGCGGCAACGCCATGGTCGACGAGGAGCTGAAGGCCGCCTTCGCGCAGGACGTCGTCTTCCTGCACCATGCGGGCCTCAAGCCCGTCGTCGTGCACGGCGGCGGACCGCAGATCAGCAAGGCCCTCGACCGGCACGGCATCATCAGCGAGTTCAAGGCGGGCCTGCGCGTCACCACCGAGGACGCCATGGACGTCGTACGCATGGTGCTCGCCGGACAGGTGCAGCGCGAGCTCGTCGGGCTGCTCAACCGGCACGGCCCGCTCGCCGTCGGCCTCACCGGCGAGGACGCCCACACCATCACCGCCACCAAGCACCGGCCCCGCATCGAGGGCGAGCTGGTCGACATCGGCCGGGTCGGCGAGATCACCGAGATCGACACCGGCGCCATCGAGGCGCTGCTCGCCGACGGCCGCATCCCGGTCGTCTCCTCGATCGCCCGTTCCCAGGACGATCACCATGTCTACAACGTCAATGCTGATACGGCGGCTTCGGCACTCGCTGCGGCGCTTGATGCCGAGACCCTGATGGTCCTCACCGACGTCGAGGGCCTCTACGAGGACTGGCCCAACAGCGACGAGGTGATCAGCCGTCTCACCGCGAAGGAGCTGGAGAAGCTCCTGCCGGAGCTGGCCAGCGGCATGGTCCCGAAGATGGAGGGCTGTCTGCACGCCGTGCGCAACGGCGTCGAGACGGCCCGCGTCATCGACGGCCGCGTCCAGCACTCGATCCTGCTGGAGATCTTCACCGACGAAGGCATCGGCACAATGGTCGTGCCCGACCAGGACGACAGCACCACCGACGACACCACCACCGACGACAGCGTCACCGACACGAAGGGGGAGTCATGAGCAACCAGGAGCTGACCGCGCGCTGGCAGGGCGCGCTGATGGACAATTACGGCACGCCCCGGCTGCCCCTCGTGCGCGGCGCGGGCACCAAGCTGTGGGACGCCGACGGCAAGGAGTACCTCGACTTCGTCGGCGGCATCGCGGTCAACGCCCTCGGCCACGCCCACCCGGCGCTCGTCGAGGCCGTGAGCACCCAGATCGGTGCCCTCGGCCACGTCTCGAACCTCTTCGTCGCCGAGCCGCCCGTCGCGCTCGCCGAGAAGCTGCTCGGACTCTTCGGGCGCGAGGGCCGGGTGTACTTCTGCAACTCCGGCGCCGAGGCCAACGAAGGCGCGTTCAAGCTCGGCCGGCTGACCGGCCGCCCGCACATGGTCGCCACCCAGGGCGGCTTCCACGGCCGCACCATGGGGGCGCTCGCCCTCACCGGCCAGCCCGGCAAGCAGGAGCCGTTCCTGCCGCTGCCCGGCGACGTCACGCACGTCCCGTACGGCGACGTGGAGGCGCTGCGCGCGGCCGTCACCACCGACACCGCCTTCGTCGTCATCGAGCCGATCCAGGGCGAGAACGGCGTCGTCGTGCCGCCCGCGGGCTACCTCAAGGCGGCCCGGGAGATCACCGAGGCCACCGGCACGCTCCTCGTCCTCGACGAGGTGCAGACCGGAATCGGCCGCACCGGGCAGTGGTTCGAGTACCTGGCGCACGACGGCGTACAGCCGGATGTCGTCACGCTCGCGAAGGGTCTGGGCGGCGGGCTCCCGCTCGGCGCGACCGTCGCGTTCGGCGCCGCCGCGGAACTCTTCAAGCCCGGTCACCACGGCACGACGTTCGGCGGCAACCCCGTCGCGTGCGCCGCGGGCCTCGCCGTCCTGAACACCATCGAGGCGGAGGGCCTCCTGGAGAACACCAAGCGCGCGGGCGAAAAGCTGCGCGACGGAATCGAGTCACAAGGGCACCCGCTGGTACGGCACGTCAGGGGTGCGGGCCTGCTGCTGGGTATCGTGCTCACCGAGCCGCTCGCGCCGCGGGCGCAGCAGGCGGCTCAGGACGCCGGCTTCCTCGTGAACGCGCCCGCCCCCGATGTCGTACGGCTGATGCCGCCGCTGAACGTGCGCGACGACGAGGTGGAGGCGTTCCTGAAGGCACTGCCCGGCATCCTGCACAAGGCCGCCGAGGCCGACGGGGACGGACGATCCGGAGAATGAGACGACGATGAGCCAGGCGCAAGGCAACGAGCACGGCGACCACGCGGGTCCCGCCGTGCCGCAGACCCGCACCGCACGCCACCGCCGGATCGTGGACATCCTCAACCGGCAGCCGGTGCGCTCCCAGAGCCAGCTGGCGAAGCTGCTCGCCGACGACGGTCTGAGCGTCACCCAGGCGACGCTCTCCCGGGACCTGGACGAACTGAACGCGGTCAAGATCCGCAACGCCGAGGGCGACCTGATCTACGCGGTGCCGAGCGAGGGCGGTTTCCGCACCCCGCGCGCACCGCTGGGCGAGTCGGCCAAGGAGGAGCGGATGCGACGCCTCTCCGCGGAACTCCTGATCTCCGCGGAGGCCTCGGCCAACCTCGTCGTCCTGCGCACACCACCGGGCGCCGCCCAGTTCCTGGCATCGGCCATCGACCAGGCCGAACTGCACGACATCCTCGGCACGATCGCGGGCGACGACACGCTGATGCTGATCAGCAGGGAGCCGGCGGGGGGCCAGGCGCTGGCGGACCACTTGCTGCGGCTGGCGTCGAACGAGCACTGAGGGGTCGGCCGCGCGGCTCAGCTGCGGGGGCGGCGCGCCATCCACGCCGCCACCAGCGCTCCCGACACGTTGTGCCACACGGAGAACACCGCCGCGGGCAGCGCCGCCAGCGGGCTGAAGTGGGCCGTGGCCAGGGACGCTGCGAGGCCCGAGTTCTGCATGCCGACCTCGAAGGCCATCGCCCGCGAGGCGGGCGGCCCGAGCCGGGCCAGTTTGCCCGCGCCGTAACCGAGCGCGAGACCGAGGCCGTTGTGCAGGAACACCGCGAGGAACACCAGGACGGCGGCCGACTTGATGGCCGCGGCGCTGCCCGCGACGACGATCGCCACGATGGCGGCGATGGTCAGCGCCGACAGCCAGGGCAGCGCGCCGAGGACCCGGTCGACGTACCGCCCGAAGAGCAGCCGCACGACCAGCCCCGCGAGCACGGGCAGCAGCACCGTCTTGAGGATGTCCGTCACCATCGAACCCGCGTCGACGGGCAGGTACTCGCCCGCGAGCAGCAGCGTCAGCGGCGGTGTGATCAGCGGCGCGAGGACGGTCGAGACGGTGGCGACGGAGACGGACAGCGCCACGTCGCCGCGCGCCAGGTAGGTCACCACGTTCGACGCCGTGCCGCTCGGCGCGCATCCCACCAGGATCACGCCGGCCGCCAACTGCGGTGACAGGCCGAGCGCGTGGGCGATCAGCCAGCCGAGCCCCGGCATGATGACGTAGTGGGCGATCAGGCCGAGTGCGACCGCCCAAGGGCGCTTCACCACGCCCTGGAAGTCGAGCGGGGTCATCGTCAGCCCCATGCAGAACATCACCACACCCAGCAGGTACGGGACGTTCGTTCCCCAGCCTTCGAAGGCGTCCGGCAGGGCGAGGCCGAGCGCGCCCGCGGCCAGGACGAGGACGGGAAAGACGGTGACGGCGCGGCGGGCGGCCCGGTCGGCCGTGCCCGTCCCGCCGACGGTGGAGCCGGTGTTCGTCTGTTCGGTCTGCACGGCGCGATGCAACGCCCCGGCCGTACGCGCGTGCAACCCCGTCTCGATATGTGGTCGCTACACGAGCTTCGGCTCAGGCAACGCTGGGCGGCAGGGGCAACGGCAGCCCCGGCAGCCCGTCGATGCTCTGCGCGATGTAGTCCTTCTTGGTGAAGTACGCGCTGAGGGAGGCGTCGTCCTCGCGCGCGAAGCGCTTGGCGTGCAGATCGCGATCCTCGTCGTACGACATGAAGGGCACCGCGTAGCCGCAGGTGTCGCGGACCAGGTCGGCCTTCACGACGATGATCGCGCGCAGACCGTGCGGAGTGGGGTCGATGTCGGGGAAGTGGCCGAGCAGGTCGGGGAAGCGCGGGTCGTCACGGAAGACGGGCTCGCCCCTGCCGTGCACGCGCACGATGTTGGGCGGTCCCTGAAAGGCGCACCACATGAGCGTGATGCGGCCGTTCTCCCTGAGGTGCGCGACGGTTTCGGCGTTGCTCCCCGCGAAGTCCAGGTAGGCGACGGTGAGTTCGTCGATGACCGCGAAGGAGCCCTTGAGGCCCTTGGGGGAGAGGTTGATCGTGCCGTCGTCGGCAAGGGGAGCGGTCGCCGTGAAGAACATCGGCTGCTCCTCGATGAAGGTGCGCAGCCTGCCGTCTATGCGTTCGTGAGTCTTTCCCATGCGGGGATTATCGGCCACAAGTACTTCGTCTGTCTAACGAAATTTCCGCCCTAGGCTCTCACTCGCCCTCGCCGCATCGGATTGACGAAACATACGGAGCACTGCATACTCATGCATAACAACGCATGAACGCACCGCAAGGAGGGCCCCGTGACCGAGCGCGTCGTACTCGCCTATTCGGGCGGTCTTGACACGTCCGTCGCCATCGGCTGGATCGCCGAGGAGACGGGGGCCGAGGTCATCGCCGTCGCCGTCGACGTCGGCCAGGGCGGCGAGGACCTGGACGTCATCCGCAAGCGCGCGCTCGCCTGCGGTGCCGTGGAGGCCGAGGTCGCCGACGCCAAGGACGAGTTCGCCGAGGAGTACTGCCTCCCGGCGATCAAGGCCAACGCCCTCTACATGGACCGCTATCCGCTGGTCTCCGCCCTCTCGCGGCCCACGATCGTCAAGCACCTGGTGGCCGCCGCCGAGAAGCACGGCGCCGGCACGGTCGCCCACGGCTGCACCGGCAAGGGCAACGACCAGGTGCGCTTCGAGGCCGGCATCGTCGCCCTCGCCCCCGGCCTCAAGTGCATCGCCCCCGTCCGCGACTACGCGATGACCCGGGACAAGGCGATCGCCTTCTGCGAGGAGAAGCAGCTCCCGATCGCGACGTCCAAGAAGTCGCCGTACTCCATCGACCAGAACGTCTTCGGACGGGCCGTCGAGACGGGCTTCCTGGAGGACATCTGGAACGCGCCGATCGAGGACATCTACGAATACACCGCGAATCCGGCCGAGCCGCGCGAGGCCGACGAGGTCGTCATCTCCTTCGAGGCCGGTGTGCCGGTCGCCGTCGACGGCGAGCCCGTCACCGTCCTCCAGGCGATCCAGCGGCTCAACGAGCGCGCGGGCGCCCAGGGCATCGGCCGGATCGACATGGTCGAGGACCGCCTCGTCGGCATCAAGTCCCGCGAGGTGTACGAGGCGCCGGGCGCCCTCGCGCTCATCACCGCCCACCAGGAGCTGGAGAACGTCACCGTCGAGCGCGAACTGGCCCGCTACAAGCGGCAGGTCGAGCAGCGCTGGGGCGAACTGGTCTACGACGGCCTGTGGTTCTCGCCGCTCAAGCGGGCCCTCGACGGCTTCATCGAAGAGGCGAACCAGTACGTGACCGGCGACATCCGGATGACCCTGCACGGCGGCCGCGCCGTCGTCACCGGGCGCAGGTCCAGCGAGTCGCTCTACGATTTCCACCTCGCCACCTACGATTCGGGCGACACGTTCGACCAGTCCAAGGCGCAGGGCTTCATCGAGATCTTCGGTCTCTCGTCGAAGATCGCCGCCAAGCGGGACCTCGCGTAAGCGCGCGGCCCGCCGTACCAGCAACAGCCTTGAGGAGTACGTGCAGTGAGCAGCAACAACGGCGGTGACGTCCGGCTCTGGGGCGGACGGTTCGCCGACGGGCCCGCGGAGGCCCTGGCGAAGCTGTCGGCATCGGTCCACTTCGACTGGCGCCTGGCGCCGTACGACATCGCGGGATCCCGCGCCCACGCGCGCGTGCTCCACACGGCGGGCCTGCTCACCGACGACGAGCTGGCCGGGATGCTGGACGGGCTCGACCGTCTGGAGGCCGACGTGGCCGACGGATCGTTCGTCGGCACCATCGCCGACGAGGACGTCCACACCGCCCTGGAGCGCGGCCTCCTCGAACGGCTCGGCCCCGACCTCGGCGGGAAGCTGCGGGCCGGCCGGTCCCGCAACGACCAGGTGGCGACGCTCTTCCGGATGTACCTGCGCGACCACGCCCGGATCATCGGCGGCCTGCTCGCCGACCTCCAGGGCGCGCTCGTCGGTCTCGCCGAGGCGCACCCCGACGTCGCCATGCCGGGGCGCACACACCTGCAGCACGCCCAGCCGGTGCTCTTCGCGCACCACGTCCTCGCGCACGTCCAGGCGCTGTCCCGGGACGCGGAGCGGCTGCGGCAGTGGGACTCGCGGACGGCCGTGTCGCCGTACGGCTCGGGCGCGCTGGCCGGGTCCTCGCTCGGCCTCGACCCGGAGGCGGTCGCGCGGGACCTCGGCTTCGAGCACGGCTCGTCCGCCAACTCCATCGACGGGACGGCCTCGCGCGACTTCGTCGCGGAGTTCGCCTTCATCACCGCGATGATCGGCGTGAACCTCTCCCGGATCGCCGAGGAGGTCATCATCTGGAACACGAAGGAGTTCTCCTTCGTCACCCTCCACGACGCCTTCTCGACCGGCTCGTCGATCATGCCGCAGAAGAAGAACCCGGACATCGCCGAGCTGGCGCGGGGCAAGTCGGGCCGCCTCATCGGCAATCTGACGGGCCTGCTCGCCACGCTCAAGGCCCTCCCGCTCGCGTACAACCGCGACCTCCAGGAGGACAAGGAGCCGGTCTTCGACTCCTGCGACCAGCTGGAGATCCTGCTGCCCGCCTTCACCGGCATGATGGCGACGCTCACCGTCCACCGCGAGCGCATGGAGGAGCTGGCCCCGGCCGGCTTCTCGCTCGCCACCGACATCGCCGAGTGGCTGGTCAAGCAGGGCGTGCCGTTCCGTGTCGCGCACGAGGTCGCGGGCGAGTGCGTGAAGGTCGCCGAGGCCGAGGGCAAGGAGCTCGACGACCTCACCGACGACCAGTTCGCCGCCATCTCCGAACACCTCACCCCCGAGGTGCGCACCGTCCTGAACGTGCCGGGTGCGCTGGCCTCCCGCAGCGGCCGCGGCGGCACCGCGCCCTCGGCCGTCGCCGACCAGCTCGCCGACGTCAAGGCGGACCTGTCGGTGCAGAAGGAGTGGGTGAACGCCCGCAGGTGACGCGGGGGCGCCGCCGGCCACCGGGGGCGTCGCGAGCTTCCAGGGGCGTCGCGGGTTACGTTGACGGGGCACCCCCTACAACGAGGAGCCCGCGATGCCCTTCGCCCGGCTGGCCGAAGCCACGTCCCCGACCGCGCACATAGGGCTCGGTCTCGCCGCCGTCGGCAGGCCCGGCTACATCACGCTCGGCCGCGACACCGACCTGCCGCCGTCCCGCAGCGTCGAGGCCCTGCGCGAACGCACCTTCGAACTCCTCGACGCGGCCTATGCCTCGGGTGTCCGCTACGTCGACGTGGCGCGGTCGTACGGCCGCTCCGAGGAGTTCCTCGCCGACTGGCTGCACGCCAGGCCCGACATCCGCGACGTCGTCATCGGCAGCAAGTGGGGCTACACCTACACGGCCGACTGGCGCACCGAGGTCGAGGGCCCGCACGAGGTCAAGGACCACAGCCCGGCGGCGTATGCCCGTCAGCGCGCCGAGACCGCCGCCCTGCTCGGCGACCGGCTCGACCTCTACCAGGTCCACTCCGTGACGCCCGAGAGCCCGGCGCTCACCGACAAGGAACTCCACGCCCGGCTCGCCGAGCTCGCGGCCGAGGGTGTCACCGTCGGCCTCTCCGTGAGCGGCCCGGGACAGGCGGCCGCGATCCGCGCAGCCCTCGCCGTGACCGTCGACGGGGAGCCGCTCTTTCGCACCGTCCAGGCGACGTACAACATCCTGGAGACCTCCGCGGGGCCCGCGCTCGCCGAGGCGCACGACGCGGGGCTCACCGTGATCGTCAAGGAGGGCCTGGCCAACGGCCGGCTCGCCGGACCGTACGCCCCGCCCGCGCTGCGCGAGGTCGCCGAGGAGACGGGGCTCGGCTGCGACGCGGTGGCGCTGGCCGTCCTGCTGGCCGAGCCCTGGACCGGCGTGGTCCTGTCCGGCGCGGCCACCTCGGTCCAGCTCGTCTCCAACCTGCACGCCGCCGCCGTCGACCTGGACGCCGGGCAGGTGGAGCGGCTCGTGGGGCTCACCCAGGACCCCGCCGCGTACTGGGAGGGCCGCGCGCGGCTGCCCTGGAACTGAGGCCCACCCGGCCGCTGAGACGTCTTTGTCTCAGTAGGCTTATGGTTGTCTCATGTCAGTCGATCGCGATCAGGTCCTGCGCACCGCCGCGGCCCTGCTCACCCGCAAGGCAACCGCCACCATGGACGAGGTCGCCCGCGCCGCGGGCATCAGCAGGGCGACCCTCCACCGCCACTTCGCCGGCCGCGACGCGCTCGTCCTCGCCCTGGAAGAGCTGGGCCTCCAGGAGTGCGAGGCCGCCCTCGGGCGCGCCGGGCTCGGCGAGGGCGGCGCGGGCGACGCCCTGCGGCGCCTGGTGAAGGAGCTCGAGCCGGCCGCCGGGCTGCTCGCCTTCCTCTACACCGAGAACCAGCTCTTCGAGGGCGACGCGCAGCACGAGGGCTGGTCCCGCATCGACGAGCGGCTCGCCGCGCTCTTCCGGCGCGGCCAGGAGAGCGGCGAGTTCCGCATCGACCTGACCCCCGCCTGGCTGACCGAGGCGCTCTACGGCCTCATCGGCTCCGGCGCCTGGGCCGTCCAGGACGGCCGGGTGGCCGCCAACGACGTCTCGTACATGATCGCCGAGCTGCTGATCGGCGGCGTACAGCGGAGAGTGGACTCATGACCAGCATTCACCGGCCGACAGCGGCACCGGAGGCGGAGCGCAGCCCCGGCCGCTGGCTCGCGCTCGCCGTGCTCGCGCTGGCCGTGCTCCTGGTCGCCGTCGACGCGACCGTGCTCGGCCTGGCGACGCCGTACATCAGCGAGGACCTCAAACCCTCCGGCACCCAACTGCTGTGGATCGGAGACGTCTACTCCTTCGTGATCGCGGGCCTGCTCGTCTCCATGGGCAGCCTCGGCGACCGCATCGGCCGCAAGAAGCTGCTGCTCACCGGAGCCGTCGCCTTCGGCGCGGTGTCGGTCCTCAACTCGTACGCCACCAGCCCCGAGCTGATGATCCTGGCCCGCGCGCTGCTCGGTGTCGCGGGCGCGACACTGATGCCGTCGACGCTGGCGCTGATCCGGAACATCTTCCACGACCCGCGCGAGCGCAGCCTCGCGGTCGGCATCTGGGGCGCCATGGCCTCCGCGGGCGCGGCCGTCGGGCCCGTCGTCGGCGGCTTCCTGCTCGAACACTTCTGGTGGGGCTCGGTCTTCCTCATCAACCTGCCGGTGATGGCCGTGCTCGTCCTCGTCGGCATCAAGTTCCTGCCCGAGTCCAAGAACCCGGCGCCAGGACCCTGGGACCTGATCAGTGTCGCGCTCTCGCTCATCGGCATGATCGCGGTGGTGTACGCCATCAAGGAGGCGGCCGCGCACGGGCTGCGCTGGGACGCCGTGACGGCCGCCGTCATCGGTGTCGCCGCGCTCGTCTGGTTCGTACGCCGCCAACTCACGCTCCCCGCGCCGCTCCTGGACATGCGGCTCTTCCGCAACCGCGGGTTCTCCGGTGCGGTCCTCGCCGACCTGCTGACCGTCCTCGGCCTGTCCGGCCTGGTCTTCTTCCTCTCCCAGTTCCTGCAACTGGTCCAGGGCAGGCGCCCGTTCGAGGCGGGCCTCGCCGAACTGCCCGCCGCGGTGGGCGCGGTGGGGGCGGGCCTCATCGCGGGCATGGTGGCCCGGCGGTTCTCGGTGCGGATCGTGGTCGCGGGCGGCCTCGCCGCGGTCGGTCTCTCGCTCGCCGCGCTGACGGCGCTGAGCCAGCACACCGGCTATCCGCTGCTCGGCGCGTCGCTCCTGGTCGTCGGTATCGGCGCGGGCTTCTCCTTCACCGTCACCGCCGACGTCATCCTCTCCAGCGTCCCCAAGGAACAGGCGGGCGCGGCCTCCGCGGTCTCCGAGACGGCGTACGAACTGGGCGCGGCCCTCGGCATCGCCCTGCTGGGCTCCATCGTCACCGGTGTCTACCGCGACTTCACGGCCCCACCGGGCACGCCGCCCGACGTGGCGTCCGCCTCGCACGAATCGCTCGGCGGCGCGGTGGAGTCGGTGGCGGATCTTCCGTCCGCGCAGGCGGACGTGCTTCTCTCGGCGGCCCAGACGGCCTTCGTCGACGGGCTTCGCCTCGCGGCGGGCGTCGGGGCGGGGGTTCTCCTCGTGACCGCGGCGGTCGCCTGGTTCCTCCTGAAGGACCAGAAACTGGAGGACGGCCCGGGCCCCGAACACTGACCGCTACGCGGGGCGGGTTCGTCGGCCGCGGGCCGGTGGGGGCTGGGCGCGCAGTTCCCCGCGCCCCTAGGGGGGTGCCGTCCGTCGCCGCCTGCTGCGGGCTTTTAAGGGGCGCGGGGAACTGCGCGACCAGCCACACACAACCCGCACCCGACAAACAAGCGCAAGTAATCCGCTCAAGCCCCGCAGGCCTACGCGGCCTTCGCCTTCGTGGCGTACATGTCCACGTACTCCTGCCCCGACAGCAGCATGACCTCCGTCATCACGGAGTCCGTCACCGCGCGCAGCACATAGCGGTCGCGGTCCATCCCGTCGTACCGGGAGAACTCCATCGCCTCGCCGAAGCGGACCGTCACCTTGCCGGGCCGCGGCAGCCCCTTGCCGCCGGGCTGGAGCTTGTCCGTGCCGATCATCGCGAAGGGGACGACGGGCGCGCCGGTCATCAGGGTGAGGCGGGCGATGCCCGTACGGCCCCGGTAGAGCCGGCCGTCGGGGGAGCGCGTCCCCTCGGGGTAGATGCCGAAGACCTTGCCGTCGTCGAGGATGCGCCGGCCGGTCATCAGCGCGGCGACACCGCCGCGCCCGCCGTCCCGGTCGACCGGGATCATGCCGACGCCGGTGAAGAACCACGCCATGAGGCGGCCCTTGAGGCCCTTGCCGGTGACGTACTCGTCCTTGCCGATGAAGAACACCGGCCGGTTGGTCACGAGCGGCAGGATCATCGAGTCGATGAACGTCAGGTGGTTTCCGGCCAGGATGACGGGCCCGGTCCCCGGGATGTTCTCGGCGCCTTCTACCCGTGGGCGGAACATCAGGCGCAAGATCGGTCCGAGCACTGCCTTGATGAGCGCTAGACGGGACAACAGGCCCTCCGGTGTCAACGGGTCGACGACGAGTAAGTGCAGGTGAGTACGGTACTCGCGGGCCACCGCCCTTTGCACATCGGGTTCATGGCCCCGATACGCAGTGTTGACCTGATTCCGTGCGGTGTCGCCCGGGGCCGTCGCCCGTGGGACGACCGTATCCCCGCGGGGTCGCTGTGGCCCGAATCAGTGGTTCTTGTCACGCACACCGTTCGCTCCGCGTGGTGGCCGCTCGGCACGCACCACCACCCCCATGGTGCGCCCACTCGCCACGCCACGTCACCCCGCCGTTCCTTCAGGGGTCTCCCACAGGTCACTTGTGGCCACCTACGATCAGTCCCGCTTTGTCAGGTGCAAGGCAGCGGTACATCGGGAGGAGCGCCAATGGCGACGCAGGAGTCGGGGCAGCAGCAGTCGGGGACCAGCCGGGGGCGTCGAGCGGTACTGGGGGCGGCGATCCTCGGTGCGGGCACCGCCGCCGTGGGGCTGCCCGGCGTGGCGAGAGCGGACGAACGGCACGGCGGCGGGCACGGCAGACATGGCGGATACAAGTCGCTGCCCGTGCCGACGGTCGTGGCCCACCGGGGCGCCAGCGGCTATCGGCCGGAACACACGCTCGGCTCGTACCAGCTCGCCCTCGACATGGGCGCGCACGTCATCGAGCAGGACGTCGTGCCCACCAAGGACGGCTATCTCGTCTGCCGTCACGAGAACGACATCACGGCGACGACGGACGTCTCGGCCCACCCCGAGTTCGCCTCCCGCAAGACCACCAAGTCCGTCGACGGCACCAGCCTCACCGGCTGGTTCACCGAGGACTTCACGCTCGCCGAGCTGAAGACGCTGCGCGCCAAGGAGCGCATCCCCGGCACCCGCCAGCGCAACACCCTCTACGACGGCCGCTGGGACGTCCCCACCCTCGAAGAGGTCTTCCGCTGGGCCGAGAAGGAGGGCCGCAAGCGCGGGAAGCCCATCTGGCTGCACATCGAGACCAAGCACCCCACGTACTTCCGCAAGCTGGGCCTCGGCCTCGAAGAGCCGCTCGCCAAGCTCCTGCGCCGCTACGGCAGGCACAAGAAGAACTCGCCCACCTTCCTGCAGTCCTTCGAGCCCAGCAGCATCCAGCGCCTGGCCAAACTGGTCTCGGCGCCGCGCGTCGTGCTCCTGTCCAGCGCGAACTCCCGCCCCTGGGACTTCGTCGAGGCGGGCGACCCGCGCACCGTCGCCGACCTGATCAAGCCCGAAGGGCTGCGGTGGATGGCGCGCTTCGCGCAGGGCATCGGCCCGACCCTCGACCTGATCATCCCGAGGAAGGCCGACGGCAGCCTCGGCACCCCGACCACGCTCGTCGACGACGCGCACGCGGCCGACCTGATCCTCCACCCGTACACGATGCGCAACGAGAACACCTTCCTGCCCGCGAACTTCAGGAAGGGCACCGACCCGGCCGCCTACGGAGACGCCTTCGGCGCCTTCAAGACCTACTTCGCGACGGGCATCGACGGCATCTTCTCCGACAACCCGGACACCGCCCTGCTCGCCGCCGCGGACTTCGTCAACCGGTGAGGTCGCGGCCCCGGTTGGGGTGAGACACGGCCGCTCCGGAAACCCGGCGCCGGAGCGGCCGCGTCCCGCCGTGCATGACGTACGACCTCATCCCCACGCTCATCCCCACACTGCGCCCGCTGCTCGCCGCCGAGGCGTCCGCGGAGGCGCTCGGCTCGGGCACCGACCCCGGCGACCTCGAACAGGCCGTCTGGCTGCGCCTGTTGGAGCGCCTGGAGTCCGACGGGCCGCCCGCCGACCCGGCGCTGTGGCTGCGCGGCGCCGTCCAGGCCGAGGCGCGCCGCACCCGGCGTACGAGCCGACAGGAAGCGGCGTACGCGACCGAGCCCGCCGACGACGCCGAGCGCGGCCCCGAGCAGCGCGCCCTGACCGCCGACCGGGACCGCGCACTGCACGCCGCGGTGCGCAGACTGCCCGGCCGCTGCCCCCGTCTCATGGCCGCACTTCTGTCCCCCGAAGACCTCACCTACCGAGAAATCGCAGGGGAGTTGGGAATGTCACAGGGGAGTCTGGGGCCAGAACGTTCCCGTTGCCTGGGATGCCTGCGCAGAATGCTGGCGGCGGAGGTTGCGGCTCCAGCCCTGCGGGGAATGGAGCGTTAGACAACCGGTGGAGCAGGTGAGCGGGAGGCATGCACACATGGGCATGAGCGTGACCATCTCGGAGGCGGCGGCCGACGACCAGGACGCCGCCGAACAGATCCTCAAACTGCAGTACCTCTGCTACCAGAGCGAGGCCGAGCTCTACGGCGACTACTCGATCGAACCCCTGACCCAGTCCCTCGACTCCGTCAGAGCGGAGCTGGCCGCGGGCACCGTCCTGGTGGCCCGGCTCGGCACCGAGGTGGTGGCCTCCGTGCGCGGCACGGTCGACGCCGACGGCACCGCGCGCATCGGCAAGCTCATCGTCCACCCGAGGATGCAGCGGCACGGCCTCGGCGGCCGGCTCCTCGACGCCATAGAGCTCCGCCTCGGTGCGGACGGCACCGCGAAATCCTTCCAGCTCTTCACCGGCCACCGCAGCGAACAGAACCTCCAGCTGTACCGCAAGCACGGCTACGCCCCGGTCAAGACCCAGCGCGTCGACGACCGGCTCACGGTCGTGACCCTCGCCAAGGACTCGGACACGAGCGGCGAAGGCGTGTCCCACGTCACATTGACGGCCTGATCGGCCGGAGCGTTGACTCACCCAGCTGTGAACATCACGTGGCGATGTTCTGAACTATGGGTGGGGACTTCAGATGCGTACTTTTCAGGAGCGGTGCACGCGGTACTCGGCTGCCCTGGTGTTACCGGTGCTGCTTGGCGCGGTCGCGTGCGGTGGCGGCTCCGGTGACGCCGAGGACCGGGCCGACGCGAAGAAGGGGGCCCGGGCCTCGCAGGGGGTGAAGGCCGGAGGGGCGGCCGACCGGGATCGGCCGGCCGCCCTGAAGGCCATGGCCCTCACCGACGCCGACGTGGGTGCGCGGCACCGGATCCGGGCCCTGAACAACGGGGTGGCCGCCGCCTACGGAAAAGCGGAATCCAGTGCCACCCCGGCCCGGTGCCGCCCACTGGACCAGATGCTGTCGTACAGCTCCAGCCCACAGCCGAAGGCCTTCCACCCCTACTCCGTCATCGAGAAGGGCTCCACGTACACCGAGCCGAAGGGCACCGAGCTCGTCGTCGGGCTCGCCGCGCACGACACGGCCGGCGCCAAGAAGGTGATGGCCGGGCTCCGCGAAGCGGTGGCGAAGTGCGGCAGCGGCTTCGAGAGCGCCAAGGGGACGTACGGCGACGTCGAGGACTGGCCCGCCCAAGGTCTCGGTGACGACGCCGTCGCGTACGTCCTCCAGGGCGGCGTCAACGGCGAGTCGGCGAGCGCTCGGTACACCGTGATCCGCAGCGGCTCGACCGTCGTCACCTTCCAGGCCACCAACCTCGAAGCGCCCTGGGAGCTCACCGGGCCCGATCTCGACCTGATCGACGCCCAGCTGGACCGGGTGACGAAGGCGCAAGCCGGGGCCTGACGCGCGGGGGCCGGGCTCTCGGCTCCGGAGGCGCTCAGCTCCGGAGGCCCTCAGCTCCGGAGGGGCTCGGCCCCGGGCGTGC
This sequence comes from Streptomyces sp. NPDC018029, assembly GCF_044327655.1. Classification (NCBI taxonomy): domain Bacteria; kingdom Bacillati; phylum Actinomycetota; class Actinomycetes; order Kitasatosporales; family Streptomycetaceae; genus Streptomyces; species Streptomyces sp. NPDC018029. The sequence continues at coordinate 72,744 of NZ_JBIRFV010000015.1, read as the reverse complement.
TCAGCGCCCCGCCCTGCGCGCCTTCATCAGCCAGAAGATCGCCGTCACCGGCAGGATCACCGGGATGAAGAGGTAGCCCATCCCGAAGTCCGACCACACTGTGGCGTCCGGGAAGGCGGACGGCTCCACCAGCGTCCACGTGCCCACCCCGAGCACGCCGACCAGCTCGGCGGCGCAGCACACGAGCGCCGCCGTGCGGGCCGTGCTCCCGCCGCGCACCAGCGAGTACGTGATGAAGCCGTAGACGAGGCCCGCGAGCGCGGAGAGCGAGTACGCGAGCGGGGCCTTGTCGAAGTCCGTGGAGATCTGCACGGCCGAGCGCGACACGGCGCCGACGACCATCACGCCGTACAGCCACACCAGCAGGATGCCCGGCCCGGCGATCAGCTTCTGACGGCCGTCACGGGGCTCGCTCTCCTCGGTCACCGTCACCTCAGCCTCCCCAGATGTCATAGAGCCGCACTTCGAGCACCGCGAGCACCACGCCGCCCGCGGCGACCGTCACGGAGCCCCAGCGGCTGCGCTCGGCCAGCGACATGAAGCCCGCCGCGGGGACGCACGCGAAAGCGCCGATGAGATAGGCCACGAAGATCACCGTGCCCTGTTCCGCCTGCTCGCCGCGGGCGAGCTGGACGATGCCGGCGACCAGCTGGACGGCGGCCAGCAGGGTCACCACGCCCATGCCGATGAAGTGCCAGTCCTTGGTCGGCTGGTCGCGGTACGCGGCGAAACCGCACCAGGCGGCGAGGGCGAGCGCGGCCACCGAGGTCGCGATCGTCAGGGCAACAAGCATGCCCGTGACTTTATTACGGGTCCTCCGGCCCGCCGCGTCCGGCCCTGGGACCCCCGCGTCCGGCCCTCGGCCCCCTGCACCGCCCGTGGGAGCGCCCCGTACGCTCGATGCTCATGAAGATCCATGCTGACGCGCTCCTGTTCGACAACGACGGCACTCTCGTCTCCTCCCTGGAGTCGGTGTACCGCTGCTGGACGCGGTGGGCGCGGGAGTACGGGATCACCGCGGAGGAGTTCGGCCGGGTCGAGCTGCACGGGCGCCCCGCCGCCGACATCGCCGCCGACCTGCTGCCGCCGGAGAAGGTCGCCGAGGCCGTCGCCCGCATCGACGAGCTGGAGGTCTCCGACGTCGCGGGCGGTGTCGTCCTGCTGCCCGGTACGCGTGAGCTCCTGGACTCCCTGCCGATGGACCGCTGGGCCGTGGTGACCTCCGCGACCCGTGTCCTCGCCGAGGCCAGGCTCGCCGAGGTCGGCATCCGCCCCGGCCTCCTCATAGCCGCCGACGACATCACGCACGGCAAGCCCGACCCGGAGCCCTTCCTCCTCGCGGCCGAGAAGCTCGGCGCCGACCCCGCGCGCTGCGTCGTCTTCGAGGACGCGCCCGCCGGACTCCAGGCGGGCCGCGCCGCGGGCATGACCACCGTGGCGTTGGCCACAACGCACGACGCCTCCGAGCTCTCCGCCGACGTCGTCGTCAAGGACCTCTCCGCCGTGTCCGCGCAGGCCACGGCGGGCGGCGTGGAGATCGTGACCGCCGACTGACCCGCCGGCGTCGCGCGTCCGTCGTCGTCCCACCGCTGTCCGTAATGCGGACAGCGGTGGCGGACGCCGACCTCACGCGTGTTTTACTTGGCCCCATGACCACGACGAGCAGCCGCACCCTTGCGACCGAGGCGATCACGACGCCCGGTGCTCGTTGTATGTGTCGAATGTGCGCCTTCTGAGGGCCCCCGCACCACCTCTGAGCCTCGCGCCCCGAAGCGAAGCCGCTGTGCCGCTCCCGACCGACGTACTCGATGAACCCCATGGAGTCGACAAGTCGACGTAGGAGGCGAGCCGGCCCCCGCGCACACGTCCTCCGGTCCCACCGCACCACCACCGCGAGAACCGTGCCGCGTTCCGAACGAATGCCCCGTGCCCGGCGCATCCCGCGCCGCGCACTCGACAGTGACGGAAACCCCTGTGATCACCACTTCCGGCCTCACCAAGGTCTACCGCTCACGCGGTCGTGAAGTAACCGCCCTCGACGGAGTCGACCTGCACGTCCGCGAGGGCGAGGTGTACGGCGTCATCGGCCAGTCCGGCGCCGGCAAGTCCTCCCTGATCCGCTGCGTCAACCTCCTGGAACGCCCCACCTCCGGCACCGTGACCGTCGCCGGCCAGGACCTCACCGCCCTGGCGGGACGCGGTCCGCGCGCGGGCAAGGAACTGCGCCGGGCCCGCAGCCGCATCGGCATGGTCTTCCAGCACTTCAACCTGCTGTCCTCCAGGACCGTGCAGGACAACGTCGAGCTGCCGCTGGAGATCCTCGGTCTCAGCGGCGCCGAGCGCTCCCGCAAGGCGCTCGAACTGCTCGACCTGGTCGGTCTCGCCGACAAGGCGAAGTCCTACCCGGCCCAGCTCTCCGGCGGCCAGAAGCAGCGCGTCGGCATCGCCCGCGCCCTGGCCGGCGACCCGAAGGTGCTGCTCTCCGACGAGGCGACCAGCGCCCTCGACCCCGAGACGACCCGCTCCATCCTCCAGCTCCTGCGCGACCTCAACCAGCAGCTCGGCCTGACCGTCCTGCTCATCACGCACGAGATGGACGTCGTCAAGAGCGTCTGCGACTCCGCCGCCCTCATGGAGCGCGGACAGATCATCGAGTCCGGCACCGTCAGCGAGCTGCTCGCGACGCCGGGATCCGAGCTCGCCGCCGCGCTCTTCCCGGTCAGCGGCGAGGCCACGGGCGACGACCGCACCGTCGTCGACGTGACCTTCCACGGCGAGGCCGCCACCCAGCCGGTCATCTCCCAGCTGTCGCGCACGTACAACATCGACATCTCGATCCTCGGCGCCGCGATGGACACCGTCGCGGGCCGCCAGGTCGGCCGCATGCGCATCGAGCTGCCCGGCCGCTTCGAGGAGAACGTCGTCCCGATCGGCTTCCTGCGCGAGCAGGGGCTGCAGGTCGACATCGCGGGCGAAGACCCCGCGCCGACGCCGAAGAGCGAGCCGCTGCTGGTCAAGGAAGGTGCCAAGTGACCTGGTCGGAGATGCAGCCCCTGCTGGAGCAGGCCTGTTGGGACACCCTCTACATGGTGGGCTGGTCGACGCTGATAGCCGTCGCCGCCGGACTGCCGCTCGGCGTCCTGCTCGTCCTCACCGAGCGCGGCGGGCTGCTGCAGAACGCCCTCCTCAACAAGGTGATCGGGCAGATCGTGAACATCGCGCGCTCGATGCCCTTCATCATCCTGATGGTCGCCCTGATGGGCTTCACGCGCTGGATCACCGGTACCACGATCGGCCGCGAGGCCGCCCTCGTGCCGCTGGCCATCGGCGCCATCCCGTTCTTCGCGCGCCTGGTGGAGACCTCCATCCGTGAGGTCGACGGCGGGCTCGTCGAAGCCGTGGAGTCGATGGGCGGCTCCACCTGGACCGTCGTGCGCAAGGTCCTCGTCCCGGAGTCGCTGCCCTCGCTGATCTCCGGCGCCACCACCACGATCGTCGCCCTCATCGGCTACTCCGCCATGGCGGGCACCGTCGGCGGCGGCGGTCTCGGCGACCTCGCCCTGCGCTACGGCTACCAGCGCTTCGAGACCGAGCTCATGTGGATCACCGTGGCGATCCTCGCCGTGGTCATCTCGATCATCCAGTTCGTGGGCGACTACGCGGCCCGCAGGCTGCACAAGCGCGGCGGCGGCTCCGGCCGGCTGCTGCTCTTCCGGCCGCTGCGCGGCACGCTGCCCGGCACGGTCGCCGCCGAGTCGACCACGAAGACCGGCTGACCGGCCCCACCGGCGCCACCGCAGACTTCCCCGCACACCAACGCGGGGCTGCACCACCCATGGAGAAAGGCACTTTTCGTGCGTAACACCGCCAAGATCACCACCGCTGTCCTCGCCGCCGGAGCCCTCACTCTCGGGCTCTCCGGCTGCGGCTCCGACAAGGGCTCCGGCGACAAGGACGGCCCGCTCGTCGTCGCCGCGACCCCGACGCCGCAGGGCGAGATCCTGGACTACGTCCAGAAGAACCTCGCCAAGAAGGCGGGCCTCGACCTCGAGGTGAAGGAATTCACCGACTACGTCACGCCGAACACCGCCGTGGAACAGGGCGAGGTCTTCGCCAACTACTTCCAGCACAAGCCGTACCTGGACGACTTCAACAAGAAGCGCGGCACCGACATCGTGCCCGTCCCGGGAGCCACGGTTCACCTGGAGCCGCTCGGCGTCTACTCGCAGAAGGTCAAGAAGCTCGGTGAGCTGAAGAACGGCGCCACCGTCGCCATTCCGAACGACACCACCAACGAGGCCCGCGCGCTCAAGCTCCTCGCGGACAACGGCATCATCGAGCTGAAGAAGGGCGTGGGCTACGAGGCCACCCCCAAGGACATCGCCAAGAACCCCAAGAACATCAAGTTCAAGGAGCTCGAGGCCCCCACGGTGCCCCGCACCCTGGCCGACGTCGACGCCGCGGTGATCAACGGCAACTACGCCCTGGAGGCCAAGCCCGCGCTCAGCCCCGCCAAGGACGCCATCGCCGCCGAGCCCGCCAAGGGCAACCCCTACGGCAACTTCCTCGCCGTCAAGAAGGGCGACGAGAACGACCCGCGCGTGAAGAAGCTCGCCAAGCTCCTCACCTCGCCCGAGGTCAAGAAGTTCATCGACGACAAGTACGACGGCGCCGTCGTCGCGGCGTTCTGACCGTGCGCACGCCCGCCATCGCCGCCGCGGCGGGGGCCCTGACCCTGGCTCTGGGCCTCACCGCGTGCGGCGCGGACACCGGGAACGACGGGGAGCTCGTGGTCGGCGCCACCCCGACGCCGGCCGGCGAGGTCCTCGCGTACATCGAGCAGCACCTCGCGAAGAAGGAGGGCCTCGACCTGCGGATCACGGAGTTCACGGACTACGTCACGCCGAACACCGCGCTCCAGGAGGGCTCCCTCGACGCCAACCTGTACCAGCACACCCCGTACCTCGAGGACTTCAACAAGTCGAAGGACGCGGACCTGGTGCCGGTCACCGAGGTGTACCTGCCCCCGATGGGTGTGTACGCGAAGAAGGTCAAGGACGTCGCCCGGCTCCCCGAGGGCGCGACCGTGGGTGTCCCGAACGACACGACCAACGAGGGCCGGGCGCTCCAACTGCTCGCCTCCAAGGGCCTCATCGGGCTGAAGAAGGGCGTCGGCGGCACCGCGACGCCCGAGGACATCACGTCCAACCCGAAGAAGCTCACCGTCAAGCCGCTCGAACCGGCGCAGCTGCCGCGCTCCCTCGACGACCTCGACGCGGCGGTCATCAACAACAACTACGCGCTCGACGCGAAGCTCAGCCCCAAGAAGGACGCGATCCTCCTCGAGTCCCCGAAGAGCAACCCCTACAACAACGTCCTCGCCGTCAAGAAGGGCGACGAGGACGACCCGCGGGTCAGGAAGCTGGCGAAACTGCTGACTTCACCCGAGGTGAAGAGGTTCATCGAGGACAAGTACAGGGGTTCCGTCCTGCCCGTCCGGGCGGGCTGAACGGCCTCACGCGCGCGTGCCACCCACGGGGTCCTCCTCCACACCGGGAGAGGACCCCGTGGTGCGTCTGCGCCCGCACATGCTGCATGCTGGGCACTTCAGAAGGCCGAAAGGTGAAGGTCCTTCAGGTCTATGAAGGTTACGGAGCGGCGCATGACTACAGCCTCCTCGGGCACATCGGGCACGTCGGGCTCGGCTGGGTTCCCCGACATCTCCATCAGCACGGAGCGGCTGGTGCTGCGCCCCCTCGAAGAGGCGGACGTCCCCGCGTACGCGGAGATGATGAACGACGAACAGGTCACTGCCTGGACCTCCGTGCCCGAGCCCTTCACCGAGGCCGACGCGCACGACTGGATCACCCGACTGGCCCCCGCCGAGCGCGCCGAGGGCCGCGGCCTCGTCCTCGCCGTCACCGAATTCCTCACCCAGCGCCTCGTCGGCATCGTCCAACTCAAGTGCACCGACTGGCGCGTGCGCTCCACCGAACTGAACTACGTCGTCGCCCCCTGGGCCCGCGGCGAGGGCTACGCGTCGGAGGCGGCGCTCGCCACCGCCCAATGGCTGTTCCACGACCAGAAGTTCGAACGCATCGAACTGCGCACCGCCGCCGACAACACCGCCGCCCAGCAGGTCGCGCAGAAGATCGGCTGCATCAGCGAGGGCGTCCTGCGCGGCGCCTGGATAGCGCGCACGCGCAACGGCGGCGACCCCTTCGGAGGCTGGCTGCAGGTGCGCACCGACCTCATCGTCTGGAGCCTGTTGCCCGAAGACCTCGAAGGCGTCTCCGAGAGCCTCGCCGACAGCGGCTTCTCGGCCTTCTCCGACTGGAACTGACCCCGGTTCCAGCAGGTAGGCTCGCCCATGGCCGCGTGCCCGGCTGTCCCCACCGCAGCCGCCACCCCGCACTGACGACCCGCGAGAACCCAGGAGACAGACCAAGATGGCCGACCGGGTCACGGTGATCGGCTGGGACGGCACGCCGCTGACCGCGGCGGCGCGCTCCGCGCTCGGCGCGGCGACGCTCGTGGCGGGCGCCGCCCACCACCTGGCGCTCGACGAGCTCCCCGCCCGCGCCGAGAAGATCCGCCTCGGCAGCGTCGCCCTCGCCGCCCGCCGCATCGCCGCCCACCGCGGCACCGCCGTCGTCCTCGCCGACGGCGACCCCGGCTTCTTCGGCGTCGTACGCACCCTGCGCGCCCCGGAATTCGGCCTCGAAGTCGAAGTGGTGCCCGCCGTCTCCTCCGTCGCCCAGGCCTTCGCCCGCGCGGGCATGCCGTGGGACGACGCCGAGGTCGTGGTCGCCCACCGCCGCACCCTGCGCCGCGCCGTCAACGTCTGCCGCGCCCACCCCAAGGTCGCCGTCCTCACCTCGCCCGGCGCGGGCCCCGCGGAGCTCGGCCTGCTGCTCCAGGGCGTCCACCGCACCTTCGTGATCTGCGAGGAGCTCGGCACCGAGCGCGAGCAGGTCTCCGTCGTCACCTCCGACAACGCCGCCGACCACACCTGGCGCGACCCCAACGTCGTCATCGTCATCGGCGGCACCGCAGCGGCCGCCGACACCGGCTGGATCATGGGGCGCGAACCGACCCGCGGCACCCGCGGCTGGGCGCTGCCCGCCGCGGAGTACGGCGGCGACATCTGGCTCGGCGAGGGGGAGAACGACCGGCTGCGGGCGGCCCAGCTCGCCCGCCTCGGGCCGCGCCCGGGGGACCTCGTCTGGGACATCGGCTGCGGCAGCGGCGCCTTCACCGCGGAGGCGGCCCGCTTCGGCGCCGCCGTGATCGCCGTCGACCGCGACCCCGACGCCCTGGGCCGCACCACGGCGGCCGTCCGCCGCTTCGGCGTGCAGGCGCAGACCGTGCACGGCATCGCCCCGCACATCCTCGAAGACCTGCCCGAACCCGATGTCGTACGCGTCGGGGGCGGGGGAGCCGCGGTGGTCTCCGCGGTCGCCGACCGCCGGCCGGAGCGCATCGTGACGCACGCCGCGACACGCGACGCCGCCGAACTCATCGGCAGGGACCTGAGCGAGCACGGGTACACCGTCGAGTGCGCTCTCCTGCAGTCCGTGGAGCTCGACACACGGGCCTGGCGCGAAGAGAAGCGGACGGTCGCGTTCCTGCTCTCGGGGCGGCTGCCCGACCGCTCCCCGTGACCCTGCCGACACAGAGCGCGGGGTAGGCTGGCCGATTGTTGTACTGCACCCGGGCGCCCAGCCGTTCATTGGTCGATGCCCGGAAACCCCGCCCGTTTTTGGGGGGTGTGTGGTACGGCATGACCGGAGGACGCGCAACGTGGCGCAGTCCACAGCGGGCCGTGGCCGATCAAGCTGCCACGGCGGCGGACCGACAGGGACAATGCCTGTTGTCCGGCGCGCGGTTCGTGCCGCGGGGCGCACACGCTCGTTGAGGATGACGGGCGGTCGGTGCGCCGCTCCGGGCGATGGGGCCGCCCCGGCCGAAGGCCTGGGGGCGGTCGAAGAAGCACTAACCGATGGGCGAGGGGTTACGCATGACCGACACCGGCCAGGTCCCGGGTGAGGGACTGCCGGAGGGCGCAGGCAACGGTGTGCCTTCCGGGCCCGTGCAGGGCATGGAAGCACAGCAGCCGGGCGTTTCCGCTCAGGGCACGCGCCCCTGCGTCGACGCGGCCGCCGCGGCTGACCCCGCCGAGCCCGCCGCCCCCTCCGACTTCTCCGAGCAGCCCGCCGAGGACGACGACCTGCTGCTGCCGGGCGCCCAGGGCGCGTGGAGCGAGGGCCAGGCGGCGGCTCCGGGGCAGACCGGGGCCTTCCACGCCGCCCACGCCGTCCATCAGCCCGGGCCGCACGAGACCGCGGGCCGGGACAGCGGTTCTGTCGACCTGACCGGCGTCCGGATGCCCGGCTCCATGCCCGCCGCGTCCCACCAGGGCCCCGCCCGCCGCCCGCTGCACCACGGCCCGTCGGGCCCGGTCGTGCCGGACGGCTCGGGCAGCCCGGTGCGGTCGCTCGCCGACCGGGGCCCCGCGGGCGCGCCGGCCGCGCAGCAGCACTCCGTGCCGGTGCGCCAGGCGGGACCGCCGACCGCCGGCCCCGAGTACCTCGACGTTCCGCGTGACGACGCCGGGCTGCCAGGTCCGCAGCTGGGCGAGATCCAGCCGCAAGGGGCCGCGCCGTGGGCGCCGGAGGGTGTGGGCGCGTATTCCGCACCAGCAGAAACGGTCGTCCCAGAGGCCGCAGCCGCCACGGCCGCTACGGCTGCCACAGCAGTAACACCGGCACCGGAGTCCCCGGAGGCGGATGTTCCGGCCCCGGAGGCCCCCGAGGCAGCTGAAGCCCCTGTAGCAGCTGAGGCCCCTGCGGCAGCCGAACCGTCCGTGGCCCCCCAGCCCTCCGCGTTCCCGCAGGCCGCGGGTGCCGACGACGGCGCTCCGGGCGAGGCCGCCCCCATGGCGCAGCACGCCGCCGAGCTCGGCCAGGCCCCTGCGGAGGAACAGCAGTTCCCCGTGGCGCAGCAGCAGTTCCCGGTGGAGGAGCAGCAGTTCCCGCTGGACGGGCAGCAGCACCCGGTGGAGGAGCAGCCCGCGTTCGCGCAGGGCGTGCCCGCCGCCGTCGGTCAGCCCGCGTTCGCCGTCGCCTCCGCCCAGCCGTGGGAGAGCGCGCAGGCCCCGCACGCCGAGGAGGCGGCTCAGGCCGGCTTCGCTCCCGAGACACGGCACGCCGCACCGGAACCGCACAGCCCTGAGCCGCAGCCTCAGACGTCCCAGGCGCCGCAGGAGTCCGCGGTGCCGCAGGAGTCCGCGGCGCCCACGAACGCCCCGCTGTCCGGCCCTGGCGACTTCGGCGGTGCCCAGGAGCCCGCCCCCATCGGCCAGTTCGTGCCGGTGGAAGGCACGGTTCCGACCACGCCGCACCTGGCTCCGACACCGCCGCACTCCCTGGTCGTCCCCCAGGAGGACCAGGCCGCCGAGACCCGCCCCGTCCAGGAGGACGCCGCTCCGCAGGCGCCCGCCCCGGAGTTCCCCGCGGATGCGGCCGACGGCGCCCCCGCCCCCGTACCGTCCCCGGAGTTCACGGAAGCCGCGGCACCCGAGGCCGTGACCGCCGAGCCCTCGGCCGCCGTGGAACAGGCAGCGCACGAAGAGGCGACAGGCCCCGCTGAGCCGGCAGCCCCCGAGGAACCGGCAGCCGCCGAAGCGAGACCCGAGGCGGCGCAGCAGCCCGTCATCACGGTGCCCGGCCCCCGCGACGGTGCCCAGCCCACGGCGGCACCCGCACCCGCACCCGCCGCCGAGCCGACCGGCGCGCCGGAAGCGGTCGTTCAGCAGAGCGCCGAGACCCCGGCCGACGAGGCGTCGGCCGAGCCTGTGCACACCCCCCAGGTCCCGACCGTCCCCACTGTGCCCCGTATTGTCTCCTCTGCGGCGGCTCCGACCGAGTTCCCGGCCGCCCCCGAGACGGCCGACCCGGCCGACGAGTTGGACGAGGCCGACGAAGTCATCTCGTTCGAACCGATCGAAGCGAACGAAGTGACCGAAGTGGCCGAAGCACCCGAGATGGCCGAAGCGCCTGAAGCACCCGCCCCCGCGCCCGAGACGGCCGAGGCCCCCGAGGCACTCGCGCCCGTCGCCGCGCAGGAAGCCCCCGAAGCGGCCGAAGCACCCGCCGTCGCGGATCCCGCCATGGCGACGGCGGAGGCCCCGGAGCCCCTGATCGCGGCGGAGCCGGGCGCCGACCCGGCCGAGCCCGTGATGTCGCCCGGCACCGCCGCTCCCGGCTACGCCGACGCCGAGCGCGAGGCCGTCCTGCGCGTCATGCGCGAGCGCCGCGACATCCGCAACGGCTTCCGCTCGGACCCGATCCCGCACGAGGTGCTGCTGCGCGTCCTTGAGGCGGCCCACACGGCGCCCTCCGTGGGCCACTCCCAGCCCTGGGACTTCGTCGTCATCAAGTCCGCGGAGACCCGGCGCAGCATGCACGAACTGGCCATGCGCCAGCGCGACGCGTACGCCAAGTCCCTCCCCAAGGGCCGCGCGAAGCAGTTCAAGGAACTGAAGATCGAGGCCATCCTCGACACCCCGGTGAACATCGTCGTCACCGCCGACCCCACCCGCGGCGGCCGCCACACCCTCGGCCGGCACACCCAGCCGCAGATGGCCCCGTACTCCTCGGCGCTCGCCGTCGAGAACCTCTGGCTCGCCGCGCGCGCCGAAGGCCTCGGTGTCGGCTGGGTCAGCTTCTTCGACGAGCGCGAGATGGTCCGCGCGCTGGGCCTGCCGGAGCACCTCGAGGTCGTCGCGTACCTCTGTGTCGGATACGTCGACGAGTTCCCGGACGAGCCCGAGCTGATGCAGGCGGGCTGGTCCAAGCGCCGCCCGCTGTCCTGGGTCGTCCACGAGGAGACGTACGGCCGACGCGCGCTGCCCGGCGAGGACCCGCACGACCTGCTCGCCGAGACCGTGGCCAACATCCGCCCGCTGGACGCCAAGGCGCTCGGCGAGGCGTGGGAACGCCAGAAGCGGATGACCAAGCCGCCGGGCGCGCTCGGCATGCTGGAGATCATCTCCGCCCAGCTCTCGGGCCTGTCCCGGATGTGCCCGCCGCCGATCCCGGAGCCCGCGGCCGTCGCGATCTTCGCGGGCGACCACGGCGTGCACGCCCAGGGCGTCACCGCCTGGCCCCAGGAGGTGACCGCGCAGATGGTCGCCAACTTCCTCGGCGGCGGCGCGGTCTGCAACGCCTTCGCCAACCAGGTGGGCGCCGAGGTCTGCGTCATCGACGTGGGCGTGGCGAGCGAACTGCCCGCCACCCCCGGCCTGCTGCCCCGCAAGGTCCGCCCGGGCACGGCCGACATGACGACCGGGCCCGCCCTGACCCGCGAAGAGGTCAAGGCGGCCATCGAGGTCGGCATCGAGACGGCCCGCGACCTGGTGGCCGCGGGCAACAAGGCGCTCCTCACCGGCGAGATGGGCATCGCGAACACGACCGCGTCCGCGGCCCTGATCTCCGTCTACACCGAGGTCGACCCCGCCGAGGTCACCGGCCGCGGCACGGGCATCAACGACGAGATGCACAGCCGCAAGGTCGAGGTCGTCCGCCGTGCCCTGGACCTCCACCAGCCCGACCCGGCGGACCCGATCGGCGTCCTCGCGGCGATCGGCGGCCTGGAGCACGCGGCCATGGTGGGCCTGCTGCTCGGCGGCGCCTCCCTGCGTACGCCGGTCATCCTGGACGGCGTGAGCGCGGGCGCCGCGGCCCTGGTCGCCCGCGCCATCGCCCCCGAGGTCCTCGCGGCCTGCATCGCGGGCCACCGCAGCGCGGAGCCCGGCCATGTGGCGGCCCTGAACAAGCTGGGCCTGCGCCCCTTGGTCGACCTGGACCTCCGCCTCGGCGAGGGCACGGGCGCGCTCCTGGCGCTGCCGGTCGTCCAGAGCGCGGCCCGCGCGATGCACGAGGTGGCCACGTTCGACTCGGCGGGCGTCACCGAGAAGTAACCGACCGCCGCGAAGTAACCGCCGAGAAGGAGACGCCGAGGGGCGAAGCCCCCGTTTTCGGTACCGGGGCGGGGCTGGGGGAGACCTCCGGCCCCGCCCCAGCCATACTGAACCCGCACGTCAAGCAGCCGCTCCAGCGCAGCAGCGGTAGCGCACCACGAAGACTCCGCCCGCACGAGGAGCCCCAGAGCCATGGCCGAAAACCCCGCCTACCCCGTAGGTCTCCGCCTCGCGGGACGCCGCGTCGTCGTCCTCGGCGGCGGCCAGGTGGCCCAGCGCCGCCTCCCGGCGCTGATCAAGGCAGGCGCCGACGTCCTCCTCGTCTCCCCCTCGGCGACCCCGTCCGTGGAGGCCATGGCGGACGCGGGCGAGATCACCTGGACCAGGCGCCGGTACGAGGACGGCGACCTCCAGGACGCCTGGTACGCCCTCATCGCCACCAGCGACGACGAGGCGAACACCCGCGCCTCCGCCGAGGCCGAGCGGCACCGCGTCTGGTGCGTGCGCTCCGACGACGCCGAGGCGGCCACGGCCTGGACCCCGGCCACCGGCCGCTCCGAGGGCGTCACCGTCGCGGTCCTCTCCAGCGACGTCCACGACCGCGACCCGCGCCGCACCGCCGCCATCCGCGACGCCGTCGTCGAGGGCCTGCGCGACGGCAGCCTCGTCGCCCCGCACCTGCGCACCAGGACGCCCGGCGTGGCCCTGGTCGGCGGCGGCCCCGGCGACCCCGACCTGATCACCGTGCGCGGCCGGCGCCTGCTCGCCGCCGCGGACGTCGTCATCGCCGACCGCCTCGGCCCCCGCGACCTCCTCGACGAGCTGCCGCCGCACGTCGAGGTCATCGACGCCGCGAAGATCCCGTACGGCCGCTTCATGGCCCAGGAGGCGATCAACAACGCCCTGATCGAGCACGCCAAGCAGGGCAAGGCCGTCGTCCGCCTCAAGGGCGGCGACCCCTACGTCTACGGCCGCGGCATGGAGGAGCTCCAGGCGCTCGCCGAAGCGGGCATCACCTGCACCGTCGTCCCCGGCATCTCCAGCTCGATCTCCGTCCCCTCGGCCGCCGGCATCCCCGTCACCCACCGCGGCGTCGCCCACGAGTTCACGGTGGTCAGCGGCCATGTCGCCCCGGACGACGAGCGCTCCCTGGTCGACTGGCAGTCCCTCGCCAAGCTCCGCGGCACCCTGGTGATCCTCATGGGCGTCGACAAGATCGGGAAGATCGCGGAGGCCCTGATCGCCCACGGCAAGGCCGCCGACACCCCGCTCGCCCTGATCCAGGAGGGCACGACCGCCGCCCAGCGCCGCGTCGACGCGACGCTCGGCACCGTCGCCGAGGCGGTCCGCACCCACGAGGTGAAGCCCCCCGCGGTCATCGTCATCGGCGAGGTCGTGAAGGTCGGCCCCGCGCCCCTCGCGTAACGCGACCCGCCCACCCGCACGTAACCAGCGGTAACGGGACCCGTCCGGAGCCGTTGGCACCACACCCAGGACAAGGCAGTATCACCCTGTGGCTGATCTCATCACCGTCGACGACCCCGACGACCCGCGCCTGCGCGACTACACAGGCCTGACCGACGTCGAACTGCGCCGCAAGCGCGAACCGGCCGAGGGCCTGTTCATCGCGGAGGGCGAGAAGGTCATCAGACGGGCCAAGGACGCCGGCTACGAGATGCGCTCGATGCTGCTCTCGGCCAAGTGGGTCGACGTCATGCGCGACGTCATCGACGAACTCCCCGCGCCGGTGTACGCGGTCAGCCCCGACCTCGCCGAGCGGGTCACCGGCTACCACGTGCACCGCGGCGCCCTCGCCTCCATGCAGCGCAAGCCGCTGCCCACCGCCGACGAGATCCTCGCGACCACCCGCCGCGTGGTCGTCATGGAAGCGGTCAACGATCACACGAACATCGGCGCGATCTTCCGGTCCGCGGCGGCGCTGGGCATGGACGCCGTCCTGCTCTCCCCGGACTGCGCGGACCCGCTCTACCGACGCTCCGTCAAGGTCTCGATGGGCGCCGTCTTCTCGGTCCCGTACGCCCGTCTGGAATCCTGGCCCAAGGGCCTGGAAGGCGTGCGCGAGGCGGGCTTCAACCTGCTGGCCCTCACCCCGGACGAGAAGGCCAAGTCCCTCGACGAGGCCGCCCCGCACCGCATGGACCGCGTCGCGCTGATGCTCGGCGCGGAGGGCGAGGGACTCTCCACCCAGGCGCTGGTCGCCGCCGACGAATGGGTCCGCATCCCGATGGCCCACGGCGTGGACTCGCTCAACGTGGGCGCGGCGGCGGCGGTCGCGTTCTACGCGGTGGCGACGGGCCGCCCGGAGCTCTGAGAGGCCGGGCGCCCTCAGCCGCGGACGCCGCCCTGCGGATGGTGCGCCTGCTCCTGCGACTGCGTCTGCGTCTGCGTCTGCTCCTGCGTCTGTGACTGCTGCTGGCGTACGCCGGTGTCGCCGAGGCTCCGGGCGGGCCCCTGGCACCCCTGGGCCGCCGCGATGCCGAGTGCGACCAGCAGCGTCACGACGACGAACACGGTGAGCCGCTGCCGCAGCAGCCGCGGATTGGCGGGCATGCGACGGCCCGTCCCCGTGGTGCGCGGTCCCTGGCGCCCCGTGCCGCTGCGCGGGGCGGGCCGGCCGCCGGAGCGGGTGGTGTTGCGGGGCCCGGCGGGCCGGGAGCCGGACCGCGGCGCGGCGGGGCGGGACGAGCCGGTCCGGGCCGGCCCCGACCGCGGCGGGGGAGTGGAGCCCGGGGCGGGCCGCCGCTGGGTGCGCTCGTCCAGATAACTCTCCGCGAGCCTGCCCGTCGGCCGGTCGTGGTCCTGGCGGGGCGCGGGCGGCCGCGCCTCGCCGATGCCCTGGGCCTCGCGGGCGGCGATCTCCTTCAGCCGCAGCGACAGTTGGAGCGTGCTGGGCCGCTCCTCCGGGTCCTTGGCGAGGCAGGCCCTGATGAGCGGCGCGAGCGCGTCGGGCACGCCGTGCAGCTGCGCCTCCTCGTGCACCACGCGGTAGAGCATGACCTCGGAACTGCCGTGGCCGAACGGCGAGTCCGCCATGCCCGCGTACGCGAGCGTGGCGCCGAGCGCGAAGACGTCGGTGGCGGGGGTGACGGCCGCGCCGCGCACCTGCTCGGGAGCGAGGAAGCCGGGGGAGCCCACGGCGGTACCGACATGGGTGAGCGTCGAGGCGCCGGTGGCCCACGCGATCCCGAAGTCGATGATCCGCGGCCCCTTGGGGGACAACAAAATATTGGACGGCTTGAGATCCCGATGCACGACACCGGCCTCATGCACAGCCACGAGCCCTTCGGCCAGCGCGGAACCGACCACCGCCACATCGGCCGCGGAGAGCGGCCCCTCGGCGGCGACCTTGTCGTGCAGCGAGGGCCCGGGAACGTACTGCGTGGCGAACCACGGCCGGTCCGCGTCGAGGTCGGCGGCGACGAGCCGGGCCGTGCACCCGCCCCTGATCCGCCGGGCGGCCGAGACCTCCCGCGCGAACCGCGACCTGAATTCCTGATCCTCCGCCAGGTCGGGCCGGATCACCTTCAGGGCGACGCGCTGCCCCCTCCGGTCCGACCCCAGATAGACGACCCCCATGCCGCCGGCGCCCAGGCGCCTGTGCAGCCTGAACGAGCCGACGACACGCGGGTCCTCGCGCCGGAGCCGCATCATCGCCATGTCCATCCCCGCTACCCGGTCCGTCTGACGAGCCACAGCTTACGTTTCCGCGGCCGGGCACGTGCAGAGGCCGCGCCCTCGCGGGGCGATCGATTGTCAGTGCCGGGTGGGAAACTTGAAGAGTGGTCAGGGGACGGGGGGCGGGCGGCCGTTGCCGCCGACCTGTGCCCCAACCAACCATCACTGAAGGGGGATTGATCCCGTGAAGGGTGATCGTGTGGAGATAGTCGTGGACGCCGGTGACACGACTCGGACGTACGAAGTGGTGGCGAGCAGGGCCGGTCGGCGGGTGGAGACGGCGGTCCGCAGGGGAGTGGTCGAAGTGAGCGAAGTCACCCGTAGCGGGTCCGTGGTGCGTACGGCACGTTTCATGGCGACCCGGGTCCTGGCCCTGGTGGAACAGCCCGTCCCCAGGGAGGACGCCTCCGAGGTCACGGCGCGTCCCCTCCGGGAAGACCCTGAGTCCTAGGACCTGTCGTAGGACCCTTTCTCCACCCACGGGAGTACGCGCCCCTCGACCGCTCATCCTCCGGGAGGCCCGGCAATCGGTACGAGGGCATGACGCCCGGGACGCCCCGCGCGCCTAAATTTGAGGTCAAGCGGCGGGTGTAGCACTCGTCCCCCGAGGTCAGACACTCGCCGCTGCACATCCACATCGAAGCGGTCAGGAGAGGAATCATGGCGGACACGGCACCGCGGACCATGATCCGCACGCAAGGGCGCAGGTTCTCCGCGTTCGGCGTCCGCCCGTCCGGCACGCGCCACCCCCTGGTGGCGACGGCCATGGTCCTCCCCCTGGCAGCCCTGCTCGTGGTCGTCTTCGGCGGCTGGGAGGCAGTGGTCACACAAGCGTCGTCCGTAGGCGTGATGCTGGGGCGCTGAGCGGCGCCCCGGGCCCGGAAGAGCGGTCCGGGCGGGGACATCCGGCCTTGAAACCCCGTGGGGACGGGGGTGCGGCGGACGGCAGAATGCCCGCGCAGCTGGGGAGCTGCGCGGGCATTGCCATACCCACCCCCCCGTCACCGGCCGCCTCTCCCGCCCACCCGCCACGCAGGTGCTCGCCATGCAGGCGGTGGCGCAGGGAATGTGCGCCACCGGCACACGGCCGGGCGGGTCGCCCGCATGGACTGGGATGATCGGAACCCGGCCTCCGGCTCCGGGGACCAGGTGCGCGGACTGCGTGGCAGGCCTGTCCGGCCCGGGGCTGCGCGGGTGCCACGGCTTCGGCTGGCTGCGCGGTAGCCCCGGCCTGGGATGCACGGCGGTGCCCCAGGCCCCGGCTTCGGTTGCGTGGGTGGCCCTCGAGCCCGTGTGCGTAGCGGTCTTGCCCCGACTGCATAGGCCCCCTGGGGCCCCGCTAGGGGCTCCCCCTTCTCCGGGTCCCGCTGCCTGGGCGGCGCCCGTCGAGGCGCATGTGTAGTTCTTCACCGCGCTGTCCCCGGGGGAACGGACCCGCGCAGACCCTCGCCTGCCGCGTGGGCGTGGTCTCCGGCCCCGGCCGCCTGGGTGTTGCCCCCGACCCCGCCCGCTCACACCGTGCCGTCAAGGCGCGTGGCTGGTCGTACGCTTCGGCGACAGCACTTCGACGTACGGAAGCATGTGACCACCGCGATTCTCACCGCTCTGACCGCCAAAGCCCGGACCGCCGTCCACGCCCGTTCCGGTGAGCCCTGCGTCTGCGGAGACGGGGTGCTCGCCGATCGGGCCGATGCCACCGTCGTCCGGCACGGTGACCTCGTTGCGAAGGCCCACGCTCCCGATACGGAGGCGGGAGAGCTGGCGGTACGCCTCGGGGTGGCCGCACGGCTGCCCGGGGTGCTGTTGGCGCCTCTGCGAGCCGTCGCGGACGGGCTCCACGGGCGTCTCGTGACGTTCTGGCCCCACGGCACCCCGGTCGACCGCGAGGACCCCGACGCCGCCCCCTGGGAGGCCGCCGCCACCCTCCTCGCCCGCCTGCACGCCACGCCCGCGGCCGCGCTGCCGCGCCCGCTCCCGCCGATGCGCGGCCCCGCCAAGGCGGCACGGGCCGTCGAGCGGCTCCGCGCCACGGGCCCGCACCCCGCGGCGCCCCCCGTCATGCGGGCGTGGGCGGGGTTGCCGCCCTGGGCCCGCGCCGAAGCCCCCGCACCCGGGGTTGGGTACTTGTGTCACGGGGACTTCCACCTCGGGCAGCTCGTGCGCACGGCAGAAGGGCAGTGGCTGCTCATCGACGTGGACGACCTCGGTGGCGGCGACCCCGCCTGGGACCTGGCGCGGCCCGCCGCCTGGTACGCGTGCGGCCTGCTCGCTCCGGAGGAGTGGGCGCGGTTCCTCGACGCCTATCGGAGGGCCGGGGGCCCTGCGGTCCCCGGGGACGGCTCCGACCCCTGGCCCGCCCTGGACGTCCCGGCCCGCGCCCTGACCGTGCAGACCGCCGCCCTGGCGATCGCCAAGTCGGTCACCGCCGGACGCCCCCTGGACGAGGTGGAACAGGCCCTGGTCGACGCCTGCGACCGGATGACCGGAGTGGCCGCTCGCCCGACCGAGTTGGCCCCGGACACGACGAAGTAGGGTGCAACACACCGAAGCCGGGCAGTCTTCCGGCTAAGCAGTCACCACCGGCGAGGAGTTGAGCCGTCCACATGCAGTGCCCCAAGTGCCACGCACCGATGCACACGTACAACCGCAATGGCGTCCAGATCGAGCAGTGCAACAACTGCCGCGGGATATTCCTCGACTACGGCGAGCTCGAGTCGCTGACCCGTCTGGAGGCGCAGTGGGGCGGCCAGCAGGTTCCTCCGCCGCCCGCGCCGCCCGCCGCCCCCCAGGCCTACCCCGCGGCCCCGGCTCCGGCCTGGGGCGCCCCGCACGTCGCTCACGGCGGCCACCACGGCCACGGCGACCACTACGGCCACAAGCGTCACAAGAGCTTCGGGCACATGCTCTTCTCGTCCTGAACGCACGACAGCTTGATCTGAACAGCTTGATCTGAACGACGAAGCCCCCGGTCGTGGAGACGACCGGGGGCTTCTGTGTGGTGCGCGATACTGGGATTGAACCAGTGACCTCTTCCGTGTCAGGGAAGCGCTCTCCCGCTGAGCTAATCGCGCAGGTCAACCTGCGTTTGTTGCGTACTGCGTGCGCGATACTGGGATTGAACCAGTGACCTCTTCCGTGTCAGGGAAGCGCTCTCCCGCTGAGCTAATCGCGCGGGGTTCGGTCCGAGGACCAGGATCAGAAGATCCAAGTGGACGATACTGGGATTGAACCAGTGACCTCTTCCGTGTCAGGGAAGCGCTCTCCCGCTGAGCTAATCGTCCTTGGAGGTGGAGACGGGATTTGAACCCGTGTAGACGGCTTTGCAGGCCGTTGCCTCGCCTCTCGGCCACTCCACCAGGAGTGCGGGGGTTCGGGAAGATCCCCCACTTTCCTGCGAGCGGACGACCAGGTTCGAACTGGCGACCTCAACCTTGGCAAGGTTGCGCTCTACCAACTGAGCTACGTCCGCTTGTCTTTCCCGGTCCGCTTGCGCGTCCCGGCGACGTGTTGAACTCTAGCGGATTCCTGGGCCAGTACAAAAACGCGTTTGCGCAGCGTGCTGCGCTGTCCCTGGTCCGAGGCACGCCCGGCGCGCCGGTCATAGACTCACAGCCGTGCACAACCCCCCTCTGACGTCCTCCTCCACGCTTCCTCCCATGGCCCGCTTCGGCGGTCTCGTGGCCACCGGTCTGCGCGATGTGACCAGCGACCCCGCGGCCCTGGACTCCACCGGCTTCTGGGCGGTGTCCGCGGACTTCGAGGGGGGCATGGTCTGCGCCCGCTTCGACGACGTACGCACGGAAGCCGTGCCCGCCCCAGTGCCGGGGAAGTGGCACGGCCCTGCCGCCGGCGACTGGACGTCGTCCCTGGACCGCGCCGCGTACACGGACGGCGTGCGCCGCGTACGCGCGTACATAGCCGCCGGCGAGGTCTACCAGGCCAATCTCTGCCGCGTCCTGTCCGCGCCCGTCCCCGCCGACGCCGACGTGGACGCCCTCACCTCTCTCCTCGCGCGCGGGAACCCCGCCCCGTACGCCGGAACGATCCGCCTGCCCGAACACGGCGTGGAAGTGGCCACCGCCTCCCCCGAGCTCTTCCTGCGCCGCCGGGGACGCTTCGTGGAGTCGGGCCCCATCAAGGGCACCGGCCGGACCGAGGCGGACCTCCTAGAGAAGGACTACGCCGAGAACGTCATGATCGTGGACCTCGTCCGCAACGACCTCGGACGCGTCTGCGCGACCGGCTCGGTCACCGTCCCCGACCTCTGCGTCGTCGAGAAGCACCCCGGACTCGTCCACCTCGTCTCCACCGTCGGCGGCGAGCTGCGCCCCGGCGCGGGCTGGCCGGAGCTGTTCGGCGCCGCGTTCCCGCCCGGCTCCGTCACCGGCGCCCCGAAGTCCAGCGCCCTGCGGATCATCGACGAGCTGGAGACGGCGCCCCGCGGCCCGTACTGCGGCGGCATCGGCTGGGTCGACGCCGACCGCGGCACCGGCGAGCTCGCCGTCGGCATCCGCACCTTCTGGATCGACCGGGCCGAGGGCGTCCTGCGCTTCGGCACCGGGGCGGGCATCACCTGGGGTTCGGACCCCGAGGGGGAGTGGCGGGAGACCGAGCTGAAGGCCGCGAGGCTGCTGGCGGTAGCGTCGGGGGCGTACGAAGCGAGCGGAGGGACCACAACGTGAAGATCTGGCTCAACGGCGGGCTGCAGGACCTCGACGACGCCCGCGTCTCCGTCCTCGACCACGGTCTTACGGTCGGCGACGGCATCTTCGAGACGGTGAAGTCGGTCGAGGGCCGCCCCTTCGCCCTGACCAGGCACCTCGCCCGGCTCGCGAGGTCGGCGCGCGGCCTCGGGCTGCCCGAGCCGGACCTCGACGAGGTGCGCCGCGCCTGCGCCACCGTCCTGGACGCCAACCCCCTCCCGCTCGGCCGGCTGCGGATCACCTACACCGGGGGCCTCTCGCCGCTCGGCTCGGACCGCGGCGACCAGGGCACCACCCTCGTCGTGGCCCTCGGCGAGGCCGCGCGGCGGCCCGACACCACCGCGGTGGTCACGGTGCCGTGGACCCGTAACGAACGCGGCGCGCTGACCGGCCTGAAGACCACCTCGTACGCGGAGAACGTCGTGGCCCTGGCCCGCGCGCGCGAGCAGGGCGCTTCGGAGGCACTGTTCGCGAACACCGTCGGACAGCTCTGCGAGGGCACCGGATCCAACGTCTTCGTCGTCCTCGACGGCGAGATCCACACCCCGCCGGTCGCCTCCGGGTGCCTCGCGGGCATCACGCGCGAGCTGGCCGTCGAGTGGACGGGCGCGCACGAGACCGACCTGCCCCTGGACGTCCTAGACCGCGCCGACGAGGTCTTCCTGACGTCGACGCTGCGCGACGTGCAGGCCGTGCACCGCGTCGACGCACGGCAACTCCCCGTGGCGCCGGGCCCGGTGACCACCAAGGCGATGCGGGTCTTCGACGAGCGGGCCGCGGACGACCTGGATCCGTAAGTCCCGGGAATCCCCGGTGACGGTGCGGGCCCGCGGCGGGTAGAACCTGAGGGATGACCACGACCCTGCGGCCGACCGGGCCGCTTCAGCAGAGCGCCGACGGCGGCAAGGCGCGCACGTACGACGTCTGTGTGAACAGCCGTCCCGTGGGCTCGATAGCCCTCGCCACGCACGAGGTCTTCGGCCCCCGCGTCTGCCGGGTCGGCGACCTGCGCATCGCGGAGCCGGACCGCGGCCGCGGGCGAGGCACCGTGGCGGCGCTGGCCGCCGAGGAGGTGGCGCGCGGCTGGGGCTGCACGCGCATCGAGGCCACCGTCCCCGCCGACGCCACGGCGGCCCTGCGGCTCGGCACGGCTCTCGGGTACGTCGAGCGGAACCGCGTGCTGCGCAAGCCGCTGCCCGCCGACGCGCTCGCCCTGCCCGACGGCGTCGAGTGGCGGCCGATGGCCGAGGACGAGTACGAACCGTGGCTGGCGCACGAGGAGGACGGTTACGTCCAGGACTGGACGGAGCGCGGTGTGTCCGAGGCGGAGGCGCGTGCCAAGGCGCGCGCCGACCACGCGCGCCTGCTCCCGCAGGGCCTCGCGACGCCCGACTCCTGGGTGAGCGTCCTGACCCACCACGGTGTGCGGGTGGGCACACTGTGGGTCGCCCTGGAGGGCGAGGACATCTTCGTCTACAAGGTCGAGGTGGCCGAGGCGCACCGCGGGCGAGGCCACGGCCGTTCCCTCATGCTCGTCGCGGAGACGCAGGGCCGTGCGGCCGGCCGTGACCACATCGGCCTCAATGTCTTCGCCGGCAACACCCCGGCCCTGCGCCTGTACGAGTCGATGGGCTACGAGCCGGTCTCGTACTACCTCTACAAGCCGCTGATCTAGGCGTCGTCCGCCGCGAGGAGACGGTCGGCGACCGCCTCGACGCGCTCGCGCAGGCCTTCCTGGCTCTTGCCGCCGTCCAGGCGCTCGCCGCCGATGACGTACGTCGGCGTGCCGGTGACGCCGATCGCCTTACCCTCGGCCTGGTCGGCGTCGACGATCAGGATGTGCCGTCCGTCGATCAGCGCGGTGTCGAACTCCTCGGCGTCGAGGCCGAGTTCGCGGGCGGTGTCCACCAGGTACTTCTCGCCCTCGCGGTCGAGGTTCTCGACCCCGGCGAGCACCGCCTCGACGTACGGCCACCCCTTGCCCTGCTCGAAGGCCTCCTCGGCGGCCTGGGCGGCGGCGAAGGAGTGCTTGTGCTTCTCGAGGGGGAAGTGCCTCAGGCGCAGCTCGACGCGGTCGCCGTAGCGGGCGCGCAGGGCGCGCACGTCGTCGAGGGCGGTACGGCAGTCGGGGCACTGCAGCTCGCACCAGACGTCGACGACGACGGGACGGGCCGGGTGGTCGGGAGGGGAGTCGCTCATACGCACAGTCTTCCAGCCCGGGAACGTGCCACCCAACCGGGAGGGGCGGCGCCGACCGGCACCTGCGGAGGAGGCCGGACCCCGAGATGACCCGGATATGTCCCTGAGGTCCGACCGGGACATGGCTACGCGGCGCCCGTCCGGTGCAGGATGGAAGGGACGACAGCGTCTTTTCCGACGTACGCCTGCATGCCTGGAGGACCGGATGATTGCCGAGACCGTCTGTTCCGCCGTATCCGCGGCCGGGCTCGGCATCGCCGCGGTCACGGCCTACCGCAAGCGTTTCCTCTCCGCGGCCCGGCTCGCCGCGTACTCACTGGTTCCCATCGGCCTGGTGATGACGGGCGTCGTCGGCTGGGCCGCCGACACGGCGTTCAGCCTCAAGGCCTGGATCGGCTTCGGCGTGCTCGGCGTGGCCTGGCTCATGTTCCTGGGCACGCGCGCGGTGGAGCGCCGCACGGGCGGCACCCGCAAGGAGCGCAAGGCGGCGAAGGCCGCGCGGCGGGAGGCGGTGGCGCCCGCCGCGTCGGCGCCCTCGCTCGGTGCGAGCGCCCGTCCCGCCGCGGGCCGGCCCGCGGCCAAGCCGCAGCAGGCCGCACCCGCGGAGGACTTCAGCGACATCGAGGCGATCCTGAAGAAGCACGGCATCTGACGGCAGCCGGGAGCGTGCGGCGTCAGCGGCCCAGCCGGACCTCCGCCAGCACGTTGACGCCGTCGACCCAGTCGACGGAGGCGTTCGCGCACCGCACGGCCCGTCCGCGCGCGGGGAAGGCCGGGTCGGGCAGGGCGAGTCCGATGCGGTGCGGGCCGCGCGCGCCCGCGGGCATGGGGAGCTCCGCGCGCACGGTGGAGGGCGCCGGAGCCGCGTGGTCGTCGTCGGTCTCCGCACGCCCCTGCGGCCGCCAGTCGCGCCAGTCCGCACCCGTATCGGCCGAGGCCACCGTCCGCCCCGCCGCGTCCAGCAGGACCAGCCGGGCGGGACGCGGCTCTTTGGGCGGCGCGAAGCCGCGGTTGACGACGTCGACCTCCACGGGGAGCCGCCCGCGCCGCCGGGCCGCCCCGAGGTCGTAGCGCGCCTCCCGCACCTCCAGCCGGTAGCCCAGGTGGTCGCGGAGGTACTCGAACTGGCTGCGGTCAACGGCACGCCCCCTGCGGTCCTCGAAGTAGCCGTCCGACATCGGAAGCCGAGCCTCCATGACCTGCTTCCCGGTGAGCCGCGCCGCCTTCCACCCCGGGATGGTGACCGTGGCGTTGTGCACGAGCGAGAGGGTGTCGAAGCGGAGCGTCTGCAGCCGCTGCGCCGCGGCGAGCCCCGGGATGACGGTGCTCCATGCGTAGGGATCGGAGCTCTGCCCCTTGTCCCACGGCATCTCGCCGTCCAGCATCCGCGTCCGCGAGACGTCGAGGTAGGTGGGCCAGCCGGGGTTGTCGGGCACGTAGTAGTCCCAGAGGCCCTCGCCCAGCGTCACGTAGTCGTTGTGGAAGCCGACGCGGTCGAGGATCGCCCTGTTGGTGATCATGTCGCGCTTCTCCGCGTACCGGACCTGGGTGTGCAGTCCCGGCGGCAGCGCCTCGACGAGCGTCGTCATGATGGCGGTGACGGCGTCGGGGTACGTCTCGTGCCGGTAATGGCTGCCGTGCCACTCGCCCCAGGTGCCGAGGAAACCCGCCTGCCAGACCGCGACGACGTCGCTGTTGCGCGCGACCAGCGGTGCCAGCTGCCCGATGTGCCGCTGGACGTCCCGCACGGTGTAGCGCCGGTTCTCCCGCACCCCGTCGTCGTACACGAAGCGCAGGACCGCCGCGTACCCCTTGGCGCGCAGCCCCTGGAAGACGCTCTCGATGTTGTCGAGCGCGCTCCGCGGGATCGTCGAGGTCGCGAAGTCCCAGAGGTAGAAGTAGAGCTGGGTGAGGTTCGCGCCGGGCCCGTACTCGCGTTCCAGGAGGTCGAGGGTCTTCGCGGCGTCGGGGGAGTGGTCCTGCTCGTTCGGCCAGGGGCTCGTCAGGTCGCGGGCGTTGTACGACATCTCGTAGCGGAAGCCGCGACGCGGGTTCGGCAGCGGGGCGCGGCCTTCCGGGTCGTCGGGGCGGATGCCGCGGTGCGGGACGCGGTGCCAGGGGACGGTGCGGCCGATGTGGCCGGTGGTGGCCGACGCGGCGCCGAGCGGCGCCGCCGTGACTCCCGCTGTGCCGAGTGCCGCCGTGCCGAGCGCGGTCGTCAACAGCCGTCGGCGTTCCATGGACATGAGCGGCTCCCTCGTTCGAGTGCGGACGGTGCCGCCGAGTCTCGCTAGGGGAGGCGCCCGTGAGCCATGGACGGAACGCGCTGGGCACTGGACTTTCGCCTGTTCACGGGATCCGGCTGACTGCCGCCGCGACTGGGCGTGTTGGTAGGCGACGACCCGGCCGCTGCGTCATCATCACCGCGAGATGCTGGACACCACCACAGAGGGCGATGCCGCCCCGCCGGACGACGGCGGACAGCCGGACGACGGCAGACGAGCGGCACCGGCCCATGAGCGACGACCTGCCGCCACCGAGCGGCGCGCCACCGACGGCGAAGCGGAGCGGCCCACCGGCGACGAGGAGCGGCAGGGCTGTCTCTTCGCCCTCTCGCAGCCACCCTTGATGATCTTTCTGGCGGTGATCAGCACCCTGATCCTGGTGGCCTCGCTGCACGACCTGCTGCTGCTCTAGCCCGCGGCCTCCTTGCGGCGGGCGCGGTACGCGGCGACGTGCAGCCGGTTGCCGCAGGTGCGGCTGTCGCAGTAGCGGCGCGAGCGGTTGCGGGAGAGGTCGACGAAGGCGTGCCGGCAGTCCGGGGCCTCGCAGCGCCGCAGGCGTTCCTGCTCCCCGGCGACGAGGAAGAAGGACAGTGCCATTCCGCAGTCGGCCGCCAGGTGGTCCGCGACGGAGGCGCCGGGCGCGAAGTAGTGGATGTGCCAGTCGTAGCCGTCGTGGTCGGTGAGCCGGGGCGTGGTGCCCGCCGACGCGATCAGTTCGTTGAGGATCACGGACGCAACCTGCGGTTCGGGGTTGGCGAAGACCTCCCCGAAGCGGGCGCGGATGCGGTGGACGTCGGCGAGGTCGCCTTCGGAGAGCGTGCCGACATCGCTGACGTCGTGGCTTCGTACGAATTCACCGAGCGCCGCCAGATTCGCGAGCCCGTCTGTGCCGTTCGTCTCCGGTGCGGTGTTCACCAGATCGACCACGGCGTCGAGAGAACACCGGGTGTCGTGGGTGATCAGCACGATTCGCTCCCTGGCCTGGGGGTCGGGCCGATGCCCGCCGATGCTGGCCGATGCTAGCGGCTTCGTCACCGGACGCACCGGCGCCGTCGCCGCGGGAGGTCCGCGGCGACGGCGCCGGTGTCTGCGTCTGTTCGCCTTGTGTCGTCGTGCCGTGACTGCTTGCGCCGTCGCCCCGAGTCGGACGGCGTGGTGGTTCTCGACGCGCCCTTGTGGCGCTAGCTCTCGGCCAGGATGTGAGAGAGCTCCGTGTCGAGATCGAAGTGGCGGTGTTCCGTGCCGGGTGGCACGGCTGCGTCCGTTCGCTTCAGGAAGGACTCCAGGGCCCGCGCCGGGGCCTCGAGCAGAGCCTCGCCCTCCGGGGAACTCAGGGCGATGCAGACGACGCCCTGACCGTGGCTCCGGGACGGCCAGACTCGGACGTCGCCGGTACCGGTGGGCCGGTGCAGGCCCTCGGCGAGGAGGTCGCGGGCGAACACCCACTCGACGGTTTCCTCGGCTCCGGTGTGGAAGGTGGCGTGCACGGCATAGGGATCGGCCGTGTCATACCGCAGTCCTGCGGGTACAGGCAGTGAGGACTCGCTCGACACAACGAGGCGCAGGTGCAGCTCGCAGCTGACCGTGGTGTTCATAAGCGCCAGGGCCTTTCGCTCAGTGTGCGCTCGGGGATTCGCACGTCGGCGAAATCGACATGCCACCTACGGTGCCGTTGTAAACCCCTCTGAGGGCTTTGCGTGTCTTTAGGTGCCTCGTATGGCGGGTTGTCCCGTCTCTTCGTGCGCCCATTCCGGTGACGGGTTTCCGTCCGGTAAGGTTTGGCCGCATGAATACGGGGAGTAACGAGCCGGCGGGGGTCACGGATCCCGTCGCCGGAGACAGGTCCGACCAGCCGCTCGGCTCGCGGGCGCCGGGGTTCGTCCAGGCCCGCAGGGCCCTGCACCTGAGCTGGCAGGTCGGCGTCTTCATCGTCGGTCTCGCGGTCGTCGTCGCGGGCATCATCATGCTGCCCCTGCCGGGGCCGGGCTGGCTGGTGATCTTCGGCGGCATGGCGATCTGGGCCACCGAGTTCGTCTGGGCCCAGCTGGTGCTGCGCTGGACGAAGCGCAAGGTCACCGAGGCCGCACAGCGCGCACTCGACCCGAAGGTCCGCCGCAGGAACATCATCCTGACGACGATCGGTCTCGTGATCGTCGCGGTGCTCGTCGGTGTCTACGTGTGGAAGTTCGGCATCACCATGCCGTGGGAGATCAAGGAGTGACCCCCGGGTGACTCCGGGGCGGTCCGGAGCACCCGCTGACATGCGGTAATGTTCTCCGTGCGCCCGGGGCGATTAGCTCAGTGGGAGAGCGCTTCGTTCACACCGAAGAGGTCACTGGTTCGAACCCAGTATCGCCCACCCCGGATTACGGCCCGGAGGCTTTTGAGCCTCCGGGCCGTTCTCGTATTCCCGTGTTTTTCAACAGAATTGACGGGTCGACATATGGGCTCATTGACTCCGCATGTCGTGGCGGCGACCGGAATCAGCGCATTCGGTCCAGCGCATTCCGCAACCGCCGCGCGTCCCGCAGCCGTTGTTCGTACGTCGCGCCGACGACGAGCAGCAGCAGACCCGCGAGCGCGGGCGGCAGCCAGCGGGGCAGGATCCCCACGGCCTGCACGATGTACGGGGCCAGTTCGTGCAGCGTGTCCAGGGCGAGGACCGTGCCGCCCAGGACCAGCGGGGAGCGCAGCCGGTGGTGGGCGCCCAGCAGCGTCAGGGCGAGCGCCGTGGTGCCGAGGAGCAGCGGACGCTGCCAGTACGGATCGGCCCAGGCGGCGGCGAGGCTCGGCAGCAGCGTCGTCGCGAGGCCGGGGCCGTACGCCGTCCAGGAAGAGGTCTCGGGGTCGCGGCGGCGCCGCAGCAGGCCGAGGAGCAGCGCGGGGATCGTCACCGGCAGGGTGTACGCCTCCGGGGCCGACACCTCCCACGAGGCGAGGCGGACCCAGCTCGCCAGTACGAACAGCGCCCCGGCCGCGTACCCGACGGGCCTGCGGTCGGGACGCAGCGCGGTGCCGGACGCGATGAGTCCGCCGAGCGCGAGGGCGAGCGCCAGCGTGGGCGCGGTCCCCGAGGCGAGCAGGACGGCGACGGCTCCGGAACCGGCCGCCGTGATCTCGACGGGCGGTGTCAGGGGATGCCGGCCGAGACGCGCCGCCGCGAGTGCGGCAAGGGCCGGGACCGTGAGGGTGAGCAGCCCGATGTGTTCCGGACGCAGCCCCCACGCGGCGCCTACGGCGCAGACCAGCGCGGTGGCATGGGCGAGGACGGCACACCCGGCGAGCACGGCCGTGCCCGGCGCGGACGCCCCGCTCCGCGCCATGCGCACGCAGACGGCGAGATGGAGCGCCGTGAGCACGCCCAGCGTGGTGAGGGTGGCCGTACTCGTGGCCAACGCGAGGAACGCGACGCTCACCGAGGACACGAGCGCCAGGACGGAGGCGATCAGGGCGGGGGTGATGGGTGTGGTGAGTGCGGTGGGGGTGGCGGAGGTAGGTGCCGCGACAGGTGTGGTGGGCGTGCCGGAAGCGGTGAAGGTGGCGGAGGTGGCCGCAGCGGTGGGCGTAGCCGACGCAGAGGACGTAGCCGACGCAGTGGACGTAACCGACGTGGCAGTCGTGAGCGGTTCTGCGGACGTGCCCCAGGTCGCGGCGGCGAGCAGCGCGGCGGTCACCACAACCTGCGCCGAGACCCCCACCCCGTACGGAAGCCGAAGCGCGGCCGGCAGAGCGATCGCCGCCGCCCAGGCGAGCACCGGCGCACCGTACCGGGCCGCACGCCGGGCCGTCCCGCCCAGCGGGCCGCTCGCCGCGACCAGCACCGCGGCGACGGTCGCGAGCACGAGCGGGGCCAGAAGCGGGTGGGGGAGCGGCAGTTCGAGCAGCAGGGCGTCCCGGGCGTCCGAGGGCGCGCCCGACCAGACCCGGGTCGCCCAGCCGAACGGCCCGAGCAGCGCGATCCCGGCGACCGGCAAGGCCCACAGCACCGCGCAGCCCTGCACCACGCCCGACGCCGCGACGATTCCGCGCCGCAGGGGCCGGGGCAGCGCGGGGCGTGCGGTCCCCAACAGCGCGACGCCGCAGGCCAGATAGGCCGGCACCGTCCACGCGGCGGGCAGCACGGTACGCAGCACGCCGCCGAAGGCGGCCACCACGAGCAGACCGGCGAAGGCCGCCGCGCCGGTCGTCACCTCCCGGCTCTTCGCCCACCACGCGGCTGCCAGCGCGATCAGGGCGGCGAACAGCAGCAGCACGCCCGCGCGTGCCGCCTCCGCCGGGTCCGTGGCATGCACGGACAGCCAGCCGGCACCTGCCGCACCCCACAGACCCAGCACGCAGGCACCGGCCGCGGCGACGACCCGTACCGAACGGACGCCCGCCCACAGCGCGAGCGCGGTGTCGAAGGCCGCCGTCACGAGCAGCGCGGCCGTCATCGCGTGCTCACCGGCGTGCACGGCGCCCGCCCACAGCACCAGGGGCAGTTGCGCCGTCGCGACCGCCGTCGGCAGCGGCGAGCGCAACCCGCCGAGCAGCAGCCCGTACCCCGCCCACAGCGTGGCGAGGACCACGGAGGTCCCCGCCGCGTAACCGAGGGCACCCGTGTCGGAGAGGGACAGATGGCGCAGCGCGTACGCGTCCAGGACGGTCAGCGCGAGCCCGAGGCCCGCCACCGCCTCCGCCGTCGAACGCAGCGAACGGCGCAGCAGGAGCGCGGGAGCGGCGAGCGCCGCCAGCGTCACCGCGCCGAGGACCGCGCTGCGGCCGCCGATGCCCAAGTGACCCCAGCTCACCACCGTGAAGGCGATCGCCGCGACGGTCAGGAGCACCCCGCCCAGCGTGAGCAGGACGTTCTGCGCGCTCGGCGGCGCGGCTCCGGGGGCGGGCGGTCCTGCCGGGCGAGGGGGCGGCCAGGCCGGGCCCGCCGCGCGCAGGGCGCCGAGCAGCCCGGCTCTGCGCTGCAGCAACAGCGTCCTGCGCGCCTCAAGTTGGCGCAGCTCCCAGTCGAGGAGGCGGAGCTCCTCGGCAGGGGGCGGAATGTTCGTCATGCCTCGGAGTGTGGTCCGCGCCACCTCGTGCGGCATGGGTGTGGATACTCAGGGACGTACTCAGATCGGGCCCTCGACCAGGCAGACTCGGTCCATGGACTGGTGCCACTACCGATTCCGCAGCGTCTGGGACATCCCCGGCGCACCCGCCGACGCCTTCGCCGAGCTGCAGCGTGCCGAGGACTATCCGCTGTGGTGGCCGCAGGTGCGCGAGGTGAAACCCATCGACGACCGCAGCGGCGTCATCCGCTTCCGGTCCTTCCTCCCGTACGACCTCGTCGTCACCGCGGAGGAGCGGCGCCGCGACCCCGCGGCCGGAGTCCTGGAGATCGGCATGACCGGGGACCTGGACGGCTGGGCGCGCTGGACCCTCACGGCCACACCCGCGGGAACGCGGGCCCGCTACGACCAGGAGGTCGACGTGCGCAGCCCCCTGATGCGGCGCTTCGCCGTCCCCGGACGCCCGCTGTTCCTGCTCAACCACGCCGTGATGATGCGTGCGGGGCGGCGCGGCCTCGCGGCCCGGCTGGCAGCGGTTTGAAGGAAGGGCGCCCGGACCTGTATTGTTCAGTGCGTTCCCGGGCGATTAGCTCAGTGGGAGAGCGCTTCGTTCACACCGAAGAGGTCACTGGTTCGAACCCAGTATCGCCCACCCGGAGAATGCCGGTCCGTCAGCAGACGGACCGGTTTTTTTCTTGCCCGGCGCCAAGGGCCCGCCGGTCTCCCGCCCGTAGTGGCGCGCGTCAGGCGGCCGCCCTGAGTTCGGGACGCAGCGGCCACGCCGGGTCCACGGCCTCCGGTGTGCCGCTCTTCGCGAACCACGCCTGCAGACCGCGCGCCTGCGCCGCGTGCCAGACGGCCTGCAACGTGTGCAGCTCGGCCGGCGACAGCCGCTCAAGGCGCGCCGCGAAACGGCGCCCCACCGCGCGTACGACATCCATCGCGGCCTGCGCGTCCGCCGCCGCGTCATGGGCCTCGGCCAGCTCCACCTCGTAGTGCGCGCACAGGTCGGTGAGCGTGCGGCGGCCCTTGCGGTACCGGTCGAGCTGCTTGTCCAGTACCCGGGGGTCGATCACGCACAGCGACGAACCCTCCATGTAGCGGCTCAGTGACGAGGCTCGGTGCCTGCGCAACTCCCGGTCCAGGATGGTCAGATCGAACGGCGCGTTCATCACCACGATCGGCCGGCCCGCCGCGCCCTGCTCGGCCAGATCCCGTGCGATCTCCTCCATCACCGGCGCCGGCCAGCGGCCGGTGCGCTGCAGGTGTTCCTCCGTCAGTCCGTGCACCGCGGTGGCGGACTCGGGCACGGGTACGCCCGGATTCACCAGCCAGCGGGTGATGCGCGGTCGGGTTCCCGCGCCCTGCTGGACGACGACGGCGGCCGACACGATCCGGTCGGTCTCGACGTCGACGCCCGTGGTCTCCGTGTCGAATGCGGCCAAGGGGCCTTCGTACCAGCACGTCATGGTGACGCAACTCCTCGTCCTCTCCCGGCAGATGACGTTCGGTCCCCTGCCCACGACGGTGATACCCGGGCCGTTTGCGCTGTACGCGGCCCGGAGACAACAGAGGTACGGGGCTTTGGAATTGACCGCCCGAGCGGACAACTACCGGGTTCGGAAGGCTTGTTGACCATGGCGCTCGCGCAGCCCGAACAGGGTGGGCTGCTGCCCGAGCGGATCGCACCGCCGCGCGGCACACTCGCCACCACCGCCTGTATGGAGACGCTCCAGGTGGGCTATCTGCACGCCGTCGCGGCGGCCGCGGGTTGCTCGCTCTCCCAGCCGTTCCCGGACAACGGCATCGACTGGCACGTCAGCCACAGCGCGCCCGGCCACACGGTCGACGACGAGGTGACCATCAAGGTCCAGCTGAAGTGCACGTACCAGCTGCCGCCGCAGCAGGCCGGTGCCGCCTTCTCCTTCACGCTCGACAACGCACACCTGGAGAAGCTCGCCCGCACCCCGGTCTCGGTCCACAAGATCCTCGTCGTGATGCTCGTGCCCCGCTCGCAGGACGACTGGCTGCGCGCCGGTCACGACCGGCTCGACCTGCGGCACTGCTGCTACTGGACCAACCTCGCCGGGCACCCCGTGACCGGCCGGCGCAGGACCACCGTGCGCGTCCCGACCTCGCGGATCTTCGACGACCGGGCCCTCTGCGAGATCATGACGCGCGTCGGGACGGGAGGACGACCCTGATGCACCGCCCCTTCGACCACGACGAGCCCCTGCCTCCCGGCCGCCCGCACCCCGCCCCGGCCGCGGCCCGGTGGGCGCAGCCGCCCGAACCCTCCTCGGTCGACCCCGCCGTCCTCGCCGCACTCCTCGCCCGGCACGGCTGGCAGCGGCGCGGCGGAGCCCCCGGCCGCTATGCCCGGTGGACCCCGCCGGGCCCCGGCGGCGCCGGCACCAGCCTCCTCGTGCCGGAGAGCCGCGCCTTCCCCGACTGCGAGGACCTGATCGGCGAAGCGCTCGACGCGCTGGCCCGCAGCGGCTCGCCCGCCGCCCGCGACGTCCTCGTCGGACTCGCCGTGCCCAGCGACGAGATCCACTGGTGGCGCGACGAACCGGTGGGGCCCGCAGGCACCGCGACCTGGCCGGCGGAGGAACAGCTGCGCTCCGCCGCGCGGCGGATGCTGCTCGCCGGGGCGCTCGCCGCCCGTGCCCGCGCCGGGTACCACGGCGCGCGCCACCGCGGGCCCGCCGCCGCGTCCCTGGAGAACGTCCTGGTGGGCCCGGCGACGGGCGGGCGCAGGCTCACCGCCTTCGTCCCCGTCATGACCGGGCGGCCCCTCGCGGTCCGGCTGCACCAGGCCCTGTACGCGGCCCGGGAAGCCGTCGACTACCAGCGCGCGACCGGCGGCATGGACGCCTTCGACGGGGCGGTCGAGGCGGGCGTCAGCCACGAGCTGACCGAGGCGCTCGTCGCGCTCGTGCGCGGCACGGAAGGGGCGCGCGTGGCGGTGGAGTGGGCGCCGGGCGCCGGGGTGCCCGAGGGCTGCACGGCAGGTGCCGGGCCCGTCGAGTTCTCGCCCGGTGACCTGGCGGCGCTGCGCGCGGCGGGCGCCCGGTACCTGCGTGCCGAGCCGTCGGTCCCGGTGCGGATCACCGGGACCGTGGTGCGGATGCGGCGGGCGGCGCCGAGCGGGGACGGCACGGTGCGGATCCGGGTGATCGCGGGGGCCGAGGTCCCGCACGTGCGGATGACCCTGGACGAGGAGGCGTACCGCATCGCGGGCCACGCGCACCTGGTCGGGCTGCCGATCCGGGTGCACGGGCGGCTCGAGAGCCGGGGCGGCTTCCGCAGGCTCACCGGGGCGACCGGGGTGGTGCCCGTGCAGGTGGACGACGCGGAGCGGGACCGGCTCATGAAGTCGCTCCAGGAGAACCTCGACTTCTTCGAGGAGGCGTGCGGCACGGACTGAGGCGTGCGGCACGGACTCAAGGGGCGCCGGGAGAAGAGGTGCGGAGAGATCCGTTTCGCGGCCGGGGCCCGTGGCTCGGTACGATCCCTCTTGCGCGCGCAGTGGAAAGCGCCGCATCCCCTTCAGCTAGGAGAGACCGGTGTCAGACGTCCGTGTGATCATCCAACGCGATTCCGAGCGGGAAGAGCGCGTGGTGACGACGGGCACTACGGCCGCCGAGCTCTTCCCCGGCGAGCGCACCGTCGTCGCCGCACGCGTGGCGGGCGAGCTGAAGGACCTGGCGTACGCCGTGGCCGACGGCGACGAGATCGAGCCCGTCGAGATCTCCTCCGAGGACGGCCTGAACATCCTGCGCCACTCGACCGCGCACGTCATGGCGCAGGCCGTGCAGGAGCTCTTCCCCGACGCCAAGCTGGGCATCGGCCCGCCCATCCGGGACGGCTTCTACTACGACTTCGACGTCAAGGAGCCCTTCACCCCCGAGGACCTCAAGCGCATCGAGAAGAAGATGCAGGAGATCCAGAAGCGCGGGCAGAAGTTCTCGCGGCGCGTCACCACCGACGACGACGCCCGCGTCGAGCTCGCCGACGAGCCGTACAAGCTGGAGCTCATCGGCCTCAAGGGCAACGCCGCGCAGGCCGCCGACGGCGCCGACGCCGAGGTGGGCGCCGGCGAGCTGACCATCTACGACAACCTCGACGCGAAGACCGGCGAGCTGTGCTGGAAGGACCTCTGCCGAGGCCCGCACCTGCCCACCACCCGCGTCATCCCCGCCTTCAAGCTGATGCGCTCCGCCGCCGCCTACTGGCGGGGCAGCGAGAAAAACCCGCAGCTCCAGCGCATCTACGGCACCGCGTGGCCGTCGAAGGACGAGCTGAAGGCGCACCTGGAGTTCCTCGCCGAGGCCGAGAAGCGCGACCACCGCAAGCTCGGCTCCGAGCTGGACCTCTTCTCCTTCCCCGAGGAGCTCGGCCCGGGCCTCGCGGTCTTCCACCCCAAGGGCGGCGTGATCCGCAAGGTCATGGAGGACTACTCGCGGCGCCGCCACGAGGTCTCCGGCTACGAGTTCGTGAACACCCCGCACATCTCGAAGGAGAAGCTCTTCGAGATCTCGGGTCACCTGCCGCACTACGCGGAGGGCATGTTCCCGCCCATCGAGTTCGACGAGCAGAACTACCGCCTCAAGGCGATGAACTGCCCGATGCACAACCTCATCTTCAAGTCGCGCGGCCGCTCCTACCGCGAACTGCCGCTGCGGCTCTTCGAGTTCGGCACCGTGTACCGCTACGAGAAGTCGGGCGTCGTGCACGGCCTGACCCGCTCGCGCGGCTTCACCCAGGACGACTCGCACATCTACTGCACCAAGGAGCAGATGCCGCAGGAGCTCGACACGCTCCTGACCTTCGTGCTCGACCTGCTGCGCGACTACGGCCTGACCGAGTTCGAGCTGGAGCTGTCCACCCGCGACGACTCCGACAAGTTCATCGGCACGGACGAGGACTGGGCGGAGGCCACCGAGGCGCTGCGGCTCGCCGCCGAGAAGCAGAACCTGCCGCTGGTGCCGGACCCGGGCGGCGCCGCGTACTACGGCCCGAAGATCTCGGTGCAGGCCAAGGACGCCATCGGCCGGTCCTGGCAGATGTCGACCATCCAGGTCGACTTCAACCAGCCCAAGCGGTTCAACCTGGAGTACACGGCCGCGGACGGCTCGCGCCAGCAGCCCGTCATGATCCACCGCGCCCTGTTCGGCTCGATCGAGCGGTTCTTCGGCGTGCTCCTCGAGCACTACGCCGGCGCGTTCCCGGCCTGGCTGGCCCCTGTCCAGGCGGTCGGCATCCCGATCGGTGACGCGCACGTCGCCTACCTCCAGGAGTTCGCCGAGAAGGCGCGCGCCCAGGGGCTGCGGGTCGAGGTCGACGCGTCGTCCGACCGCATGCAGAAGAAGATCCGCAACCAGCAGAAGGCCAAGGTGCCCTTCATGGTCATCGCGGGCGACGAGGACATGAACAACGGTTCCGTGTCCTTCCGCTACCGCGACGGCTCGCAGGAGAACGGCATCCCCGTCGACGAGGCCATCGCGAAGATCGCGAAGGCGGTCGAGGACCGCGTCCAGGTCTGACGTCACGGTGACACTGCGGTGAGCTCGGGCCCCGGGGACCTGTCCCCGGGGCCAAGTCATATGCTTCACCTCATGACGAGTGAGCCGGAGCAGCAGATCGGAGTCGGGTCGCAGGACGCCTTCCAGCGCCTGTGGACGCCCCACCGGATGGCGTACATCCAGGGCGAGAACAAGCCCACGGGCCCGGGGGCCGACGACGGCTGTCCCTTCTGCTCCATCCCGGCCAAGTCCGACGAGGACGGTCTCGTCATCGCGCGCGGCGAGCAGGTGTACGCGGTCCTCAACCTCTACCCGTACAACGGCGGCCACCTGATGGTCGTGCCCTACCGCCACGTCGCCGACTACACGGACCTGACGGGCCCGGAGACGGCCGAGCTCGGCGAGCTCACCAAGCAGGCGATGAAGGCGCTGCGCACCGCGTCCGGCGCGCACGGCTTCAACATCGGCATGAACCAGGGAGCCGTGGCGGGCGCGGGGATCGCCGCGCACCTGCACCAGCACGTCGTCCCGCGCTGGGGCGGCGACACCAACTTCATGCCGGTGGTGGGGCACACCAAGGTGCTGCCGCAGCTGCTCGCCGACACCCGCAAGATGCTCGCGGACGCCTGGCCCGCGGCTCTCTAGTCCGCGGGCCCTGCCCCCTTCGTACGCTCCGTCGGGGCCGTACGATCCCTACGCGTCGTACACGTCCGCCTTCCTCGGCATCGGGTCCTGGATCGCCCCGCTGAGGAAGCCGGAGCGGGCGCCGAACTTCTCCGTGTTCACGCCGTTCTCCTCGAGGACCCTGATCGCCGCCGAGTGCACCACGCGGAGCACGGGCGTGGCGGCGCGCAGCGCGTCGTCGGCCATGAAGCGGTGCCGCCAGGGCTTGTCCGCCCAGGCGTGCCGCAGGCCGAAGGGCTCGGGCAGGACCAGCTTGCCGCCGAGGTAGTCCAGGAGCGGCGGGTACCAGGTGAAGGGGGCGCGGACCGCGAGGCGCACGACCTCGTCGGCGTCGATCAGCGGCAGGTTGCGCGTGGTGGTCTCCCAGAACTTGATCGCCTTGGAGACCGTCTTCGTCTTCGGTGAGGGCTTCGTGGTGAACAGCGAGTGCACCGGGCCGAGGGCGTGGCCCGTGACCTCGATGCGGAGCGTCTCGTGCAGCACGGTCACCGTGATCAGCATGGTGATGACCAACTGGCCGTCCCAGAGCGTGAACTGCACGCCCAGGTAGTGGCGGTTGCCGCTGCCGAACTGCTGTTCGTTGCAGATGCGCTGTATCTCGTGGCCGCGGATCTGGAAGGCCTCGACGTCCGTGCCGGTGGGGCGGGACACCGCCTTGGCGTTCTCCCCGATGGGGGAGACGATCCAGTGCTTTATGTCCGGGGTGGGGAAGCCGCCTGTGTGCAGGGGGCCGCGCTCCAGCATGCGCAGCTGGTCGTGCACCGCCCGTATGACGTCCCAGCTGCGGAAGGGGTGGATCTCCTTGGCCGGGTCGGCCGGCACCAGCTCCTCGGCCAGCTGCCAGCTGCCCCAGCGCGTGCCCATGCCCAATATGCCCTTGGGCCCTGCGTAGAACACGGAGTTGCTCTGCTGCTCCGCGGAGAGCCTCGCCAAGCCCTGGCGGAGCCGCTCGGCGGCCGTCTCGCCGGGGCTGCCGGGCACCGCCTCGGGGATCTTCGCGCCGATGCCGCCGCCCGCGAGCAGGCTCGACCAGCGGTCGCGCAGGTCGCGTGCGGTGCGCTCGGCGATCTGCTTGGCCCAGAACCAGCCCACCACGGGGAGCACGATCGCCGCGCGCAGATACCAGGCCCAGAAGCCGTCGAACGGCAGCTTCAGGAGGGCGAGGACGGCGAGCACCCCCACGGCCACCAGGACGGCCGTCGCGAGCGCGCCCGCGCGCTTGTCCTCGCTCTTGGCGACCTGCCTGCGGATCGTGAAGACGACGAGCCAGACGAGCAGCCCCGGCAGGAAAAGCACCCCGCACAGGACCATCACGGCGGTCAGCCAGCTGTCGCGCTCCTTGCGGATACGGTTCGCCGCGAGGCAGTGCTCGACGACCGCCTGCGGCTCCGTCCCGAAGGACTGGATGAGGGGATTGCGGCCGCCGCCCAGCATCCGCACCTGCACGGCCCGCGCGAACGCCTCGCCGAGGTTCGGCTTGCAGAGGGAGGAGAGGCCGGGCTTCACCTCGGACTTGTGCCACTCGCTGTTGGCCGCCAGGATGCCCTCGACATCGCCGTCGCGGTACGCCGCCGAGGCCAGGGCATGGGTAGCCGCCGTCTGTCCCGCGGCGCCCGAGAGAGGAACCTGGGCCCCGGGCCTGAAGTCGAATACATCGTCCGCCACTGCCGCCCCCATCGCCGCGACGCCTTCGCTGCTGCGGCTCTTCCCGACTTGCCTGTCCGGCACACCTGTTGCCGTCCGGTACACCGTTGATCAGGTCATCAGCGTATCGGGGAGCACCGACATCCGTCAGGGGACAACGGAATGCCGCCCGCCCGCACCGGGCGGCGGGCGGCCCGCGCGCCGGACGCTCCAACTACGAGCCGCCCCGCGCCTGTTCGCGGATCCTCTCGGAGAGCTGCGGAGGCATCGGCTCGTGCCGTGCGTACGTACGGCTGAAGCGCGCGGTGCCCTGCGAGAGGGACCGCAGGTCCACGGCGTACCTGCCGATCTCGATCTCGGGGACCTCGGCCCGCACCAGGGTCCGCCCGCCCGCTGCCTGCTCGGTGCCGACCACCCGGCCGCGGCGGCCCGACAGATCGCTCATCACCGCGCCCACGTAG
Organism: Streptomyces sp. NPDC018029; assembly: GCF_044327655.1. Classification (NCBI taxonomy): domain Bacteria; kingdom Bacillati; phylum Actinomycetota; class Actinomycetes; order Kitasatosporales; family Streptomycetaceae; genus Streptomyces; species Streptomyces sp. NPDC018029. The sequence goes on along the minus strand of NZ_JBIRFV010000015.1, from coordinate 34,516 downwards.
TCGTCGCCGACCAGGACCCGCACCTCAGCGACCGGTTCGAGCAGATGGATCCGGGCCCCGGCCGCGGCCTCGCGCAGCGCGAGCGCGCCCGCCGTCTGGAACGCGGCGTCGGAGGAGTCCACCGAGTGCGCCTTGCCGTCGAGCAGCGTGACGCGCACGTCGATCAGCGCGTACCCGGCGGCGACACCCTTCGCCGCCTGCGCGCGCACGCCCTTCTCCACGGACGGGATGAACTGCCGCGGGATCGCGCCGCCCACGACCTTGTCGACGAACTCGATGCCGCTGCCGCCGGGCAGCGGCTCGACCTCGATCTCGCAGATCGCGTACTGGCCGTGCCCGCCCGACTGCTTCACATGGCGGCCGCGGCCACCGGACTTGCCGGCGAACGTCTCCCGGAGGGAGACCTTGTGCGGCACCACGTCGACCTGGACGCCGTACCGGCTGCGCAGCCGCTCCAGGGCCACGTCGGCGTGCGCCTCGCCCAGGCACCACAGGACCACCTGATGGGTGTCCTGGTTCTGTTCGAGCCGCATCGTCGGATCCTCGGCGACGAGCCGCGCAAGGCCCTGCGAGAGCTTGTCCTCGTCGGCCTTGCTGTGCGCCTGGATGGCGAGCGGCAGGAGCGGGTCGGGCATGTCCCAGGGCTCCATCAGGAGCGGGTCGTCCTTCGCGGACAGCGTGTCACCGGTCTCGGCCCGGTTCAGCTTGGCCACGCACGCCATGTCGCCCGCCACGCACCGGGTGAGCGTGCGCTGCTGCTTGCCGAAGGGGGAGGAGAGCGCGCCGACGCGCTCGTCGACATCGTGGTCCTCGTGGCCGCGGTCGGCCAGGCCGTGCCCGGAGACGTGCACGGTCTCGTCGGGGCGCAGGGTGCCGGAGAAGACGCGGACGAGAGAGATCCGGCCCACGTACGGGTCGGACGCGGTCTTCACGACCTCGGCCGCGAGCGGCCCGTCCGGATCGCAGGTGAGCGCGGGCCGCGCCTTGCCGTCCGGTGTGGTCACGGCCGGTGCCGGGTGTTCGAGCGGGGTCGGGAAGCCGCCCGTGACGAGCTCCAGGAGCTCGACCGTGCCGATGCCCTGGCGGGCGCCCTCCGCGGCGGGCGCGGCGGCGAGCACCGGATGGAAGATGCCCCGCGCGACGGCCCGCTCCAGGTCGTCCACGAGTGTCTTGAAGTCGATGTCCTCACCGCTGAGATAGCGGTCCATGAGGGACTCGTCCTCGCTCTCGGAGATGATCCCCTCGATCAGGGTGTTGCGTGCCTGTGCGATCAGCGGCAGCTGGTCCTCGCCGGGCTCGGACTCCTTGCGCTCCCCGGAGGCGTAGTCGAAGATCCGCTGCGAGAGCAGCCCGATCAGGCCCGTGACCGGGGCGTGGCCGTCCGGCCCCTGCTCTCCGTAGAGGGGCAGATACAGCGGCAGCACGGCATCGGGGTCGTCGGCGCCGAACGCCTCGGCGCAGGTGCGGGTCATCTCGGTGAAGTCCGCGCGGGCCGACTCCAGGTGGGTGACCACGATGGCCCGCGGCATGCCGACCGCCGCGCACTCCTCCCACACCATGCGGGTCGCGCCGGTGATGCCTTCGGTGCCCTCCGCCGCCGAGACGACGAAAAGGGCCGCGTCCGCGGCGCGCAGACCGGCCCTCAACTCCCCGACGAAGTCGGCGTATCCGGGGGTGTCCAATAGATTGATCTTGAAGCCGCCCCATTCGACGGGGACCAGGGACAGCTGCACCGAGCGCTGCTGCCGGTGCTCGATCTCGTCGTAGTCGGAGACGGCGGTGCCGTCCTCCACACGACCCGCCCGGTTCACCGCCCCGGCGGTCAGCGCGAGAGCCTCCACCAGCGTCGTCTTGCCCGAACCGCTGTGGCCGACCAGCACCACATTCCGTACGGACGCGGGGTGGTCGGCCGACGCTGCCCTGCCGGCGGCTCCGGGGTGTGCGTTCGCCTTGTCGCCCATGCCTTGGCCTCCCGGTTACGTGCACGGTGAGGAGGCTCAGCCCCCTCGGGGATGCTGGCTGCTCGCGGACGCGCGGGGGCCGGGTGCGGGGCGGCCCCGGCGGCGCCCGTCATGCTTTCGAGCTTTCCACTCGGGTCACTCTGCGTCCATACGTCGTACGCGATCGTGAGGGGGCGAGCCGGTCCGTCAAGGGCGTGACTACGATGGGCCAGCCGGTGGCCAACGGGGCCACACGGCGCACCGAACCCTCGGGAAGGCCATGCTGAACAAGTACGCGCGTGCATTCTTCACGCGTGTCCTCACACCGTTCGCCGCGTTTCTCATCCGCCGCGGGGTCAGCCCCGACGCGGTCACCTTCATCGGCACCGCCGGTGTGGTGGCGGGAGCGCTGGTCTTCTTCCCCCGGGGAGAGTTCTTCTGGGGAACGATCGTCATCACCCTGTTCGTCTTCTCGGACCTCGTCGACGGCAACATGGCCCGTCAGCTGGGCCGCTCCAGCCGCTGGGGCGCCTTCCTGGACTCGACGCTCGACCGGGTGGCGGACAGCGCGATCTTCGGAGGCCTCGCCCTCTGGTACGCCGGATCGGGCGACGACAACATCCTCTGCGCCGTCTCCATCTTCTGTCTGGCGAGCGGCCAGGTGGTCTCGTACACGAAGGCACGCGGCGAGGCCATCGGCCTGCCCGTCGCCGTCAACGGCCTGGTGGAGCGCGCCGAGCGCCTGGTGATCTCCCTGGTCGCCGCGGGCCTCGCGGGCCTCCACAAGTTCGGCGTCCCGGGCATTCAGATCCTGCTGCCCATCGCGCTGTGGATCGTCGCGGCCGGCAGCATGGTCACCCTCGTCCAGCGCGTCGTGACCGTGCGCAGGGAGTCCGCGGAGGCGGACGCCGCCGCGGCCGCCGACGCGCAGGAGAGTGAGGCCGCGCAGTGAAGGACCGACTCACCGACGCGCTGTACGGGCTCGGCTGGAGCACCGTCAAGAAGCTCCCCGAGCCGGCCGCCGAACGGCTCGGCAGGACCATCGCCGACACGGTCTGGAAGCGGCGGGGCAAGGGCGTGCTGCGGCTGGAGTCCAATCTCGCGCGCGTGGTGCCCGACGCGAGCCCCCAGCGCCTCGCCGAGCTCTCCAAGGCGGGCATGCGCTCCTACCTGCGCTACTGGATGGAGTCCTTCCGGCTGCCGTCCTGGAGCAAGGAACGCATCGCCGACGGCTTGGACGTCAAGGACGTCCACCACCTCACCGACGGGCTCGCCGCCGGCAAGGGCGTCGTCCTCGCGCTGCCGCACCTGGCCAACTGGGACCTCGCGGGCGCCTGGGTCACCACCAAGCTGGAGACCCCCTTCACGACCGTCGCCGAGCGCCTGAAGCCCGAGACGCTGTACGACCGCTTCGTCGCCTACCGCGAGAGCCTCGGCATGGAGGTCCTGCCGCACACCGGCGGCGCCGCCTTTGGCACGCTGGCGCGGCGGCTGCGCGCGGGCGGTCTCGTCTGCCTCGTCGCCGACCGCGATCTGTCCGCCTCCGGAGTCGAGGTCAAGTTCTTCGGAGACACCGCCCGGATGCCCGCCGGGCCCGCACTGCTCGCCCAGCAGACCGGCGCACTGTTGCTGCCCGTCACCCTCTGGTATGACGAGTCGCCCGTCATGAAGGGCCGCGTCCACCCGCCCGTCGACGTCCCCGAGACAGGTAACCGCGTCGAGAAGACGTCTGCCATGACACAGGCGCTGGCCGACGCCTTCGCCACCGGTATCGCCGACCATCCGGAGGACTGGCACATGCTGCAGCGACTGTGGCTCGCCGACCTGGAGCCCCGCTCCGACCAATCCCGCCGGGCGGGGGAGCCCTCGTGAAGATCGGCATCGTCTGCCCCTACTCGTGGGACGTGCCGGGCGGCGTCCAGTTCCACATCCGCGATCTGGCGGAGCACCTCATCCGCCTCGGGCACGAGGTCTCCGTACTGGCCCCGGCCGACGACGAGACACCCCTTCCGTCGTACGTCGTGTCGGCGGGCCGCGCCGTTCCCGTGCCGTACAACGGTTCCGTCGCACGGCTCAACTTCGGCTTCCTGTCGGCCGCGCGGGTGCGCCGCTGGCTGCACGACGGCACCTTCGACGTCATCCACATCCACGAGCCCGCCTCGCCCTCGCTGGGGCTGCTCGCCTGCTGGGCCGCCCAGGGCCCGATCGTCGCGACGTTCCACACGTCCAACCCGCGCTCCCGGGCCATGATCGCCGCGTATCCGATCCTGCAGCCCGCCCTGGAGAAGATCAGCGCGCGCATCGCCGTGAGCGAGTACGCGCGCCGCACGCTCGTCGAACACCTCGGCGGCGACGCCGTCGTCATCCCGAACGGCGTCGACGTCGACTTCTTCGCCGAGGCCGAGCCCAGACCCGAGTGGCAGGGGGAGACGATCGGCTTCATCGGCCGCATCGACGAGCCCCGCAAGGGCCTCCCGGTGCTGATGAAGGCGCTCCCGCAGATCTTCGCCGAGCGGCCGAACGCCCGGCTGCTGGTCGCGGGCCGCGGTGACGAGGAGGAGGCGGTGGCCTCGCTCCCGGCCGAGCTGCGCTCCCGGGTGGAGTTCCTCGGCATGGTCAGCGACGAGGACAAGGCGCGGCTGCTGCGCAGCGTCGACCTGTACGTCGCCCCCAACACCGGCGGCGAGAGCTTCGGGATCATCCTGGTCGAGGCGATGTCCGCGGGCGCGCCCGTGCTCGCCAGCGACCTGGACGCCTTCGCGCAGGTCCTCGGCCAGGGCGCGGCGGGCGACCTGTTCGGCAATGAGGACGCGGAGTCCCTCGCCAAGTCGGCGGTGCGCCTCCTCGCCGATCCCGAACGCCGCGAGGGCCTGCGCGAGCGCGGCAGCGCGCACGTACGGCGCTTCGACTGGTCGACGGTCGGCTCCGACATCCTCGCGGTGTACGAGACGGTCACGGACGGCGCGGCGTCGGTCGAGGAGGACGAGCGGGTGGGGCTGCGGGCGCGGTTCGGGCTCACCCGCACCTGACGGTTCGGGCTCACCCGCACCTGACGCGCTGCGGTGCTCCCGCCCGGCGGTCCGCCGCGCTCCGGCGCCCCGCGGGTGCCCGGTGGCGGACCGGCGGTCGTGGGGCGACTAGCCTGAACATCCGTGACCTCCACTTTGATCTGGATCGCGGTAGCGCTCTTCGCGATCGGCCTGTACCTGAGCTGGACCGCGGGACGGCTCGACCGACTGCACGCGCGCATCGACGCGTCGCGCGCCGCCCTCGACGCCCAACTGCTGCGCCGCGCCTCGGTCGCCCAGGAGCTGGCCACATCCGGAGTGCTCGACCCCGCCGCCTCGATCGTGCTCTACGAAGCGGCGCACGCGGCCCGGCAGGCGGAGGAGGAGCAGCGCGAGGTCGCCGAGAGCGAGCTCAGTCAGGCGCTGCGGGCGATCTTCGGCGAGGTGCAGCAGGTCGAGGCGGTGCGCGAGGCCCCGGGCGGGGACGAGGCGGCCACCGAGCTGGCCGCGTCCGTGCGCCGGGTGCCGATGGCCCGGCGCTTCCACAACGATTCCGTGCGCGCCGCCCGCGCCCTGCGCAGGCACCGCAAGGTCCGCTGGTTCCGCCTCGCGGGGCACGCGCCCTTCCCGATGGCCTTCGAGATGGACGACGAGCCGCCGACGGCGCTGGCGGACCGTGCGACTACGTAGAGGCACGAAAAGCTGGTCAGTACGGTCCGACCAGGGACGGCAGGACGGTCTGACCAGGGGCGTCCGGGGAAAATGAGCCACTGGTCATCCATTGGCCCTTGCTGTGGCCTGGTCGCCGGGCGTTTCCTCGGAGTTGTAGAAATCCTCTTCAGCGAGTGAGGTCAACTCCGTGTCCAGCACCCCTGACAGCACCAACCACACGCCCGAGACCGGCACCGCCCGCGTGAAGCGCGGCATGGCCGAGCAGCTCAAGGGCGGCGTGATCATGGACGTCGTCAACGCCGAGCAGGCGAAGATAGCCGAGGACGCCGGCGCCGTCGCCGTCATGGCGCTGGAGCGGGTGCCCGCCGACATCCGCAAGGACGGCGGCGTGGCGCGGATGTCCGACCCGAACATGATCGAAGAGATCATCGAGGCCGTCTCGATCCCGGTCATGGCCAAGTCCCGCATCGGCCACTTCGTCGAGGCCCAGGTCCTGCAGTCCCTCGGCGTCGACTACATCGACGAGTCCGAGGTCCTCACCCCGGCCGACGAGGTCAACCACAGCGACAAGTTCGCCTTCACGACCCCGTTCGTGTGCGGTGCCACCAACCTGGGCGAGGCCCTGCGCCGCATCGCCGAGGGCGCGGCCATGATCCGCTCCAAGGGCGAGGCCGGCACCGGCAACGTCGTGGAGGCCGTCCGCCACCTGCGCCAGATCAAGAACGAGATCGCCAAGCTGCGCGGCTTCGACAACAACGAGCTGTACGCCGCCGCCAAGGACCTCCGCGCCCCCTACGAGCTGGTCAAGGAGACCGCTGAGCTCGGCAAGCTCCCGGTGGTCCTCTTCTCCGCCGGTGGCGTCGCCACCCCGGCCGACGCCGCCCTGATGCGCCAGCTCGGTGCCGAGGGCGTCTTCGTCGGCTCCGGCATTTTCAAGTCCGGCGACCCGGCCAAGCGCGCCGCCGCCATCGTGAAGGCCACCACGTTCTTCGACGACCCGAAGATCATCGCCGACGCCTCCCGCAACCTCGGCGAGGCCATGGTCGGCATCAACTGCGACACCCTGCCGGAGACCGAGCGCTACGCGAACCGAGGCTGGTAATGACCACTCCTGTAGTGGGCGTCCTCGCCCTTCAGGGGGACGTACGGGAGCACCTGATCGCCCTGGCCTCGGCGGACGCCGTGGCCAGGCCGGTCCGGCGCCCCGAAGAGCTCGCCGAGGTCGACGGCCTGGTCATCCCCGGCGGCGAGTCCACCACCATCTCCAAGCTGGCCACCCTCTTCGGCCTGATGGAGCCCCTCCGCGCGCGCGTGCGGGACGGTCTGCCGGTCTACGGCAGCTGTGCGGGCATGATCATGCTCGCCGACAAGATCCTCGACCCGCGCTCGGGCCAGGAGACGGTGGGCGGCATCGACATGATCGTGCGCCGCAACGCGTTCGGGCGGCAGAACGAGTCGTTCGAGGCAGCGGTCGACGTCAAGGGCGTCGAGGGCGCCCCGGTCGAGGGCGTCTTCATCCGCGCGCCCTGGGTGGAGTCGGTCGGCGCCGAGGTCGAGGTGCTCGCCGAGCACGGGGGCCACATCGTCGCCGTGCGCCAGGGCAACGCGCTCGCCACGTCGTTCCACCCCGAGCTGACGGGCGACCACCGGATTCACGCGCTGTTCGTGGAGATGGCGCGGGGTAACCCGCGCGCGGGATCCTTGTAGGATCTCCGGGGATCCCCCCGGGGCCTTAAGGTCTGGGAGAGTTCGTACTGGTTGTTGGGTAACGCGAAGGAGACAGGCAGATGTCCGGCCACTCTAAATGGGCTACGACGAAGCACAAGAAGGCCGTGATCGACGCCAAGCGCGGCAAGCTCTTCGCGAAGATGATCAAGAACATCGAGGTCGCGGCCCGCACCGGCGGCGCCGACGTCTCCGGTAACCCGACCCTCTTCGACGCCATCCAGAAGGCCAAGAAGAGCTCGGTCCCGAACAAGAACATCGACTCCGCGGTCAAGCGCGGCGCCGGCCTCGAAGCCGGTGGCGCCGACTACGAGACGATCATGTACGAGGGCTACGGCCCGAACGGTGTCGCGGTGCTCATCGAGTGCCTCACCGACAACCGCAACCGCGCCGCCTCCGACGTGCGCGTGGCCATGACGCGCAACGGCGGCTCGATGGCCGACCCGGGCTCCGTGTCGTACCTCTTCAACCGCAAGGGCGTCGTCGTCGTCCCCAAGGGCGAGCTGAGCGAGGACGACGTCCTCGGCGCCGTCCTCGACGCGGGCGCCGAAGAGGTCAACGACCTCGGCGAGACCTTCGAGGTGCTCAGCGAGGCCACCGACCTGGTCGCGGTCCGCACCGCCCTCCAGGAGGCCGGCATCGACTACGACTCGGCCGACGCCAACTTCGTCCCGACCATGCAGGTCGAGCTGGACGAGGACGGCGCCCGGAAGATCTTCAAGCTGATCGACGCCCTGGAGGACAGCGACGACGTGCAGAACGTCTTCGCCAACTTCGACGTCTCCGACGAGGTCATGGCGAAGGTCGACGCGTAAGCGCTCCGCCGCGTTGAACGGGCCGACGGGACACACCCCGTCGGCCCGTCGCGTTGTCAGAGGGACCCGATAACCTGCACGGACAGGCAATGGGAGGGGCTTACGTGCGCGTGTTGGGGGTCGACCCGGGGCTCACCCGGTGCGGTGTCGGTGTCGTCGAGGGCGTCGCCGGACGACCGTTGACCATGCGCGGCGTCGGGGTCGTGAGGACCCCGGCCGACGCGGAGCTGGGCCACCGCCTCGTCGCCATCGAGCAGGGCATCGAGCAGTGGCTCGACGAGCACAGCCCCGAAGTCCTCGCCGTGGAGCGGGTGTTCAGCCAGCACAATGTGCGCACGGTCATGGGCACCGCCCAGGCCAGCGCCGTCGCCATGCTCTGCGCGTCCCGCCGCGGCATCCCCGTCGCCCTGCACACCCCCAGCGAGGTCAAGGCCGCCGTCACCGGCAGCGGCCGCGCCGACAAGGCCCAGGTCGGAGCGATGGTCACCCGCCTCCTGCGGCTCGACGCACCGCCCAAGCCCGCCGACGCGGCGGACGCCCTGGCCCTCGCCATCTGCCACATCTGGCGCGCCCCCGCGCAGAACCGCCTGCAACAGGCCGTCGCCCAGAACCGCCTCCAGCAGGCCATGGCCCAGCACGCCGCCAGGACCCCCACAGCGCAGACAGCAGCCCAGAAAGGCCGACCCGCATGATCGCCTTCGTCAGCGGCCCCGTCGCCGCCCTCGCCCCCGATACCGCGGTGGTCGAGGTCGGCGGCATCGGCATGGCCGTCCAGTGCACGCCCAACACGCTCTCCACGCTCCGGGTGGGCCAGCAGACCAAGCTCGCCACATCCCTGGTCGTCCGCGAGGACTCCCTCACCCTGTACGGCTTCGCGGACGACGACGAGCGCCAGACCTTCGAGCTGCTCCAGACCGCGAGCGGCGTCGGCCCGCGCCTCGCCCAGGCCATGCTCGCCGTGCACACCCCCGACGCCCTGCGCCGCGCCGTCTCCACCGGCGACGAGAAGGCGCTCACCGCCGTCCCCGGCATCGGCAAGAAGGGCGCCCAGAAGCTCCTCCTGGAGTACAAGGACCGCCTCGGCGAGCCCCTCGGCACCGGCGGCCCGGCCATCGGCAAGGCCGTCACCGCGGGCTGGCGCGACCAGCTGCACGCGGCCCTCATCGGCCTCGGGTACGCCACACGCGAGGCCGACGAGGCCGTCGCCGCCGTCACCCCGCAGGCCGAGGCCACCGAGGGCACGCCCCAGGTCGGACAGCTCCTCAAGGCCGCGCTCCAGACCCTGAACCGCACCCGCTAGCCCCACTGCCCGCCGTACACACCCGCAGGCCACCCCTTGAACCGCATCGCGAGGCACACCGCATGAACTGGGACGACACGACCGACGAAGCTGCCGGCGCGGCCGAGCGGCTCGTCGGGCCCGCCGCGGAGCGGCTGGTGGACTCCGGCGCCGACGGCGAGGACCAGGCGGTCGAGGCCGCCCTGCGCCCCAAGGACCTGGGCGAGTTCATCGGCCAGGAGAAGGTCCGCGAGCAGCTCGACCTGGTCCTGCGGGCGGCACGCGCGCGTGGCGCCACCGCCGACCACGTGCTGCTCTCCGGCGCCCCCGGCCTCGGCAAGACCACCCTCTCGATGATCATCGCCGCCGAGATGGGCGCCCCGATCCGCATCACCAGCGGCCCCGCCATCCAGCACGCGGGCGACCTCGCCGCGATCCTCTCCTCCCTCCAGGAGGGCGAGGTCCTCTTCCTCGACGAGATCCACCGGATGTCGCGGCCCGCCGAGGAGATGCTCTACATGGCCATGGAGGACTTCCGCGTCGACGTCATCGTCGGAAAGGGCCCCGGCGCCACCGCCATCCCCCTCGAACTGCCGCCCTTCACCCTCGTCGGCGCCACCACGCGCGCGGGACTGCTGCCGCCGCCGCTGCGCGACCGCTTCGGCTTCACCGCGCACATGGAGTTCTACGAACCCGCGGAGCTGGAGCGCGTCGTCCACCGCTCCGCCCAGCTGCTCGACGTGGAGATCGACCCGGCGGGCGCCGCCGAGATCGCGGGCCGCTCACGCGGCACGCCCCGTATCGCCAACCGCCTGCTGCGCCGCGTCCGGGACTACGCCCAGGTCAAGGCCGACGGCCGGATCGACCGCGACATCGCAGGCGCGGCCCTCGCGGTCTACGAGGTGGACGGGCGGGGCCTGGACCGCCTCGACCGGGCCGTCCTGGAAGCGCTGCTCAAGCTGTTCGGCGGCGGCCCCGTCGGTCTGTCGACGCTGGCGGTCGCGGTGGGGGAGGAGCGCGAGACGGTCGAGGAGGTGGCGGAGCCCTTCCTGGTACGGGAGGGGCTGCTCGCCCGCACCCCGCGCGGCCGCGTCGCGACGCCCGCGGCGTGGGCGCACCTCGGCCTGGTGCCCCCGCACCAGACGGGCGGAAAGGGACAACAGGACCTGTTCGGGACGTGATATCGGCGAGACAGCACCGCGGACATCGGCGAGAGAGCACCGCGGCCGAAGGACAACGGCGCGGATAGTCGACCCCTCAGGAACTGCGGTGCCATGCTGAGCGTTGTTCGTTAGGCGCGGACTCGCTTAGACTCCGCCGATGCCGCCCTTGCGGGCGGTGTACCCACCCCCATCCCAATGGCCGCTTACCTGCGCGGTCGTGCGAAGGAAACTCCGTCCCGTGAATATCGTGACCCTCCTCCCGTTCATCGTGCTCATCGGGGCCATGTTCCTGATGACCCGGTCTGCCAAGAAGAAGCAGCAGGCCGCCGCGCAGATGCGTAACGAGATGCAGCCCGGCACCGGCATCCGCACGATCGGGGGCATGTACGCCACCGTCAAGGAGGTTCACGACGAAGCCGTCCTCCTTGAGGTGGCTCCCGGTGTCCACGCGGTTTACGCGAAGAACTCGATCGGCGCCGTTCTCGCCGACGACGAGTACAACCGCATCGTGCACGGCACCGAGGACGACCTGAACGAGGACGAGGACGCCCCCGTCGTTCCGGACGACGCCTCCTCCCTGACCGAGACCGACGAGCCCGCCGCCGCTTCCGACGACTCGCCCATCGACCTCGGCAAGAAGGACACGGCCGCCGGGACCGACGACGCGGAGCCGAAGAAGACCGACGGCGAGTCCGACGCGAAGTAGTCACGGCCGGGGCCCGTGGGGCGCGCCGCTCGCGCACCACGGGCCCCGGATCACGTGCATTTCGCGCCGAATCTCGACACCACTTCATGGCCGCCCGCCCGGGCCTCCCCGCACCGCAAGGGGGCAGACCGGACGCCGGGCGGTTGGACAGGGAGAACGAGAAGGTGGCAGCACCCAAGAAGGGCCGAAGGCAGAGCGCTCCGGGCAAGCCGGGACGCTCACTGGTCTTCATCCTGATCGCCCTCGTGGCGCTGACCGGGGGAATGTTCCTTTCGGGGCACACCACGCCTCGCCTGGGCATCGACCTCGCCGGCGGCACGAGCATCACGCTCGAGGCGAAGAACGAGCCCGGTCAGAAGAACGCGATCAACCAGACCAACATGAACACCGCGGTTGACATCATCAACAACCGCGTCAACGGCCTGGGTGTCTCCGAGGCCGAGGTTCAGACCCAGGGCGACAAGAACATCATTGTCAACATCCCCAAGGGTTCGAACGAGAAGCAGGCGCGCGAGCAGGTCGGCACGACCGCTCAGCTCTACTTCCGTCCGGTGATCACGCAGACCAGCGGCGCGCCCACGCCCGAGCCGTCCCCCAGCTCCTCGTCCGGGACGGACAAGGAGAAGGACAAGGACAAGGCCACCGACAAGGCGACGGACAAAGCCACCGACAAGGCGACCTCCCCGACCGACAAGGCCTCGCCCCAGGGCCGCGCCGTCAGCGAGGCCCTGAAGGCGGACCCGACGCCTTCGGACAAGGCCAAGGACGGTGACGACGGCAAGAAGAACGACAAGGCGCCGACTCCCGACCCGGCCACCGCCAAGCTCCAGGAGCAGTTCACCAAGCTGGACTGCACGGACAAGAAGGCGCGCGTCAAGGCCGGCCAGGGCATCAAGCCCTCCGAGCCGACCATCGCGTGCGGCAAGAGCACCGACGGCAAGTCCTGGGACAAGTTCATCCTCGCCCCGGCCGAGGTGAACGGCAAGGACGTCAAGAAGGCCCAGGCGGTCATCAACCAGTCGTCCGGTGCCTGGGTCGTCAACATGGACTTCACCAAGGACGGCTCGAAGAAGTTCTCCAAGGTCACCAGCAAGCTCTCGCAGCAGCAGCCCCCGCAGAACCAGTTCGCGATCGTCCTCGACGGTGACGTGGTCTCCGCCCCCAGCGTCAACACGACCCTGAGCTCCAACGCCGAGATCTCCGGCAGCTTCACCCAGCAGTCCGCGAAGGACCTGGCGAACGTCCTGTCGTACGGCGCCCTGCCGCTCACCTTCCACGAGCAGAGCGTCACCACGGTCAGCCCGGCCCTCGGCGGCGAGCAGCTGGAGGCGGGCCTCATCGCGGGCGCCATCGGCCTCGCGCTGGTCATCGTCTACCTGGTGGCCTACTACCGCGGTCTCTCGCTCATCGCCATCGCGAGCCTCCTGGTCTCCGCGGCGCTGACGTACACGATCATGACGCTGCTCGGCCCGACCATTAAGTTCGCGCTGAACCTGCCCGCGGTCTGCGGTGCGATCGTCGCGATCGGCATCACGGCGGACTCGTTCATCGTGTTCTTCGAGCGCGTGCGGGACGAGATCCGCGAGGGCCGCACGCTGCGTCCCGCCGTCGAGCGGGGCTGGCCGCGCGCCCGGCGCACCATCCTGGTCTCCGACTTCGTGTCGTTCCTCGCCGCCGCCGTGCTCTTCGTCGTCACGGTCGGCAAGGTGCAGGGCTTCGCGTTCACGCTCGGCCTGACCACGCTGCTCGACGTCGTCGTCGTCTTCTTCTTCACGAAGCCGCTGATGACGCTCATGGCCCGCAAGAAGTTCTTCGCCAATGGCCACAAGTGGTCCGGCCTCGACCCGGAGCGGCTCGGCGCCAAGCCCCCGCTGCGCCGGTCCCGCCGCGTCACCGCTCCCCCCGCCGGCCCTGTCGACCCGAAGGAGGCGTGAGATGTCGAAGCTCGGCAATCTCGGCGCCAGGCTCTACCGCGGTGAGGTCGGCTACGACTTCGTCGGCAAGCGCAAGATCTGGTACGGCATCTCGATACTGATCACCATCACGGCCATCGTCGGCCTGGCGGTGCGCGGCCTGAACATGGGCATCGAGTTCGAGGGCGGCGCCGTCTTCAACACCCCGAAGACGAGCGTCTCGGTCTCCCAGGCCGAGGAGTCCGCGGAGAAGGCGTCCGGCCACGACGCGATCGTCCAGAAGCTGGGCGACGACGCGATGCGCATCCAGATCGCGGGCGTGGACATCAAGAAGTCCGACCAGATCAAGAAGGCGCTCGCCGAGGACCTGGACGTCAAGGCCGCCGACATCAACGCCGACCTGGTGGGCCCCAGTTGGGGTGAGCAGATCGCCAACAAGGCCTGGCAGGGCCTGGCGATCTTCATGGTGCTCGTGGTGATCTACCTCGCCATCGCCTTCGAGTGGCGGATGGCGCTCGCGGCACTGATCGCGCTGATCCACGACATCACCATCACCGTGGGTGTCTACGCACTGGTCGGCTTCGAGGTCACCCCGGGTACGGTGATCGGTCTGCTGACCATCCTCGGTTACTCGCTCTACGACACCGTGGTGGTCTTCGACAGCTTGAAGGAGCAGTCGAAGGACATCACCAAGCAGACGAGGTACACCTACAGCGAACTCGCCAACCGCAGCATCAACGGCACCCTGGTCCGCTCCATCAACACCACGGTCGTCGCGCTGCTCCCGGTGGCGGGCCTGCTCTTCATCGGTGGCGGTGTCCTGGGTGCCGGCATGCTCAACGACATCTCGCTGTCGCTGTTCGTCGGCCTCGCGGCCGGTGCGTACTCCTCGATCTTCATCGCCACGCCGCTCGTCGCCGACTTCAAGGAGCGCGAGCCGCAGATGAAGGCCCTCAAGAAGCGGGTGCTCGCCAAGCGCGCGGCGGCCGCGGCCAAGGGCGAGTCGGCGGAGGCGCCGGAGCCCACCGGGGACGAGGAGCCGCAGGACGCCGTGGTCGGTGACGCCACCCCGGCCGTCGTCGGTCCCCGCTCGCAGCCCTCGTCGCGCGGCCGCGGCAAGGGCCGTCCTTCCGGGAAGCGCCGATGACCGAGCTCGCAGGCGTCACGGAGCTGCTGCTCAGCCGCATCCGTGACGTCCCGGACTACCCGGTGCCGGGCGTGATGTTCAAGGACATCACGCCGCTGCTCGCCGACCCGGTGGCGTTCGCCGCGCTCACGGAGACGCTCGCCGACCTCAGCGTGCGGCACGGCGCCACGAAGATCGTCGGCCTGGAGGCCCGCGGCTTCATCCTCGGCGCCCCGGTCGCGGTCCGCGCCGGGCTCGGCTTCGTCCCCGTACGCAAGGCGGGCAAGCTCCCCGGAGCGACGCTGAAGCAGAGCTACGACCTGGAGTACGGCAGCGCCGAGATCGAGGTGCACGCCGAGGACCTGGACGCGGGCGACCGCGTCATGGTCATCGACGACGTCCTCGCCACCGGTGGCACCGCGGCGGCCTCGCTGGACCTGATCCGCCGCTCGGGCGCCGAGGTGGCCGGTGTCGCGGTCCTCATGGAGCTCGGCTTCCTCGACGGCCGCCAGAAGCTGGCGCAGGCCTTGGGCGGGGCACCGCTGGAGGCGCTGATCACCGTCTGAGCGACGGTCCGCAGGACGGCACGACGGGCGTTCCGGTATCCACCGGGGCGCCCGTCGTCGTCCGGGCCGGTTCCCGCCCGGACAGGCTCGGGAATCCAGCCATCGCCTCTCGCGTTTCTCCAGTACAGAGGTGTCTCACCGGCCCAGGGCGAGCCGACGGTCCAGGATCGATACCATGGACTCTTCGGGGCCTGACCGGGGGACCCCGATCGCGCACAGGGAGCGCTCTTGCCAGACGAGTCCCAGCCACTCACCGCCGCCAAGGCCGCGCAGCAGGCCCAGCAGGCCTCGGCGGGGTCAGCCGCGCCCGCGAAGAAGGCAGAAGGCGGGCAGGGCGGCACGTCCGCGCAGCGCGCCCAGGCAGAGGTCGCCCGGGGCGACAAACCGGCCGAGCAGCCCCGCCCGAAGCCGCCCGCGGACCACCACCCGACGGCCCCCGCGATCCGGCCCGCCACCGGCCAGCCCGCGCGCACGGGCTCCTCCAACCGCGTCCGGGCCCGGCTCGCCCGGCTCGGCGTCCAGCGCTCGAACCCGTACAACCCGGTCCTTGAGCCCCTGCTGCGCATAGTGCGCAGCAACGACCCCAAGATCGAGACGTCCACGCTCCGCCAGATCGAGCGGGCCTACCAGGTCGCCGAGCGCTGGCACCGCGGCCAGAAGCGCAAGAGCGGCGACCCGTACATCACGCACCCGCTCGCCGTGACGACCATCCTCGCCGAGCTGGGCATGGACCCCGCCACCCTGATGGCGGGCCTGCTCCACGACACCGTCGAGGACACCGAGTACGGCCTGGACACCCTCAAGCGCGACTTCGGCGACCAGGTCGCGCTGCTCGTCGACGGCGTCACCAAGCTGGACAAGGTCAAGTTCGGCGAGGCCGCGCAGGCCGAGACCGTGCGCAAGATGGTCGTCGCCATGGCCAAGGACCCCCGCGTCCTCGTCATCAAGCTCGCCGACCGCCTGCACAACATGCGCACGATGCGGTACCTCAAGCGCGAGAAGCAGGAGAAGAAGGCCCGCGAGACCCTGGAGATCTACGCTCCGCTGGCGCACCGCCTGGGCATGAACACCATCAAGTGGGAGCTGGAGGACCTCGCCTTCGCGATCCTCTACCCCAAGATGTACGACGAGATCGTGCGCCTCGTCGCCGAGCGGGCCCCCAAGCGCGACGAGTACCTCGCCATAGTGACCGACGAGGTCCAGGCCGACCTCAGGTCCGCCCGCATCAAGGCCACCGTCACCGGCCGCCCGAAGCACTACTACAGCGTCTACCAGAAGATGATCGTCCGCGGCCGTGACTTCGCGGAGATCTACGACCTGGTGGGCATTCGGGTACTCGTCGACACCGTGCGCGACTGTTACGCCGCGCTCGGCACCGTCCACGCGCGATGGAACCCGGTCCCCGGCCGGTTCAAGGACTACATCGCGATGCCGAAGTTCAACATGTACCAGTCGCTGCACACGACGGTCATCGGTCCCAACGGCAAGCCCGTCGAGCTCCAGATCCGTACGTTCGACATGCACCGCCGCGCCGAGTACGGCATCGCCGCGCACTGGAAGTACAAGCAGGAGGCCGTCGCCGGTGCCTCCAAGGTGCGCACCGACGTGCCGAGGAAGGCCGGCGGCAAGGACGACCACCTCAACGACATGGCGTGGCTGCGCCAGCTCCTGGACTGGCAGAAGGAGACCGAGGACCCCAGCGAGTTCCTGGAGTCGCTGCGCTTCGACCTGTCGCGCAACGAAGTCTTCGTGTTCACGCCGAAGGGCGACGTCATAGCGCTGCCGGCGGGCGCCACCCCCGTCGACTTCTCGTACGCGGTGCACACCGAGGTCGGCCACCGCACCATAGGCGCGCGGGTCAACGGCCGCCTCGTACCGCTCGAATCGACCCTGGACAACGGCGACCTGGTGGAGGTCTTCACCTCCAAGGCCGCGGGCGCGGGCCCGTCCCGCGACTGGCTCGGCTTCGTCAAGTCGCCCCGGGCGCGCAACAAGATCCGCGCGTGGTTCTCTAAGGAGCGCCGCGACGAGGCCATCGAGCAGGGCAAGGACGCCATCGCGCGGGCCATGCGCAAGCAGAACCTGCCGATCCAGCGGATCCTCACGGGCGACTCCCTGGTCACCCTCGCCCACGAGATGCGCTACCCCGACATCTCGTCGCTGTACGCGGCGATCGGCGAGGGCCACGTCACCGCGCAGTCCGTGGTGCAGAAGCTCGTCCAGGCGCTCGGCGGCGAGGAGGCCGCCAACGAGGACATCGCCGAGAGCGCGCCGCCCTCGCGCGGCCGCAGCAAGCGCCGCTCCAACGCCGACCCGGGCGTGGTCGTCAAGGGCGTCGAGGACGTGTGGGTCAAGCTGGCCCGCTGCTGCACGCCCGTCCCCGGCGACCCCATCATCGGCTTCGTCACGCGCGGCAGCGGAGTGTCGGTCCACCGCAGCGACTGCGTGAACGTGGACTCGCTCTCCCGTGAGCCCGAGCGGATCCTGGAAGTCGAGTGGGCGCCCACCCAGTCGTCGGTCTTCCTGGTCGCCATCCAGGTCGAGGCCCTGGACCGCTCGCGCCTCCTGTCGGACGTCACGCGCATCCTCTCGGACCAGCACGTGAACATCCTGTCGGCGGCCGTGCAGACCTCCCGCGACCGCGTCGCCACCTCGCGCTTCACCTTCGAGATGGGCGACCCCAAGCACCTCGGGCACGTGCTCAAGGCGGTCAGGGGCGTCGAGGGCGTGTACGACGTCTATCGGGTGACGTCGGCGCGCAGGCCGTAAACGCAGTACTACGTAGAGGGGCTCCCGCACATCGTGTGCGGGAGCCCCTCTACGTAGCGTGCGGAAAACTCAGCCGCCGAACTCGTGCAGACCCTTCAGTGCCTGGTCGAGCAGCGCCTGGCGGCCGTCCAGCTCCTTCTGGAGCTTGTCGGCCTTGGAGTTGTTGCCCGCGGCGCGCGCCTTCTCGATCTGCTCCGTCAGCTTGTCCACCGCGGCCTGCAGCTGACCGGTGAGACCCTCGGCACGCGCGCGTGCCTCCGGGTTCGTCCGGCGCCACTCGGCCTCCTCGGACTCCTGCAGCGCACGCTCCACGGCCTGCATGCGGCCCTCGACCTTCGGGCGGGCGTCACGCGGGACGTGGCCGATGGCCTCCCACCGCTCGTTGATGGACCGGAACGCGGCACGCGCCGCCTTCAGGTCCGTCACCGGGACGAGCTTCTCGGCCTCGGCGGCCAGCTCCTCCTTCAGCTTCAGGTTCTCGCCCTGCTCGGCGTCGCGCTCCGCGAAGACCGCGCTGCGCGCCGCGAAGAAGACGTCCTGGGCGCCGCGGAAGCGGTTCCACAGATCGTCCTCGTGCTCGCGCTGGGCGCGGCCCGCCGCCTTCCAGTCGGCCATCAACTCGCGGTACCGCGCGGCCGTCGGGCCCCAGTCCGTCGAGCTCGACAGCGCCTCGGCCTCGGCGACCAGCTTCTCCTTGGCCTTGCGGGCCTCCTCGCGCTGCGCGTCCAGCGAGGCGAAGTGCGCCTTGCGGCGCTTGGAGAACGCCGAGCGCGCGTGCGAGAAGCGGTGCCACAGTTCGTCATCCGACTTGCGGTCCAGACGCGGCAGACCCTTCCAGGTGTCCACCAGGGCCCGCAGCCGTTCACCGGCCGCCCGCCACTGCTCGCTCTGGGCCAGCTCCTCGGCCTCGACGACCAGGGCCTCCTTGGCGTGCCGCGCCTCGTCGGACTGCTTGGCCTTCTGCGCCTTGCGCTCCTCGCGGCGCGCCTCGACGGTCTCCACCAGCTTGTCGAGCCGCTTGCTCAGGGCGTCCAGATCACCGACCGCGTGCGCCTCGTCGACCTGCTGACGCAGGTGGTCGATGGCGGTCATCGCGTCCTTGGCCGACAGATCGGTCGTCTTCACCCGGCGCTCGAGAAGTCCGATCTCGACGACCAGACCGTCGTACTTGCGCTCGAAGTAGGCAAGGGCCTCGTCGGGAGATCCTGCCTGCCACGAACCGACCACTCGCTCGCCGCCGTCGGCCGTACGCACGTACACGGTCCCCGTCTCGTCGACGCGGCCCCACGGGTCGCTGCTCACAGCGCCTCCTCCACATGATGCCTGCGCAGGGCCTCGGGGCCCCCGGCATCGTCCACAGTTTCGTCACCGCCAACATAGGCGACCGGCGGGGCGGCTGTCCGCATCCCGCACGACCGAAGTTTGCCTGGCGGCGCTCAGGATTTGGTGACGGTGGCCTTGTCGATGACGACCGTCGCGTTCGGGGCGCCGTCGCCCTGCCCGGTGCTCTCGCCGGCGGCGGCGATCTTCTTCAGGACCTTCATCCCGGAATCGGAAATGGTCCCGAACGGTGTGTAGTCGGGCGGGAGCTGACTGTCCTGGTAGACGAGGAAGAACTGGCTGCCGCCGGTGTTCCTGCCCTTCTTCGCCTGGGCGTTGTACTGGTTCGCCATCGCGACCGTGCCGGCCGGGTACACGTTCCCCTTGAGGCGCTTGTCCTTCAGGTTCTCGTCCGGGATCGTGTAGCCGGGGGAGCCCTTCCCGGTGCCCTTCGGGTCGCCGCACTGGAGGACGTAGATGCCGCCGGTGGTCAGGCGGTGGCACTTGGTGTGATCCAGATAGCCCTTGTTCACCAGGAAGTTGAAGGAGTTGACGGTGCGCGGGGCCTTCGCCGCGTCCAGGTCGAGGCCGATGTCACCGCACGTCGTCTTCAGGTCCATCCGGTAGTCGGCGGACTTGTCGATGGTGAGCGCCGGCTCCTTCTTGAAGCTCAGCGGCTTCACCTTGCCGGGCGCCGCCTTCTCGCACGGGTCCTTCGGCGCGCTGCTCGCCTGCGCGTTCGCGTCGTCCCCGTCGAAGGCCCCCGCCGCGTACGACACGGCGCCACCGGCCACGACCACCGCGAGCGTGCCCGCGATCACCGCGTTGCGCGCCCGTACCCGGCGCCGTGCGGCCTCGCGCCGCTCCTGCTGCCGCAGCCGCTTCTCCCGCGCGAGCTGCTTGCGCCGCTGTTCCTGGCTGACCACCGGCTCTTCTCCCCTTCTCCGGCGTATGTCTCGTCATACGCTGCGTAGTGCCCCGTACCGTATATGGGTTACCTGTGGAATCGGCAGCGCCGGTAGGCTCTGATCTGCCGCGTTCTCCCGCCGGGGGCCGTGGCTCCCTCCCGCCGGACGACGAATGAAGGACGATCGTGCTGATTGCCGGGTTCCCCGCCGGGGCCTGGGGCACCAACTGCTACGTGGTCGCCCCCGCCGCAGGCGAGGAGTGCGTGATCATCGACCCGGGCCACCAGGCCGCCCAGGGAGTCGAGGACGCACTCAAGAAGCATCGGCTCAAGCCCGTCGCGGTCATCCTCACCCACGGCCACATCGACCACGTCGCCTCGGTCGTCCCGGTGTGCGGAGCGCACGACGTGCCCGCGTGGATCCACCCCTCCGACCGGTACATGATGAGCGACCCGGAGAAGGCCCTCGGGCGCTCCATCGGGATGCCGCTCATGGGCGAGCTGACGGTGGGGGAGCCCGACGACCTGCGCGAGCTGACCGACGGCGCCGGGCTGAAGCTGGCGGGTCTCGACTTCACCGTCGCGCACGCGCCGGGCCATACGAAGGGGTCGGTGACCTTCCAGATGCCCGAGACGGCCGAGATCCCCTCGGTCTTCTTCTC
Organism: Streptomyces sp. NPDC018029; assembly: GCF_044327655.1. NCBI lineage: Bacteria > Bacillati > Actinomycetota > Actinomycetes > Kitasatosporales > Streptomycetaceae > Streptomyces > Streptomyces sp. NPDC018029. Next base: position 13,945 of record NZ_JBIRFV010000015.1, on the reverse strand, counting down.
GGGCGATCTGCTCTTCGCCGGCTCCATCGGACGCACCGACCTGCCCGGCGGCAGCCACACCGAGATCCTCCAGTCGCTGGCCCGCGTGTGCCTGCCGCTCGACGACTCGACCGTGGTGCTGTCCGGCCACGGCCCCCAGACATCCATCGGCCAGGAGCGCGCCACCAACCCGTATCTGCGGCAGGTGGCCGCCGGCCTGGGTCCGGACGACACGTCCGCCCCGCGACGAGGAATGTGACGAGAGAACTCCCGTGAGCACCTTCAAGGCCCCCAAGGGCACGTACGACCTGCTGCCGCCCGACTCCGCGAAGTTCCTCGCGGTGCGCGAGGCGATCGCCGCGCCGCTGCGCGACTCCGGCTACGGCTACATCGAGACGCCCGGCTTCGAGAACGTCGAGCTGTTCGCGCGCGGTGTCGGTGAGTCCACCGACATCGTCACCAAGGAGATGTACGCCTTCACGACCAAGGGCGGCGACGAGCTCGCGCTGCGCCCCGAGGGCACCGCGTCCGTGCTGCGCGCGGCCCTGGAGGGCAACCTCCACAAGGCGGGCAACCTCCCCGTCAAGCTCTGGTACTCGGGCTCCTACTACCGGTACGAGCGCCCCCAGAAGGGCCGCTACCGGCACTTCTCCCAGGTCGGCGCCGAGGCGATCGGCGCCGAGGACCCGGCGCTGGACGCCGAGCTGATCATCCTGGCCGACCAGGCGTACCGCGCCCTCGGCCTGCGGAACTTCCGCATCCTGCTCAACTCGCTCGGCGACAAGGAGTGCCGCCCCGTCTACCGCGCCGCGCTCCAGGAGTTCCTCCGCGGCCTGGACCTGGACGAGGAGACACGTCGACGTATCGACATCAACCCGCTGCGCGTCCTCGACGACAAGCGGCCCGACGTCCAGAAGCAGCTGGTGGGCGCGCCCTCGCTGCGCGACCACCTGTGCGACGCGTGCAAGGCGTACCACGAGCAGGTCCGCGAGCTGATCACGGCGGCGGGCGTCGCCTTCGAGGACGACGAGAAGCTCGTCCGCGGCCTGGACTACTACACCCGCACCACCTTCGAGTTCGTCCACGACGGCCTGGGCGCGCAGTCCGCGGTCGGCGGCGGCGGCCGCTACGACGGCCTGTCCGAGATGATCGGCGGCCCCTCGCTGCCCTCGGTCGGCTGGGCGCTCGGCGTGGACCGCACGGTGCTCGCCCTGGAGGCGGAGGGCGTCGAGCTCGAACTCCCCGCGTCCACCAGCGTCTTCGCGGTACCGCTCGGCGACGAGGCGCGCCGCGTCCTCTTCGCCAAGGTCACGGAGCTGCGCAGGGCCGGGGTCGCGGCGGACTTCTCGTACGGCGGGAAGGGCCTCAAGGGCGCGATGAAGAACGCCAACCGCTCGGGCGCGCGCTTCACCGTCGTCGCCGGCGAGCGCGACCTGGCGGACGGCGTCGTCCAGCTCAAGGACATGGAGTCCGGTGAGCAGGACGCGGTGGCGGTGGACGACATCGTGACGGTCCTGAAGGACCGGCTCGGAAAGTAGCGCCTCGCGGACGGCCGACGACCGGGGGCGAGGTCACGGGGTGAGCCCGTGGCCTCGCCCCCTTCGACTCGTCCCCCGTCCGTGCCTCCTTATGTCCATCGAACGGTGGACCCACAGGCGCATACGGCACAATGTGCGTGCCCGCGGACACCTCGAGCGACGGAACGGCGTGATGAGCAAAACGATGTCAGCGAAGGACGACGCCTCGGACGAGCGGAAGCGCACGGACGTTCCCGGCGCCGTCGGCGGCAGCCGCGCGCTCGCCCTGCTGCTGGTGATCACGGGCGCCGCCGGGCTGCTCGCCTCCTGGGTGATCACCATCGACAAGTTCGAGCTCCTGAAGGACCCGAACTTCCAGCCGGGCTGCAGCATCAACCCCGTCGTCGCCTGCGGCAGCATCATGAAGAGCGAGCAGGCCGAGGCCTTCGGCTTCCCCAACCCGATGCTGGGCCTGGTCACCTACGGCATCGTGATCTGCGTCGGCATGAGCCTCCTCGCCGGGGCCCGCTTCCCGCGCTGGTACTGGCTCACGTTCAACGCGGGCGCGCTGTTCGGCGTCGGGTTCTGCACCTGGCTGATGATCCAGTCGCTCTACCACATCAACGCGCTCTGCCTCTGGTGCACCCTGGCCTGGATCGCCACGCTCCTGATGTTCTGGTACATCACGTCCTTCAACATCCGGGCCGGCTTCCTGCCCGCGCCGGCCTGGGCCAAGAGCTTCCTGGCCGACTTCACCTGGGCGCTGCCGGTGATGCACACCGGCGTCATCGCGATGCTGATCCTCACCCGCTGGGGCGCCGACCTCTGGGCCTGACCGGCGCCCGGAGGGATTGTCAGTGGGGTGACATAGGGTTCTCGACGTGGAGCCCGACCTGTTCACCGCCGCAGCCGAAGACCGCCAGGAGAAGGATCCGTCCAGCAGCCCCCTGGCCGTCCGGATGCGCCCGCGTACCCTCGACGAAGTCGTCGGCCAGCAGCATCTGCTGAAGCCGGGCTCGCCCCTGCGCCGCCTCGTCGGCGAGGGCGGCGGCGGCCCCGCCGGACCCTCGTCGGTCTTCCTGTGGGGCCCGCCGGGCATCGGCAAGACGACCCTCGCGTACGTGGTCTCCAAGGCCACGAACAAGCGCTTCGTCGAGCTGTCCGCGATCACCGCGGGCGTCAAGGAAGTGCGTGCCGTCATCGACGGCGCCCGCAGGGCGATGGGCGGCCACGGCAAGGAGACCGTCCTCTTCCTCGACGAGATCCACCGCTTCAGCAAGGCCCAGCAGGACTCCCTCCTGCCCGCCGTCGAGAACCGCTGGGTGACGCTCATCGCGGCGACCACCGAGAATCCGTACTTCTCGATCATCTCGCCCCTCCTCTCCCGCTCCCTGCTCCTCACCCTCGAACCGCTCACGGACGACGACCTGCGCGCCCTGCTCCGCCGGGCGCTCGTCGACGAGCGCGGCCTGGCCGGCGCGGTCGAGCTGCCCGAGGAGGCCGAGGAGCACCTGCTGCGCATCGCCGGCGGTGACGCCCGCCGCGTGCTCACCGCCCTGGAGGCGGGCGCGGGCTCGGCGCTCGCCAAGGGCGAGAGGGAGATCACCCTCCAGACCCTGGAGGAGTCGGTCGACCGGGCCGCCGTGAAGTACGACCGCGACGGCGACCAGCACTACGACGTCGCGAGCGCCCTCATCAAGTCCATCCGCGGCTCGGACGTGGACGCCGCCCTGCACTATCTGGCCCGCATGATCGAGGCGGGCGAGGACCCCCGCTTCATCGCCCGGCGCCTGATGATCTCCGCCAGCGAGGACATCGGTCTCGCCGACCCGACCGCGCTGCCCACCGCCGTCGCCGCCGCCCAGGCCGTCGCCATGATCGGCTTCCCCGAGGCCGCGCTCACCCTCAGCCACGCCACGATCGCCCTGGCCCTCGCCCCGAAGTCGAATGCCGCGACGATCGCGATCCAGCAGGCCCAGGCCGACGTCCGCGGCGGCCTCGCCGGGCCCGTCCCGCCCCACCTGCGCGACGGCCACTACAAGGGCGCGGCCAAGCTCGGCCACGCCCAGGGGTACGTCTACCCGCACGACGTCCCCGGCGGCATCGCCGCCCAGCAGTACGCGCCGGATACCATCGAGGGCAAGCGCTACTACCAGCCGACGAGGTACGGAGCGGAGGCCAGATACGCCGACGTGGTCGAGCGTGTCCGCTCCCGCCTCAAGGGCGAGCAGCCCGAGGGCTGAGGCATCTCGCCGCACCCGGTATAGTTGACCGGAGTGCTGCGTCCCGTGTCCGGTCTCGTACCGGCACCACCAGAACGGGACATCCAGCCGGAGCCCCACCGCCGCGAGGCAAGGGGGATCCAGGAGCGTCGCGCACCGTTGAAGGTGTCGCGGGCAGCCCACCACCACCCCGGAGCACCGGGAATCGGTCGGTGGGCCACTCGCGTGCTGCACATTGTGCCCAGACCAGGGAGCGGCTGCCGGGCCCGTCCATCAGGACGAGCCGGGTTTCCCAGGCTGCGGATTGCGACCTCCCCTAACCACTGGTGAAGCCGATTTCACTTAAGAACAGAGAGGTTGGTTCATGCCGAACCAGTCCCGCCCCAAGGTCAAGAAGTCGCGTGCCCTCGGCATCGCGCTGACCCCGAAGGCCGTCAAGTACTTCGAGGCCCGCCCCTACCCGCCGGGCGAGCACGGCCGTGGGCGCAAGCAGAACTCGGACTACAAGGTCCGTCTGCTCGAGAAGCAGCGGCTGCGCGCGCAGTACGACCTCTCCGAGCGCCAGCTCGTCCGTGCCTACGAGCGTGCGTCCAAGACGCAGCTCAAGACCGGTGAGGCCCTGGTCATCGAGCTGGAGCGTCGTCTCGACGCCCTGGTTCTGCGTTCGGGCATCGCCCGCACGATCTACCAGGCCCGCCAGATGGTCGTGCACGGCCACATCGAGGTCAACGGCGGCAAGGTCGACAAGCCGTCGTACCGCGTCCGTCCCGACGACGTCGTGATGGTCCGCGAGCGCAGCCGTGAGAAGCCGCTGTTCCAGGTCGCGCGCGAGGGTGGCTTCGCCCCCGACGGCGAGATCCCGCGCTACCTCCAGGTGAACCTGAAGGCCCTGGCCTTCCGCCTGGACCGCGACCCGAACCGCAAGGAGATCCCCGTGATCTGCGACGAGCAGCTCGTCGTCGAGTACTACGCCCGCTGACCCGGACGTAGCTCACCCTGCTGCAGCCCGTCGCCTCCCCGCCCTTCGTGGTGGGGGAGGCGGCGGGTTCGGTCGTTTTCGGGGCCGCCGCGCAGCGCCCGGGCCACCGCCGCCTCCAGATCGAGGGCGGCCCCCGCGCGCACGCACTCCTCGTACCGCTCGTCGCCGAGCGCCTCGCGGGCCTGCCGCTCACAGAGCACGTGCGGCCCGCCGAAATGGACCGAGCCGAACAGCGGCAGACCCACCGAGGTCCAGATGCGGGACGCGGCGCCCTGCAGCACCGCCGCCTCCGCCGGATCACCCTCCGCCGCGGTGAACAGCGCCAGCAGCTCGATGGACAGGACCGTGCCGAGCAGATCGTGGAAGCGGTGGTCGAGATCCAGCGACTCGGCGAGCAGCTCGCGCGCCGTCGCCGCCTCACCGCGGGTCCACGCCGCGTAGCCGAGGACATAGAGGGCGTACGCGAGGGTCCAGCGCTCGCCGTGGTCCTCGCAGACCCGGCGCACATCCTCGCAGAGCTCCACCGCGGCGGCGAGCTCGCCGCGGAAGGCCAGCACCATGGCGAGCTCCGTCTGCCCCATCAGGACATTGCTGTTGAGCTCGCCGATCTCCCGGTACCGCTCCAGCGCCGCGCGCAGCAGCGTCTCCGCGCGCGGCAGGTCGTCCGTGACCAGGGCCAGACAGCCGATGCGGTGCTCCGCGTACGCCGCGGCGATCGCGCTGCCCGCGTGGTGCGCGCCGTCACGGCACTCGTGCAGCGCGGCCAGCGCGGCGGCCGCGTCCCCTTGCAGCACCGCCACATAGCCGAGCACCCACAGCGCCTTGAGCCGCGGCTCCTCGTGGCCGCCGTCGAGTTCCAGGGCCCGGTCCAGCCAGTGCCTGCCCTCCGTGAGCCTTCCGCAGCCGACCCAGTAGAACCACAGCGTTCCGGCGAGGTGCTGCCCCAGGTGGGTCTCGTCCCGCTCGGTCAGACAGAACTCCAACGCGGCCCGCAGATTGGGCAGTTCGGCGTCGACGAGCGCGGCGATCTCCTGCTGGCGCGGCGAGAACCAGTCCAGCTCGCACCAGGTGGCGAACCCCAGATACCAGTCGCGGTGCCTGCGCCGCATCCGTGCGCTCTCGCCCGCCGCCGCCAGCCAGTCGGCGCCGTAGGCCCTGACCGTGTCGAGCATGCGGTAGCGCACCCCCGAGGGCCCCTCCTCACGGGTGAGGACGGATTGTGCGAGGAGCTCGTCCAGTACGTCAAGCACATCATCGGCGGGCAGCCCGTCCCCGGCGCAGACGTATTCGGCGGCCTCCAGGTCGAACTGTCCGGCGAACACCGAGAGACGTGACCACAGCAGCCGCTCCCGCGGCGCGCACAGCTCGTGGCTCCAGCCGATCGCGGTCCGCAGCGTCTGATGGCGCGCCGGGGTGTCGCGCCGGGCGCCGGTGAGCAGCCGGAACCGGTCGTCGAGCCGGGCGAGGAGCTGCGCGGGCGAGAGCGCCCGCAGCCGTCCCGCGGCCAGCTCCACGGCGAGCGGGATGCCGTCGAGACGCCGGCACAGCTCCATGACGTCCGCGCGATTGCCGTCGTCGAGGACGAAACCGGGCAGACCGGCCGTCGCACGGTCGGTGAAGAGCGCGGCCGCCTCCGGGCAGGGCATCGGCGCGAGCGGGAAGAGCCGCTCGCCCTCGGTCTCCAGCGGCCGGCGCCCCACGGCCAGCACCCGCAGCCCGGGGGAGTGCACCAGCAGATCGCGCACCAGCGAGGCGCAGGCGTCGACGAGGTGCTCGAAACCGTCGACGACGAGCAGCAGTTCCCGCTCCGCGAGGTGCCCGAGCAGCACCTGGCGCGGCGGCCTCTTCGTGTGGTCCGTCAGCTCCAGGGCCTCGACGACCGCGTGGTCGAGCAGGTCCGGGTCCCGCAGCGCCGTGAGATCCACCAGCCAGGCGCCGTCGCGCGGTCCGCTCCGCGCCGCGGCCCGCACGGCCAGCCGGGACTTCCCGACCCCGCCGACCCCGGTGACCGTGACCAGCCGCCCGGCCTCCAACGCGGCGGTGAGCTCGGTGAGTTCGGTCTCGCGCCCGACGAAGGCGTTCAGTTCCAGGGGGAGATTGCCGGGCTGAGAGGGTCGCATGGGGTACGGAGCGTACCCAGTCGTTTGCGCTCCGTACAATCATGCCGGGCAACTCCTGGGCAAGCGGCGGGGAATGCGGTACGGAGCGACGCCACCGGCGCGATAGGGTCGGAGGACGACTTTTAGATGTTCAGGTACGAAGTTCAGGGACGAGATTCAGGGAGCGGTGCCAAGTGTCCGGTGGAGAGGTTGCCGGGATCCTGGTGGCCGTCTTCTGGGCGATCCTGGTCTCCTTCCTCGCGGTGGCACTGGCGAGGCTGGCCCAGACGCTCAGGGCGACCACCAAGCTCGTCGCGGAGGTGACCGAGCAGGCGGTGCCCCTGCTGGCGGACGCCTCCACCGCGGTGCGCTCCGCGCAGACGCAGATCGACCGCGTCGACGCCATCGCCTCCGACGTCCAGGAGGTCACGTCGAACGCGTCGGCGCTGTCCACGACGGTCGCCTCCACCTTCGGTGGCCCGCTCGTCAAGGTCGCCGCGTTCGGCTACGGCGTCCGCAGGGCCATCAGCCGCAAGGCCGCCCCCGCGGCAGAGGAAATGCCCGCCAGGCCGTCCCGTCGTACGGTGATCGTGGGCCGAACCGTCCCGTCCGCACGGCGGACCAAGCGGGCCAACCGGAGTAAGAGGGACTGACGCAGCGATGTTCCGCCGTACGTTCTGGTTCACCGCGGGCGCAGCCGCCGGCGTATGGGCCACCACCAAGGTCAACCGCAAGCTCAAGCAGCTGACCCCCGAGAGCCTCGCCGCGCAGGCCGCGAACAAGGCGATCGAGACGGGCCACCGCCTGAAGGACTTCGCGCTCGACATCCGCGACGGCATGGCCGAGCGCGAGGCCGAACTGGACGAGGCGCTGGGGCTGCGGGACCACCCCGACGCCGAGCTGCCCGCCTCGCGCCGCTTCGCGGTCATCGAGAACCATCTCAGCAAGAACCCCAGCAGTAACACGAACCACAAGAAGACGCAGTACAACTGGAATGAGGACCACTGATGGAGTCGGCTGAAATCCGCCGCCGCTGGCTGAGCTTCTTCGAGGAGCGCGGGCACACCGTCGTCCCTTCGGCGTCGCTCATCGCGGACGACCCGACTCTGCTGCTCGTCCCCGCTGGCATGGTGCCCTTCAAGCCCTACTTCCTGGGTGAGGTCAAGCCGCCCGCGCCGCGCGTCACCAGCGTGCAGAAGTGCGTGCGCACGCCCGACATCGAAGAGGTCGGCAAGACCACGCGCCACGGCACGTTCTTCCAGATGTGCGGCAACTTCTCCTTCGGCGACTACTTCAAGGAAGGCGCCATCACGCTCTCCTGGGAGCTGCTGACCAGCCCCGTCGAGAAGGGCGGCTTCGGCCTCGACCCCGAGCGGCTGTGGATCACGGTCTACCTCGACGACGACGAGGCCGAGCAGATCTGGCGCGAGAAGGTCGGCGTCCCTGCCGAGCGCATCCAGCGCCTGGGCAAGAAGGACAACTTCTGGTCCATGGGCGTGCCCGGACCCTGCGGCCCCTGCTCGGAGATCAACTACGACCGCGGCCCGGAGTTCGGCGTCGAGGGCGGCCCTGCCGTCAACGACGAGCGCTACGTGGAGATCTGGAACCTGGTCTTCATGCAGTACGAGCGCGGCGAGGGCACCTCGAAGGAGGACTTCGAGATCCTCGGCGAGCTGCCGACCAAGAACATCGACACCGGTCTCGGTCTCGAGCGTCTCGCCATGATCCTCCAGGGCGTACAGAACATGTACGAGACGGACACCCTGCGCGTCGTCATGGACAAGGCCACCGAGCTCACCGGCGTGCGCTACGGCGCCGAGCACGGCACGGACGTCTCCCTGCGCGTGGTCGCCGACCACATCCGTACGTCGACGATGCTCATCGGCGACGGCGTCACCCCCGGCAACGAGGGCCGCGGCTACGTGCTGCGCCGCATCATGCGCCGCGCCATCCGCAACATGCGCCTGCTCGGCGCCACCGGTCCCGTCGTCAAGGACCTCGTCGACGTCGTGATCGAGACGATGGGGCAGCAGTACCCGGAGCTCGTCACCGACCGCAAGCGCATCGAGACCGTCGCCCTCGCCGAAGAGGCCGCCTTCCTCAAGGCCATCAAGGGCGGCACGAACATCCTCGACACCGCCGTCACCGAGACCAAGGCCGCCGGCGGCAAGGTCCTCTCCGGCGACAAGGCGTTCCTGCTGCACGACACGTGGGGCTTCCCCATCGACCTCACCCTGGAGATGGCCGCCGAGCAGGGCCTCTCCGTGGACGAGGACGGCTTCCGCCGCCTCATGAAGGAGCAGCGGGACCGCGCCAAGGCCGACGCCATGGCCAAGAAGACCGGCCACGCCGACCTGCACGCCTACCGCGAGATCGCCGACACCTCCGGCGCCACCGACTTCACCGGCTACTCCCTCACGGAGAACGAGGCCCAGATCGTCGGCCTGCTGGTCAACGGCGTCTCCTCGCCCGCCGCCACCGAGGGCGACGAAGTCGAGATCGTCCTCGACCGCACCCCGTTCTACGCCGAGGGCGGCGGCCAGATCGGCGACACCGGCCGCATCCGCCTGGACAGCGGCGCGATCGTCGAGATCCGTGACGTGCAGAAGCCGGTGCCCGGCGTGCACGTCCACAAGGGTGTCGTCCAGGTCGGCGAGATCACCGTGGGTGCCCCGGTGTGGGCGTCGATCGACGCCCACCGCCGCCGCGCCATCGCCCGCGCCCACTCCGCCACGCACCTCACCCACCAGGCGCTGCGCGACGCGCTCGGCCCGACGGCCGCCCAGGCCGGTTCCGAGAACCAGCCCGGCCGCTTCCGCTTCGACTTCGGCTCGCCGTCCGCCGTGCCCACCGCCGTGATGACGGACGTCGAACAGAAGATCAACTCGGTGCTCTCCAGGGAACTGGACGTCCAGGCCGAGGTCATGTCGATCGACGACGCGAAGAAGCAGGGCGCCATCGCCGAGTTCGGCGAGAAGTACGGCGAGCGCGTGCGCGTCGTCACCATCGGCGACTTCTCCAAGGAGCTGTGCGGCGGTACGCACGTCCACAACACCGCCCAGCTGGGTCTGGTGAAGCTCCTCGGCGAGTCCTCCATCGGCTCCGGCGTGCGCCGCATCGAGGCGCTGGTCGGCGTCGACGCGTACAACTTCCTCGCCAAGGAGCACACGGTTGTCGCCCAGCTCCAGGAGCTGGTCAAGGGCCGTCCCGAGGAGCTGCCCGAGAAGATCTCCGGCATGCTCGCCAAGCTGAAGGACGCCGAGAAGGAGATCGAGAAGTTCCGCGCGGAGAAGGTCCTCCAGGCCGCCGCCGGTCTCGTCGAGTCCGCCAAGGACGTGCGCGGTGTCGCCGTCGTCACCGGGCAGGTGCCGGACGGCACGGGCGCCGACGACCTGCGCAAGCTGGTCCTCGACGTGCGCGGCCGCATCCAGGGCGACCGCCCGGCCGTCGTCGCGCTCTTCACCACGGCCAACGGCCGGCCGCTGACGGTCATCGCCACCAACGAAGCCGCCCGTGAGCGCGGCTTCAAGGCCGGCGACCTGGTCCGTACGGCCGCCAAGACCCTCGGCGGCGGTGGCGGCGGCAAGCCGGACGTCGCCCAGGGCGGCGGCCAGAACCCGGCCGCCATCGGCGACGCCATCGCCGCCGTCGAGCGCCTCGTCACCGAGACGGCCTGATGACGGAGTCGGCAGGGCAGTCAGGGGGCATGCGCCGCGGCCGCCGCCTCGCCATCGACGTCGGGGACGCCCGCATCGGGGTCGCCTCGTGCGACCCCGACGGGATCCTGGCCACGCCGGTGGAGACGGTGCCGGGGCGCGATGTCCCGGCCGCCCAGCGCCGCTTGAAGCAGCTCGCCGACGAGTACGAGCCGATCGAGATCGTCGTCGGCCTCCCTCGCTCCCTGAACGGGGGCGAGGGCCCGGCGGCCGCCAAGGTCCGCGCGTTCACCCGGGACCTCGCCCGCATGGTCGCCCCCATTGCGGTGAGGCTCGTGGACGAGAGGATGACCACAGTGACGGCCAGTCAGGGGCTGCGCGCCTCCGGCGTGAAGTCCAAAAAGGGCAGGTCTGTCATCGATCAGGCGGCGGCTGTGATCATCCTGCAGCAGGCCCTGGAGTCCGAACGGGCGTCAGGTAAAGCTCCCGGCGAGGGCGTCGAAGTGGTCATCTGATCGCGATACGGTAACGTTCCGCGCGATGCGGCGGCGTTCGAACAGCTGCCGCACAGCATCAAGAGGCGGAACGGTTGCCCGGCCATCCCGACGGCGGCCCCGCCTCGCGGCATGTAGGGGATCGATGACTGAGTATGGCCGGGGCCCAGGCTCCGAACCGTGGCATCCGGAGGACCCGTTGTACGGGGACCGCGGATGGGGAGGACAGGAGCCTTCGGGCGGCACGTCCACCTACGGCGGCCAGGGGCAGTACCACCCGCAGCAGCCGCACCAGCATCAGCAGCCGCACCAGCAGCAGCCGTCGCACGATTCCCAGTACGGCGGTGACTGGAGCACCGGACAGCAGCAGGCCTACGGACAGCAACAGCAGTACGGCGGCCAGCAGCAGTACAACGGCGACGCCGGTCAGGGTTACCACGGAGGCTCGGACCAGGGCTACAACGGCGATTCCGGCCAGGGTTACAACGGCGGCCCCGAGCACGGCTACAACGGTGGCGACGGTGGCTGGGACACCGGTCAGCAGGGCCAGGTCCCCTACAGCGGCGACCCGATGGACCCCTACGGCGCTCAGCAGGCCGGCTACGGCTCGGAGAGCCACGACTACTACTCCACGCCGGACGCCTACTCGCCGCCGGAGCCGCCCGGTCGCCGACGCTCGCCCGGGCCCCCCGAGTCCGGGTCCGACTCTGAGACGGACTGGGACCCGGGTCCTGACCAGGGCGAACATGCCTTCTTCGCGGGCGACGACGCCGAGGACGACGACGGGGCGGGCCGCCGGGGCGACCGGCGCGGCGGCCGTGGCGGAAAGAAGCCCAAGAAGCGCCGCAACGGCTGTGCCTGTCTGGTCGTCACGCTCGTCTTCGGCGGCGGCCTCGGCGGAGTCGGCTACTTCGGCTACCAGTTCTACCAGGACCGTTTCGGCACGGCGCCGGACTACGCGGGTGAGGGCTCGGGGACGGCCGTCGTCGAGATCCCCAAGGCCTCCAGCGGTTACGCGATCGGGCAGAAGCTGAAGGACGCGGGCGTCGTCAAGAGCGTCGACGCGTTCGTCTCCGCCCAGGGGCAGCACCAGCAGGGCAAGTCCATTCAGTCGGGCGTCTACACGCTCAAGAAGCACATGTCCGCCAAGAGCGCCGTCGCGCTGATGCTCAACCCGAAGAGCCGCAGCAACCTCATCATTCCCGAGGGCCGGCGGAACGTCTGGGTCTACGAGCAGATCGATGACCGCCTCGACGTGGCCAAGGGCACCACGGAAAACGTGGCCAAGAAGGAATGGCGGAGCCTCGGACTTCCTGCCTGGGCCAATACGAACAAGGACATCAAGGACCCACTGGAAGGATTCCTCTATCCCTCCAGCTATCCGGTCGCGAAGGGCCAGAAGCCCGCGGACGTCCTCAAGAACATGGTCGCCCACGCGACGGAGAAGTACGACGAGCTCGGCCTCGCCTCCAAGGCCAAGGACCTGAACCTCAAGAATCCGCTCGAACTTCTCACCGTGGCGAGCCTGGTCCAGGCCGAAGGCAAGTACAAGCACGACTTCGAGAAGGTCGCCACGGTCGTCTACAACCGCCTCAAGCCCAACAACACCGAGACATACGGCCTGTTGGACTTCGACTCGACGGTGAACTACCTGCGCGGCAAATCCGAGTTGGCGACGGGCTCGGTCGACGAGCTCCGCAAGCTCAAGGACCCGTACAACACGTACAAGATCAAGGGCCTGCCGCCCGGGCCGATCGGAAACCCGGGAGAGGTGGCGCTGAATTCCGCACTGCATCCCGCCAAGGGCAACTGGTACTACTTCGTCTCCGTCAGCGAGGACAAGACGCTCTTCGCCGAAACGAACGAGGAACAGAACCGGAACCGCGAGAAATACCTGAAGGGGCAATGAGCGCGCAGAAGCGACGAGCCGCAGTCCTCGGCTCCCCGATCGCCCATTCACTCTCCCCGGTGCTGCACACCGCGGCGTACGAGGAATTGGGCCTGAGCGACTGGACGTACGACCGTTTCGAGATCGACGAGGCGGCCCTGCCCGAATTCGTCGAAAAACTCGGCCCCGAATGGGCCGGGCTCTCGCTGACCATGCCGTTGAAGCGGGCGATCATGCCGCTGCTCGACGGGATCAGCGAGACCGCCGCGTCCGTCGAGGCGGTGAACACGGTGGTGTTCGGCCCCGACGGGCGGCGCACCGGCGACAACACCGACATCCCCGGCATGGTCGCCGCGCTCCGCGAGCACGGCATCGAACAGGTCGAGTCGGCCGCGATCCTCGGCGCGGGCGCCACCGCGTCGTCGGCGCTGGCCGCGCTCGCCCGGATCTGCACGGGCGAGGTCGTCGTCTACGTACGCAGCGACGCCCGCGCCGCCGAGATGCGGCAGTGGGGCGAACGCCTCGACGTGGAGGTCAGGACCGAGGCCTGGGAGGACGCCCGCGAGGCGCTGACCGCCCCCCTGGTGATCGCCACGACCCCGGCGGGCACCACGGACGCGCTGGCCGGTCTGGTCCCCGAGCGGCCCGCCACCCTCTTCGACGTGCTGTACGACCCGTGGCCCACCGACCTCGCGGCGCGCTGGTCGGCGTACGGCGGGGCGGTCGTCAGCGGACTCGACCTGCTCGTCCACCAGGCCGTGCTCCAGGTCGAGCAGATGACGGGTCGCGCGCCCGCGCCGCTGGCCGCCATGCGCAAGGCGGGGGAGCGCGCGCTCGCCGCCCGGTAAATCCCTGGTCGCGCCGTGGTCGAGGCGCGACCGAGGGGTGGGCCGATGACGTCCGTCAGATGGACCGGACGGCAGGTCGCGCCTCAGGTCGTGGGAGGATCGGGGTGGCGGGCCAGGGCCGCGCACCCGGCCGCGCCGTCGAAGACCGCAGTTCGAGGCGCGAGCATGAGGAGCACACCGTTGAGCAGGTTGCGTTGGCTGACCGCGGGGGAGTCGCACGGACCCGCGCTTGTCGCGACGTTGGAGGGTCTTCCCGCCGGCGT
>NZ_JBIRFV010000014.1:0-209807 GCF_044327655.1 Streptomyces sp. NPDC018029 | reverse complement strand
ACCGAAATCATCGACGGCCTCGAACTGCCCGTCTTCCGCGGCCACATGGTCAACGGCCCCGAACCCGACGCCGAGAGCCGCCGCCCCGACCCGCTGCGGATCCTCACCGGCTACATGGCCGCCGGCGACATCCTCGAACACCTGGGCTGGCGCGAGCGCGCCGCCGGCCGCGACGTCGTCGAACCCCTGGTGTGGACCAGCCATGAGGCGCTGCTGCTGGACTACGAGATGCCCATGCTGCGCACCGACGACAAGGGCCGCCTCTTCCTCGGCTCCACGCACTGGCCCTGGATCGGCGAGCGCACCCGCCAGGTCGAGGGCGCCCACGTCGCCCTGCTCGCCGAGGTCAGCAACCCGGTGGCCTGCAAGGTCGGACCCGCCATGGAGGTGGACGAGCTGCTGGCGCTGTGCGAGAAGCTGGACCCCTGGCGCGACCCGGGCCGGCTCACCTTGATCGCCCGGATGGGCGCGGACAAGGTCACCGAGCGCCTGCCCCGCCTGGTCGAGGCGGTCCGCGAGGCCGGCCACCCCGCGATCTGGCTGAGCGACCCGGTGCACGGCAACACCGTCACCGCGCCCGGCGGCTACAAGACCCGCATGGTCGACACCGTCGCCCGCGAGATCACCGGCTTCGTACGGGCCGTGCAGGACGGCGGCGGCATCGCCGGCGGCCTGCACCTGGAGACCACCCCCGACGACGTCACCGAGTGCGCCAGCACCGAGGCCGACCTGGAGCGGGTGGGCGAGCGCTACACCTCGTGCTGCGACCCCCGCCTCAACCCCACCCAGGCCCTGCACGCCGTCAACGCCTGGCCCGCCTGACCCACCCGGCCCCCACATCCCCAGCCACGCATCACGTCCAAGGACTGGAACCATGACCGGCATACCCCCCATCAGCCCCTACCCCCTGCCCGCCGAGGGCGACCTGCCCCCGGCCGCCGTGTCCTGGACCGCCGACGCCGACCGCGCGGTCCTCCTCGTCCACGACATGCAGCGCTACTTCCTCAAGCCCTTCCCCGCCGGCCTGCGCCAGGACCTCATCACCCACGCCGCCCAGCTGCGCGACCGGTGCGCCGCCCTGGGCATCCCCGTCGCCTACACCGCCCAGCCCGGCGGCATGAACGACGAACAGCGCGGCCTGCTCAAGGACTTCTGGGGCCCGGGCATGCGCCCCGCCCCCGAGGACCGCCAGGTCGTCGACGCCCTCGCCCCCACCGGACAGGACTGGCTGCTCACCAAGTGGCGCTACAGCGCCTTCTTCAAGACCGACCTGCTCGAGCGGATGCGCGCCGCCGGCCGCGACCAGCTCATCCTGTGCGGCGTCTACGCCCACGTCGGCGTCCTGGCCACCGCCGTGGACGCCTTCACCCACGACATCCAGCCGTTCTTCGTCGCGGACGCCACCGCCGACTTCTCCCAGGACTACCACCGCTCGGCCCTCACCTACGCCGCCGAGCGCTGCGCCCGGGTCACCACCGTCAAGGGGCTGTTCACATGACACAGACACCACCCACCCCCACCACCCCCGCACCGCAGCCGGCCGCCGACCTGCTGGACCAGGTACTGGAGGGCCGGGCACCGGCCTTCGCCCTGCTGCACCGGCCCGGCGCCACCGGCCCCGGCACCGTGGAGGTGCTGACCGGCGCGGTGTCCCTGCCCGCCACCCTGGCCGACATCCCGCTGCCCGAGGCCCCCGCCCCCGGCGCCCCCGCCCGCCACGAAGTCCTGGTCGTCATGCCCTACCGGCAGCTGGCCGAACGCGGCTTCGCCTGCGCGGACGACGGCACCCCGCTGGTGGCGATGACCGTCACCGGCCAGCAGCAACTGCCCCTGGACCAGGCCCTGGCCCGCATCCCCGACGTCCCCACCCCGCTGTCGGGCGGCGACTTCGACGTGGACGACGCCGCCTACGAGGACGTGGTGCGCCGCATCGCCAAGGAGATGATCGGCACCGGCGAAGGCGCCAACTTCGTCATCAAGCGCACCTTCGTCGCCGACATCACCGACTACGGCCCCGCCAGCGCCCCGGCCCTCTTCCGGCGGCTGCTGCAGCGCGAGTCCGGCGCCCACTGGACCTTCCTGATCCACACCGGCAGCCGCATCCTGGTCGGCGCCTCACCCGAGCGCCACGTCAGCCTCCAGGACGGCACCGCCGTCATGAACCCGATCAGCGGCACCTACCGCTACCCGCCCTCCGGCTCCACCCTGGAAGGCGTGCTGGAATTCCTCGGCGACCGCAAGGAGACCGACGAGCTCTACATGGTCCTCGACGAGGAACTGAAGATGATGGCCCGCATCTGCGACACCGGCGGCCGCGTGGTGGGCCCCTACCTCAAGGAAATGGCCCGCCTCGCCCACACCGAGTACTTCATCGAGGGCCAGACCGACCGCGACGTGCGCGACATCCTGCGCGAGACGATGTTCGCCCCCACCGTCACCGGCAGCCCCCTGGAAAGCGCCTGCCGCATCATCCACCAGTACGAGCCCGGCGGCCGCGGCTACTACAGCGGCGCCGCCGCCCTCATCGGACGCGACGCCCACGGCGAGCGGGTGATGGACTCCGCCATCCTCATCCGCACCGCCGACATCAGCCCCCAAGGACGCCTGGCCATCGGCGTCGGCGCCACCATCGTGCGCCACTCCGACCCCGCCTCGGAGGCCGCCGAGACCCGCGCCAAGGCCGCCGGCCTGGTCGCCGCCCTCAACGGCGACACCACCACCCGCTTCGCCGACCACCCCAGCGTCCGCCGCGCCCTGGAACTGCGCAACGACACCATCGCCGACTTCTGGCTCTCCGACCTGCAACACCGCAGCGCCGCCCTGCCCCAGCTGGCCGGCCGCAAGGTCCTGGTCGTCGACGCCGAGGACACCTTCACCTCGATGATCGACCAGCAGCTGCGCTCGCTGGGCCTGCAGGTCACCGTGCGCCGCTACGACCAGGACTACACCTTCGAGGGCCACGACCTGGTCGTGATGGGCCCCGGCCCCGGCGACCCGCAGGAAGTGGCCCACCCCAAGATGCACCACCTGCACACCGCCGTGGCCACCCTGCTGCGCGAACAGCGCCCCTTCCTGGCCGTCTGCCTCAGCCACCAGGTCCTGGGCCTGCAACTGGGCCTGCCCCTGCGCCGCAGGAGCGTGCCCAACCAGGGCGTCCAAAAGGAGATCGACTTGTTCGGCACCGCCGAACACGTCGGCTACTACAACACCTTCGCGCTGCTGAGCGACGACGAGGAGTTCACCACCCACGGCGTGCCCGGGGTGCCCGACGGCCAGCTGGTCCAGGTCAGCCGGGACGCGGCCACCGCGGAGGTGCACGCCCTGCGCGGACCGGGCTTCGCCTCCCTGCAGTTCCACCCCGAATCCGTCCTCACCCGCCAGGGCCCGCGCATCGTGGGCACCGTCCTGGCCGGACTCCTGGCCCCCGCCCGCACCCCCGACCCGGCCTGAGCGGGCCACCCCAAGACCGCCGGGCCGGCGCCCTCCCCCGAGCGCCGGCCCGGCACCCCCTGCTCTTCTTTTCCGAAGGAATGACTCATGTCTGAGCTGTCCCAGAAGACCAACGGCCGTACTCCCTCGCGGCGTTCGGAGACGCTGACGGGCACCGTGGAGGTGGACTTCCCCCAGTTCCGCACCCCGCCCGCCGAGCCGATGGGACTGCTCAGCGACTGGCTGGCCCAGGCCACCGCCCACGGCGTGCGCGAACCGCGCGCCCTGGCGCTTGCCACCGCCGACGAGCGCGGCCGGCCCTCCTCACGGATCCTGGCCGTCAACCAGGTCACCGAGCACGGCATCGTCTTCATCACCCACGCCGGCAGCCAAAAGGGCCGCGAACTGGCCGCCAACCCCTACGCCTCGGGCGTGCTGTACTGGCGCGAGACCAGCCAGCAGATCACCCTGGCCGGCCCCGTGCGCCAACTCCCGCGCGCCGAGGCCGAAGCTTTGTGGGCGGCCCGCGCGGTGTTCACCCACGCCATGTCCACCGTCTCCCTGCAGAGCGAACCCCTGCGCGACCTCGAACACTTCGAGACCATCCGCGCCCAGGCCCTGGAACTGGGCGCCCTGGAGCGGCCGCTGCCGTGCCCCGAGGCGTTCGTGGGCTTCTGCCTGGAACCCGACGCGGTGGAGTTCTGGGCCAACGGCACCGACCGGCTGCACGAGCGGCTGCGCTACGACCGCACCCCACACGGCTGGACCACCACCCGCCTGCAGCCCTGACCCCCACCCCTTTTCGGAGACGCCATGAGCACCCCCCTGACCAGCCCCCACCACGTGGCCGACGGCCCGGTGTTCACCAGCCACCTGGAGCTGCGCGCCCGCAACCGGCGGGCCGTGGAGCAGTACATGGAAACCGGGCCAGAAGCCCGGCTGCGCCGCTACACCCTCTACACCCCAGAGGGCACGGCGTCGTTGTTCAACACCGACATCGGCCGGCCCATCACCGTCCAGGGCCGCGACAACCTTCAGCGCCACGGCGAGCTGTCCCTGCAGGTCCTGCCGGACTGGGAGTGGTTCGACGTCCGCCTCTACGAGACCCAGGACCCGGCCGTCATCTGGGTGGAGTGCGACGGCGAGGGCACCATCCGCTTCCCCGGCTATCCCGAGGGCCGCTACCGCAACCACTTCATCCACGGCTTCACCCTCGACGACGGCCTCATCGCCGCCAGCCGCGAATACACCAACCCCATCGAACACATGCGGGCCCTGAGCATCCCCACCCCCCACATCCAACGGGACTGGATCCCCTCCTGAACCCACCCAGAGGCACCCTCAGCACACAAGCAAAAAAGAGAGGGGCCGCCGGCCCGATGGCCGGCGGCCCCTCACCCCTGCCCGGTGTCCGCCGGGGCCGCTCGCTCAGAGGGCGGCGTGGCCGGCTTTGAGGGCGGCGGCGGTGTCGACGACGCGGCGGGCCTGGTGGCGGGCGGCCTGCAGGGCGATGTCGCCGGGGGCGCCGTCGCCGGCGACGTGCGAGGTGCCATAGGGGTTGCCGGACTGGAACTGGATGGGGTCGGTGTAGCCGGGGGGCACGATGATGCCGCCCCAGTGGTAGAAGGTGTTGGACAGCGCCAGGATGGTGGATTCCTGGCCGCCGTGGGCGGTGTTGCTGGCGGTGAAGGCGGAGAACACCTTGCCGGCGATCTTCCCTTCGAACCAGAGGGGGCCGGTGGTGTCGATGAAGGCCCGCAGCTGGCTGGCGGGGTTCCCGAACCGGCTGGGGGTGCCGAACAGCACCGCGTCCGCCCAGGCCAGATCGTCATGGCTGGCCTCGGCGATGTCGCCGGTGGCCTCGCGGTGCTGCACCCAGGCCGGATTGGCGCTGATCGCCGCCTCCGGGGCGGTCTCGGCCACCTTGCGCAGCCGCACCCTCGCACCCGCCTTCTCCGCGCCCTCGGCCACTGCTTGAGCCAACGTGTGCACGTTGCCGGTGGCGCTGTAATAGATGATCGCAACGTTCACAGGTTCCACAGCTGTTTCCTTTTCTTCTGCGTGTTCTGTACGGGTGACGCCGGCGGGCACGGCCGCTCACGCGCGAGGGCCGGACCCTTGGGAAAGAAATTCGGTATCGGTAAAGGAAGAGGAAAAAGCCCAGGAGGCCGTCCTGGGCGGCCAGTTCGCGGGGCGCCGCCGGCCCTGCACGGCGCTGTCGGCGCCCCCGCTGACCGGAGCCCCGCGGCCGGCGTCGGCCGAGGGCGCCCAGCGTCTGTCACTGGGTCTCGCACACCGGGCGACGGGCCGTGGAGGCCGCGCCCGGCCGTGCTGGTGAGCCGCGGATCGGGGCTGAGGTCACGGGAATTCTCCTGGCAGGTGATGAGCGGCTTCGGGACCGAAGCCGGGGCAGGAGAGCGGGGATTCCTCGGCCGGGCGACCGGGGGATGGAGCCCGGCCAGGAATTCGATCTCCACCTGTACGACGACACAGGCCGTTGTAATGTGAGGTGACGCGCGCCACCTTCGGGCAATGCCTCATCGATATGGGTGAAGGCAGGGCGCAGCCAAGGGAGTTGGCGACACCATGAGCATGCATTCCCAGCCGGAGGACAGCCGTCTCGAGCCGGGCCTGAGCGCGGTTCTCAGCGAGCGGCGTCAGCTGATCAACCTCGCGTACCGCTTCCTGGGCTCGCTGGCCGACGCCGAGGACGTCGTCCAGGAGACCTACGCCCGCTGGTATGCCATGTCCGAACAGCAGCGGGACGCCGTCGCCGCGCCCGGCGGCTGGCTGACGCGGGTCGCCAGCCGCATCTGCCTGGACCTGCTCGGCTCGGCCCGCGCCCGGCGCGAGCGCTATGTGGGGGAGTGGATCCCCGAGCCGCTGCCCGACCACATGGAGTGGATCAGCGGCCGCTCCGGCGGCACCGCCGACCCGGCCGACCGCATCACCCTGGACGAGTCGGTCAACATGGCCTTCCTCGTGGTGCTGGACTCGATGACCCCGGCCGAGCGGGTCGCGTTCATCCTCCATGACGTCTTCCACTACTCCTTCGCCGAGATCGCCGAGATCGTCGGCCGCAGCCCGGCGGCCTGCCGCCAGCTGGCCTCCTCCGCCCGCCGCCGCATCACCCACGCGCAGGCCCCCACCGCCGCGCCCGCCCGGCGCGCCGATCTGGTGCGCGACTTCAAGCAGGCCTGGCAGGCCAAGGACATCGAGGCCCTCATCGGCCTGCTCGACCCCGACGCCACCACCATCGCCGACGGCGGCGGCCTGGTCAGCGCCGAACTGCGCCCGGTCACCGGCGGCGAGCAGATCGCCCGGGTCTTCGCCGAGGTCGCCGGCAAGGCCCCCGACCTGACAATCCTGGAGCGCACCGTCAACGGCCAGCCCGGCCTGGTCGCCCAGCAGGACGGCGTCACCGTCTCGGTGCTCGCCTTCGACGTGGCGGGCGATCGCATCACGCACATCTGGGCGGTGCGCAACCCCGAAAAGCTGCGCCCCTGGACGGCGGGCTGACCCCCGGGCGGCCAAGTCCCGCCGCGCTCAGCCCTGTTGCGGCGGGGCGCCCAGGGGCACCTTGTAGCTCTCCAGGCGGCTGATCGCGTCACCGGCGAAGGTGAACACGTCGCAGAAGAGGAACTCCGCGGTGGCCCCGGTGGGCAGGGTCAGGGCGGCGCGGCCGGTGGCGACCACATGGTCGCCCTCCTCGATCAGCCGGTCGACGGTGATGGACGGACGCTGGACCACGCCCTTCACGACGACACCGTCCTTGTTGTGAATGACGCCCCGCAGCGCGTCCTTGCCCTGCACCCGCAGCTGGCCCAGGCTCTCCCACACCACGTCGTCGGTCACCAGGGACAGGACCTTCTCGTGATCGCCGCTGAGGACCCCGTCGCGGTACTGCTCCACGATGACTTTGTGTTTGCTCATGCCAAATGACTATTTGATACGACTAGGAGGGCGCTGGAATACCGCCAGAAGGTCGGTGACCTCACATTCCTGGCGGCTGTCTCGTCGTATCCGATGACGGCATTTTCGGCCAAAGGAGCACGCGACACGATGAGGACGCAGACCGAGCCAGAAGACGATCAGCTTGAGGCGGGCCTGGGCGCGGTCCTGAGCGAGCGGCGTCAGCTGATCAACCTCGCGTACCGCTTCCTGGGCTCGCTGGCCGACGCCGAGGACGTCGTGCAGGAGGCCTACGCCCGCTGGTATGCCATGTCCCGCGCGCAGCGCGAGGCGGTCGCCTCGCCCGGCGGCTGGCTGACCACCGTGGCCAGCCGCATCTGCCTGGACCTGCTCGGCTCGGCCCGCGCCCGGCGCGAGCGCTATGTGGGGGAGTGGATCCCCGAGCCGCTGCCCGACCACTCGGAGTGGATCAGCGGCCGTTCCAGCGGCACCGCCGACCCGGCCGACCGCATCACCCTGGACGAGTCGGTCAACATGGCCTTCCTCGTCGTCCTGGAGTCGATGACCCCGGCCGAGCGGGTCGCGTTCATCCTCCACGACGTCTTTCGGTACTCCTTCGCCGAAGTGGCCGAAAGCGTCGGCCGCAGCCCGGCGGCCTGCCGCCAGCTGGCCTCCTCCGCCCGCCGCCGGCTGCGCAGCGCCCAGCAGGACGGCGTCACCGCCACCGCCCAGCGCGCCGACATCGTCCGCAACTTCAAGCAGGCCTGGGAGGCCAAGGACATCGGCGCCCTGATCAGCCTGCTGGACCCGGACGCCACCGGCCTGGCCGACGGCGGCGGCCTGGTCAACGCCGCGCCCCCCACCGGCGGCAGCGAGCAGATCGCCCGCTACCTGGTCACCATCACCGGCAAGGCGCCGGGCCTGACCATCCTGGAGCGCACCGTCAACGGCGAGCCCGGCCTGGTGGTCCAGCAGGCCGGCGTCACCGTCTCGGTGCTCGCCTTCGACTTCGCGGGCGACCGCATCAAACACCTGTGGGCGGTGCGCAACCCCGAAAAGCTGCGCCCCTGGACCACCGGCTGACCGCCGCGCCGGGCCGCCCCGGCGGGCGGCCCGGCGCGAGGGACCCTGCAGGTCACACGGGCTGCTGTCACATTTTGCCGGGCCATCTCGTCGGAGCTGTGTACGCACCAGCACGACAGAGGAGCCCGCCATGGACGCTCGCTTGAACCTCTTCGCCAACCCGGTCTCGGCCAGGTTCCTGAAGCACCTGGCCTCAGCGGGGAAAGCGGCCGCACAGGCACCGATCCCGGCGGCGACCCTGGAACTGGTCGGCCTGCGCGCCAGCCAGATCAACGGCTGCGGCTTCTGCGTCGACAGCCACACCAAGGAGGCCGCGCACGCCGGGGAGAGCGCCCAGCGCCTGCACCTGGTCGCCGCCTGGCGCGAGGCCACCGTCTTCACCGACGCCGAGCGCGCGGCCCTGGAGCTGACCGAACAGGGCACCCGGACCGCCGACGCGGCCGGCGGTGTCACCGACGCCGCCTGGGCGAACGCCGCCCGGCACTACGACGAGGACCAACTGGCCGCCCTGGTCTGCCACATCGCCGTCATGAACGCCTTCAACCGCGTCAACGTCCTGACCCAGCAGCCCGCCGGGGACTACCAGGTCGGCCAGTTCGGCTGACCCGGCCCCGGGAGAGGGGGGCGGGGCGGCCGCCTGCGGTCCGAGGGGACCGCAGGCGGCCCTACCTCAGCTGATCCTCATCGTGGCCATCATGCCCATCGCCGAGTGGTCGAGCATGTGGCAGTGGTACACATACGAGCCGCGGTAACTGTCGAACGTCGCCTGGAGCTTGACCGTCTCGCCCGCCGCGACGATCACCGTGTCCTTCAGGCCCGTCTCACCGGGCGCCGGCGGCTTCCCGCCCCGCTCCAGCACCCGGAACTGCACCAGGTGCATGTGGAAGTTGTGCGGCACCCGCGCATTGGTGTTGGTGACCGTCCATATCTCGCTGGCCCCGAACCGGATGTTGGCATCCACCCGCGCGGGGTCGTACATCTTGCCGTCCATGAACCCCTTGGGGTGCGCGACCCCCTCCTCCATCTGCATCGCGATGGACCGCTCGTTGGTCGGCGCGGGCAGCGCCGGCAGCGAACGCAGCACCGAGGGCACCGAACTGGGATCGTCCGCGGTGCGCACCACGTCGAACCGCATCACCTGGCCGACCTGCTCGGCGTTGCCGGCGAAGATGATGGTGTTCTCCAGCACCACCTTGTGGCCCACCGCGTACCGCGAGAAGTCGATGACCACATCGGCGCGCTCACCGGGCGAGAGGATGAAGGAGTCGGTGGTGTGCGGGCGCGGCAGCAGACCGCCGTCCGACCCGATCTGGATCATCTCGCCGCCGTCGGCCAGCCGCAGGCCGATGAAGCGCTGGTTGGACATGTTGGCGAACCGCAGCCGGTACTTGCGGGCCGCGACCTGGAAGTAGGGGTAGGGCACCCCGTTCACCAGCAGCGTGCTGCGCTGCTGGTCGTCCATGGTGTAGACGAGCTGCCCCGCCGCATCGAAGTGCGCGTCGCGGATGGCGACCACCACGTCGTACTCGCCCTTGGGCAGCGGCAGCTTGTCCTCGATGGCGTCGGTCAGCAGGTAACTGCCGTGCAGCCCGCGGTAGACGTTCTCCGACTCCTTGTGGTGGGCGTGGTCGTGGTACCACAGCGAGGCGTGCGGCTGCTTGTTGGGATAGGTGTAGATACGCTCGCCGCCCGGGGCCAGGGTGTCCATCGGATCCCCGTCGTTGGCCTGGGTCACCGACGCGCCGTGCAGGTGCACCGAGGTGGCCACGTCCAGCTCGTTGCGCTGGCGCACGATCACCGGGCGCCCGGTGCGCGCCTTGATGGTCGCGCCGGGAAAGTGCCCGTTGTAGGTCAGCAGGTCGGTCTGGATGCCCGGCAGGACCTCCCTGCGGACCGCGCGCATGGTGACGTCGTAGTGATCGGCGGTGGAGGTGCGGAAGGTGGGTCTGAGCACCGGCATCAACGGCATGGGACGGGTGAACAGTTCGGGGGTGGCCGCCGTGGACGGACCGGCCTTGGCCGGGCTGGCCTTGGCCGGGTCCACGGCGAGCAGGGGGGTGAACGACGCCCCGGTGAGCCCTACGCCCGCGGCGGCGAGTCCTGTGCCGAGCAGACGGCGTCGGGTGACCATGGTGCCCTCCTAAGTGCGTGAGTGAATGGCACCCGGCGGCCGGCCGCGCCCTGATGAGGAGGCGCGCGGCAGCATGCGGCCGTGCGGTGCCAGCCGCAGTTCATCAGCAGCACCTCGAGGCGCACTCGTATCCGCTTCGTCCGCTTCGCCCGGCCCTGGGTGCTCACGGCAGCAGCCGTCCGGCCAGGTAGCGCTGGAACTGCCACAGCGGGCGCTCCAGATGACAGAAGCGGCCGCTGGAGGGTCCCGGCGAGCTCTCCAGACCCCGCTGCACCCCCTGCACGGCCACCAGGTCCTCACCCTGCAGCACCCGCACCGACTCCCGGGCCTCGGCCAGCTGCTCCGGGCTCAGCTCGGTGCCCGGCGGCACCAGCAGCCCGAAGCGCGCCGCATGCGTGGCCGGGCCGGTGGGCAGCCAGCGCACCCACACCGCGGAATCCGGCAGCAGCGCCAGCACACACTGCGGGAACAGCCCGGCCAGCAGCATCCCCTGGGGCGGCCCGGCCTCCGGCGCCTGCGCATAGGGGGTGAACATGGTGAACCAGCGGCCCTCGCACTCGTCCAGGACCGTGGTGCGCCCGGGCAGCACCGGCTCCAGGGTCTGCGCGTGCGTGCCCATGTGGTGGTAGTTCTCCGAACCGTTCTCCACCGCCACCTTCCAGTTGGCGGGCACGTCCTGCCATGCTTCGACGGCCACCGTCTTCCATTCGGCGAGCCCGTAGGCGGCCAACCGCTCCGCCAGGCCCGCCAGTTGGGGCTCCAGGGGCGGGGCGTCGGGGTCCAGGCACACCAGCACGAAGCCCTGCCACTGCGTCACCCGCGCCTGCGGCAGCCGGCACGCCGCCCGCTCACGCGGACCGAAGTCCACCTTGCTCATCAGCGGCGCCCCCGCCAACTGCCCCGCATAACGGCCGTCCAGCCGGTAGGTCCAGGTGTGGTACGGGCAGGTCAGCCGCGTCAGGCTGCCGCGCTCGGGGGTGGTCTCCGGCGGCAGGACATCCATGAAGCGGTGCCGGCACACCCGGGACAGGGCATGCAGCTCACCCCGCTCGTCACGGGTGATGACCAGCGGATGACCCGCGACATCCACCCGCAGATAGTCGCCGGGAGCGGCCACTTCGTCGCTGCGCGCCACACACAGCCAGTCCCGCCCGAAGATCTGCTCCCTCTCGCGCTCGTACCAGGCGGGGGAGGTGTACGCCTGGGGCGGCAGCGTCTCACCGCGCTCCAGGGGCAGCCCGGCCAGCCGCCGCAACTGCGCGAGCAGGCCGGGCAGACCGCCGGTCCCGGCCGGCTCGCTCGGCGCGGTGCGCTCGGTGAGGTCGCTTGGTTCAGTGAGGTCGCTCGGCTCGGTGAGGTCGCTCGGTTCGGTGAGTTCGGTGAGTTCGCTCGGTTCGGTCATGACAGCACCGTTTCCCTCTCCTGGGGGCGGGCCGGACCGGTCGCCGGACACGGACGGTCCGGCCGGTCGACGGCCTCGTGGGAAAAACGCTAGGCGCCCCGCGCGCCGGGCGAATCGTCGCCAGGAGCGACCCGGCTGCTGCACACTTCGGATGACCCCGCCCCGCCGCTCTCCGCCCCACGTGCCCCGCCCAGGTGCCCCGCCCGAAGGGATGTGTCCATGAGTGAGCCCGCCGGTGCCCGCCCGCTCTTCGTCGGCCCGGAGCGGACCGGCGCCCCGGGATCGGGGCAGATCAGCGTCGTGTGGTCGCTGGGCGGTGACGGCCGCGACCTGGACGCCGCCGTCGTACGCCTGGCACCCGGCGCGGACCTGGGCGAGCACACCGAGAACGGGTGCGGGATCCTGCTCACCGTGCTGGCCGGCAGCGGCGAACTGCGTGTACCGGGGGAGGTGCTGCCGCTCGCGCCCGGCGCGCTGGCCTGGCTGCCCGCCCGCACCCCGCGCTTTCTGCGGGCGGGGGAGCACGGACTCACCTACACCACCGCCCACCGCCGCCGCCCGCTGCCCGAGACCGGCCCAGAGACGGCCGGCGGCGGGGAGCCCGCCTGCCTGCTGGAGCGGGTCTGCCCGCGGTGCGGCCGCCTGGCCGGCGAACGCGACGCCCGCTACTGCGCCCGCTGCGGGACCGCGCTGGCCGCCGCCGGATGAGTGCACGCCGGACCGCACGGAGAGACCACCCGGGGGAGCGGGCACCACCTCCTCGGCGGCCGGCGCCTCATCCGCAGGAACGAGGACAACCTGCCGCCGGCCCGGAGAGCGGCCTCAGGCCCGGCCCGCCGGCCGGCCCCACTGCCCCCCCGGACATGCTCCCGCCCGGCGGGCCGGGCCGCCGGGCGGGGGCGAGGGCCAGGGCGAGGTCACCGGTTTTCCAGGCGCAGGCTCACGTCCTTTTCCTGGTCGCCGGAGGCGGAGCCTTCCTCGGTGACGGCGAAGGCCGCCGAGAGCACCGTGACGATCTGGTCGACCGCGACATAGCCGCCCTGCACCGCGGCGGTCACCGGGCCGCTCAGCGACGGCGTCCCGCCCGGCCCGCCGCCCGCCGGACGGGCGGTGTCGAAGACGCCGTTCCACACGGTCGGCCCCGAGGTGGTCTCCGCGGGCGCCGGACTGCCCTCCCGGTCCGAGGCGTAGACCGCCTCCAGGACACCGAAGACGCTCCCGGCGTCGTCCGCCGCACCGCTCAGTTCCACCGTGACCCGCGCCGGGTTCTCATCCGCATCGCTCACCGTCGTTTCCCTTTCCTCGCGTTCGTGCTGCCGGGCCCTCAACCCGAGGGCTCCTCCGGCTCCGGCGACCCGGAGGGGTCCTGCGCCGCCGGGGAGCTGCCGCGCCGGCCGGTGCCGGCCTCGTCCGTGTCGGGCACGTCCTCACCCTGACCCTGACCCTGACCTTGACCCTGGTTCGGGGCCGGTTCCTGGCCCTCGTCCTCGTCCTTGCCCTTGCCCTGGTTCTGGTTCTGGGGCCGGTTCTCGTCGAACTGCAGGTCCCAGGGGTCCTGTCCGCCGTCGGCCTGCTGGTCGGGCGGGTCCCTGGGCACCGGTGTGCTGCCGTCCGCGCCGGGGGAGGCCGGTACCTGTTCACTCACGATGTGTCTCCTCTCCACCGCTCGGCTCCGGCGGGCACCGACTCCCTTTTGCCGCCGGCCGTTCCGGAGCTGGGGTGCAGGTACCCGCGCAGGGCGGGACAACTCGTACTGATCACCGTGGACCAACCGCGCCGGATCGGCGACACGGGTGAGCCGGCCCGCGCGCCGGGCAGGCACGGCACGGCGGTGTGAGACTGCTCGTGTCGCGCGACCCCGCTGTTGGACCGCTGTGGAAGGGAGACGACGTGCCGACCTCGGAGCCGCCCAGTGGACTCGAGGAGTTCCTCGCGGACCCGGCCAACGCCGTACTGGACCTGGCCACCGCGGTCACCCGGTGCGCGACGGCCCTGGGGGTGCCCCAGGCCATGGTCTACCTCGCCGACCTCCAGCAGCGCCGGCTGGTACCGCTGAGCGAGGACGCACCGGCCCATGACGTGGACGACTCCCTGGCCGGCTGGGCCTACCGCACCGTGGCCCTGCGCGTGGAGGAGTCCCCCACCGGAGGCATGATCGCCTGGCTGCCCCTTTTGGACGGCGCCGAACGGCTGGGCGTGGTCGCCGTCCACGCCCCTTTCCTGGACCCCGCCCTGCTGCGGCGCGGCCGGGCCCTGGCCTCCCTCCTGGCCATGATGATCACCTCCAAGCGCGCCTACAAGGACGCCCTGGTCCGGCGCACCCGCTCCGAACCCATGCACCTGCCCGCGGAGATGCTCCGCGCCTTCCTGCCGCCGCGCACCATCGGCAACACCCACGTCGTGTCGACCGCCGTGCTGGAACCCGCCTACGAGATCGGCGGCGACGCCTTCGACCACAACCTCACCCGAACGGCCCTGCACGCCACGATCGTCGACGCGATGGGCCACAACCTGCTCTCCGGCCTGACCACGGCGGTCGCCCTGGCCGCCTGCCGCAACGGCCGGCGCACCGGATCGGACCTGCCCGAACTCCTGGAGACCGTGGACGCGGCACTGGGCCAGTGGCTGCCCGACCAGTTCTGCACGGGCGTGCTCACCCGGCTCGACCTGGCCAGCGGGGTGCTGCGCTGGAGCAACTGCGGGCACCCGCCGCCCCTGCTGATCCGCGACAACCGGCTCGTCGACAAGGCCCTGGAACGCGA
Organism: Streptomyces sp. NPDC018029; assembly: GCF_044327655.1. Classification (NCBI taxonomy): domain Bacteria; kingdom Bacillati; phylum Actinomycetota; class Actinomycetes; order Kitasatosporales; family Streptomycetaceae; genus Streptomyces; species Streptomyces sp. NPDC018029. The sequence continues at coordinate 195,088 of NZ_JBIRFV010000014.1, read as the reverse complement.
ACCCGACCCGCCCCTGGGCTTCTCCGCGCCCTATCGCACCACGGACCGCCAGGTGCACGAGACGAGACTGGAGCCCGGCGACCGCGTGCTCCTGTACACCGACGGGGTGACCGAGGCACGGCTGGCGGACGGCACCGAGTTCGGGCTCGAACGGTTCGCCGACTCCATCATCCGCGCCTCCGCCGCCGGAGAAGTGGCGGCGGAGGCGCTGCGCCGGCTCATCCACTCGATCCTGGACGCCCAGCCCAACCGGCTCCGGGACGACGCCACCATCCTCATGTTCGAGTGGCAGCCGCCCGGCCGGTGACCTCAGCCCCTCTTGCCGTCCTTGCCGTCCTTGCCGGTCGTGCCGGTCGTGCCGTCCTTGGTGTCCCGGTGGATGTCCTCCTGCGCGGTGGGGCTCGGCGTGAGGGTGTCGCCGGCCTCGCCGTCCTTGGCGTGCTCGCGCCGCTCATCGGGCACGGGCCGCGTCTCGGCGTCCTCCACCTCCTCGAAGACCTCTTCGGCCGCGGTCTGCGCGGGCCGGTCGGCGGGGTTGTGCTCGCGGTCGCTGTGCTGCATGGGTGATGTCCCTTCTGGTTTCTTTCCTTCGGCGCCGGCCTCCTCGGAGTCCGCGGACCCGTCCGAGGGACGGCCGGCCGCCACCACCGCCAGGTCGCCCAGCAGCCGCTGGGTGTCCGCGGCCAGGCCGCCCAGGGCCGGGGTGACCTCGTGGCGGCCGTCCCTCAGCAGCTGGACGAGGCGGTCGTGCGCCTCCTGCGCGGCCCGCAGGGCGGCCTGCCGCTCGGCCGTGCGGTCCACGCCGCCCGGCGGGGCACTGCCGGTCCGCGCGGAGTCCTTCATGGCATCGGCCCGGGCCTCGGCGTCGGCGTAGTCGTCCAGCGCGCAGATGTCACCGGCCGACCGCAGCAGGTCCGTCAGGATCTGCCGCGCCTCGGCGGGCACGTCGGTCAGCGCCGGCCGGTCCCGGCTGGTCTCGGCCAGCGTCCGCAGCAGCACCCGGACCTGGTCGCTGATGCGGTCCCAGGCGAAGTCCCAGTCCGCGGAGGGCAGCAGCGGCTCCGAGCGGCGCAGCTTGCGGCCCGGGTTGAGGCGGTAGCTCTCGTGCGACCAGCGCCTGGCCGTGCGCAGGTCGGTCACCAGGTCGGTCAGCCGCTGCGCCCGGTCGTGCCACGTGGCGGCCTGCTCCTGGCTGAAGTTCCGCTCCACGCCGTCGGCGACCGCGTACAGCAGCTCGGCGCTCTCCTGGGCCAGCCGGGCCCGCAGATGCCGCACGTCCCGCCCGTGGACGGGGGGCAGGACCACGGCGTTCACCACGATCCCGATGACGGCGCCGAGCACCGTCTCGAAGAGCCGGTGCAGGATGTCGAAGCCCGTGTACGTGCCATAGGCCAGCACGAACAGGGCGGCGGTGGGGGCGTAGACGCCCTGGGTGCCGAACCGGGCGTAGCCGCTCAGCAGCACCGTCACCGGCAGCACGATCGCCATCGCGGCCAGCGAGTTGTTGCCCGTCACCACCGAGCCGCCCGCCGCCAGCAGGGTGCCGGTGACCACCACCGCGAACTGCTGCAGCGCCGAGCGCACCGAGCGGTAGACGGTGCTCTGCACGATGAACAGCGCCGTCCACGGCGCCAGCAGCGCCATCGGCGCGCTCCACCACCAGCCGGCCAGTGCCCAGGCCAGCACGCCGGCCCCGGCCGCCTTGAGCGACTGGACGGTGGTGTCCCGCTCGGGGCCCGGCGCCGTCACCGCCCGCCGGGCCGCGTTCCAGATGGCCTGTACGTCCCACGCCACCGCGCGCCAGATCTCGCTCACCTTCCTCGTCCTCGAAAACGCTCAAAATGCCCGGCGCACTGCCCGGGACGGTCAGGGCAGGGGTGTGCCGCCGGTGGCGTTCATGACCTCGGCGGTGATGAAACTCGCGTGCTCCGAGGCGAGGAAGACGTAGGCGGGCGCCATCTCCGCGGGCTGCGCGGGCCGGCCCAGCGGCGCCTGCTTGCCGAACTCGGCGGTGTCCGGCAGCGTCGCGGGGATCAGCGGCGTCCACACCGGCCCCGGCGCCACCGCGTTGACGCGGATCCCGTCCTCGGCCAGCATCTGCGCGAGCCCCTGGGTGAAGGTGACGATGGCGCCCTTGGTCATGGCGTAGTCCAGCAGGTGCGGACTGGGCTTGTAGGCCTGCACCGACGTGGTGTTGATGATCGAGCCGCCGCGCGGAATGTGCGGCACCGCCATCTTGCACAGCCAGAACATGCCGTACAGGTTGGTGCGCACGACCCGGTCGAACTGCTCGGTGGAGATGTCCTGGATGCCCTTGGGCTGGGACATCTGGTAGGCGGCGTTGTTGACCAGCAGATCGATCCGCCCGAACTCGGCCACCGCACGCTCCACGAGCTTGCGGCACTGCTCCTCCTCGCGGATGTCGCACTCCACCGCGACGGCCCGGCGCCCGGCCTGCTCCACCCAGCGCACGGTCTCGCGTGCCTCCTCGGCCTCGGCGGGCAGGTGGGTGAAGATGACGTCGGCCCCCTCGCGGGCCACGGCGATGGCCACCGCCCGCCCGATGCCGGAGTCACCCCCGGTGATCAGTGCGGCCCGGTCACGCAGCAGCCCGGAGCCGCGATAGGAGTCCTCGCCGTGATCGGGCGGCGGGTCCATGGCGCCGGTCCACCCCGGCACCTGCTGGTCCTGCTGGGGGAACTCCGGCCGCGGCCCCTTCGTGGTGGGATCCTGCGGACCCTGAGCGCCGTCATGGGCGTTGCCGTTGCCGGGGGAGTCCTTCATCTGGTGCTGCCTTTCTGTGGCGTGCGGCCGGGCGCGGGGCCTGCCGGGCCCCGCCGCGCCTGCTCCTACCTTCCGCAAGGTGGCGGCACCTCACCACCGGAACACCTCGCCCTCGAGGCCCGGCCGCCCGGGTGCCGCTGCGGTCGCGGCCCCGGGTGCCCTGCCCCCCGACCGGCAAAACGCGCAGGACAGGACCTTTTGCCGGGGCGCCGGCAGGCATGTCCTGCCCGATCGGGGAAAGCCGACAACCATGAAGATCCTTCTCGTCCTCGTCGTCCTCGGCATCGCCGCCGCCTGGTACATGAAGTCGCACAAGGGCCGCTGAGAGCCCGGGTGCCACCACCCCGGCCCGGCCCCCCGGGTCAGGGGCGCCGCGCGGCCCCGGGCCCGGCCGCTTGGGGCCGCACCGGGCGCAGCTCGATGAAGTCGAAGGCATTGAAACGGCGCAGCACGGGCCGCAGCGGCGCCGGCAGGACGCTTTGGTGTTCGTCGACGAACACCCGCGGCTGGGCCAGCTGGATGCGCCGGCCCAGGGTGCGCAGCTCGCAGCCGTTGTGGGCCAGGGTGTTGCGCACCCAGTCCGACTGCGGCCCATAGGGCAGGGATATGACGTAGTACGGGCCGTTGCGGAACACCTTGACGGGGGTGCGGTAGGTGCGCCCCGACGTGCGGCCGCGGTGCAGCACGGCGCCGAAGCCCGGCAGGCGGGTGAGCACCGGGCCCACGACACGGTTGGCGAACCTGCGGTTGAAACGGGCCAGCCGTCTTCGGAGGGGCCGGCCGGAGGCTCGGGCGGTAGGGGACATCCACAACTCCCTTGTCTGATCGGGTCGTTCCACGGCTTTCGCCGATCCCGCCCCGCGGGATGTGTCGGATTGTGGCAGGGGGGCGGCGGCGTGCGGGCCGATGCGGCCGTTCACGGGCCCGGCGGGACGCGGCCCGGGGCGCGCCCCGCCCCCCGGGGCAGCGGGAAGCCGCCTCCCGCCTCTGGGCCAGGCTGCTCAACCCCGCCCCGGGGTGGAGGTTCAGTCGGGTTCCCTGCGCGCGGCCTCGGCGATGTTGCGGGCCATGCCGCCGAAGACCACGGCGTGAAAGGGCGCCACCGACCACCAGTACAGGTGCCCCAGCAGGCCGCGCGGGTGGAACAGCGCGCGCTGGCGGTAGCGGGTGCGGCCCGCGCCGTCCTGCTCCACGCGCATCTCCAGCCAGGCCAGGCCCGGCAGCCGCATCTCGGCCCGCAGCCGCAGCAGCCGGCCCGGCTCGATCTCCTCCACCCGCCAGAAGTCCAGGGAGTCACCCACCCGCAGGCGGTGCGCGTCGCGCCGGCCCCGGCGCAGCCCCACCCCGCCCACCAGCCGGTCCAGCAGCCCCCGCACCGCCCAGGCCAGCGGGAAGGAGTACCAGCCGTGCTCGCCGCCGATCCCCTCGACGACCCGCCACAGCGCCTGTGGGCCGGCGTCCACCACCAGCGTCCGGTGGTCGGTGTAGAGGCTGCCGCCGGCCCAGTCCGGGTCCGTGGGCAGCGGATCGCTGGGCGCCCCGGGCACCGAGGCCGAGGACCAGCGGGTGGTGACCTGCGCGTCCTGCACCCGCCGCAGCGCCAGCCGCAGCGCCTGGGTGAAGGGCAGCGGCCGGCCCGGGCCGTCGGGCACATAGGCCGCGATGTCGTGCTCCTGGCAGATGACCTCATGGCGCAGCGACTCCGCCAGCGGCCGGGCGATCCCGTGCGGCACGGGCGTGACCAGCCCCACCCAGTAGCCCGAGACCCGGGGCGTCAGCAGCGGCACCGGCACGATCAGCCGGTGCGGCAGCCCGGCGACCTCGGCGTAGGCCCGCATCATGTCCCGGTACGTCATCACGTCCGGGCCGCCGATGTCGAAGCCGCGGTTCACCGAGCCGGGCAGGCCGGCGCAGGCCACCAGGTAGCGCAGCACGTCGCGCACCGCGATCGGCTGGATGCGGGTGCGCACCCAGCTGGGTGTCACCATCACCGGCAGCCGCTCGGTGAGATGGCGCAGCATCTCAAAGGACGCCGAGCCCGAGCCGATGATGACCGCCGCGCGCAGCACCGCGCTGGGCACCCCCGAGGCCAGGAAGATCCGGCCCACCTCGGCCCGCGAGCGCAGATGCGGCGACAGCTGGGCCGCGTCCACCCCGGCCGGGGTGAGCCCGCCCAGATACACGATCCGCGCCACCCCGGCCGCCCGCGCCTGCTCGGCGAAGGTCTGGGCCGCTTGCCGGTCGGTGTCCTCGAACCCGGCACCGGTGGTCAGCGCGTGCACCAGGTAGTACGCCACCTCGATCCCCTCCAGGGCGGCGGCCAGCGAGGCCGCGTCGGTGACATCCGCGCGGACCACCTCCACCCGACCGGCCCAGGGATGGTCGCGCAGCTTGTGCGGGGAGCGGGCCAGGCACCGCACCCGGTGCCCGGCCGCCAGCAGTTCGGGCACCAGCCGGCCCCCGATGTAGCCGGTGGCCCCCGTCACCAGGACGTGCCGGCCGCCGCCGGGGGCCTGTTCGCGTTCGCTCACGTGCGCTGCCGCCTCGTTTCGTGCCGGGGGAGCGGGGCCGCTTCACCTCCGCAGTCTCACCCGCCGCGGCCCGCCCCGCGACATACGCCCCGGGGCGCGCGGGCGGCCTTGGTCCCGCACGATGTTGAGACGAGCGGTTCGGGGCACTCGGCGATGACGGCGAGTCAGGGAGGCACACAGATGGCGCAGCGTCATCGACTGATCAGGGTGAGTCCGGCCACGGTGTGGGCGGTCCTCGCCGACGGCGAACGCTATGCCCAGTGGGTGGTGGGCACCGCATCCTCCACACCGGTGCGCGGCCACTGGCCCGCGGTCGGCGCGGCGATCGAGTACCAGGTGCGCCTGGGCCCCCTGCGGGCCACCAACGAGACGGTCGTACGGCGCTGCGAGGAGGGCTCCGTCCTGGAACTGGAGGCCAAAGCGGGCCCTCTGGGCACCGCCCGGATCGCCATCGAAGTGCGGCCCTGGGGCGAACACTGCCTGGTCATCGTGGACGAACACCCGCTGCGCGGCGCGGCCGGCGCCCTGCACAACGCCGGCGTCGAGGCCCTGATCCAGCTGCGCCACCGCGCGATGCTCGCCCGCCTGGCCCAGGTGTGCGAAGCCGAACAGGAGCACCCGCGCCGCGCCCTGGGCACGGTGACCGCCGGCCCGGGCCCCCGCCCCGCGGGAGGCGGCGAGGCACATGCCTGACGCGGTGGTGATCGGGGCCGGCCCCAACGGACTGGTCGCCGCCAACCTCCTGGCCGATGCCGGGTGGAGCGTGACGGTCCTGGAGGAACAGAGCGAGCCCGGCGGCGCGGTGCGCCACGACCGCGGCGTGCACCCCGACTTCGTCAACGACCTCTTCAGCTCCTTCTACCCGCTGGCCGCCGCCTCCCCGATCCTGCGGCGGCTGCGCCTGGAGGAGTACGGGCTGCGCTGGAGCCACGCCCCCCATGTCCTGGCCCATCCCCTCAGCGACGGCCGCTGCGCCGTCCTGGACCGCCGGGTCGAGGTCACCGCGGCCTCCCTGGAGGCCTTCGCCGCCGGGGACGGCGCCTCCTGGCACCGGCTGCACGACCTGTGGCAGGGCATCCGCCCCGACATCCTCAACGCCCTGTTCACCCCCTTCCCGCCCGTGCGGTCCGCCGCACGCCTGGCCTACCGGCTCAAGGCGGCGGGCGCCCTGCACCTGGCCCGCAGCCTGCTGCTGCCGGTCCGGCGCCTGGGCGAGGAGGAGTTCGCCGGCGAGGGCGGCAGGCTCCTGCTGGCGGGCAATGCCCTGCACGCCGACCTGGCCCCCGAGGCGGCGGGCAGCGGCGGCTTCGGCTGGCTGATGTCTCTGCTGGGCCAGAGCTACGGCTTCCCCGTCCCGGTCGGCGGCGCCGGCGAGCTCGTGCGGGCGCTGGTCGACCGGCTGCACGCGCGCGGCGCCACCGTGCAGTGCGGCCGCCGCGTCCAGCAGATCCTCGTCCGCGAGGGGCGCGCCGTCGCGGTGCGCACCGCAGACGGCGACACCGTGCCCGCCGCCCGCGCCGTGCTGGCCGATGTGTCGGTGCCCGCCCTGTACGGCGAGCTGGTCGCCGCCGAGCACCTGCCCGGCCAGCTCCTGGCCGACCTGCGCCGCTTCCAGTGGGACTTCGCCACCTTCAAGGTGGACTGGGCGCTGGAGGGGCCGGTGCCCTGGCAGGCCAAGGAGGCCGCGGGCGCGGGCACCGTGCACCTGGCCGACGGCGTGGACGAACTCACCCGGTTCGCCGCGCAGCTGGCCATGCACCAGGTACCCGACCGTCCCTTCCTGCTCTTCGGCCAGATGACCACCTCGGACGCCACCCGCTCACCGCAGGGCACCGAGTCCGCCTGGGCCTACACCCACGTGCCGCAGGACATCCGCGCCGACGCCGGCGAGGAGCACATCACCGGCGCCTGGAGCCCGGCGGAGCAGGAGCGCATGGCCGACCGCATCGAGGGGCAGGTCGAGCGTTTCGCCCCCGGCTTCCGCGCCCTCATCCGCGCCCGCCGCCTGCTGGCCCCCACCACCATGCAGTCCATGGACCGCAACCTGCACGGCGGCGCCCTCAACGGCGGCACCACCTCCCTGCACCAGCAGCTGTTCTTCCGGCCCTCCCCGGGCACCGGCCGCCCCGAGACGCCCGTGGCCGGCCTCTTCCTAGCCTCGGCCGGCGCCCACCCCGGCGGCGGCGTGCACGGGGCCCCCGGCGCCAACGCGGCCCGCGCCGCGCTGCGGCGCCGGCTGCCCCTGCTGGCGGCCGCACAGCGCAGGCTCACCTCCCGCGACCGCACCGGCAGCAGACACCCCCACTAGGCCCGCCAACAGACACCCCACCAGGCATCCCGCACCGACACCGCCATCAGGCACCCGCCACCAGGCATCACCCACTGACACCCGCCACCAGGCACCCGTCCACCAGGCACCGGTCGGCCAGGCCCCCGCCGGCCGGGCCGCGACGGCACTCTCAGAGACCGACGTCCGGCGCCCGCCGGCCAGACACCCGTGACCACACCGACACCCTCAAGACCGACAACCCGGCACCCACGCCCCGCCCCCGACACCCCGACCCTGCGAAGGGCAGGCCCCCGCCATGCGCGACAGCCCCCTGCGCGACCGCACCGTGGTGGTGACCGGCGCGGCCCGGGGCCTGGGCGCCGCCCTGGCCCGCGAACTGGCCCGCCGCCACGCCCGGATCGCCCTGCTGGGCCACGAACGGGCCGCCCTGCGCCAGGTGGCGGCCACCCTGCCCGCCCCGGCCCTCGCCCTGGAAGTCGACATCACCGACCCGGCCGCCCTGCACAGGGCCGCCGACACCGTCCGCGCCCGCCTGGGCCGGCCCTCGGCCGTCATCGCCAACGCGGGCCTCGCCCTGGCCGGACCGGTGGAGACCGCCGACCCTCCCGCATGGCGCCGGGTGATCGACGTCAACCTCACCGGCAGCGCGTTCACCGCCCAGGCCTTCCTGCCCGACCTGCTGCACACCCGCGGCTACTACCTGCAGATCGCCTCCACGGCCGCCCTGGGCGCCGTCCCGTTGATGAGCGCCTACTGCGCCTCCAAAGCCGGAGCCGAGGCCTTCACCCACGCCCTGCGGGCCGAAACCGCCCACCGCGGCATGGCGGTGGGCATCGCCTACCTCAACTGGACCGACACCGGCATGATCCGCGACATCCACACCCACCCCGCCCTCCAAGCCCCCCGCCGCCTGCTGCCGCCCCCCGCCCGCCGCATCCTGCCCACCGACCAGGCCGCCGCCCGCCTGGCCCGGGCCGTGGAACAGCGCAGCACCGCCCTCTACCTCCCCGCCTGGACGCGCCTGGCCCAGGTGGGCCGGGCCGGACTGCCGCCCCTGATCACCCGCCTGGCCCGGGCCCGCTTCCAGCACCGGCAAAGCGGTCTGCCCCGCACCCAGACCGGGCTGCTGGGCCCCGGCGGCCTCGCCGACCAGGCCGCCCGGCGCGACACCCCCCGGCCCTAGGGCCAGGCTGGAACCGACACACCCACCCACCCGCACCAGCCGCCCCTTTGCAGCCCGTACGGAGGCGCCGATGGAGCCCGTCAAGGCCCTGGAACGCATCGCCTTCCTGCTCGAACGCGGCCGCGCCCCCACCTACCGCGTCCGGGCCTTCCGCACCGCCGCCGACGTGATCACCCAGCTGGGCCGGGAGGAGACGGCACGCCGCGCCGCCGACGGCTCCCTGGAGTCCCTCAAGGGCATCGGGCCCAAGACCGCCGCGGTCATCCGCGAAGCACTGGCCGGCGCCGTGCCCGGCTACCTGGAGCACCTCGAGGACGAGGCCGGCGCCCCCCTGGACCCCCACGAGGCCGGCGCCGGGCTGCGGGCACTGCTGCGCGGCGACTGCCATCTGCACTCCGACTGGTCCGACGGCGGCAGCCCCATCGAGGTCATGGGGCGCGCCGCCCGGGAGATCGGCCACGAGTGGGCCGTGCTCACCGACCACTCGCCCCGGCTGACCATCGCACGCGGACTCTCCCCCCAGCGGCTGCGCGAACAGCTGGCGGTGATCGACGACCTCAACGCCCAGTGGGCGCCCTTCCGGCTGCTGACCGGCATCGAGTGCGACATCCTGGAGGACGGCTCCCTGGACCAGGAGCCGGACCTGCTGGAGCGCCTGGACGTCGTGGTCGTCTCGGTCCACTCCAAACTGCGCATGGACGCCGCCGCGATGACCCGGCGCATGGTCGCCGCCGTGAGCAACCCCCGCGCCGATGTGCTCGGCCACTGCACCGGCCGCCTGGTCACCGGCCGCGGTCGGCCCGAGTCGCAGTTCGACGCGGATGAGGTGTTCGCCGCCTGCGCGGCCGCCGCCACCGCCGTGGAGATCAACAGCCGCCCCGAACGGCTCGACCCGCCCCGGCGCCTGCTGCGCCAAGCCGTCGCGGCCGGCGCGCTGTTCAGCGTGGACACCGACGCACACGCGCCCGGCCAGCTGGACTGGCAGATCATCGGCTGCGCCCGGGCCGAGGAGTGCGGCGTGCCGCCCGAACGGGTGGTGAACACCTGGCCGGCCCAGGACGTCCTGTCCTGGACCCGAACAAGCCGCTCCCGCACCACCACCCCCTGACCCCGCCCCCGGGCGGGCCGGCCTGGCGCACCGCGTCGGCGATGGCCGCAGCCATCCCGGCGCTGCGCCGGCCCACACCGCCCCCCCCCGTAAGCCGGGGGCGGTCTGCCAGGGCCACAGGGCGTTGTTCAGCACCCGGTCCGGGTGAGTGACAGCTCGCGCAGCCGTGCCCGGCTGGCGTGGTGCACCGCGCGTCGGCGATGGCCGCGGCGGTCCCGGCGATACGCCGCCCCGGCCCCTCGGGCAGGTGCGGGCGGTTTGTGTTGTTCAGTACCCGGTCCGGGGTGAGCGGGAGTTCGTGCAGCCGTGCCCGGCTGGTGTGGTGCACCGCGCGTCGGCGATGGCTGCGGCGGTCCCGGCGATACGCCGCCCCGGCCCCCCGGGCAAGCCGCGGCCGGGCTGTCGGGGTCACAGGGCGTTGTTCAGCACCCGGTCCGGGGTGAGCGGGAGGTCGCGCAGGCGTACTCCGGTGGCGTGGTGCACCGCGTTGGCGATGGCCGCGGCCGTTCCGACGATGCCGATCTCCCCGATGCCCTTGCTGCCCATCGGGTTGAGATGGGGGTCCTCCTCCTCGATCCAGTGCGCCTCGATCACCGGCACGTCGGCGTGCGCGGGCACGTGGTACGACGCCAGGTCGCACTCCGCGAAGTCACCGAAGGCGGCGTCCACCGTGCTGCCCTCCGTCAGCGCCATCCCCAGTCCCATCGTCATGGCGCCGATGAACTGCGAGCGGGCGGTACGGGAGTTGAGGATGCGCCCGGCGGCGTAGACGCCGAGCAGCCGGCGCACCCGCACCTCCCCGGTCACCGTGTCCACGCCGACCTCGGCGAAGTGGGCGCCGAAGGCATGCCGGGCGTAGTCGCTGTCCGCGTCGGCGGTGCCCGCCGTGTCGGCCGTGGCCCCCACCCCCTCCGGCGGCAGCTGCTGCCCCTCCTGCCCCGCCAGCCGCCCGGCCAGGCGCGTGCAGGCCTCGTGGACCGCCCACCCCCACGACGCCGTGCCCGAGGAGCCGCCGGCCAGCGGCGCCGCCGGCAGGTCACTGCTGCCGATCTCGGTCTGCACCCGCTCCACCGGCACCCGCAGCGCGTCGGCGGCGACCTGCGCGAGCACGGTCCGGGCGCCGGTGCCGATGTCGGTGGCGTTGACCCGGATCACGAAGCGCCCGTCCGGGCAGGCGTGGGCGCTGGCCCGGCACGGCGCGACGACCACCGGATAGGTGGCCGCCGCGACCCCGCTGCCCACCAGCACCGGGCCCTCGGCCCGCGAGCGGGGCCGCGGATCGCGCTGCGTCCAGCCGAAGCGCCGGGCCCCCTCCCGCAGGCACTCGGCCAGGTGCCGGCTGCTGAAGGGCAGGCCGCTGTCGGGCTCGGCGGCGGTGTCGTTGCGCAGCCGCAGCTCGACGGGGTCGATGCCGAGTGCCACGGCCAGCTCGTCCATCGCCGACTCCAGCGCGTACATGCCCGGTGCCTCGCCCGGGGCCCGCATCCACGAGGGGGTCGGCACATCCAGCGGCACCACGTGGTGGGTGGTGCGGCCGTGGGGCGAGGCGTACATGACGCGGGTGGCGGCGGCGGCCGTCTCCATGAACTCCTTGACGCGCGAGGTGTGCGCGGTCACCTCGTGGATCACGGAGGTCAGCCGGCCGTCCCGCTCGGCGCCCAGCCGCACCCGCTGCAGGGTCGGGGCGCGGTGGCCCACCACGCTCGCCAACTGCCGCCGCGGCAGGACCAGTTTCACCGGCCGGCCTGTCGCGCGGGCGGCCATCGCGGCCAGCACCACGTGCGGGCGCGGTGTGCCCTTGGAGCCGAACCCGCCGCCCACGTGCTCGGAGACGACCGTGACCTGCTCCTTGGGCAGCTCGAACAGGCCGGCCAGGACATCGCGGACGGTGGTGGCGCCCTGGCTGGAGTCGTACACGCTCAGCCGCCCGTCCTGCCAGTGGGCGGTGGCCGCGTGCGGCTCCATGGGGTGGTTGTGCAGCGGCGGCACCCGGTAGCGGGCATCCACGCGCACCGGCGCGGCATCGAAGGCCCCCTCGGCGTTTCCGCGCACGTGCTCGCCCGAGGTGCCGTCCGTGTCCTCGGGTACGTAGGCGTCGGGGTGCCCGGTGCGCAGGGTGACGTCGTGGGGTTCCTCGGCGCAGGTGACCCGTACGGCCGCGGCCCCCTCGCGCGCCGCCTCCAGGCTCTCGGCGACCACCAGCGCCACGTACCAGCCGCGGTGCGGGACGCGGGCGTTCTGCAGCACGGCCAGGGTCGCGTCGTCCGGCTTGGCAAGGCGCGGGGCGTTGCGGTGGGTGAGGACCGCCAGGACGCCGGGCACCGCCAGCGCCGCCCGGTCCTCGACGGCCGTGACCTCGCCGCGTGCCACCGTGGCCGCCACCGGCCAGGCATAGGCGCACCCCGGGGGCGTGTACTCGGCGGCGTACCGGGCGATCCCGCACACCTTGTCGGGACCCTCCCTGCGCTCGAGGTCCGCCCCGAGCGCGTCGACGGTGTCCGGCATGAGGTTCTCCCTGCTGAAGACTGGAGGGGGAAGGGGGCGAAGGGAACGGGGGCGGGGGAGTGGGGGGGGTGAGGGGAGGTCAGGGCGTGGCGGCCAGCCGGCGCAGCACGTCGCAGGCGAGGTTGTGGGCCAGGCGCACCTTGTAGGCGTTGTCCCGCAGCGGCAGCGCCTGCGCGAGTTCCGCCTCGACGGCCCCGGCAAAGGCCTCCTGGCTCGGCGCCGCGCCCCGCAGCGCCTCCTCGGCCAGCCGGGCGCGCCAGGGCCGGTGGGCCAGTGCGCCGAACGCGATCCGCACCTCCTCCACGGCGCCGTCCCTGACGGCGAGCACCACGGCCACCGAGGCGAGCGCGAAGGCGTAGGAGGCCCGGTCGCGTGCCTTGCGGTAGGCCGAGACGGTGCCCGCGGGCAGGGGCGGCAGCAGCACCCCGGTGATGAGCTCGCCGGGCGCGAGCTCGGTGTCCAGCTCGGGGCGGTCGCCCGGCAGCCGGTGGAATTCGGCGGCCGGCAGCGTCCGTGCGCCCCGCGCGCCCTGCAGTTCGACGCGGGCGTCGAGCGCGGCCAGCGCGACCGCCATGTCGGAGGGGTGGGTGGCGATGCACTGCGCGGAGTGGCCAAGGACGGCGTGGTCGCGGTGGACGCCCTCGCGTGCCCCGCACCCGGTGCCGGGCTCGCGCTTGTTGCACGGCTTGTCCAGGTCCTGGAAGTAGGGGCAGCGGGTGCGCTGCAGCAGGTTGCCGCCGGTGGTGGCCATGTTGCGCAGCTGGCCGGAGGCGCCCGCCAGCAGCGCCTGGGACAGCACCGGGTAGCGGTCGCGGATCAGCGGGTGGGCGGCCAGGTCGCTGTTGCGCACCGTCGCGCCGGCCCGCACGGAGCCGTCGGCGAGCTCCTCGACCGCGTCCAGCGGCAGCCGGCTGACGTCGATGAGCGTCCGGGGCCGCTCCACGCCCAGCTTCATCAGGTCCACGAGGTTGGTTCCGCCACCCAGGTAGCGGGAGGTGGGCCGGCCGGCGTGGGCCGCGGTCGCCTCGTCGACGCTGTGGGCCCGCACGTACATGAAGGACTTCACCGCACCCCACCCCCGCCATCGGCACCCGCGCCGCTTCCGGCCCCTGGCCCGCTTCCGGCGTCCGCACCGGCTCCGGCGTCTGCGGCGTCCTCGACGGCTTCGACGATGTGCGGATAGGCGCCGCAGCGGCACAGGTTGCCGCTGAGCCGCTCGCGGATCTCGTCCTTGGTCAGCGGTACGGGCGCGCCGGTGGCCGCCGCCGGGTCCGTCACGTGCGAGGCGTGGCCCGCCGCGGCCTCCGCGAGGGCGCCGAGGGCCGAACAGATCTGCCCCGGCGTGCAGTACCCGCACTGGAACGCGTCGCGCTCGACGAAGGCCCGCTGCAGCGGGTGGGCCCGCTCGCCGTCACCGTCCCGCAGCCCCTCGACGGTGGTGATGTCGCATCCCTCCAGGGCGACGGCCAGCAGCAGACAGCTGTTGGCGCGGCGCCCGTCGACCAGGACGGTGCACGCCCCGCACTGCCCGTGGTCGCAGCCCTTCTTGGCGCCCGTCAGACCCAGCTGTTCGCGCAGCACGTCCAGCAGGGTGGAGCGGTGATCGACGACGGGGCCGCACGGCCTGCCGTTCACCTTCATGGGCACTGGTGAATGGAACACATCGGTTCCCATGGCGCTCTGCTCCCTCGTCCCGGCCGTGCTGCGTGACGTCATCGCGTATCCAGCCTGAGTCAGGACACACGTTCCGGCATGCCGGGAGCGTGCGGGCCGCCTCCTTGCGGCCCGGGTAAGTCAGGGCCGCCGGGGGCCCGTGCAGCGCCACAGGACGTGCACCACCCGCAGCACCGCGAGGGTGCCGCCGAGCACGGCGCCCGCCAGGGGCAGGGCTTTGTCCAGGGCGGGCGGCAGCTGCCAGACAGCGACCGGTCCTGCGATCACCCCGAACACCACGGCGCCCGCGAAACAGGCGCTGAGCAGCGCGTATCCGATCTCGACGGTGATCTCGTCCCGTTCGGCCTGACTGCGTCGGCTGCTCCCCATGACGTAGAGGGTATGCAAGCTTGCCGGCGGGGCGGGCGGCGGCTCAGTTCCGGTAGGCGCCGGCCGCGAGCCGTACGAAGGAGTGGACCAGCGGATGGTGCTCGCCGCGCACCCAGGCGGCCACCACGGGGCTGGGCGGCATATCGCTCAGCGCCACCACGGTGAGCCCTTCGGGCGGCCGGTGGGCCAGCGGGGTGAGGCCCACCGTGCCGTTCCAGAGCACGGCCTGCCGGCACTCCGCGACCGCGCGCACCACCGGTCCGTGCCGGGGCTCCTCGCCGCTCCAGTAGGCCTGCCACACCGGGTCGGTGCCGGGCGGGAAGGTGAACCAGCGCCGCCCGGCCAGATCGGCCAGGCTCAGGCGCTCGCGCCGGGCCAGCGGGTCATCGGCGCGCAGCAGCGCCCCCACCGGGTCGGCGCGCAGCGCGCGCACCCTCAGGCCGCTCGTGTCGAACGGCCCGCGGGTCAGGGCGACATCGACCCGGCCCGCGGACAGCCCGCAGGCGGGCTCGCTCAGGTCGCTCTCGCGGATGCGTACCTCCACGTGCGGGTGGCGCCGGCGGAAGGCGTCGGCCAGCCGGCTCACCTGCGGTCCTGCGCCGCCCTCCAGGACACCGACGGTCAAGGTGCGGGCGCCGGCCGCGGCCGCCACCCGGGCGCGCACCAGATCGGCCCGGGCCAGCAGCGCGCGCGCCTCCGGCAGCAGCACCGTGCCCGCGCCGGTGAGCGTGACACCGGCCGGTGAGCGGGCGAACAGCGCGGCGCCCAGCTCGCTCTCCAGCTGCCGGATCGCCCGGCTCAGCGGCGGCTGGCTCATGTGCAGCCGGGCGGCGGCCCGGCCGAAGTGGAGTTCCTCGGCGACCGCCACGAAATAGCGCATGGTGCGCAGCTCCATGCTGCGACGATACCCAGCCGGTATCGGCGGCCCGGAACAGGTCTTGGACGCCCGCCGCGCCCCGGCGGTGCAATCACCCCATGACCCACGAACCGCACACCCACGAACCGCACACCCACGAACCGCACACCCACGAACCGCACACCCACGAACCGCACACCCACGAACCGCACACCCACGAACCGCACACCCCTGAACCGCGCACCCCCGAACTGCTCCCCCACGGACCCGAGGCCCAGGCCCCCGGCGAGCCCGCCGTGGCGGTGGTCGGGCCGGGCCAGGGCGAGGTGATCGTCCTGGGCACCACGCGGATGCGCGTCCTGGAGGACGGCAGCCGCACCGGCCACCGCCTCGCGCTCACCGAGTCCGTCCTCGCGCCCCGCACGCCCGGACCGCCGCAGCACCGCCACGCCCGGCACGAGGAGGGCTTCTACGTCCTGTCCGGCACGGTGCGCTTCACCTTCGGGCACCAGGAGCACGACGCCGGGGCGGGCACCTTCGTGATGGTCCCGCCCGGCGCCCCGCACACCTTCGCCAACACCACCGATGGGCCGGCCGTCCTGCTCAGCGTCTTCACCCCGGACCTGTACCTGCACTACTTCCGCGACCTGCGGGACACCCTGGCCCGGGACGGCGCCCCGGACCCCGCCGCGAGCCTGCGGACGATGGCCCGCTACGCCACCGAGCCCGCCCCCTAGCGGCGCGGGGTGAGGGCGAGCTGGTGGAGGTCCTCCAGTGCGTCCAGGACGACGGTGTCCTGGTGCCACTTGATCCAGGAGCCCATGGTGCGGCCGGTGGCGCCCAGCGCCCGCAGCTGTGCCTGGGTGAAGCCGGCCAGCGGGCGGGCGTGGTGGGAGGAGATGACGCCGCGCACGGTGTTCTGGTCGTCGAGGAGGGGGATGCTGTGGACGCCGCGGCAGCCGGAGGTCAGGATCACCCGGCGCGTCTCGTCGTCGAAGCCGGGCGAGGACTCGACTTCCTTGACGGTGACCTGCCGGCTGGCGGCGGCGGCCCGCGAGCAGGCGGTGTTGCCCTCGACGAACGCGAAGTAGTCGGTGAAGTGCCGGGGCAGCCCCGCGTGTTTGGCCAGGCGCAGCACGTCGTCCTCCAGGAGCTGCACATTGCCCATGTCGGTCTCGGTGACGGTCAGCACCCGGCGCAGCGCGGCGCCCAGGACCTCGCCCTGGTTGGCCGCGTCGAGGGTGCCGGCGCCGAGCGCGGCCAGGCTGGGCACCGGGTGCGGGGGGCGCGGGGGAAGCCATGTCTGCGCGCCGCGCGCCGGTCCTGGCGTGCGGGCGACGGCGGCGGCCAGCTGGTGCAGTTTGATGTTGGCCCGCTGGGAGGCCTGGCGCAGCAGCGTGAACGCCGCCTGCGGGTCGGTCAGGCGGTAGCGCTCCACCAGGATGCCCTCGGCCAGCGCGATCCTGGGCCGGGTGCGGGCCTGGACCTCCAGCTCGGCCACCTGGGCGCGCAGCTGCTCGGCGGTGGCCAGCAGCTGCTGCCGCTCGTCCCCGGGCAGGGGCGAGGAAGCGGGGGTGGGTTCCTCATCGGGTGAGGGGGGCACAGTCGAAACGGTCGTCAAGCTCTCTCCCCGGGCCGCACCCTGCGGCCGTCTTGCCGGTCGGTGAGCAGCACGGCCGCCCTGCCCGCCTGGGCCCCGCCCAGCTCATTCCGCAGCCGGGGCCTGCTGCTCACACACACTGTGGTGACCGTATCGGGCCCGGCCCGCCCTGTCATGACCGGCCCGGAACCCCGGCCCCCGCCCCGGCACACCCGCCCGGGCGGGAGCCGGGCGGGAGGCGGATGGTGCGCGGTCAGCGCAGCCACTGCTCCTGGTCGGCGGGCCGGTACAGGGTGATCGCCTTGGGCAGCTTGTCGAGCACCAGACGCCGGTAGGTGGCGTCGGTCACCTCACCGTCGTAGGCGAAGTGCGGCTCGCCGTGCAGCACTTCCAGCTCCAGGCGGCGCACCTGGGCGGTGGTCAGCACCCGGGAGCTGTGCAGGGTCCCGGTCAGCACCGCCAGCAGCAGCCGGGTGCGGGCCAGCGGGGTGCCGGCGTCCACGGCGCGCACGTCGAGCAGTCCGTCGTCGAGCTGGGTGCGGTAGGTGGGGGCGAAACCGGCCGGGTGGTAGATGCCGTTGCCCGCGAAGAGCAGCCAGATGCTGCGCCGGCGGCCGTTGATGACCACGCGCAGCGGGCTGCCGGTGGCCAGCACCTTGGCCAGCCCCACGGTGAGCGCGGGCCACTTGCCGATCCGCTGCTCCAGCCGCTCCCGGGCGTGCACGAGTTCGGAGTACACCCCGATGCTGAAGGTGTTGAGGAAGAGCTGCTCGGCGCCGGGTGCGCCGGGTGCGTCAGGTGCGTCAGGTGCGTCAGGTGTGCCGGGCGCGCCGGGCGCCCCGGGGGAGGAGGCCCGGCCCACGTCGGCGGTGACCGCCTCGCCCGCCCGGATCGCGCGGGCCACGTCCTCAAGGCTCTGGTTGCCGAGGTCCGCGGCGAAGTGGTTGAAGGTGCCGCCGGGGAAGACCGCCAGGGGCACCCGGTGGCGGGCGGCCGTCGCGCTGCCCGCGTTGACGGTGCCGTCCCCGCCGCACACGCCCAGCGCCCCGCCGTCGGCGACGGCCCGCGCCGCCGCCGCCTCCAGCAGCGCCACCAGGTCGTCCCCGGGCTCGAACACGGTGATCGCCGCCTGCGGCAGCAGCGCGCGCAGCGCCTCGGCGGTGTCCTTGGACCAGGCGACGCCGGAGGCGGGGTTGACCACCAGATGCAGGCCCTTGCCCTCGGCCAGCGCGGGGGCGGGCCGGCGCGGCGGCGCGGCGGCCGCCGCGGCCTCCGGCTTCACCGGCCACCAGCGGCAGGTGAGCAGGGCCGCGCCCACCCCCACGACCACCCCGGCGGCCAGCCGGCCCCGGTGGCCCAGGCTCCCGCGGCCGCGCACCTGGGCAAGTCCCGCGGCGAACGGCAGCACGGCCAGCCCGTGCCGGGGCGACTCCAGGGCGACCCCGCAGGCGAAGGCGGCCGCCGAGGCCATCGGGCTGGTGGGCAGCGCACCGGTGTGGGGG
Organism: Streptomyces sp. NPDC018029; assembly: GCF_044327655.1. NCBI lineage: Bacteria > Bacillati > Actinomycetota > Actinomycetes > Kitasatosporales > Streptomycetaceae > Streptomyces > Streptomyces sp. NPDC018029. The sequence continues at coordinate 176,686 of NZ_JBIRFV010000014.1, read as the reverse complement.
CGGGCGGCGCGCCCCGTGAGCGCGCCCAGGACGGGCCCGGTACCCATCCGGCTCGGGCGGCGGACGGCCGGCTTGGCCAGCGTCCGGCTGACCGCCGCGACGATCGCCACCGAGCCCAGGCCGCGCAGCGCCGCCCGGCGCGCGCTGCGCCCGCCCGAGCCGCCGAGCGCGGCCGCGGCGCCCAGCCACACGGCCTCGCTGGCGGCGGCCCGGCGCAGCAGGCGCAGCGCGGTGGCCGCCCGCCCGGCGGGCGGCCCGGCGAAGGCGGCGGCCACCCGGTTCCCCGGCCCCGGTATCGTGCCCAGCCGTCCAGGTCGCTTCATACGCTCGCTTCACCTCTGCACCTAGAAATCCACCGCGCGCGGGCGGCCCGGCCCGCGGCGCTGCCTCACCCTAGCCGCGCCCGCTCTTTTGTTCGGAAAGATGGCTCACCCGCACCGCTCCGCTAGCATGATCGAACTCACGACGATCGCCCTGATAGCCCAACCAGCACCATAAAAAACACGCTATCTCGCACGAAAAGTGAGCCATTTACCTAAAATCTAACAAATCGGCCGAGCCCTTGATATCAATAGCAACGCGAATATTTTCGCAACAAAACCGCAGCATGGTATTCACCGCGCTGCGCAGGCCGCGGGTATTGCTGTGGACCGCGGCCGGCGTGGTGACCTTGGCGTTCCTCGTCGTACTGGAGATCGCCGCACGCCATTACGGCCTGCCGGGACCGATCGCCAATCAGGCGCGAGAAGTGATATTCGCCCCCAAGTCGGGCCCGCTGCTGTACGCCAGCATGGCGCTGATGATGGTGGTCCTCACCTGGCGGCAACGCGCCGTCGCGGCCGCCGCCGCGATCGGGATCGACCTGGTCTTCTTCCTGGTGCGCTGGATCGTCGGCGCCGACATGATGTTCGGCAACGGTGCGCTGTGGGTGATTCTGGGATATGGGGTCATCGCCCTGACCCGCCGCACCGGCCCCGAGCGTGTCCTGCTGCTCAAGGGCGTCGGCCTGGGCCTGCTCCTGGTGGCCGGCCGCAAGACCGGCGACACCTGGCTGCTCATCACCTCCAAGACCCGCCCCACCGTCCTGGACCAGTACGTGGCGACCGCCGACCACGCCCTGGGCAACCCCTCCTGGCTGGCCGGCCGCCTCGTCGAGGCCACCGGCCCCGTGGGCGCCCACGTCCTGGACTGGGTCTACATCCAGCTCGCGGTCGCCGCCGTCGCCGTCTCCCTCTACCAGCTGCGCCACGTGGCCACCGAGCGCCGCTTCCCGGGCCACTACCTGGTGCGCACCTTCCTGGTCATCGGCCTCCTGGGACCGGCCATCTACATGATCTTCCCGGTGGTCGGGCCGATCTTCACCTACGGCACCGGCGCCTTCGGCACCGGCGGCCAGCAGTGGGCGCTGGCCGACCTGTGGCCGCACACGCCGCCGCCGCTGGGCACCCCGCACGCCATCCCCTTCGACGAGATCACCCCCCGCAACTGCATGCCCAGCCTGCACACCGCATGGGCCACCGCGATCTTCATCCACTCCCGCAAGGGCCCGCGCCTGCTGCGCTACGCCGGCACGTTCTGGCTCATCGCCACCCTCGGCGCCACCCTGGGATTCGGCTACCACTACGGCGCGGACATCGTCGCCGGCGTGGTCTTCGCCTTCACCATCGACGCGGCCCTGCGCGCCCTGGACCGCGGCTGGGACCGCTCCGCCGTCCAGCTCGTCGTCCACGGCACGGCCGTCTTCACGCTGATGCTGGTCTCCTACCGCTACCTGCCGGTGCAGATGGCCGACCACCCGTGGCTGTTCGGACCGCTCCTGCTGCTGGCGATGATCTCCGTGGTCCACGGCTACGTACGCACCACCCGGCTGTGGGAGCCCAAGACCGCACCGGCCCAGCAACCCGAACCGCAGCCCGAAATGGTGTGAGCCGCACCCGGCCGGCAGCGCCGGACGCGGCCCCCCTCTTTTTTTCCGAACAAGACCCGGACACCGGCCGGCACCCCAGCACCCCAGCGGGTGAAAAACCCCGCCCCCCGCCCCGCCCCGGGGCGGCTAGCGCGGCGTGCTCTCCTGGCCCCTGAACGGGCCGCCGTGGCCGGGCACGATCACATCCGCGGCGGCCAGCACCCGCAGCCGGGAGGCGCGCAGCACCTCGCGGTCGGGCGCCACCGGGTCCTCCGCCGGACCCTGCGCGTGCCACCACAGGTCACCGGCGAAGGCGACCACCCCCGCCGCGGTGCCCGCCAGCAACGTGATGTCCTCACGGCTGTGGCCCGGCGTGCGGATCAGCCGCAGCGACGGCGTCAGCTCGTAGCCCTCCGCGTCCCGGTTGCGCCACTGATCGCCCCGGTACTCCACCTGGTGGTCGTGGACCCGGGCCCGCCCGAACAGACCCACGTTCATGGTGTTGTCCGGGTGGTGATGGCTCAGCACCACATCGGTGATGTCCTCGGGACCCAGCCCCAGCTCCGCGAGCGGCCCCAGGATGTCCGCACGGCTCGCCACCATGCCCGGATCGAAGATCACATGCCGGCCGGCATCGAAGACATAGGAGACGGTGGCGGCCACCCCGGGACCGGTGGAACCGACGTAACCCGTGGTCAAAATCGTGTACACGGCGCTGCGGCCGAGCGGTGCGTCTGTCGTCATGCCCCCATCCTTGTGCCCGGCCAGGACACCCACGAGTGGCACAACTGCCGCTGATCGCAGGATCAGTGCCACACTGCCCGCGTGCCCCCCTTCACCACCGTCGCCGCCTACACCCCGCCCGGCGCCGGCCTGCTCGCCGTCGGCATCGTCACCGAGATCTTCGGCCCGCACGGCACCGCACTGCCCGGCTTCGACTTCGCCCTGTGCACCGAGCACCCCGGCCCCGTCCCCACCGACCTGGGCACCCCGCTCACCGTCACGCACGGCCTGGACCGGCTCGCCCACGCCGACCTCGTGATCGCCCTGCCCTGGGCCGGCTTCCGCACCCCGCCCCCCGACACCGTCCTGGACGCCCTGGCCGCGGCACACCGGCGCGGCGCCCTGGTCGCGGCCCACTGCGTGGGCACCTTCGCCCTGGCCGCCGCCGGCCTCCTCAACGGCCGCCGGGCCACCACCCACTGGCGCTTCGCCGAACTGCTCGCCCACCGCCACCCGGCCGTCACCGTCGAACCCGACGCCCTCTACATCGACGAAGGCCCCATCCTCACCGGCGCCGGAGCCGCCGCCGGCTTCGACCTGTGCCTGCACCTGCTCAGAAGGGAACACGGCGCCGCGCTGGCCAACGCCGTCGCCCGGGACGTGGTGCTGCCCTCCCACCGCGACGGCGGCCAGGCCCAGTACCTGGCCGCCCCCACCCCCCAGGACTGCCGCGACGAACGCCTCACCGACGTCCTGGCCTGGGCCCGCGACCACCTCCACGAACCCCTGCCCGTGGCGGAACTGGCCCGCCGCGCCCTGATGAGCAAACGCTCCTTCGCCCGCCGCTTCACCGCCGCCACCGGCACCACCCCCCACGCCTGGCTGCGCACCCTGCGCCTGAGCAGCGCCGAAGAACTCCTGGAGACCACCGACCTGCCCATCGAGGAGATCGCCCGCCGCGTCGGCTACACCAGCGCGGCCGTCCTGCGCGAACAGTTCGTACGCCGCCGAGGCGTCCCCCCACGCACCTACCGCCGCTCCTTCACCACCACCCCCTGACCCCGCCTACGATCACCCCCGAGAGAGGGGGGTGATCGCATGGCCGGGGACAAGCGCTCCTGGAGGCGGCCCGGGAGCTGGTTCACCCGGGCGGCACGGCGCCGGGCACAGGAGGAACTCACCGACGCCGAGGCGCGGATCACCGCCTTCGGCGTCGCGCTGGACGAACACGACTTCGCCCCCGGCCAGGACGGTGCCACCGACGCGATGCGCGCCGACCTGGGCCGGGCCCTGGACGCCTACGAGGAGGCCAAGCGGGCCTTCGTCGGGGACCGCGACCGCGAGGACGCCCTGGACGTGCTGCGCGCCCTGGACGACGGCCGGCACGCGCTGGCCTGCCTGGACGCCCGCCGGGCGGGAGAGCCGCTGCCCCGCCGGCTGCCGCTGTGCTTCTTCGACGCCCGCCACGGGCGCGCCGTGCGCGAACTGCCCTGGGCCCCGCAGGGCGGCGCCACCCGCAACGTCGCGGCGTGCGCGGCCTGCGGCACCCGACACCAGGAACGGCGCCCCACACCCACCGCACTCGCGCGGCCGGACGCGGGCCGGGCACCGGCTCCCGCGCCCGCGGACGGCCGGGCGCAGGGGCAGGGCCCGGCCACCGCCCGGGTACGGCTGCCCCAGGTGGGCCGCCCCGCCGTCCTGGAGGTACGCAGCCACAGCGCCGGGCACCTGACCCTCACCCTGCTGCTCCGCGGCGACCAGCGACAGACCCACACCCTCGGCGACGGCCTCGCGCCGGTGCACGCCCACGTGCCGCTGCGCCGCTCGGGCAACCGCGAAGTGGCCCGCTTCCAGGTCCAGTTCCAAGGCGCGGCCGGGATTCTGTGGCAGGCGCGGGCCGAACCGGTCGAGGCCCTGCCCGAGTTCACCGGCCACCTCCACGGACGCGGCACGGACCTCATCCGCTACACGGGCGCGGCCGGCCCGGCCCTGCTGCGCCACCGCGGCCGCGGCACCGTACGCCTGCTGGCCCTGGACGAAGACCTCGCCGAGCCCGCCGAAACGGCCCGCGGCAAGGGCGACACCGACCTGCCGCTGCGCCTGCCGGGCCCCGGCATCTACCAGGTGCAGGCCCGCGGCAGCTGGACCCTGACCACCGGCCCCCGGACCCCGCACGACGAGACGGCCCAGGCCTGAGAAGGACCCCGCACGCAAAGACCGCGCAGGACCCAGAAGGACCCCCGCACACGTCAGCCGCCGCCCCCGGTGGGGAGGGCGGCGGTCAGGGGTGCGAACGCGGCGCGGCGTGCCTAGGACACGACCAGGGCGGAGCCGCCTTCGGGGGAGAGCGCGGCGAGCCGGCTGCGGGCGGCCTTGAGGGCGGCGCCTATCTCGCGGGTGCCGGTCGACACGCACAGCGTGTAGGCGACGTCCTCCATCCGCTGACGGGCTTCCTTGGTGCCCTTCTCGGCGTGCACAGCACGCAGCGTCTCGTACTGCTCGACCAGGTTCTTCAGCACCACGGGGTGTGCCATCAGCATCAGAGGCCTCCTCATCGCCACTACTCGCCGGGGGGTGTGCACCGCCCCTTGTGCCCCCGATTCAGATCGGCATTCCCCCACAAATCAGCATTGTCGCCCCGGTCGGCGACACCCTCCAGTCGAGCCACCGGGGCCCGGCGGGGGCAACGGCCGGAGCCCCGGTGCCGCCCCCGCCGGGCCCTCGGCCCCGCACGCCGTCAGAGGGCGGGGGTGAACCGCTCCCAGGCCCGGTGCGCGCCCAGCAGCCCGGTGACCGCCTCCAGCACCGCCTCGGGGCCCGCGCCGCTGACCACGCCCGCGGCGTCCGCGGGCAGCCCCGCCGCCTCCAGCGCGGCCGCGCCGCGCCCCCAGGCCCCGATGGCCTTGCCGTGCCGGAACGCCTCCATGAGCATCAGCAGCAGCCGCGGCTCGACCCCGGTCAGCAGGGCCGCGCCGTCGTCCGCCTTGGCATCCCGGGCCCCATAGGCGTCGGGCGCGGGGGCCGGGGCGCCGGCCAGCAGGAGGGCGTCGAACTCGATGGACCGGGCGGTGGCGAAGGTGCGCTGCACGGCGACCGGGTCGCCGTCGGGGTCCAGGGTGCCGCCGGCCGGGGCGATGACCAGCGGCACCATGCCCGCGTCCAGGACCGCCCGGCGCACCGTGCGCACCCCCTCCAGGTCACTGACACCGTCGGTGACGATGCCGACGATCCGGCCGTCCACCGGCCACTCCTGGCCCAGCTGGGACAGCGCCGGGCTCGGCTCGACCGCGGCCGGCGCCACCGACGGCTCCGGCGCCGGCAGCCCCAGGCCCGCGGCGACCTGCGCGCACAGCTGCGAGTCGATGTTGGCCAGCACCTGCAGGCCGCGCTTCTTGATCCCCTCGTTCCAGCACTTGCCGAGCTCGAAGGTGTAGGCGGCCGCGATGTGCTCGCGCTCGGTGGGCGTCATGCTGAGCCAGAACTGCCGGGGCTGGCTGAAGTGGTCGTCGAAGGTGGCCGCCGCGTCACGCACCTTGCGCGAGGCCGGCACCTCGGCCGGCACCTCGATGTAGGCCCCGGTGTCCGCGCCCGCCAGGAACGGGCAGCCGCCGTCCACCGAGTTGGGCCGGTAGGGCGCCGCACCCCGGTGCACGGCCGTCTGGTGCATGCCGTCGCGCAGCATGTCGTTGACGGGCGCATGGGTGCGGTTGATCGGCAGCTGGGCGAAGTTGGGCCCGCCCAGGCGGCTGATCTGGGTGTCGAGATAGGAGAAGAGCCGCCCCTGCAGCAGCGGGTCGTCGGTGACGTCGATGCCCGGGACGAGATGGCCCGGGTGGAAGGCGACCTGCTCGGTCTCGGCGAAGTAGTTCGAGGGGTTGGCGTTCAGCGTCATCAGCCCGATCGGCTGCACCGGCGCCAGTTCCTCGGGCACGATCTTCGTCGGATCCAGCAGGTCGATGCCCTCGAACATCTGGTCCTCGGTGTCGGGGAAGGTCTGCACCCCCAGCTCCCACTCCGGAAAGGCGCCCGCCTCGATGGCGTCGGCCAGGTCACGGCGGTGGAAGTCGGGGTCCACCCCGCCGGTGATCTGCGCCTCCTCCCACACCTGGGAGTGCACACCCAGCCGGGGCTTCCAGTGGAACTTCACCAAGGTGGTGGCGCCCTCGGCGTTGACCAGCCGGAAGGTGTGGACGCCGAAACCCTCCATCATCCGGTACGAGCGCGGGATGCCGCGGTCCGACATGTTCCACAGCGTGTGGTGGGTGGCCTCGGTGTGCAGGGTCACGAAGTCCCAGAACGTGTCGTGCGCGCTCTGCGCCTGCGGGATCTCCCGGTCCGGATGCGGCTTGCCGGCATGGATGATGTCGGGAAACTTGATCGCGTCCTGGATGAAGAACACCGGGATGTTGTTGCCGACCAGGTCGAAGACGCCCTCCTCGGTGTAGAACTTCGTCGCGAAGCCACGGGTGTCGCGCACGGTGTCGGCGGAGCCGCGCGAACCGAGCACGGTGGAGAAGCGCACATACACCGGCGTCTCCACCCCCTCGGCGAGGAACCCCGCCTTGGTGATCCCCGCGGCACTGCCGTACGCCCGGAAGACACCGTGCGCGGCCGCCCCGCGGGCGTGCACCACCCGCTCGGGGATGCGCTCGTGGTCGAAGTGAGTGATCTTCTCCCGCAGATGGTGGTCCTGCAGCAGCACCGGACCGCGCGGACCCGCCTTCAGCGAATGGTCGGTCTCATACAGGCGCGCCCCCTGCGCGGTGGTCAGGTAGGCCCCCTCCTGGGCGACCTTCTCCTGCGGCACCCCGGTGGGCTGCCCCGTGGGACTGTAGGTCTGCGGACCGCGCTGGTCGGCCTTGGGCGGCAACGGCTCGCGCGGCTCGGTGGGCTCCTCCACCGGCACCGCCTCCGGGCCCGGGGCACCGGGAATCTCGTTACCGGACCGCATGGCGTTCTGGACCTTCTGCACAGCCTTCTCCGCGGCGGCCGACACCGGGTTCTTCTTCTCGCTCACTGGATTCCGATCGTTCGAGACGGGACCGTGGCACGCACAGCGGTGCGTGACACGCGGCAGGGGCGCTATCGCGAGACGACGGGTACCCCACGACTTCTTGTGGGACACATGTACTGCGCCGTCCGGGCCCCTCGCCCGACCCGCCCGGCCGGAACCCGCCACCGGAACTGCCGCACGGCAGCAGGCATGACGGCAGGCCGGCCCGGCCGGCCTGCCGTCATGCCCGCTGTCCCCCGCCTGCCCTCACCCGACCACCGGCGACGCCGCCGGAGCGCGACCGGCACCGGCCTGCCGCAGCGAGACCATGAGCAAGGTCATGAGCAAGGTCATGAGCGAGGTCATGCACCGGCCGCCGCGGGCTGCTCCTCACCCTGCACCGCGCCGCCCTGCTTCTTGCCGTCCTGCTCCTCGCCCTGCTTCCCGGCCGGTGCCGCGGCCGCCTGCGCGGGCACCGGCGCCGCAGCGGCGGTGTAGAACACGGACGAGCCCTGCTTGCTGCGCTGGGCCTGGCTCTTGGCCACCAGCCCTTCGAGCGTGGTGCGCACCACGGTCGTCTTCACGCTGCGCTGCGGGTGGGCCTGGCCCAGGGCCGTGGCGATCTCCGCCGCCGAGCGCGGCTCGCTCTGCTCGGCGAGATGCCCGCGGATCAGCTCGACCAGCGTCGGCTGCGCCGGCTTGGCGGGCTTGGCGGCCTCGGCCTTGCCTGCCTCGGTCTTGCCTGTCTCCTTGCCGGAGCTCTTCGCGGCCCCCTTTCCTGTCACCTTCCCGGAGCTCTTCGCAGCGCCCTTCCCGGCGCTCTTGCCCGCGGCCGCCTTCTGCGGAGCGCTCGTGGTCACCCGCGCCCGCTTGCCCGCCGCGGCGGAGCCGGGCGACTTCTTCTTCGTACGGGGGGCGGGCACCGCGGCCCGCTCCTGCGGGGCCGCCGGCTCCGGGGCGGCCGGCTCCTCGCCGAGCGCCTGCTGGATGCTGACCAGCACCGCGTGGTCACGCTGATGGGCCGCCAACTGCTCCTGCAAGGAGGCGATTTCCGCGCTGAGGCGCTGCTGCTCCTTGGCGTTGCGTTCGAGGTCGGCACGGACTTGAGCGGTGTACTGCGATGTCAGTTCGGTGGCGGAAACGTTCTCGGACATGGGGCGCACAACCTTTCCCGGACCTGGGGCCGGAGTTGAAGAACCTGCTGCACATGTGTGCTTCCCGGGACCGGGGTTGGGGCCCGGGCCTGCGGGGTGACAGCAATATTCAGTACACAGATGCCCTGACACGGCGATAGTACGGACAACCGGAGCGGCCCATTCTCCTTGAGCATGCTGTGAACCGACCCGTGTTTGCACAGATCCGATGACATGGGCGGCGGCCTGACCACGCGAAGAGCCCCGGAACGCCATGCGTTCCGGGGCTCAGTCACCGACCGGGGAGGGGTGGGGGTGCGGTCTAGTAGGGGCCGTTGACGTTGTCGATCGAGCCGTACCGGTCGGCCGCGTAGTTGCAGGCGGCGGTGATGTTGGCGACCGGGTCGTAGCTGTCCGTCGAGGTGCCGGGCACGTGGTAGGCGGAGAACGTGGGGCCGATGACCTGCAGGAGGCCCTTGGAGGGGGTTCCCGCGACGGCGTTGGAGTCCCAGTTGTTGATGGCCATCGGGTTGCCGGAGGACTCCCGCATGATGTTGCGGTGGATGCCCTCGTAGGTGCCGGGGATGCCGTGCTGGGCCATGATGTCGAGCGACTGCCGGATCCAGCCGTCGAGGTTGTTGGCGTAGGACTTCTTCACCGCGGCGGGCTCGGCGGCGTTGGCGCGCTCGGAGCGGTCCGCCCGCTCGGGGGCGGCCGGGGCCTTGGTGCCCAGGGTGAGCTTGAGGCCGGGGTGGATCAGCTTCGGGTCGTCGCCGAGGACGCCGCGGTTGTCCTGGTACAGCTTCTGCCAGCCGCCGCTCACGGAGTGCTCCTGGGCGATCCCGGCCAGGGAGTCACCCGCGACGACGACATAGGTCTTCGGGGCCGCGGCGGGCTTGGCGGCCGCGGCGGCCGGCGCGGCGGCGGCCGTGGTGGCGCCGAGCACCGGAAGAACGAGCACGGCGCCGCCCGTGCCCGCGGCGGCGATGCCCCGGGTGAGCGGGCTGGACTTGGGGCGGCGGTGCTTACCCTTTGCGGGCATGACGAATTCCTCTCCGTCGCCTGCGGGGTGAGCTGTCGGGTTCGGACGGGAGATGTCCGGTCGCAGGGAATGCGACTTCACCCCGAGCCGTCCCGTCACCGGGATCGGCGGCTTACCTGGGTCCCCCGCTCCTGCCGTGCGTAAGTGAGTGGGTGTGGGTGGGAGAGTTTCCGGACAGCGGCAGGATTCGGCGTTCCATCCGGATTGACGGTGACGTTAGGCGAGAAAGCCGGTGCGGAACAAGGCCGGAATTCGAATGAGAGGAATGCACGGGGCTCTTCCCGGGCCCTCACGACCCCGCCCTCTCTTTGATCGAAAACCCAACTCTCTTTGCGCAGAACGAAACCGCACACAGCGGCCCGCGCCGCCACGGGCCGCGGGGCGTGACCCATTTCACTGGGCGGGAGCCGGGTGGCGCGCGACGCGGCCGGGCAGCAGAGGGCGGTATTTCGCTCAAGTCACCCACAGAGCGGTCAAAGTCTCACCTAGGCTACTAAAGCCTCAAGGTGGACCGATTCGGTGGAATACGGACAAGCGCAAAGGTGCCCATTCGCGGCAGAACGGTCATACCTCCGGCCGGGGTCGACCTGTCGGCCTGCCCGGTCCGTCCCGGGGTCCGCTCGTGGGGGAGCTGCAATCACTGCCGTCGTGAGACAACAGCGAACACCACGTCAATAACGCTTCTGGCAAGGGCTTGTGGGGACCGGACGCCCGCAACTCGCCCCCGGCGGGCAGGCGGAATGGCAAGCCCGGTAAAGAAAGTGACGCCTGCCCAGAAAAGAAGAACAGTCACCGCAACGGCGCCCACCCGACCGGCCTGCAGGATTTCCCTTTCCATTCCGACGAAAACTGACAGGGGAACGAAAAGCGGCCGGGGGCGGATGTGAAAGGGAACGGCCGGGCAAGGCACTTGCCGGCCTGCCCGCGTACAAGATGCCGCCCACCCGGCGGCGAACCGCCGCCCGCAGATGCCTGCTGCGCCCGCACCGTGGTGCGAGGCACCTCCCAAGTGGCGTAGGGTGAAGGAACACGACGCGGGGTGGAGCAGCTCGGTAGCTCGCTGGGCTCATAACCCAGAGGTCGCAGGTTCAAATCCTGTCCCCGCTACTGCAACAGCAGGGTCCGGATCCCATGTGGATCCGGGCCCTGCTGTGTGTTACCGGCGGCCGCGAAGCACCCGGCCGAACCGGGAATGGGGCGGCCTTTCGTCCGAAGCGACAGCTGAACTGCCGGTCAGGGCACCGCACATGACCGGCATGGCGGTGACGGGCCGGCTGACGATGGGCCGGAAGAGAACCTGGCCGCACCGGCGAACTTCACCTTCGAGCTTCCCGAGGCGAAGAACCCGTACTGAACGTCATGGGCCTGCCGGACAGCCGACATGACTGCTCCGCCCGGCCCGCAGGGGCGGCACCACTGACACCGACACCCTGACAGCCCTGACCCGTGCCACCAGTCGCACAACCATTCGCCCACCCCACCGGTCAAACGCGCGACACACACAGCAAGATCCGATGGGGGAGTCTTGAAGAAGCTCACGGCGGCGCTGACCACGGGCCTCGTGGTCTGCACCGCCACACTGGTCGCCGCACCCGCGGCGCACGCAGGGGACGGCGATTCGCGCAGCCGCACGGAAACCCTGCAGGAGGGCGGCAAGCTCTACGCCCTCTACGAGCACATGTCCGCGCGTTTCCACCCCAGGGACGTCACGCTCGAGATCCACGCCAAGAACGACCCCGAGGTCCTCGCCAGCCTCCGCCTCACCGGCACCGAGACCTGCCCCGACACGGGCCAGTGTTACGAGGACACCTTCCGCTCCGAGCCGGTCACCCTGCCCGCCATGGGCGCCTACGTGATCGACGTCGTGGCCAGGGACGGACAGCCCGACGAGATCGTCCAGCGGTCGACCGGCTTTCTCAACTACGGGCTCAACCCCAAGCTGACCCTCACCAGCAGCCACCCCTGGATCTCCTACGACAACCCGACCGCCAAGGTCACCGGATCCCTGGTGGCCGAGGACCCCCGCACCCACGAGGTGAAGCCCTTCGCCGGGGTGGGCATGTACTACCGCGCCCGGGAGACCCGCAGAGAGGGATGGGTGTGGACGAACGCGGCAGGGCGGTTCACCACGTCGGGGTACTCCGGTGAGGGCGGCACCGACGTCACCTATGAGTACATGTTCGACCAGCAGTACGAGTCGCTCCACCTGCCCTTCCGCCGGCAGGAACTGAAGCTCAAGGTCGACGCCCCGGCCGGCACGGTCACCGCGCCCTACGGCAGTGACATCCCGGTCAGCGGCAAGCTCACCCGCATCGCGGACGACGGCACCGAAAAGCCGCTCGCCGCCGAGGTGCGGATCGGCCCCGAAGGCACCGGAGACCCCGGCAAGATCGTGGTGAGCGGCGAGAACGGCGCCTTCTCCACCGGCTACACCGTCCGGCGCAGCGGCCCGGTCAGCGTCCAGCCGAGTGCGCGGAACTGGTTCACGGCCCCGACCCCGCACTCCTTCACGCTGGCCAGGCCCCCGCGCACGAGCGAGCTGACGGACGTCAAGGCCACGGTGAGCAAGTACCGCAAGGTCACCTTCACCGGCAAGCTCGGCGTCACCCAGGGCACCTACCCGGCGGGCACCACGGCACAGGTGTCCATCGACCACCGCCCCGCGGGAGGGACCTGGTCGAGCACCGGCACCTTCGACGCCGCCTACGGCGACTCCTTCACCGCCTCCTCGCCGAAGAAGGCCGACGCGGGCGCCCAGTGGCGGCTGCGCCTGGTCAACTCGGGCGTGGATAGCGCGAGTTTCAAGCTGGGCCGCAAGTACACCCAGGTCTGGGACGACGGTGTCACGCCCGAGGGCGTCCGCAAGGGCACCAAGGTCACCGCCAAGGGCGGCCTGATGCAGAAGTCCGGATCCACCTGGCGGCCGTACGGCGGGCAGAAGATCCGCGTCTGGTTCAAGGCCGCGACGGCCGGTTCCGACTGGAAGGAGCTGGGCAGCACCAGGACGCTGAGCAACGGCACGTTCAGCAAGAAGTTCACCGCCCAGCAGGACGGCACCTGGCAGATGCGCTACACCGACACGGTCAGCTCCCACTACGCCGACTACGGCCGCGAGGACTACGTCGACGTCCGCTAGCAGGCCCCGGGGCACTGAGCGCCACGCACGAAGGCGGCCCCGCCTTCGTGCGTGGACCGGGCCGGCCGGACAACTTCGGCAACCGCGCCCGGAGATGAGCGACACGGCCCCTGCTATCGTGCGCCGATGCCAACGATCAAGCAGTTCCAGGTCACCTTCGACTGCGCGGAGCCCGAGCGCGTGGCCCGCTTCTGGTGCGAGGTGCTGGGTTACGTCGTACCGCCGCCCCCGCAGGGCTTCGCCACCTGGGACGACTTCAACCGCGCCCAGCCCGCCGAGGAGCGGGGCGCATGGTTCGCGTGCAGCGACCCCTCAGGGGTGGGCCCGCGCCTGTTCTTCCAGCGCGTCCCCGAAGGCAAGACCGCCAAGAACCGGGTGCACCTGGACGTGCGGGCCGGCACCGGACTCGTGGGGGAGGAGCGCCTGGCCGTCCTCGAGGCCGAATGCGCCCGCCTGGTCGCACTCGGCGCGACCCGCGTCCAACTGCTGCCCGCCGACGAGGACAACGAGTCGTGCATCGTGATGCAGGACATCGAGGGCAACGAGTTCTGCCTCGACTGACCCGCCACCTGCTGTCACCGAGGGCTCACCGGTGCTCGGGTGAGGCCTGCCGCCGGGAAAGAGCCAGCCTGCGCCGCTCTCGGTCGATCTCGGTGACGACGACCGTGACCTCGTCGCCGACCTGGACGGCATCCGACGGGGCGGGCACGGGCGTCCGGGTGAGCTCGCGCAGGTGGACCAGTCCCTCGATGCCGTCGGCGACCTGGACGAAGACGCCGAAGGGGACCAGCTTGGTGACCTGTCCGCGCAGTTTCCGCCCTACCGCGATGCTGTCGGCAAATGCCTGGAAGGGGTCCGGCAGCAGCGCTCGCAAGGACAGTCTGGCCTCCAGGTTCCAGGTGTCGAACTGGAGGAACTCGCCTGAGACCCGCTGTCCGACCCGCACGACGTCGGAAGCTGCTTCGATGCGCCGCCAGGACAGATCGGGGACGGTGACGAACCCGACGCCGGGGAAGACCGGGTGGCCGGGGCCCTCGTCCAGCGCCACGAAGACGCCGAACCGTTCGATCGCCGCGACGGTGCCGGAAAGGAGCTGGCCGTAGTGCAGTGCTTCCAGGAACGTCCACAGCTCCGGGTTTTCAGACCGTCCACCCATCATGCCGCCAGCCTTTCACGGGGCGCCGTGCCAGGAGGGAGTGAGCGATGAGCGACCAGCGCCGGCAAGACGACGAAGAACCCACCTGGGGCTCCTTCAGTGCCAGGGGGAAGCTCCTGGCCGTGGTCGGGATCACGGGCCTCGGCGTCGGGGTCGCGGCCCTCGTCATGCTCTTCCTCCTGCTCATGGTCCTGCTCGTCACCGCCGCGTTCAGCGACTCGATCGAGTTCGACGGGGCGGGCACCCTGCTCTGGGCCGCCCTGCTGTGTCTGCCCTGCGGGCTGCTCGCCGGTGTCTTCACCGCGCCGGTGCGCTTCCTGCTGCGGCTCAACCCGCCCTCGCAGCGCACCCGGCAGGCGGTGGAGGCCCTCTGCTCCTGCCTCACCACGTTCCTGGCCGCCCTGTTCGTCCTGGAGTTCACCCCCGGGCTGCACGCCGCCAACCCGTGGCTGCCCTCGGCGGCGGCCACCGTGCTCGGGATCGTGGCGAACCTGGTGCTGGACCGGGCGCAGTCACGCCCAAAGCGGCGGCCGCACAGCCGGCAGAGGCGGTAGCGGTCACCCGCACGAGCCGGGGCGGTGCCCCAGCTCGCGCATGGCGATGATCAGGGAGCGTTCGCGGGCGAAGTCGGCGTGCACGTGCACCGCGGCCGGCGACAGGTGCTCCACGGCCTCGTCGATGGCCGCCAGCGCCTGGGCGTAGTGGCCCAGGCCGCGGTGGGCGGTGGCTTCGCGGAACAGCGCGATCGGGTCGGTCCGGTCGGCGAACGCCTCGTGGCCCAGGATGCGGAGCATGGCCTCGTCGCGGCCCGCCAGGCCGTGGGACAGCCACAGGCCGTGCAACAGGACGTGCAGCGTCTTGGCATGGTTGCCGGCCTGCGCGAGCACCTCTTCCATGCGCGGGTATCCGCTGCGGTCGGACCGGGCGAGCAGGGCGAAGGCCCACAACGCCCGTGAGTAGCAGTCCAGTTCGTCGCCGCCGTGCCGGGCCAGTGTCGCGAAGAGGTCCTCGATGCTGTGACAGCGGAAGTCGTAGCGCAGACTGTTGAGGTAGAGGTGGCGCAGGGCGCGAGCCGCGGCCGGCTCGTCGTGCCGGGCGATGCGACGGGCGACCTCGTGCGGTTCCAGCAACAGCAGCGCGCTGCGCCCCATGGCACGGGCCTGCCACGCGGCGTCGGCGCACACCTCGGCCGACTCCTGCCAGGTGGCCCCCACGCCGCCGAGCAGGTCCGCGAGCAGCACAGGCCAGCACTCACCCTGCGCGGCCGAGGCCGCCGCGGCCGCGCGCAGGCGATGCAGCAGCACCTCACGCCCGCCCGGGACCGTGGCATGCGTCATCGGGTCCTTGCCTTCCGTGGCCGGCCCCCGCCGGCTGCCCCCCGCCACCCAGTGCGCGCAGGAGCGGGGTGAGCGGGCCCGTGGGCAGGGGCGCTCAGGGCGGCCCGGAGCACAGCGCGGTGGCAAGGAGGGACCGATCCCGCCTTGCCACCGCGCCGCCTGCGGCTGCCGAGCGCGTGCGTCAGCGCCGGACGCCGGGCGCGTGGCCCGTGCCCTCGTGGTCGTAGCCCGCGGCCTCGGCCCAGACGATGCCGAGCGGGCCGCCGACGCTGTCGTACGTACCGGCGAACCCCTCGTGGTCGTAGCTCAGCTGGTGGTGCGGGGCGTAGCGGTCGTGGTCGTCGTCGTTGGCGACGGCCGCGCCCGCCCCGAGGGCCAGGACGGACGCGGTCAGGGCGGCGGCGAGGATGGTCGAGCGAACGCGCATGAGTATATTCCTCCTGGAATATGCAGGTACTGTCGCTATGTCACCTGCCGCGGCAGCGGGGCCGGGTAACGGCACAGCCCACCCTCTCCACCCGAACGGGCCCCGGAGTGCCTACCGCACGGCCCACTTGATCGGCTCCTTGTAGTACCCCTGCGAGTACGTCACCGCCTTCAGCGTGGCGTCGGCGGGGATGAGGTAGGGCTCGCACACGGTGCGCGTCTCGCCCTTCTTCCAGATGTCCTCGCCCTCCAGGCTCTTCCTGCCGTCGTCGCCGACACAGTCGGCGGGGCGGCTGGAGAGGTCGCCGATGAGGATGAACTTGGTCGCGGGCTCACCCGCGGAGGTCTCGCCGCTCACGTCGCTCATCACCATCGGCTCCTTGACCGCGGAACCGCCCACGTGGGTGGCCTTCACATAGATCCAGGCGACCTTCAGGTCCTTGTACTTCTTCTGGTCGTTCAGCTCGTCGAGGTCGGCCGGCTTGCCCAGGGTGACCTTCGTCGGCGTGAGGGAGAACGTGCCGGTCTTCTCGTACTTGGTTATCTCCTGCACCGGCCCGGCCTGCCCGAGCTTGAGGTGCTTGGGCGCCTGACTCGACTCCGCCGCCCCGCCGGACCCGCCGGACCTGCTCTTCTTGCCGGAGCCGCCGCCGCACGCGGCCACGGAGAGAGCGGTGAGGGCGGCCAGGGCCGCGAGGCCGATGCGCCGGCGGTACCGGGTGGTGCGCTGAGTACTCATGTGTTTCCTGTGTTTCCTGATTCTGTGGTTCTCGGTGCGGGGGGTGGCTGGTTCGTGGGGGAGGGGGAGGGGAGGCCGGCAGTGGCGCGCGCGGCGTCACGACCGTCAGAGAATGCCATGGGGCCAAAGCCGCGCGTACCGCGCATGGGGGTCCGAGGTCCTTTGAGGCCAGGACTTTCGCCGCAACCGCACCGGGGTGAGTTTTCCTAAGCTACTGACTGTCCGTCAGGCCCGAGGCGTCCGGCAAGAAGGGCAGTGCCGGTTGGCGGTTTGGGGTCCCCCGGCGAGGTCGGGGAGCGGGGAGTGCTGATGCCAAGCCCCGCCCCCCGGAGTGCGCCTCTCGCCGTTCCTTCGGCAGTCCGGGGCGGGCGCGGCCGGGCTGCCGAAGGGGTGCTGTCAAGGCACGGGGCGCATGCGGGGGTACGGGGGTGAGTGACCCGGCAGGGGTTACGTGAACGCCTCGTCGCGCAGCGCCGCCACCGCCTTCTCGATCCGCCTCTGGCGCGTCTCGGGTTTCTTCGCGCTTTCGATGGCGTGCACGTGCGCCCGCTTGCGGCTGGGCGACAACCGGTCGTAGACCTTGCGGGCGATGGGGTCGGCGTCCAGGGCCCGGGTGAAGTCGTCCGGTTCGACCAGGACCCGGGGTTCGGTGTCCAGGGCGAGTTCCACCTCGACCTCCTCACCGGTCTCGACCCCGGCGGCCTCCCGGTTGGCCTTGCTGAAGCCGATCAGGTGGCGGCCCCGCATGATCGCGAGCCGGCTGTTCCAGGAGTGCCCGTTGACCGTGATGGTCACCGCCGGTCGTTTGCCTCCGTCGAGCTTCTCCACGACCTCCGGAGGAACTTCCAGGCCCCGCATGGGCTCGGGAGGCTCGACGTAGGTTCGGAACTTCATCATCTGCTCCTGTCGACGTGTGCCGGTGCGCGGCGCGACGGTCACTTCCGCGCGTTCGGTGACCGTGCTGGGTCACATCCTGACGGGGGCGGGCGCCCTGGGGGCGGGGTTCGGCGCCATCCGTGTGGCGCAGCGCGGGCCGACGGCCGAAGGCATCAGTGTCAGTCGAACACCGGCTTGCGGTCCCGGGTGCGCTTGAGCTCGAAGAACCCGTCCGTCGCGGTGACCAGCAGCACGCCGTCCCACAGCTTCGCCGCGGCCTCGCCCCGCGGCACCGGGGTGACCACCGGGCCGAAGAACGCGTTGCCGTCCACGGCGATCACCGGGGTGCCCACGTCCTGGCCGACCTGGTCCATGCCGGCGCGGTGCGAGGCGCGCAGCGCCGTGTCGTACTCGGTGGAGTCCATCGCCGCGGCCAGCTCGCCGTCCAGGCCGGCCGCCTCCAGCGCGGCCCGCAGGGTGGCCCGGTCCTTGGGGGCCTTCTCGTGGTGGTAGCGGGTGCCCAGTTCGGTGTAGAGGCGGCCCAGCACCTCGGGGCCGTACTTCTGCTCGGCGGCGATGCACACGCGCACCGGCCCGAAGCCCAGCCCGACGCGGTACTTGTGCGGCACGTCGCGCCCTTCGTTGAGGACGGCGAGACTCATCACGTGCCAGCGGATGGTGAGGGGCCGCTGTCCCGCCACCTCGTGGATCCACCGCGAGGTGATCCACGCCCACGGGCACTGCGGGTCGAACCAGAAGTCGACGGCGCTCACGGTGTGCCGGGGCGTCGAGTCGGCGCTGTCCTGGGGCATCGGCATGTCAGCCTCCTTCGCAAGGATCTGGTGCTGCGGTGGGGTGCGGGCCTGTCATGCCGAGGGGGCGGGGGCAGGGGCGGGCAGCGCGCCGAGCACCTCCTCGGCGGCCTTGAGGGCACTGGCCACGCACTGGCCCACCCCGACCCCGTCGTAGGCGGCGCCGCACACCGCGAGCCCGGGCCGGTCCTTGACCCCGGCGCGGATGCGCGCCACCCGCTCCAGGTGCCCGACCGTGTACTGCGGCACCGCCGCGCCCCACCGGCTGACCCGCGAGTCAAGCGGCTTGCCCACCACGCCGGTGACCTCGGCGAGTTCGGCGGCGGCCAGCGCGACGAGGTCGGCGTCCTCGCGCCCGAGGAGGTCCTCGCCGCCGCTGCCGCCCGCCTGGCAGCGCACGATGTCCACCTCGCCCGCCAGGTGCGGCCACTTCATGGTGGAGAACGTGACCACCTTCAGCGCCCGCCCGTCCACCGCAGGCACCCGGTAGCCGCTGTGCCCCAGGGCGCGCATCGCCGCAAGGGCCTCGCGGGGGAAGGCGAGCGTGATGATCACGGAGCCGGCGTAGGGGATCTCGGCGAGCGCCGTGGCGGCCTGGGGGCTGCCGGCCCCGGCGAGCAGCGGGCCGGCGTGGGCGGCCGGGGTGGCGACGATGACGGCGTCGGCGTCGAGGTGCTCCGGCCCGGCGGCGCCATCCACGCTCACCCGCCAGCCGTGCGCGCGGCGTTCGAGCGCGCGCACCGCGGTCCCGGTGCGCACCGCCGAGCCGGGCGAGGCGGCCAGCAGGCCGTCCGCCAGGACCTGGGGCAGCGAGCCGAGCCCCCGGGCCAGGGTGGAGATGCCGGTGGTGGGCGCCTGCCCCGGCGGCGGCGGAGCGGGCAGCAGCGCCCCGGCCGCCTCGGCGAGCGAGGCGCGCCGGCGCGCGGCGGTGACCAGCGGGGTGAGCGTGGCCTGGAACGACAGCTCCTGGGCGCGGCCGAAGTAGGCGTCGGACAGGAACGGATCCACCAGGCGGTCCACGACCTCATGGCCCATGCGTGCGCCGACGAAGTCCGCCACGGACATATCTCCGTCCCGCTCGCTGCGGGGCAGCGTCAGGTCCTGGCGGGCCCGGGCCATGCCCGCCTCGGACAGGATGCCGGATTGGGCGAGCTCGTCCATGTCGCAGGGCACACCCATGAACTGCCGGTCCAGCGGCGGCCGCAGCTGCTTTCCGCTCCACAGCGCCATCGACTTGGTGCCCGCCGCCACGACCTGGTCCTCCAGGCCGGCCGCCGTGAGCAGGCGGGCGGTCTTGGGCCGCCGGGCATAGGTCGACTCCGCGCCCTCGTCGATGACGACGCCCGCCAGCTCCGACACGGACAGCTGCCCGCCCAGCCGGGACCCGGCCTCAAGGACAGTCACCCGCACCGGCTCCTCGCGCAGGAAGAACGCCGCCGCCAGCCCGGCGACGCCACCCCCGACGACGACCACATGCGGAACCGTGCCCGCCCGAGCCATTCCGTTGTCCGCCATACGACCTGCTCCTTCGTGGATACGGTGTCGCATCAGTTTTGAAGGGGTGTCGATAGTCTCGGTTGAGCGGGAGTGGACCCGAAATCCACTGGATCCAGGGGCACTTGGGGCCCTTTGCGTGTGGCGCCGCACCCGATTCATCCTCAACCCGCCATCGACCGGAGCACTGGACATTCGCTGCGACAACACACCCGGGGAACCCGAAGGAGAGTGGTGGCATGCGGAAGGTCGTGTCCCAGGACGGCACAACGATCGCCTGTCGCAGCACCGGCGACGGCCCGCCCATCGTGCTGATGAACGGCGCGTTCCGCGATCACACCATCTTCGACGCGCTGGTCCCGGAGCTGGCGCCGCACTGCACCACCTACGTCTACGACCGCCGCGGCCGGGGACAGAGCGGCGACGCCCCCCAGTACGCCGTCGAGCGCGAGATCGAGGACCTGGCGGCGGTCATCGACGACGCCGGCGGGCAGGCGGTCGTCTTCGCCGGCTCCACCGGCGCGAACCTGGCCCTCGAAGCGGCCCTGGCCGGCGTGCCGATCACCAAACTGGCGCTGCACGAGCCCTACTTCCGCATCGCCCCCCACCCCAAGCCCCCGGCCGACTGCATGGACACCCTGCGCACGCTGCTCGCCCAGGAGCGGCGCGGCGAGACCGCGGAGTACTGGCTGCGCGAACTGCTGGGACTGAGCCCCGAGACCATCGCCGACTGGCGCAAGGCCCCCCTGTGGGCGACGAACGAGGCCAACGCCCACACCCTGGTGTACGACACGACCATCCTGGGCGACTTCGAGGTGCCCGCCGAGCGCCTGGCCGCCCTGCGCACCCCGGCGCTGGTCCTCAACAGCGACGCGACCGGCGACTGGCTGCGCGACGCGGCCCGGGCGACCGCGACCGTGCTGCCCAACGGCTGGGGGATGCAGCTGCCCGGCTCCTGGCACCGCATCGACACCGACATCCTGGGCCGCGTCCTGGCCGGGTTCGCCACCACCTGACAAACCACTCCGCCGCCGCGGCCGGCGTTACACAACCGGCCGCGGCGGCGGCATGCCCGAACCCTTTTGGCGGCGACGCCGCCCGCCAGGCCCCGGCATCAGGCCACCGGCACGCTCCAGTTGCCGCGCAGCCACGTCTCCAGGTCGACCAGGCCGGGCCGCAGGCGGCGCAGCTCGGCCATGTCGGCGCTGTAGCCCTCGGTGTCGAGCCAGTCGAACATGGCGGCCAGGTCCGGGCGGGCCTGGCGCAGCGGCTCGAAGGAGCGCTGCTCGTAGCGGGCCGGGACACCGGCCACCGTCCCGAACGCCGCAGCGATCTGCGGCCCGGTCAGCTCCGCACCGGCGATCTCGACCTGCCGGCCCAGCCACGCGGCCGGGTCACCGAAGGCGTCCGCGGCGAACGCCCCGATGTCGCTCGTCGCGATCACCTGCACCGGCACCTCGGGACGCAGCCACAGGCCAAGGACCAGCTCGCCGTCCACCAGCCGCGGGCCCAGGTCCAGGAGGACGTCGTAGAACATGGTCGGCCGCAGCACCGTCACCGGCAGGCCGAGCTTGTGGAGGTACTGCTCGATGTTCCACTTGCTCCGGAAGTGCGGGATGACCTCGCAGCGGTCCGCGCCGCCCACCGAGCTGTACACGAAGTGGGCCACGCCCGCCTCGGCGGCGGCGTCGGCCACCGCCCTGCCCTGCCGCTCCTCCGCGGCCACCCCGCCGGGCCCCCGGAACGTCTGGACGCTGAACACCCCCTGCACGCCCCGCATCGCCGCGTCCAGCGACGCCCGGTCCTCCAGGTCGCCGCGCACGAGCACCGCACCCGCCTCGGCGAGCGCACGCGCCGCGGGCGCCTGCGGATCACGCACCAGCGCGTGCACGACCCGCCCCCGGCGCAGCAGCTCGCGGGCCGTCGCACCTCCTTGCCGGCCGGTTCCGCCCAGCACCAGGACCGCTCCGTCTACCGCCACCGTATTCCTCCGTTGTCCATTGCCGCCGACGTCGTCCATTGCCCCACCGACAGGGGTGGTCCCGGCCCGCCGGGAATGCCGCGCACCAGGGCCGGGCCCCCCTTTTTTTTCGTCTGTCGCTCGATCAGGAAGCGGAACCCGCAGTGACACTCGGGTCGAGGATGCGGGAGAACGCGTGGGCGAGCAGGTCCGCCGGGTTCTCGCCGGCGCCCATGCTGCGCCAGGCCACGTGGTTGTCGGGGCGCACCAGGACGGCGCCGTCCCCGGCGACCTCGCGGACGCTCTCCCACACGCCCTCGGCGTCGGTGAACTCCGCGCCCTCGCCGATGCGCACCGCGTGGATGGTCAGGGAGAGCTTCTCCGCCACCTGCGCGGCCGCCTCCACCCACGCGCCGCCGCTCGCCCCGGTGATGAGCACGAACCCGGCCGGGGAGCCGGTCAGGTCGTGGGTGGACAGGCGCCGGCCGTCCTGCTCGAGCCAGGCGTGCGGCAGCCGGTGCCCGGGCCGGGTCGTGGGCCGGTACACATCGCGCATCGCCGTCCTGGCCGGGGGCCGGCTGCCGTCGGGGACGACCGCGCCCTGCTCGTAGTTGAAGCCGATCTCGAAGTCGTGCGCCTGGCAGCCGGCGCGGTGGGTGTCCAGGATCTCCGCGGTCCGGGCCCGCACCACCTCACCGATGGGGGACTGGTCGAAGTAGGCGGCGAACATCCGCTGCCGGCGCTGGGCGGGGGCGTGCGGGCCCAGGCCCACGGTGTCCAGGACGGCCTGGTGGTGGGAGGCCGCCGACACCGCCCAGTCGACGTTGAGCCGGCACACGGGCCGCCGCTCGGCCTCGTAGGTGTCCAGGAAGGCGTCGTCGGCGCGGCCGCCGAGCACCGCGGCCAGCTTCCACGCCAGGTTGTGGGCGTCCTGGATGCCGGAGTTCAGCCCGAGGCCGACGGTGGGCGGCTGGCGGTGCGCGGAGTCGCCGGCCAGCAGCACCCGCCCCTTGCGGTACCGCTCGGCGACCAGCGCCTGCACCGTCCAGTTGGTCACGTGGTGCAGGCTCAGCTCCAGCTCGGGCAGGCCGAGCAGCTGGCGCACCCGGGCCACGACCGACTCCTCGTCGAGCTGGTCGGGGTCCATGGGCGGGAAGTGCAGGACCCACTCCTCGCAGGCCTTGCCCCAGCTGGGTCCCATCTCGATGAGGTTGCTGCACAGATCCGGGTCGTGGGCGTTGAGGAAGTGGGTCAGCAGGGTGCCCTCCTGCCACCACTGCGACAGGTCGGCGGTGAAGTACGCGGTCGTCACGTCCAGCAGGCCGGGCACGCCCTGCATCTCGATGCCCAGGGCGCTGCCCACCGTGCGGCCGCCGTCGGCCCCGATCAGATAGCGGGCGGTGACCGTGGTGCTCTCGCCGGTGGCCCGCTCGCGGATCTCGGCGACCACCCGGTCGCCCTCGTCGGTGAAGGCGACCATCTCGTGGCCGAACAGGACACGTCCGGGGTTACGTTCCTCGGCGGTGCGGCGCAGGATCGGCTCCAGGCGCACCTGCGGCAGCTTGACCGGCATGACGGGGCCTGCCGCCGCGTACCGCTCGCGCAGCGAGCCGCCGCCGAAGGCGTCGATCTCGTGGATGTGCCGGGCGTCCATCGGCCGGTCGCCGGCGAGCGAGGTCAGCCAGCGCAGCTTCCCGAACAGTTCCAGGGGCGCTCCCTGTTCCACCATCGGCCCGTCGAGCCCGTGCTGACGGAAGATCTCCATCGTGCGCTGGTTGAGGTAGTGCGCCTTCGGCACGTGCGCGGTGTCCGCGTGCCGTTCGACGAGCAGGTGGTCCACACCGTGGTCGGACAGGAAGTTGGAGGCGGCAAGACCGCATCCGCCACCGCCCACGATAAGAACCGGAACCTCGACTGCTCCCATTTTCGTCCTTCCGGAAGGTGACAGTCTCACGCTCACGGGGACTGCCGAATGTGCCGGGAATGAAAGGCGACACGGAATGTGTCGTGATCGGCTGTGCATGCTGAACCGCGCATGCTGATCCGAGATGTGCGCGAAGCATGACCAGGGGTTCTCTAGCCCGGGTCGATGACGGGTGGATTGCGCGGGGTGGTTTTTCCCGGGCGGCTCGGCGCCCGGTGCTCAGCTGCGCCGGGCCGCGTCGGCCAGGGCCCGGTGCAGGCGGTCGTCCTCGGTCTGGCCGGCCTCCCACTGCACGCCGAGCGCGAAGGGATGGCCCACCGCCTCGACCGCCTCGACGACGCCGTCGGGCGTGCGGGCGGTGGCGGTCAGGCCGGTGCCGATACGGTCCACGGCCTGGTGGTGGTGGCAGGCGGTCTTGGGGGTGTCCTCGCCGAAGATCCGGGCGACGAGGCTGCCGGCCCTTACGTCCAGGACGTGCCGGCCGAACTCGAAACCGGCGCCCTGCGGGCGGTGGGCGTCGCTGCCGGTGACCTCCGGCAGATGCTGGTGCAAGGTGCCCGCGCAGCGCACATTGAGCAGCTGCATGCCGCGGCAGATGGCCAGCAGCGGCAGCCCTGCCTCCAACGCGGCGCCGATCAGGGCGAGTTCGGCGCGGTCCAGGCCCGGGCCGGCGGCGCGGGTGGTGGGGTGCCGCTCCTGCCCGTACAGAGCGGGATCCACATCCGGGCCGCCCGGGACGAGCAGCCCCTGCAGATTCCCGACGAGCTGCTCGACGCCGGGCCCCAGCGGCAGCACCACGGGAATGCAGCCCGCGGCGGCCAGGAAGTCCACGTGCGACTGGAGCGAGAGGCTCACCACCATGTCGGCGCCCTGCAAGGTGACCGGGACCGTCCGTGCGGTGATCCCGACCACCGGCTTCGCCGACTGCGCTCGCTGTGCTGACTTCATGTCCACCTGTCCCTAGTCCTTGGGGCGGGGCGCCACGTAGACGAAGCCGTCCTCGACCTTCACCCGGTAGGTGGCGATCGGCTGGGTCGCCGGCGGGTTGACGGGCCGGCCGGTGCGCAGGTCGAAGCACGAGCCGTGCAGCCAGCACTCGATCGTGGTGCCGTAGACCTCCCCCTCGGCGAGGGAGACCTCGGCGTGCGAGCACAGATCGCTGACCGCGTACACCGTGTCGTTTCTGCGCACCAGCGCCACCGGTGCGTCCTCGACCTCCACCGCGATCGCGCCGTCGGCCGGGATCTTGTCCACCGGACAAACCTTGATGAAGCTCATCGCTCCCGCTCTCCTCCTGCATCAGGGGTCCGGTATCTCCCGGATCTCACGCGCCGTCAGTCACGTTCCGCCCGGGCTCTCGAGGATGAGCCGAGCAGAAGACGAGGTTCATCGGAGCCCGCGGGCCCCTGCTACCAGGGCACCGGGCCGTCCTCCGACAGGGACGCCCCGCTGGGTCCCGCGGCATCCAGCAGCGCGAGGCGGACCGCGATCACGGCGCCCTGGGCGGGGGTGCGCTGTCCCCGGTGGCCGTTGATGTCCGTGGCCACCACGCCGGGATGGGCCGCGTTGACCTTGACCGGGGTGTCCCGCAGCTCCTTGGCGTAGGCCAGGGTGAGCGCGTTCAGCGCGGTCTTGGAGGACTGGTAGGCGAGCATGTTGACGTGGGCCATCGGGGAGGCCGGATCGGCGTTGAGGGCCAGCGAGCCCAGGTGGCTGGACATGTTGACGATGCGCCCGGCCGGCGAGCGGCGCAGCAGCGGCAGCATCGCGTTGGTCACGGTGACCACGCCGAACACGTTGGTCTCGTACACCTCCCGCAGGTCGTCCGCGGCCGCCTGGCTGGGCGCCCCGGTGAACCCCCCGGCGATCCCGGCGTTGTTGACCAGGATGTCCAGGCGGCCGTAGCGCTGCTCGATGAGGACCGCGGCCCGGGCCACGCAGGCCGCGTCGCGCACGTCGATGTGCAGCGGCACCGCCGTGATGCCGCGGTCCGCCAGCACGGCGCTCGCCTGTTTGCCGCGCACCTCGTCCCTGGCGCCGATCAGGACGAGCACGCCCCGCTCGCCCAACTGCCGTGCGGTTTCCTGCCCGATGCCCTTGTTGGCGCCCGTGATCAGCGCGATCTTGTCGAGGGGCACGTCTGTCATCCCTTCTGTCGTGAAGAGGGGGTAGGGGGTGGATCA
Organism: Streptomyces sp. NPDC018029; assembly: GCF_044327655.1. Classification (NCBI taxonomy): domain Bacteria; kingdom Bacillati; phylum Actinomycetota; class Actinomycetes; order Kitasatosporales; family Streptomycetaceae; genus Streptomyces; species Streptomyces sp. NPDC018029. Next base: position 150,846 of record NZ_JBIRFV010000014.1, on the reverse strand, counting down.
CCCATGGCGGAACCCGTCGAAGACTCACACAGTTCGACCGGCCCACCCGAGGCCATGGTGAACGCCGGGGATGTTCAACTGCGGCAACGCGCGGTCGAACACCGGCCGCGCACCGCGCCGTTCGCCGCCCCCTTGCAGGACGGACAGCGCGACGGCAGCCTGGTGCACCGGCACTCGCCGCTGCCCGCCCCCCCCGCTCCGCTCACCGCCCCCGCGCATCTGGCCGGGAGGCCCAGGAGCGATGCCGGTGCGGGCCCGACCCCCAGGAGACGCCCCGATGCCACCTCGGATGAACAACCCCTCGCTGGTCGTCGCCGACGCCCTGCAGCCCCTGCTCGACCTGACCAAGGTCATCGGCAAGGTCGGCGTCCCGCAGCGGACGCTCGACCTGATCCGGCTGCGGGTGAGCCAGATCAACGGCCGCGTCTACACCATCCCCGACGACCTGGGGCAGGCCGCCGCGGCCGACACCCGCCTGCCCCAGGTCGCCGAGTGGCGCGAGGCGACCTGCTTCAGCCCCGCCGAGCGCGCCGCCCTGGCGCTGGCCGAGGACGCCACCGAACTCAGCGGCCGCGAGGACGCGGTGCCCGACGAGGTCTGGCAGGACGCGGCCGAGCACTACACCGAGGAGGAACTCGCCTCCCTGGTCATCCACATCGGCCTGGTCAACTGCTGGAACCGCATCAACGTCGCCACCCGGCAGGTGCCCGCACCCTGGCGCTGAACCACCCCCGCCCTCCTCGGCCACCGCCGCCCGGTGACCTGGGCCTGTCACATCTGCGCGCCGCCGGGCGTCATAGCAGTGACGGCCGGCCCCGCACGCCCCCAGCCGACACCCCGCCGCAGGGAAGGAACCGCACCGTGTTGAAGCTCATCAACGCCGGTCTCGGCAGGACCGGGACCACCTCACTCCAGGTGGCGCTGGAACAGCTCGGCTACGGCCCCTGCTACCACATGTTCGACATCGTCGGCGACGAGAAGCGGCTCGAGCAGTGGGAACGCATCGTCTGCGAGGGGCAACAGCCCGACTGGGAGGCGGTGTTCGAGGGGTACGCCTCCGCGGTGGACGGCCCGCCCTCCTTCTACTACGACCAGATCCTCCAGGCGTTCCCCGACGCCAAGGTCGTCCTCACGGTGCGCGACGCGGAGGGCTGGTACGAGAGCACGTACAACACGCTGTACCAGTTCGTCCTGAAGAACCAGCAGACCCCTCCCGAGCAGGGCACCCGGCAGGCCCGCGTCTACCGCATGACCAACGTCATGACCTGGGAGGGGCTGTTCAAGGGCCGGTTCTCCGACAAGGACCACGCCATCGAGGTCTACCACCGCCGCAACCAGGAGATCATCGACGCGGTCCCCGCCGACAACCTCCTGGTCTACGACGTCAAGCAGGGCTGGGACCCGCTGTGCGCCTTCCTGGGCGAAGAGGCGCCGGCAACGGACTTCCCGCACGCCAACACCACCGCGAACATGCGCGAGAGGATGCAGCAGATGGCCGCCGGCGGCCCGCCCGCCCCCGGCAGTCCGTCCGTGCCCGGCAACCCGTCCCAGCCCGGCGGCCCGTCCATACCCGGCGCAGCGCGGTAACACCACTCCCTCTCTTTTCTCCTTTCCCCCGCGGAGAGCCGAATTTCCGGCTGCTCCGCGGGGTTTTTCGTGTTTACGGAACCGGCCCGCCGCACTGGCCCGATACCGCCATTCCAGCCCCGCTCGACCGGCGGTCATTGTTCAACCGTAGTTGTTTTCACGCCACTTCCCGCAGCGGATAGTCTCGCGCCGCCCCCTGGACCCTGCCCGTGAAACACCGGCTTCGCCGGCCTGCCCGAATATCGGCCCGGCGGCGGACCAGCCTCAAGAAGGGGATTACGTGAGGAAGTTCCTAGCAATTACGGCGGCGGCCGCCACTGCCCTGGCGGGAACGGTCGCCGCGGCACCGGCGAAGGCCCCGGCCGAGCGGCCGGTGTCCGGCATCTCCTGGTCGCCCTGCCCGGACAGCGACCCCGTCGTCGGGGGCCTGCTCAAAGGGCTGGAGTGCGGCTCGCTGGCCGTCCCGCTCGACCACGACCGGCCCCAGGGCCGCACCATAGAACTGGCGCTGACCCGCGCCCGGCACACCGCACCCGAGGAGCAGTACCAGGGCATCGTGCTGCTCAACCGCGGCCAGTGGCCCGGCCAGTTCGGCCGCGACCTGCCCACCCGGTTCGCCAAGGGCACCTCCGGGCTGTCCCCGGCCGTCGGCGCCACCTACGACTGGATCGGCTTCGACCCGCGCGGCACCGGCGCCAGCGAACCGAAGATCACCTGCGATCCGGGCTACGTCTGGCCCGGCGCGGCCCGCGCCGACCTGGTCCCCGCCACCACGGCCGAGGAGGAGGCCTGGCGCACCAAGGCCCGCGACTTCGCCGCCAGCTGCGGCCGCGCCCACGGCGCCACCCTCGACCACCTGGGCACCAAGGACGCCGCCCGCGACCTGGACCTGATCCGCCGGGCCCTGGGCCAGGAGCAACTCACCTACTTCGGCTGGGACTACGGCACCTACCTCGGCTCGCTGTACGCCTCGATGTACCCCCACCGGGTGCGCCGCATGGTCCTGGACACCGTGATGCTCCCCGAAAAGGGCTGGTACAAGGACGTCCTCGAACAGAACGCGACCTTCGAGAAGAGCGCCGAGAACTACTTCTCCTGGATCGCCCGGCACGATGCGACCTACCACCTGGGCACCACCGGGGCCGCGGTCGAGGCGAAGTACTACGAAGGCATGGACATGCTCCGCAAGGCGCCCGTCGAGGGCCGGATCGGCCCGGCCGAATACACCGAGATCTTCCTGGTCCCCCTCTACCGCCGCTCCGCCTGGACCGGGCACACCAAGGCCCTGGCCGACTGGGTGCTGCGCAAGGACCCCGCGGGCCTGAAGGCCAGCTTCAACGAACCGGGCTACCCCACGCAGAACAAGCAGGCCATGTACAACGCCGTCCAGTGCAGCGACTCGCCCTGGCCGCGCGACTGGCAGCGCTGGCACACCGACTACTCCCGCCAGTACCGCGCCGGCAACACCTTCCTGACCTGGTACAACGCCTGGTATAACGCGCCGTGCGCCTTCTGGCCCGCACCCGCCGACACACCGCGAAAGATCGGCGCCAAGGACGTGAACGTCCTGGTGGTGCAGGGCCAGCACGTCGCCGGCTCCCCGCTGTCGGGCGCCCGCGCCCTGCACCGGCGCTTCCCCGACTCCCGGCTGCTGGTGGAGCGCGAGGGCTACGAGCACGAGACGTCCCTGTCCCGCAACGCCAACGCCTGCGTCAACGACCTGGTCGGCGCCTACCTCAAGGACGGCAGCCGCCCGGCCGCCACCCGGGGCGCCGACGCCACCTGCCAGGCCGGCCCCCAGCCGGTCCCCACGCCCTAGCCCACGCCCGGAAGGTGCCCGTCCCGCATCCGGAAGTTGTTCTTCCCGCATCCGGAAAGGGCCGCGGGTATCCGGAAGTTGGCCGTCCGCCCGTCGCGTTCAACCGCGTGAAATGCGCGGTTGAACGCCCAAACCACCGGCCCCGCTTATGAATTCATCACCGTCATTGCAGCCGGACATGGTGATGTGTAGTTTGACATCGACGATTCCTCAGCCGTCCCGCGTGGAAGGTCAACAATGGAAACTGGCGTAATAATTGTCGGTGCCGGTCCCGTGGGATTGATGCTGGCCGGTGAACTCCACTTGGGCGGTGTGAATGTCACCGTCTTCGACAAGCTCCCCGCCCCCTGTGGAGAATCCCGCGCGCTCGGCTTCAACCGGCGGGCCGCGGAATCACTGGACCAGCGCGGACTGCTTCCCCGGCTCGGCGAATTCCGGTGGGGCCCGATGGGGCACTTCGGCGGCGTCCGCTTCGACCTCGGCATGCTGGACGAGGACCACAGCGGCGTCCTGGGCCTGTCCCAGGCCCGCACCGAGGCCATGCTGGGCGACCGGCTGGCCGAGCTCGGGGTGCCGGTGCGCCGCGGCCACGAGGTGACCGCGCTGCACGAGCGGCCCGACGGCGTCCAGGTGAGCTTCACCGGACCCCAGGGCCCCGACACGGTGAGCGCCCGCTATGTGGTCGGCTGCGACGGCCCGCACAGCACCGTCCGCACCGCGGCCGGCATCCCCGCCCAGGAGTGGCAGCCCACCCGCGGCATGTACACCGCGGAGATCACCGTGGTGACGCTGCGCCCGCGGCCCATCGGCGAACGCCTGCCCGGCGGCCACATGGTGGTGTGCACCCCGCTGGGCGAGGGCCGCTACCGCATCGTCGTCCACGACAAGGGCCTGTCCCCGCACCAGGACCCCGCCACCCTGACCTTCCCGCGGATCGCCGACGCCTGGCAGCGCCTGACCGGCGAGTCCATCCACCACGCGCAGGCACAGTGGATGTGGTCCTGCAACAACGCGGCCGCCCTGGCCGCCGCGTACCGGCGCGGCCGGGTGCTCCTGGCGGGCGACGCCGCGCACGCGATGCCGCCGCTGGCCGCCTGGGGCCTGAGCGCCGGACTGCAGGACGCGGTCAACCTCGGCTGGAAACTGGCCGCCGTGCTGGGCGGCTGGGCGCCCGAGCACCTCCTGGACACCTACCACGGCGAACGCCACCCGGTCGGACAGCAACTGATCCGCGACGCCCAGGCCGCGTCGATGCTCTACCTCGGCGACGCCGACATGGACCCGCTGCGCGGCGTACTGGGCGAGCTGATGACCCACAAGGACGCGGCCGGACACCTGGCCGGCATCGTGAGCGGCCTGGGCATCGGCTACGACATGGGACCGGGGGAGCACCCCCTGCTGGGCCGGCGCATGCCGCCCCACCACCAACTGACCCGCCCCGACGGCACCTCCGCGCGCGTCGCCGACCTGCTGCACACCGCCCGCGGCGTACTGATCTGCACGGCGGGAGCGGAGGGTGCGGGCAAGGCGGCCCAGCTCGCCGAGGACTGGGCCGACCGCATCGACATCGTCACCGCCACCTGGAGCGACCACCCGGACGCGCCGGAGGCGGTCCTGATCCGGCCCGACGGCTACGTCGCCTGGATTGCCCCGGGCAGCGACAGCGACCTGACCGACGCACTGGCCCACTGGTTCGGCACCCCCCGCGCCACCCACCGAACAGGAGCGTGAGCATGACCAGGGACGTGATAGTCGTCGGCGCGGGCCCGGTCGGGCTGATGATGGCCGGCGAACTGCGCCTGGGCGGCGCCGACGTCGTCGTCTACGAAAAGCTGCCCGCCCCGGCGCGCGAGTCCCGCGGCGCCAGCCTCACCCGGCGCACCGTCGAAAGCTTCGACCAGCGCGGCCTGCTCACCCGGCTCGGCGCGACCGAGCCCGCCGACAGCCACTTCGGCGGCGTGCCCATCGACCTCGGCATCCTGGCGGAGGACCACAGCGGCGCCCGGGGCGTCTCCCAGTTCCGCACCGAGCGGATGCTGGAGGACTGGGTGGGCGAACTCGGGGTGCCGGTGCGCCGCGGCCACGAGGTCACCGCGCTGCACCAGCGGCCCGGCGGTGTCGACGTGACCTTCCAGCACGACCGGGGCCCCGGCCACGACAGCGCCCGCTACCTCATCGGCTGCGACGGCGGCCGCAGCACCGTCCGCAAGCTGGTCGGCATCGACTTCTCCGGCCCCGAACCCACCCGTGGCTTCTACACGGCCGACGTGACCGGCATCGAGACCCGCCGCCGCCGCATCGGCGAGAACCTCCCCGACGGCAGCATGATCATGGCGATGGACCTGGAGGACGGCGTCACCCGGGTCGTCGCCTACGAGCGGGGCATGCGCCCCAAGGACCGCGACTCGCTGTCCTACGCCGACCTGGCCGACGCCTGGCAGCGCCTGACCGGCGAGTCCATCCACCACGGGCAGTGCCGCTGGATCAGCTGCTTCACCGACGCCTCCCGGGTGGCCGCCGAATACCGGCGCGGCCGCGTCTTCCTGGCCGGCGACGCCACCCACGTCCAGCCGCCGGCGATGGCCCAGGGGCTGAGCGTGGGCGTGCAGGACGCGGTCAACCTCGGCTGGAAACTGGCCGCCGTGCTGCGCGGCCAGGCATCCGAAGACCTCCTGGACACCTACCACGGCGAACGCCACCCGATCGGCCGGCAACTGGCGCGCAACGCCCGCGCCGCCATCGAACTGCGCCTCACCGGCCAGGAGATGGCCCCGCTGCGCGCCGTGCTGAGCGAACTGATGACCCACAAGGACGCCGCCGCACACCTGGCCGGCGTCCTCAGCGGCCTGGGCATCCGCTACGACCTGGGGCCGGGGGAGCACCCCGTGCTGGGCCGGCGCATGCCGCCCCACCACGAACTGACCCGCCCCGACGGCACCTCCGCGCGCGTCGCCGACCTGCTGCACACCGCCCGCGGCGTACTGATCTGCACGGCGGGAGCGGAGAGCGCGGGCAAGGCGGCCCAGCTCGCCGAGGACTGGGCCGACCGCATCGACATCGTCACCGCCACCTGGAGCGACCACCCGGACGCGCCGGAGGCGGTCCTGATCCGGCCCGACGGCTACGTCGCCTGGACCGACCCGGGCAGCGACAGCGACCTGACCGACGCACTGGCCCACTGGTTCGGCACCCCCCGCACCACCACTGCCCGGCCGCTCTGACCCGTACGCGCCGCACGGACGCCACCCCCGACCCCCAGGAGATGCCCGTGACGACCGGAGTCACCGTCTGGCTCACCGGACTGCCCAGCGCCGGCAAGACCACCATCGCCTACGAACTGGCCGACCGGCTGCGCGCCGACGGCCACCGCGTGGAGGTCCTGGACGGCGACGAGATCCGCGAGGCGCTCTCGGCCGGCCTCGGCTTCTCCCGCGCCGACCGCGACACCAACGTGCAGCGCATCGGCTTCGTCGCCGAACTCCTGGCCCGCAACGGCATCCTGGCGCTGGTCCCGGTGATCGCGCCGTACACCGACAGCCGCGAAGCGGTCCGCAAGCGCCACGACAGCAACCGCACCCCCTACCTCGAAGTGCACGTCGCCACCCCCCTGGAGGTGTGCAGCGCACGCGACGTGAAGGGCCTGTACGCCAAACAGGCCGCCGGGGAACTGACCGGCCTGACCGGCGTGGACGACCCGTACCAGGAGCCCACCGCACCGGACCTGCGCATCGACTCCCAGCACCAGAGCGTGCGGGAGTCCGCCGCCGCGGTGTACGCCCTGCTCACCGAAAGGGGACTGTTATGACGCCGACCGTCGACCCGGTCAGGGCCGGCGAGCAGGACAGGGAGACCCCCTGCGCCCTCTCGCACCCCGACGCGCTGGAGTCGGAGGCGGTCCACATCCTGCGCGAGGTGGCGGGCGAGTTCGAGAACCCGGTGGTGCTGTTCTCCGGCGGCAAGGACTCGATCGTCATGCTGCACCTGGCACTGAAGGCCTTCACCCCGGCACCGGTGCCCTTCGCCCTGCTGCACGTGGACACCGGGCACAACTTCCCCGAGGTGCTGGCCTTCCGCGACCGCACGGTGGCCCGGCACGGACTGCGCATGCACGTCGCCTCGGTGCAGGACTACATCGACCGCGGAGAGCTCAAGGAGCGCCCCGACGGCACCCGCAACCCGCTGCAGACCCGGCCGCTGACGGACACCATCCAACAGCAGGGATTCGACGCCGTGTTCGGCGGCGGACGCCGCGACGAGGAGAAGGCCCGCGCCAAGGAGCGCGTGTTCTCCCTGCGCGACGAGTTCTCCCAGTGGGACCCGCGCCGCCAGCGCCCCGAGCTGTGGAACCTGTACAACGGCCGGCACCTGCCGCGCGAGCACGTCCGCGTCTTCCCGCTCTCCAACTGGACCGAGCTGGACGTGTGGCTGTACATCGCCCGTGAGCACATCGAACTGCCCGAGATCTACTTCGCCCACGAACGCGAGGTGTTCCGGCGCAACCACATGTGGCTGACCGCCGGCCCCTGGGGCGGCCCCCGGGAGGGGGAGCGCACCGAGCGGCGCCGGGTGCGCTACCGCACGGTGGGCGACATGTCCTGCACCGGCGCGGTGGACTCCGACGCCGACACCATCGACAAGGTCATCACGGAGATCGCCGCGTCCCGGCTGACCGAACGCGGCGCGACGAGGGCCGACGACAAGCTCTCCGAGGCCGCGATGGAAGACCGCAAGCGCGAGGGGTACTTCTGAGATGAGTGTTCTGACCGACACCACCGTCGACACGCTGCGCTTCGCCACCGCCGGCTCCGTGGACGACGGCAAGTCCACCCTGGTGGGCCGCCTGCTGCACGACTCCAAGTCGGTCCTGGCCGACCAGCTGGAAGCCGTCGCCCACGCCTCCCGCAACCGCGGCCAGGCCACCCCCGACCTGGCGCTGCTCACCGACGGCCTGCGGGCCGAGCGCGAGCAGGGCATCACCATCGACGTCGCCTACCGCTACTTCGCCACCCCGCGGCGCCGCTTCATCCTCGCCGACACCCCCGGGCACGTGCAGTACACCCGCAACATGGTCACCGGCGCCTCCACCGCCGAACTGACGGTGATCCTGGTCGACGCCCGCAACGGCGTCGTCGAACAGACCCGCCGCCACACCGCCATCGCCGCCCTGCTGCGCGTCCCGCACGTCGTGCTGGCCGTCAACAAGATGGACCTCGTCGGCCACCAGGAGTCCGTCTTCACCGCGATCGCCGAGGAATACACCGCCTACGTCAAGGAGTTGGGCGGCCCCGAGGTCACCGTGATCCCCATCTCCGCGCTGGCCGGCGACAACGTCGTGGACCCTTCCGCGCACATGGACTGGTACGGCGGCCCCACCGTCCTGGAACACCTGGAGACCGTGCCGGTCAGCCCGCACCTGGCGCCCTGCTCCGCCCGGCTGCCCGTGCAGTACGTGATCCGCCCGCAGACCCCCGAGCACCCCGACTACCGCGGCTACGCCGGCCGGATCGCCGAGGGCACCTTCCGCGTCGGGCAGGAGGTGTGCGTCCTGCCCTCGGGCCGCACCTCCACCATCACCGCCATCGAACGGCTGGGCCGGCCCGTGGACAGCGCCTGGACCCTGCAGTCGGTGACCGTGCTGCTCGCCGACGACCTCGACGTCTCGCGCGGCGACCTGATCGTGCCGGCCAAGGACGCGCCGGCCACCACCCGGGAGGTGGAGGCGACCGTGTGCCACGTCGCCGACCAGCCGCTGCGCGTGGGCCACCGGGTGCTGCTCAAGCACGGCACCCGCACCGTCAAGGCCATCGTCAAGGACATCCCCTCCCGGCTCACCCTGGACGACCTGTCGCTGTACCCGCACCCCGGACAGCTCGCCGCCAACGACATCGGCCGGGTCGAGCTGCGCACCGCCGAACCGCTGCCGGTCGACTCCTACGCCGACTCCCGGCGCACCGGCTCGTTCATCCTGATCGACCCCGGCGACGGCACCACCCTCACCGCGGGCATGGTCGGCGAGTCGTTCGCCTCCCCGGACCCGGCCGCCGACGGCACCGGGGACGACGGATGGGACTTTTGAGCATGCCCGCCGCCGGCCCGACCCCGCCCGCCCGCCGCCGCGCGCCGCGCCGCCTTGTGCCGCGCCGTACCGCACCGCGCCGTACCCTCCCGGTCCTGGCCGCCGTGTTCCTGCTGGCCCTCACCGCCTGCGGCTACGGCTCCCAGGCCAAGGACGACCAGGGCAGAGCGAAGATCGCCGCCGGCGCGCAGCGCATCGAGGGCCTGGACTCCGTGCGCATCGGCTACTTCGCCAACCTGACCCACGCCACCGCGCTGGTGGGCAACCGGCAGGGCTTCTTCCAAAAGGCGCTGGGCGCCACGAAGGCGACGTACGCGACGTTCAACGCAGGCCCCTCCGAGATCGAGGCGATCAACTCCGGGTCGCTCGACATCGGCTGGATCGGCCCGTCCCCGGCCATCAACGGCTTCGCCAAGTCGGGCGGCAAGAACCTGCGCATCATCGGCGGTTCGGCCTCCGGCGGCGTGAAGCTCGTGGTGAACCCCGAGAAGATCACCTCCCTCGCGGACGTCGAGGGCAAGAAGATCGCCACCCCGCAGCTCGGCAACACCCAGGACGTGGCCTTCCTCAACTGGGCGGCCGAACAGGGCTGGCACGTCGACGCGCAGAGCGGCAAGGGCGAGGTGACCGCGGTGCGCAGCGACAACAAGGTCACCCCGGACGCCTACAGGGCCGGCTCCATCGACGGCGCGTGGGTGCCCGAGCCGACCGCCTCCAAGCTCGTCGCCGAGGGCGGCAAGGTCCTGCTGGACGAGGAGACGCTGTGGCCCGGCGAAAGGTTCGTCACCACGAACATCATCGTGTCGCAGAAGTTCCTCGCCCGGCACCCCAAGGTCGTCCAGGCGGTGCTCAAGGCGTCGGTGGACACCAACAAGTGGATCGGCGCCCATCCCGCCGCGGCCAAGGCGGCCGCCAACGAACAGCTGGCGGCCGACGCCGGCAAGGCCCTGCCCCGCCAGGTCCTGGACGCGGCCTGGAAGTCGGTCGACTTCACCGACGACCCGCTGGCCGCCACCTTGCGTACCCAGGCCGGGCACGCCGTCGAGGCCGGCCTGCTCGAGGAGCCCGACCTGACCGGCATCTACGACCTCACCCCGCTCAACACGATCCTGACGGCCGCCGGCCGGCCCCCAGCCGACGACGCCGGCCTCGGCGTCGGCTGACCCCGATGCGTTCCCAGGAGGTGACGACCATGACCACGACGCTGGCCGAGGCCGGTGACGCCACCGCGACGGCCCGCCACGCCGCCCGCCTCGAACACGTCTCGAAGTCGTTTTCCGGCCCCGCCGGGCCACAGCTCGTGCTGGACGACATCAGCCTCACCGTCGCACCCGGCGAGTTCGTCACCCTCCTGGGGGCCTCGGGCTGCGGCAAATCCACCCTGCTCAACCTCGTCGCCGGCCTCGACGGGCCCACCACCGGCGAGATCACCACCGACGGCCGGCCCGCCCTGATGTTCCAGGAACACGCCCTGTTCCCCTGGCTGACCGCCGGCAAGAACATCGAACTCGCCCTCAAACTGCGCGGCATCGCCCCCAGGCAACGGCGCGAGCGCGCCGACGAGCTCCTGGAACTCGTCCGCCTCAAGGGCGCCCACGGCAAGCGGGTGCACGAGCTGTCCGGCGGCATGCGCCAACGCGTCGCGCTGGCCCGCGCCCTGGCCCAGGAGAGCCGCCTGCTGTTGATGGACGAACCCTTCGCCGCCCTGGACGCCATCACCCGGGACGTGCTGCACGACGAACTGACCCGGATCTGGAGCGAGACCCGCCTTTCGGTGCTGTTCGTCACCCACAACGTGCGCGAGGCCGCCCGCCTGGCCCAGCGCGTGATCCTGCTGTCCTCCCGGCCCGGACGCATCGCCCGCGCCTGGGACGTGGACATCCCCCAGCCGCGCCGCATCGAGGACACCGCCGTCGCCGAGCTCTCCATCGAGATCACCGAACAACTGCGGGGGGAGATCCGCCGGCATGGCCAGTACTGAGACACCCACCGCCAAGGACGGCAACGACCTCGCCGGCCTCGACGCCCTGGAGACCACCCAGCACATCCGCAAGCCCTTCACCCAGACCCTGCGGGAGAAGGTCCTGCCCCCCGTCACCGCCGTCGCACTGGTCCTCGCGGTGTGGCAGGCGCTGGTCTCCTTCGAGATCGTCGACGACCCCAGCAAGCTGCCCTCCCCGGGCGCGGTGTACGACGTGGCGCGGCAGGCCTGGCTGGAGGGCGAACTCCTGGGCTACATCTGGACGTCCGTCTCGCGCGGCCTGCTCGGCTTCTGCCTCGCCCTGCTCATCGGCACCCCCCTGGGGCTGCTCGTGGCCCGGCTGAAGTTCCTGCGCGCGGCGATCGGCCCGATCCTGTCCGGCCTGCAGTCGCTGCCCTCGGTGGCCTGGGTGCCGCCCGCGGTGATCTGGCTGGGCCTGAACAACTCCATGATGTACGCGGTGATCCTGCTCGGCGCGGTCCCCTCCATCGCCAACGGCCTGGTCTCCGGCGTCGACCAGGTGCCGCCGCTGTTCCTGCGGGCCGGGCGCACCATGGGCGCCACCGGCCTCAAGGGCACCTGGCACGTCGTGCTGCCGGCCGCCCTGCCCGGCTACGTCGCCGGACTCAAACAGGGCTGGGCGTTCTCCTGGCGCTCGCTGATGGCCGCCGAGATCATCGCTTCCTTCCCCGACCTCGGCATCGGTCTGGGCCAGCTCCTGGAAAACGGCCGCAACGCCAGCGACATGGCCATGGTCTTCGAAGCCATCCTGCTCATCCTCATGGTCGGCATCGCCATCGACCTGCTCATCTTCAGCCCCCTGGAGCGCTGGGTCCTGCGCAGCCGCGGCCTGCTCGTCAAGCACTGAAGCCCGTCAAGTCCTGAAGCCCGTCAAGCCCTGAAGCGTGCTCGGGCCGTGCTCCGAACCGGCTCGGGCCGTGGTCCGAACCCGCTCGGGCGGCGGTCCGACGACCGTCAACTCACCCTCGACCGGGGCTAGAGACCCCGCTGCGACGCTCATCCGGAATAGCGGCAGAAAGGGCACACCGGATGGCTTTCAATGACGGGCGGGCTACGGTGATCGCAGACGGTTTGAGTTCCGCCGAATTACGGTGCGACGAACCGGTGGCCGGTGAAAAAAACACCCCCGGGATCACCCCCGTGATCGACCCTGGAAGCAGCACCGGAATCGGCCCGGAAATCAGCCCGCAAAACATCGAGAACACACCGGAGCAGGAACTCCCGGTCCATGCGCTCTCACCCGGACTGCACCTGCGCCAGGGCGGAATCAACGCCGCGTACCTCCAACTGCTCGTCGAGGCGTCGGGCCGCTCCCAATTGCCGCCCGTGCTCGTCCAGAAAGACGGCTGGCGGATCATCGACGGGCTGCACAGACTGGAGGCCGCAAAACTCTGCGGCGACCACAGCATCAAAGCGCGGCTCATCGACTGCTCGGACGCCGAAGCGCTCGTCATCGCCATGAAGGCCAACAGCGCGCACGGACTTCCGCTGTCGAAGGCCGACCGGATCGGCGGCGCCGAACGCGTGCTGCGGGCGCATCCCGAATGGTCCGACCGCGCCATCGCGAGCGTCACCGGACTGAGCGCCAAGACGATCGCGGCCCTGCGCGAGCGCTCCGCGCTGGCCACCCCGCCGGGCGGCCAGCGCCTGGGCCTGGACGGGAAACTGCGCTCGGTGACCGCCGGCGAGGGCCGGCGCCGCGCCGCCGCCTACATCCACGCCCACCCCGACGCCACGCTGCGGGAGGTCGCCCGGGAGACCGAGGTGTCCCTGGGCACCGTGCACGACGTGAGCGCCCGGCTGCGCCGCGGTGTCAGCCCCGAACGCAACGGGCTCAGGGGGACCGGGGCGCGGCTGACCCTGCACCCGGCCGACCGGGCCGTCGAGACCCCGGCGGCCGGCCACGCCCAGGCGCCGGCCGCCGAGGACCCGCCCCCGCGGCGCACCGGCGCACCGGCCGATGAGCCCCCCGTCTGGGAGACGGTCGCGGCCAAGGTCGCCAACGACCCGTGCATCCGCTACACCGCGGGCGGCAAGGAGTTCCTCCAGTGGATGGCGCAGCACGCCGGCGACCCGGACGGCTGGCGCGAGCTCGTGGGCGCCGTGCCGCCGCACTGGGTCGGCGTCATCGCCCCCATCGCGGAGAGCGTCAGCAAGGAGTGGAGCCTGTTCGCCGAGCGGCTCAGGGGCCGGCAGGGAGCGGTGTGAGGCCCGGCGGCGCGCGGCCCGCCCCTGTGATGCCACGTCAGAAGCCGCCTTCGCCGCCTTCCAGCTGCCGGTTGAGCGCGCGCTCCACCGGGGTCAGCGCGACCTCCGGGCACAGCCGTTCCGGATGGTCCCGGGGCGGGCCCGCCAGCTCCCGGGGCGCCGCGCCGGACGGCGCACCGCCGTGGGATGCGGCGGCGGGCGGCGCGGCGGCGGGCGGGAGCCAGGCCCCCGACATGTAGATGGCGCCGTAGGCCTGCAGGGCCGCGTACACCTCGTGCCAGAAACGCCTGATCAAGCCGGCCATGGGGATCCCTCCGAGGGGGGCGCGGCCACCGGTGGCCGCAGCGGATGCGGGTGCGCCGGGCCGTGACTGTGCGGGCCCTTGGTCGACGCGGTGTCGAGGCGGACTCGAGCCGCCCCTCCGCCCGGCCTCGAGAGCGCCTTGCCACCGTGGCCGGGTGGAGCAGTCGCGCTCCGCGGCTCCGCGGGGCGCACGGTCGCAGGAGGAGAGGCCCATGGACGAGGCCGAACGCGAGCGCCAGGGACGCGGCGTGGAAGGGATCGCGCCGGTGCTCCGGCTCGCCGGGGTGGACGACGACGAGGACGAGCCCGCGGAGGCGAACGTGGTCCGCGGGATCGACTGACCGACGCCCCTTCCCGGCCGGGACCGCGAGCCGCGACGGTGGTGTGCCAGGGCGCGTTGCGCCGGTGACCGAAAGAGGAGTCCAAGACGATGACGCTCTCCCCGCGGCGCGCCGGCACGACGGCGCTGTCCCCCTCGGCCCGCGCGTTCCTCACCGCGCCGCACACCGCCGTGCTGAGCACGCTGCGGCCCGACGGCTCGCCCCATCTGACGCCCGTGCGGTTCACCTGGGACGAGCGGGCGGGCCTGGCCCGCGTCCTGACGGTGAACACCACGCGCAAGGTCAAGAACGTGCTGGCCTCGCCGGCGGCCCGGGTCGCGCTGTGCCAGGTGGACGGCTTCGCCTGGGTCGCCCTGGAGGGCACCGCCCAGGTCTTCGACGCCCCCGAACGCGTCGCCGAGGGGGTCCGCCGCTACACCGAGCGCTACTTCTCCGGGCCGCCGAACCCGCCGGGACGGGTGGTCGTGGAGATCGCGGTCGACCGGGTGACGACCCTCAACTGCTGAGCCCGCCGAGCCTGCTGAGGGCACTGAGGGCGCTGAGGGCGTGTGGGGCATCAGCCGCGCGCGCCGGGCGGCACCCCGTCCACCCAGATCAGCCCGAAGGAGAGCCGGGCGAGCCGCCAGCCGGCCGCGGTGCGGCAGGCCGAGCCGCTCACCGAGGTGCCGGTGGTGAACAACTCGGGCCCCTCGCCGCCGGGATGGTGCACGTGCGTGGAGACGAGGTTGGCGCGCAGACTCGCCTCGTCGCCCGCGCAGTCCACCACCGCGGGCGAATTCAGATGCTGGGTGCGGGCGAAATGCGCCAGCGCGCTGCGGTGCCATTCCGCGAGCCCGGCCCTTCCCTCGTGCCGGCTCAGGGGGAACGCGACGACGGCGTCCTCGGTGAACAGGGTGCGCGCCCACGCGTCGTCGAGCTTTTCGGTGTCCAACGCCAGGAGATAGCGGTCCAGTAGCCCGCGCACGGTAAAGGCATCCACCATGGCCGTGTCCGGAGTGAAGGCTTCAGCTTCAGTCGAGGTCATGCTTGAGAATGGGCCCACAAAGGCACCCCGACCAACCCCGCCTGTAGAAGATCTGACATTCTCCGCACGTTTCTGTACTGGACTGCAGAAGCTGTGAACCGGCGTCTCTTTACCGCCCGCTCCGGCGCTGTCCATACTCGTAAAACATCAACCAGAAGAGGGCGGATGGACGACGATGGACAATTATGACGCGGACGTGATCATCGTAGGCGCGGGTCCCACGGGACTCATGCTCGCCGGTGAGTTCGGCCTGCACGGAATTTCCGTTCTCGTGGTCGACAGGCTCGCCGAGCCGATGCAGCAGTCACGCGCTCTTGGATTCTCCGCGCGCACCATCGAGGAATTCGGGCAGCGCGGGCTGCTGTCCCGCCTCGGCGAGGTCGACGTCATCCCCGCCGGGCACTTCGGCGGAGTGCCGCTGGACTACCGGGTGCTCAGCGGCGGTTCGTACGGCGCGCGGGGGATACCCCAGTCCCGCACCGAGGCGATGCTGGCCGGCTGGGCCACCGAGCAGGGTGCCCGCATCCGCCGGTCCGTCGAGATCACCGGCCTGGTCCAGGACGCCGACGGCGTCACGCTGCAGGTGGCCGGGCCCGACGGCGGCCGGCTGCGCGGACGGTACGTCATCGGGTGCGACGGCGCCCGCAGCGCGGTGCGCGAAGCCGCCGGGATCGACTTCCCCGGCACCGAGCCGGCCATCGAGCTGCGCTTCGCCGACATCGCCGGGGTGCGGCTGCGGCCCCGGTTCGCCGGCGAGCGGGTGCCCGACGGCATGATCATGGTGCTGCCGCTGGGCCCGGACCGCTGCCGCATCATCTACTACGACCGCACCGAACCGCTGCGCAAGAGCGCCGGCCCGATCACCTTCGAGGAAGTCGCCGACACCTTCCAAAAGCTCTCGGGCGAGGACATCCACGCGGCCACCCCGCTGTGGGTGAGCTCGACCACCGATGTGAGCCGGCAGGCCGCCGAATACCGGCGCGGCCGGGTCTTCCTGGCGGGCGACGCCGCCCACATCCACCTGCCCATCGGCGCCCAGGGCATGAGCGCCGGCGTGCAGGACGCGGTCAACCTCGGCTGGAAACTGGCGCTGGTCCTCAAGGGGCTGGCCCCCGACGCGCTGCTGGACACCTACCACAGCGAGCGGCACCCGGTCGGCGCCCGCATCCTCACCAACACCCTGGCCCAGCGCATCCTCTACCTCGGCGGCGAGGAGATCACCCCGCTGCTGGAGGTGTTCACCGAGCTCACGCAGTACGAGTCGGTGCAGACCCACCTCGTCGGCATGGTCACCGGACTCGACATCCGCCACGAGGTGGGCGCGGGGGAGCACCCGCTGCTCGGCCGGCGCCTCCAGGACGCCGAGCTGACCTGCGACGGACAGCGCACCGGCGTCTATGAGCTGCTGCACGCCGGCCGGGGAGTCCTGCTCGACTTCGGCGCCGGCCGCCCGCTGCTCGATGCCGCCAAGGCCTGGTCGGACCGCGTCGACCTCGTCGGCGCGGACCGCGGCCAGGACCTGCCCGACGCCGACGGGATCCTGCTGCGCCCCGACGGCTACATCGCCTGGATCACGCCCGACCCGGGCGCCGAGACCCTGCCCCGGGCGCTGGAGCGCTGGTTCGGCCCCGCCGCCTGAACCCCCGGAACCCCGGCCCCACGGTCCGCATCCATTCCTGACAGGAAGTGACATCCCGCCATGCCCTACATCTCCACCCAGGACAAGTACCTGACCGTCCTCAACCTGTTCACCACCGACCGGCCGGACAAGCAGGACAAGCTGATCCAGGAGATGCGGAAGATCGTCGACACCGCGGCCTTCGACGGCTGGATCTCCTCCACCGTGCACGCCGGCCAGGACAGCCCCGGCACCGCCAACTTCATCCAGTGGCGCAGCGGCGAGGACCTGGAGAAGCGGTATGCGGGCGAGGAGTTCAAGCACCGCACGCTGCCGGTCTTCCAGGACATCACCACCTCGATCCGGCTGCTGCAGAGCGAGATCGTCCACACCCAGCGCCACCCCTCCCAGGGCGAGGCGACCGAGGTCTCGCCCGACCGTGACGACCACACCGTCATCGAGATCTTCAAGGTCGCCGAAGGCAACCAGGACGAGCTGATCGCGGAGCTGGGCGAGGGCCAGTCCTGGCTCGTGGACGTGGACGGCTACCGCTCGCACAGCGTCTTCAAGGGCCTGCGCGCCCGCTTCTTGGACGGGCCCTTCGCCGTCGTCTACTCGCAGTGGGCGAGCAAGGAGCAGTACGACGCCCACCGCAACCAGCCCCTGGCGCAGCAGTCCGAGACCCGCCAGAAGTCCGAGGCGCGTATCAACGCCCTGAAGACCGAGAGCGACTGGAACTCCTACCGGGTCATCCACAGCCGCGCCGCAGGCGCCTGAGGCCTGCCGGGACCGGCCGCGCGGGCCGGCCGATCGAGCACACCCGGCCCCGGCCACCGGCCGGGGCCGGGCGCCCCGCCCGGCCCCGGGCCGCTCGACACCGGCCCGCCGGCCCCGACCCCGTCATGCCCAGCGCCCAGCGCCCGGCGCCCACCGCAAGGAGCGAGGTATGCACAGCACGCTGATCGTGGCCCGGATGGCGATCGACTCCAGCCGCGACGTCGCCGAACTGTTCACCGACTTCGACGCCACCGACATGCCCCACCGGATGGGGACCCGGCGCCGCCAGCTCTTCGCCTACCGCGGCCTCTACTTCCACCTTCAGGACTTCGACAGCGACGACGGAGGCTCCCGGATCGAACGGGCCAAGGACGACCCGCGCTTCGTCAGGATCAGCGAGGACCTCAAGCCGCACATCGAGGCCTACGACCCCGCGACCTGGCGCTCCCCGGCCGACGCCATGGCCAAGCGCTTCTACTCCTGGGAGGCCGGCGCATGACGCAGCGCCGCGTGGCCATCACCGGCATCGAGGTCCTGGCCCCCGGCGGCCTGGGCCGAAAAGAGTTCTGGCAGCTGCTCAGCGAGGGCCGCACCGCGACCCGGGGCATCACCTTCTTCGACCCCGCCCCGTTCCGCTCCAAGGTGGCGGCCGAGGCCGACTTCTGCGGCCTGGAGAACGGCCTGAGCCCGCAGGAGGTGCGGCGCATGGACCGGGCCGCGCAGTTCGCCGTGGTCACCGCGCGCGGCGCGGTCGAGGACAGCGGCGCCGAACTGGCCGCCCACCCGCCCCACCGCATCGGCGTGGTCGTGGGCAGCGCGGTGGGCGCCACCATGGGCCTGGACAACGAATACCGCGTCGTCAGCGACGGCGGCCGCCTCGACCTGGTCGACCACCGCTACGCCGTGCCGCACCTGTACAACTACCTGGTGCCCAGCTCCTTCGCCGCGGAGGTGGCCTGGGCGGTCGGCGCCGAGGGACCCTCCACGGTCGTCTCCACCGGCTGCACCTCCGGCATCGACGCCGTCGGCTACGCCGTGGAGCTGGTGCGCGAGGGCTCCGTCGACGTCATGGTCGCCGGGGCCTCGGACGCGCCGATCTCACCGATCACCATGGCGTGCTTCGACGCGATCAAGGCGACCACACCGCGCCACGACGCGCCCGCAACGGCCTCGCGGCCCTTCGACAGCACCCGCAACGGCTTCGTCCTCGGTGAGGGCGCCGCCTTCTTCGTCCTGGAGGAACTGCACAGCGCACGCCGCCGCGGCGCGCACATCTACGCCGAGATCGCCGGCTACGCCACCCGCTCCAACGCCTACCACATGACCGGACTGCGCCGGGACGGCGCGGAGATGGCCGAGGCCATCCGCCTGGCCCTGGACGAGGCCCGCCTCAACCCCGAGCAGGTCGACTACATCAACGCCCACGGCTCGGGCACCAAGCAGAACGACCGGCACGAGACGGCCGCGTTCAAAAAGGCGCTGGGCGAGCACGCCTACCGCACCCCGGTCAGCTCCATCAAGTCGATGGTGGGCCACTCGCTGGGCGCCATCGGCTCCATCGAGATCGCCGCCTCCGCCCTGGCGATGGAGTACGACGTCGTGCCGCCCACAGCCAACCTGCACACCCCGGACCCCGAATGCGACCTGGACTACGTGCCGCTGACGGCCCGCGACCAGCGGGTCGACTCCGTGCTGACGGTCGGCAGCGGCTTCGGCGGATTCCAGAGCGCCATGGTGCTCACCAGCGCGCAAAGGAGCACCGTATGACCCCGGTCGCGGTCACCGGCATGGGCATCGCCGCCCCCAACGGCCTGGGCGCGGCCGACTACTGGGCGGCCACCGTGGGCGCCAAGAGCGGCATCGGCCGCATCACCCGCTTCGACCCCTCCGGCTACCCCGCCCAACTGGCGGGCGAGATCCCCGGATTCGAGGCCGCCGAGCACCTGCCGGGCCGGCTGCTGCCGCAGACCGACCGCGTCACCCGGCTCTCGCTGGCCGCCGCGGACTGGGCGCTGGCGGACGCCGGCGTGGAGGTGGCCGCCTTCGACCCGCTGGACATGGGCGTGGTCACCGCCAGCCACGCCGGCGGCTTCGAGTTCGGCCAGGACGAACTGCAGAAACTGTGGGCCAAGGGCAGCCAGTTCGTCTCCGCCTACCAGTCCTTCGCCTGGTTCTACGCGGTCAACAGCGGCCAGATCTCCATCCGGCACGGCATGAAGGGGCCCAGCGGCGTCGTCGTCAGCGACCAGGCCGGCGGCCTGGACGCACTGGCCCAGGCCCGGCGGCTGGTGCGCAAGGGCACCCCGCTGATCGTGTGCGGCGCCGTGGACGCCTCGGTCTGCCCCTGGGGCTGGGTCGCCCAGCTCGCCGGCGGGCGGATGAGCGACAGCGACGAACCCACCCGCGCCTACCTGCCCTTCGACCGCGACGCCCGCGGCTACGTGCCCGGCGAGGGCGGGGCGCTGTTCACCCTGGAGCCCGCCGAGGCGGCCCGCGCCCGCGGCGCCCAGGTCTACGGCGAACTGGCCGGCTACGGGGCGACCATCGACCCGCCCCCGCACAGCGGCCGCGGCTCCACCCTGCGCACCGCCATCCGCACCGCCCTGGACGACGCGGGCACCGCCCCCGGCGACATCGACGTGGTCTTCGCCGACGGCGCGGGCGTGCCCGAACTGGACCGGGCCGAGGCCGAGGCGATCAGTGAGGTCTTCGGCCCCGGCCGCGTCCCGGTCACCGTGCCCAAGACGATGACCGGCCGCCTGCACTCCGGCGCCGCACCGCTGGACGTGGCCTGCGCGCTGCTCGCCATGCGGGCCGGCGTCATCCCGCCCACCGTCCACATCGACCCCTGCCCCGAGTACGACCTGGACCTGGTCCTGTACCAGGTGCGCCCGGCCGCCCTGCGCACCGCGCTGGTGGTGGCCCGCGGCCACGGCGGGTTCAACTCCGCACTGGTCGTGCGCGCCGGGCAGTGAGCCGCCCGCGCCCCGGCAGGCGGAACACCGCCGCGCCGGCCGGGCCCCGAGACGAAGGAAACACCGACATGAGCGACCGACCTTTCACCCTCGCCGACCTCCAGCGCATCCTCGTCGAGGCCGCGGGCGCCGACGAGAGCGCCCGGCCCGACGACATCCTGGACACCACCTTCGCCCTGCTGGGCTACGAATCGCTCGCCCTGCTGGAGACCGGCGGCTGCATCGAGCGCGAGTACGGCATATCGCTCGACGACGACACGCTGACCGACGCCCTGACCCCCCGGGAACTGATCGACACCGTCAACGAGCGGCTGGCCGCCGCCCGCGTGGCCTGAGAGGACACCCGCCATGACACAGTCCACCTCCCGCGTCGCGCTCGTCACCGGCGCCACCAGCGGCATCGGCCTGGCCACCGCCCGGCTGCTGGCCGCCCAAGGCCACCTGGTCTTCCTGGGCGCGCGCACCGAGAGCGACGTCATCGCGACCGTCAAGGCCCTGCGCAACGACGGCCTGGAGGCCGAGGGCCAGGTGCTCGACGTGCGCGACGGCGCCTCCGTCACCGCCTTCGTCCAGGCCGCCGTCGACCGGTACGGCCGCATCGACGTCCTGGTCAACAACGCCGGCCGCTCCGGCGGCGGCGTCACCGCGGACCTCACCGACGAGCTGTGGGACGACGTGATCGACACCAACCTCACCAGCGTCTTCCGCATGACCCGCGCGGTGCTCACCACCGGCGGCATGCGCACCCAGGAGCGGGGCCGCATCATCAACGTCGCCTCCACCGCGGGCAAGCAGGGCGTCGTGCTCGGCGCCCCCTACTCCGCCTCCAAGCACGGCGTCGTCGGCTTCACCAAGGCACTCGGCAACGAACTGGCCCCCACCGGCATCACCGTCAACGCCGTCTGCCCCGGCTACGTCGAGACGCCGATGGCCCAGCGGGTGCGCCAGGGCTACGCCGCCGCCTACGACACCACCGAGGAGGCGATCCTCACCAAGTTCCAGGCCAAGATCCCCCTCGGCCGCTACAGCACCCCCGAGGAAGTCGCCGGCCTGATCGGCTACCTGGCCTCCGACACCGCCGCCTCCATCACCTCCCAGGCGCTCAACGTCTGCGGCGGCCTCGGCAACTTCTGAACCGCCCCGACCGCCCCGACAGCCCCGCTCAAGGAGCCACAGTCATGACGACGCGTCAGGTCGAGCACGAGATCACCATCGGCGCGCCCGCGGCCACGGTCTACCGCCTGCTGGCGGACGTGAGCCACTGGCCGCAGATCTTCCCGCCCACCATCCACGTCGAACGCCAGGCAACCGGCGCCCACCAAGAACGCATCCACATCTGGGCCACCGCCAACGGCCAGGCCAAGAACTGGACTTCACGCCGCACCCTGGACCCCGAGGCCCTGCGCATCGACTTCCGCCAGGAGGTCACCACCGCGCCGGTCGCCGCGATGGGCGGCACCTGGATCGTCGAACCGCTGGGCACCGACAGCTCCCGGATCCGGCTGCTGCACGACTACCGGGCCATCGACGACGACCCGCAGGACCTGCAGTGGATCGACCGGGCCGTGGACACCAACAGCACCTCGGAACTGGCCGCGCTCAAGGACAACGTCGAACACGCCCACGCCGCGGAGAGCGAGAAACTCCTCTTCTCCTTCACCGACACCGTGCACATCGACGGCGCCGCCAAGGACGTCTTCGACTTCGTCAACGAGGCCGACCGGTGGCCCGAGCGGCTGCCGCACGTGGCCACCGTACGCTTCGAGGAACCCGCCCCCGGGCTGCAGATCCTGGAGATGGACACCCGCGCCAAGGACGGCTCGGTGCACACCACCAAGTCCTACCGGGTCGCCCTGGACACCCGCAAAATCGCCTACAAGCAGGTCACCCTGCCCGCCCTGATGACCCTGCACACCGGCGTGTGGACATTCACCGAGACCGGCCCGGGCACCACCGAGGCGAGCTCGCAGCACACCGTGTCCATCAACACCGCCAACATCGCCAAGATACTCGGCGAGCAGGCCACGGTCGCCGACGCCCGCGAGTACGTGCACAGCGCGCTGAGCACCAACAGCCGCGCCACCCTGGGCCACGCCAAGGACTACGCGGAGCGGACGCGCTGACATGGCCGCGCAGGACGCCGACCGCACCCGCGGGCCCGGCCCGGGCCGCACCGAGGCGACCGACGTGACCGAGGCGACCGAGGTGATGGACACCCAGGTCATCGTCGTCGGTGCCGGACCCGTGGGGCTGCTGCTCACCGCCGAACTGTGCCTGCACGGCATCCAGGTGGCCGTCGTCGAGCAGCGCCACCGCCCCACCAAGGAGTCGCGGGCCTCCACCCTGCACGCCCGCACCATGGAGATCTTCGACAGCCGCGGCCTGCTCACCGACCTCGGCAGCCCGCCCACCGAGGCCCGCGGCCACTTCGGCGGCCTGCCCCTGGACCTCACCCTGCCCGGCGCCTACCCCGGCCAGCACAAGGTGCCCCAGACCAAGACCGAGTCGGTCCTGGAGGAGTGGGCGCTCTCGCTCGGCGCGGACATCCGCTGCGGCCACCGGCTGCAACTGCTCGACCTCACCCAGGACGGCGAGCGGGTCGAGGCCGAAGCCGTCGGCCGCGACGGCCGCCCCGTCCGGCTGCGCGGCCGCTACCTGGTGGCCTGCGACGGCCAGGACTCCACGGTGCGCCGCCTGACCGGAGCCGACTTCCCCGGCCAGGAAGCCGCCCGCGAACTGCTGCGCGCCGACGTCGAGGGCATCGACATCCCCGACCGGCGCTTCGAGCGGCTGCCGCGCGGCCTGGCCATCGCCGCGCGCCGCCCCGACGGCGTGACCCGGGTGATGGTCCACGAGTTCGGAGCAGCCGTACGCCGGCGCACCCGACCGCCCCGCTTCGAGGAGATGGCCGCCGCCTGGCAGCGGGTGACCGGCGAGGACATCAGCACCGGCACACCCCTGTGGGTGAACCACTTCGACGACGCCAACCGCCAGCTCGCGCAGTACCGGCACGGCCGCGTGCTGTACGCGGGCGACGCCGCCCACCGCCAGATGCCCATCGGCGGCCAGGCCCTCAACCTGGGCCTGCAGGACGCCTTCAACCTCGGCTGGAAACTCGCCGCCGTCCTGGCCGGCCACGCCCCCAAGGACCTGCTGGACACCTACCACCAGGAACGCCACGCAGTGGGCAGCGCCGTCCTGGCCAACATCCGCGCCCAGGCGCTGCTGCTGCTGGGCAGCCGCGAAGTAGAGCCGCTGCGCACGGTCCTTGCCGAACTGCTGCCCCACGAGCGGGTGCGCACCCGCCTCGCCGGGATGATCAGCGGCCTGGACATCCGCTACGCCGGCTGCGGCTCGGGCCACCGGCTGACCGGCCTGCGGCTGCCGCACGCCCGGCTGCGGGTGGGCAGCTCCACCTGCACCACCCTGGAACTGCTCAGGTCCGGGCGCGGACTGCTGCTGGGCCTGGAGGGCCGGGTGCCGGCCGTGGGGGAGGGCTGGGCCGACCGCATCGACCTGGTGGCGGCCCGCCCGGAGCCGGGCAGCGAGCCCGGCGAGCTGGACAAGGTGAGCGCGGTGGCGGTGCGCCCGGACGGCTACGTCGTCTGGGCGGCGGACACCGGCGCACAGCCCGGCGACGGCGAGGATCCCGCGGCCGCCCTGGAGCGCTGGTTCGGCACCCCCCGCTGACCTGCCGCCCGCCCTCGCCCGCCACCACCACCGCGCCGCACGAGCGCCTTCGCGCCACACCACAGACCAGATCCGAGCGAGGAGAGGCAGGACAATCATGGCAGGGACAGCGGTGGACACCGACGTCATCGTGGTCGGCGCCGGACCGACGGGGCTGATGCTCGCGGGCGAACTGCGCCTGGGCGGGGCCCGCGTCACCGTCGTCGAGCGCCTGGCCGAGCCGACCGGGCAGTCCCGGGGGCTGGGCTTCACCGCCCGGGCCATGGAGGTGTTCGACCAGCGCGGGCTGCTGCCGCGGTTCGGGCAGGGGGAGACGCTCGCGACCAGCCCCCTGGGCCACTTCGGCGGGGTGCAGTTCGACTA
Organism: Streptomyces sp. NPDC018029; assembly: GCF_044327655.1. Classification (NCBI taxonomy): domain Bacteria; kingdom Bacillati; phylum Actinomycetota; class Actinomycetes; order Kitasatosporales; family Streptomycetaceae; genus Streptomyces; species Streptomyces sp. NPDC018029. The sequence continues at coordinate 126,063 of NZ_JBIRFV010000014.1, read as the reverse complement.
CACCACGCTGGAGGACGCCCACTTCGGGGCCCGCGGCATCCCGCAGAACGAGACCGAGGCCGTCCTGGAGGCGTGGGCGCTGGAGCTCGGCGCGGACATCCGGCGCGGCTGGGACGTGCTGGGCCTGGCCGAGGGCTTCCTGGACGGCGACCACGTCGAGGTCACCGTCGCGACCCCGGACGGCACCCGGCAGCTGCGCGCCGCCTACCTGGTGGGCTGCGACGGCGGGCAGAGCGGCATCCGCAGGGCGGCCGGCTTCGACTTTCCCGGACTGCCCGCAAGCCGCACGATGTTCCTGGCCGACGTCGAGGGCTGCGGACTCAAGCCCCGCTTCCTGGGCGAACGGCTGCCGCACGGCATGGTGATGGCGGCGCCGCTGAAGGAGGGCGTGGACCGCATCATCGTCTGCCCGCACGGCGTCCCGGCCCGCGACCGGGACGACGACGTCACCTTCGCCGAGGTCGCCGCGGCCTGGCAGCACATCACCGGCGAGGACATCAGCGGCGGCAGCGCCCAGTGGGTGAGCTCCTTCAGCGACGCCACCCGCCAGGCCGGCCAGTACCGGCGCGGCCGGGTCCTGCTGGCCGGCGACGCGGCACACATCCACCTGCCGGCCGGCGGACAGGGGCTGAGCACCGGCGTGCAGGACGCGGCCAACCTCGGCTGGAAGCTGGCCGCCACGGTGCGCGGCACCGCCCCGGCCACGCTCCTGGACACCTACCACCAGGAGCGGCACCCGGTGGGCCGGCGGCTGCTGATGAACACCCGCGCCCAGGGCATCGTGTTCCTAGGTGGCGAGCAGTCGGACCCGCTGCGTGCCCTGTTCGCCGAGCTCATCGAACACGACGCGGTCAAACGGCACTTGGCGGGCATCGTCAGCCACCTCGACATCCGCTACGACGTGAACACCCCCGAGGCATCCGCCGCATCCGCCGCACCCGGCGCTTCGGGTCGGGACACGGCGGCCCCCGCCCACCCCCTGCTCGGCCGCCGACTGGCCAAGCGCCCGCTGACCGGCGCCGACGGCGAGAGCGACACGCTGCGCCTGCTGCACCCGGCGCGCGGCGTCCTGCTCGACCTGTCCGACGACGCCGGAGTCCGTGCCATCGCCGCCCGCTGGTCCGACCGCGTCGACGTGGTGACGGCCACCGCCAAGCCGGTGGAGGGCGCCAGCGACGTACTGGCCGGCCTGGACGCGGTCCTGGTACGACCCGACGGACACGTGGTGTGGACGGGCGAGGGCACACCGGACGGGCTGGCCGACGCGCTGGGCCGGTGGTTCGGCGAGGATCGAGCCGCGTAGTGGCAACGGCTCCTGGACCGGCCACGGCCGGTCCGCGTCACGCGGCGCCCGCCGACGCGCAGCCCGCCGATGAGGCACCCACCGGTGCGGCGCCCGCTGGCGCGGAAGCGATTGGCGAGGAGTCCATCGGTGGGGCGGCCGCCGGTGCGGTGCCCATCGGTGGGGGGCCTGCTGGTGAGGAGGTGGTTGGCGAGGGGTCCGCCGGTGCGGTGCCCATCGGTGGGGGGCCTGCTGGTGAGGAGGCGGTTGGCGAGGAGTCCGCCGGTGGGGCAGCCGCCGGTGTGGCGTCCGCTGGCGCGGAAGCGATTGGCGAGGAGTCCATTGGTGGGGCAGCCGCTGGTGCGGCGCTCACCGGTGGGGGGCCTGCTGGTGAGGAGGCGGTCGGCGGGGCACCCGCCGGTGTGGCGCTCACCGGCGCGGTACCCGCCGGTGCGGTGCCCATCGGTGAGGAGCCCGGCGGCGCGGTGTCCGGCGGCGCGGAGCGCACCGTCCAGGTCCGGCGGGCCGCCCCGGACGGCGGGGTGCGTCAGATCGTGCTGGACGCGGCCGGACTCACCCTGTCCGCCCTGCTGAGCGAACCCGCCGGGGCCGCCCCGCGCGCGCTGGTCGTGGCGGTGCACGGCGGCGGCATGAGCGCCGGGTACTTCGACGGGGCGGCCCGCCCGGAGCTGTCCCTGCTCCGGCTCGGGGCCCGGCTGGGCTACACGGTGCTGGCGGTGGACCGCCCCGGCTACGGCCGGTCCGCCGCCGCGCTGCCCGCCGGGCTGCCGGTCGCCGAGCAGAGCCCGCTGCTGCGCGCGGCCATCGCCGACTTCGCCCGCCGCCACCGTGTGGGCGCGGGCGTCTTCCTGCTGGCGCACTCCTTCGGCGGCAAGCTGGCTCTGTCGGCCGCCGCGCACGCGCAGCACGGCGACGGGCTGCTGGGTGTGGACGTCTCGGGCTGCGGCCGGCGGTACGCGCCGGGCGCCGAGGACGAGGTGCGCGGCGGCCGTCCCGGAAACCGGCGGCGGCACTGGGGGCCGCTGCGGCTGTATCCGCCGGGCACCTTCCGGGCCAGTGCGGGCGTGGTGGCGCCGATGCCCGCGCGGGAGGCGGCCGACCTGGCGTCCTGGCCGGGCGCGTTCGACCGGCTCGCGGCCCGGGTGCGGGTGCCGGTGCGGCTCACCTTCGCCGAGCACGAGGGGTGGTGGCACCAGGGGGAGAGCGAACTGGCTGCTTTGGCGGCCGGGTTCACCGCCTCCCCCCGCGTCCTGCTGGAGCGCCAGCCGGACGCGGGACACAACATCAGCCTGGGCTGGGCGGCCCGCGCCTACCACCTGCGGGCCCTGGCGTTCCTGGAGGAGTGCCTGCCCCCGGCCGCCACCGCACCCGCCGCCCCCGAAAGCTGACCGGCCGCGCCCCGATCAAGACGGTCCCCTGCGACCATGTGCCGACGCCTGCCGACGCCAACTCGCAGGAGTCACACAGCGATTGGGAGGAACCGATCTTGTCCATTTCAGGGAGAAGGATCAAGCAGGCCGTGTCGGTCATCGGGACGTCGGTGGGGCTCGCCCTGTCGCTGACCCTGGCGGCACCGGGGACGGCCGCCGCCGCTGAGACCGCGGCGTCCCCGGCCCGGTTCGCGAACTACGAGTACAAGCAGTGCATCGCGGAGAACCACTACTACAACTTGTGGGCCCTGCCCTGCGACAAGGCCTACAGCGAGCAGTACTGGCGGTGGACCGGCACCACCAACACCTCCTCGACACTCCAGAACTACGTCTGGGACCACTGCCTGGACAGCAACAAGGAGCGGCACGTCTACATAGGCGATTGCAACGGCGGGAACAACCAGCTGTGGCAGGTCATCCAGCCCGCGCCGGCCAGTGCGGTCATGCTCCGGAACACAGCGACCCGCCTCTGCCTCTACCAGACCACCGGCGGCCTCTACCGGACGGCCACGTGCGACCGCAACGACCGCACGCAGCGGTGGACCATCGGCTGAGCGGCCGGCACCCGCCCCCGCCGTTTCGTCGCCGCCGGGACGAAACGGCGAAAGCGGCCGCTCAGGCGTCCAGCACCACGATGTCCAGCTCCTTCAGCCGCTCGGGCCCGGCCACCAGGTCGATGGCGGCGATCTTCCCGTCCTCGATGGTGAAGTTGAAGACCACGATCGGGCGCGTCTTGGACTGCCACACCGCGCCCACCGACCCGTCGATGAGCGCGATGCGGGCCGCCTCGGCGCCGCCGGAGAAGATGCTCGCCACGCCCCGGGCGCCCTCGGTCAGCGGCGCGGCCCCGATGCGTACCGCCGTGTCGTCGGCCTGCATGGTGGCATCGGGGGCCAGCAGGGTCAGCAGCCGCTCGAACTCGCCGCTGCGCGCGGCGGTCAGGAACGCGTCCACGACCTGGTGCTGGCGCTGCAGGTCGGGCAGGGGAGAGGCACCGTGCACGCGCCGACGGGCCCGGCTGGCCAGCTGCCGGGTGGCCGCCGGGCTGCGCCCGATGATCGCGGCGATGTCGGCGAACGGCACGGCGAAGGTGTCGTGCAGGACGAAGGCGAGCCGCTCGTCCGGGGCGAGCGTGTCCAGGACCACCAGCATCGCCAGCCCCACGGAGTCGGCCAGCACGGCCGCCTGCTCGGGGTCGGAGAGCTCCTCGGTGCGGGGCTCGCCCGCGGGTTCGGCGTGTTCGGCGAGGAACTCCTCGCGGCGGTTGCGGGCGCGGAGCATGTCGAGGCAGACCCGGCCCACCACCGTGGTGAGCCAGCCGTCGAGGTTCTCCACGCTGTCGGTCTCGCTGCGGTGCAGCCTGATCCAGGCCTCCTGCACGGCGTCCTCGGCCTCGTCGGACGAACCGAGCATGCGGTGGGCCACGGCCTGCAGCCGCGGCCGCTTCTCCTCGAACGCGCGTGCCAACCGTTCGTTTTCCTGCATGACCACCGTCGTCCCCTTCGATCCCGGTCGGTGTGTGACAAACGCCTGTCACATCTTCGCGCTGCCGGGCGTCATAGCAGTGACGAACGGGACCACCCGCGTGTGACGGGATGCGGCGGCCGCCGGCCACGAAAGACTCCGCGCCCCTGGTCGCGCTCTCTCCCGGATTCAGCTCGGAGCTGTCGAGAGCAGGCTCCCTGACCCTTTGCGAGCATCCATGACAACTCTACGTCGGCGACCAGTGACGCACGGTGACGATCCGAGTGCCGCGGCCGGTTTCCTGACCCGGTACGCCCGAATGGTCAGCGGCCGCCGCTCCAAGTGGGCCGTGCTCGTCATCTGGCTGGTGCTGATCATGGCGGGCGGCTCCCTGGCGGCCAAGCTGGGAGACGTCCAGGACAACGACCCCGAGACCTGGCTGCCCTCCAGCGCCCAGTCGACCCAGGCGGTGGCCCTGGCGGAGAAGCACTTCGCCGACAAGGACAGCAGCACCGCCATCATCGTCTACGCCCGCGGCGAGGGACTCACCGACGCCGACCGGCAGAAGATCGCGGCGGACCGCACCGAGCTGGAGAACGACGTCGCCGTGGGCGACGTGCCCAAGCCCCAGATCTCCGAGGACGGCAAGGCCGCCTTCCTCAGCTACCCGCTGCGCACCAGCCCCAGCGACAACGCGGTCCTCACCGACGCCGTGAGCGAGTCCGAGGACATCGTCAAGGACGGTGCGCCGGGCGGCCTGGACATCCGCGTCGCCGGCGAGGCCGGCAGCGTCCGCGACTTCGCCGAGGTCTACAGCGGCATGGACGGGGCGCTGCTGGGCGCGGCCCTGGGCGTCGTCGCGCTGCTGCTCCTGCTGACCTACCGCAGCCCCGTGCTGTGGCTGGTCCCGCTGCTGACCGTCTTCCTGGCCAGCCAGGTCGCCAGCGGCGTGGTCTACCTGCTGGCCAAGCACGCGGGCCTGCTCGTCAACGGACTCAGCGCGTACATCCTGATGATCCTGTGCGTGGGCGTGGGCACCGACTACGCCCTGCTGCTCATCGCCCGCTACCGCGAGGAACTGCACCGCCACGCGGACCGGCACGAGGCGATGCAGATCGCCGTGGGCCGCTCGATGCCGGCGCTGGCGGCCTCCGCGGCCACGGTGGGCGTCGCCACGCTCTGCCTGGTCTTCGGCAGCATGAACTCCACCCAGGGCCTGGGCCCGGTGGTGGCCATCGGCATCGCGGTGGTCTTCCTGGCGATGACCTCGCTGCTGCCCGCGCTGCTCGTCATCCTGGGCCGCTGGACGTTCTGGCCCTTCGTGCCGCGCCACACCCCCGGCTACGACGCGAGCGCGGAGAAGGAGCACGGCGCCTGGGCCCGCGTGGCGCAGGCCGTGGGCCGCAGGCCCCGGGTGATCTGGGCCGCCTCCCTGGGCGTGCTGGCCGTCCTGGCTCTTGGCACCACCACGGTGGAGACCGGCCAGACCCAGGCCGAGCAGTTCACCAAGACCGTCGACTCCGTCGAGGGCCAGCGGCTGCTGGCCGAGCACTTCCCCGCGGGCTCGGCGGCGCCCGCCGACATCTACGTGCCCGCCGGCGCGGCCGATGCCGCCCTGCGCACCGTCCAGGACGTCTCCGGCGTGGAGTCCGCGGCCACCGAGCGGACCGCGGGCGGCTGGACCCACCTGACGGCCGTGTTCGAGGACGCCCCGGACACCGCGGCGGCCAAGGACACCGTGGAGCGGATGCGCACGGCGCTGGACCGGGCCGGGGGAGAGAGCGCGGAGGCCGTCGTGGGCGGCCAGACCGCGATCGTGCTCGACACCTCCGACGCCCAGAAGGACGAGGAGATGCTGCTGATCCCGCTGATCCTCGCGGTCGTCCTGCTCATGCTGGTCCTGGTGCTGCGCGCGGTGGTCGCCCCGCTCGTCCTGCTGGCCTCGGTGGTGCTCTCCTACGCCTCCGCCGTCGGCGCGGCCTCCCTGCTCTTCCACGCCATCGACTACCCGCGCATCGACCGCGGGCTGCTGCTGATCGGCTTCCTGTTCCTGGTCGCTCTCGGGGTGGACTACACGATCTTCCTGATGGCCCGGGTCCGGGAGGAGGTCAAGCTGCGCGGGCACCGCGAGGGCACCCTGACCGGCCTGACCGTCACCGGCGGCGTCATCACCTCCGCGGGCGTCGTGCTGGCGGCCACCTTCTGTGTCCTGGCCGCCATTCCCACCGTGGGCTCGCTGCAGCAGGGCCTGCTCGTCGCGATCGGCATCCTGCTGGACACCTTCCTGGTGCGCAGCCTGCTGATCCCCGCACTCTCCCTCGGCATCGGCCCGCGCATCTGGCGCCCGGGCCACCCCGAGGACGAGGCGCCGCCCGCCGGCGAGCGCCCCGCACAGACCGCCCGCGTCGACGTCGGCACCTGACCGGCGCGCCGGACGGAAGGGCGCCGCGCCGGATTCCCCCGCGGCGCGGCGCCCGCCCCCGACCCGCCCGCCGGGTCACCGCCGACCCGGTGACCTGTCGCTGTCACACATGTCCGTCCCCGTTCGTCATAGAAGTGACGCTGCCCGAGCGGCGTCGTATTGATCGAAGAGAGGAAGAACCATGGAAGCGCGCCTGCAGAACCCGGCGATGATCCTTGACGCCACCCAGCCTGTGCAGGACATGTACAAGGCGATCTACTCCGGCGGGGTCCCCAAGGCGACCCTGGACCTGGTCCACCTGCGCGCGAGCCAGATCAACGGCTGCAGCCCCTGTGTGGACTCCGGAGCCCGCGGCGCCCGCAAGGCCGGCGAGACCGAGGAGCGCCTGTTCGCCGTCGCCGCCTGGCGGGAGACGAACTACTTCACCGACGCCGAGCGTGCCGCGCTGGAGCTGGCCGAGGTCGTCACCCGGCTGGCCGACCGCAGCGACCCGGTGCCGGACGACGTCTGGGAGCGCGCCAAGGCCCACTACGACGAGAAGGGCCTGGCGGCACTGGTCCTGATGGTCGCCCTGTCCAACTTCTTCAACCGTCTGAACGTGACCACCAAGCAGGTGGCCGGCGCCTGGGGCTGAGCGGCCGGGCACGGACACGGCTGAGGCCGGCCACCTCCAGCGGTGGGCCGGCCTCAGCCGTGTCCGTCTGCCGGTCCGCGCCCGGCGCCCGCCTCAGCCCGCCGCGCCCGCCGCCCGGCGGGCGCGAGCCCCCCTGGCCGGCACGAGATTGATGCGCCAGGACACCCCGAACCGGTCGGTCAGCCACCCGAACCGGGCACTGAATTCATACCCGCCCGCCGGCATGATGACCTCACCCTTCTCGGAAAGCGCCGTGTAGAGACGATCAAATTCGCTTTCCGATTCGCACTGCACGTATATCGCGGTCGCGGGGGAGAACTCATACGAATCCCACGGCGCAAGATCGTATCCAACGGCCCCGGGCGGCGGCATGTTCGTACACATGAACATTTGCCCGTCGAGTGTAAAGACGGCGTGCTGCAGCACGCCTTCCTCCCACCCCGGCTCCCCGGCGCGCGCCCGGATCATCCGGTGCACCTCGGAGTTGTCGAAGAGCGCGGTGTAGAACTCCAGCGCCTCCTCGGCCTGGCTCCTGAAGGTCAGGAACGTCATCAGTTTCGGCCCCGGCGTCGCAGGCATCGTGGCTGCTCCTGTTCGTGGTCGGTGTCCCCGTCGGCTTCCCGGCCCGACGGTATCGGCCACCCGCCACTGTTCAACCGGGCATTTCTCCGGTTGAACAAAGCAGTCGAGTAATCCACCACCGAAGCTCATGGAGTGGTCGAGACCCCGTCGTAACGATGTGGGCGTCTCGAACCGACCCGAAGGGTGAGTGTTCCGTGAGCGAGAACGCATTACCGGCGGCGAAATCCGCCCGTTCCGAGCGGATCGCCGCGCGAACTCGCGGCGAGAACTGGAAGAAGCCACCGCGCCGCATAGAAACCTCGGAGTGCATCACCTGCGACAGCTGCCTGCGCAGCTGTCCCGAGGAGTTCGGCGCCATATTCGACCGCGGTCTCGACGTCATCATCATTCCCGAACTGTGCTCGGGCTGTCCCGCCTGCGTGCTCGAGTGCCCCGTCGACTGCATCTACGTCGACGAGGACTGGGAGCCCACCGACGCGAGCGTGTGGAGCCACATCGACCTGACCGCGGGCACCTCATGAGCGGGCCGGCCGAGCGCGAGAGCCGCCGCGCCGCCAACGCCAGGAAGCGAGTCAGCCGCCGCCCCAGCAGGCTGGGCACCCCCGCGGGCACCGCGCCGGGACCCGACCGCGCCCGCGAGCCCGGCGCCGGGTTCCCCGGCCTCCTGGAGCGGGTCTGGGAACGCGCCCGCACCGCCGCGGACCTGCGCGCCTGCGTGGACATCCTGCTCAGCCTCGACCGGCACGTGCCCCCCGAGGTCCAGCTGCGGGCCCTGAGCACCTCCGACGAGGCCGCCTTCCAGGCCCTGTGGCAGCTGACCTGGCGCCCGAAGGACCCCGACCCCCACCCTGGCGGCGGCGCCGACCCAGCCCTCGACCTCATCGAGGCGGCCGACGAAGAACCCGTCTTCATCGGCGAGCTGGCGCTGGCCACCACCGGCCGGATCCTCCTGCGCGGCCCCGCCCAAGGGCCCCTGGACCGGCGGAACCTGGTCGGCGGGGTGGTGCGCGTGCCCTGGTCGCTGCAGGCCGCCCGCGCCTACCACGCCGAGCTGAACCGCGCCGCCGCCCGCGGCGCGGCCACCCTGGCCGACTGCCGCGCCTGGCTGGAGCGGCAGGGCGACAAGGGCCGCGACGCCCTCCTGGACCAGGCCAAGGAAGCCGCCCTGCGCACCGCCCCCTTCGTCCTCTACCAGGAGGACCGGCAGTACACCAACTTCCGCGAGCAGAACAGCCTCACCGGCAAGACCCTGTGGCCGGGCCACCCCGACTGCGTCCTGAGCAGCCTGCAGCAACTGCCCCTGGAACTGTGGTCGGACCACGACGTGCAACTGGTGGCGGGCCTGACCCTGCTCATCCGCTCGGCCGGCTTCGGCCGCGTCGAGGAGGCCAACGGCACCCAGCTGAGCATCGACCACGTCGCGGCCATGCTGGAGCGCATCCGCCGCTCCTACAACAGCGTCCCGGGCGAACCGGTCGCCCCCGCCGCCTCGCACGGCATGGAGGACCTGAACACCCTGGCCGACGCCCTGGGCGCACGCCGCCGGCAGGTGATCCGCCAGGCCCCCCTCTACCGCGAGATCCACGGCACGCTGATGCACAAGGTGGAGCGCATCGCCGCCCCGGCCCAAGGCGCCCGCCGCCTCGACGAGGAGATCAGCCGGCGCCTGGCCGAGTGCCTCCCGCTCGACGGCGCCACCCTGGACGCGCTGGGCGACAGCGCCGCCGCCGCCCCGCAGTGGCTCGCCCGCCCGCACGCTTCCCATGGCACCGGCCTGGAAGCCCTCGTCCACGAGAGCGTGGCGGCCGTCGCGGACGTGTGCGACGTCGACTTCGCCATGAGCCGCGGCATGCGCTCCCTGCCCGCCCTGATCGGCGCGCTGCAAGCGGAGAACTGGGCGGAGATCTGCGGCTGGGACATCACCCACTACTTCTGCTGCGTGGTGCCCCGGCCCCGGGCCCGCGCCCACTTCGGCGGCTCCATCGAGGCGGTGGCCGACGCGGCCTGGGCGATGTCCTCCCGCATGCAGTACAACTCCTGGCACTTCGTCCCCGGCAACCTGCCCCGCCACCCCGCCGTGGTGGCCCGCGACCACTTCGTGCCGCCCACCATCCCCGACATCGCGTTCTTCTCCGACCAGCACCACCACGGGCACGTCAACAACAAGGTGCGCTTCTCCATCCGCTCCCCGCAGCCCGTCGAGGTGGCCGGACGCACCTTCAACGGCTTCGTCGACCTGCGCCTGCTGCGCTGCGCGGGCACCGCCTTCGACGCACAGGACCTGCTCGCCGCCCACCGCGTCTCGCGCTTCATCGCCCGCGCCACCACGCTGGCCGCCGAACTGGCCCTGGCCGGGGCGCCGTTGCAGGTCACCGCATTCGACGCCGCCTGGCACTGGCGCACGATCACCGCCACCGGGCCGGCCCGCCCCGACCCCGTGGAAACCCCACGATGACCGCCCCGGGGATCGCCGAGCTCACCGCACGCCTGCGCCGCGGGGAGAGCACCGTCACCGAGCACGTCCAGCGCGTGCTGAACGCGGTGCGCGAACAGGACACGCTGGGCGCGTTCGTCACCGCCGCCGGCGACACCGCCCTGCAGGCCGCCGAGGCGGCCGACCGGCGCATCCGCGAACGCGGCGCCGACGCCTGGCACGGGGCGCCGCTGCTGGGCGTCACGGTCTCGGTCAAGGACCTCCTGCAGACCCGCGACCTGCCCACCACCCGCGGCTCCCTGCTGACCAACCGGCGCGCCCGCAAGGACGCCCCGGCCGTCGCCCGGCTGCGCGCGGCCGGCGCCGTCGTCATCGGCAAGACGACGACCTCCGAGTACGGCTGGAGCGCCGCCACCCTGGGCCGCCTCACCGCGCCCACCGCCAACCCCTACGCGCCCCACCTCACCGCGGGCGGCTCCAGCGGCGGGGCCGCCGCCGCGGTGGCCACCGGCCTGGGCGAGGGCGCCCTGGCCACCGACGGGGCCGGCTCCATCCGCATCCCCGCCGCATTCTGCGGCGTGGCCGGCTACAAACCCTCCTACGGCCGCGTCCCCTACGTCCCCAACGGCGTCGACCGGCTCGCCCACCAGGGCACGCTGGCCCGCACCGTCGCCGACGCGGCCGCCCTGGCCGCCGTCATCGCGGGCCCCCACCCCGCCGACCCCGACTCCGGACTCGGCTCCATCGACCTGCCCGCCGACCGCCCCTGCCGGCGCATCGGATGGATCGAGTACGAGGGCACCACCGACGAGATCCGCACGGTGAGCGAACAGGCGATGGCCGCCCTGGCCGGCCAGGGACACCAGGTCGAGCGCGTCGAGGTGCGCTGCGACGACCTCTACCCGGCCCTCGTGGACATCCTGGCCGCGGCCGAAGCGGCCGGTACCGACCGCCAGGACGAGGAACACTGCGACCCGGGCCGCCTGGAGATCGTCCGCTACGGACGCACCCTGAGCGGCACCGCCCTGATGCGCGCCGAAGGAGTCCGCCAGCAACTGCGCACCCGGCTGCGCTCGGTGATGCGCCGCCACCACCTGCTGGCCATGGCCACCGTCCCCATCGAGCCATTCGCCCTCGACGCCATCGCCCCGCCCTGGGCGGCCGACCCCCGCGACCTGCTCTGGCTGGCCTGGTCACCGGCCTCCTACCCCTTCAACATGACCGGCCAGCCCGCGGTGACCCTCCCGGCCGGCCTGACCGCCTCCGGACTGCCGGCCGGCGTCCAGCTCGTGGGACCCGTCGGCGCCGACGACCTGGTCCTGAGAGTGGCCCACCGGCTGGAGCGGGAGCTCGGGCCGCTGCCCCCGCCCCACGCCCGGCCCGCGCTCGTCCCCGCCACCGAAAGGACCCCCTGAACCATGTACACCCGGTCATGGCGCTCCGTAGCCGCCCAGGACGCCGTCGGCACCCCCTCCTTCGTCGCCGACCACGGACTGTGGAACGAGGAACAGTCGGCCGCCGCCGAACAGATCGAGGCCGACCTCGCCCACATCGACTTCGTCCGCCTGGTCTTTCCCGACCCGCACGGCCTGGCCCGCTCCAAGACACTGACCGCCGACACCTTCCGCTCCGTGCTGCGCAACGGCATGAACTTCAGCCCCGGCCCCTTCCTCTTCGACACCGGGCACGCCATCGCCGTCGACTTCCTGGGGGAGCCCGGCCTGGGCGTGGAAGAACTCGCCGGCGCCGGCAACTTCCTCCTCGTACCCGACCCGCTGACCTTCCAACTGCTGCCGGGCACCCAGCCGCGCACCGCCTGGGTCATCGGCGACGAATACCTGCGCGAGGGCAGCGCGCACCCGCTGTCCGCCCGCGCCGTCCTGCGCCGCCTGGAAGCCGCCTACCACGCCCACGGCTACCAGCCGGTGGTGGGCCTGGAAGTCGAGTGGTACCTCACCCGGCTGCTGGCGGGCGAGGTCGGCAACCAGGGCAACGGCTTCGGCCTGCAGGGCCAGGCCCCCCAGGTGGCGCCGCTGAACGCCGGCTACCAGTTCAACCTCGACGCCCGCTACGACTCCGTCGCCCACCTCACCGACCCCCTGGCCATGCACCTGAGCGCACTCGGCCTGCCGCTGCGCTCCATGGAACACGAATCGGGCCCCGGCCAGGTCGAGTCCACCTTCAGCCCGATGTCCGCCCTGGACACCGCCGACGCGATGCTGCTGTTCCGCACCGCCACCAAACGCTGGTGCGCCCAGCGCGGCCACCACGCCTCCTTCATGTCCCAGCCGCGCCTGGACGCCTTCGACCCCAGCGGCTGGCACCTGCACCAGTCCGTCCTTGACACCGCCGACGGACGCAACCTCTTCGCCGCCGAAGGCCCCGCAGGCGGCCTGTCCCCGCAGGCCAAGGCCTACGCGGACGGCCTGCTGGCCTGGAGCCGGGAACTGTTCCTGCTGTCGGTGCCCACCGTCAACGGCTACCGCAGGCTCAACTCCCGCCACTCCCTGGCCCCCACCCGCATGGACTGGAGCATGGAGGACCGCAGCGTCATGCTCCGCGTGGTCGGCGCCGGCACCGGCGCCCACATCGAAAACCGCAGCGGCGAACCGTGCGCCAACCCCTACCTCGCCATCGCCGCCCAGCTGTTCGCCGGCCTGGAAGGCCTGACCGGCAACGCCACCGGCACACACCACGCCCAACAGCCAGGACCGGCCACCGCCCAGTACGTGCCGCAGTCCCTGGCCGAAGCCCTGGACGCCTTCCGCACCGGACGCGCCGCCCAGCTCCTGGGCCGCCCGCTGACGGCCTGCCTGACCAAGCTCAAGGAGAGCGAACTGCGCCGCTACCAGACCTGGCGCGCCACCACCGGCACCGACGACACCCAGGTCACCGAATGGGAACAGCGCGAGTACTTCGAGGCGTACTGACAATCCGGAGAACAGAGGTCGTTGCATGATTGCCCGATACACCCTGCCCGAGATGGCGGATCTCTTCTCCGACCAGTCCCGCTACGCCACCTGGGTCCGCGTGGAGATCCTGGCCACTGAGGCCCAAGTACGCCTGGGACGCGTCCCCGAGGACGCCCTGAACGACATGCGCCGCGCCCCGGTGCCGCTCGCCCACCGCATCGCCGAGATCGAGAAGGACCGCGACCACGAAGTCCTGTCCTTCCTCGCCGCCTACTGCGAGAACATCCCCGAATCCTCGGCCCGCTGGGTCCACCTGGGCATGACCAGCTACGACCTGGTGGACACCGCCCTCGGCCACACCCTGGCCCGCGCCGGCGACCTGCTGGCGGCCGCCGGCCGCCGCCTGCGCCGCACCCTGGTCACCAGAGCACTGGAACACTTCGACACCCTGATGGTCGGCCGCACCCACGGCATCCACGCCGAGCCGACCACCTTCGGCCACAAACTCGCCGGCTACGCCTTCGCCGTCGACCGCTCCCTGCAGCGGCTGGCCGCCGCCCGCCAGGCCGTCGCGGTGGGCACCATCTCCGGCTCGGTGGGCACCTACGCGCTCATCGACCCGTACGTGGAGGAGTACGTGTGCCAGGCGCTGGGCCTGGGCATCGAACCCGCGCCCAGCCAGGTCGTCGCCCGCGACCGGCACGCCCAACTGGTGCAGGCCGTCGCCGCCATGGGCGCCTGCGTCGAACAGATCGCCCTGGAGCTGCGGCTGCTGCAGCGCACCGAGGTCGCCGAGGTCGAGGAACAGCGCGCCCCCGCCTACCAGGGCTCCAGCGCCATGCCCCACAAACGCAACCCCACCACCAGCGAACGGCTGTGCGGCCTGGCCCGCCTGCTGCGCGGCTACGCCACCACCGCCCTGGAGGACGTCGCCCTGTGGCACGAGCGGGACCTGGCTCACCAGTCGGTCGAGCGGGTCATCCTGCCCGACAGCCTGGCCGTCGCCCACTTCCAGGCCACCAAGGCCGAAGAGCTGGTGGCGCACCTGCGCGTGAACACCCAGGCGATGCGGGCCGCCCTGGAGCGCACCCACGGCCTCATCTACAGTTCGGCCGTCCTGGTGGAGCTGCTGGGCGAGGGCACCGAGCGCGAGCACGCCTACCGCTCGGCGCAGGCCGCCGCGAACCGCACGGCGGCCACCGGCACCCCCTTCACCGACACCCTGGCCCACGAGGGCGTCGAGCTGCGCCAGGAGCTGCGGCCCGAACGGTTCCTGGTCCATCACGACGTCATACGGCGGCGATTGGAGAAGCTCGATGAGCTGGAAGACTGAACGCGTCAACGGCCCCGACCTCGACCTGGACGACGTCCTCGCGGTCTACCACGCATCCGGCCTGGGCGAGCGCCGGCCCGTGCAGGACCGCGCGCGGATGGCCGCGATGATCCGCCAGGCCAACCTCGTCGTCGTCGCCCGGGAAGCGGACGGCACCCTCATCGGCATCGCCCGCAGCATCTCCGACTTCTCCTACGTCACCTACCTCTCCGACATCGCCGTCATCCGCCGCCACCAGCGCTCCGGGGTGGGCACCGCCCTGCTGGAGGCGACCCGCCGCGAGGCGCCCGACGCCAAGGTGGTGCTCCTGTCGGCCCCCGCCGCCACCGGCTACTACCCGCGCATGGGCTTCACCCGGCACGACTCGGCATGGGTCCTGAACCCCGGACAGCCCCTCACCGGGCCGCCCGCCCAGCCGTAACCGGCAGCAGAGCACATCCGCGCGAGCCCACCACCGCGTTCGGGCCGCCGGATGCGACACCGGCGGCCCGCCCGGGCACCGCACACTCCACGGGGGAGGCATGAGCCACATACCGTCACCGGCACTGCTGGAGCCCTTCGCCCCCGTGCCCGAGGCCGCCCGGCCCACCCAGCCGGGCACCCCGGCAACGGCCCGGGCACCCACCGGCCAGCGCATCCTGGTGGTGGACGGCGACACCGCCCTGGCCGGCTCCCTCACGGCCCAGCTGCGCCGCCACGGCCACGACCCCGTCGGCGTCCGGCACGGCAGCGCGGCCCTGCAGGCCTACGAGGACGTCGAGCTGGTCCTGCTCGACCTCGACCTGCCCGACCTGGACGGCCTGGAGGTGTGCCGGGCGATCCGCGAGGTCAGCCGGGTCCCCATCATCATCGTCACCGCCCGCCAGGGCGAACTGGACTGCGTCCTCGGCCTGCACGCGGGCGCCGACGACTACGTCACCAAGCCCTACGGACTGCGCGAACTCATGGCCCGTATCGAGGCGGTGATGCGCCGCACCCGCTGGCAGCCCGCCGCGGCCAGGGAACTGGACCACGGCCGGCTGCGCATCGACGTCGACTCCCGCCAGGTCACCGTGGACGACGAACCGGTCGCCCTGACCCGCAAGGAGTTCGACCTGCTGTGCCTGCTGGCCTCCCAGCCCGACACGGTCATCCCGCGCAAGCAGCTCCTGCAGCAGGTGTGGGGCGACTCCTGGTCGCGCCGCACCATCGACACCCACGTCAGCAGCCTGCGCGGCAAGCTCGGCGGCAGCGGATGGGTCGTCACCGTGCGCGGGGTGGGCTTCAAGCTCGGCACCGGATAACCACCCCGCCACCACCCACCCGCACCGACCGCACGCGCGCGCACCCTGCCGCACGACGCCTCCGCCCCACCACCACGCCCACGCCGGCAGCGGTGCCCACCAGCCCTGGAGACACCATGATCACCCGACGCAGAGCCCTGAGCGCCACGCTCGCCACCACCGGAGTAGCACTGACCGGCGCCGGCCTCACCCCGCTGCTCGCCGCCCACGCGCGCACCCCGCCCGCCACCGGCCCGGCCCCCGCGCCCGCCCAGGCCCTGGACAAGTTCCAGCGCCCGATGCCCCTGCTGCCCGTGAAGAGACCCCTGGGCACCAACGGCAAGAGCGACGTGTACGTGATGACCATGCAACCCGCCCGCGCACAGATCCTGCCCGGCGCCCCCACCGACGTCCTCACCTACGACGGCCACTTCCCCGGACCGGTCATCAAGGCCCGCACCAACCGTCCCGTCGTGATCAGACAGCGCAACCGCCTCACCGTGCCGACCGCCGTCCACCTGCACGGCGCCGCGGTGCGCCCCGACAGCGACGGCGACCCGATGGACGTCATCGAACCCGGCGAGGACCGCGTCTACCACTACCCCAACCGCCAGCCGCACGCCCCGCTGTGGTTCCACGACCACGCCCACCACCTCGAAGCCGAGAACGTCTACCGCGGCCTGTCCGGCTGCTACCTGCTCACCGACGCCACCGAACGCTCCCTGCCCCTGCCCAAGGGACGCTACGAAGTCGTCATCGCCCTGCGCGACGCCCGCTTCGACGCACAGGGCCAACTCGCCTACGCCATGGGCGACCGCGGCCGCAACACCCTCCTCGCCAACGGCGTGCCCTACCCCTACTTCCAGGTCGCCGCCCGCAAATACCGGCTGCGCCTGCTCAACGCCTCCAACCAGCGCCGCTTCGAACTGCGCCTGGCCGACGGCGGCCCCCTCGTCCAGATCGGCTCCGACGGCGGCCTGCTCACCGCCCCCCACACCACCGACCGCATCGCGCTGTCCGCGGGCGAACGCGCCGACGTCATCGTCGACTTCGCCCGCTACCCCGTGGGCAGCAGCGTGGTGCTGACCAACACCACCGGCAGCGGACCGGCCCCAGACATCGGCGAAGTACTGCGCTTCGACGTGGTGCGCACGGCCGCCGACCCCAGCGAGATACCCGACCGGCTGCGCACCCTGCCGCCGCTGCCCCGCCCCGACGCCGAGCGCGAGGTGGTGCTGCGCATGGACGAGGGCGGCGAACACCCCGGCGCCTACATCGACGAGAAGGTCTACGAGCCCGGGCGGGTGGACGCCCGCATCAAGTTCAACACCAGCGAGATCTGGACGGTCACCAACGCCAACGCCCGCGCCGAACACAACTTCCACCTGCACCTGGTGCAGTTCCGCATCCTGGACCGCGCGGGCCGGCCCCCGGAGCCGGGGGAGAGCGGACTGAAGGACACCGTCTTCCTCGCCCCCGGCGAAACCGTCCGCCTCCAGGCCGTCTTCGACACCTACCGCGGCCACTACCTCTACCACTGCCACATGTTCGAGCACGGCGTGCGGGGCATGATGGCCACGATGCACATCAGATGAGGCGCTCAGGCCAGAAGGAGGAGCCCGTGGACGCGCCGACGGGCGAGGCCGAGGGGACCAGGCGCGGCCCCCGGCAGCGCAGCGTACGCCTCGCGCTGATACCCCTGCTGCTCGCGATGCTGCCCTCCTCGCTGGGCACCACGATCGTGGCGACCTCGATGCCGACCATCGCCGGCGAACTCGGCGGCACCACCTACCTGTCCTGGGCCGTCACCTCCTACACCCTGGCCGCCGCGGCCTCCATCCCGCTGTGGGGCAAGCTCGGCGACATGTACGGGCGCAAGCGGTGGCTCGGCGTGGCGATGTCGGTGTTCCTGACCGGCTCCCTGCTGTGCGGCCTCAGCCAGGACATGGGGGAGCTGATCGCCGCCCGCGCCCTGCAGGGGCTGGGCGGGGGAGGGCTCGCGGTCGGCGTCATGGCGGTCATCGGCGAACTGATCCCGCCGCGCGAACGCGGCCGCTACCAGGGCATGATCACCAGCGTCATGGTCTTCTCCATGATCGTCGGCCCGCTGGCCGGCGGCGCCCTCACCGACTGGATCGGCTGGCGCTGGGCCTTTTGGATCAACCTGCCCGTCGGCGCCCTGGCCCTCGTCCTCATCGCCCGCCTGGTGCGGGTGACCGGCCCGCGCAGGAAGGCGCACATCGACTACGTCGGCGCCCTCCTGCTGGTCGTGTGCATCGTCTCCTTCGTCCTGGTGGTCACCTGGGGCGGCGTCGAACACGCCTGGGACTCGCACGTGATCGTGACGCTGGCCGCCCTGTCCGCCGCGGCCCTGGCCGGCTTCGTCCACGCCCAGTCCCGCGCCGTCGAACCCGTCCTGCCCCCGCACCTGTTCCGCCGCCGCAACTTCTGCCTCATGGCCGTCCTGAGCTTCACCAACGGCTTCGTGATGTTCGGCGCCGTCCTCTACCTCCCCCTCTACCAACAGGCCGTGCACGGCGTCTCCGCGACCGGCTCCGGCCTGCTCCTGCTGCCCATGCTCGCCGCCCTGGTCCTCGCCTCCCAGCTCTCGGGACGCACCGTCGCCCGCACCGGCCGCTACAAGATCTTCCAGCTCACCGGCTCGGCCGCCATGCTCACCGGCACCCTGCTCCTGTCCCACCTGGGCACCGGCACCTCCCGCCCGACCGCCGCGCTCTTCATGGCCCTGCTCGGCGCCGGCATGGGCTTTCTGGGCCAGAACGTGATGACCGTCGCCCAGAACAGCGTCGGCACCCAGGACGTGGGCGTCGCCTCCGCCGCGATGACGCTCTTTCGCACCCTGGGCCAGTCGGTCGGCGTCGCCGTCATGGGCACCTTGTTCAACCACCGCGTACGCGAGGTGATGAGCGGGCGCCAGGGCGGCGCCCCCGGCGACACCCGGCTGGACGCCGATGGCATGGGCCGCCTGCCGGCCGCCCTGCGCACCCTCTACCAAAGCGCCGTCGCCCAGGGCGTCCAGGGCGCCTTCCTGCTGGCGTCCCTGGCCGCCGGCCTCGCCCTGGCCGCCGCGCTCCTGGTCCGCGAGGTCCCCCTGCGCACCCGCAAGCAACCATCCCAGCGCTGAAAAAAGAGCCGGCGCCGCGGCCCGAAGAACGGGGGCCGCGGCGCCGGCGCGTGCACCGCGACGCTCAGCGCGGACTCGCCTCGACGATCGAGATCGCCGCCGGCGTCTGCACCACGCGCTCCAGTTGGAAGCCGGCCTTGGCCAGCAGCTGGGCGTACTGGGCGCGGGTGCGCTCCTTGCCGCCGACCAGCAGCATCAGCCACAGGTCGACCAGCTTCCCCGAGTGCGGGCCGTTGACCTTGTCGGGGATGACCATCTCCATCACCAGGAGCCGGCCGCCGGGCTTCATCGCCTTGCGGACGTTGCCCAGGATCTCCAGGGCCTGCGGCTCCGGCCAGTCGTGCAGGATGTGCTTGAGGATGTAGGCGTCACCGCCGCCGGGCACCGCGTCGAACAGGCCGCCGTCGGTGACCGTGCACCGCCCGGCCACACCCTGCTCCGCCAGGAAGGCGGCGGCGCCGTTGGTGGCCACCCGCGGGTCGCACAGGATGCCGCGCGCCGCGGGCGTCTTCTTCAGCACACCGGCCAGCAGATCGCCCCGGCCGCCGCAGAAGTCGACCACGGTGCCATAGCGCGCGAAGTCGTAGGCGGCCAGCAGCGGTTCGGTCTCCGTGCCCGACATCGCGCCCATGCCGTCGGTGAAGATCGCCCCGTACTCCGCGTTGGCCTCCAGATACTCGAAGGCGCCCATGCCGCGCAGCTTGGGCAGGCTCGGCTCACCGGTGCGCACCGCGTCGACCAGGTGCCCCCAGTCCTCCCAGTGGATGGGATGGCCCATCAGCCGGGCGATGCCGTACATGGACATCGGGGCGTCCTTGAGCAGCGCCCGCGCCATCGGGGTCAGCGCGAACCGCCCGTCCTTGTGCTCGGTGAAGATGCCGTAGGTCGCAAGGAGCCGCAGCAGCCGGTGCAGCGCCTCGGGGTCCGCGCCGGCCCGCTCGGCGATCTGCGCCGGCTTCAGCGGGCCGTCCACGAGGGTCTCCGCGATACGCAGCTCGGCGGCCACATGGATCGCCTGGCTGACCATGGCGCCCTGGACGAGTTCGAGCAGGGCGAACGGCGGCGGTGCGAGTCGGCGCGTCAGGCTCTGCAGAGCGGCGCGCACGCTCTCCACGGCACGGACGACACGGGCGGGCGGCAGTGGCGGCATGACATTCCTCCGGCTGGACGGTTGCTGAGTGATGGTCGGGCGGTTGCTGGACGGATGCGAACGGAAGGCGGGGACAGGGAAAGGACGACGGGAGGTCACCTGCCTCGACAGAGAAGGGACAGAAAAAAGAGGGGGAGCGCCCGGGGGGGCGGCCGTGTCAGTCCCGCAGCGCGCGGTCCACCAGCACCCCCGCGGCACCGGTGTACTGCCGCGGATCGAGCAGATCCGCCAGCTCCGGGGCGCTCACCACGCCCTGCAGGCCGGGCAGTTCGGCCAGCACCTCGCCGAGCGGACGGCCGCAGGACCGCGCCCGCTCCACGGCCTCACCCAGCAGCTCCTTGGCCGCGGCCCGGCCCAGCCGGGGCGCCAGATACGCCGACAGCCGCTCCGAGACGACCTGGCCGGCCGTCAGATCGAGGTTGGCGCGCATCGTTTGCGGATACACGCTCAGGCCCGCCGCCAGCTCGGCGGCCGCGTGGGCGGCACCCCCGGTCAGCCGCAGGCACTCGCGCAGCGGCTGCCACTCGGCGTGCCACAGCCCCGCCGAACGCTCGTCCTCGGTGGCCAGGCACTGCGCCAGGACGGAGCTCAGTGCCGGCACCTGGACCGCGGCCGAGCGGATCAGGGTCGCAAGGACGGGGTTGCGCTTGTGCGGCATCGCCGAGGAGACGCCCCGCCCGGCCCCGCCGGGTTCGGCGACCTCACCGATCTCGGTACGGGCCAGGACCTGCACGTCCGCCGCCATCTTGCCCAGGGCGCCCGCGGTGTGCGCCAGGGCCGCCCCCAGGTCGGCGACCGGCGTGCGCAGGGCGTGCCAGGGCAGTGCAGGGCGGGCCAGGCCCGTCTCGGCGGCGAACGCCCCGGCCAGCTGCTCCACCACCTGCGCACCGTCCCCGACGCCGGCCTGCGCGGCGTATTGCAGATAGCCCGCCAGCGTGCCGGCCGCGCCGCCCAGCGACACCACAAGACCCTCCTCGGCGACCCGCTCGAGGCGCGCGGCCGCCTCCAGCACCAACTGCCGCCAGCCGGCCGCCTTCAGCCCGAACGTGGTGGGCACGGCGTGCAGGGCCAGGGTCCGCCCGGCCATCACCGTGTCGCGGTGCCCGGCCGCCAGCCGGGCCAGAGCGGCGGCCGTGGCCCGCAGGTCCGCCACGATCAGTGGCAGGGCCCGCGCCGCCACCAGCATCGCGCCGGTGTCGAAGACGTCCTGGCTGGTGGAGCCGCGGTGCACGTACTCGGCGGCCTCGGGCGCCTGCCGGGCGACCAGAGCGGTCAGCGCGGCCACCACGGCGACCACCGGGTTCGCCGTCTGCCGGGCGGCCAGGGCCAGTTCCCGTACGTCGAAGTGCTCGGCCCGGGCGGCGGCGGTGATCGCCTCGGCGGCCGCGGCGGGCACCGTGCCCATGCGGGCCTGCGCCCGGGCCAGCGCCGCCTCCGCGTCCAGCATCGCCTGCAGCCAGGCCCGGTCCCCGACCGCGGCCTCGACCTCGGTGCCCACCCGCACCGGCGACAACAGCCCGGCATCCGGCTGCACCGCGGGGGCGGACTCCGCACGGTCGCTGCGTGTCGTACTCACGGCTGCACCTCTCTCGCCCCTCGCACCTGACGTGCCTCTGGTGCCGGACGTGCCTCTGGTGCCTGACGTGCCTCTGGTGTTCGCCGTGCCGGCGCGGGGCCGGGAGCCGCCGCCGCGCCGTGCACCGCCTCCGGCGCCGGGCCCCCGCCCGCGCGGGGCGCGGGCCGCGGCGGGGCGGGCAGCGCCAGCACCGCGCCCGCGATGGCGTCGGAGTCCTCCAGCGTCACCGACCCGACACCGGGCCGGATCCCCGCGGCCGTCACCCAGTGCACCGACTCCGTGGGCACCCCGTACGCGAAGCGCCGCGGATGCGCCGCCCCGGCACCGCTCAGCAGCCGGTACGAGCGCGTCACGGCCAGCCCGCCCGTCTCGTAGTCCTGGACGCGGTAGGGGGCGCACTGGCTCGACTCCAGCAGCTGCCGCAGCAGCGGATCGGCCGTGCGGCGCAGGTCGATCTCGGGCAGCCGCGCCTCGATCAGCGCGGTGGCCCGCACCCGCACGCCCGGAACCCGCGCCGACGTCCCCACGAAGCACGCCCCCCGCCCCTCACCGGCCGTGGTGACGCGGATGCCGGGACAGGACACGTCGAGCACCCCGGCCTCCATCAGCGCGAGCATCTCCTCCACCCGCCCGGCGGGCGGGCCGATGGACAAGTACGCGTTGAGCGGCGTGTACCAGCCCTCCAGCTCCTCACGGTGCGAGGCGCCCGCCAGCCCGCCGTGGTCCACCGCCAGCCGGATCTCGTTGCGCAGATCCCGCAGCACGTCCAAAGCGGCCTTCAGCGGCCCGCGCACATTGCCCCGGCGCGCCTCGCGGACGTCCCGCACCAGGTACTCCCGCAGCCAGGACCGGAACTCCGCCAGGTCACCGAAGGACCGCGGGCCGTACGGACGGGCGATGACCTCCCAGTCCCAGCGCTCGGCCCGGCCGATCCCGGCCGCCTCCAGCACCCCCTCCTGCGCCCGCCCCGGCGCCGCGTGCAGGAAACGCGAGGCGAACCGGGCCACCGCCGCGCGGTCCTCGCCCCGCGCGGCCAACAGCGCCTCGTAGTAGACGCATTGCACCTCCGCCGAGATCAGCGGCCACAGGTCCTCAGCGAACCGCAGCGGCCCCCCGCCCGCCGCACGCAGCGCCGCGACATGCTCGACGGTCAGCAGCCGCGGCCGGTAACGGCCGTGGGCGCCCTTCTCGTTGTCGCCGCGCGAGTGGTACGGGATGCCGCGCCGCGAACCGGCGTGCAGCCGCGGCTCGCGCCCCGAGGGCCGGTAGACCAGCCGCCCCTCGACGCGCTCGAACGTGCCGCCCCTGCCGTGGGTGAACAGCGACATGTAGTCGAAGAAGTTCAGGCCGAGCCCCCGCAGCAGCACGTCCTGGCCCGGCGCGATACGCGACAGGTCCACATCCGCGGGGTTGGCCGGGGGAACGTAGACCAGGCCGTGCCGGGCGGCGAACCCGGCCAGCTCGCGCTCGTGTTCCCCCGCGCGGACGGGCACGTGGCCCTGCGCGAGCACCACCGCGGACAGCCCCCGCAGCCGCCTGCCGTCCTCCAGCACCACCACCTGCGCCCCGCCGCCCGGCCCCGCCTGCGCGTCCTCCTCTTCCAGGGCCACCGCCCGCACCCGGTGCACCCGGATCACCACATGCGCCGGCGCGTTCGCCAAGACCTGCTGGAACGCCCAGGTCAGATACCGCCCGTACAGGGCGCGGGTGGGATAGGTGTCCGGCCCCAGCGCCCGGGCCTCGGCCAGCACGTCCTCGCCGCGGGGCGTGGCGGGACCCGGCGCGAGGGCGCCCCGGCCCAGCGCCCTGGCCCACTCATAGAGGCTGGGCCCCTCCTCCAGCGGGCCGCGGATACTGACACTGCCGTCGGTGTACACCGTCACCTGCGAGGCGACGGTGTTCATCAGCAGATGCGGCGACTGCGCGGGCCGCCACACCCGGCCCGCACCGGGCGGCTCGGGATCGACCACGTGCACGGTCACCCGGTCCCACAGCGGGGACTTCCGTTCCTGCGCGCAGACCCGTTCGAGCAGGGAGAACCCGCGCGGGCCGGCGCCGACCAGACACACCTCGGTGTGCCGGCCGCTCACCAAGGTGTGCCACCCGGCGCATCGCCGTGAACCAAGGGACCTGTGGGCATGGTCGCGTGCTCCTTGTCGCGGAGGGCATACCGGCCTGAGAGCAACCGCCGAGCGGTGCGCACCCACACTCCCGACGGGTTCAGGAGGCCTGCTCAACCAGCACTCGCGTCCGGGCGGAGGCCCGCGTGAGCCGAAGGCGGCCGATTCGGGGGAACAGCGCGGCACCCGAAGGCCCGGCGGCATCCCGCGGATGCGGCCCGGATCACCCACCAGGGGGAAAGCGCATTCTGCGGTCGAGAGCGCTCTCACGCGATTATCAGAACTCCGCCGGCGGGCGCGGGCGCAGGAATGCGTGAATGAGGACATGGCGCCGTGTCGGACGCCACTCCGTCCGACACGTCGGACAGAACACAATCCCGCCGACCCTATTACAAGCGCGCGCGGCAGGGGAGACCCCGTGGACGGAAGGGCGGCGGAGGTATTACCTCCGCTTCAACCGGGACTGACCTCCCCCTTCGCCCAGGGAAGCACTTGCCGCACCCGGCAATGAGTCGACACAATTCCGCTGGCCCGTGAGCTATCGGTGGACAACGGCGAAAGCGACATCAGCGGGATACCTGAAAAGCGGTGGAGTATCTGCGGATCCGTGTGCCGCCTCAGCGGCCGGCGTTCCCCACGGATCGGTGAGCAGAGAGAGGCTGTGAAGTCGCCATGCCCCACGCACATGCGCTGCAGATCAGATTCGGTGACGGCTCGCAAACGCGAAGCCGCCGGATTCTAGGAGGAATCTGTGAGGGTAAAGGTCCTCGGCCCGCTTGGTGCCGATGTTAATGGTGTGAATGTTGTGCCTACCGCAAGCAAGCCGCGGCAGATCCTGGCGCTTTTGGCCCTCTACCCGAGACGGGTCGTGCCGATCTCGACACTCATGGAGGAGATCTGGGGAGTCGACCTGCCCGCAAGCGCCATGACGACCCTCCAGACGTACATCCTCCAACTGCGCCGGCGCCTTGGCACGGCGATGGGGCCGGACGCCCCGCGCAGCGCCAAGGACGTCCTGGTCACCCGGTACGGCGGGTACCTCCTCCAGATCCCGCCCGAACAGGTCGACGTCCACGGCTACGAACGCCTGGTGGCCGCCGGACAGCGCGCCTTCGACAGCGGCGACGACCAGGCGGCGGCCACCCTCTTCCGGCGGGCCCTGGACCTGTGGGACGGGGCCGCACTGGTCGACGTGCGCATGGGCTGCGTACTGGAGATCGAGGCGACCCGCCTGGAGGAGAGCCGCCTGGTCACCCTGGAGCGGCGGATCGACGCCGAGCTGCGCCTGGGCCGGCACTGTGAGTTCCTCGCGGAGCTGAGCGACCTGATCGCGCGGCACCCCCGGCACGAGGGCCTGCACGCCCAGGCGATGGTGGCGCTGTACCGCTCGGGCCGGCAGGCCTCGGCCCTGGACGTCTACCAGAGCCTGCGGGCCCGCCTGATCGAGGACCTGGGGGTGGAGCCGTCGCCGCAGTTGCAGCGACTTCATCAGGCGATCCTCACGGTCGACCCGCGCCTGGACGTGATCGCAGGCCCCCGGCCCTCGTCCACGTTCGACCGCTACGCGAGCTGAGCGAACAGCACGCGGTGCCGTCGGCGGCATCGACTCCCCTCCGGGAGCACGCCTTTCCCGCGGGGGAGATGCCGCCGACACGGCCCACCCCACGGCCTTCATCCAAGGCCCGGCCGGGGCACGAGGGCGACCCGACTGCGGAATTTCCTCAGTTGGAATCCAGCTGGAAACTGGTCGGAAGCCAGCTGGAGGCGGACTGGAGGCCGGCCGAAGCCCGGAAGCACTCCTGGCCGAAGGCCCGAAAGCCCGAAGGCCCGGAAGCCCGGGAGCCGAAAGCCTGGGAGCGCTCCTGGTCGGAGCCGGGGTGCTACTGGCGTACGCCTACGGGTTGGAAGCCGGCGCGCACTCGTCGCAGGCGAGCTCCATGCGCACCGCGATGCAGTTCCACTGCGCCGCGCACGCACGGGCCAGGGCGGCGATCTTCCGCGCCTGATGGGGCGGAGCCTGCAGCACCAGACCGGGATCGGTCCTGCGGATGATGCGGGCTTCGAGCCAGCGGATCATCTCCCGGCCGTCGTTGCTGTACTTCAGGGCGGGGTCCCGTTTCAGCGACTCGAGCTGGGCGAGGGTGTCGACGAGCGAGCCCATCGCCTCCAGGCCGCCCTGCGGCGCCCGCGGCTTGGACGCCGCGCCCGGCAGCGCCCCTTCCTCCCTGCACAACCGTTTCTGCGCGTCCCGGGCTGCGGACACGGACAGGCCGGCCGCCTCGGCGGTCTCCCGCAGGACGATGTCCGGCTCTTCGGCCGGAATTCCGGCGGATTTCTGCCGGCCTTTATGGGAATTGAGTGGCCGGACCCGGCCGTCGCGCCCGACCCTGAGAGGGGCCTGGGCGATCTGTCCCGCGAATTTACGGCGTAACACTCCGACGGTCTTCCCGGAAAGCCCGGTCTTCACGGCGACCGCCCGGTCCGACCACTCGGGGAAACTCTCGAGGATCTTCATCGCCGACTTCTTGCGGTCGGAGAGGGTCAGGGCGAGGCCGTGCTTCAAGTTCAGCTCGACGGCCAGGAGAAACGCTTCCCGGTTCGACCCCTCGAAGAAGCGGACCTCAATGGTTTCCTGGCCGTTCAGACGCGCCACGTGCAGCCGGTGCATTCCGTCGATGACCTTCATGGTCGCTCGGTGCACGATGATCGGCGGAAGTTTATCGGTGCAGGCGGCCAGAGTGCGCACATGATCCTGGTCGACACCGGTCAGCCGAGGAGAGTCCGCGTCACGCAGCATGTCGATCGGAATCTGGGTGATTGAACCGGAAACTTCGGTCGAGTGGCCGGGCCCGACGGGCCGACAGAACTGATCTTTAGGAAGTTCCCCCCCAGGGGCGGTCTCCCCTGGCATTCCGATCATCACGCTGCTTCTCCTCCCCCGGACCGAAGCGCATAACGCGGCGAGAGTATCATGAGATTCCGCCATGAACAGAGAAGTCTCCGGGATTTCATGCAATTGCGTTATGCCCCTTTTTTCCGGAGAGCGTCCACGGCGACAGAGCCCCCTCACACCCACCGGAACGCCACCGGGACCCCCCGCCCGCACCCACCGCCGGCCACCCCGCCCCGCCCCCCAAGACGCCGAAGACCAGGCCCAACACACCCGAACCACCCCCGCCACCCCACCCCGAGCCCCCGGCCCCCGCAGCCACCCTCCCACCCCGGCCCGACCCTCCCGCCGCCCCCACCCCGCGCCCCCACACATTCAGCCATGTGGCGCCCATCCCGAGAGTCGCCCTCCGGCGTACGTGTTTGTGAACCGCGAAGCCGGGCGGGGGGAGCAACTGCAGGAAACTACCCGTCAGTTGATGATGTGCGCAGGGCGGGGCAGGGGAGTGCCGGCAAGTACGGGTGATGGTCCTCCGTGGCGGCCGGCCCATGGCCAGGTGGCCCGGGTCGCGCAGCGCACCCTCCTGTCGTAGACAGGAGCAATGAGCGAGGAGAAGGCGTCGTGGCATCCCGGTGAGATCGTGCCTGCCAGCGGGATCTACGAATGTGACTGCGGCGGAGAGCATCACTGGAGCACCGATGTGAAGGGGCACCGCTTCCCCCCTCTGCCGACGGGCTGCTCCGGCGAGTTCTGGCAACTGCAGAACCCGGCGCACCCCGAGGACTGAGGCGGCAGCGTCAACGTCACCGCATACCTGCGCTGACGCAACGCCAACGCCAACGCCAACGTCAACGTCCGGTGTCGGATAGGGCCTCAACGCTCGACCCTTCTGATCGATGCGCAGCTCCTCGATCTCCACCTCCACCTCCACCTCCACCTCCACCTCCACGATCGCGTCGCGAGGCACCGTGACCGTGGCCCTTCTGCAGTCCGCGCCATGTGCCGCCTCGCCACCCGCAGCGGGCAAGATGTTCGACGGGGAGGCCGACCGCTCCGACAACATGGCCTTGATCGCCCAACCGGCGAGCCTGTGCGGTCAAAGGATGAGGGAAGGGGTGTCTATGCCGTCAGCCGCCGAGGTACGTGACCTGTTTGTTCCGCATCTCATGGGGCGTTTGGACGATGCGAGTGCCGAGCTCGAGGTGACGAGTCTCGAGGTGGTGGAGCAGGGACGGTCATTCGCTCTGGTTGTCGAACTGACGGCTTACAAACAGCGGTGGCGTGTTCGGCTGGAGAGCGAGCGGTCGGCCATGGCGGTGTTCGATGGTGCGCCGGCTCATGATCTGGTCCGGAGGCTCGCGTCGGAGTTCCGCATCCGATTGTTCGAGTGGTGGCACACGAAGGGCTCCGAGCGGCAGTCGGCGAAGAAGGGCGAGCGCTTGGACTAGCCGCGGCTCAGGGCGGCGCCCCGCTCGTGGCCAGCCACCAGCCACCATCACAGCCGCACAGGGGCTGTCATTGCGGGCCAACCTGCGCACGCCCAGCCGACACGCTCCGGACCCCGCAGGAACGCACCGAGCGCGCCCCGCAGCCCAACTCGCCCTCATACGGCCATCGTTCGGCCGCGCCTCATGCAATACCGCGGTCAGACCACGGGCCGTCCGGCATCAGAGTCCCGAGCACGGTCAGCAACTGCGGAGGCTCAACCCGGTCCGGCAGCGCGGCCAGCTCCGACCATACGATCCAAGCGTGCGTGTCCAGGCTGGCCTGCTCGTCAGGGAGCAGACCGGTTCGTGCCAGGGGCGGTTGCTCGTCGGCAAATCGAGCCAGGAAGAAATGCTCTGTCCCGACGTACCGTTCGCCGTTCCACTGCACATTACGGTCGACGAGCACTGACCGGTCAAGGACGGCTGCCGGGCCGAGGCCGGTTTCTTCGACCAGTTCACGGCGTGCCGCCACCAGCGGTGTCTCGCCGGGTTCGATGCCACCACCGGGTGGCTCCCAGAGCCATGCCCCGTCGAACGGATCGCGCCAGCGCAGCAGAAGCAGGCGGCAGGCAGCGTCCAGGCAGACAACCCGGGCGGCGGGCCGGTACGTTGATTCCACTGCCCTGACGCTATGCGGCACCCGATAAGTTGATCAAGACCTTGGTCGATCGACGTCACCCGCGACGCCACCACACACTTCCCGCCCTCCGCCACCTGCAAGACGGCCCACGCCCGTACCGCTTCGCGGGCGGTTACGAAAGCGCAAAGGGCACTAGCACGCGTGCCTCACACAGCGGTCACGGCCACCATGGAGGGCATGAGCACCCAGCGGTCCTGTTCTCGTATAGCTACGACGGACGGACACGTAGCGCAGGACGATGCTCGAAGCTGGAGTGGGCGCGAGGGCCGACGGTACAGCGGTGGGTTGCGGTAGCGGCCGTCCAACCCGGAACTGTCGGAGGTCCTGGCCGAGCTGACGGCAGCGCGGACACTTGAATGGGGTTGATCAGCGGGTATCCGGTCCACCTGTTGATCGTTGCCCGTTGCCAGTACTCGTATGTCAGTACTCGTACAGCGCGGCCAGTCGAGGCAGTCGGCGGGCAAGCTCGTCGCTGTCGTCGAAGTCGAAGCCCCATGCGGCATCGAGGTCGGGGTACTGCACGGCGGGTACCGTGTCGGGGATCTCTTGTCCGGTGACGGACAGGTGGGCGTTCCAGGCGATGCTCAGGGCGTCTGCGCATTCGAGTTCGTAGCCCTCGGGTGCCGCGTCACGGATGGCGGGGTGGTCTGCGAGCGCCTCGGGGTCAGCCAGGGCCTGTTCGAAGGTTTCGCGGCCCTGCATGATCAGCCAGCCGCGGAAGTAGTCGAAGCCGTCGTCGGAGCAACCGCCGTTGATCATGTAGGCGGCCGCCCACAGCGGAGCGCGATAGGAGTCAGCCAGTAGCTGGTAGATGGTTTGGTCGGCGCGAATGACCTCCTGGAGCGGCCGTGTGGACAGCAACGCGGTTGCCTCTTGGGCGAGGGCGTCGGCGTCCGCCGGGGCGGAGGTCTTCCGGCGTGCTTGCTCGACCAAGGTCCAGAACTGCTGTGTGTCCATGGCGGCAGACCTTGCCATGGGGCTCTGACAGTCGACGGTGGCTGGCCGGCCCCTCATGGCCGACCCGATGAGCGGTGCGCGCTGTCGTGCTCGGGCCGTCCCGTTCGGACCGGGAGATCGTTCAGGAGCTCGGTCTGCCTAGAGTTGAGGGCCGACCATGGTGCCGAGAGGGGGAGAGGCCGCAGATGACGCTGGCCGGCATGTTGGCGGAGGCGGACTGGCAATCGCATCGCCCCGCGGTCTTCGGGACGGCCTACCGGATCCTGGGCTCTGTGACCGAGGCCGAGGACGTGGCGCAGGAGGTCTGGCTGCGCGCTGCCGACGCCGACCTGTCCGAGGTGCGGGATCTGCGGGCCTGGCTGGTGACCCTGGCCGCCCGCATGTCGTACAACGTATTGAAGTCCGCGCGGGTACGGCGCGAGGCCTACGTCGGCCCCTGGCTGCCCGAACCGCTGCTCACCGGACCCGACGCTTCGGCCGAGGTGCTCCTGGACGATTCGGTGAGCACCGCGATGCTGGTGGTGATGGAGAGACTTTCTCCCGCTGAACGTGTCGCACTGGTGCTGCACGACGTCTTCGGCTTTCCCTTCGGCCGGATCGCCGAGGTGCTCGGCAACACATCCGCTGCCAGCCGCAAACTCGCCTCCCGGGCACGAGCGCGGGTCGCCGGGGCCGAGGCACCGCCCGGGGCCTCCCGGGCCGACGCCCAGCGTGTGCTCGAAGCGTTCAAGGCGGCCGCTGAGGCGGGGGACGTCGCCGGGCTCGTCGAGCTCCTGCACCCGGGGGCCGTCTATGTCGGTGACGGCGGCGGCAAGACGACGGCCGCGCGCAGGCCGGTTCACGGCGCGCAGACGATCGCCCTGCTGATGGTCCGGCAGGTCCGGATCAGGCGTCCCGACGCATCCCGGATCATCGAGGTGAACGGGCAGTCGGCGCTGGCCACTTACCGCGGCGGCGAACTGGTCTGGCTCGACACCGTGGAAATCGCCGACGGGCGGATCACGACGTACAGGAGGCTGGCCAATCCTGAGAAACTCGCCGGCCTCGGTCACATCTGAGCCCGCCGTCTTGTCTCCCTGTCGCCCCTCCGATGCCCGGAGGGGCACGGACGGCGAAAAGGAAGACACGATGGGGCACGTTGTGATCGTCGGAGGCGGCTTCGCGGGCGTGTGGAGCGCGGCGGGAGCAGCACTGGCGCGCGGGGACGCGGAGCTGCGCATCACGCTCATAGCGCCGAACGACCACCTGGTGCTGCGGCCGCGCCTGTACGAACCGGAGCCGGATCTGGCCACGGTGGAGCTCAGGAGAATCCTGGAGCCGATCGGCGTCGGGCATCTGCGGGCCCGGGTGAGCACGATCGAGACCGGCCGCCGCGTGGTGGTGGCCGACGGCGAGGAGATCGCTTACGACCGCCTGGTGCTGGCGGCGGGCAGCGAACTCGTGCGGCCCCGGACTCTGCCCGGGGCTGAACGGCTCTTCGATATCGACACCCTGGAAGGGGCCCAGCGGCTCACCGGCCATCTGCGACAACGGCACAACTACCGTGCCGTGGTGGTCGGCGCCGGGTTCGTCGGCCTGGAGGCCGCGACCGCGCTGGCCGCCCGGGGCCGGGTGCTGCTGGTGGACCGGTCGGAAGTGGTCGCCGACCAGCTCGGCCCGGGGCCACGCCGGGAGATCGAGGCGGCGCTGGAGAAGCTCGGCGTGGAACGCCGCCTCGGGACAACGGTGACGGAGGTCGGCGACGGATACGCCGTCCTCTCCGGCGGTACCAGGGTCGAGGCGGACGCGGTGCTCTGGTGCGCGGGGCTCACGGCCAGTGACCTCACCCGGCAGATCTCCGACGAACTCGACTCCCTGGGCCGGGTGCCGGTGGACCGGCAACTGCGCGCCCTGCCCGGCGTGTTCGTCGCCGGCGACACGGCCGCAGCGGCATTCGACGCCGACCACACGGTCATGCAGTCCTGCCAGCACGCCACCCCGCTCGGCAAGGTGGCCGGGTACAACGCGGCGGCCGACCTGCTCGACGTGCCGCTGCGCGACTTCACGCCCGGTCCCTACGTCACCTGCCTGGACCTGGGCGACGCCGGTGCGGTCTTCACCCGGGGCTGGGACCGCAGGGTGATGGCCTCGGGCGCCGACGGCGCGGACGTCAAGAAACGCATCAACCACCACATCCACCCACCGGTCGACGACGCCACCCAGATCCTCGCCGCCGCCGACCGCGTCCACATTGAACTCCCCTTCTTCCCCCGCACCGAAAGGGAGACCGCCCCCACTGACTAGGACTTCCGGCGAGCGGTGCCGGACCTGCCCTGACCCGGCTCCCCTGTAACGGTCAAGACCGGGGGCAGGATTCGGGGGGGCTCCCTGGTGCGGGGCCGCCACCGGCGGAGACGACCACGGAGATGACCACAGCCGGCCCACCGGCGGCAGCATCGCGCATCCAGCGACAGGCCGTAACGGATGACGAAGGGGCGGGCCGAAATCGCACGCGGAGCGGTTTCGGCCCGCCGGTGCTCGTTTGTTCGTTACAGCCCGAGCTGTTGGGCGGCGAGGGCCGTGCCGTGGACCCGGGCCTCGATCTTGGCGAAGGCGATGTCGCGTGAGGTGGAGGTGTCGTCGGCGAAGGGGGAGAAGCCGCAGTCGTCGCACGTGCCCAGCTGTGCGACCGGAATGCGTTGCGCCGCGAGCAGGATGCGGGCGCATACCTCTTCGGGGGTCTCGACGCGTGGATCGATGGGGTCGGTCACGCCGATGAACACCCGGATGCCCGGGCGGAGTTGGGCGGCGACGACGTCGAGTACGCGCTCGGGGTCGGCCTCGCTGGCGAGCTGGAGGTAGAAGTTGCCGGCCCGGAGCCGGAAGAGGTCGGGCAGCAGCGAGGTGTAGTCGACGTCGAGGCTGTGGGTGGAGTCGTGGTCTCCGCCGGGGCAGGTGTGGACGCCGATGCGGGCCCGGTCGGCGTCGGTGAAGCGGTCAAGGACCTGGTTGTTGAGGTCGACGAAATCGTTGAGGAGGCCACCGCTGGGATCCAGCTTCAGAGACAACCGGCCCTCGGTGAAGTCGAGTTGCACGACATGCGCGCCCGCCTCGAGGCACCCTCGGATGTCGGCCTCGGCCTCGTTGACCAGGTCGGCCAGGAACGCCTCGCGCGAGTAGCCCGCAAGGGGCTCGGGCGGGTAGAGCAGGCTGAGAGCGGAGGGCGCGATGACGGCCTGCTTGACGGGCTTGTCGGTGTGGCGTCGGGCGTCGCGCAGGTAGGTGTCGGCGCGGATCTGGTAGCGGAAGGGTCCGGCCGTCAGGCGGGGCAGTTGCCGGGTGTGCCCGTCGGCGAAGGGAATGACCGCGCCGTCGGGCGCGAGCGCGTCCAGGCCGCTGAGCGGGTAGGTGGCGAAGCTCGGCTTGGACTGCTCGCCGTCGACGAGGACGGGGCAGCCGATGCGCTCGAGATGCGCCAACGTGTCTGCGGCGGCTTGTGCCTGAAACTTCGCCAAGTCGGCCTCGGAGAGCTGGCCTTGGGCGTGCTGAGCGAGGGCGTCCAGCAGGGCGGGCGGTCGGGGGATGCTGCCGATGGGCTCTGTGGGGATGCTCATGAGGGGAACGTACGCCGCGGTGACTGCCGTGGGAATGCGGGCGGTTGCTGTACCCCCGGACGGGGGACTGGTGCCTGATACGAGAGTGATGCTCCGTCGGGGCCGAACGCGACCAGTTGGACGCCGACCAGGCCCGCATCGGACGCCGGCTGCGGTGCGAGCGTGGCGGACGGTGTGGGAGTGGTCGAGGGCCTGCTGTGAAAGCGCCGGTACCAGCCACTCGTTGAGGACTGCGACCAGCACGGTCGCCTCGTACGCCTCGTAGCGGACCACGAACTTCTCGTACGTGGCTGCAGACCGCTGGCGCTTGAGGCGACTGTGGACGCGGTCCGCGGGACCGGGATCGTGGCCTTGATCCCGTGTCTGCGCAGGTGCGCGCGATTGCTGCGGGGGCTGTACGACTGCGGGGTCCCGGACGAGGGCGAGCGAGGTTGACCGGTTGAGGAACGGAGGCGAGCTGCGGCCCCCTTGATAGGGGATGCTTCTCCGGCCGCCCGGCTGGCCCCGCAGGCCAGGGTCGGCAACAGCCTCCCCCAGTTGGTTGCGGTCGTGTGGTGAGACGACGTACAGCGACCTGTTGACCGGACGCAAAGTTCCGATGGCTCCGCTGTCCTTTGATGGTGAAGTTGGATCTTCTGCCGTCCGAGTTGGACTGCCCAGCCAACCGCGAGGATGACCTGACGCATCACCGGTCTCGTAAAGGATGATCTCGTGCCACACCTTCCGACAGATGTGCGGGCTGCTCTCCGCTTCTTCGCTTTCTACCTGGGCAATGGCACATTGGATGTCGAGCTTCTTGACGGAATCGACTACCGCCGTCACTTGCTCGAGCACGGCTCAGACCTCGAGACGGTTTTTGCGATCTTCGCCAACGTTCTCGAAGTTGATGATCACGGGGAGACGCTCAACGACGGTGAGGCCCAGTACCGCGCTGCTCAGTGGGTCCGCAGACGCTGTGACCCCGCCTATCAGGTGGAGCCTCCGTTCGAAGCGTGGGAGACCGAGCTTCACGGTCCCTGACATCGAAATTCCGCCACCAGCAAGCAGAAAACCCTCGACGGAGGCACCGTCGAGGGCTCATGCAGGATCGAGGCTAGGCTGTGGTCATCTCGTAGCCAAATTGTCGGGCTACGTCGGCGATCTTTCCGGCGCCGAATTTTCGGCGCAGGCTGGGCGTCATCCAGCTGTGCCATTCGTTGGGTGTGCCGCTGCGCATGATGCGGGTGTTCGTGGCGCCGGTGCCGTCTCCGGTGCCCGATCGCTGCTCTTCGTGCGCGCGCATGTTGTCGAAACTGCTCCGCTCGACCGCTCGTACGAGGTCGGAGTGTTTGACGTCCACTTCGAGGTCCTCCAGGCTCTTGCGCAGGGCCGGTACCGGGTCGGTTTTGAGGTCCTCGAAGGTCGTTACCGTGCTTCGCTGAAAACCGCCGCGCGCCTGATCCCACGCGTCGTAGAACGACGACCAGTCCTCAAGTCGGCTGACTCCGGCGGGGCCCGGCTGCTCCAGCCATTGCTCGAAGGTGCCGGGCAGGAGATCTACGGGGTCTTTCGCGAAGTTGGTGCGGA
The DNA here is from genome assembly GCF_044327655.1 of Streptomyces sp. NPDC018029. NCBI lineage: Bacteria > Bacillati > Actinomycetota > Actinomycetes > Kitasatosporales > Streptomycetaceae > Streptomyces > Streptomyces sp. NPDC018029. The sequence continues at coordinate 91,163 of NZ_JBIRFV010000014.1, read as the reverse complement.
ACTTGTGCCAGGAGTAGAGGGAGTCACGCGGGTCCCTGATGAGGATCCAGGCCCCGAGCAGCGGGCGTGGTGCCAGGAAATCAGGGGTGAGATGTGTCTTCACGAAACGGGGCCACCGTGGCCTGCCCAGCTCCTGGCCGTCCCAGGTGCGGTGGTCGGTGGCTGCCAGCCTGCTGCGGTATTCGGCGTAGGCAGGCACGGGATGGCTGGTGCCGTCGGCGTTCAGGGAGTCGATGTAGGGGTCGGCGTAGTTGAGGCCGAGTTCGAGAAGAATATTACCCAAAAGCGATTGGCCGGAGCCGCCGATGCTGGCGACGGCGATGTCCTGGTGGCCGAGCTTTTCGATGTTGTCCTGGTAGAGGGCGTTGTACCGGTCCTGTATGCCGTGCAGGAGGTAGTAGATCTTGTCGCTCATCGCTTTCCTCTGTTCACGTGTACGGGAGGATGGGGCGAGGACGGTGCGTCGCTTGTGCCGGTGACCGCCGATGCCTGGCCGGAGCGGCCCGTCCCGGCTCCTGGGGAATCGCCCAGTAGCGCGACCAGAACTCCGCCGATGGCGGCGATGACCGCTGCGACGGCGAAGGCCAGTTGGTAGCCGGATGCCAGCGCCGCGGTATGACCGGTCGCTGTTGCGGAAGCGGTGCGGGCCGCGGCGGTACTGCCCAGCCCCGCGATGGCGAGGACGCCCGCGACGTACTTGGCGGTCTCGAAGACGCCGTAGCCCACACCTTTGTCGTCGGGGGAGATGTCCTTGCCCGCGGCGACATTGAAAGAGACAGCGCCGACTACGGTTCCAAGACCCAGGATGAGGAGGCTCGGGAGGATGTGCGGCAGGTAGGCGCTGTCCGGACCGGCCAGGGCGAGCAACGCCAGGGCGACTGCGCTGACGAACTGTGCGCTTGCTGCCACCAGCGTCCAGCGGTAGCGGCGAAGAAGCCGGTTGGACACGGACGAGCCGATCAGAACGACCAGCCCCAGGGGGCTGAAGGCCAGTCCCGCGGCGAGGGGGCTGTAGCCGAGTGCTTGTTGGAAGAAGAGCAGCCCGATGAAGACACTGCCCTGGTAGGCGAATTCGTTGGCCGGCATGGCGAGTACCGCAGTGCGGAATGAGGGCACACGCAGGATGCCCAGACGCAGGAGGGGGTCTGCTGCTCTGCGTTCTCGGATGACGAAGCCGGTGAACGCGAGGGCGGACAGCACCAGGGGACCGAGGGTGCCGGGGGAGAGCGCGCCCGCGCTCTCGGTGTTCGTGATGGCCAGGACGAGCAGCATGAGACCGGCCATGGACAGGGCGACGCCAGGCAGGTCCAGGCCGCTGGTCTTGAAGGCCGGCGCCTCGTGGTCGAGGATTTTGGGTGCCAGCAAGGCGGCGAGGAGTGCGACCGGCACGGAGAGCAGGAAGACGTAGCGCCAGCCGAGCCCTTGCGTGACGACGCCACCGATGATGGCGCCGCCTGCGGCCCCCAGTCCGCCGGCCACCGCGACCGCGGCGAACAAGCGGTTGCGCTGGGCCGGGGAGGCTTTCGCGCTGATGATCGCGAAAGAGGTGGGGACCGCGAGTGCGGCGCCCGCGCCCTGCAGCATGCGCCCTGGCAGGAGCAGCCACAGTGCCGGGGCCAGCCCTGCCAGCAACAGGCCGGCGATGAAGAGGGCGAAGCCGGTGATGAGGACCGGACGGCGTCCGTAGCGGTCGCTCAGTCGGCCGCCCAGCAGCAGCATGCCACCAAGGGGCAGGGTGTAAGCCGTCATGACCCACTGCGTGCCGGCTTGGCTGAGGCCGAGACTGTGCTGCAGGGCGGGAAGGGCCACGGTGACCACCAGGCCGTCGAAGACGACGAGGAAGTTGGTGGTGGTGAGCAGCGCAGTGAGCAGAAGCGCCCGATGACGGCGAATCCATTCAGCAACGAGAGAGCCAGTCATGATCTACAACCTGCCCGGGCGCGAGGGGTCTGTCACGCCACCAGTTGGCGCGGTGAGACAACAGCGGATTCACGCGGTCGCGCGACGGGCTGCCCACGCGCGGGTGAGGTAGGTGGTCTCCACCGTCTCGGCGTCACCGATGCGACGCCGCGCGTAGTCGAGGAATTGTTCGAACTTCTCCTCGCCGAGCTGTACACGGACATCGTTCACCGAACGCCAGACGCCGATGTAGTGATCGACACTCTGCCGCACGTGGTGACGTCCCTCCAGGAGCATCACGTCGTCAAAGTGCGGGCTGGCCGCCAGTCGGTCGGAGAGTTCGTCCATGAGCCCCTGCCGGGCGGAGGAAACCCGCTTCATGTCCGGCTTCAGCCTCTCCAGTTCCGCTTCGATGTCGGTGAGCAGGGCGCTGGCCTGGATGTAGCGGGGATTCCACAGGGCGACGAACCACCCGCCGGGGCGCAGTAGGCGGCTGAACTCCTGTGTGCCCTTGTCGAAGTCCACCCAGTGGAAGGACGACGCCATCGTCACGAGATCCGCCGACGCGCTGGGCAGGCCGGTGTCCTCGCCGCTGCCGGTGCGCCAGGTGATGTCGAGGTGTGCGGAGTCCCTCTCCCCGGTCGCCCGCATGGTGTCGTTCGGGTCGACGGACGTCACGGACCGAAAGCCGGCTTCTGCGAGCATGCGGCTCCAGATGCCGGTTCCCGCTCCCACGTCGACGGCATCGCAGGCCCCGGCGGATCCGCCGAGCAGCCCGACCAGGGCAGAAACGACTGAGGGCGCATACCCTTCGCGGTATTTGGAGTAGTCCTCGGCCAGGCTGGTGAAGTCACCGTGCTTGAGGGTCACAGTCACGTTGATTCCTCTTCCGTCACGCAGGGCTTGAGATGCGGCTGATTGCGGGTGAAACGGTTCCGGTCAGCGGGCTGCTCCCGTCAGGCATTCATCCAGAATGCGCGAGGCCGCCGCATCCGGGTCGACGTCAGAGAAGTTTGCTATCTCCAGGTCGGGGCTCTCCGGGAATTCTGGTTCGACTCCGATGCCGACAATATCTTTGTCATCCGATTCGCTGTACACTCCCTTGCTGTCTCGCTTCTTCAGCTCTTCCAGCGGTACGTCGAGGAACACCTCGTAGTAGCGCTCGATGTTCTCCCTGTTCCACTTGTGTACGTCATGGAAAAGGGAGATGGTCGCGCAGATCACGACTTGTCCCTGGCTGGCCAGCATGCGGCTGAAGCGGGCGTACGTGTAGGCCATCCTGCGTCGGCTTTCACGGTCGAACGACCTGGTTTCCCCGATGACCTCCCGCACGATATTGCCATCCAGCAGGACTGGCCGTATGCCGTGAGAGCGGATCTGCCGAGCCAGAATTTTGGATACCGTCGTCTTGCCCGACTCCGCGAGTCCGGTAATCCAAAACACGCCGCCCTCGCGCAGGATGGCCGCCGGTGTGGAAACCTGGTCAGTTGAAGCCATGATGCCGTCCTCCGGATGCAATAACCGCGTGGGCAGGTGGGCGGATGTCACCGTTCGCGCGTTTGACTGGCGCGGCGACCCGCTGCAACGCCTGTTCAGGAACTCCCCAATTCGCCTTTTGCGAACTCCGGTTGAACTTTAGAAATGCCCCACTCTTCGCGTCAAGAATGGCAGCGAAAGAGACAGAGGTGGCCATGCCCGGTTACCCGACTTCGCACAGGCCATGTTCTCGTTTTCCGCAAAGTCCACTTCGCGTCGCTGCGGGTTAGCTTTTAAGGTGACCAACTTCGCAAGACACGCTTTTTATGTAAAAGGTAGAATTTCGGCATTTTATGGCTAGGTAAGTGCATGGGCCAAGAAGAAGGGGTGACGTGCGTCACATCTGGCAGGGCCAAGATCACGCCACGCCGGCCCGGCGGTCGGCACGTGTCATGGTGACGCTCCATGCGCGGTCACAGCTTGGTCGGGTGCCGAACTCACCCGTGCCACCCCGCTCCACGCCTCGGCCCGACTCCGAGCCGTATCGCGCCCCGCGGCCCGCCCGTGACGAGCTCAAGCGCTTCGCGCACCCGGTCGTCGGCGACCTCGCCCTGCGCAGGCAGGCGCTCACCGTCGGCGGCGCCGAGCAACAGGTGATCATCGTGTACCAGGCGACGGCCGGGAGCCCGTCGGAGGCGGCCCTGGCGCGGCTCGCGTGACGCGCCGGCCCCGGCTGCCGTTGGCCGGATCAACCGCGACGACTGCCTCGGTGGACGTTGGCCGGCCACTCGCCCGCGGTTCCGAGCCGCACCGGCCCCGCGCCGGGCGGCATGCTGATCCGGCACACTGGGCCCCACAGCGGAGGGCACCTCCCTGGCCAGTGAAGATCGAAGATCGAAGTCATGGATATCCGGCAGTTGGAGTACTTCCTGGCCGTCGTCGACCGCGGCGGTTTCAACCGGGCCGCTTCGGCGCTGTATGTGTCGCAGCCGTCGTTGTCACAGGCTGTCCGTGGGCTGGAGCGTGATCTGGGTACGGAGCTGTTCCACCGGATCGGACGCCGCGCGGTGCTGACGGAGGCGGGCCGGGCGCTGATCGAACCGGCCCGTGCGGCGGTACGGAGCCTGGAGGTCGCCCGGGCGAGCGTGGCGTCCGTCCACGAACTGCGGGAAGGACGCCTCGATGTGGCCTCGATGCCGTCCCAGGCCGTCGAGCCGCTGACGTCGTTGATCCGTTCCTTCGCCCGCCGCCATCCGGGCGTGACGGTGGCCGTCCGGGCCGTCTTCACGGCTCGGGACGTCGTCGGCGCGGTGCGGACAGGGGCTGCGGAACTCGGCCTGCTGGCGTCAGCCGGGAGGGTGCCGGACACGGAGGTCCGCGCGCATGTGCTGGGGGAGCAGCGGTTCGTGCTGGTGGTCCCGCCGGACGGGCCCTTCGCCGGCCGGGAAGCGGTGGCGTGCGAGGAACTGGCGGGTCAGCGGCTGATCGTGGGACAGCCCGGGACGGGGATGCGGGCGTACGTCGACTCTCTGCGGGACCAGGGCATCGACTTCAGCGTGGCGGCGGAGACGGAGCACCGGGTCGCGTTGCTGCCTCTGGTGCTGGCCGGGGTCGGGCTCGCGGTCGTGACGGATTCCTGGCGGGAGATCGCCCGGCGGTCAGGGGCCGACGTGCTGGACATCGAACCCGCGACCGCGCTGAATGTTGCCCTGATCAGCCGCCGGGGTGTCCTGTCCCCGGCAGCCGCCGCCTTCTGGAGGATGGCCGTCCCCACCGGCACCGGCTGACAGACGGCGGCCACCGACTGATAGGCGGCCGCTATAAGGGAGATCCGGTTTCGGTCTTGGACGTCTGCCTGGGCACGTTGCTGGAATCGAAGGCATGACGAACCACCGCATCGCCCTCATCCCCGGTGACGGCATCGGCACCGAAGTGCTGCCCCCCGCGCAGCAGGTACTCGACATCCTCGGCCGCCGGCACGGCTTCACCCTCTCCTACACGTCCTACGACGACTGGTCGTGCGAGCGGTACCTGCGCGAGGGCGCCATGATGCCCGCCGACGGCCTCGCCCGGCTCCGCGACAAGGACGCCGTCCTGCTGGGCGCGGTGGGCCACCCCGCGGTGCCCGACCACATCTCGCTGTGGGGACTGTTGATCCCGATCCGCCGCGGCTTCCGCCAGTACGTCAACCTGCGGCCCATCCGAGTCTTCGAGGGCATCGACAGCCCGGTGCGAGGGGCGCGGGTCGGCGAGGTCGACTTCGTCGTCGTCCGGGAGAACGTGGAAGGCGAGTACAGCGAGGCCGGCGGGCGGCTCAACCGGGGCTTCCCGGACGAGATGGCCGTACAGGAGGCCGTGTTCACCCGGGCCGGCGTCACACGTCTGCTGGACTACGCCTTCCACCTCGCCGAGCAGCGCAAGGGCCGGCTGACCTCGGCCACCAAGTCGAACGGCATCGTGCACACCATGCCGTTCTGGGACGAACTCGTCGCCGAGCGGGCCGCCTCGTTCCCGCAGGTCGGCTGGGACCAGGAGCACATCGACGCGCTCGCGGCCAAGTTCGTCCTCGAACCGGCCCGCTTCGACGTCGTGGTCGCCTCCAACCTCTTCGGCGACATCCTCAGTGACCTCGCCGCCGCGGTGGCCGGGTCCATCGGTGTCGCCCCGGCGGCCAACCTCAACCCCGAGCGGGAGTTCCCCTCGATGTTCGAACCGGTCCACGGCTCCGCCCCCGACATCGCGGGCCGGGGCATCGCCAACCCGCTGGGCGCGATCTGGTCGGCCGCCATGATGCTCGACCACCTCGGCCACCCGGAAGCGGCCAGGGACATCACCGATGCGATGGCCGCGGTCCTGGCCAAGACCGACGTACGCACCCCGGATCTGGGCGGCACCGCCACCACGGCCGAGTTCACCGACAAGCTCCTCGAACTCCTCTGACCCTGCACTCTCTTGACCCTGCGCCCTCTCTACGCCGCCCCGGACGACGCCGCCCCACACTCCGCCAGGCGCCCGCGCTCCTTACGCTCCCGAGCCGCGCCCGCCCACCGGCCCTCCCGCCCCCTGAGGACCCCTCCGCATCCCGGTTGTGCCCCCGTTCCTCAACGAGGAGAAACGCCATGGCAGCATCCGCCCCGCCGCCCGCAGCTCCCGCACCCTCCCCGGCCGAAGCGCCCAGGAAGCCGTGGTACCGGCAGCTGTACTTCTGGGTCCTGACCGCCATCGTCGCCGGTGTCCTCACCGGCTGGCTGTGGCCCTCGGCCGGTACCGCGATGGAACCCGTCGGCACCACCTTCGTCACCGCGATCAAGATGCTGATCACGCCGATCGTGTTCGTGACCATCGTGGCCGGCATCGGCGGCGTCGACAGCCTCGGCCGGGTGGGCCGGGTCGGTCTGAAGTCCCTGCTGTACTTCCAGGCCGGCACCCTCACCGCTCTGCTCATCGGCCTCGTCGCGGTCAACGTCTTCCAGCCCGGAGCCGGCGTCCACGCCCACCCCGGCGACCTCCAGCTGACAGGAGACGCCGGTCAGTACGTCAAAGACGGGGAAAGCCAATCCTGGTGGCACTTCCTGACCGACCTCGTGCCCACCAGCGCCGTCGGCGCCTTCGCCGAGGGCAACATCCTTCAGGTCCTCTTCTTCTCGGTCCTCTTCGGCATCGCCCTCAAAGCCGTCGGTCCCGTCGGCGAGCCTCTCGTCGACGGCATCCAGCGCCTGAGCGCCGTCGTCTTCAAGATCCTGCACTACGTCATGCTGGCCGCGCCCGTGGGCGCCTTCGGCGCGATGGCCTTCACCATCGGCACATACGGCTTCTCCACCCTGACCAGCCTCGGCCGGCTCATCGGGCTCTTCTACGGCACCTCGGCGTTCTTCGTGATCGTCGTCCTTGGCGCGGTGACCGCCGCGCTCAGGATCAACATCTTCCGGCTGCTGCGCCACCTGCGCGAGGAGTTCGTCCTCGTCCTGGGCACCTCGTCCTCCGAGAGCGCCCTGCCCCGGCTGATGCAGAAACTCGAAGGGCTCGGCATCCGTCGCGACATCGTCGGCCTGACCGTCCCCACCGGCTACTCCTTCAACCTCGACGGCAGCTCCATCTACCTCTCCCTGGCCGCCGTCTACATCGCCCAGGCCACCGACACCCCCCTGAGCATCAGCCAGCAGCTCGGCCTGCTGGCCGTCATGCTCCTCACCTCCAAGGGATCCGGCGGCATCACCGGCGCCGGCTTCATCGCCCTCGCCGCCACGCTCACCACCGTCGGCACCATTCCCACCGCCGGCATCATGCTCATCTTCGGCATCGACAAGTTCATGTCCGAATGCCGCGCCCTGACCAACCTTGCCGGCAACGCGGTCGCCACCCTCGTCGTCGCCCGCTGGGAAAACGCCCTCGACACCGCCCACGTCAACAAGGTGCTGCGCACCGGGAAACCCCAGCCCCCGCCCGCGCAGGAACAGCCAGCAGCCGCCCTGCCGGCCCAACTGCCGACGAAAGCCTGACCATCAGCCCCGACATCCCGGGCTCCTCTCGTGCCACGGCCCGGGCAGCAGACCGCCCCCAGCGGCGGCCATGTCGGTGAATGGGCGAAGCCGCCGCCTCTGGTCAGTGCGCGCAGCCTCCACGGAGGTGGTCAGTGCCTGGACTTGGCACGCCGCCCATCGAGTGCACCGTGGCTGTAGCCACTGCCACGCCGCAGGGAAGCGCCGGCACTCGATCCCGCGCGACGAACAGCGTCGCACGCCTGCCCCAAGGACGCTCGCAGGGGCCCGTCCGGCGTGATCTCGACGTGGCCCGGGTGTTCGGCACAGGGGGCATCAGGTCGTTGCACGCCTGCTCACAGCGGTGGCAGGCCTCGGCGCACACGCGGCAGTGGCCGTGCTGGTCGGCGTGGCGCTCGCACTCGTCGGCGCAGACTTCACCCGCGCGATCCTTCAGGCGTACGCCACCGTCGGCAAAGTGGCGGGACGGGGTTGCGGTGCAGATGTCGGCGCAGTCGACAAGAATCCGAGCAGGCCGTACACGCCTGGGCACAGACGATGCATTCCTCGATGCAGCGGGCGAGCTTCTCGCGGTCCACACCGCCCAGGTCGACGGCGCAGGTGCCGCGTATGTCCTTGACCGCAATGGTCATCGATTCCGCCAGTGATCCGGTGTCGCTGCGGCGGTACGCCGCCGTGTACCGGTAACTGACGACACCGTCGTGGACGTTCTTCTGCAGCGATTCGAAGGTTCCCTCCGGCACACTGTCGCGGGCGAACACCCGCAGCTGCTCGGCGCAGTAGAAGGCTTCCCGCTGATGTTGCAGGTGAGGACCCGCCTTGGGATGCGCGCGCACCTGCCCCACCGCGGCGGGGTCACAGCCCCACTTCTCCTGGTAGACGTCCAGGAGCTTTTGGAGGTACCAGGTTTCCACCGGCGTGTGGTCCGGCGGGGGCGCCTGACGGGCCTCGCGGTCCGGTAGGCGCGTGCCGAATCTGCGCCGTATTCCGCGCTCAGCCGGTCGGTGCCTTTGGCGGCCCGGTCGAGGAACGACTCCTTCAGCTCCGCGGGTCTGGCCAGCAGCCACTCGTAGACGAACTCCTCAAACTGAGTCGGCGAGTGATGCGCAAGGATCTGCTTGGGCGTCACCGCGGGGCCCGTCGCTACCGCGAAAGGGCGCATTCCGCCGTTGAGGACGGATGGGGCCGAGTCTGCAATGCACGTTCGGGCCGCCCCTGCTGATCGCGGCGACCTCGAGGACACCCTCGAACTGCGGCCCTGTGGACAGAGTCCGGCCACTGGCTGGCCCGCCTCAGATGATCTGGTCCGTGGACAGTGCTGTGACCTGCGGCGACCAGTTCATTTGAGACGCCGGGGTGCCGGGAATCCCAGGTGATCTGGTCCCGGGGGCCGGGATGGCGGGTGTTGTCTCAGGTGATTTGGTCTGGCTCCGCCGTTGGGCTCGACTGCTTCCTGGGGCGAGGCAGCCGCTGAACCGGGCGCGCCGGCGCGGAGGAATGACCTTCCGGTCACTGCCGTCTGAGCGCGGGCGTGGTTCGGCCTGTGCGCGCTGACGATCCATGCGCGGTGGCGAGGGTGGTTGTCACATTCGCGGGCCCGGCGGTGTCTTCATGAAAAAGCAGGCAGACGCCCAAGGAGAACACCATGGCGCTACGCATTCCGAAGGCCGAGCTCCCCGCCGGGCTCCGCGAAAACCTGATCAAGCAGCTCGGTTCCGTGCCCGAGCCCCACGAGGTGCTGTGGAACAACCCCAAGCTCGCCGAGGCCAACCAGGAGTTCTCGGCCCAGGTGGCCACCTGGGATGCGGCTGACGCGAGCCTCAAGACGTTCGCGCACATGGCCGTCGCGGCACAGGTCGGCTGCAGCTGGTGCCTCGACATCAACTATTTCGCGGCACTGAACCAGAACCTGGACCTGGCCAAGGCGAGCCAGGTGCCGCGCTGGCGGGAGTCGGAGGTGTTCACGCCGTTGGAGCGGGAGGTGATGGAGTACGCCGAGGCCATGACGAACACGCCGACGACCGTCACCGATGAGCTGTCGGCGAGTCTGCTCGGCCGCCTCGGCCCGGCGGCACTGGTCGAGCTCACCGTGTTCATCGGCTACGCCAACCTGGCGGCCAGGTGCAACACCGCACATGGGATCACCTCGCAGGGCTACTCCGATGCCTGCAACATCCCGCTGGCCGGGCGCCCTCAGGTGTCCGGCGTAGCGTCGACGGCATGACCGAGGATCCGTTCGTCGCCCATCGCAGCCTGCTGTTCACGGTCGCCTACGAGATGCTCGGGTCCGCGGCCGACGCGGAGGACGTACTGCAGGAGTCCTGGCTGCGGTGGGCCCAGGTCGACCCGTCGCGGGTGAGCGACGCGCGGGCGTACCTCGTCAGGACCGTCACGCGGCAGGCGCTCAACCGGCTGCGGACGTTGGCGCGCAGCCGCGAGGACTATGTCGGCGAGTGGCTGCCGGATCCGTTGCTGACCAGCCCTGATGTCGCCGAGGACGTGGAGCTCGCGGAGAGCGTCTCGATCGCGATGCTGACCGTCCTGGAAACGCTCGGGCCGACCGAGCGGGCGGTGTTCGTGCTCCGTGAGGTCTTCGAGCTGCCGTACGGCGAGATCGCCGAGGCCATCGGGAAGTCCGCGGCCTCGGTGCGGCAGATCGCGCGGCGAGCCCGCGGGCATGTGGCGGCCCGGCAGCCGCGGGTGCCGGTGAGCCGGGCGGAGCAGCAGGCCGTGGTGGAGCGGTTCCTGCTCGCGTTGCGTACCGGGCAGTTGCAGGAGCTCGTGGAGGTCATGGCGCCGGACGTGGTCCTGATCGCCGATGGTGGCGGACTTGCGGCCGCCGCTCTGGTTCCGATCCACGGGGTCGAGCTCGTGGCGCAGGTGCTCGCGCGCACTAACCGGGCGGAATCGGCTCCGCTCGCGACGACGGCCGTGTGGCTCAACGGGGCACCTGCGGGCCGGATCGAGATCGACGGGGAGCCGGCCACGGCGGTGAGTCTCGTCGTGGAGAACGGGCAGATCACCCGGGTCTACTTGGTGAGAAACCCGCGGAAACTGACGAGACTGGACGAACCGGTTGAACTCGCCAGGTAAGCCAACTGCGGCTCTGGCGTGGTGAGTGTTCCGGGTGAATCCGCCCGGAACACTCACCATCACAAGCCGGACCAGAACCCGACTGCCACCTGAGACGCGTGAGACCCCGCCGGACCAGGTGAGACCGGATGCACAAGTCCTGACGGACCAGATCATCTGAGATGCCAGCCGAGTCGGCCCAGATCACTTGAGGCAGGGAGCCGTTCGCCGGAGACGGGACAGCTTGTCCCGTCTCAAATGATCTGTCCCCGGCCAAGACCTGTGACCTGCAGCGACCAGATCAGTTGAGACGTGCGGATGCTGGGAATCCCGGGTGATCTGGTCCGGCGCGAGTGGATGCCGGATGTTGTCTCAGCTGTCCTGGTCCGGCTCCGCCGTTTCGAACCGCCGCCCTGCTTGGCAGCGGCTCGGAAGTCCACTGCTCTCCGAACGCTTCGCGAAGGCCTTTTGCGGCTGCCGCCCGCTCGCCCCGGCGAGCGAAGCGGTTGTCCAGGTCATGCACGCGAGCGACGAACCGGTCCATCATCGCGTCGAAGGACAAGAACAAAATCTTGCATGCGCCGTGCTGTACCCAAGGGGGCTTCAGCTGCGCAGCGGGATGTCCAACGATCGCACGAGCTGGGTCACTTCCTCCCGGAAGAGCTTGTCCGGGCTGGCCGTCTGGGTGCGCAGATGGCCGTAGACCTCCAGTGACACCAGGCCGTGCAGGCGCCCCCAGATGCGCAGGGCGAGCGCGACGGCGGCGGGCGGCAGGCCGGGGAAGTCCGCGCGAACCTTGTCGACGAGCCCGGCGTCGAAGTCGGACCACTCGAACTCGCTGCTCTCATGGAGGTGTTCGGCGTACGGCCAGGCCGCTGCCGCGAGCGCGGTGAGCCCGGCGCAGACCCGGTGGGCAGCCTCCGGGGCAGCGCCTCCGTGGGGGGTGTTGTAGCCGGGAACGGGGTCGCCGTAGACGAGCCGGAAGCCCTCGGGGTTGGCCAGGGCCCAGTTCCGGAAGGCGCCGGCCCAGCCTTGGATCCGGGTGGCCGGGCTATCGGCGGAGGCGCTCTCCCACGCGGTGTCCACAGCGTCGGCCAGCTCGGTGTACACGTCGCCGATGAGCACGGTGACCAGGTCGTCGCGGGTGGCGAAGTAGCCGTAGATGGCGTTGGCCGTCATGCCCATCTCGCGGGCGATGGCCCGCAGGGTGATGGCTTCGGGTCCGCCCGAGGCCATCAACTCCATTGCCACATCCTTGATCTCGGCCGTCGTCTCGGCCCGGAGCCGCTCGCGCCGCCCCGTGTTTCCCGCCCTGCTCGCCGTATCTGCCACCCGGGCACTCTACAGCGTTACCCGAATTGATGGCCGTATAGAAACTTCACGGCGTATAGTCGCTGCATGGGCGCAACCAATCCGGTTGACCGCGCCCTCGTGCCGCATGCGAGTAGGGGGAGAACCATGCACATCGGAGTCGTCGGAGCCACGGGGACCATCGGCAGCCGGGTCGTTGCCGAGGCCCTGGAACGGGGGCATCACGTCAGGGCGTTCAGTCGCGACGCGTCGCGGCCACGGGCCGACGAGAAGCGGGAGAACATCACCTGGGCGAGCGTCGATGTCCTGGACGCAGCGAGTATCACGGCCGTGCTGCCCGGCCTCGACGTGCTTATCAGCGCCTACCAGCCCGGCAACGCCGCCAAGGACTTCGAGGACACCGTCCGGCGCTCGATCGGCGACCCCACGACCCACTCCACCGTGGCGCACGCCCTGACGAAGGCGCTGGAGAGCCACCCGCGGACCCGGCTGATCGTGATCGGCGGCGCCGGCAGCCTGGAGGTCGAGCCCGGGCTGGCGCTCGCCGACTCGGACGAGCGCATGCACGAGATCCTCGACCAGCTCGGGCTGCCCCGCGCCTACGCGGCAGCGGCGCGCGGCGCCCGTGACGGCTTCGACGTCCTGCGTACCTCGAACCGGCTGTGGACCTACTTCAGCCCCGCCATGGAGATCGCCCCCGGCGAGCGCACCGGCCGCTTCCGCATCGGCGGCGACCAGGCGGTCCGCGACGCGGAGGGGCGCAGCCGCATCTCGGCGGAGGATGCGGCGGTCGCCCTGATCGACGAGGCGGAGCTGCCGCAGTTCGTGCAGCGGCGCTTCACGATCGGATATTGAAGAGACGTGTTACTCCAAGGCCCCGGCCCGCCACAGCGGCGGCCGAGGCCTTCGTCCAGGCCCTACCGCAGTGCCGGTTCCCGTCGGTGCCGCGGTGCTGTCCGCGTTCGGGCAGGTCGAGTCATCGAGTGAGAGGGCGAAGCGGTCTGGCGACAGGTGACTTCATCCGTGCACGGATGAGAGCCACAGTGGTACGCCCACACCGCGTCTCACAAGTTGGCGAGCCAGGCTACCTGAGACCGCCAACGGATTGGACCAGTTCCCTTGAGACGGGGGCCAGTTCCTCGGAGACGGGACACAGCTCGCGCCCGGGCACCCCGAGGGAGGATCCTGTCCCGTCTCACTGAACCTCGACCGACCTCAGGGAACCATGACTGGCATGGGCATGGGCAGGGGCGGCGAGAGGCCACCAACGTCCGCATCGATCTTTTCTGCCTGGCGCTCGGTTGCCATCGACCGCCTGGCGGCCTCCCGAGCCGCCTACTCCTTTGGATGGAGCACCCTGCGCCGTCCAGTACTGGGGTCCAGCAGGAACGAATCACGCAGCAATTCCTCGTCCGGCTGTGGCGGCTCCTGCCACCCGGCAGGCGTGAAGACGATCACGTACTCCTCCAGCCCTTCGTGGAGGACTTCGTCCCTGTCAAGGCTCTCCACGAACCGCTGGTCGGCATCCTCCCGGCCCTTGGCGTACACCCGAACCGTGTGAGTGTGCGAGGTCGGCACATTCAGATGGACGGCTGGATTGGAGGGCCCGGTGGTGCACCCCCAGAGCTCCATCCGCCCGCCGTACACCGGCTGGTACTCCACTGTGTCCAGCAGCGCCCAGCCCTCCCCGAGCTCCGGGAGACTCTCGTCCGGTCCGGTGCTGATCAGTGCCACCGGCGCGTAGTGGGACTGCACGCAGCTGCACACCGTCAACTGACCGGGGGTAAGCAGTACCGGACGGCCGCCGGCGAAGTCGGATTCCTCGGCGAGGCTCTCGAAGCCGTGCTCCAACCGCTCGGTGACGTAGAAGTGGCTGTAATCGATGTCGATGATCCCGTCGTGTCGCTCCACGGTTCCTCCTCGCCGCAGGAGACAAGTCACTGGACAGCATCCACCGCCACGCATTCACCTGCAGTGGTGGACGCATCTTCTCCTCCCGCTGTTGACCTGCGGCCGGGGGCCGTCCGGCGAAACCGGCCAGCCCCCGCGAACGAGACGGGCGGGCGCTGGCGATGAGGCCGAGGGTGGATTCGATGGATTCGATGGAGTCGCGCTGGGGGGCGATGTGACGTACCCACTTGTCGTTCGGGTGTGCGGCGGCGTGCGGGGTGATCCGCAGGCACCACAACTCCAGTTCCACTGCAGCCGTACCGGCCGAGCCTGGTCGAGCGGTTCTTCGACGGCTTGGAGCTCCTGGACGGGCATGGTCTCGTGCTCGCGCTCGCGCTGGCGTGTGGCGGCGAGCGGTGAAGAGCCGGACGAGGTCGCCATGTTGGGCGGTGTGGGCCGCAAACGCTGAGCCGAGGGGCCGGATGTCGTTGTTGTTGTACTTGTACGTGGTGGTCTTGCCGGCCGGGTCCTTGAACTCCTTGAGCTTGTTGACCTCGTTCCAGGTGTAGTCGGTTAGGTGAGGTCGACCAGGGGGCCCTTGGAGGAGGTGGCCTTGATGTTTTTTGGGGCGGCTGGAGTTGTCGACTTCGACACTCTGCACGGTGCCGCCGGGGTAGGCGGTCTGGGGGCCGGACCCTGCAGGACGGCTCCCAGACCCTGCTGGCGTACACGCCCGCGGGCAACGTCGACTACTACCAGGACCCGGCCGGCAAGACCTACGGCTACGGCGCCGACGCCAAGACCGACGGCGGCAAGATCCGCACCAAGACCGACGCGGTGACCGGCATGAAGACCAGCTACACCTACGACGGCGCAGGACGCTTCTCCTACGCCGAGGAGAAGAAGGGCTCCACGCTCAACTCCTCCTGGCAGTACTGCTACGACCTGGCCGGGAACCTCACCAGCCAGGGAACCGCCGAGGGCTGCCCGCGCGGCACCACCTACACCATCAACGACACCCAGCAGATCACCGCCAAGAACGACTCCTCCACCAACTGGTCCTGCGACGCCGAAGGCAACGAGACGGCCGGCGCCTCCACACCGGAGGGCACCCGCACCGGCGAGAAGTGGTCGGATCACAGTCAGCTCACCTCGCTCACCGTGGACGGCAAGAAGTATGACGGTCAGTACGGTCCACGGACCAGAGCGAGCGCATCAAGCTCGGCGACACCTACTTCCACAACGGACCGCTCGGCCTGTCGGCCACCTCAACTGCCGGTGTGGGCACGGGCTTTAACCGCGAGCCCGGGGGCACTCTCAACTCCATGACCCGGGACGGGAAGACGTACTTCTACCTCGCCGACGCGCTCGGCTCCGTCGTTGCGGTCACCGATGAGGCCGGTGCGAAGGCCAACACGTACTCCTACAGCCCTCGCGGCGTCACCCGCTCCACGAGCAGCGAGAAGACCACTCAGCCTTACCAGTTCGCCGGCGGCTACCAGGACCCGACCGGCCTCTACCACTACGCGGCCCGCTACTACGACCCCAACATCGGCCGCTTCACCCAGCGGGATCCCTCCGGGCAGGAAGAGAATCCCTACCTCTACGCCGAAGGCGACCCCGTCAACCGAATCGACCCGGGCGGCCTGGGATCCATCGGCATCAGTGGTGAGGTTTGTGCTTTTGGTGGTTGCATTGGAGGTGGCGTGGCCATCAATGACGACGGATTCGTCCACCCCAGTGTGTCTGCAGGTGTAGGCAGCCCAGGAGCCAGCGGCGGTATCGACGCCAGTAGCAGTGACGCTACTTCTGGACCGTCCGCCAACATCGAATGTTCGGCGGGCCCCTATAAGGCATCGGTGAGCAATGAGGGCGACACCACGGCTGGCATCAGCACTGAATACTCAAGCCCTGGATGCTCTGCGAGGGCTCAGTACACCTTCTAGAAAGGGAGGGTGAAGAAATGGTGACTCTAGCAGCAGCCGGGCGTGGCGGTGGATCTGACTTCCCCGTATGGGGTCAGGTTCTCATCGTTGTCGTGGTCGTGATTCTAGGCGTTGCCATGGCAACAAGACTGATGCGCCAGCGCAGGAAGTGAGCGAAGAGGTGTGCTGCCATGCGGTAGCCCACCCCTGCCTGCCGATTCCAAGACGACCACCGAGTGACGGGGCGTCGTGCGAGCGCGATAGAGAGCCGTGGCTGGTGTTTCGTGGGCGTGTTTGAGATTCAACCAGTAACCCACCGCATCAGGAGGGAAGGCTGTAGTGGATACCCCAGTACAGGTGATTCTCGTTGTGGTCGTTGTTGCGGTGGTGATAGGGCGGTTGGATGCAGTCGGCGAGCTTCCGCAACTATCTGCGTCGTAGGCGGGGGCAGTAGGCGCCATGAGGGAACAGCTGGCGCCTGCGTCACTGCATCTCGCAGGCGCTAAAGGGGAACCTTGGCATATGTGGCTCGCAGCCGGGACTGCATGCGTCTTTATTGCCCTCCTGATCCTTTACGTGCGTCTGGATCGTCGCCGGCACCAGAAGTGAACGGCGAGAGCATGAGTGGGCTCCAAGACTTCCTTGGAGCCCACTCATGCTCCGTCGTCGTGCTCGCCGACGAGTCCGGCGCCAAGGACAATGCGTCTCGAGTCCTGGGCAGGGCCTCGAGTGTGGCGACAGCCGGTGTCACGCAAGGAAGGCGTGGGAGGACACCGACAACTCGTGCGAGGTTGAAGCACGCTGACGTGCTGGATCAGCCGTCACGGCAGACGCCGCTGATCCGTACGGATCTGGCGCCCGATGGTGACGTCAGCGGCGGCTCCTGCCTTGGAAACCCATGACGATGTCCGGCACTCCGCACCCTGGGCCCGGTGATCGTCTTACTGCCTGATGGGCAGCAAATCCGCGCCCGGTTCCACTCACATCAGCCATGTCCTGGGATGGATGCCGTCCTGCGTAAGCCGGTGCTTGAAGAGACCTCTTGGCCCTGCCCCTGCGCGATGCCGGACGCGCAGCCCTCGCTCAGGGCACCTGGCCGGTTCCAGCCGCCGGTTCTACCGAACGCGACAGCCCCGCATCATCAACCGCGATGTCCTTCCTGTCCTCCTAGTTCGCCACGAAGTCGCCGCCTTCGTCCCCGCCCCCACCACGTCCTGACCGCCGTACACACCGCTGACATCACAGAATCAGTGAACTCGCCGCCCCGCACATCACCCGCTGCACCATCGGCAGCGACATGACCAGCCACTGACATGCTTGAACAAGAGCGGGTCATCCGGATTCGACAGGGCTGCATGTGATCGAACCGCACGTTGTCAACAGGTGAGGAGCCCAACGTTCATGACTGGTCGGCGAGTTGTTGTCGTCACTGGCGGGGGAACGGGCATCGGTGCCGCGACGGCCCGGTTGCTGCGGGCCGACGGACACGAGGTCGTGATCGCTGGCCGGAGACCGCAGCCGCTGCAGCAAGTCGCTGCCGAGACCGGAGCGCTGGCCCATCCTGCCGACGTCGCGGATCCCGAGGCCGTGCGTGAACTCGTCGAGACGACGGTGAAGACCTACGGGAGACTCGACGGCATAGTGCTCAACGCCGGAATCGGACGAGGCGGCGCGATAGGCGACACAGAGGTCGAGGACTGGGAAGAGTTGATCCGGACCAACCTCACCGGCCCGTTCTTGTTGCTGCGCGCCGCCCTACCGCATCTGCTGGAAAGCCGCGGTGCGGTGGTGGCGGTCGCCTCGGTTGCCGCACTCCGTAACAGTGTCGGCAACGCCGCCTATGCAACGTCCAAGGCGGCCTTGCTCCACCTGTGCCGCTCCCTCGCCGTCGACTATGGCCCGCGGGGGCTGCGGGCCAATTCGGTGTGCCCGGGCTGGGTGCGTACAGAGATGGCCGACCAGCGGATGGCGCGGTTCGCGGCAGAGGCGGGACTGGCAGGCGGTGTTGAGGCGGCTTACGTGGAGGCGAACCAGTTGACTCCCGCCCGGCGGCCGGGCGATCCAGAGGAGGTCGCAGAGGCGATCAAGTGGCTGCTCTCACCCGCCGCGTCCTACGTCAACGGGGCCGTCCTCACCGTCGACGGCGGGGTGACCACGGTCGGCGTCGGGGGCGCTGCCTTCGACCACCGAATCGAGGCGCGTCCCGCGCCCGTGACGGGCTCCCGGACAGACCCGCTTCCAGGGCTCCAGCAAGAGACATGATGCGCCCGCGGCAGCGCCAGCCGTCAGCCAGTGATCGCGAGTGCGCTCGCCCCGCCCGCGCACGCTCCGGACCCCGGCTGAGCAGGGCGAACGAGCGTGTGGTCTCTAACAGTTGAAGGCATCCGGTGGCGGCGGGCTCGGGACCGGGCCCGGGCGGCAGGCTCTGCTCGTCCTGGCCATGCGGTGCGGAGGCGCCGACGCCCGGCTCGCCGCCGGATTCGGAATCACAACTGCCTACCGCTAAAGCCGCGAGTTCGTCCGAGCGGCCCTGGCTGCAACCTTCCTCGCCCTGCCGCTCCACGGCGTCTCCGGCTGCGGCCGCCGACGCCGACCTGGTTGCGCTTCCGATGACGCTGAAGCAGGCGGTCGCCGCTCTGCCCGCAGCCGCGGAGAATCGACACCCGTGAGGAGGTCCCCCTTGCCGAGTCCCATACCGCCCCGACCATCGGCCCGGGCTGCAAGGTCACGGCAGGGGAGTGGTTCTCCTACTACAGAGCTGAAGGTGGGGGAGTAGCAGGCTACGCCCCGACCCAGCACCCATCGAACACGCGTCGTACGCCATTCGTACGGTAGAAGTGCGCGAACTTTACGGTTACTGGGGATAGCCTGTGAGCCAGGAGGTGTTCCATGTCCGAGTTGTTCGACGCGGTCGACGCGCTGGTCGCATCCCGCTCTCCTCTGCCGCCGGCGGAGGAGCGCAAGCGGCTGCGCACCGCGCACAGTCTGACGCTGGACCAAGTCGCCGGCGCGCTGAAGGTGCGTCGGGCCACGGTGTCCGCCTGGGAGTCGACGAAGAAGCCGACCGAGCCGCGCGGCCCCGAGCGTGAGGCGTACGCGCGACTGCTGCGGCAGCTCGCGGAGCTCTACCCCGCACCCGCAACACCGGAAAGGCCGACTGCCCCGGTGCCCGCCACGTCCACCAGCGCGCCCGACCCGGCAGATGACGAAGTGCCAGAGGTTCCGGACGCTGCGGTCGAGGAAACCACCGAATCCCTCTGCCCCGCTCCCACCGTGCCCCGCCCGGCGGGCACTGCCGCCCCGGCGAAAGCGCGGCCCCTGTCCACAGGGGAGGCGGCCGAGGCTGCGGTCATGACCGCGACCGAGAACACCCAGCCCCCTGCCCCTGCCCCTGTCGCCGCGGCTCCGGCCGCCGCGCCCCGCCCGGCGAGCACCACCAGGCCGTCGTCCCGCCGCCCGAGTGCGAAGAAGGCGGCCCCGGACGGAACTCCGGCGGGCTCCGCCGATCCGCGGTTCGAGAACGGTCCGCTGGCGGTCGTCGACGTCGAGGACGGGCAGGTGCTGGCGTACTGCGTCGGCGGCCTGGTCCTGGACGTGCCCGCCAAGTCCCTGCCGTCCCTGGTCGACTGGACGCTCAAGGAGGCCAAGCTCGGTCAGCCGAAGCTGTCCGGCCCGGGACGGCCGGCCGACCCGCTGCTCGTGCTCACCGAAGCCGCTCTGGAGCGCTACGGCCTGCCCGTCGCGCTCACCGAGGAGGAGAAGCACGCCGGGCGGATCCCGGAGGGCCACAAGGTCATCAAGCAGCTGACCCGCGCCGACTGGAAGCTGACCAAGCGTGGCCTTGGGCCGTGGGCGCGGATCTACCGCCCCGCCAAAGGCTCGGACCGCCAGTGCGTGCAACTGTGCATCCCCTCGTGGAACGCGCTGGACCCCCGGTTCTGGGGCGACGCCGCCCAGCTTCCGCCGGCGGAGCTCGCCCGCGTCCTCGGCGTGTACGCGTCCCGGGTCATGACCCCGCGCGGCTCCACCGCCGTCACCGGCCTGGAGCTGATGACCGCACTGCACCCACCGACCCATGCCGTGCGCGATGAGGAGACCGGCGCCCTGCGGCAGGCCGCGACCAAGACGCCCGGGTCGCTGGGCACGGACCCGGTGGACTGCGCGCCGTGCGAGGCCCCTGACGGGCACCCGGTGCTCAACAAGCTGAACTTGCCGCGCTTCCACGTGCGCGGCCCGGCGGAGAAGCTGTTCGAGGAGGCGTACGACTGGGCCCGGCCGATGACCGACGACGAGTGCACCCTGCGCTACCTGGTCGGCCTCGACGTGAACATGGCCTTCGCCGCCGGCGCGAACGGGCTGAATGTCGGCCTCGGCGAGGCGACACACGTCAAGGCCCCCGCGTTCGACCCGAAGCTGCCCGGCTCGTGGCTGGTCGACCTGTCCCACGTCGACCTGTCGAAGGTGAAGGCCGGCAAGGAGTGGGTGGAGCTGGACGGCAGCCTGTTGCCCTCCCCGTTCACGCCGAAGGGCGACCACCCGACGGGCCCGGCCTGGTACGCGACACCCACCGTCGCCTACGCGGCGGAGCTCGGCTACGACGTCGCGCCGATCGAGGCGTACGTCCGCTACGAGAACGGCCGCTACCTGGACGGCTGGTACCAGCGGCTGCGTGACGCCTACCTGGCCACGATGGCCGACCTCGGCGTCGACGCCGACCTGTCGCCGGCCGACTTCCTTGCCGCGATGGACGGTTACAAGGAGCGCGATCCGGAGCTGACCATCGTCATCTCGGCGATCAAGGCGACGGTCAAGGGCGGCCTGGGCAAGCTGCGCGAGCGGCCCCGTGGCGAGGGCTGGCGGCCGGGCGAGCGGTGGCGGGCCCTGGAGCGCCCGACGTGGCGGCCCGACATCCGGGCGGCGGTCATCTCCCGCACCCGGATCAACCTGCACCGCAAAATCGTCAAGCACGCCGCATTCACCGGCCAGTACCCGGTCGCGATCCTGTCCGACTGCGTCGTCTACGCCGCCAACGGGCCCTCGCCGTTGGACTTCCTGCCCTACCGGGACGGCAAGCCGCTGCCCGGCGGCTTCAAGCTCGGCATCAACCCCGGCCTGGTCAAGCACGAAGGCACCCAAGAGGTCCTGTGGGGTGAGGAAGTCCGCGAGCGGTTCAACGCCCCCGAGCTCAACCTCGCCCGGTACATCAAGGACGGCACCGTCACCGACGTCGACAACGGAGAGTAGAAGAAGACGATGAGCCTGATCGGGGACGGCCTGGAGAAGGCGGTGCAGAAGGCGTTCACCCGCCCGGCGCCCAAGAGCGCGGGCCCGCAGATGCGGTACCTGGTCAAGCAGCTGGGCGGCACCAAGACGGTGGCCCAGATGCTGCGCATCTCCCAGCGCACCGTCGAGCGATACGTGAAGAACCAGATCAAAAAGCCCCGCCCCGACCTCGCCACGCGCCTGGAGCGCGAGGTGAAGAAGCGCTGGCAGCCCCAGATCCGGGCGAAGGCCAAGGCGAAGGCGGCGTCGACGGGCGGCATCGTCATCGACACCCGTGCCCGCATGGGCTACACCGCGCCGATCGGGTCAACCGACCAGGACCGCATCCGGCACCTGACCGTCGCCCTGCCCCCGCAGTACGCCGCCCGCCTCTTCGAGGCCCAGGAGCAGGGCGCCGGCGACGCCCGCCTCCAGGAGATCGCGGCCGAAGCGCTCAAGGAGGTCTACTTCCAGGACAACGGCCGCCGCGCCGGAAGCCTGGAGGAGGTCCGGTTCACGGACATCGAGCACCTCGAGTTCGACCTGTAGCAGCCGTACCCGGATCAGCCCGTGAGCCCCGGTGTGACTGAGCGCTTCAGTTGGCGAGTGAGCGTACGGGTTGGCGAGTTGAGCGGGCGGCTGTGACCGGGCGCGGCACATGCCCGGATGGACAACTCCGACGCACGAATTCGGCCCGACGGTCACGCCGAGCGCAAGCTGGCCCCGCCTGCGCGTGATACCACCCCGGCGTGAGGTGATCAGCGCAGCAGAAGAGCGCCGCGCACCTGCTCGTCGAAGATTTCGATCACCCGGTCGAAGACCGTCTGATCCTCGCCGGCACGAGCTGCGGCGAACTCCTTGCGGGACAGGCGTCGGACGGTCGGCGACCGGGCGAATTGGTCCTGCCAGGGCTGGATATCAGATGCTGAGGTCGAACAGGCCCCACGCGGTGAATGGCTCGGCCTGGACGTAGATCCTGCTTCCTCGGCTGACGACCCGCCGGCGGCGGGGAGCAGGGCCATTGGGCAGGGTGAGCACGCTGACCTCCGTTGGCTCGACCGATGTTCCGGTGAGCTCTCCGTGGGCGAGTCGGTCCCGCTCCTCGCCGTAGCCGCCGTAGAAGGTGACCCGCTCACCGCGTGCCCTTACCCGCGCTCCCGCTTACCGGGGTTCGTGCTTGCCACCAGGCACGCGCAACGCTCTCCAGGCCAAGGCGCTCAGCAGCGCGAGGGCAGCAGCGGCACTTCCGGTCGCTACCGCGAAGCCGGTGTCGAAGGCGTGCTCCGCACTGTTCAGCAGCCCATCACCGACCTTTCCCCCGACGCGCGCGGCCACTTCGGACGCGGCCCCCACCGAACTGCGCGCTGTCTCCCACTGCTGCGCCGAGGCGCTGGCCACTGGATCGAAGTCGGAGCGGTAGGCCAGGGAGAGCACGGTCCCGAAGAAGGAGAGTCCCAGCCCCGCCCCCAGAGAGAAGGCGGTCTCCTGAACGGCTCCGGCCTCACCGGTACGCTCAAGCCTCGCCGCACCCAGGATGGAGTCCGACCCCAACGTCATGACCGTCCCGGAGCCGAGCCCCACGACGACCAGGGCCGCGTAGTTGCCCGTGGCGCCGAACACCGCGAACGCCGCCAGTGCCAGCGCGCACAGCAGCAAGCCGCCGCACAAGCCACGATGGTGACCGAACCGCGCCGCGAAGCGCGGCGCCAGGGCCGCACCGACGGCGTTGGCGGCCGCCAGCGGCACCAGCGCCAGCCCCGCCCTCAAAGGCGAGTAGCCGTCCACGAGTTGGAAGCGCTGGGTGAGCAGGAACAACAGCGCGGTGTACGCCCCGTAACACCCCATGATGCACAGCGCCGACACAGAGAAACCACGGTCGGCGAACTGCGTGACGTCCAGCAGCGGATCAGCGATCCGGCGCTGCCGTACGACGAAACCGACCAGCAGCACTGCTCCGACGAGCCCGACCCCCCAGACGGCCGACGGCACCCCGTCATGCTCTCCCAACTGCTGAAAGGCAAACACCACGGCAGCGAGTCCGGCGGCCGACAGCACGGCACTGACCGCGTCCCATCGGTGCGGGCGGGGGTTGCGCGACTCCGGGACCAGCAGGGCGCCGCCGGCCAGGGCGAGCACCACGACCGGCACATTGACCAGGAAAACCGAACCCCACCAGAAGTGTTCGACCAGCACACCGCCCAACAGCGGGCCTACCGACACTCCCACGCTGTTCGCGGCGGTCCACAGGCCGACGGCCAGCGCCCGTTCGCGGCTGTCGGGAAAGAGAGCCCTGATGATCGCAGGCGTACTCGCCATGATCATCGCGCCCCCGACACCGAGGGCCGCCCGAGCGGCGATCAGCTGCACCGGCGTGACGGACAGCATGGCACCCACCGACGCGAGGCCGAAGACCGCGAAGCCACCCATCAGCATCCGCTTGCGGCCGAACCGGTCCCCGAGCGTCCCGCAGGTGATCAGCCCGGCAGCGACGGTAAGCGCATAGCTGTCGACGATCCAAAGGAGTTCGGCCCCGCTCGGCAAGAGCTCTCTGGAGATCGTCGGAACCGCCACATGCAGCACCGTCAGGTCCATCCCGACCATGAGCAGGCTGGCACACAGCACGCCCAGCGCTGCCCACCGGTGCGGCGTCGTCCGTTCAGTCTCTGTCAGCACACAACCACTGTGTGCTGTATGAAACTTGCGACACAAGTACGGTCTTGAATGTGCATCGGTGCCCTTCCGGCCCCATAGTGTCGCTCGGTATACCTGCTTACAGTGTTGGCCATGAGGCGAGTACGTGAGCGCGTGGACGAGATGGCCGACTGGTGCAACACCGAGGTCGTCCTGTCGGTCATCGGCGGGAAGTGGAAGCTGCTGATCCTCAGGTATCTCCTGTCAGGAACGCACCGATTCGGCGAACTCCAACGCAATATGCCGACAGTCACTCACCGGATGCTCGCCCGGCAGCTCCGGGAATTGGAGGACGACGGCCTCGTGTCACGAACGGTTTACCCCGAAGTCCCTCCACGGGTGGAGTATTCACTCACCGAGGCCGGGGAAAGCCTGCGGGAGACGATCGACCTGCTTGAAAGGTGGGGGAGTTGGTACCGAGGCCACCTGAAGACCGTGGCACAAAAACCCCGACCCCGCGGTTGCTGACACGAACTCAGCTTGATTCGACGGTGTCCGCCGTGGAGCTCACGCCAGTTCCGCCGCGACATACTGCGCACTGGCGTCCCCCAGCACGGCGCCTGCGCATCCTCGTCCCAAGGAAAGCAGCAGGACACCGGGCACTATCGACTGCGCCCGGCGCCCGGCCGCACCGGTGTCCATGATGCCGAAGCGGATCGTAAGGAGATCTGAGGTGGCTCAGTCGTGCAATATGTCACGGCAACTCGGTCGGCTGCTGTTTTCGATGCCGGGCAGAGGCAAGGCCGATACCGCAGCTGCTGCCGGTGAAGGGAACGGAACGGGACACGAAGGGAATTCCTTCTGAGTCGGGTCCTGTGGAGATTGAGGAGGAGCTGGGGGAACGGTCAGCGCGGGAGGGTTGGTAGTCCGCTGCCGGTCAGATGCCGGCTGACAGCACCGGCAGTGTCCATCACTGCTGAAGTGAAGCGGTCCCGCACCACGGTGCTGCGCAAGTGGCGGTGTGCGACAAGGAGAGTGACTGAGCCTGCTACGGTCGATCCCCGCCAGACCGGCGCAGCGAGGATGTCCCGGCCCATGACGGGGGAGGACCCAACGGCAAAGCCGTCCTCACGGATGCGTTGGAGAGATGGCCGAGCTGCAGTGGAGTCCCCCAGACAGGCCTGAATGACCCATCCGGACGCATCGGTCTCCAAAGGTGCGCGCCACAGAGCCTGAAGTGATGCGCGGGGAGCGGCACTTAGTTGATCCGCGCGCGCTCCGAGGGCTCTTTCTGCGTGCACGCGCAGCGGTCTGCCAAAGAGAATCGCCGCGTACGCCAGCGCGACCTGGCCGGTCCGCGACTGCAACGTGATCAACTCAGTACGAACGCCGGGTGAACTAAGCCCAGTTGGAGGGTCGTCGGCGAAATTGGGGGAGAAGTCGGCGAACAGATGCCGTGTCTCCACTAAGGCGTAGTGGCCGCGTGGGCCTTGCCGTTCCACCGCGCCTTCGCTCAGCAGTGCCTGCAGGCACCGGTGGGCCGTCGCCGTGGGCAAGCCGGCCCGCAGAGCGATGGCCGCCAGGGGATGAGTACCCGGACCCAATTGGCGCATCGTTCGCAGGATGGCGAGCGTGCGTCCCACAGCGCCGCCTGCCCGCTCCAGCGGTATGACGGCAGCACGATGCAGCATCACGAACTCCCCCTCGCGGTCGAGGACCGACGCGTCTCCCGTAGCGCGTGCAGATCCGAGCGGCCATTGTCGTCACCCTCGGGTGGCAGCCGCCAGGAACACTTTTTTCCGGCAGGGGAAAATCAGGAAATCCCTGTTCCTGTATATGGGCTTGCGCTACCCGGGCTCCGCGCGTAGGAGGAGGAATCTCGGAGACTCAGAGGGGCGAACGGCCGATGCCCTGGGCGGCCATGGTGCACACCCGCGCCAAGTGCGAATGGATCAAGAAGGGGCTGCCGCTCTGTCTCATCGACGACCCTGGCACGGGCAAGTCACACTCCGCCGATCGCGCTTGACGCCGAGCCGCAATGGTCGGTCGACCGGATCAAGTACGTGTTGGTGACGAAGCTGGTCAACGAGTAGGTGCAAGCTGCCGACGAGAAGCAGCTGACCAAGACCACCAACCGCTAGGGACGCGGCGACCTGCTGTGCATCGACGAGCTGGGCTTCATGGAACTCGACCGCCGCGGCGCCGTACGCCTCTTCAAGGTCATGACCGAACACGAGGAGAAGAACAGTGCCGCCATCACCTTCATGATGTCGCCGCCGAAGGTGAGACGGTCGACGAAGGCTGCGCGGAAACCGGCACCGACTCCTACCACCTCGTCACCACCGATCCCAAGCGGGGTGGTGCAACTGCCGACGGAACAACTGCCCTGGACGCAGTCGAGCTGCCGGTGGCGCGCGCGGGCCGAGTGGTAACCCTGCCATTGCCCTGTTGGCTCGGCCACCCCCAGGCGACGGCCCACTGCCACGTGCAGGCACTGGTCGTCGAGGGCTTGATGGAACGGCTGGCCGACTGGGCGTGGCCGGTGCCAGATATCGCCGTAGTGTCTCCTTCCTGCATCGCGCGGGGAGAATAGGGCTGGGCCTACGTTATGGCTCTCGGCGTAAAGGGACCGCACGGCCTGTTGGTGCCGAGCCGTTGCAGATCGACTATGGCGGAACGGAGTCACCGGTCGCGCCTCGCTACCGCGAGGTGCCCCACCAGCCGCCTGGCCTGGTGGACGATGCCACCGCGTTCCAGAAAGTCACCTGGCGACAAGGCAGCAAGGGTACTTGACCTTGCACTTTGCGGTGTTGCAGGTGAGGCCGCCGGGCAAGGAAGTCGGCCGTACTGCCCAACAGCAAGCCGGCGCGACACGGGCGATGGAACGGTGTGCTGCCACGTCGCGCTGGCGCGGCTGGCATCACTACGTCACCGGGCCGGCACCCGCACTGGACTTGCCACGGTTTCGCTGAGCCGAATCCGTGCGCGATCTCATCCGGTGAGCAAAATGTGCTCCGGCTCGGCAAGCTTGGTCATTGCGCTGCGGACTTGTGATGTCGTTTGATTCCTGTGCCTGCCGCGCCGTCTCGTAGCGGGGGGGAGCGGAAGCGCAGGTGCCGAACGCGGCCTCCCCCGGCCGCTGTTCTGGCTGGTGCTGCCCGCACTCCCGTACGGGCGGCACCACATGGCTGGTCGAGACCACGATGATCCCTGCTTCTGGCCAGGGAGCCCGGAGTTGGTGAGGCCGCCCTTCGCATCACGTAACACTTCGGGCATGGTTGGCGTTTGGGCATCCGGGCATCATGCGGGATCGTCGAGTGGCGGGGAGCACTTCGGGCGCGCGGTGATTGTCGGCCCTTCGCGGGTGTCGTGGAGGCGGGGGGCTATACGGAACCGAGACTTAGCGCGCCGCTTTGTGCCCGCTTGGTGGTGAGGCAGGGGTGAACACAAGGAAGATGAAGCGGGCGCCAGGAGAGGCAAGAGGCTGGGCGACGCACATCGTCACCATTCCGAACTGAGAAGGGGCATGCTTGTCGCAACAGCGGTCCTGTTCGCTGGAAACTCTGACCGTGTTGGTGAATCCTGCATGGCGCACAGGGCACGCATCTCCGTCGGGATGCACGTAGTCCATGCTGGGGTTGCGGTATATAGGGCCGACGACCGGATCCTCGTAAATCTCTCTGTCCAGGCGTTGGAGGTCTTCATTGTCCGGATGGGCGGCAACGGCGGTGCGCAGTTGCGACGCGGCCGCAGGGGCCCATTCCTTCTCCCAGTTCACCAAGTGATGCTCACGCGCTTCTTCACGCAGCAGCATCCATCGCATCAAGTTTCGTTCGGGCAGCGCTACCGGTCCGCCGGGCGTCTGCGGAAACATGTGGATGAACTCATCATTGGCTGCGAGGACGTTCCACGCTACGTCCACGATGAAGCACGGCTGCCCGGTGACGGTTCTCACGGCCTGGTGCCATGCCGGATAGACCGTCGTGCCGGCCATCGGATCCATGGGCGTGGGAGGTTGGTGCCCCAGAGAGTAGACGTACATGGCGGCCCGTTCGGACTCGTTCATGCGGAGAACTTTGGCCACGCTGTCGAGTAGTTCCGCAGTAGGTGACGCGATTTCGCCGCGCTCGAGATCGGCATAGGTGCGTTCAGATACGAACAGGGCCTGCGCTACCTGAGCCTGAGAGAGCCCGCTGGTGCGCCGACCTCGTCCCGTACGCAGGGGCCATCCGAGCTCTACCGGGTCTATCTGTGCTCTTTTCCACCGCAGCAACTGTCGCTGCGCGACCTTGTTCTCCATCACCCTAGAACTCTCCTCTTGATTCCCACGCACAGCAATTTGTTCTGCACCAGCCCTCCTGCTGTCCGTTCATGCCGCATTTCTTGGAGTCGCCCCTTGGCTGCTTGGGCCCGTGGCCCGGGGACACGAACGAGTGCCCAGCAACTCGTGCCCCTGCTCACTATGGGTGTCACACCAAACACTTAGCAACAAGCATCTTGCACGGTGCAGAGCAGTTTTCGCCCTGAGGGGCGGGCACCCTCTTCCCGTCCCTACACGGCAGGTGCGCGCTGTTGGTGACGTCGTGGGCCGTGCCGTTGTGGCTGTGTTACCAGCCGGTGGCCGGGGGGGGGATGGGTTGAGGTTGAGGGATGCGGGGCGGTGTGTGAGCCGACCTGATCTGCGGTGTGCGGTATGCCTCGCTGTCGAAGCCGGGCGGATGGCCGCCGGGTCGGCCTTGTCGCAGGCGGTGGCCGACATGGTCGGACGGCTGTGGGGTGACCGCACGGATACCTCGGCGCCGCAGACGGCTGCGGATGGCAGGTGACGCATACGCGCGGTCGGCCAGAACGGCCAGGAGCCGGGCCCGTGGCCTTCGCGGGCCGGCGTGGGGCAGGCGGATGCGGGATATCACCGTCTCGAAGGCGAGTGTCGGCGTACTCGCGCAAGTGCTCAGCAAGTACAGATTGCCGTGTAACGGATGCTCGGTGAATCAGCTCCAGTGGCCCTGCCCGCTCGTGTTGGCCACCCCGTCGCCCGCCCGCTGCCACGGGCGCAGCCGTCCGAGCACACCTCCAAGGCCGGGCACCGCACACCCGACGCAGGCCCTGCTGATGATGACCGACGCCGAAGCCGCCGATTGGCTCGCCGACACGGCGGCCGGGAAGAGCTGACCCCGAGCCGGGCACACCACGGGCCCCGGGGAATCAGCCATGACATCCCCGGTATCCGTATGGGTTCGCGCTGCCCAGCGACCGTGCGGCCTCGGCGTTACGTCGCAGCCGGCTCCGGCACTTCGAGAGCTTCGGCCACGCGACGGGCCATCGCGGCCACCTGCGGCGGCAGATAGCTGTCCAGCGAGTCGACGTCGGCGCACAGCCGCGCCTTCAGCCCGTGCAGAACAGCCTCGGTGAACAGCTTCTGCGGGTCGTCCTCCGGCTGCCTCGCCTGTTCTGCATGAGTCCGCCCGCTGTGGAACTGCATTCCGGGCCAACTCGCCGCCTCGCCCGCGCTGGCAGGCGCGTCCTCGCTCAGCAGACCCGCCAGATGCGCCCACTCGCCTTCCACGCTCCGGGACCCTCACGCCGGACCAGATTCGCCCGGGGGACGGGCCGGACCGCCAGGCCCGGCGGAGTCACCTCCCGGCGGGCGGAGCCCCCGGCTCGGGCCGGCCCCCCAGGCCAGGGCTGGACCTCCACCTCAAGCCCTGCCCCCAAGTCTCAAGCCCCGCCCCCCAAGACGGTCGAAGCCCCCCGCCCCGGCGGAGAGCCCGGGCAGCTATACAAGCCAGCTATACAAGCCAGCTATACAAGCCAGGTATACATGCCGGGTATACATGCCATGTAGAGTGCGCCGCATGTCAAGCAGTCGCGCCCGCACCGCACTTCTGGGGGCGGGAGAGTTCACCGTCGCCCGTCTCGGCCCGCTCGCCACGAAGATCCGTCCATGAACGCCCCCATCCTGGCCGCCACCCGCCTGCGCAAGGCCTACGGCTCGACCAACGCCCTGGATGGCGCCGACTTCAGCATCCGGCCGGGCGAGATCGTCGCCGTCATGGGTCCGTCGGGCTCCGGAAAGTCGACCCTCCTGCACTGCCTCGCCGGCATCGTCCTGCCCGACGCCGGCCGGGTCACGTACAAGGGCCGGGCCATGTCGACGCTGTCGGACGCCGGACGCAGCAGGCTGCGTCGGAGCGAGTTCGGGTTCCTCTTCCAATTCGGGCAGCTGGTGCCCGAACTGACGTGTCTGCAGAACGTGGCGCTGCCGCTGTGGCTGAACGGCACCCCCCGCAAGGACGCCATGCGCCGAGCCCTCGCATGGCTGGAGCGCCTGGAGATCGACCACCTCTCCCGCAGGCGTCCCGGAGAGATATCCGGCGGCCAGGGTCAGCGGGTCGCCCTCGCCCGCGCCCTCGTCGCGGAGCCCCGCGTCCTGTTCGCCGACGAACCGACCGGCGCCCTGGACTCCCTCACCGGCGAACTCGTCCTCGGACTGCTCACCGAAGCCGCCCATGACACGGGCGCGGCCGTCGTCCTGGTCACCCACGAGGCGCGTGTCGCCGCCCACTCCGACCGCGAGATCGTCGTACGCGACGGCAGGTCCCGGGACATGGAGCGCACCGCGTGAGGGGCGGCCACCGCACCCGCGACCGCCTGAAGCGCCGGCGCGCGGCCCGAAGCGAGGCCCGCACCAGCCCGGCGGCCTGGGCACGCGACCTCGCGTTCGGCGCCTGGTTCGCGGTGAGCGGCGGACGCCCGGCCTGGACCCGCACGCTGCTGACCGCCGTCGGCGTCGGCCTGGGCGTGGCCCTGCTGCTCCTCGCCTCCGCCGTTCCGGCCGTGCTGAGCGCCCGGGACGACCGCGGCGCGGCCCGCAACGACTTCGTGTACGGCACGCCGATGCGACCGACCGACGAGACGGTCGTCACCGGCGGCGCGAACACCACCTACCGGGGCCAGGACATCTACGGGCGGCTCGTCCGGCCGGACGGCGACAGGCCGGTCCTGCCGCCGGGCCTGGACGAACTGCCCGCCCCTGGCGAGATGGTCGTCTCCCCCGAACTCAAGAAACTGCTCCACTCCGCCGAGGGCGCCCTGCTCAAGAAGCGTCTGGACCATCGCGTCACCGGCACCATCGGCGAGGCGGGACTGCTCGGCCCACACGAACTGGCCTACTACGCGGGGGCGAACGACCTGACCCCGAAGGGCGACAACCCGACGCGGACCGACCACTTCGGCGGCCCGAGCCCCTCCGAGGGACTCGACTCGTTCCTCATGCTGCTGCTCGTCATCGCCATCGTGGTGCTGCTGATGCCGGTGGCGGTGCTCATCGCCGGGGCCGTCCGCTTCGGGGGCGAGCGCCGCGACCGGCGGCTGGCAGCGCTGCGCCTCGTCGGCTCGGACACCGCGACGATCCGGCGCATCGCGGCCGGTGAGGCCCTGGTGGGCGCGCTGACAGGACTCGCCGTGGGCCTCGGGCTCTTCGTGGGCGGACGGCGGCTCATCGGCACGGTCGAACTGTGGCGGATCAGCGTCTTCGCCTCCGACGTGGCCCCGGACCCGGTGCTCGCCGCGCTGATCGTGGTCGGCGTGCCGGTACTCGCCGTCGCCGTCACGTTGTTCGCGCTGCGCACCGTCGCCGTCGAACCGCTCGGCGTCGTACGGCACGCCGGTACGGTCAAGCGGCGGCTGTGGTGGCGGCTGCTGCTGCCGGCCGCCGGGGTGGCGCTGCTCTTCCCGATGATCGACGGCCTTGATCCGGAGATCCGGGTCAACGAACCGAAGATCGCGGTGGGCGCGATCCTGCTCCTCGCGGGGGTCACGGCGCTGCTGCCCTGGGCGATGGA
Source organism: Streptomyces sp. NPDC018029 (assembly GCF_044327655.1). Classification (NCBI taxonomy): domain Bacteria; kingdom Bacillati; phylum Actinomycetota; class Actinomycetes; order Kitasatosporales; family Streptomycetaceae; genus Streptomyces; species Streptomyces sp. NPDC018029. Next base: position 59,354 of record NZ_JBIRFV010000014.1, on the reverse strand, counting down.
GGCCGCCGTCGGACGGCTGCGGGGCGGTCCGCTGTCGCTGCAACTCGCCGGCCGGCGCCTGCAGGCGGACAGCGGCACGGCCGCACGCATGGTCAGCGGCATCACCCTCGCGGTGGCCGGAGCGATCGCCGTGCACATGCTGTTCTCGGGCCTGGAGAGCCGCTACACGCACACCACCGGCCGCAGCCCGGTCCGCGGCGAGCTGCGGATCACCGGGGCGTACGAGGGTGAGAACCGGCAGCGCGAGGACCTGGCCGCCCTGCGGGCCACGCCCGGCGTGACATCCGCCCTGACCTACACGCTCGGCCATGCCGCCGAGCCCGGCAGCGACGCGCCCGGAGCCTTCGTGATCGTCGGTGACTGCGCGAGCCTGCGGCAGGTCGTCGAGGCCCCAGGCTGCCGGCCCGGCAGTGTCTACACCGTCGCCGACGAGTTGGGCGAGGACCCCCTGAAGGGCGGCGTGTACACCCCCGACCCGGGCGAACAGGTCGACCTGGCCGCCTCGGAGGAGGGTTCCCCGAAGGCCGCGCCCAAGCTGTGGACCGTCCCCGCCACCGCCCGTGCCACACAGGTGGTGCCGGACCCGGCGGGGTCCTTCACGACCGGCGTCTTCACCACGCCCGAGGCGATCAGGACCCGCGACCTGGCGGACGCCGGCACGGAACTGCTGGTGAAGCTGGACCCTGCCGACCGCGACGCGGCCGAGCGAGTCCGCAACACCGCCGCGCGGATCGACCCCTTGCTCGAGGTCCAAGAGAACGTGGAGAACGAACAGGCACCGGAGTTCAGGAACATCAAGCGCGGCCTGTTCATCGGTGCGACCGTCACGCTGCTGCTGATCGGCGCGAGCATGCTCGTGATCATGCTGGACCAGCTCCGTGAGCGGAGGAAGCTGCTCGCGGTGCTCGTCGCCTTCGGCACCCCGCGCTCGACGCTCGGCCTGTCGGTGCTGTGGCAGACCGCGCTGCCGGTCCTGCTCGGCCTGACCCTGGCCGTCGTCGGCGGCCTGGGCCTCGGCTCGATGCTGCTGAAGATGGCGGGCCTGCCGCTCGCGGTGTCCTGGGGCGGCATTGCGGGAATGGCCGGGATCGGTGGCGGAGTCGTCCTCCTGGTCACGCTGCTGAGCCTGCCGGCGATGTGGCGCATGATGCGTCCCGACGGCCTGCGCGACGAATGAGACGAATGACCGGACGCTCGAACGCTCGCTCACGCCACCCGGCGGAGAACGACAGCCCGTCCACGGATGCCCGCGCCGGGCACGCGTGAGCGGCTCGACGCCCTGGCTCGCATGCGCCCGCTGTGCCTTGCCGAGGACGGCTGTGTCAGTTGGGAGGCGTACCACTCGCACGAGGATCCGGCCCGGTTCGTCCTGGTCGAGCGCTGGGCGACTCGGGGCCACTGGGAGACCCACGATGCCGGCGAAGCCATCCAGAAGATCTATCTGCCCGAGATCATGCCGCGCATCGAGCGTGAGGTGCACCCGAGCGCTCCGGCGGCGTTGGGCGAAGCGGGGCAGTTCCACCTCGTCGACCAGGGCGAGGGCGGCATCCTCCGCTGAGATGCGGCTGCGGCCGGGGCGGCGCCGGATCACTTGGTCGCCGCCGATCCGGAAACGGCCGGTGCGCTCGCCGGGAGCGATCTCCTCGGCAGAGACGGTTGGACGTGCGCAGGACGTTCAGGCCGTCCCGGGCGCCGCGTGCCGCGGCCGCACCCCGCCCTGCAGCCTGCCTGACGACAAAACGCGATCTGCTGACTGGGGCGGGCCGCGGTCCTGCGGCCCACCCCAGGGCCGCTCAGAGTTGGCGGAAGTACACCGCCGTCGGCAGCTTGACGCAGCCGAGGCTCTCGTACAGGCTGCGGGCCGGCGCATGGAAGGCGTCACCGCCTGTGCCGATCTCGACCATCTTCGCACCGAGACCGCGCAGCTCGCTGAAGGCGTGCTGGCACAGCCTGGTGCCGACGTGGTCGCGACGGTGGTCCTCTGCGACGACGAGGACCTCGATCCTGCCGTGTCCGCGGAGCGGGTCTGCCTGCCAGCCGACGTAGCCGACGATGACGCTGTCGGTCTCTGCGACGGCCACGTACTTGTTCTGCTCCGGGTCGTGCAGGCCAGGCACCTGCTGACGGAAGTCGTCGCGCCAGTTGCCGTGCTGGATGTCGAAGACGGCGTCGCCTACCAGTGGGCGGAACGACCCTTCGTAGAACGCCTGGAAGGTTTCGATGGTCAGCTGGGTCAGGCGTGCCAGGTCGCTCTGAGCAAACTCTCGAATGAGCATGAAGCGTGCCTCGCAAAACTGAGGGAGGGGAGAAGGGACACCTGTGGCCCGCTCGCGGCATGTCGTGGCGGCGGGCCGACCCTCAGCGGCGAGTACGCCAGGAAGCGAAGCACTGCATGCGAGCGACGCTAACGGCGAGCACGTGCTCCTGCCAGAGGTCTTACTCGCGACGTGCAGGTTCAAGGATGGGTGCTGAGCGTCCTCGCTGGCCGGCACTCCGCGTCTCAGCACCGGGATGACCCGCCGGTAGAGTCGGCCCGAGGAGAGCGCTGATCTGGGGGACTCATGACGGCAACGGGTGCACCGCCCATCGTCTTCGTACACGGGACGCGGTTCAACGCGGGACAGTGGAGCCCACAGCTCGCCGCACTCCAAGAGGACTTCCAGGTAGCCGCTGTTGACCTACCAGGACACGGCGCCCGCTCTGCTCAACCCTGGAGCCTGAACGCGGCGACGGAGATCATCGCTTCCGCGGTGGACTCGCTCGACAGCGGACCGGCTCTGATCGTCGGGCACTCGCTCGGCGGATACGCCTCGCTGGAGTTCGCGCGGCGCTGCCCCGAGCAGCTGCGGGGGCTCGTCCTTGCTGGGGCCAGCGCCTCAACTCGTGGCCCATGGGCAACGCCGTATCGGTGGGTCGCCGGACTCGTCCCTCGCCTGCCGGCGGACCGGCTGGCCCGGTGGAACGACCGGTTGCTGCGCCGGCTCTATCCTCCTGAGGTGGTGGAGGCGACCATCCGCTCTGGCTACGCCTTCCACACCCTGCCGGCCGCCTGGGGCGAGGTGCTGGGCCGCTTCGACGCGGGTGCGATGCGTCATGTGGCGGCTCCCGTGCTCATCTTGAACGGCGAGAAGGACGCCGTCTTCAGGTCCGGCGAGAGGGACTTCGCCAGCGCGCATCCGCACGCCCGCGTCGAATTGATCCCGCGGGCAAGGCATCTCGCGAACTTCGACGATCCAGATGCCTTCACCGATGCTGTCCGCCGCTTCGCCCGGCAGCTACCTGTTCACAGCTGAGCGCGCCAGAGTCGGGCCCACCTGGGCTGCCCGAGCCCAGCGGGACCGCGAATGCGCAGGCTGACAACTCGCGCGCCCACTGGTCAACTGCGGTACCCAGTCACGATCACAACAGGGCGAACGCTGCCTGATACGGCACTAGCTGAGCGGGGCGTGCCGTGGCCCCCGGAGAAGGGCTGGAAGGACGAGCTGATCGAGCGCCGGAAGGCCACGCGTCAGGACGGTGCACCGCCACCGCCCCAGCCCAGCCCTGCCCCGACCGACTTCGCACAGGACACGCTCGCTTCAGCTGACGAGACGAGAGCGGGACCCGGACAGCAACACCCTGCCCGGGCCCCGCCGTCGCTCCCGGCTGCTCACCGGCTGAGGCGGACACGCGGCCCCCGCACGAACTCGAGGTCATCCAGGAAGACGGTCTCCAACTCCTTCTCCCACTGGCCGCGCAGGAGGAATGGGGCAGTCCCCATTCGCTCCAGGATGACCAGGGTCTCGGGCTGTCCGATCAGCGCGTACCGGCCGTGCGAGGCGGGCCTGCTGCACGGCCCGTGCGTGCGCAGCATCTCCGTCAGGCGGGCGCGGTGCCCGGGGCCGTCGAAGCACCGACAGGCATGGGCGGCTAGGCGGATCGATCTCTGCACCATCAGTTCGGTGCGTGCCTGGCCGGACGCGTGAGCACTACCACCCAAGTTTACGAACAGCTACAACGAAGGTTTACGGACATTCCCACCCCTGGGTTGATTTGTACCGAGTCGAAGCTCCGTAGGTTCTCGTCCGTGAAATTCGCACCGGGAGGTCCGGTGCGAACGGACCGGAACACGGGGAGAAACATGCTGAGACTTCAGAGGGCCGGCATCGCCGCATCAGCGGTTCTTGCCGGACTGGCCGCCGCTGTCATGCCCGCTGGCACTGCTGCGGCCCAAGACACTCCTGTGGAGCGCCAGAGCGTGGGGCAGCAGTTCTCGGCTCAAGCCGGTGACGGCTGGGGCTACATGAAGTTTGCGCACTCCGGGAAGTGCGCCGACCTGCCGGGCTGGAACACTGGGAACGGCGTACAGCTCGATCAGTGGTCATGCGCTTCGCAGGGAAACCTCTGGTGGGGGTTCTACGGGGCCAGCGACGGCACAGTCCAGGTCAAGAACTACCACAGCCAGAAGTGCATGAACGTCAAGGGCGGCAGCACCGCCAACGGGGCCAAGGTCGTGCAGTGGCCGTGCAACGAGCAGGCGAACGGGCTGTGGTACGTGGAAGGGTTCTCGGACGGCACGTACCGGCTCAAGAACAAGAAGAGCGGGAAGTGCCTGAACGTTGAAGGCGCCAGCAGGGGCAACGGTGCCGACCTCATTCAGTGGTCGTGCAGCTCAGCCGCCAACAACCGCTTCGCATTCATCGACTGACCACCTGGCTGGGTGACATCTCGTTTTGCTGCGTCATCGTTGATCCGGCGGCCGCCGGATCAACGATGACGCAGCGCGCTCTCCATCAAAGAACCCCGCGGCGGCCTCTGTTCGGGTGGGGTGTTGCGGTTCTGTTGGGCACGCGGGCCAGTTCGGCCAGCGTCACTTCGGTGGGTGACCAGCAGCGGTAGAAGGCGAGTTCGCCGGTGGTCCGGTTGCGGTGGATCAGCAGATGGCGGCGGCTGCCAGTGCCGATGTGGACCCAGGCCAGGCGAGTGACGTCGTACCTTGCATCGGTCACAATCACGACCCTCACGGGCGGCGTGCCGCCGCACCTCCCTTGTGCTGACGGCGGTGTGCTGCTGCGTCCCTGATCTCTTCGGTGGCCGCCCGGAATGCAGGGGCGGCGTGAGCGAAGTAGTCGAAGAGAACGGCGCGTTGGTCCGGCGTGTACCGACTGAGAACGTCGGTGATCTGGCGCCGGGCCGGACCGACCACTCTTTCGACATGGTCGAGGGAGTCGGCCACCGGCTCGATGATGACCTTGCGCCGATCATCTGGATCGGCAGCCCGGCGGACGAATCCGGCTCGCTCCAGGCGGTCGATCAGGCGAGTGGTCGCCCCGGTGGTGAGACCGGTGCGTGCGGCCAGGTCTCCCGAGGTGAGCGTGCCTTCCAACGCGATCTGGCTGAGCGCATACCACTCGGAGGCGCTGAGTCCCACCGCTTCCGCCCCGGCCATGCCGTGGAGTCCCACAGCGTCGAGGTACTGACGGAAGACCACGTGCTCGTCCGCCGGCGTCAGGTCGGCCATGTCCCTGGATGCCCCTTGCCTAGATAGCTGCACACATGCAGATAATGTCTACCTGCAACATCTGCATCAGTGTAGCTACCGGGAGGATTTCATGCCCACCACGGACGACCGGAATGCCGTTACCGCGGTGATCGCCTCACTCGTCGACGCCTGGCGACGCCACGACGCCGATGCGTACGGTGCGCAGTTCACGCAGGACGCCACCTACGTCACCTTCGTCGGCACGCACTACCAGGGCCGCCGCGACATCATCGACAGCCACCGGACGCTGTTCGCCAAATTCCTCAAGGGCACACAACTCGCCGACGAGATCCTGGATATCCGCTTCTACGGTCCAGACACCGCCGTGATCACCGGCCGCGGCGACAGCTACAAGGGCAGCAAGCCGAAGAAGCTGACCAAGGTTCAGACCTACACCCTGGTCCGGGAGCAGGACGGCCAGTGGCGCATAGCCGCCTTCCACAACACCAAGCGCAAGCCGCTCATGGAGGCCATCTCCTTCAAGGCCGCCCCCGCTCTCGTCCCGGCATCCCAGAAGTGACCGAGGAAGCCGCAGAAGCCCGCATGGGCAGGCGTCGGCCCACCCGCACCGCACTCCCCAACCGACTGCCCCATCACCGAAAGGTGTTGGCGTACGACTGCGGGCTGAAGCCGCGGACCACCGGGACCGGGATGCCCACAGGGGCGAGCCGGCCGGTCAGTTGCCGGCGCAGCGTGTCCTTCTCCGCTCAACTTCCGCGAAGCGCGCTACCAGGCTTGCCGGAGGCGGGTGACGAACTGTCAGTCGCAGTCTGGGCACAGAGCCGGGTTGGGCCTTGCAGTGCCGTCCACGACCGGCCGACGACATCGAAACGCCACCGCTCCGCTGAACCGGCATGCTTCCATCGTCGATCAGAGCCACATCACCGCGCACGGGCAGGTCAGTCGCCGGTCAGTCCGCATCATCGGCGCGGAGCGTCAGGTCGAGGAGGCCGGGGAAGCGGGCGTCGAACTCCTCGCGGCGCAGCCGGTTGAGCCTCTTGGGTCCCTGGTCGCGTTGCTCGACGAGTCCGGCGTCGCGCAGGACCGAGAAGTGGTGGCTCTTCGCGGCTCGGCCGACCGGCACGTCGAAGTTGCTGCAGCTGAGTGTCCAGTCCGGGTGGCTCGCGAGGTCGCGTACCAACTGGATGCGCACGGGGTCGGCGAGCGCGGACAGGGCCGTCAGCAGCGGCACGTCGTCGGGGTGGGTGTGCACCGGTGACTGACGGTGGCTTCTGCCCTCTGTGCGGTCCGTCACGACTCAGCCTCCCGCGCCCAGTGTTCGACGCTCATCATACAGTGCTAGTGTTCGCTTTCCGTTGAACACTCGCGGCAGGGGGCTGCGTATGCGTGCGGTCGAGTTTCAGGAACACGGCGGCCCTGAGGTGCTGCGCATCGTGGAGGCTCCGGTGCCTGAGCCAGGTCCTGGCCAGGTGACGGTCGACGTGGTCTGGGCCGGGGTGAATTTCGCGGACGTCAAAGCGCGGGCGGCGGGTTACCGGGTGCCTGCGCTGCCCTACCGTCCCGGCCTGGAGGTGTCCGGGCGCATCCGGGCGGTCGGTGAGGGCGTCGAGGGGTTGCGGACGGGACAGGAAGTCGCCGCTCTCGTCGACGGCGGCGGCTATGCCGAAGTGGTCCTCGCCGAAGCCGCGACGGTGTTCGTGCTGCCCGGCGGGATGGACTTGCATACCGCGGCCACGCTCCCCATCGTGCTGCCGACCGCGCACGCACTGATCCACGAGGTGGGACGGCTGCGAGCCGGCGAGAGCGTGCTGGTGCACGGCGCGGCCGGGGGCATCGGCACGGTGGCGGGACAGTTGGCCCGGGCGGCGGGCGCCGGTGCCGTGTACGGGGTGGCCTCCACCGACGCCAAGGCCGCGTACGCCTTGGCGCACGGCTACGACGAAGTGTTCTCTCCCGCCGCCTTCGACAGGGACGTCCGCCGGGCAACCGGCGGCAAGGGCGTCGACCTGGTCCTCGACCCGGTGGGTGGCGACACGCTGCGCCGCGGCCTTGAGGCACTGTCCGTCTTCGGACGCATGGTGTCCTTCGGCAACGCCGGCGGGGCCGAACCCTGGCAGGCCGGCCAGAGCGAGCTGTATGCCCAAGGACGCTCCATCGGGGGCTTCTCCGTACTCGCGCTCGCCCAGTCGGCGCCCGACGCCCTGCACGCACTGACCGAACGCGCTGTGCGCGCCGTCGCCGACGGAAGGGTCACCCTGCCCGTCACCGCCGAATTCGACCTGGCCGACGCGGCAGGCGCACACCACCTCGTCGGCGGGCGCGCCTCCACCGGCAAGCTCCTGCTGCGCGTCGCCGCCTGAACTCACGCCGTCGCAGGCCGGACAGCCGCCAGAAGCAACAGCCCGGGACGCATGCGCCGTCCCCGCCTCAAGGACACGGACCTTCCCATGCAGTACTCCAGCCCGGCCCGGGGCGCTTCCGCCCTGGCCGAAAGGGCGCCCGCCCCTCTGCTCGTCCTGGCCGGTGTCAGCGGCATTCAGTTCGGTGCGGCCCTCGCCCCGCTCGCGTATCCCCAAGCAGGCGCCGCCGGGGTGGTCTTCCTGCGTCTGCTGATCGCCGGCGTGCTGTTGTGCCTGCTGTGGCGCCCCGGCCGTCACACTCTGACGGAGACGAAGGGAGCCTGGAAGACGGTGCTCGCCGCCGGGACCCTCCTCGCCGGCCACCACATCGCCTTCTTCGAAGCCGTCGACCACATCCCGCTCGGCATCGTCGCCACGATCGAGTTCCTCGGCCCCTTCACCATCGCCCTGGTCGGCTCACGCCGGCTGATCGATCTGCTGCCGGCGTTCCTGGCGGCAGGCGGCGTCATCCTGCTCAGCGGCACGGGCACCGGGCCCCTTCCCCCGGCCGGCCTCGCGCTGGCGGCCGCAGCAGCATGCTGCTGGGCCGGATACATCCTCGCCTCCTCCCGCATGGCCACCCGACTCAGCGGCGGCCAGGGCCTGGCCGTGGCCATCAGCTGGGCAGCCCTGCTCAGCGCCCCCTACGGCATCGCCCACGCCGGCAGTGGCCTGCTCGACCCGGAAGTCCTGGGCATCGCGGCCATCGTGGCCATCGCCTCCAGCGTGCTGCCCTACACCCTCAACCTGGAGGCCCTGCGCCGTATCCCGCCCCGCGTCTTCAGCGTTCTCACCAGCCTGGAGCCCGCCGCGGGCGCCCTGTTCGGCCTGCTCATCCTCCAACAGCGTCTCGGCACGGCCCAGTGGCTCGGCATCGCCGCAGTCGCCGGCGCCTCCACCCTCACGACCCTCATGGGAACCCGAGGACGCAAGCCCTCACAGGTCCACGCAGCACAGACCCGTACCCCCGACCAGGACATAGCTCCACCGAACCAGGCACCTCCGCAGCCGCTCGACAAATCAGCCACCTGAAGCGGCGTTCCGGCTGGACCGGACCCGGACCCGGACCCGGGGCCAGGACGTGGCGCTGTACGTGTACTGCGAGAAGGACTCTCTCCGGGCTCAAATCGGCGCGTGGCTGGCTGAGTTGGGGGTCCTGGCCCTGGCTGTGCGGGGGGTTTCGAGCGAACCGTACGCTCAGCTGGTCCGTGAGCGGACCGCGACCGATGGACGCCCTGCGGTGCTGCTGTACGTGGGGGAGCTGCCGCCCACGGCGGGCAAGGCCTCCGACCCGCGGTGGGTGGCATGGGCGAGGCGCCACGGCTACGATCGCCGGCGCTCGGTGCAGTGGGAGGTCGAGGCGCTGGATGCGGCCGAGTTGCAGTGCCTGGTCCTGGCGGCGGTGGAGCGACACGTGGACCGCCAGGCGCTCGCGGCGGTGGTGGCGGAGGAGGCGCGGCAGCGTGCCGCGCTGTCGGCCCTTGTGTCTGGGTGGCCCAGGGCGAGGGCGCCCGGAGGCGAGGGGCGGTGACCGCGGCCGCCTGAGTAGCCGGCGAGGGCCCGCTGAGTATTCGCGCTCATGTCGTGAACCGGTCGCCCGCCGCAGGCTGGGATCGTGAACGTCACCCGGAACGTCAAACCCCGCGATCTGGCCGACTGGCCAGCCTGCCGATACCTTTCCCTGCTCTTCTGGAGCTGCACGGCACTGATCGTGGTGGGTCCGGTCCTTCTCCTGGCCGTTCTATGCGTTGCCTGGGCACAGCCTTTGACGTCGGTGGTCCCCTGGTGGGAGGTGGCGGCGGTCCAGATCGGCCTGACTGCTGTCGTGCTGGCCCCTCTCTACTTTGCTCCCGGCGTGTGCCGCCTCGCCCGCTCGGCCCGGTGGGCCCTGCTGGGTCCCCTGGCCGCAGTCATCGCCCTAGCCGACCTCACAGTCCCACCGCGAGCCCCCGACTGACGTCAAAACAAACCGACATCGCAATGTTGGGCAGGCAGCAGCTGGAGGCCGACGGGCTCGGGAATGTTCACGAGAAATAACGTCAGCGCATGGGACGGCCCGCCGCCCGTGAGGGGACGCTGTTGGTCAATTCGGGCCCTGGTGCTCTGTCCCGTCGGGTTGCTGCCGGGCAGATACGCGTCGCGTCCGCCCCGGTCCGCCGGCGGCGCGGGGCGATTGCGGTGGAGCACGGGTTCCTGGCCCGGCCACTCAGTCGAAAGTGCTGGCCAGGTAGGCGTTGCGGATTCTGATGAGGCGGGACATATACCGGCGCAGGAGGAGTCTGTCGACGATGCGTCCGACAGGCTCCAGCGGTGAGGCGAAGTCGATGACGTCTCGCATGATGGTGCCGCCGGTGCCGTCCGGCTCGAAGTGGTGGGCGTGACGCCATCGCTTGAAGGGTCCGGACTCCTGCTCGTCCACGAAACATCGGGGCCGGTCGTAGGAGGTGATGCGGGCCTTGAGCCGCCAGGTCAGACCGAGATGGCGAGCCTGGAAAGTCACCGTGTCACCGAGCGCCAGCTCGCCCCGGGTCCTGCCGCCAACCGCTCGCTCCGAAGAATCGGCCATCGAGCGGGTATGCGACTCCACGTCCAGGCATACCGCGAACACCTGGTCCGGGGGTGCGGCGACGGCTGTCACGACCTCGAAATGCTGCACAAGCTCACCCTAGGCGCTGGGTATTCCGGGCCCTTGCCCGGGTCGAACGCAGGTCTCATCGGCATGACCAGGACCTTCACCAGAAGCACCTCGATGCTGCCCGGACCCGCAGAGCTGCCTGGGTACTGCCGACGTCCCGGCGACGCTGCGGAGCGTGGCTACTGCCAGGGCACATGTTGCCGGCCGCGTAACGGAGGGCGGCGTTCGGTGCGCCCGCGCTTCGCACGGATGACGAGGGCGTCGCACTGCATGTCGCTGCCGGTGCAGTTGGAGAGGGCAGGATGGCTCCCATGGGACTGCACGCCGCATACGGACTCAGCCGGATCATCAACGCACGAGGGCCCTACACGCCCCTCGGTGTCTCACGCAGTGGGGACGGCGTCGGCGCCGCGGTCGCCGGGGCGCTGTCGGAGTTCTTCGTGATGGACGAATTGCAGGAGGCGGCTGACCGGTCCCTGGCTCGGTTCACCGGGGCGGAGGCGGGGACCGTCGTGCACTGCACGGCCTCGGCGATCACTCTCGCTGTCGCCGCCGCGATGACGGGGGAGTCCCCGGAGCGCGTCGAGGCGCTGCCGGACACGACCGGTATGCCCGGCGCAGTCGTCCTGCCGGCGGGACACGCGGTCAACTACGGGCATCCCATCGTGCAGGCCGTCCGGCTGGCGGGTGCGGTCCCGGTTCCCGTGGGGACGGAGAGCGGGTTCACGCTGGAGGATCTGGAGACGGGTCTCGCCCGAGAGGACGTCGCGTGCCTGCTGCTGGTGTCGTCCCGTCTCGTGCGCGGGTCCGGTGCCGAGCTGGCCGACGCCGTGGCGGTCGCTCATCGTCGGGGGGTTCCCGTCGTCGTCGATGGTGCCGCGCAGGACTTCAGGATCGGTGAACTCCTCGCCACCGGAGCGGACTTGGTGGCCATCAGTGGCCAGAAGTACCTGGGTTCCCCGACCGCGGGTCTGGTGGTGGGCCGGGCTGGCGCGGTGGCGGCGGTGCGGGCGCAGGAGCGGGGCATCGGCCGTGCGATGAAGGCGAGCAAGGAGGCGGTGATCGGCGTCCTCGCCGCGCTCGAGGCGCGTCAGGAGCTGGACATGGCGGTGTGGCGGCAGCAACAGGCGGACAAGGTGGCGGACTTCGTCGAGCGGGCGGGTGCCGTCCGGGGCGTCACCGCGTCGTCCGTCCCCGACTCGACCGGCCTGCCCTTCGCCCGCGCCCGGCTGGTGGTGGATCCCGCTGTGTCGGCGATGGACTCGGCCGCTCTGGACGAAGCGCTGCGAGCGGGGTCACCGTCGATCTGGGCCATGCCCGGTCGGCGGGATGCGCAGGAGCTGCTGTTCGAACTCGTACCCCTCACACCGCATGAGATCGATGCCATCCTTGCCCGATTGGCCGAACTGCTGGGGCGGTGAAGGCCATTGACGGGGAGAGGGGTACCGGGGGGCGGAGGGGGCGGTGGCTCGAGTCGACGGTCGGGTCTCGGTTGGTGTCCGGCAGTCGAAACGGTGGCGCGATCGCCGCGGGCCGTCAGGTGCGGTGCGCGGGGAGCCAGCCGTTCTGGACCGCGTGGACGCCCGCCTCGAAGCGGCTGCGTGCCTGGAGTGCGTCCATGAGTTCGGCCGCGAAGCGGCGGGCGGTGCGAGTGGAGACGCCCAGGCGCTTGGCGATCGCGTCGTCCTTCAGCCCCTGGGCGAGCAGCCGGAGGGCCTCGCGGTGCTGCGGGGTGAGGCCGTCGGTGTCCCGTTCCACCGTGGGCACCAAGGGGTTCGCGGCCTGCCAGGTGCTGTCGAACAGCTCGCACAGGGCCGTGATGACGCCCTGCCCCGTGAGGACCACGGCGCCGCAGCTCGCGTCCGCGGGGTCCAGGGGGAGGACGGCCTCGGTCCGATCCGCGATGATCATGCGGATCGGCAGGCTGGGAGCGGTGCGGACGTGGCCGCCGCGCTCGTGGAGCCACTGGACGTGCCGGAGCGTGGGCTGGTGGTTGCGGATGCTGTCGAGGTAGATGGTCCGTATGGTGACACCGCGCTCCAGCAGGGTCGCGTTCGGCTTGCGGCTGGCTTCCAGGTCGCTCTCCGAATGGGCGCCGCCCGGAGCGAGGGTCATGATCTCGTGGCGGACGTCGGAGGCGAGTCGGGCGAGCCGCTCGCGTATCTCCTCCGCGCCGGTCAGCTCCTCGGTGTGGAAGCCGGCCGAGGGTCTGTGCAGGGCGGCGCACTCCGCGACGAGTTGCGCGGCCGCGACCCGCGCGCTCTCCAGGCGCTCCTGGTGGGCGGCGAGTTCGGCCTGCTGGCGGGCGAGCAGCAGCTTCATGGCCTGTTCCGGGCCCAGTACCCGAAAGGCGCTGTCGGCCTTGGCGGACGGTCGGACGAGTGCGAGGGAGTGGAGCCGGTCGAGGCAGTCGCGTAACCGGTCCTCCGGCAGTGCGAGTCGCTGGGACAGTGCGGATATCCCGTCGTCACGATGGTCCAGCATGGCGCGGTAGACGCGTTCGGTGTCCGTGTCGAGTCCGAGTGCGGCCAGCATGAGGTGTGTCTCCCGATCGGTGAACGTGTCCGGAAAGGCTGGGGGAGGGAGGCGCGGTGGTCTCCGCGACAGTCGGGGCGAGCGATCAGCCTCGGGGCGGTCCTCCGGACACGGTGTGACGTCTTCTGGTGTGTGCATAGCGCATGGAGTGAACTTCCGATGCGGGAGTGATCTTGTCAAGGTCGCCTTTCGGCCCACGAACTCCTCCGTACAGGGCTGCCGAACCCGGCGGCCACTGTGCAGGACCGGCCCCGTGAAGGCGGGTCCCGCCGCTCGGCCGACAGGTCGTCCGGGACGTACTGACTCTGTCCGGCGCCATGGAGGGCCGGGCTGACCATGACGATGCCCAACTGCCCGCGGCCCGCGACGACTTCGCGGGCCGCGGGCGCGCTGCCTGCGGCCCGCTCGTGCCCGTGATGTCGTGCCGGGCGCGGGGCCTGGAATCAGCCTGCCCGCGAAGACGCATTCTTTACGACGGCTTGGCCTTCGGCAGGCGCCGCGCGGACGGGTGGGTGGCGCGGACGGGTGGTGTGGCGCCGGGCCCTCGGGTCGGCCCTCGGCCGGCAGGGCGGGCGGGTGAACGGGGGGAACGGGGGAAGGGGGAGGTGGCGCCGTCGGTCAGGGCGCCTGGGCGGCCCCGCCGGCCTCCGGTACGGGTGTGGCAGACGCCCCGGACGCGGTGGGCGCGGTGGGCCCCTCTTCCGTGCCGGACGCGTCGCGTGCCCCGGCCCGCAGACCCAGTACCCAAGCGGCCGCGGTCGTCAGGACGCTGAGGAGACCGGCTGCCAGGAACACCGGGCGGGGATCGCCGTGATTGAGCGTGGTGAGCGCACCGCCCGCGAGAGCTCCGACCGGGCTCGCCGCCAGCGCGGCCACCTTGGCCGTGGCGGTGACCCGGCCCAACAGGGCTCGTGGCACCAGGCGTTGGCGCAGCGTACGAATGAGTACCACCGCTGTCACCGTGGAACCCCCGAGCAGCAGATTCAGCACCAGCAGCGGGACCAGGGAGGTCGCCACCCCCAGGGACGCCAGTGTGGTCCCCAGACAGGCCGCGCTGAGTGCGATGAGGGTCTCGTGCCGCATCCTGCGACCGAGCCGGAGGGCCACCGCGGTGCCGAGCACCCCGCCCACGCCGCCTGCCGCGACGACGGCACTCGCCTCGGAGGCGCCGAGGTGAAGGGTGTCGCGCAGGTAGAAGACCAGGAGGTAGCCGACGGCGAGGAAGAGATTGGCGCTCGCCTGCAAGCAGGTCACCACGAGCACGACACGCAGGGACCGCAGACAGCGGAAGCCCTCGACCAGGTCGCCCCGCACCCCGCGCAGGGCCTCACGCAGCGGCGGGGAGGGAGTCTGGCTCGCCCGGCCCTTGCCGCGCAGGACGTGCAGGACGGAAACGAAGGACACCGCGAAGGTGCAGGCGTTGACCAGGAGGGCGACCTGGAGGCCCCAGAGCGCCGACAGCACGCCGACCAGCCCCGGGCCGACGATCTGCGCGCTCTGATTCGCGGCCTCCAGGAGCGAGTTCGTACGGACCAGGCGTTCCTCCTCGACCAGGTCCCGCACCGCCACGGTCAGCGCGGTCTCGAAGAACACGCCGGCCCCCGCCGCGACGAACGCGAGGGCGAGGATCACCGGGACGGCGAGCTGCCCGGTGGCCGCGAGTACGGCGAGGGAGAGGAAGACCCCGAACCGTACGACGTCCATGGTCAGCATGACGTTACGGGGGTTCAGCCGGTCCACCAGCGCACCGGCGGGCAGGCCGACCAGCAGATAGCCGACGGTCCGCGGGATGGCGGCCATCACCGCCGCGTACGGGGATCCGCTGACCTCGAGGACGAGCAGGGGAATCGCGAGGATCGCGAGGCCGTCGCCGATCAGCGAGACGCTCTGCCCGCCGAGGAAGACGCGGAACGCCAAAGGCGAAGGGCGGACGGGCGCCGCCGAGGTCAAGGCATTCGTCATAAAGGCTATGTCTCCGCCGGTCGTTCAGCTCTCTTCGGGCTGCGAAGTCACGAGTCGCGTCAAAGGAATCGGTACAGGTGACGGCATCGACCCGCCGTGAATTCCCGGTGCTCCGTGGAATTCGTGGCGTCGCACGCTCAGAACACGATGCGTTCGGGGAACGTCCCTCATCAACCCCTTCGGCCTGGACGGTATCGGCCACTGCATTCATCGGCCAGCCATGGAACGGGGCAGAGTGGGACGGTCGGGCAGGTGGGTGAAACTTGAAGGAATGCGCACTCGGGCTGTGGCACAGCGCCGGTCGAGGGCGGAGGGACTCGGGCGGTACCAACCCGACGGCGGCCTGGGAAAAGGGCACCGCGGCTTTGCGGGTGGTGTATCAATAGTGCGTCGGATGACGGACGGCCTGGGTGTCGTCGTGGCCGGCCCGCCCTGGTGGCGGAAGCGGGAATGGCCCGGCTGTGTGCTCGGCCGCGGCTGTCTGCAGGGAGCGGCGCCCGCTGCGGCCGCGGGTGGTGTCAACTGCCGGTGAACTGGGCCGCTTTATGAGGAACACGTGCCTCACCTGCGCTGACGTCGTGGTCCGCGCCGGTACGGGCCGGGCCGCCTGCCGTCGGGTGAGCGCGAAGGGTGCTGCCCGGGCATGCGGGCGACCGGCGGGTGCGGGCGGCCGGCGGGTGCGCGCGGCCGTTCGCGGCCGGGACCGCCGTCGGCCGAGCACAGGAACAAGGGTGATGGGAAAGGGGGAGCCATGTATCTCGTGCATGTCCGTCTGGACGGGCCCGCTGATGTGCCGCTGCCGGCGGGGACGAGGGCTGCCGTGACCTCCTGCGCCGAGCCGGGAGACGGCCTGGAGCACGTCAGCGTGGACCCGGACGGGCCCGGCGGGCCCGTGGTCGGCCTCTTCCTGACCGCGCCGAGCCTGGCCGTCGCGGAACTGAGGGCCGCGGCCCTGTGCTTGCGATCACTCGCCGCGCATTTCCCCTTGGCACCCTTTCGGATGGCGTCCTGCGGAGTGGTGCTGATTCCGGAGTTCTGGGACCGCATGGCGTCCCCGTCACCCGTGGACGGGATAGGACACAACATGTTCCGTCCACCGGATCCCCCTTCCGAAGGGGACGGTGAGTTGCCAGAGTAAGGGCACCGGCGAGGCGGGGAGAGCCAAAAGCACTCCGAGCGGATGCCGGAGGTTTGCCGAAAAGCAGAACGCAATTCACCGAAAGGCCGTTCCGTGAGACTCACCCCGACTTTCAGGACTGTCGCAGCCGGCTGCATCGCGCTCGGCGCCCTCCTCATGGCTCAGGCGGTCTCCCCGGACAGTGCTCAGGCTTTCGCCCAGGTACGTTCCGAAAGCACGTCCGCCGCCACCGTCCCGGCGGGCGACCTGTCCCAGCTCACCCCGGACGTGATGCACAGCACCGATGTGACCTGGGGCAGTTGAGCCCGGGCCCTCCCTCCACCCCCGCCCCGCGGACCGGGTGAGCGCGGCACCCCTCGCCGTACGCGACCACGCGCCGGCCCGCTACCGCGACACCCCGCAGGAGCGAGAGGCGCGCACGGACGCCGGCCCACGCCGATCACGGTGACGTGCCGCCGCCTCCCCGCCCGCAGTGGTCTTTCCCCGGCCGGCGCCGAGCTGCCCGGCACCCGCAGCGCCTCGGGACGTGTCCGCCGAGCACGCCCCCTTGGCCGTGCGCCGCACATCCCTTCCTCGGTGGAGCCCGCCCCGGCGCGGCGGCGGCTTCGCGCGCCGCCGCGCCCGGCCCATGCCACCCCATGCCTCCCCATCCCCAGGACCTGACATGGAGCAACGCAGACCATGACGACTGCCCTCACCCCGCGCACCCAGCAGGAACTCCTCGACCAGGGCTACACCCTGCTCGACGGCATCACCACCGACGAACAGGCCGCCGCGGCCCTGCAGGATCTCGGCGCCCTCATACCGCAGTACGACGGGCAGCTGCGCTATCAGGTGAAGGCCGCCCCCGGCTTCGAGGACCGGCGCTACTCCAAGAGCACCAACACCATCCTCGTGCACACCGAGGCACCCGGCTGGAACCCGCCGCCCCGTTACCTCGCTCTGCACTGCCGGGTCCAGGCCCGGTGCGGCAGCGGACACACCGAACTCGCCGACGCGTACGCCTTCATCGCCTCCCTCAGCGAGGAGGAGCGTCGCACAGTGCAGGGCGAAGCCATCGACTGGGTGGGCCACAACACCGGCGGCACCGGCACCGCCGGAGTGCGCCGCCCCGTGGTGGAGAGCACTCCCGAGGGCCGTGACATCGTCCGGTTCAGCTACAACCTGCTGACAGCCGGCCACTACGACCCTCCGGTCGACGCCGATGTGCCCGCCGACGAACTGCCGTTGGGCTCCCTGGGACGCGAACTGGCCGTGCGCGCCGAGACGTTCTTCCGGGACAACAAGGTGTCCGTCCTCATCCCGCAGGACTCGATCCTCGTCTGGGACAACCAGCGGATGCTGCACGCCCGCTCCTCCTACAGCGACGCGCGCCGCCACCTGACGCGCTACTGGCTCCAGGAGTCCTGAGCCCGCGTGGGCCCCCGGCGCCTGCCGCAAGGCGGCGCCCCACCACCCGCGGTGCCGGCCGGTACCGCTCCCCGTGAGGAATGTGATGAACAGCGACACCCCGATCCTTGAAGGCGGCCCCGACGACGCGGTCGGGCAGGAGATACCGGGCCCCCCGCTCCCCGAGGGCATCCCGACCTTCGACCCGAACGACCCGGTGGAGAACGCGGTGATCCGCCGGCTCGTCGGCAACTGGCACCGTCGTGCCACCGTCAAGCGGGACGAGCCCGACCTCGACGAACTGTTCGACCTGTCACGCGCGGACTATCCCGAGCAGATCCTGCCCTTCCGTGACCACCCGACCTTCCGCGGCCTGGACCCGGACAAGCGGGCCGAACTGCTGAGCTGGGCGTGGATCGCGTACAACCGGCACACCGTCATGGCCGAGCAGAAGGTGGCCAACCCCGCGTTCGCACTGGTCATGGAGGGGGAGTACCCGGGCCTCACCGGGGAGGCGCTCAACCTGTCGCTGGCCCAGGCGATGGTCGATGAGCAGTACCACACGCTCATGCACCTCAACGCGAGCGCGGTGACCCGCAGGAAGCGGGGGCAGGCCATGCCGGACAACGCGCTGCCGCTCTCCCACACCGCGCGCGTCCACCAGGAACTGCGGGACCGGGCGGGCGAGCGCTGGGAGAAGTCCCTGACGACGCTGGCCTTCGCGACGGTCTCGGAGATCTCCATCAACGCCTACCTCGACCTGCTCGCCGAGGACACCACGATCCAGCCGATCAACAGCACGACCGCCAAGCTGCACAACCGCGACGAGTACTGTCACGCGTCCATCTCGCACGTGCTCGCCGAGATGGTCTACCACCACCTCGACGCCCGCCAGCGCAGGTACTTCCTGGACATGCTGATGGAGGGTCTGGACGCCTTCGTGGCCAACGACTACTCGACCTGGCACCGGATCGTCGACCTCGCCGGCATCGACGGCGGGCACGAGATGCTCGCGGACTGCCAGGCCGACGCGGGCCGTGCGCGGCTGGTCCGCGACTACACCGGACTGCACAAGCTGGTGGAGCAGATGGGCGTGGCCGACCAGGTGGACTTCGACTGGTCCCGCTCCCACATCGCCCACTGACGCTGCCCCGGCCCGCGACCGGTGGCGGGCACCCCCGCCACCGAGGACCCATGAGGATTTGGTGTGAAGACCTACTCCCACGAACGCCTGGCGGCGCTCGCCCGCGACCGCGGGATGTCCGAGGAGTACCTGCGCGACCTGCGGGTCGTCTCCTCCGTCCTGCCCTTCAAGGTGAACGAGTACGTCGCCGACCAGCTCATCGACTGGTCGGCGGCGCCCGACGACCCGATCTTCCGGCTCACCTTCCCGCATCGCGACATGCTCCCGCCGGACGTCTTCGACAACATCGCGGCCCTCCACGACAGCGACGCGCCGCGCGACGTCCTGCGCAAGGCCGCCGCCGACGCCCAGGAACTGCTCAACCCCCACCCCGGCGACCAGCTCGAAGCCAATGTGCCGACACTGGACGGACGCAGGCTCGACGGGCTCCAGCACAAGTACGACGAGACCCTGCTGGTCTTCCCCTCGCAGGGCCAGACCTGCCACGCCTACTGCGGTTACTGCTTCCGCTGGGCCCAGTTCGTCGGGGTGGCCGAACTCCGGCAGGCGCTGCGCTCACCCGAGGACCTCACCGGCTACCTGGCCAACCACCGCGAGGTCACCGACGTCCTCTTCACCGGCGGCGACCCCATGATCATGAAGACCTCGGTGCTCAAGCGCTGGATCGAGCCGCTGCTCGACCCGGCCATGGAGAGCGTGCGCACACTGCGCTTCGGGACCAAGGCGCTCTCCTACTGGCCGGCCCGCTTCACCGGCGACGCCGACGCGGACGATCTGCTGCGGCTGCTCGAACGCTGTGTGGCGGCCGGCCGGCACGTCGCGGTGATGGCGCACTTCTCCCACCCCAAAGAGCTGGAGACCCCGGTGGTACGGGAGGCCATCGCCCGGGTGCGGTCCACCGGTGCGGTGATCCGCGCCCAGGCACCGCTGATCGCTCACGTCAACGACCGCGCGGACGCCTGGTCGCGGATGTGGCAGCAGCTCGTGGAACTCGGCGTGGTGCCGTACTACATGTTCGTCGAGCGGGACACCGGCGCCCGCAGCTACTTCGGCGTGCCGCTCGCCCAGGCGCTGGACATCTACAACGACGCCATCCGCGGCGTCTCCGGCCTTGCCCGCTCCGCCCGGGGCCCGGTGATGTCGGCCTCCCCGGGGAAGGTCCTGCTGGACTCGGTGACCACCGTCGCGGGGGAGCGGGTCTTCTCGCTGCGGCTGCTCCAGGCCCGTGACGCCCGGCTCGTGGGGCGGCAGTTCTTCGCGAAGTACGACCCCAAGGCGGAGTGGTTCGACGACCTGCGCCCCGCGCTGGGCTCCTGGTTCCCCGGGCAGCCCGACCCCGAAGCGCCCCAGCCGCCACGGGCGGGTAGCCGGTGAGGGTCACCGCGCACGAGGCCAGCCTGACCCAACGTCACCTCTGGCGCTCCGCGCGGGAGGCCATCCCGATCACGCGCACGGTCATCGTCGAGGCGGAGCAGGACGGCGTGTCCGGCTACGGCGAAGCGTCTTGCTTCATGACGGACCACTACAACTCCGGCCTGGAGCGGATGCACGCCGACCTGCGGCGAACGGCGCCCCTGCTGGCCACGCTCGACGTCCGCGGGCCGGACGGCGACGCCGACACCCTCTGGCAGCGGCTGGCCGCCGAACTGCCCGACTCCCCGTTCGTGCTCGCGGCACTCGACTCGGCCCTCCACGACCTGCGGGCCCGCCTGCTCGGCGTCCCGCTGTGGAAGTCCCTGGGCCTGGACCGGCCGCACAACCTGCGCTCCAGTTACAGCATCGGCCTCGACACCCCCGAGGCGATGGCCGGAAAACTGCGCGAGCGGCCGGGCTGGTGCGCCTACAAGGTCAAGCTCGCCGACCCCGGCGACCTCAACATCCTGCGCGAACTGCGCCGCCGGACCGACGCACCCTTCCTCATCGACGGCAACTGCGGCTGGGATCCGGGCCGGCTCGTCCCCGCCCTGTCCCACTTGCAGGGCCTGGGGGTGCGCCTGATCGAACAGCCCTACCCCCGCGCGGCCTGGGACGACGCCCGCAGCCTCAAGGAGATCAGCCCGATCCCCGTCATCGCCGACGAGAGCATCACCTCCCCGGCCGACCTGGACGCCTGCGCGCACGCCTTCCACGGCATCAACGTCAAGCCGATGAAAGCGGGCGGCCTCACCCCGGCCCTGGCCATGCTGCGGGCCGCACGCGAACGCGGCCTGATCACCATGCTCGGCTGCATGCCCGAGTCCGCCGCGGGCGTCTCCGCCACCGCCCACCTCGGCGGTCTGGTCGACCACCTCGACGTCGACGTGGTCGACCTGCTCGCGGTGGACACCGGCCACGGGCTCAGCCTCGACGCCACCGGCCACGTCGCGCTGCCCGACCGCCCGGGCTCCGGCTACCTCCCCCACGCCACCGCCCACGGCTGGTCCGTGCACCACGTCCCGGCCGAGCGCGTCCACCTCGTACGCCGTCAGACACCGGGCTGTACACCGGCCACGCCGGGCGCCGGCCCCCCGCACGACGAACACCCCGCCACCCGGCACCTCGCGGCGCTGCGCCAGGGCCGCGCGGTGGGCGCCGCCTCCCTGTACGCCGAGGACCCACCGGCCGGCCACGACCTGCCGCAGTCGCGCCCCGGCCACGCCCGGCGCCTGTACGGCATGGCCACCCTCGAGGAGGCCCGCGGCACGGGTGCCGGCAGTGCGCTGCTGCGCACCACCCTGACCGTCGCGGCCCTGGACGGCGCCGAAACGGTCTGGGGCCACGTCCCCGACGCGGCCCTCGGCTTCTACCGCAAGCACCGTTTCGACGTCCTCGGCCGGCCCCTGGACCTGCCGGGGCTCGGCCCCCACCACTTCGTGCACAGGAGCACCCGTTGACCACCCAAGCCCCGGCCGGGACACCCCCGGCCGAGCCCGCGCCGCCCGCCACGGGCCGCACCATCCACCCACGACCGGCACGAAAGCTCGCCCGCGAGGCACTCAGCGCGGCGGACCTGCCCCCGGAGCAGGCCGACCAGGTGGCCGACGCACTGGTCACCACCTCGCTGCGCGGCATCGACACGCACGGCCTGCGCCTGCTCCCGCAGTACCTCACCGAGCTGTCCACCAAAGTGGCCCGCGCGGCGGCGGAGCCGACCGTCGTGCGGGACAGGGGCGCCGGACTGCTCCTGGACGCCGACGGCTCGCTCGGTGTCCTTGCCGGACTTGCGGCCGCACGGCTCGCGGCGGAGCGGGCCGCCCGGTACGGGGTGGCCGCCGTCGGCGTGCGCAACTCCAACCACTTCGGGGCCGCGTCGGTCTACACACGTGCCCTGGCCCGGACGGGCCTGGTGGGCATCGCCGTCACCTCGGCCGCCTCCCGGGTGGCACCGTACGGGGGCGTCGAGCCGCTGTTCGGCACCAACCCCATCAGCGTCGCCGCGGGCGGCGGCGACGAGGAATTCGCCCTGGACATGGCCACCAGCCAGGTCTGCTTCGGCGAGGTGAAGCAGCGCAGGGCCGAAGGCCGCGGCCTGGACGACGGCTGGGCCACCGACAGCGCGGGGCGGCCCACCACGCACCCCGAGGAGGCGTACGCGCTCTCGCCCCTTGGCGGATACAAGGGGCAGGGCCTGGCCATGGCCGTCACCCTGCTCGGCGCCGTCCTCACCGGCACCGCACCCGACTGGCACCTCTCCCAGGTCGGCGAGGGCGGCACCGGAGCGAGCCGCGGCATCGGACATCTCGTACTCGCCCTCGACCCGGCCGCGTTCACCGGCGCGGACAGCTTCGCCACCGGACTGACGGACCTGCTGACCACGGTGCGCACCGCGACCGCCGCGACCAACCAGCCCGTGCTGGCCCCCGGTGACCCGCAACGCGCCCACGAGCGGCACCGGGAGACCCACGGCATCCCCCTGGACGCGGGCACCGCCCGCGCCCTGGACGAGCTCGCCGCACGGCTCGGCCTCCCCGGGACCCAGGAGGCGTCCGCGTGATCCTCGTCCTGATCAGCCCCCGCCAGGCAGGGCTCCCCTTCGCCCAGTGGCTGCCGGAGGAGGCGGGCAGGCTCGTCGCGGTCACCGCCGACGGCGCCCCCGTGGGCGAGGGCTTCACGCAGGTCGTCACCGTCCCCGACTACACCGACGACGACGCCGTGCTCACCGCCGCCCGTGCGGCCGCCCGCAGACACCGTCCCCGTGCCGTCCTGGCACTGGCCGAGGCCGACGTCGAGCGCGCCGCCCTGCTGCGCCGCGAGCTGGCCCTGCCCGGCCTCGACAGCACCGCGGCCGCCGCGTACCGCGACAAGGTCCTGATGAAGCAGTACGCGAGCGCCGCGGGCCTGCCCGTCCCCGCCTTCGCGCCCGCCGCAACCGTGGACGACATCACGGACTTCATGGCCGCCCACCCCGGCCGGGTCGTGGTCAAGCCGAGGAGCGGCTCCGGATCGACGGGCGTGCACGTGCTCGACGCGCCCGGCCAGGCGGACGCACTCGCCGAGCAGGTGGCGGGCGGCTCGTACGAGGTCGAGGAGTTCATCGAGGGAACCCTGCACCACGTGGACGTCTTCCGTGCCGAGGGCGAGCCCGTCGCGGCCGTCGCCTCCCGCTACACCGGCGCCGGGTGCCTGACCCACTGGGAGGACGCCCCGCTCGGCTCGCGCAACCTCGACCCCGCCGATCCGCTCCACGAGCGGCTGGTCCAAGAGACGTGGCGACTGATCGACGCGCTGCCCTCGCCGGACACCCTGTGCGCGCATGCGGAGTTCTTCGTCACCGACAGCGGCCGGATCGTGCTGTGCGAAGTGGCCGCCCGGATCGGCGGCGGCCCGATCCCCGCCATGCTCCGCCACATCCTGGGCACCGACCCGCGAGAGCTGTGGGCCCGCATCGAGTGCGGGCTGCCCGTCGCGCTCGACACCGTACGCGACCACGCGCGCACCGCCCCCCGCGCCGCCTTCTGCGGCATCCCGCCCAAGCACGGCCGGGTCCTGCGCCTGCCCGAACCGCCGCCCGGCACCACGGACTTCGTCCTCAACACCCGGATCGGCGACGACTGGAGCGGGGAGCGCTACCGGCTGCGCAAGTCCGGCGACTTCCTCGCCACCTGGGTGATCACCGACCCCGACCCCGCCGTCCTGGACAGCAGAATCGACGCCACCGCACAACTGGTCGGCGCGGGCTTCGGCTGGGACGACACCGACCCGCCCGCGCCGGTCCCCGCCACCTCGGGCCGCACCGAGGGCGGGGCGCGATGACCACGACCGCGCCCACCGCGCACCACGGTTCGTTCACGGCCCGGCTGCTGGCGCCCGGCCACCACCGGGCACACCACGACGCCACCGGGCAGGACGGCACCGGCCTGATCTGGGACGACGCCCGCTGGCTGCGCTTCACCGCACGCACCGACCTCCACGAGACGCACTGCCTTCAAGTGCTCGAAGAGGACCGGCCGGTGGCCCTGGCCACTCTGCTCGTCACCCACAAGCCCGGCGGGCTGCTCTTCTACGACGCCCCCAGGCTGGCAGGCACCGCCTCACCCATGGCCGAGCCCGAACTCCTCGACGAGGCCGAGCGCGCACAGTGGCACCGCCTCACCACATCCCTGCCCCAGGACCGCGCCGACCACTACCCCTCCCTGGCCCTCGCCACCTTCGGCAACCATCACGGCGTGGCCCACACCCACGGACGCTCCCCGCAGCAGCGCCGGTCGGTCATGGCGGCGCTCCCCGCCCTCCTTATGCAGATCGCGGACCAACTCGGCTGCCACAGCACGGCGTTGCTCTACGTGGGTGAGCCCGAGGCAGAGGCGGTGGACGCCGCCGCCACCCGTGCCGGCTACCACGCCACGCTCCTCGGCGCCGACGCCGTGCACGACTTGCGCGCCGACGACTGGGAGCAGTACGTGGCCGGACTCAGCAGCCGCCGCCGAAGAGGACTGCGCAAAGAGGTCACCGCCTACGAGAACAGCGGCTTCCACACCGTGGCCACCACCGGCCCGCAAGCCCTCGACGACACGGTGACCGCCCTCCAGGTGGCCCACCGGGCGAAGTACGGACTGCCCGGCGGACACGAGCGCGTCCGCCGCGACTTCGACGCCCTGCGCGAGGAGATCGGCGAGTCGTGCGTCGTCCTGGGCGCCGTCCACGAGGACCGCATGCTCGGTTTCGCCCTGTACCTCAGGGCCGGCGACACCCTCTTCCTGCGCACCGTGGGCTTCGCCCCCGAGGCCTCCGGCTGCTACCTCGCCCTCACCTACCACGAGAGCGCCCGCTGGGCCCTGGAGAACGGCATCCGCCGCATCCACTACGGACTCGCCACCTACGAGGCCAAATTCCAGCGCGGCTGCGAACTGCGACCCCGCTGGGGCTGGTTCGCCTTCCACGGGCCGCACGCCAAGGCCTTCCACGAGGTGCTCACCCTCCAGTCCCGCAGCATCGAACGCCGCCTGGAGCGCGTCGGCAGCCCGGCCACCCCGGTCCCCTCCCGCACCCTTTCGCCCTCCTCCACCCTTCACGGAGCCGCACGATGAAGCTCACGCCCACCAGCGACATCTGGATGGACGGCAAGTTCGTCCCCTGGGACCAGGCACAGGTACACGTCCTCACCCCCAGCCTGCACTACGGCTGGGGCGTCTACGAAGGGATCCGCGCCTACCCCACGGAGCAGGGCCCGGCCGTCTTCCGGCTGCGCGAACACCTCCAGCGGCTGCACGACTCGGCGCGCGTCTACCTGATGGACCCCGGCCACAGCGTCGACGAACTCACCGAGGCATGCCTCGAACTGCTGCGCCGCACCGGCCTGGAGAGCGGCTACCTGCGCCCCCTCGTCTACCTCGAATACGGCACCATGGGCGTCGCCCCGCGCCTGGACAGCGCCAGAGTCGCCATCGCGGCCTGGCCCTGGGGCTCGTACCTGGGGGAGAAGGCCGAGCAGGAGGGCTGCCGGCTGATGGTCAGCAGCTGGCAGCGCAACGGCGTGCACGCGGTGCCGCCACTGGCCAAGGCCACCGGCGCCTACGTCAACTCCGCGCTCGCCAAGGTCGCCGCGATCCGTGCGGGCTACGACGACGCCCTCATGCTCACCCCCGGCGGCCACGTCGCCGAGGCGTCCGCCGCCAACGTCTTCGCCGTACGCGACGGAGTGATCACCACCCCGCCCATCAGCGACAACATCCTGCCCGGCATCACCAGGGACACCACCATCACCCTCGCCCGCGACCTCGGCCACCAGGTGCGCGAGCAGAGCCTGACCCGCAGCGAGCTCTACGTCGCCGACGAGGCCTTCCTCACCGGAACCGCCGCCGAGATCGTCCCCATCGCCTCGGTCGACGACCGCCCCGTCACCGAAGCGGGCAGCGGACCGCTCACGCGACAACTGCGCCAGGCGTTCCAGGACGTGGTCCACGGCCGGACAGCCGACCCCCACGGCTGGCTCACCCACCTCTGACCACCGCCGTACGCCCACTCCCAGCGAGGTCCACCTTCATGTCCGAGCACGTCCTGAGGTCCGAGCACGTCCTGGTCATCGGCAGCGGCCGAGACCTGCCCACCCGGCTGCGCCGCGCCCGCCCCGGCACCCGCACCACCGTCATCTGCCGACTGGACTACCTCTCCAAACTCCGTGAGACGACGGAACACACCCGGATCATCGGGGTGAGCCCCGAGGCCCCGGACGACGAATGGACCGCGTTCGCCCAGGCCGTGCACGCCCGGCACCCGTTCACCCGGATCGTGGCCTTCGGCGAGCGGGACCAGGACAAGTGCGCACTCATCGGCCAGGCGCTGGGCCTCACCGCGCACTCCCCGCGCACCACCGCTCTGGTCTACGACAAACACGCCATGCGGGCCCGGCTGCGCGAAGCCGGCATCGACACCACGGCCTGCGCCCAGGTGTCGGATGTGGCGGAACTGCGGGCGTTCCTCGCCGCGCACGACACCCCCTGCATCGTGAAACCGGGCAGCGGCTCCTTCAGCAAGGGCATCACCCTGGCCCGTGACGCCGAGGACGCCGCCGACGCCTTCGCACGCGCCGGCGGCACACTCGGGGACGCCGACGGCACGCCGGTCCTGGTGGAACAGTTCCACGAGGGCCCGCAGTTCAGCGTCGAGGCGTTCTCCGAGGACGGCGACCACCAGATCGTCGCGATCACCCGCAAGTACTCCGACCCGCTGAACTTCGTCGAACTGGGCCACGTCAGCCCCGCACCCCTCACCCCCGCCCAGGAAAAACAAATCCACAACTACGTGGAACGAATCCTGGACGCCCTCGGCATCAGATCCGGCGCCACCCACACCGAAGTCGTCCTCACCGAACACGGACCGCAGCTGATCGAGACACACGTCCGCATGGGCGGCGACGAGATCCCGGCCCTCGCCCACGACGTGACCGGCGTCGACATCGCCGACTGCCTCATCCGCCACACCCTCGGCGAGAAGGTCCTGCCCGGCATCCGCGCCGCCCTCGCCGCACCGCGCACTCCCCGCAGTTCGGCGATCTGGTTCGCCGCGCTGCCCGCCCCCGGAGTGCTCGCCGAGACCACGGGACTGGACGAGGCCCGCGCGATACCCGGGGTGACCGAAGTGCAGCTGCTGGTCCCGCCGGACGCCGCCGTCGAGGCCCTGCAGTCCTCCACCTCCCGGGTCGCCCACGCACGCGCGATCGCACCCAGCGCCGACGAAGCACTGGCCGCCGCCCGAGAGGCGATCAACCGCCTCACCTTCCACCTGCACGTGCACGCCGCCGACCAGGGAGCACTGTGACGACCTCGCCGCCGCGCCCCGCCACTCCGCCCCATCCCGATCCCCACCCCCAGCGCATCACCCTGGCCGACTTCCACGACGCGGCCCGCGACGTCCTGCCCGCCCCCGCCTACGACTACCTCCAAGGCGGCGCGGCGGACGAACGGACCGTGCGCTGGAACGCCGAGGCCTACGAGCGGCTGGCCCTGCTGCCCCGGGTCCTCACCGGCACCGCGGGCGTGGACATGCGCTGCACCCTCTACGGCACGCAACTCCCCACGCCCATCCTCCTCGCGCCGACCGCCTCGCACGGCCTGTTCCACCCCGACGCGGAAGCGGCGACCGTGCGGGGCGCCGCCGCCGCGGGAACCCTCACCACGGTGAGCACCTTCTCCACACTGACGCTGGAGGAGATCGGCGCCGCCGCCACCGCCCCCTGGTGGTTCCAGCTCTACGTACAGAGAGACCGGGCCCTCACCAAGGACCTGGTGCTCCGGGCCCGCGCGGCCGGCGCCACCGCCTGCGTCGTCACCGTCGACACCCCGGTGACCGGCCTCCGGGAAAGGGACCTGCGCAACGGATTCGCCCTCCCCTCCCACGGCACGCCCGCCAACCTGACCGGCCACACCGCGCAACCGGGCCGCACCGCGGCCGACCCCACGCACCACGGCATCCACGACCCGCGGATCGACCCCGCCGTCGCCTGGTCCGACCTCGAATGGCTGCGCTCGGTCTCCGGGCTGCCGGTCCTGGCCAAGGGCATCGTGCGCCCCGACGACGCCCGCCGGGCCGCGGAGACCGGAATCGGCGTCTGGATGTCCAACCACGGGGGCCGCAACCTGGACACCGCGATCGCCCCGCTCGTCACCCTGCCCGCCGTCGCCGAGGCCGTGGCAGGCCGGGTCCCGGTCCTCATCGACGGAGGCATCCGCCGGGGCACCGACGTGGTGAAGGCACTGGCACTCGGCGCGGACGCCGTGGCGATCGGGCGCCCCTACGTCTGGAGCCTGGCCGCGGGCGGCGCCGAAGGAGTAACCGCCGCCCTGAACGCCCTGCACCGCGAAACCGAACTGGCCCTCACCCTCCTCGGCACCCCCGACCTGGCTGCCCTGACCCCGGACCTCGTACGCCCGTCCTGGTGACCTGGGCGGTGCCGCCCGGACCACGCGGGACCGGCCTGTGAGTGGGGGTGTCGGTGGCGTTGGGCGGGTGTCAGCCGGACGGGATGCCGGGTGCCGGGTCACGGGGACAGACGCGGCCGGCTCCGCTGTGATGAGGTGCCCAAACAGCTGCCCTGGCCATGATGGTGGTGCTCTTGGCCAGGCCCTCTGACGAGCCCATCGATGTAGGGCATACCGTCCAACTCGCGCTCATCCGCGACCACGACGGACTGGCACCCCTGTCGCAAACGGAGACGAAATCCCTCACCCAGGCACACGCCGAATCCGGCCGCCTACGTCGACAACCCGCACACCCAGGCCGATCCGCAAAAAGGGTCGAGGGCCAAATCAGAACCGCCGTCGATGCAGGTGAGACCATCGACGGCAAGGTCACGCCCATCTACCGGACCAACGACCCCGGCGACGTCATCCCCCTGGGAATGACCCTGGAGGCGCACGGCAACCGCGGCTTCTCCTTCACCCCCTACGAAGGCGAAAGCAGTACCAACAGCGTCTCTACCTTCAATGCCCCAAAGCCCAACTAAGCCCCCGTCAAGGAAAAGAAACCGACCCCGATGCACCCCACCGTGGAACGCCTTGCCGCTCTCGTTCCTCCCCCCGGCCCCCGCCGCCCGCGAGACTGGGCCGCCGCCGAGCAGCGGCTTGGCACCGCCTTGCCGCAGGACTACAAGGAACTCGTTGAGGCCTACGGAGGCGGGGTCTTCGACGAGACCATCTGGCTCCTGGACCCCGCATGTCCGGACGAGGACTACAACCTCCTCGACCAGGCCACGGAGCGGGCAGAAGTCCTGGCCAACTTGTGGGAGACCGAACCCAAGCCGGCGCAACTGCAGGACGATCCCCAGGCCCAGGTGTGGCCGTGGGCCTACATCGAGGGCAGCGGCGCCATGCTGTACTGGTTGCGTCGGCCGGAGCAGAAGCCTGATGAGTGGACCGTCATGTTCAACGAGGGCCGGGGACCGGAATGGGAATACCACCCGACCCAGTGCACGTCCTTTCTCCTGTCCGTCCTGACAGGAGAGACGGACTCGGTGTACTTCGACGAGTTTCCCCCCGACCAGCACGAGTTCGACTCCAACGACGACATCCTCTGAAGCCCGATGCCCCCTCCCGCCTCCGGTGATCGCCGCAGGGTCCGTCCGCTGCGGCTCGTGGAGTGACGTCTGGCTGTCGCTTCCGGCCCGGCCAGGGGGGGCGGGCTCGTGGGCGGTCACCGGAGAAAAAATGTCCGCGGCAACCCAGTGACCGCGCTCAGGCCCGCTCCGGTAGTTGCCGGCAGACTTCGCCCGCGGTGACACCTACGCCGCTGCACTGTGGCAGGACCAGACCGTCGTTCACCCCCCCCGCAAGACGGGGACACCGCCGACACCGGCGAACAGGCCCTGGCCTGCCAGGTGATGACCGCCGACACCAACCTGGCCACGCTCCTGCGTGTCCTGAGCCGACTCAGCCGCACGAGCCCGCGCACGCAGGCGGCTCAGGCCGTCATCTAATTCGTCGCCGCTTCCGTGACCGCCAGCTACGACCAGCACCCCGACCTCGAGTTCCCGGTGCTGGGCCCCGAGTTCGCCGAACAACTGGTCATCCTCGCGGCGTCCCTGAGCGACCGCCCCGACACTACTGAGACCGCGCCGGCCGAGGAACTGCCCAACCGGAGCGGCTGCGCCACCAGCCACCTTCCGGCGCCTGGGCGCGGACAGGGCCCCGAACGTTTGTTGGTGGAAGTCACCGCCGACGACCACGAACGGGCCTCAGCCCGGATGTTCTTCAAGGAAGCGGTCGCCGTCTGCTGGGAAAAGGAGATTCTCGCCGGCAGCACGAACGGTACCGCCACGGCCTACTACCTCAAACGCTTCCGCGCACGAGCCGCCTGGCACGGTCTCCCGCCTCCGCCTTCGCGCCCAACGCCCGCCTCATGTCGCACCCCCGCCCCTCCGTCCGATACAGTAGATCTTGAACTGGTCGCCACAACACGCGGCAGCCGGTGATGCGTTGGTGGTCCAAGGAAAGACGCCCCGCTTCCTGCGGGGAAATGCAGGTGCAAGGCCTGCCCGGCGCTCGACCAGAGGCCCGTACACGCACAGCGTGTACGGGCCTCCTCGCGTCTACGTGCGCTCGAGGGCATGACGATGCGTTACCGCCCGTGCCCACTGTGTCCGAAAGTCGAATTCCCCGATCATAGGTGAGTAGTTGAGCGACTGCGGGGGGCGCGCAAGCGCTCCCCGCAGTCGAACGAAAGGGTAGGGGATGAGTCAGTATTCAAAGCGTCTCAGTGTTTTCCTTGGCGGCTTGATAATTCTAGGGCTTATCTTCTGGCCGATCATGGTGTGGATGTCAGGGCTGGGGCAGGGTGCCAGGTGGGCCCTAGGTATACCCATGCTCATTATTCTTTTCGGTTACATGTTTATGGGTGGCGTATGGGCCAACCAAGGAAGTCGACGGCCCTGAATACGGGGCTGGCAGAGACCTCCGGCAGCACACAAGGCTCCCGTGCCGTTGTATGAGGCGTTCCACGTCTCAACCCATAGCACGGGAGCCCCGCTGACCTGCCCACCTGCCACACTCGACCTGTCGCGAATCCAGGTCGAATGGGTCACTACGGTCATCGTCTAGACGGCCTTCGGAACTTCCGTGTTTTTCTCACTACATGGCTGAGAAAAATCAAATGCGAGGCGACGAGCGGACCTGCCAGGGCGAGAACTGCCGAGTGCGGCGGCCGAGCGGGGGGCGTCCAGTGCCGCCGCGGCCCGGTCCCGGTGCCAGCCCACGAGGCCGAGACCTGATACGCGAGTTCGTGCCTGGGTCACGACGGTGCCGATGGCTTGGCGTCGGTATGCGGGCGGGCGGACCTGACCCTGTTGAGCGTTCACGGAGTGATCTGGCCTTGGTGCGCGGCTCCTCCTCCGGCTGCGCGACGGCCTGAAGCCCACGCTGTGACCTCAGTTGCGGCGACCTCTTCGATCTTCTGCAGGAGTCGTTCCCGCGCCGATTGGTCGCGGTCCTCATCCGTGAGGAGCCGGTAGCGATGGACTTCCACGCGCAGGCTCGTCCAACTCTCTGCGGCCAGAACCCAGCGGTCGACGTGCTGAAAGACCTGCCGGAACCCGCCGATGAACACAGCTGCTCCAGCCAGGGACGCCGTGACCGCCGCAGGCGCCTGGATCCCGGCGGCGACCACAGTCGCAGCGCCGGTGAGCAAAGCTGTCAGTTCGGTCAGCTGATGGAGCCGCCGGGCCCGGTCGCGCGTTCCCGCGTACCAGGCCAACTCCTCCTCGGCGTAAGCGAGCAGAGCGTCGTGGCCCGTTCCCGGAGCCGGTGGCTGTCGTCTTCGTAGTCTCCTTAGGCGCACTCGCACATGATGCCGAATGCCTGCCGCGGACTGTGGTGAGACGCCAGATCGTGACCGCGCACCGCTAAGGCATGACACGAAGTCCCCTGCTGACCTTTGCTCCGGACGGCTTCGCGGTCGACAAGGGCGGCAAAGGATCAGCAGGGGACTTCGCCGGGTCCGCTTAGCCTCGTGCGGGCCACGGGGACAGGCAGAGCAGAAATTCCGGTGCGGTCGATCGCCTTGGCGAGTTGCTTGGCGTGGTCTTCGAGCAGTGGCTTGAGTGCGCCGTAGTAGGGCTGGTGGTCCGCTTCGCGGAGCCGGCGGATACGTCCAGGCTGACGCCGACGCCTGGCTCACCCACACCCTGGCCGCGCACCTCGGGCACTACCGCGACCCCGCCGCCCGCGAGGAAGCCATTGGCCTTCTCACCCCGCCGGGTCCTCGCGCACGCCGAGCTGCTGGCCGCGCTTGCCCACCTTGCTCCGGACACCGGCGTCGACCAGTCGGCGTTCGCGACCCGGCTCACCACCGCCGAACCCGAGGCTGTCACCGACTTCGAACTCGTCCAGCTCCTGGCGGTGCTGCGGGAGCGCCCGGCGCAGGCCCTGATGGAGCCGGAGGAAGGCGGTGGCCTCCTGCTCGGTGTAGGCGCAGCTGCTCCGCTGTGAGTGCCCACGAAGCCCGTCCGGCGCCACCGTTCTTATGGCGCAGCAGGGCCCGGCCGTCCCGGGTCAGCTCAGTGACTGGAGGCCGCTCCAACCATCGGCCCCGACTGTGACGGCGTCCCCCAGCCCTGTCGTGGTGAGCCGGGGGTGGAATGTCAGGCCGGTGGCCGTAGAGGCGGTGGACCACAGGTCAGGCCGGCCGTCGTTGTCGGCGTCGCCTGCGGAGGCGAGGAGCGGGATAGCGGCCGGAGTCCAGCCCGTGGCCACGCGCACCCGTGCCGCCGTGTCACCGAATCCCGCGCCGTCGGGGCCCGTTCCCTGGGCGAGGAAAAGTTCGCCGGTGGACTTCTTGCGGGCCAAGAGGTCGGGGTGGCCGTTATTTGTGACGTCGCCAGGGGCGGCCAGGTCGTAGTCTGCCCAGTTGCTGTCGCCAAGGAGGAGGGGCTCGGCGTACTCGTCCAAGTAGCCATAGGGGTGGCCGTAGTAGAGCCAGAGATAGTTGCCTTCCTTGACCAGAAGGTCAGGGAAGGACGGCAGGTCCCATTCGCCGATCTCACCGTCGCCGTCGAGGTCGGTGGGTCCGTCGACGTCGCCGATGGCGAGGACTTGGTCGGCGTTCTTGAAGTGGTCGTCGGCTTCGTCGGAGACGGTGAGGTCCAGGCGTTCGCCCTCGCAGGAGGAGCCCTCACCGGATTCGCCGAGGCTGGTGCACATGTATCCGAATCCGTTGTTGGGATACACATGCAATTGGCGGGAGCCCTTGGCGCCGGTGGTGGCGATGAGGTCTTCGTAGCCGTCGCCGTTCCAATCGCCGCGGTGGGTGATCAGGGAGCCGTCGAACGAGTGCTTGCTGGCGGCGGCGGGAGTGGCCAGACGCCCGTTGCCAATGCCCGGGTGCAGAGTGAGTTCGCCCTTCGAGCGCAGGGCAAGCAGGTCCGGATTACCGTCACCGTTGAGGTCGCCGGGCTCGTCCGGCTGCCCGGGGGAGGCGGCGTAGAAGAAGTAGACGAACGTATCGGAGCGGTTGTTCGCCTTGTCGAGGGAGCGGACGACGAGACGGTGCGGGCCCGCGGAGGGCGGAGTGAGCTTCACGGTGGCGCTGGCGCCGGCCTTGGGGGCGGCGACGGCGCGCACGGTGGAATCCCAGTCGCTCCAGTACTCGTACTTCACCACGTCATGGACGCCGTCGGCGGAGAAGGTGAATGTCCCCTCGGTGCGAGCCGCCCCGGTTTCCTCGGGCTTGCCAGCATCGCCTTCAGGGAACTGAGTAGAGGTCGCCGACGGCGGGCGGGAGGGCCGGGTGGGGTCGAAGGCGAAGCGGCAGCCAGGGGCGCCGAGAGTGGGGCGCCAGTCTGAGGCTGCCTTGCCGTCTCGGGCCTGCACCTTCCAGGAGAAGCTGCCCTTGGCCGCGCCGATGTGTTTGCCGAGCAGGGCCTTGGAGACAGTGGTGCGCGCGATGCCCTTGTTGGAGACCTTCACGTCGCGGTTGACGATGAGGCCGGGGTCCGCATCGTGCTTGCCGGTGGGCCACAGGTGGAACCGGGCGGTGACGGTGCCGCCGTCCGGATCGGAGACCCTCGCGGTCAGTTGGACGTCGGTGTTGCCGAGCGTGACGTAGGTGCCGTTGTCGCCGCAGCGGCCGCCGGTCATGGTCGAGGGCACGGTGTCGACGGCGGCGGGCAGGTTCGGGGTGCTGTTGTAGGTGGTGGAGAGCACCGCGGTCCGGGCGTCGAACTTCTTCCACGATGCGGAGTTCGACTCATCGGTGCGTAGGCCGAGCGCCAGCTTGCTCCATTTCCCGGCGGCCGCCTTGGTGGTGACCTTGGTGGTGTCGAACTCGAGGTTGCCTGCGGGGCAGCTGCTGGACCACCCCTTGGCGCCGTTGACTGTCGCGTACTTCTCGTGCCAGGCGGGCTGCTTGTTCCACGTCGTCGCCGAGGAGATCGCCGCGGTGAGCCACAGCTGGACCGGCTTCTTCGTGCACGACCACGAATGCGTGTTCTTGATCCGCATCGTGGAGGAGGTGATCTGCTTGCCGTGCAAGGAGCGCGGATTGAACTGGATGAAGGACCGCCAGGTGCCCCCGGTCTCCGACTCGTGCCCGACCCGCGCCACGTGCGAGGAGTGGTTCCAGTACGAGGTGCCCGGGTGCTTCTTGGAGACCGAAGTCCATCCCAGCCGCGGACTGGAGACGGAGGGGTCGATGTAGACGGGGTAGACCGTCTCCGGATGCGTCAGCAGGTTCTGGTCGGGGGTCAGGAGCATCTCCCCGCCGTCCACGTGGATCGGCATGCGAGACTCCTCGGCGCCTTCACGCGGTTCGAAGACGTCCTCACCGGAGTGCACCGGCGCGCTGTCCGCGGGCTTGGCGCGCACCGTGGCCTTGCGTACGTCCGCGGGAGCGTGGGCGGCGCCGGCCGTGGGAGGTGCGGAGGAGTCCCACATGGTCGGGGTCGGGGCGGTGAAGACGACCTTCCCCGCCGGGTTGCGGGCGGTGAGGTTCCCCGCGTCGTCAGTGCGTACGTCGACGCCCTCGCTGTCCAGGGCGAAGCGCAGGGCCTTGAGCGCGGGGTTGCGGGCCGCGTCGGCGTTCTTGACGACGAGGACCTGCTGGAAGCCGACCGCCGAGGCCCGCAACTTGACGTCGACGCCGGGCAGTACGTCGGGATACGTGGCCGTGTCCGCCTCGACCTTCGGCGCGGGGAGTTCGCCGGGCCAGCCCACGCTCATGGACCGGCCCTCACGCGTGACGGTGGCCAGTGGGGTCTTTGTTCCGCCGCCGGAGAAGCGCACGCCCACCGAGGCCGCCCGGGGAGCGAACGTGCCGTCAGGGCGCTCGACCAGAGTCTCGTCGATGTCGACGAGCCTGCCGTCCTGCCTCGTCCGCAGGGGAACCGTCGCGGTGTCCTGGGTGAAGGTGCCATCGGGGTTCGCGTACACCGTGGCGTACTCGGTACGCCACGAGAGGACTTCGACGCGGTCCCCGCCGCGGGCAGCCTGCCGTGAGGCGGTGGTCTCCTCGTCCTCGTCCGGTCCTGAGGCGCTTGTCCCGCTGCTGCCTGAGGGCCGGGGGCCGGCCACGGCCGCCGGAGCGGAGGTGACCCCGATCCCCGCCGACAGGGCGCCAACTACCAGGGCTGCAAGCCCTATTCGCCATCTGGAATGCGGACGACAAGGCATGCGTCTTCCTCTTCATTCAATCCTCGGAAACCCGGCCAAGTAAAGCACGTGCCAAGAACAGCCGTGCTTACGGCGTCAGTCGCAACAATTCCGACGCCGACTACTTGACATAGAACGCCAGGTCAAGGGGCTTCTGTCGGTAATCCGCATGTCGAAGGTCATGCCGCCGGTATGCATCAATACCCATGCCGCGAACGAGTAAAGGGCGTGCTAAGTTCTCCGGCGTCCATCTGCCCTTGATGTGGGAGCTTTTGAAGAATGCGTGCGTCTTCTCGAATAAACTCCGGGTGCCGGCCCGGGCGTTCGGACCGGAGAAGGCGCCGCATCCGACGCGTGGTCACCACACTGACGGCGACAGCCCTGCTCAGCGGATTGCTCACCGCCGAGACTTTGGCGATGACCAGGCTTTCCCTGCGCGAGCTGCAGACCACAAAGCCCGTCCCCGTCACACCGGTTGAGGGGAGCAGGAAGACCGCGGGCGACGAGGCGGACAAGAAGGCGTGGCGGAGCGTTCCTGATGCGGCCTGGCCCAAGCCGGTCACGGCCTCGGCCGAGATTTCGGCCCCGGGCCGGAAGGAGAAACTGACGCCGGGTTCCCTGCCCGTCGACATCACCCCGATCACCCCGGTCAAGAAGCAGGGCGGCGCGGGCAATGCGGTGTCCGGTGAAGTCGTCGTAGAGGTACTGGACCGCAAGAGCACCGAACGGGCCGGGGTCTCCGGAGTTCTGCTGTCCGTCGAGTCCGACGGTGGTGACGCCGAACTCGGCATCAACTACGCGTCGTTCCGCAACGCCCTTGGAGCCGACTGGGCATCGCGCCTGACGCTGACCCGGGTCCCGCAGTGCGCGCTGACCGACCCCGGCGCGGACGACTGCGCACC
Organism: Streptomyces sp. NPDC018029; assembly: GCF_044327655.1. Classification (NCBI taxonomy): domain Bacteria; kingdom Bacillati; phylum Actinomycetota; class Actinomycetes; order Kitasatosporales; family Streptomycetaceae; genus Streptomyces; species Streptomyces sp. NPDC018029. The sequence goes on along the minus strand of NZ_JBIRFV010000014.1, from coordinate 22,717 downwards.
CGCTCCGGTCGAGACGGCCCACAACGACGCGGACAAGCAGACCCTCAGCGCGCGCGTCGACCTCGGGGAAGGGGCCGCCGACGTGGCGCCGAACTCGCAGACGAAGAGGAAGCCCGCACAAGACAAGCCCGGCACACCTGGCAAGCCCGGCACGCCCGCCGAGGCCGGCTCCGCCGAGCCGGGCAGCGCCAAGGCCGAACCCACCAAGGCAGGCACCACCAAGAGTCGGCCCGCCAACGCCAAGACCGCTGACGCCAAGACGGCCGCCACCCAGCCCGCCACAGACGAGTCGACCGCCAAGCCGGCCCGCCGTGCGCGCTCCCTGTTCGCCGTGCAGGCCGCCCCCTCCGGCGCCGGGGGAGGCGGCGGAGACTTCCGGGCCACCCCCCTGTCGCCGTCCGGCTCGTGGGAGGCCGGCGACTCGTCCGGCGGTTTCTCCTGGACGTATGACCTGAACACCCCAAATGTCCCGGGGGAGATGGGCCCCGAACTGTCCCTCGGCTACTCCTCCTCCTCGGTCGACGGGCGCACCGCGGCGACCAACAACCAGGCCAACAACGTCGGTGACGGCTGGAGCCTGGAGCCCGGCTTCATCGAGCGCCGCTACACGTCCTGCAACGCGGACATGAAGGACGGCAACAACAAGGTCAAGAACGGCGACCTGTGCTGGGGCGGCCACAACGCCGTCCTGTCGCTGGGTGGCTCCACCACCGAGCTCGTCCGCGACGACGCCACGGGTACCTGGAAGCCGCAGCAGGACGACGGCAGCAAGGTCGAACTGGTCAAGGACGCGGGACGCGGAAACGGCGACAACGACGGCGAGTACTGGAAGGTCACCGACACCGCGGGCATCCAGTACTTCTTCGGCTACCACAAGCTGCCCGGCTGGACCTCGGGCAAGACCACCACGAACTCGACCTGGACCGTCCCGGTCCACGGCAACCACGCGGGCGAACCGTGCCACAAGGACACCTTCGCCGACTCCTGGTGCCAGCAGGCCTGGCGCTGGAACCTCGACTACGTCCTCACCCCGCACGGCGACGCCATGGCCTACTACTGGGGCAAGGAACAAAACCGCTACGGCCGCAACGTCAGCCTGAGCAGCGGCAGTTCGACGGCCACGCCCTACACCCGCGGCGGCTACCTGAAGAAGATCGAGTACGGGCTGCGCCACGACGACCTGTACACGGGCACGCCCGCGGCGAAGGTCACCTTCACCACCGCCGAACGCTGCCTGGCCACCTCCTCCTTCGACTGCGCGGCCACCAAGTTCACCGCCGCCAACGCCAAGCACTGGCCCGACGTGCCCTACGACCAGCACTGCAAGTCCGGCGACGAGTGCAAGAACCGCTACAGCCCCTCCTTCTGGTCTCGCAAGCGCATCACCGACATCACCACCGAAGTCCGCGCGGGGACCGGCTACCAGAAGGTCGACTCCTGGAAGCTGACCCACTCCTTCCCCTCCACCGGTGACGGCTCCTCACCCGCCCTGTGGCTCAAGAGCGTGCAGCACACCGGCCACACCGGCGGCACCAGTGAGACCACGCCCGCTGTCACCTTCCGCGGCACCCAGCTGGCCAACCGCGTCGACAGGACCGGAGACGGAATCCCGCCGCTGATCCGCTACCGCGTGCACGCCATCGACACCGAATCCGGCGGCACCATCGGCATCACCTACTCTGCTCCACAGTGCACGGCATCGAAGCTGCCTGCCGAGGAGACCAACACCAAGCGCTGCTACCCCGTCTACTGGACCTCGCCGGACTCGCCGGGCGCCGACTACAAGCCCACCAAGGACTGGTTCCACACCTATGTGGTCACCCAGGTCCGCGAGGAGGACCACGTCGGCGGCGCCCCCGCCAAGCAGACCGACTACACCTACCTCGGCGGCGCGGCCTGGGCGAAGACGCAGGACGAGTTCACCGAGGCCAAGTACCGCACCCACGCCGACTTCCGCGGCTACGGGCACGTCAGGACGGAAACCGGCACCGGCGGCGACGGCACAAAGCTGCGCACCGAGACCCGCTACTTCCGGGGTATCCCCGGCGCCCAGGTCAAGGACTCCGAGGGCGTGGAGGCCGGCGACCACCCCGTGTTCGCGGGCATGACCCGCGAGGAGGCCACCTTCGAGGGCGGCAAGCTCATCGAGGCGTCCGCGTCCACCCCGTGGAAGTCGGCGGCCACCGCCACGCGCAAGCGCGGCGACGGGCTGCCGGCTCTGCAGTCCTTCGTCGCCGGTGACAGCCGGACACAGACGTCACGCACCGCCGTGGGCGACACCTGGCGCCGCACCAAGGTCGAGCGGACCTACGACTCCTACGGCATGCCCGCCACCGAGTCCGACCACGGTGACACCGCCAAGTTTGGCGACGAGACCTGCACCACCACGACGTACGCCCGCAACACCAAGACCAACCTGGTGGAGCTCGCGGCCTCGGTGAAGACCGTCGCCAAGGCCTGCGGCACCACCCCCGACCTGCCCAACGACCTGATCTCGGAGAAGCGCACCTACTTCGACAACGCCACCACCCTGGGCGCCGCCCCCACCAAGGGCGACGTCACGCGCGCCGACGAGCAGAACGCGGCGGGCACCGGCTTTATCACCGTCGAGCGGAACAAGACCGACCGGCACGGCCGCACCATCGAGTCCACCGACGCCACGGGCGCGAAAACCACCACCCAGTACACCCCGGCCACTGACTACGCCCCGACCAGGACCGTCGTCACCAACGCCCTCGGCCACACCGAGACCACCGAGTCCGAGCCGGGCCGGGGCCTGCCCACCGCGAAGGTCGACGCCAACGGCAAGCGCACCGACTCCACCTACGACGGCATGGGCCGGGCCACGAAGGTGTGGGAGCAGGGCTGGACGAAAGCCGCCCACCCCGATACGCCCAGCAAGCAGTTCACGTACACGGTGACGAAGACCGAGCCGACCGTGGTCACCACGAAGACCCTGCGCCACAACGGTGACTACCGTACCGAGTACGCCTTCTTCGACGGCCTGCTGCGCGAGCGCGAAAGTCAGGCGCCCTCCGCCAACGGCGTCGGCCGGATCATCGGGGAGAAGAAGTACGACTCCCGTGGCCTGGAGTGGAAGACCTACGACGCCTACTACGCCACCGGCGACGCCTCCGGCACGCTGGTGACCGGCGACGACACCAAGACGCCCGACGCGACGCGCACCGTGTACGACGGGGCAGGCCGCACCACAGCCCAGATCCGCGAGAAGTACGGCGACGAACAGACCCGCGTCACCACGCGGCACGACGGCGACCGCACCACCGTGATCCCGCCCCGGGGCGACACGGCGACGACCACGGTCACCGACGTCCACGACCGCACCACCGAACTGATCCAGTACACCGACGCCGAGCGGACCACGTCCCAGTCGACGACGTACACCTACACGCCCACCGGCAAACACAAGACCGTCACCGACCCGAGCGGCGCGACGTGGACATACACCTACGACCACCGCGACCGGGCAGTGAAGACCGACGACCCCGACAAGGGCACCACACACGTCACCTACGACGACGCAGACCGCCCCGTCACCACGACCGACGCCCGCGGAACCGAACTGACCACCGGCTACGACGCACTCGGCCGCAAGACCAAGCTGACCAAGGGCAACACACTGCTGTCCTCCTGGACATGGGACACCGTCGCCAAGGGCCTGCTCACCAAAGCCACCCGCCACGCCGGCGGCCAGGAGTACGTGGCCGAGACGACAGGCTTTGACGACCGCTACCAGCCCACCGCCACCAAGGTGACCATCCCCGCCAGGGAGGGCGCCCTCGCCGCCACCTACCAGTGGACGTACGGCTACAACGCCCGCACCGGCCTTGTGGACTGGACCCGCCAGCCCGCCCTGCCGGGACAGGCCGCCGAACGCGTCACCAACCGCTACGGCAGCAGCCTCCCCTACGACCAGCTCGTCATGACCGGCCCCACAGCACCCGTCCTCGTCAACAACATCACCTACGACCCCTTCGGCCGCCCGCTGCGCACCGAGTACGGCCCCAAGGGACGCCACGTGTGGGACACCAAGGAGTACGACGAGCACACGGGCAACCTGATCCGCACCACCACGGACCGCGAGACCGGGCCCTCCCGCATCGACGACGTCCGCTACGGCTTCGACGCAGCCAGCAACATCAACAAGCTCGTCACCGCCTCGGGCCAGGACGAAGAGCGCTCGGTGGACACCCAGTGCTTCACCACCGACGCGCTGCGCCGCATCACCAACGCCTGGACAGCGACGGACAGTTGCGCGGCCAAGCCCGACGCCGCCGGCGGCGAGGGCGGCACGGCCCCCAAGGTCGGCGGACCTGACGCGTACTGGCACACCTTCACCTACGACGCCATCGGCAACCGCAGGACGGAGACCCAGCACAAGATCGACGGCGACCCGCTGGCCGCCCACGACGTCAAGCGCACCTACTCCTACGGCGAGAAGGGCGCGGGCAAGCGTCAGTTGACGTCCGTGAGCAACGAGACGGACGGCGAAAGGCACGAGGACACGTACAGCTACGACGCGGCGGGCAACACCACCAGCCGTGCCGCGGGCGGCCGTGAGCAGGAGATGTCCTGGGACGCGGAGGGCCACCTGGCCAAGGCGGTCGAGGCGGGCAGGACCACGGGCTACCTCTACAGCGCGGACGGCGACCGCATCCTGTCCAAGACACCGAACGCCACCACCCTGTACCTGCCGGGCGGCAACGAAGTCACCCTCAACAAGGACGGGACCAAGTCGAGCGCCCGCTACTACACCGCGGGGGATGAGACGGTCGCCGTCAAGACCGGCGGCCAGGTGAGCATCCTGCTCTCCGACCACCTGGGCACGGCCACCACAGCGGTCGTCCTCGGTGCGGGCCAGGCCATCACCCGCCGCAAGACGCACATCTTCGGCGGGCAGCGCACCGCGCAGTCCGTCAACTGGCCGGGCAACAGGGGCTTCGTGGGCGGCACCACGGACACCACGGGCCTCACCCACCTAGGCGCCCGCGAATACGACCCCACGCTCGGCCGGTTCATCTCGGTCGACCCGGTCATGGACACAGCCGACCCGCAGCAGATGCACGGCTACACCTACGGCAACAACAACCCGGTCATCCACGCCGACCCCGACGGCAAGTTCTTCGGCAGCTTCGTCAAGAAACTCAAGAAGACGATCAACAAGATGGCCAAGACGGCCATCAGGGCGGTCAAGCGCTACACGAAGTGGTACGGCCGCCTCAAGCCGTACCAGAAGCAGCAGGTGCGCATCGCCAACGCGTCACGCGGCATCAGCAACAAGTTCTACGACGGCATCGATAGGGCCAGAACCAAGGCGAAGGCGGACGCGGCGGCCCGGGAGACACAGAAGCGCCAAGACGCCGAACGGCGCCGAAAGGACAGCCTCTGGGGCAACATCAAGAAGGGCGAGTTCGGCGAGGCATGGAACAAGACCGGCGGCAAGGCCGTCACCCACGTCAAGGAACACTGGCGGGGGTACGCACAGGGTGGCGCGTTCGTCGTGTGCGTGGTGGGAACTGCGGGCTATTGCACAGTCGCAGGCGCGGCCCTGTTGGCAGCGGACAACATCGCCGACGGCGTCAACGGCGAGTTCAGTAAACGCAAATTTGTGACGCAGACATTGTGGCTCGGCGCAGGTGCCGGAGCCGGTCGGATGCTTGCGGGCAGCTGGCGGGGCAGCGCTTTCACACGGGGCCCTTCCGGGCCTCGGGCTCCCCTGTGGCGAGGCAGCACCAGGCCCCCCGCGCCCAAGGGTGGCATCGACTGGGGGCAGACTGGACGCAATATGAGTACAAATGCTGGAATGAGCTGGGCCGGTTGTGGTGCCGGTGGGTTCAGTGGTGGTCAGGCGGCTTGCGGGTGATCAGTACGTGGAGGGTGGTCCCGCGGCGTACGGAGAAGCCGGTGGTGATCGCTCGGCGCAAGAGCGGACCCATTGGGGGCATCGCTGTGGTTCTGGCCACTGGGGTGTTCGGCGCTTGGGGTGTGGCTGAGGGGTGGAACAAGAACGACCCCGGAGACATGCCCTTCCTGGGGGCTGCCCTTCTCGCGATCATGCGGGTCATGTGGCGCGCGGTTGTCCGACCTCGAGTTGATGTGTACGCGGATGGATTGCAGGTCATCGGATTCTGGGCTCGCTATTGGATTCCTGGCGCGGCCATCCGTCGTATCGAGCCCGAGGACGGGATGCAGGTGACCACGACCGGTGGTGACGTCATCGGAGTGTTCGCGTTTTCGCGGTCTCTCTTGGATCGCGGCCAGGCTGCTGCTGGTGCGGCGCAAATGCGCCGTGCGAAGCCGGCCCGGCCGGGGCATCCGGATGAGGTGCCTGCTGTTCTTCGGAGCCCTGACTGGGCGTGGGCGGACCTGCTGTTCGTGCCGATGCCCGTCCTTACGCTGCTGGCGATGACCGGCGTCTACGGCACCTGGAACTGAACGGTTACCTCGGTAGAGCCAGCGTCGGCCTTTTGTATGCCTTTTCGGGACCCTTTAGGGACCCCTGCACCCTTGTGGCGAGGAAACGTACGCCCGCCTGCCCCACGGGGGCGATCGATTTGGGCCAGGTGAAACGCGCTATGAGCAGCAACGGCGGGTCGGGGTGGGCCGCTTGCGGCGCCGGCGGATTCAGTGGCGACCAAGGAATCTGAGGATGAGCAATGAACCGGAACTGTCGGCGCCGAGCAAGGGCTCGCTGTTGACGACCGTGCGTCGCGGGAGTGGGCGACTCCTCGGCATTCCCGTGCTCGCCGCCACAGCGGGGCGGGAGCCTTGGGAATTCTCATGGCATGGAACGGGAACGGCCCCGGCGACGTACCGCGCTGGCCGCAGCGAACGGGCTGTACGTCATCGGCTCTGGGACTGTTGCCGGATCCCTGGAACGGCTGAGGTCCGCATCGGCACGGAAGACGGCATGACCATCTCGACGGTGCACGGCGACGAGATTCCGGTCTTCGCGTTCTCCCACTCCTTGCTCGACTCCGGCCAGGCCGCCGCTGCGACTGTGCAGATGCGGCGCGTCAAGAGTGCGAGCCCGGCGCGCCGGGGGAAGTGCCGAAGGTCGTCCGCAGGCGAGACTGGCGGTGGGCCGACCTCATGCTTGCCCCGCTGCCCGTCCTGATGCTCCTCGCGGCCACCGGCGTTTATGGGACGTGGAGCTGAAACCCCCTACGAAATGGCGGGCGGCCATGCCCGTCAGATCTGAGTGTGGGAGTCGGGGCTGGTGTCGAAGCCGGACTCCTCAGCAGCAGCAATGGCGCGAGGGTCGGAAAGCTGTTCACGTGGTGAATCTCAGATCCGCCCCATACCGATTCTATTCGATGGAGAACCTGACATGACGGCATTTGCAGTGACTGTACTGCTTGCCGAAGGCCGAGTCTCCTCCGATCCGAGTGTTCACACCATGGCCTTCTTCCTTCTCTTCGGAACGGTAGGCGTGATCCTGGCAACGGACTTCAGGGGGGCGGCCCACTAATTCATGGTTTTCGTTTCCAGGGCCGTATTCGGTGGTCGAGGTGCTGCGACGCCAAAAGTCGCGAGGCTTTCCGGACTCGTTATCGCCGTCATTTGCGTCGCCGGGCTCATCGCGGAGACGAGCCTCATGTTTCGCTCGTCTTGCTGACGCTTCGCCGCTTCATTGGCACCCCGCTTCCCGGGACGGACTACTACATTCACGGCGCCCACCGGGCCGGCAGTGACCGCTACCGAGTCCGCTTGGCCAGTTCGAACGTCGACCCGCTCCTCGTGGGCCTGCCCGAACGATGGCCGGACGGGTAGCAGATCGGCGATTGGTGGTATGTGGGGGTATTGCGGCGCGTAGCACAGCGGGCCTTGGCTGAAGATTTCGCCTGCACAAGACAGCGAAGTCACAGCTCAGGACGCGCTCGACTACGTGATCGCCGACTTGGTGGGAGATCCCCTTTGGCATGACGCGGCAGCATCCGCTGCTCCGGCTCTGTACCAGTACCTGAGCTGCGCCTACGGCACCAGTGGCGTGGACGCTGCGTTGTACGACGATGACACCCGCCGACTCCGCGGTCCGCTCGACCGCCCACCGCTTCGGGACCGGGGCAAAGCCCCTGCTTCCGGGGGCGCGTTGCACGATTTCGAGGTCGATGCGCAGCGCGGCGGCGTGCTCGATGAAGTGCTTGCGGCAGCCGCCGTCAACCCAGACCTTGCGCAGGTTGGGGTGGTCGGCGGCTGCCTGCTCGAGGAGGGTGCGGCCGGCGGTGGAGTCCTGGACGCCGGCCGTGGTGACCAGCACGGCCAGTAGGAGGCAGAGGGTGTCGGTGATGATGCTGTGTTTGCGGCCCACGATCTTCTTGCCCGCGTCGATGCCCTGCGTGCTGGCGGGCACGGAGGTAGAGGTCTTGACGCTCTGCGCGTCGATCACGCAGGCCGATGGGTGCCTGTCGAAGCCTGCTGCCGATGTCGTGCCACTGTCCGTCTGGCACGGTGCCCGGTTCTACTCAGGCCGGTGCCGCCAGGCGGAAACCCACGCCGATCGCTTCGAGGTCCGGCTCATAGGCGCCGTGGCGGCGAGCGCACCGGGCCAGGTCTCGGTCGTGGCGGAACGCACCGCCCCGGGTGACATGCCGGTCGAAGGCCCAGTCCTCGCTGCTCGGCACCTCGGCGGGCGCGCCGGGGTAGGGAGCGTAGAGGGTAGAGGTCCACTCGTCGGCGTTGCCCGCCATGTCCAGCACCCCGAAAGGGCTGGCGCCCTCGGGGAACGAACCGACCGGCACCGTGGTGCCGATGCCGAGGTCCACCAGATTGGCCAGGCCGGTGCGGTACTCCTCGCCCCACGGGAACTCCCGGCCGTCGTCGCCCCGCGCGGCTCGCTCCCACTCGTCTTCCGTGGGAAGCCGCACACCGAGGCCGAGCCGCTCCCCGAGCCAACGGCAGTAGGCCGTTGCCGCCTCCCAAGTGACTCCGATGACGGGGTGGTCCACAGGTACCTGCGGGACCGGTCGGCCAGTGGCCGCTGCGAAGAGTGCCCACTGGCCGACTGTGACCGGGGTGCGGGCGATCCGGAACGCCGGGATGTGGATCTCCGCGCGCGGAGCTTCTTTCATGTACCACTCCACCGGCACCCCGGTGTCCGCATAGCGGCGGGCCACAGCCGCCACCTCGTCGACCGGCGTACCCCGACGCAGCAACCCGGCCGGAACCTCCACCCAGTCCACCTGCTCCACCCGCATGGCTCCTCCTCGGCTCGAGCGGACAACCTCATGATCACCGAGGTGCTCGGGGCGGACATCGGCCGATGGACCTACCTCGACAGCGACCTTGGAATTAAGGCATCGGGCCAGGGACCAGCTGTACTCCGGCATAACGAGCGGTGCCTGAGCCTGATGAGCCCTCGGGATGGCAGCCGGTCTGGAAAGCGGCCTCGGAAGCCGAAGTCGAAGGCGGACAAGACAAGGCGAAGGCGCTGCGTAAGCAGCGGCGGCGGTTCCACAAGGCCGGACGGCGCCGTCTTCCGCAACAGGGTGGCGCACGGCAAGACCATGCACGCGGTGATGCCGTCGGCCATGGCGGTGCCCACGGTGACAACGTCGTTCGCAATCGTCTCCGAACTCTGCGCGACGCCGTTCGCGCTTGGTCCCGGCGCGCTCGTGCAGGAGCGGCCGGTACTGGGCTGGCGGTCGCCACCTATCGCTGCCCAGCCCCGAAGTCGAGAACCCGTCTACGCGTCAAGCTCATCGTCATGGAGGGCCCTTTTGCGCTGAGAGCGGCTGATGAGCAACAGGGCGAAGCAGACGGTGGCGCAGGCCAGCCCTGTGTAAAGCAGAGGCGCGCTCCAGAACGACAAGGGGTGGGGTGCAGACCGATGCGATGCGGGGAACTGCGGGGCAGACGGCGTAATGCCCCCTGTGTTCGCGCTGTTACGACGCGACGGATTCTGCCAGGACGCAGCGCAAGGGGAGGTTGGCCAGGCCAGCCAGGGCCGGGAGGGGACGGCGGGCGGTCCACCCGCTGCCCTCTCCCTCCCCTCCGTGGCGTCCCTCCTCTCTTCTCCCCTCCCTCCCTCACCTCGACAGCGCAGGGCACGCGCGCCCGCGCGTCGGGCTGTCAGCAGTCCGCGAAGACGGAGCTCATCACGTCGTTGTGCCCGGACGCGAGGTTGCCCTGGAACCAACCGGGGACAGTGCCCAGGTACCCGGCGTAGCCACTGTGCTTGTAGATGTGGATACGGGTGGGCGTCCGGTTCCAGGCCGAGCTCGCCCGGTCCTCGAACCAGGAGGGCACCTCGTGATGGCCGCAGCTGGGCACCACCCAGAGCCAGCCGCCGCCATTGGAGTTCTGGAAGAAGCACGAGCCGCTGCCGCACTCCGACCAGGCCCGGGCGCCATAATCCTTGCCGCTGACCCAGTACAGGCCCTCCACGCCCGGCATCTTGGTGACGCTGCTCTCCTCGGCGCTCGCCGCCGTCGGTGCGGCGAGCGCGAAGGCCGCCGCCATCGCCGCGACGGTCGCCGCGATTCTCTTGCGCATGTCCCCTCCTGAAGCCACTGGAACGCTGTGCGTTCACTGTGGACCGTGGCGGGCCGTGGATCGTCGGCAACGAGCGCACGCTTCCTGGGCATTCAGCGCACGCGCCCGTGCCCGGGCCGCCGCCCGTACCTCGCTCGGCGGGACTCCGTACGCCTTGCGGAAGGCGCGGCCGAAGTCCGCAGGGTGGCGGAAGCCCCAGTGCGCGGCCGTCGCGGCGAGGGTGCGGTGGCCCAGTGCCGGGTCGGTCAGGTCCGCGTGGCAGCGTTCCAGGCGCAGGCGCCTGATCATGGCGCCCACGGTCTCCGGCTCGTGCCGGAACAGCAGGTGGAGACTGCGCAGGGAGATGTGGTGCTGGGCGGCGATCGCTGCGGGGAGCAGTTCCGGGTCGCCCAGGTTGTGCTCGATGAACAGCTTGATCCGGGCGCGCAGGACGGCCTTGCGCGTCTCCGGGGACAGCGTGTCCTGGGCGCCGAGCCGCCCCGCGAGGACGGTCGCGGCCAGATCGGCGCCGATCGCGCCGAGCCGGGCCAACTCCGCCGGATCGCAGGCGCGGGCGGCTGCCGGGAACCCGCCCAGGTACGCGCCGAGCAGTGCCGCTGACCCCGCCCCGGGCCGGGTGGACAGCGACTCGGCCAGCAGCCGGTCCGCCCGGCCACCGGCCAGCGGCAGCGCCGACCGCGCCAGCCGCAGCAGCGTCAGCCGGGTCTGCCGGCCCTGGTCGAGGAAGTCGCTGACGAGCGGAGCCGAAGTGGAGAACAGGGCCATGTCACCGGCTTCGAGGCAAGCCACGCTGCCGGCCTGTTCCAGCCGGACGGGGCTTCCCCGGACGAGGACCAGGTAGTACTCCTCCGGGTCGTGGCGCCGGATCTGCAGGGGTGAACGGCGCGCGGTCATCGGGGAGAAGGCGAAGGCCGCCACCTGGCTGTGCGGCATCCCCACGGCCTCCACGCTGCCTCTGAAGCGGGCCGCGTGCGGGCTGCGGATCGTCACCGGCATGACCTCGTTGCCGACCATGTCGGACCACCAGCCGAACCGCTCCGCCGCCGGGACCACATCGGTGTTCGCAGAGACCACGGGCCCTTCCGCGCCGTCGTCGGCCTGCCGCGTCTCATTGATGATGGACATTCAATGATGCTCGCGGCAGGGTACGGACCCGGAAAGCTGACCGCCGGTCAGGAGGCGTCGGTTTTTCTCCTTTCCGGCCGCAGTAGTCGCAGCAGCCGCGTGGACATCAACTGAGCCGTATACGCAGCTGGTTCGTGAGCGGACCGCGGCCGATGGACGCCCCGCGGTGCTGCTGTACGTGGGGGGACTGGGATGGGTCGGGCGAGGGCGTCGAGCGGGACTGGGTGGCGCGCACCGGGTGTTGGTCGGGGGTGGAGCGGGTGTTGCTGACGCGGGACCAGGTCGAGGAATACGGGCTGCTGCCCACGGCGGGTAAGGCCGCCGATCCGCGGTGGGCGGCATGGGCGAGGCGCCACGGCTACGACCGCCGGCGCCTGGTGCGGTGGGAGGTCGAGGTGCTGGATGCGGCCGAGTTGCAGCGCCTGGTCCTCGCGGCGGTGGAGCGGCACGTCGACCGTCAGGCGCTCGCGGTGGTGGTGGCTGAGGAGGCGCGACAGTGTGCCGCGCTGTCGGCGTTCGTGTCCGGGTGGGCCGGACCGGGGCGCCTGGGGGCGGGGGCGATGACCATGGCCGGGCCCTCCTCGCCAGCCTTGGAATCCGTCCCGGAGTCTGCTTCGGGGGATCCGGCCGGGTGCGCGGAGGTCAGGTGATCAGGTCGCCGACGACAGCCACGCCGCCGGCACCTCCACTAGTCCGTCCGGCAGCGGTTGCCCGGCCTCCGGCAGCAGGCCCCTCGGCGCCATCGAAGTGGATCTTGCTGCCGGCGAACCCCGCGACCTGGCCGAGGTCGACCACGCCGCCGGAGAACCGCACCCGGCTGAAGTAGACCGTGCCACCGGAGAAGTGCGGTCGTCCTCCGAGAAGCCAACGGACGCCTGTCCGCCCCGCTCAAGGGCACCGCGTGCTGCGTCCAGAACCGCGCCCGCCTCGTACAGGCCCTCTACACCCGGCTGGACCGCCTCACCGAACCCGCCCCAGCCCCACCGGTTCGCCGGCCCCGGCGCGCAGCTCGGCGTCCCCTTCTTTCCAGGACGGCAACGCCCGCGCCGGCACGTCTTCCTCGTCCACTGACTGGTGCACGGGTTGTGCTGTCAGGGCGCGAGGTCGCCGGAGTGCCGGTCGTCGGCGGCCAGGACGCGCCGCAGCAGGTCGGACAGGGTGGCGCGCTCATGGGGGGCCAGGCAGCCGAGGAACTGGTCCTGCGAGCGCTGCGCCACCTCGAACAGGTGGCGCTGGAGCCGCTCGCCCTCGGACGTGAGGGCGACGAGTTGCCGGCGGCGGTCGGCGGGGTCGCGGGTGCGCCGGACGTAGCCGCGGCCCTCGATGGTGTCGAGGTAGCCCACGAGGTGACTGCGGTTGAGCCCCAGCCGGTCGGCCAGCTCGTGCTGCGGGAGGGAGCCGAAGTCGGCGAGGGCGGTGAGGGCCGCGAAGTGCGGCAGCCGCAGATCCGCCTCGGCGACGGCCGAGATCAGTACGTCGTGCCCGATCCGGGAGACGTGGCTGATCAGGTATGAGGGCAGTTCGAGCAGGCTCGGCGGGCGGCCCCGGCCGTCGTTGCCGCAGGCGTCCGCGTCCTTCGCTTCCCTCGTGTCCATGGGTCCCAGCATAGACGACTGCATCACTGGACGTAATCATGTCGCCATGTAATGATTTCTCGGTGACATTACGTTGCCGTGCGCTCGGTGCCGGCCACAGGACCGCTCTCCCCGCATTCCGAAGGACCTCGCCATGACCGATGCCAACACCTCGAAAGCCTCCCCGGCGGCGCCGGAACCCGCCCCCGCCACCGGCGGCGGGGCGGCCGCCTTCACCGCGCTGCTGCTCGCGGTGCTCTCCTTCTCCCTGATGCAGACGATGGTCGTGCCCGCCCTGCCCGACCTGCAGCAGGAGTTCGACACGAGCACGACGAACATCTCCTGGGTGCTCAGTTCGTTCCTGCTCACGGCCTCCGTCGCAACCGCCCTGCTGGGCCGCATCGGCGACATGTTCGGCAAGCGCCGGGTGCTGATCGCCAGCCTCACCGTGTTCGCCGTCGGCACCCTGCTCGCCGCCCTGTCGACGTCCATCGGAATGCTGATCCTCGCGCGCGCCGTGCAGGGCGTCGGCTCCGCCGCCTTCCCGCTCGCCTTCGGGATCGTGCGCGACCAGTTCCCGCGCGAGCGGGTGCCTGTCGCCATCAGCCTGATCAGCTCCACGTTCGGCATCGGTTTCGGCGTCGGACTCGTCATCCCCGGGCCGATCGTGGACGCCCTGAGCTGGGAGTGGATCTTCTGGCTCGGGCTGATCGTGATCGTCCTCGGCATCCTCGCGGTCGCCGTGTTCATCAAGGAGTCCCCGAACCGCTCGCCCGGCCGCATCGACTGGGCCGGCGTCTTCCTCCTGAGCGGCGCCGTCGTCGCCCTGCTGCTCGCCATCAGCGAGGGCAAGTCCTGGGGCTGGGGCTCGGTCCGTGTCGTCGGCCTCTTCGTGGCCGCCGTGGTCCTCAGCGTGGTGTTCGTGGTCGTGGAGCGGCGGATCAGGGAACCGCTGATCGACATCGACCTGCTGCGCCGCCCCGCCGTCGCCACCTCCCACCTGACCGCGCTCATCATCGGTTTCGGCATGTACGGCGCGTTCACCCTGGTGCCGCTGCTCGCGCAGACGCCGTCCGAGGTGGGCTACGGCTTCGGTGCCTCGGTCACCGAGGCCGGGCTGTTCATGGTGCCGATGGCGGCCACCATGCTGTTCGCGAGCCCGCTGGCCGCCCGCATGGGCGCGGCCGTAGGTTTCAAGCCGCCCCTGGTACTCGCCTGCCTGGTCGGCGTGGTCGGCTTCGTCGTCTACGCCGCCGCACACGACACCGAGTGGGCCATGTACGCCGGTTCCGGTGTGCTCGGCATCGGCGTGGGCTTCGCCTTTGCCGCGCTCGCCAACCTCGTGGTGGGCGCCGTGGACCCGCGGCAGGTCGGGGAGGCGACCGGCATCAACACCATCATGCGGACCATCGGCGGTTCCCTCGGCGCGCAGATCGCCGCGTCGATCGTGGCCTCCGAGACCGTACCGGGCACACCCGTGCCGGCCGAGTCCGGCTACACGACCGCGTTCGTCATGTCGGCCGTCGCCCTCGGCGTGGCCACCCTCGCCGCCCTCGCCGGACCCGGTGCCCTGCGTAAGGGAACCGCACCTGCCTCCGGTGCCGCGGCGCCCAAGCCCAGCGGCTCCGCCGCCCGCTGAGGAGCGCCGCATGCCCGACTACGGTCACGAACTCCTCTTCGGCTCCGTCCTGACGCCCGTGGCCGACCGGCCCGGCGAGGTCGTTGCGGCGGCCCGAATCGCCGACGCAGCCGGCCTGGACCTGGTATCCATACCCGACCACCCCTACCAGCCCGGGTTCCTCGACGCCTGGGCGACCCTCGCGGTGATCGCTGCCGCCACATCGCGGATACGGGTGCTGCCCAACGTGGCGAACCTGCCGCTGCGTCCACCCGCGGCCTTGGCCCGCACCGCGGCAAGCCTCGACCTGCTCAGCGGCGGGCGGGTCGAACTCGGCCTGGGCGCCGGGGCGTACTGGGACTCCATCACCGCCGAAGGCGGCCCCCACCGCACTCCCGGCGAGGCCCTCGCCGCGACCCGGGAGGCCATCGAGATCCTCCGCGCCCTGTGGGCCGGCGGCGCACGCGTCCACTTCGAGGGCAAGCACTACAAGCTGGCCGGCGCGGCCCCCGGGCCCGCACCGGCCCACCCGATCTCCGTCTGGCTCGGCGCGGTGGGCCCCCGGATGCTGCGCCTGGCCGGAGCCGCCGCCGACGGCTGGCTGCCCAGCGTGCCGCACGTGCCGCCGCCGCGGCTCGCCCGGGGGCAGCTGATCATCGACGAGGCCGCCGAGGAGGCCGGGCGGAAACCGGAGCAGGTCCGCCGCCTCTACAACCTCTCCCCGGGCCCGGGCGGCTTCCCACAGGGCCCGCCGGGCGACTGGCCCGAGCAGCTGGCACAGCTCACCTTCGAGGCGGGCACCAGCGCCTATCTGCTGCCCTCGGGGCATCCGGAACTGATCCGGACGTTCGCCGAGGAGGTGGCCCCGGCCACCCGGGAACTCGTCGCCGCGGCCCGCACCCGGGGCGACGAGCCGCGCATGTCCCGGGCGGCGGCCGGCGTACGCGCCACGTCGGGGACGGCGGCCGCCGGACACCCGTTCTCCGTGCAACCGACCCCCGACACGGGCCTGCGGCACAGCGCCGAGCGCCTGTGGGACGAGGCGGCCCGGCCGGCCGGACCGGACCGGGACCCGCAGCGGCGTTTCACCCCGGCCCAGGAGGAACCCGCGCGCAATCTGATCGCCGCCCACGACCAGCTGCGCGAGGACCTGACACAGCTGCGGGACATCGTCGACCAGGTGCTCGCCGAGACACTCGCCCCGGGCGAGGCCCGCTCCGAGCTGCAGGCACTGAGCCTGCGTCAGAACGCCTGGGCGCTGGGTGCGTACTGCGCCTCGTACTGCCGGATCACCACCGCCCACCACATGAGGGAGGATCAGGACCTCTTCCCCCACCTGCGCGGCAACGACCCCTCCCTCGGGCCGGTGCTGGACCGGCTGACCGAGGAACACCATGCCATCCACGGCCTCATCGAGCGCATCGACCAGGAACTGGTCGCGTCGGTGACCGAGACCGGCGACGGGTCCGGCCGCACGGGGTTGCGCGCGGCGGTCGATCTGCTCACCGACGCGCTGCTGTCCCACCTCGCCTACGAGGAGCGGGAGTTGATCGAACCGATGGCGCGGTTCGGTACGGGCTGGTAGGGCGCGGAAGAGGGGGCGGGGTTCGTCCAGGGGACGGGGCCCGCCCCCTCTTGCGGCTTCTGCGGAGCTACCCCTGGCCGCCCGCCACGGCGGCCAGCAGTTCCTGGGTGTACGGGTGCGAAGGCGCGTGCAGGACGTCCGCCGCAGGCCCTGTCTCGACGACACGGCCCGCGCGCAGGACCGCGACCCGGTCGCTGACCTGGCCGACGACGGCCAGGTCAGCGAGATGGCATGCACCGGCTCGAGTCGGCTCTGGGAGCGGTCCTGGGCAGTGATGGTGACGCTGTCTGCGGTGGTGGTCACGTCGTCCGTCCCTCTCGAGATGTCCTCTCCCCATAGCTGGTGCTCTGACCGGGAACGTTCGCCGGGTTGGTGATCACAGGGCCTCTTTGGCCTTGCGCCCTTTCAGGGAACTGGGTGCGTGCGACGATCAGAAGGTGGACGCACCTGCTTTCGTGGTTCTCCGGCGCCTTCTGATCGACTCCCTGTCGGTGCTGGCGGCCGATGCTTCGAACCAGACGGCTTGGCTCGAAGAGCACGAGGTTGCGGTGGATGAGCTCGCGCTGGACTTCGATCACGCCTTCCGCATGGCCAACAGGTTGGTCGAGCACCACCAGATCAGCGAGAACACCGCTGCAGAGCTCCGGGAGATCGACGTATTGCTTGCCGGTATGAGCGGTCACGAGCAGGCCGGCCGATGGACACGGGATGCGCTGGCCAACGACACCGGGTGGAACGAGGCCCGGCAGCTGGCGCGCCAGGCCCTCATCGAGCTGACCGGCGGATGGAAGCACCCGCTGCCGGACATCCAAGCGATCCGCTGACGGTGGTCACCGGCTCTGCCCACTGGAAGTGTCGTTCCGGTTGAGTGTGCCGGCATGTCCGATCGACGCGGGGAGGCAGGGTGGCGCTGCCAGTTCGGGTACGAGGGCTGACCGAGCAGGAGGGGCAGAAGCCGCAGCGGACTGTTCGTCGCGCCAGCACCAGCACGGTGCGCTATCGCCGGGCGATGATGCTGCTCGCCTCGGCGGGCGGGAACACCGCCCCGGTGATCGCACGGCTCGTGCAAGCCGACGAGGACACCGTCCGCGACGTCATCCACAAGTTCAACGAGATCGGGCTGGCCTGCCTGGACCCTCGATGGGCGAGAGGCCGTCCCCGGCACCGCAACGTCGCACGGCCCACAGAGATCGGACGCGAGGCCCTGCGCAGGTCCTGGGCTACCGGGTCACCTACGAGGTCACCGACCAGGTCGTCGCGCTCGGACCGGCACCCGACGAGTACGTGCCGCGCCGCACCGAGTGGCACCGCGAACTCAGCAAGAGCCTGCGCCGCTGGTAGCACGCGGGGCGACGTACGAGACCCCGGGCATCTGCGGTCCGAAGTCTCTCTTTGCTCTGGATGCCCGAGCGGTTCAACGACCCGCCGACAGGAGCAGGTTCAAGAGCGTCGGTGTCGTCTCTCAGCCCGGCGCTTCTTCCTCACGGTCGAAGAAGGCGGGGTCCATGCCAAGGACACCAGGTAGACCGGCGATGCCCAACCTGTCCGCGGTAGGGGCGGAGCCAGGTTCTTTGAGGATGGTCACCTCGTGCGTGCCCAGGCGGCCGCAGTCAAGCGCGGGACTGTAGAGGCTGTGCTTCGTGGCTGTGAACTGTCCCTGGCAGGGGTGAGGCTTGGTGATCTCGATGCGGCCTTCCTCGTGGATCGTGACGAGCGCCGGTTCCTCCACCGCCTTCTTCCTCCAGTCACCCATCTCCCTGTAGTCGTCGTCTTGCCCCCATCGGCCGGCGACGCTCTTGAGGAACTTCCTGCCGGCGACATCGCTCGTGGTGGCAGGTACGGGCGGCTCGTTCTGTTCAGGGCAGTCGTTATCGTCTGCTTCGCACCAGGTGGTAAAGCAGGCCAGCAAGTCCTCATTGCCCCTTTGGGAGGGGGCACACGAGTCGCTGTCGCTACCGCTCGCCCTGGCGGTCTCAGGCGGCTCATTCTGCGATGTACAAGCCGCTGTACCGACCAGAGCACACGCGATCGCGAGGCAAGCCAGCACCTTGCTCAACGAATCTCCCGTTCGCCGGGTGAACATGATGCGCCAAGCCAGATTCACTGCCCGTCCCGCTGCTGTCAAGACATGATTGGCAGCTTCAGCGCGGCTCTCGGCGCCCAGATCGTGCAGCTCAAGAACGGGCCTCCGCGGAGCCTGGGCCAGGGCGGCGCCCCATCACGAGTAGCGCCGGTCCTCGCGACAGTTCCGCACTGAGCTGGGAGATCACGGCCCTGAACGGGGCTTCCACGCGACCGGCGGCGGGGCGCCGCTCCTCGCTCCTCAGCCGTGTTGCAACCCTGAGCTGCCGGAACATCGCCCGGCGCACACAGCACCAGCCCCCGAACCTCCAAGAGTCCCGGGGGCCGTTGACGGCACAGGAAGGCGGTCAGGGGCTGTCCGGGGCGCGGCCTCGACGGCCGGCACCACGCCCGCCCAGTTCATGCCCAGCTTGGCGAGGGCAGCGCGCTGCTCCACGGTGAGCTTGTCCCGCCTCGACTTGGTGTTCGAGAGCCAGACCCCCAGTTTCACCGGCACCGGCACCGGCTCGGTCTCGCCATCGACCGTGATCTCCATGACCGTGCTGCGCGGGACGGGCCGCTGCCCCTCCTTCTCCACCCACTGCGTGAGGGCTGCCAGGCCGCGCTGGAACGCCGCCTCGGCCTTGCTCCCGGCCTTCTTCAAACCCTTGGCCGCGTCGGCCGGCTCCGGACGGAGCTCCGCCGCGGCGGCGGCCGGCGCCTGGTCGGGTTTGATGCCCAGCGCGGTCAGCCGCTCCTGCTGCTCGGTCGACAGCTGCGTCCAGGTGCCCGGCTTGCGTTGCTGTTGGAGCCATCGTCCGATGTCGTCGCCGTCGTAGGTGACGCCGGGTGCGATGTGGGGCAGGTGGCCGTCGGCGTCGACCAGGTCCGCGAGGACGCGGTAGTGCCGTTGCCAGTTGAGCGGCCAGGGGCAGTTCCAGTCGGGGTCGATCGTAGCCAGCTGTTGCGCGCGCTCCTCCGCCCGTTTCGGGTCCTTGCCGAGGCCGCCCTTCCGGCGCAGATTCGCGAGATGCTGCCCGACCGGCACCATCGCCTCGGCCTCGCCCCACACCGTGTCCTGGCGGGGTGCGAGGTGTCCGGTGGCCCGGTGGTAGGAGCGGAGCGTGGCGAGCTTGTTCTCCCACGCCTCTTCGCCCGGTTCCCAGATCATCCCGGCCTCGGGGGCGTCGAGCAGCGTCTTGCGCCGGTCCTCCAGCTCCCCGGACCGTAGTGCCTTGCGTTGCTGGTGGACCCACCGCCCAAGCGGAAACGCCTTCGTCGCCCCGACTTCGACCTCGACGTCGTAGGGGACGGCGTAGAGGCCGGTGATGTGGTTTTCCTTCCGCCAGCGGAGCAGGGCTTGGTAGCCCTCCAGCCAGACCAGGGACTCGGGCCGGTAGACCCGGGTGCGCAGGAACGCGGCGATGGTCGCGGCGTCGCGCGGGGTGGAGAAGTGGAGCAGGGCGGCTTCGGCGGCAGCCTGCGTATCGTCGTTCTCCTGGTCTTCGCCCTCGCCGCAGGCCCCGACGATCTGCCCGTTCTCGTCACGCTGCACGTGGACCTTGCGCTTGCCGCTGGTGAGGGCGCGGGAGGCGAGCTGCTCGACGAGTCGTTCATCATGTGAGCGCAGGCCCTGGAGGACCGCTACAAGGGGGCGGAAGGAGGCGCTGGCGACCATGTCGGTCGGGTCCTCGCCGGGCTCCAGGAACACCGGCACGATGATCCGCGCAACCTTGGTGGAGCCGTCCTTGTTGAGCCGGAGCGCCCGGCCGATGTTCTGCACGATCTCCACCTGTGAGCCGCGGGTATCCGCGAAGCAGATCGAGTCGACTCCCCGCTCGCCGGTAATGTCCACGCCTTCCCCGAGAACGCGAACGCTGGCGAGGAAGGCGCGGTGCACCCGGCGCCCGGCGGCGTCGATGCCGCCTGCGAACTGGCGGATCTTCTCGCGCCGTTCGGCGACGGTGTGGTCGCCGCACAGCCACGCCGACCACACCCGGTCCGGCGGTACGTGGCGGCCGGCCTCAAGTTCGTAGAAGGCCGCGTCGATGGAGGACTTCGGGAGCTTGTCGGCGGCGGCCAGGTCGTCGTCGGTGGCGTCGTTGAGGTACAACTCGGCTGCCGTCTCCGGCAGCTTCTCCGCGAACGCGGCGGCCTCCTCCACCTTCTGGTGGAACGTCATGACCGTACGCAGGTTGTACGCCGCCGCGTGCTCCAAAAGCGCGGCCTGCAACAGCGCCAGGCGCCGGCCGCGCCGCGCCTCCTCCGACTCCCCCAGAACGGGGGAGGGGTCGCGGATCTCCAGCACGTCAATCTCGAACCCGGCGAGGATCTCCCGCTCGATCGCCTCCGAGAGCCCGAGCTCCGCGAGCCACGCGCCGTACGTCCCGTTCGGGTCGTCGGCCATGGTCGCGAGCGCCACCTCCTGGCCGTCCGCGCCCTTCTGCGGTCGGGGCGCGGCGAGGATGCGCGGGGTCGCGGTCAGGTAGAGCCGGAAGTCCGCTGGGATCCGCTGGTTGTCGTGGATCGCCGCCCATGGCCGCCCAAGATCACCGGCGGTTCCATGGGCCTCATCAACGATCGCGAGGTCGAAGCCGTCCATGCGCTGCCCGTAGAGCCGCTCCCCGCCCGCTAGAGCGGCCTCCAGCGGCCCGCGAACCTTCCGCTGACCCTCGGGAGCGTCGATGTCCTCGCGATCCACCAGGGAGGCGTACGTGGCGAACACGACGACCGGCCCGTGCCCGGCCCACAGGGCGAGCTGGATCGGGTTGGTGGTGGTGCGCACCCCGAGTGCGTTGAGGGCCGGGTCGTTCTCCAGCGAGCACACCGCCACCATCGGGACCCGGTGGCCCACCAGGCGCCACGCCTGGGCGGTCTGGGCGAGCAGGTCCAGGGTCGGCACGGTCACGAGGATCCGGCCGCCCGCGAACGCTTCCAGCGCGCACGCGGCGGCCGTGATCGTCTTGCCCGAGCCGGTCGCTGACACGATCGTGGCACGGGCACCCTGCGGGGGCACAGATGACCTTGCAGGGAATCCCACCCACCTGCGAAACGCAGAACGTTGATCGACCTGGTGTTCCTTGAGCTGAATCGCTGACATTTCCTTGCCCTCCCCGAGCGGTCAATTCCTGTGGTCTTTCAGAGGGTCGTGTGCGGAATGCAGGCCGCGCCCGAGTCGTTCCAGATCGACGCGTCCGCCTTGTGCCAGCCGCCCGGCTTCCCGTCCTTGAAGGGCGGCTTGTCATCCACGTCGTAGTGCCCGGCATCCAGCGTGCAGACCACGACGTCCCCGTCCGCATTCCGCGTCCGAGCCGTGCACAGACCGCCGGCCTCACCCAGCGCCTCCAGCACCCGACGCCGCGCCGTGGTGTGCGGATGGGTGCCCGGCAGCACGCTCTCCCGGACGAACCTCTCCAGCCGCACCAGGTCCGCTCGCTCACGCTGCCTCACGTCCGCGATCTCAGCGGCCCCCGCCGACCGGCCGCCGCGCCGGGACCACTCCCGGTCCGCGATGCCCACCAGGGCCTCGCTCACGCCCCTTACGCCCTCATCCCAGCCGTCTGCGAACAACGCGCCCCGAGAGGCCGGCACCATGCCGCCCAGCTTCATCGCCTGGCACTGCACCCCGGCCACCAGGTCGTCCGCCTCGCTCGCGGGCACGCCCTGCGCCTTCAGGAGCGCGAACACCTTCAACCCGGCGTTGACGCCTGCGGTCTGATACTGGCTCACCCGGCGCAGAGAATCGCTGCTCAGCGCGGGATCGGGACCGGTAGATTCGTGGTGACCGGCCATCTGCGGTCGTCTCTCTCGGAATAGTGGGGAGGTTCTCGGATAGTTGGGGGGTGTCCCGTGTTTCGGCCAACGGTACATGCTGCATCAACCTGATGCACTCACTACGCTGGAATCCACACGAACGAGCGACCCCCATCCCAGTAGCCAGCCTGGCCCGCGTCAGCGGGCCTAAGCGGTTCCGGAGGCGCAGCCGGAAGGACCGTCAGGCGGGGGGAGCGCAGCGGACCCGCCGGCCAGGCTGGAGCGCAGCGAAAGCCTGGTAGCGGGACACAGCCCCGCAGCCCCGGGAGCGCAGCGGACGGGGCGTCAACCAGACTGCGCAGCAGTCTGGTTGTGCGGGACGCGCAGCGTCCCGCCAGCGCTTCCGCGGAGCGGAAGCGCAACAACCGCGCGCAGCGCGGTTGTTCACTTGCACATCGCGCAGCGATGTGGTACCCGCTCCGCGGG
>NZ_JBIRFV010000013.1:0-229258 GCF_044327655.1 Streptomyces sp. NPDC018029 | reverse complement strand
AAACGCCCGGTTACATTCCGAACCCGGAAGCTAAGCCTCATAGCGCCGATGGTACTGCAGGGGGGACCCTGTGGGAGAGTAGGACGCCGCCGAACAATTTTTGGAGGACCCTTGGTCCCAGCGTCCACGCTGGGACCAAGGGTCCTTTTGTTTTTGTCGAAGCGCGCCGGCCCACAGGCTGCGCGAGAATGACTGCGGTACCGAAGACTAGGAGTCACCGATGTCCCCCAACTCTCCCGACGAGCGACCGGAGCGCGAGCAGCGCAGCCGGGACGGTGGTGACCGGGGCGGATACCGCGGGGCTCCCCGTCGTGACAACGACCGTGGCGACCGCGGGGGCTTCCGTGGCCGCGACGGCAACCGGGGCGACAGCCGTGGTGACAACCGCGGTGGTGGCTACCGGGGTCGCGACGACAACCGCGGTGACCGTCGCGAGGGTGACCGGGACCGCGGTGGACGCCCCCCGTTCCGTCGTGACGAGCGGCCGAGCAGTAGCGGTCCGCGCCGTGACGACCGTGACCGTGGTGGCTTCCGGGGCCGTGACGACCGCCGTGACGGCGACCGTCCCGCCTTCCGCCGCGACGACCGCCGCGATGGCGACCGTCCCGCTTTCCGCCGCGACGACCGCCGCGATGATCGCAGGGACGATCGTCGTGATGACCGTCGGGACAATGACCGTGGGGACCGTGGCGGCTTCCGTCGCGATGACAACCGTGGTGGTGGCTTCCGCGGGCGTGACGACCGTCGTGACAACGACCGCGGTGGCGACCGTGGTGGTTTCCGGGGCCGTGACGACCGGCGCGATGGTGACCGTCCCGCTTTCCGCCGCGATGACCGACGTGACGATCGTCGTGATGACCGTCGGGACAATGACCGTGGGGACCGTGGCGGCTTCCGTCGCGATGACAACCGTGGTGGTGGCTTCCGCGGGCGCGACGACCGCCGCGACAACGACCGCGGCGGCGACCGTGGTGGCTTCCGCCGTGACGACCGGCCCAGCAGCGGCCCGCGCCGTGACGACCGTGACCGTGGCGGCTTCCGCGGCCGGGACGACCGCCGTGACGGCGACCGTCCCGCCTTCCGCCGCGACGACCGCCGCGATGACCGTCGTGACAACGACCGCGGTGGCGACCGTGGTGGCTTCCGTCGCGACGAGCGGCCGAGCAGCGCGCCGCGCCGTGACGACCGGCCGTACGAGCGCAGGGACGACCGCCGCGACGACCGGCGTGACGGTGACCGCGGTGGATACCGTGGCGGGCGTGACGACAACCGTGGTGGCGGTGGCTTCCGCGGGCGCGACGACCGCGGCCGCGACGACCGTGGGCGTGGACCGCGCCGTGACGACCGCGGCGGACGCCCCGGTGGGTTCCGTGGGCGCGACGACCGGCGTGACGGCGACCGCGGTGGATACCGTGGCGGGCGCGACGACCGGGACCGTGACCGCGAGCCGATCAGGCGCCTGCCGATCCCCGAGGACGTCACGGGCCACGAGATCGACAAGGACGTACAGCAGGAGCTGCAGAGCCTTCCCAAGGGGCTTGCCGAGGACGTCGCCAAGAACCTGGTGATGGTCGCCAAGCTCATCGACGAGGACCCCGAGCAGGCCTACGCCTACTCGCGGATCGCCCTGCGCCTCGCCTCCAGGGTCGCCGCCGTGCGCGAGGCCGCCGGCTTCGCCGCGTACGCGAACCAGAAGTACAGCGAGGCGCTCGCCGAGTTCCGGGCCGCCCGGCGGATGACCGGCAGCGTCGAGCTGTGGCCCGTCATGGCGGACTGCGAGCGCGGACTCGGCCGGCCCGAGAAGGCCCTGGAGATGGCGGGTGCGCCTGAGGTGCACAAGCTCGACAAGGCGGGGCAGGTCGAGATGCGGCTCGTCGCCGCCGGAGCCCGCCGCGACATGGACCAGATCGACGCGGCCATCGTGACCCTGCAGAGCCCCGAGCTGGCGTCGAACTCCGTGCAGCCCTGGACCGCGCGGCTGCGGTACGCGTACGCCGACGCGCTGCTGTCGGCCGGGCGCGAGGACGAGGCGCGGGAGTGGTTCGCGAAGGTCATCGAGTCCGACAAGGACGGCAGCACCGACGCCTCCGACCGGCTCGCCGAGCTGGACGGTGTCGAGTTCGTGGACGCCCTGGGCGATGACGAAGACGTCGCCGAGTCGGTCGCCGACGACAGCCTCGACGACGCCGACACTCTCGACGACGGTGACAGCCTCGACGACGGTGACCGCGACGAGCGCGACGAGCGCGACAAGGACTGACACAGGCAGTAGGCAGTAAGCAGAAAAGGGCGGGCCCCCGGAAGGGGGTCCGCCCTTTTGCGTATCCGGGGGTCAGAACGAGAGGTCGCGCAGGACCAGGCCTGTCGCCGGCTTCGGGCCGAAGGACGTCGACTTGCGGGGCATCGTGACGCCCTGCCGGGCCAGTTCGCGGACCACCTCTTCGCGGACCGGGTGCATCAGGACCGCGGTGCCGCCGTCGCGCTCCGCCTTCTCGACCGTCGCCGCCGTGTCATGGATGTACGCGATGTGTTCCGGGGTGTCGGGGATCTGCCACACGTGGTCGAGCAGAGTCGAGTGCAGGACCGTGGCGTCGAGGGTGCGCCAGGCCTCCGGGCGGTCGTCCGGGATCGTCCGGGCGAGGAGGTCCGGGGACGGGTGGTCCACGAGGTGGAAGGCCCCGTCGCCTGCCAGGACGAAGGCGTTGCTCTTCGCCGCGGCCTCCGCGAGGGCTTCGAGGGCGTGGTCGAGCGAGCCCTCGACCGTACGTATGCGGAAGGAGTCACCGACGGCCTGGAGGGCGTCGGACACCGGCAGCCGGTGGAGGTAGCGGTGGATGGCACGGACTCGCAGGGGGTAGCGGGCGGTGTCCACCAGAAGGACGAGGCCGTAGTCCCAGGCGCTCGGTGACGGGTGCTCCGCGCGGAGCCGCAGATTGGTCGCCCAGCGGTGGTGGCCGTCCGCGATCAGGGCCTGGTGGTGGGAGAGGTCCGACTGGATCTCGGCGATCTCCGCGGGGTCCGTGACGGACCACAGGCGGTGGTGGAAGCCGTCCTCCGTAGTGGTCGACAGGAGAGGCTCGCGCCGGGCGGTCCGTTCGATGACGGCCATCGCGCCGCCGGGCTCGGGCTGCCCGGACGCGTACTCGTCATCGATGTCGCTGTGGCCTTGGCTGTCGCTGCGGTAGGTCAGGAGCAGCGGCTCCAGGTTGGCGGAGGTGGCCCGCATCAGGGCGGCGCGGTCCTCGACGACATGGGGCATCACGCCCTCGTGCGGCAGGACGACGCCGTCCTCGGCCTGCGACAGGCGGAGCGCGCCGATGACGCCGCGCTGCAGGATGTCGCTGTCGCGTTGTTCGTAGACGTACAGGCTGGGCTCGGTGTCGGGGGCGAGGATGCCCTCGGCGAGCCAGGTGTGGAGGGTGTCCGAGGCCTGTTGGTTGCGGGCGGCCGGGGTGGTGGCCTGGGGGAGGATCAGCCGGACGATGTTGTGCGGGTCGGCGGACTCCAGGTGCAGCAGGCCGTCCGGGCGTACGACCACGTCGTACGGCGGTGAGGTCACCGCGGCGAGACTGCCGACCCGTTCGGGGACGTAGCGCACGCCCCGGAACGGGACCAGGTCGAGGCCGCTGTCGTCGGTGTGACCCGCTGTGTTCATTAGGGCATCGTATGTGTGTCAGTGGCATGAGCGATGATCGGGGGAGTGGGATCGAGCGAGGAGCGATGCGTAATGAGCCAGACCGCAGGCCGCAGTGCCGACAAGGGCGCGAGGACACGGCCGGAGGGCAGCGGTCGGGCGCTGAGTGAGGTCTATGACACGGCTCTGCTCGATCTGGACGGGGTGGTGTACGCGGGCGGCCGGGCCATCGTGCACGCGGTCGAGTCGCTGGGCACGGCGCGCGACGGCGGTATGCACCTCGCGTACGTCACGAACAACGCGCTGCGCACTCCGGACGCGGTGGCGGAGCACCTGACGGAGCTGGGCATCGCCACCGACGGCTCGGACGTCATCACATCGGCGCAGGCGGCGGCCCGCCTGGTGAGCGAGCAGGTGCCCGAGGGGGCGCGGGTGCTGGTGATCGGCGGTGAGGGGCTGCGGGTCGCGCTGCGCGAGCGGGGCCTGGAGCCGGTCGAGTCGGCCGACGACGATCCGGTCGCGGTCGTGCAGGGGTACGGGGGGCCGGACCTGGCGTGGGGGCGCTTCGCGGAGGCCTGTTACGCGATCGCGCGCGGGGTGCCGTGGTTCGCTTCGAACACGGACCTGACGATCCCGAGCGCCCGCGGCATCGCGCCCGGCAATGGCGCGGCGGTCGAGGTCGTCCGGATCGCGACGGGCGCCGAGCCGCAGGTCGCGGGCAAGCCGCTGCCGCCGATGCACCGGGAAACGATCCTGCGGACCGGCGCCGAGCGGCCGCTGGTCGTGGGCGACCGGCTGGACACGGACATCGAGGGCGCGTTCAACGGAGAGGTGGATTCGCTGCTCGTGCTGACCGGTGTCACGGACGGCGCGCAGCTGCTGGCCGCGCGGCCCGAGCACCGGCCGACGTACGTGGACGCGGATCTGCGCGGGATGCTCACCGGCCAGCCCGAAGTCACCCCGGTGGAGGGCGGGTTCGGCTGCGGCGGGTGGACCGCTTCGGTGCGCGGCGAGGAGCTCGCGCTCGACGGCGAGGGTGAGGCCATGGACGGGCTGCGGGCGCTGTGCGCGGCGGCCTGGACGCAGGCCGGCGACGGCGTCTGCGAGCTGGACGCGGGGAAGGCGCTGTCCCGGCTGGGGCTGTGAGTTCCGGGGGGGGGCGGAGAGAGTAGCCCCCGCCGGGAGTTGTGTTCCCGCGCCCCGCGGTCGGTGACGGAAAGCGCCCGCTCAGGAGGAGGGTCCTGGCGGGCGCGGTACCGGTGCGACGGTTCGGCGTCAGGCGCTTTCGCCGCTGTCGATCAGCTGGTCCGTCGTCGTGCCCTTGCGCCAGTAGCCCGAGAACGACACCCTCTTGCGGTCGAAGCCGCGTTCGCCGACGAGGTGGCGGCGGACGGCCTTGACGGTCGCGGACTCGCCGGCGATCCATGCGTAGGGGGTGCCTTCGGGGAGGTCCGCTCCGCGGATCGCGGCCGTGGTGGCGCCCTCCCTGGTGAGCCAGTGGATCTCCGCGTCGGCCTCGGTCGGCAGGTCCTGGCGGTCGGCGAGGTCGTGGACCTCGATCCAGACGCGGGTCGGCAGGCCCGGCGGGAGCTTCTCGAGGATGTTCGCGACGGCGGGCAGCGCCGACTCGTCCGCGGCGAGGAGCAGCCAGTCGGTGTCCTCGGGCAGGCGGAAGTCGTACGCCGCGTTCTCCTCCTCGACCGGGCCGAGGACGCCGATGCGGTCGCCGGGGCGCGCGGTCCGTGCCCAGCTGGTCGCCGGGCCGTCGGCGGGCGAGGGCACCGGGTCGTGGACGGCGAAGTCGACGATCAGCTCGTCCGGGTCGCGGCGCAGCTGCCGGGTCGTGTACGTGCGCATGATGCCGCGCACCGACGGGTCGAGGGCGCACCAAGCGGCGTACCACTCGGAGGTGTCTCCGGAGCCGGTGTCCGGCATGACCGGGCTGTCCTGGCCGGGGTGCGGCAGGAAGATCTTGATGCGCTGGTCGGGGCCGCCCGCGGCCATGCCGGACAGCTCGGCGCCGCCGAAGGCCACCCTGATCATGGCGGGGGTGACCTGCTCGGTGCGCAGCACCTGGACGTCGAAGTACCGGTACGGGGAGTCGGTCATCGCTGGGGCCTCGGGGAGCGCCGGGCTGCGTGCATGGGTGGTGCTTCTCTCGTCGGAGTCTCTTCGAAGTCGAGTGCGAGGGTAGGCTAACCTAACCCGGTGTTGGTCGACAGTCCCCCTGGAAGCCGCGCGGAGACCGCCCCCGCGCCCCCCGAACGCCGGGCGATACGCAGCGTCGGGCTGCTCGTCGCGGTGGCCGTCCTGCTGCTCGTCTTCCTGACGAGCGTCGCGGTCGGCGCCAAGTCGCTGTCCATGGACCAGGTCTGGCACGGGCTGTTCCACGACACGGGGACGTACGCGGACGTCGTGGTCGGTGAGCGGCTCGCGCGCAGCCTCCTCGGGGTCCTCGCCGGAGTCGCGCTCGGCCTCTCCGGCGCCGTCCTGCAGGCGCTCACCCGGAATCCGCTGGCCGACCCCGGACTGCTCGGCATCAACCTCGGCGCCTCGGCCGCGGTCGTCAGCGCGATCAGCTTCTTCGGCGTCACCTCGCTGAGCGGCTACGTGTGGTTCGCGTTCGTGGGCGCGCTGCTCGTCGGCGTCCTGCTCTACCTCCTCGGCGGCTCGCGCGGCGCGACCCCGGTGCGGCTCGCGCTGGCCGGGACCGCGCTCAGCGCGGCCCTCTACGGCTATCTGCAAGCCGTCATGATCATGGACGGCGCCGCGCTCAACAAGATGCGCTTCTGGACGGTCGGCTCCCTCGCCTCCGCCAACATGAACACCATCGAGCAGGTGCTGCCCTTCCTCGCGATCGGCACCGTGCTCGCCCTCGGTCTGGCCAGGCCGCTGAACGCCATGGCCATGGGCGACGACACCGCCCGCGCGCTCGGCGCCCACCTCACCCGTACGCGCGTCCTGGCCATGGCGGCGGCGACCCTGCTGTGCGGAGCCGCGACCGCCGCCTGCGGACCGATCGTGTTCGTCGGCCTGATGGTGCCGCACATCGTGCGCTCCTTCACCGGGCCCGACATGCGCTGGATCCTGCCGTACGCGGCCGTGCTCTCGCCGGTCCTGCTGCTCGGCGCGGACGTCGTCGGGCGCGTCGTGACGCGGCCCTCGGAGCTCCAGGTGGGCATCGTGACCGCGGTCATCGGCGCGCCGGTCTTCATCTTCCTCGTACGCCGTCGGAAGGTGGCCCAGCTGTGAAGGCGATACGCACCAGGGGCGGCCTCTCCGTCCGGCTCGACGTCCGCACGGCCGTGGTCGTCACCCTCCTCGTGGTCGCCGCGCTCGCCGCGAGCGTCGTCCTGATCGGCACCGGTGACTTCCCCATCCCGGCCGCCGACGTCATCCGCACCCTGCTCGGCGACGGCGACGCCGGGCAGGAGTTCATCATCAACGACCTGCGGCTGCCGCGGGTCCTGGTCGGGCTCCTGGTGGGCGCGGCCCTCGGGCTCGGCGGCGCGCTCTTCCAGTCCATCGCCCGCAATCCGCTGGGCAGCCCCGACGTGCTCGGCCTCGGCCAGGGCTCGACCGCCGGGGCGCTCACCATGATCGTCCTGTTCCAGGGCAGCGCGGCCGAGGTCGCGGGCGGCGCGCTCGTCGGCGGTCTCGTCACCGGCCTCGCCATCTATCTGCTCGCCTGGAAGCGCGGTGTGCACGGCTACCGCCTCGTCCTCGTCGGCATCGGCGTCTCCGCGTTCATCACGGCCATCAACGGTTATCTGCTCACCAAGGCCGACTTCGTCGACGCCGCCCGTTCCGTGGTCTGGATGACCGGCTCCCTCAACGGCCGCGACTGGGAGCAGGTGTGGCCGCTGCTCGTGCTCTGCGCCGTCCTCGTACCGCTCGTCCTCGTGTACGGGCGTCCGCTGCGGATGCTGGAGATGGGCGACGACGTCGCCAACTCCCTCGGCGTACGCGTCGAACGCACCCGCCTCGTCCTGCTGACCGCCTCCGTGCTGCTCACCGCGGCCGCCACCGCCGCCGCGGGACCGGTCAGTTTCGTCGCGCTCACCGCGCCGCAGCTGGCGCGCCGGCTCACGCGCTCGCCGGGCCCCAACCTCATGCCCGCCATGTTCATGGGCGCCACGCTCCTGATCGTCGCGGACTGGGCCTCGCAGCGGGCCTTCGGCGCGGACCAGCTGCCCGTCGGCGTCGTCACCGGCGTGCTCGGCGGCGTCTACCTGCTCTGGCTGCTCGTCACCCAGCGCAAGGCGGGACGCATATGAAGTCCAGCCCGGAACCCGCCGCGCATCCCGCGAATCCCGCGAAGTCCAAGGACTCGAACCAGCCCATGAACCAGAAGCAGGAGCGTGCTGCTGTGAACCGGCTCGTCGCCGACGACGTCACCCTCGGCTATGACCAGCGCGTCATCGCGTCGAAGCTGTCCGTCGAGATCCCCGACAACTCCTTCACCGTGATCGTGGGCCCCAACGCCTGCGGCAAGTCCACGCTGCTGCGCGCCCTGTCCCGGATGCTCAAGCCGTCCGCGGGCCGGGTGCTGCTCGACGGGAACGTCATCCAGTCGATGCCGGCGAAGAAGGTCGCCAAGACGCTCGGCCTGCTGCCGCAGTCGTCCATCGCGCCCGACGGCATCACGGTCGGCGACCTCGTCGCCCGCGGCCGCTACCCCCACCAGGGGCTGCTGCGGCAGTGGTCGGAGGAGGACGAGCGGATCGTCGACGAGTCGATGGCGTCGACCGGTGTGCGTGAACTCGCCGAGCGCTACGTCGACGAGCTCTCCGGCGGTCAGCGCCAGCGCGTCTGGATCGCCATGGCGCTCGCCCAGCAGACCCCGCTGCTGCTCCTCGACGAGCCGACGACCTTCCTCGACATCCAGCACCAGCTCGACGTCCTCGACCTCTGCGCCGAGCTCCACGAGGAGCAGGGCCGCACGCTCGTCGCCGTCCTGCACGACCTCAACCACGCCGCCCGCTACGCCACGCACCTCATCGCGCTGCGCGACGGCGCGGTGCTCGCCGAGGGACCGCCGTCCGAGATCGTCACGGCGGAGCTGGTGGAGCAGGCCTTCGGGATCCAGTGCCGGGTCATCGACGACCCGGAGACGGGGACGCCGCTGGTGATCCCGGCCGCCCGCGCCGGGCGGCGGGCCCCGGCTACAGCAGCGACCTGAGCTTCAGCAGGTCCCGGAAGCCCGCCTCCAGCTTGACCCGGCCGGAGGCCCAGGCCTTCGCGAAGTTGAGCTCGCCGCCCACCATCGACACCAGGTCGTCGCCCGTCATCGCGAGACGGATCTCCGCCTTCTCGCGCGGCGGGCCCGGGTGGTCGTCGAGCACCGCGATCCGGCCGTTCTCGAGACGGCCGGTGAAGGTGGCGTCGAGGTCGGTGATGTGGCAGCTCAGCGAGCGGTTCAGGGCAGCGGCACCGCGCACGTCGCCGTCGGCGGACGCGAGCGTGTCCGAGAGTCTGTCGAGTGCGGTACGGCACTCCGCCATGGTCGCCATCGTGATCGACCGTACACCGGGCCCACGAGGTAGCGTCATGCCATGAGCGACTCACACGCGGGCCCCGAAGAAGGGGAGGCGGTGCGGCCGGAGCCTCAGGTTCCGGACGAGCCGTCGTACGACCCCGCCGCCCCCGCGCCCCTCGGCGTCGAGCGCACGCCCACCGGCGACTCCGAGGTGGACGCCTCTCTCGCCCGGCTCGGTGACGCCGACCACCTCGCCACGGACGGCCACATCGAGGTGTACGAGGATGTACACCGGGGCCTGCGCGACGCGCTGACCGCACTGGACGCGCGCCCCGGCCCACCGGCACCCGTCGGGGCGCCCTCATCATCTTCGTACGACAGGAGCTGAACCGAACGTGGCAGGAGTGGCACGACGCCGCCTCGACGCCGAGCTCGTCCGCAGGAAGCTCGCGCGCTCGCGCGAGCACGCGAGCCAGCTGATCGCCGCAGGCCGGGTCGCGGTCGGCAAGACCGTCGCGACCAAGGCGGCGACCCAGGTCGAGACGGCCGCCGCGATCGTGGTCTCGCAGGACGACAGCGACCCCGACTACGTATCGCGCGGCGGGCACAAGCTCGCGGGCGCCCTCGCCGCCTTCACGCCGCAGGGGCTCGTCGTTGAGGGACGGCGCGCGCTGGACGCGGGCGCCTCCACCGGCGGCTTCACCGACGTGCTGCTGCGCGCGGGCGCCGCGCACGTCGTGGCCGTCGACGTCGGCTACGGCCAGCTCGCGTGGTCGCTGCAGAGCGACGACCGGGTCACCGTGAAGGACCGTACGAACGTACGCGAGTTGACCCTCGAAGCCATCGACGGCACCCCCGTCGACGTGGTCGTCGGAGACCTCTCCTTCATCCCGCTCGGCCTCGTGCTGCCCGCCCTCGTGCGGTGCGCGGCGCCCGACGCGGACCTCGTCCTGATGGTCAAGCCGCAGTTCGAGGTGGGCAAGGAGCGGCTCGGCAGCGGCGGTGTGGTGCGTAGCGCCGAACTGCGGGCCGACGCCGTGCGCGGGGTGGCACGGCAGGCGTGGGGGCTCGGTCTCGGGGTGCGCGGCGTGACCGCGAGCCCGCTGCCGGGACCCTCCGGGAACGTCGAGTACTTTCTGTGGCTGCGCGCCGGGGCCGATGAGCTGGACCCGGCGGACGTTGACCGTGCCGTGGCGGAGGGGCCCCGTTGACCCAGACCCGAGTGACCCAGACCCGAGCTCGTACCGTCTTCCTGCTCGCGCACACCGGACGGCCCGCGGCCATCCGCAGCGCCGAGCTCGTCGTACAGGGGCTGCTGCGCAGCGGCATCGGCGTGCGCGTCCTGGACGCGGAGGCCGTGGACCTGACACTGCCGGACGAGGTGCAGACGGTCGAGGAGGCCACCGCCGAGTGCATCGACGACTGCGAGCTGATCGTCGTCCTCGGCGGTGACGGGACGCTGCTGCGGGGCGCCGAGTTCGCCCGGGCGTCCGGGGTGCCGATGCTCGGGGTGAACCTCGGGCGCGTGGGCTTCCTCGCTGAGGCCGAGCGGGACGACCTCGACAAGGTCGTCGACCGGGTGGTCACGCGGGCGTACGAGGTCGAGGAGCGCATGACGATCGACGTCGTCGTGCACCGCAACGGCGACATCGTGCACCGCGACTGGGCGCTGAACGAGGCCGCCGTGCAGAAGGTGTCACCCGAGCGGATGCTGGAGGTCGTCCTGGAGATCGACGGGCGGCCCGTCACCGGCTTCGGCTGCGACGGCATCGTCTGCGCGACGCCGACCGGGTCGACGGCGTACGCGTTCTCCGCCGGCGGGCCCGTGGTGTGGCCGGAGGTCGAGGCGCTGCTCATGGTCCCGATCAGCGCGCACGCCCTGTTCGCCAAGCCCCTGGTGACCTCGCCGGACTCCGTGCTCGCCGTCGAGGTGCAGCCGGACACACCGCACGGCGTGCTGTGGTGCGACGGGCGCCGGACGCTGGAGCTGCCTTCCGGGGCGCGGGTGGAGGTGCGGAGGGGTGAGGTGCCGGTGCGGCTTGCCCGGCTGCACCACGCGTCGTTCACGGATCGGCTGGTCGCCAAGTTCGCGCTGCCTGTGTCCGGGTGGCGCGGGGCGCCCCACTGACGCTCCGCCGGGTGGGCGGTGTCGCTCCGTCGGGGGTGGTTCGGGGGGTTGCGCGGTGCTGGTTGCTTGTGGCTGGTCGCGCAGTTCCCCGCGCCCCTGATGCCTTCGGCCGGGGCGTTACGTCGCGCTGAGCTCGGAGATCGCGCGCCTCCGTACTGCCGCCTGGACCGGAACACCCGTCGCCAGCAGGGTGAGGAGCAGCGTGCCCGCGGCCAAGCCCAGCGGTACGGGCCACGGCAGGTACGGCAGCGCCGAGCCGAAGGCCGTGCTGAGGATCGGGGCCAGCGTGCCGAGCGCGATCGCGCCGCCGAGCAGCAGCGCCGTCCCGGCGACCACCAGCGCCTCCCAGGCCGCCATGGCGCCCACCTGCCCCCGCCGGCTGCCGACGACCCGCAGCAGCGCCACGTCACGGCGGCGCTCGAACGAGATCATGGCGAGGGTGTTCGCCGCGGCGATGGCGGCGAAGCCCGCGTACAGGCCCGTGCCCACGTAGTCGAGCCAGACCTCGCCCGCACTGCCCGCGGAGCCGGTGTGGTGCTGGGCCGTGGTGTGCATGCCGATCTTGGTGAGGCCGAAGCCCACGACCAGGACGAGGGGGACGACCGCGGCGGAGAAGCGGCGGGGCTGCGAGCGGACGTTGAGCATCGCCAGGCGCGCGCTGGGGCCGAACCGGCCGACGGCCGCCGAGACCAGCCAGGCCGCGGGGCCGATCAGGCGCGGGCCGAGCAGTCCGGCGCCGGCGCAGAAGAGGATGAGGACGAGGAAGGCGCCCTCGCTCGCCTCGTCCGCGGGCTGCTCCGACAGGAGTACGGAGACGAAGCAGGCCCCCGCCACCGCCAGCACGCCGAGCGGCGCCCGCAGGACGCCGAGCCCGCGGCGGCCCGTGGCGGCCTCGCTCAGGGCGCGGGCCGGGCGGAGCAGCGAGAACCGCAGCGCGGACAGGAGCGCGGCGACGGTCGTCGTCACCACGGCCACGCCGACGCACACCGGCAGCGCGAGCCAGCTGAAGCGGAAGCCGGCCTCGGCGGGCAGCAGCCCGTGGTCGACCATGCCGGCGTGCCACCACCGGGCCGCGAAGCCGCCGAGCACGAAGCCGGCGAGCGCGGCGGGGACCGACGCGGCGAGGGCCTGAACGGCCACCGCGCGGCGGACCTGGCGGGGCTTGGCGCCGATGGAACGCACCAGCGCGAGCTCGCGGTGCTGCTGCGCGACGGCCGTGCCCATCGTCGAGACGACCACAAAAATCGACATGTAGATGGAGCCGATCAGGAGGACGACGGCCATGTCGCCCACGCCGTTCTCCGCGATCTGCCTGCGGGCCGCCGCGGAGAGCCCGGGACGGTCGGTGCTCGTCGTGCCGAGCATCATCGTCGACGCGCTCACCACGGTCGCCGCGAAGAGCGCGGCCACTGCCGTGCCCACAAATGCCGGGCGGTGCGCGCGCAGTGCCGCCTGTGCCAGTCCTGTTGCCATGTGGATCATGGTCTCCGCGGGCCCGGGCCCGGAGCCATGCGGTGAGCCGGTGGATCTTGCTGGGGATAACCCCACCCCTCCACTCCAGCGGGTGACAGCGGCCGCGGATGCGCCGTTTCGACCTGCGCCTTCGCGGCCGGAGGCCAGGGCCCGTCGCACACCGGGCCTCAGACCTCGTAAGGTCGTGTCCGTGTTGGAGGAGATGCGGATACGGTCGCTCGGAGTCATCGACGACGCGGTCGTCGAGCTGTCGCCGGGCTTCACCGCCGTGACGGGTGAGACCGGTGCGGGCAAGACGATGGTGGTCACCAGCCTTGGCCTGCTGCTCGGCGGTCGCGCGGATCCCGCCCTGGTGCGGATCGGCGCGAAGTCGGCGGTGGTGGAGGGGCGCATCGCCGTGCCCGCCGACGCCGCGGCGGTCGTGCGCGCCGAGGAGGCCGGGGCCGAACTCGACGACGGGGCGCTGCTGATCAGCCGGACCGTCTCGGCGGAGGGGCGCTCGCGGGCGCACCTCGGGGGGCGCTCGGTGCCGGTCGGTCTGCTCGCCGAACTCGCCGACGACCTCGTCGCCGTGCACGGCCAGACCGATCAGCAGGGTCTGCTCAAGCCCGCCCGGCAGCGCGGCGCCCTCGACCGGTACGCGGGCGACGCGGTCTCCGTGCCGCTCGCCAAGTACACGGCCGCCTACCGCAGGCTGCGGGCCGTCACCGCCGAGGTCGAGGAGATCACCACGCGCGCGCGGGAGCGCGCCCAGGAAGCGGATCTGCTCCGCTTCGG
Source organism: Streptomyces sp. NPDC018029 (assembly GCF_044327655.1). Taxonomy (NCBI): domain Bacteria; kingdom Bacillati; phylum Actinomycetota; class Actinomycetes; order Kitasatosporales; family Streptomycetaceae; genus Streptomyces; species Streptomyces sp. NPDC018029. Next base: position 215,767 of record NZ_JBIRFV010000013.1, on the reverse strand, counting down.
ACTCGACGAGATCGCGGGGGTCGAGCCGCGCGCGGGCGAGGACGTCGAACTCGCGGCCGAGGCCGAGCGGCTCGGCCACGCGGAGGCCCTCGCCTCCGCCGCCACCGCCGCGCACGCCGCGCTCGCGGGCAACCCCGAGGACCCCGAGGGCATCGACGCCACGGCGCTGGTCGCGGGCGCCTCCCGGGCCTTGGAGGCCGTACGCTCCCACGACCCCGCCCTGTCCGCCCTCGCCGACCGCCTCGGCGAGATCGGCATCCTGCTGGGCGACGTGGCGGGCGAACTCGCCGGATACGCCGACGACCTGGACGCCGACCCGCTGCGGCTCTCGGCCGTCGAGGAGCGCAGGGCCGCGCTGACGCAGCTCACCCGGAAGTACGGCGCGGACATCGACGCCGTGCTCGCCTGGGCGGAGGAGGGCGCGGCGCGCCTCACCGAACTGGAGGGTGACGACGACCGGCTGGAGGAGCTGATCGCCGAACGGGACGCGCTGCGTGCCGAACTCGCCGGGCTCGCCCAGGCGTTGACCGACGCGCGGCAGGAGGCGGCGTCGCGGTTCGCCGCGGCCGTCACCGAGGAGCTCGCCTCGCTGGCGATGCCCCACGCGCGCGTGTCGATCGCCATCAGCAGCACGGAGGTGCCCGAGGGGTCCGACGGCGTGGAGGTCGGCGGCCGCACGGTCGCGTACGGTCCCGCGGGCGTCGACGAGGTCGAGCTGCTCCTCGCCCCGCACCCGGGCGCGCCGCCCCGGCCCATCGCCAAGGGCGCGTCGGGCGGTGAGCTGTCGCGCGTGATGCTCGCCGTCGAGGTGGTCTTCGCGGGCACGGACCCGGTCCCCACGTACCTCTTCGACGAGGTCGACGCGGGCGTCGGCGGCAAGGCGGCGGTCGAGATCGGCCGGCGCCTGGCACGCCTCGCCAAGTCGGCGCAGGTCGTGGTCGTCACGCACCTCCCGCAGGTCGCGGCCTTCGCCGACCGCCAGCTGCTCGTCGAGAAGACGAACGACGGGATGGTGACCCGCTCCGGAGTCCAGGTCCTGGAGGGCGAGGCCCGGGTGCGTGAGCTGTCACGGATGCTGGCGGGCCAGGAGGACTCGGAGACGGCCCGGGCACACGCGGAGGAACTGCTGGCCACGGCCAGGGGTGACGGCTAGCTCCCTGAGCGGGCGGACGTAGGGTGATCTCATGATCGAATCCACGTCCGGCCGGCGGCTCGGTGCGCTGCTCGCCGCTGCCGGTGTCACCCGTGCCGCGACCGCCGCGCTGCGATCGCGCGCGCCCGGCGGGGCCGCCCGGTGGACGCGGCGGAACTACGCGGGAAAGAACGTCGAGTTGTACGCCGGGCCCGCTGCCGCCGTCGGCGCCGCGGCCGGTGCCGCCGTGCTGCCCGCCGGTCCGCGGGCGGCCACCGCCCTGGCCGTGCTCGCGGCCGGTGCCTGCGGGGCGTACGACGACATGGTGGGAGCGGGTGACCCGCGCCGCGGTTTCCGGGCGCACCTCGGGGCGCTGCGGAGCGGCGAGGTCACCAGCGGTGCCGTGAAGCTGTTCGGCATCTCGGCGGCGGGGCTCGCCGCCGGGGCGCTGCTCAAGGAGCGTCCCGTGGACAAGCTCCTCGCGGGCGTGGTGATCGCCGGGGCCGCGCACTTCGTGAACCTCGTCGACGTACGCCCGGGGCGGGCCTGCGCGACCGTGCTGGCACTGGGGGCACCGGGGCTGCTCCGCAAGGGACCGGGCGCGGTCGTCGCCGCCGCGTCCATGGGCGCCGCGGCAGCCGTGCTCCCCGACGACATCGGTGAGCGCGCGATGATCGGGGACGCCGGTGCGCATGCATTGGGTGCGGGCTTGGGTGTCGCTGTTGTCGCGGGTAACGGGCGCACGGGTTTGGTGCTGCATGCTGCGGCGGTGGTGGCTGCTGTGGTGTGCGGGGAGGAGGTGAGCCGGGTGGCGAGGGTGGGCCTCGGCTGAGTGAGGGGCGGGGTCAGGGGAGGGCCGATGGGTGTGTTCGTGTGTGGGCGGTGTGATGCCGTGCTGACCCGGCCCGTCGAGCGGGTCGCGCTTCCCGTGCGTGCCCGTCAGACGTACGGGCACGACCTGCTGCCCGCACTCATGGAGTCGGGGACGTACGCCGTCGATCCGGAGCCGTCCGGGCCGCCCTGGCGCCCGTGGCGCGAGATCGGGGCCGAGGAGGCGGCGGCGCGCGGCGTCTTCGCGCCCGTCACCGCTCTGTCCTTCGGGGAGCCGGGCGCCGTCGTCGTCGCGCCGGGGGACACCCGGGGCACCGTCCTGATCCCCGAGCGGTGCGACGGGTACTGCATCGGCCTCGACGGACGGAGCGGCCCCAACCTCGCCTGCGCGCACTGCGGCAGCGCGGTGGCGACCCGCGTCGACGACTGCTCGTACTGGCAGGCGGTGTGGTTCGTGCCGGACGCCGTCCGCCGTGTCCCTGGCGAAGGCCCCGAGCAGGGGGTGGCCGACTGGGCGGCGCTGGCGCGGGAGTATCAGGGCGCGGCGCCGATCGAGTCGAACGGGGGCTGGAGCGCGCGGTGGGAGGCGGCCGTCGGGGCGGCGCTCGCCCATCTCCTCGCGGTCTCGGCGGGCGCCCGAGTGGCCCTCCCCGACGGCGTCATGGCGGACACCTTCGGCCGCGCGCTCGACATGCTGTTCCCGCCGGGGCCCACGCGGAAGCGGGCGGTCCTCGCCGGGCCAGGCCTGCCCCCGGCGGCCGCGGACATCGCCGTGGTGCCGCGGCATCCGCGGACGGGCGAGGTGTGGCAGCCGCCCGGCACCGCGGCCGCCGTGCCGCTCGAAGCCGACGTGTGGCTGTCCATGGCCCTTCCCCGCGTCCAGCTGCCCGTTCCCGTGACGGGCGGCATGCCCGAGGGGGTCTTCCGCGACGATCCGCTGCCGCCGTACCCCTTGCGGCTGTTCACCCCCGACCGGTGGGTGTTCCTCGATACGCTGGCGCGACTGCCCGCCGTCCGTGAGCCGTGGCTGCGCGAGATCCACGACCGGTTCCTGGACCACCCCTACGGCTCTCCGTTCTGAACAGCCATCACCCATGTGGGTGATCCCGTCCGCGGAGTTGCCCGTCCAAATGCTGAAGTGACCTTTCGGCAGTGCCGGAACGCCCGTACGGACTGGCATCCTTGGCGCAGCATCTGCCCGAGTACCAGTCCGAGCACCGCCCGACGCAGACCCAGGAGCCCCGGCCACGTGAGCCACGTGAGCAGCCACTCGCCGCACGGACAGACGCCGCTGCACACCGTTCAAGTTCTCGGCGGAGGCAGCGCGGGCAGCAGCGCGCACGTCAGGTCACTGGCCACGGGACTCGCCGCCAGGGGCGTGCGGGTCACCGTGTGCGCCCCCGAAGAGGCCGCCCGTGCCTACGACCTCACGGGCACCGGCGCCCGGCACGTCCCCGTGCCCCGCAGCGGCGACCCCGCCGCCGTGGCCGCCCTCCGCGCGGCCTGCGCCGACGCCGACCTCGTCCACGCGCACGGACTGCACGCCGCCCTCCGCGCCGCCGTCGCCCTCACCGGGCGCCGCACCCCGCTCGTCGTCACCTGGCACACCCGCACACACGCCGAGGGGGCGCGCGCCCGCCTCCTGCGCCTCCTGGAGCGGCGCGTCGCGAGGGCCGCCGCCGTCGTCCTCGGGGCCTCCTCCGACCTCGTCGACCGGGCCCGCAGCAGGGGCGCACGCGACGCCCGCCTCGCGCCCATCGCACTGCCCGCGCCGCGCCGCCCCGACCCGGCGGAGGAGCCCGACGGCCTGCTCCACAAGGCCCGCGCCGAACTCGGCGCCGTGGACCGCCCGTTGATCCTGGCCGTCGGCGCCCTCGAACAGAACCATGGGTACGACGTGCTCCTGGACGCCACCCGCGCGTGGCGGCACCTGGACCCGCTGCCGCTCCTCGTGGTCGCGGGGGAGGGGCCCGAACGGACCGCTCTGCAGCGCCGCATCGAGGACGAGCAGCTCCCGGCCCGCCTCCTCGGACGGCGCGACGACGTCCCCGAACTCCTCGCGGCCGCCGACCTCGCGGTGCTGCACAGCAGTTGGGAGTCGCGCTCCGTGCTCGCCCAGGAAGCCCTCCACGCGCGCGTGCCGCTCGTGGCGACCGCGGTCGGCGGCGTGCCCGAACTGGTCGGCGACGCCGCGGAACTCGTCGCGTACGGCGACGCGGAAGCCCTCGCCACCGCGGTCGCACGCCTCCTCGCTGACCCGGTCCGCCGGGCGGAGCTGACGGACCGGGGCGCGGCCCAGGCCGCCACCTGGCCGACCGAGGACGACACGGTCACCCAAGTCCTCAGCGTCTACGACGAGTTGACCCAGCCCCTGCCGTACAGCTGAGCGCGTACGGGCTGGCCCGGCACGGCTCGGGCGGCGGTCACGCCACGTGTCTGCGCGCCCGCAGCGCCAGGCTCAGCGCGAGCACCGTCTGCGGATCGTCGAGATCGGTGCCAAGCAGTTCGCTGATCCGGGCGAGCCGGTTGTAGAGGGTCTGACGGTTCAGGTGCAGCTCGCGGGCCGTCTCCGCCTTGCGGCCAGCGTGCGCCAGATACGTCTGGAGCGTCGGCAGCAGCGGCGGCTTCGAACGCTCGTCATGGGCGCGCAGCGGACCGATCGCCCGGTCCACGAACGCCGCGAGGACCCCGTCCTCGTCATGCCGGTGCAGCCGCCACAGCAGCAAGTCGATGTCGAGCCGCCGCGCGTCGTACCAAGGGCGGTCGGACAGGCCCTGCGCGGCCGTCGCCGTCTCCGCCGCGTGCCGCAGCCCCGCCGACGCCGCCGCCCAGCCGCCCGCGACCCCGACCACCACGACCGGCGGCTGCGCCCCGGGCCGCTGCATCCCGGCCCGCTCGACACCGGCCCGCAGCGCGGCGGCGACCCGGTCGGCCACCGCGGTCCGCTCGGACTCCGACCGCAGACCGAGCAGCACCGGCACACGGCCCTCGACGGGCCGCACCCCGAGCAGCGCGGGCACCCCCACCGACGCCAGCTCCTCCGCGACCGCCCGGGCGAGCACCGCCCAGCCGCCACCGGTCGGCAGCCCGTCGGCGAGCCGCATCACCACCGGCAGGAGCGGGCTGCCCGCCGAGACCGGCTTGAAACCGAGGACGCGCGCCTGCGCGGGGGCGTCCTCGGCGGCGATCCGCCCCTCCGCGAGATCGGTGAGGAAGTCACCCCGCCCGCGCGCCGCGAGCTCCTCCTCCTGGCGGGCCTGCATCAGCACCACCGCGAGGCTGCCCGCGGCCCGCTCCGCGGCGATGCGGTGCACCGGCAGCGGCGCCGACTCCACGGCGAGCAGCACGAGCCGGGCCCGCACCGAACCACCACCCGGGCCGCCGCCCGGCACGTCCACGATGACCGCGCTCGCGGGCGGCCCTTCCCGGTCGACGGGCCGGCCCCGCAGCCCCTCCCACACCTGGAGCGGATCCGCGCACTCGGTGCCCGCCCCGGCGGCGTACAGGAGCTGCCCGTCCGCCGTCTCCAGGAACACCGGGTTGCCGCTGAACTCCGCGAGGACGGCGAGGACCTGCGGTATGCCGCCCCCGCCGAGCAGCGCCTCCGTGCAGCGCCGGTGGACCTCCTCGGCCCGCTGCAACAGCGCGTAATGACCGTTGACGATCTCGGTGTGCACCTCTTCGGTGACCGTCACGAACGGCACCTCGCGGTGCAGCTGCACCAGCGGCAGGCCGGCGGCCCGCGCCGTCTCCACGATCGCCGCGGGCAGCCGCGTGAAGCGCGGCCCCAGCTCGACGACGAGCGCCGCGATGCCCCGTTCGGCGAGCTTGCGCACGAAGGAGCGCTGCTCGGCCGGGCGGGCGCCGAGCCCGAGCCCCGTGGTGAGCAGCAGCTCGCCGCCCTTGAGCAGCGAGGCGATGTTGGGCACCTCGCCCGCGTGCACCCACCGCACCGTCCGCTGCAGCCGCTCCGCGCCCGCGACGACCTCGGGGAGTCCACCGCGCAACCCCGGAAGTTCCAGCGCGCGCTGCACGGTGATCCCGCCCTGAGTGCCCTGACTGTCCATGGCGCGGACGCTACCGCCGCGCCCGTCCGCGGCACATCTCCGGTCGATCACGGCGTAGGCCGCCGGACCTCGCGGCCCGACAACTCGTCGTGCCCGCGCGGCAATTACGCGACCCTCTGCCGGTTGTGGCGTACGTCACGCGACGGCAGGGTGCCCGCCATGCCAGAGCAACCCAGCACACCCGAGGTCCACCGTCTCAAAGCGAACTCCGTCGGGGTCGTCGGCGTCGTCTTCATGGCGGTCGCCACCGCGGCGCCCATCACGGCGATGACCGGCAACCTCCCGATAGCCGTCGGCGCGGGCAACGGCACCGGAGCCCCCGCCGGCTACCTCTTCGCGACGCTCGTCCTGACGGTCTTCTCCGTCGGGTACGTCGCCATGGCCAAGCGGATCACCGCCGCGGGCGCCTTCTACGGCTACATCTCGCACGGTCTCGGCCGCATCGCCGGCATGGCGTCGGGGATGCTCGCCGTCCTCGCCTACATCGTCTTCGAGGCGTCCATCGTGGGCGTCTTCGCGTACTTCGCGCAGACCACCGTCCTCGACCAGCTGGGCGTCGACCTGCCGTGGGTGCTGTATGCGGCCGTGATGCTCGCGGCGACCGCGGTCCTGTCGTACTTCGACATCAACCTCACCGCGAAGGCGCTCGGCGTGATGCTCGTCGCGGAGATCGCCGTCCTCTTCGCGGTGGCCACGGCCGTCCTGGTGCACGGCGGGGGCCCCGACGGCATCCCCGTCGAGCCGGTCGACCCGCGGAACGCCTTCACCGGCACCTCCGCCGGGCTCGGCCTGTTCTTCGCCTTCTGGTCGTGGGTCGGCTTCGAGTCGACCGCGATGTACGGCGAGGAGTCCCGCGACCCCAAACGCGTCATCCCGCGCGCCACCCTCGTCTCCGTCGTCGGCGTCGGCCTCTTCTACATCTACGTCTCCTGGATGACGATCGCGGGCAACGGCCTGAGCGGCTCCGTCGAGGTCTCCCGGTCGGCAGGACCGCTCGACCTGTTCTTCGACCCGGCGCACCGCTTCATCGGCGCCTGGGCGGTCGACACCTTCCAGTGGCTGCTCATCACGGGCTCGTTCGCCTGCGGCATGGCCTTCCACCAGTGCGCGTCGCGCTATCTGTACGCGATCGGCCGAGAGGGCTTCCTGCACCCAGCGCTCGGCCGGACCCACCCCACGCACGGCTCGCCGTACATCGCCTCGTACGTCCAGTCCGTCATCGCCGTCGCCCTCGTGGCCGCCTTCTGGCTCACCGGACAGGACCCGTACATCCACCTGTACACGCTGCTCGCGATCCTCGGCACGATGGCGATCCTCATCGTCCAGACGCTCTGTTCCTTCGCGGTGATCGGCTACTTCCGGCGCAACCACCCCGAGGACCGGCACTGGTTCAGGACGTTCCTCGCGCCGCTCCTTGGCGGCCTCGGCATGATCGCCGTCGTCGTCCTGCTGGTGATCAACATGGACACCGCGGCGGGCACGGCGGCCGGCTCGCTCCTGTTCGAGGCCATCCCCTGGATCGTCGGCCTGGTCTTCCTCGGGGGCCTCGGGCTCGGCCTGTACCTGCGGGTCAGGCACCCGCGGCGCTACGAGATCATCGGCCGCATCGTCCTGGAGGACGCGGCCGAACGCACGGATGGCGACGGGCAGCGGCCCGTCGCCGTCCGGAGCCGGAGCTGACGGCCCTAGCCGCCGTACGCCCCCGAGGCCGTCAGCCGCAGTGCCGTGTCGATCAGCGGCACGTGGCTGAACGCCTGCGGGAAGTTGCCGACCTGGCGCTGCAGCTTGGAGTCCCACTCCTCGGCGAGGAGCCCGAGGTCGTTGCGGAGGGCCAGGAGCTTCTCGAAGAGCTTGCGGGCCTCGTCGACCCGGCCGATCATCGCGAGGTCGTCGGCCATCCAGAACGAGCAGGCCAGGAACGCCCCCTCGTCGCCCTCGAGGCCGTCCACGCCCTCGTCGTCGCCGGCCGTCGGGTAGCGCAGGATGAAGCCGTCCGGCGTCGACAGCTCCCGCTGGATCGCCTCGATCGTGCCGATGACCCGCTTGTCGTCGGGCGGCAGGAAGCCCATCTGCGGAATCAGCAGCAGCGAGGCGTCCAGCTCCTTCGAGCCGTACGACTGCGTGAAGGTGTTCCGCTCCTTGTCGTAGCCCTTCTCGCAGACGTCCCGGTGGATGTCGTCGCGCAGCTCGCGCCACTTCTCCAGCGGGCCGTCCGCGTCACCGGACTCGATGAGCTTGATGGTGCGGTCCACGGCGACCCACGCCATCACCTTGGAGTGCACGAAGTGGCGGCGCGGGCCGCGCACCTCCCAGATGCCCTCGTCCGGCTCGTCCCAGTGGTCCTCCAGATACCGGATCAGCTTGAGCTGGAGGAGTGAGGCGTAGTCGTTGCGGGTCAGGCCGGTCATGTGGGCCAGGTGGAGGGCCTCGGTGACTTCGCCGTACACGTCGAGCTGCAGCTGGCCCGCCGCGCCGTTGCCCGCCCGGACGGGCTGTGAGCCCTCGTAACCGGGCAGCCAGTCCAGCTCCGTCTCGCCGAGCTCGCGCTCGCCCGCGATGCCGTACATGATCTGCAGGTTCTCCGGGTCGCCCGCCACCGCGCGCAGCAGCCACTCGCGCCAGGCGCGGGCCTCCTCGCGGTAGCCCGTGCGCAGCAGCGACGAGAGGGTGATCGCGGCGTCGCGCAGCCAGGTGAAGCGGTAGTCCCAGTTCCGGGAGCCGCCGACGTCCTCGGGCAGCGAGGTGGTGGGCGCGGCGACGATGCCGCCGGTCGGCGCGTACGTCAGCGCCTTGAGCGTGATCAGCGAACGGATCACGGCCTCGCGGTACGGGCCGTGGTACGTGCAGTGGTCGACCCACTCCCGCCAGAAGTCCTCCGTCGCGGTGAGCGCCGCCTCGGGCTCCGCGAGCGCGGGCTGCTCCTTGTGCGAGGGCTGCCACGAGATGGTGAACGCGATCCGCTCACCCGGCGAGACCGTGAAGTCGGCGTAGGTGGTGAGGTCCTTGCCGTAGGTCTCGGCGGTGGTGTCCAGCCAGACCGAGTCGGGGCCCGCGACGGCCACCGTCCGTCCGTCGAACTTGTGTACCCAGGGGACCACGCGGCCGTAGCTGAACCGCATCCGCAGGGCCGAGTGCATCGGCACCCGGCCGGTGACACCCTCGACGATCCGCACCAGCTGCGGCGAGTCGCTGCCGCGCGGAGGCATGAAATCGATCACGCGGACCGTGCCGCGTGGCGTGTCCCACTCGGATTCCAGCACCAGTGAGTCGCCGCGGTAGGTGCGGCGCGCGGCAGTGGGGGGCTGCGCGTCGGGGCTGTATGCGGGCCCGAGGCGCCAGAAGCCGTGCTCCTCGGTGCCCAACAGGCCGGCGAAAACGGCGTGGGAGTCGAAGCGGGGCAGGCACAGCCAGTCGACTGTGCCGTCCCGGCAGACCAGGGCGGCGGTCTGCATGTCTCCGATGAGTGCGTAGTCCTCGATGCGCCCGGCCACGTCTATCTCCAGTCGAACGGCCACGTTCGCCCCGCGGGGCGCTTACAGATCAGGGGTCAAGTGATCGTTGCCGAGCGCTTGTTCCGGGTGCAAGGCGGGATGATGCCGTGTGCCGGAGGGGCTCGGCAGCGAGTGTTTGAGCAGGATACGACGCACCCTGGTGATCCGCGCGCCCCTCCCGGCAACGATGCTGCGCCGAACGGGTGAGCGCCAGGTGAGAGCGGGTGCGGGCGGGAAAAAGTAGGGGCGTGCGGGTCCGGTGAGCAAGTTGTGTGCGCCTGGTGGCGGAGCGTGGCCGGAAGCAGCCTCGTTCCGTCGCTGATACCCTGGTAGCCCGTGAGCCGGTGGTCATAGAACCCCCGAACCGCAGCGACGGCGCCTCCCCGAATCCCTGGTGAGGACGTCGGTACGCACCTCCAGACCGCGACCACGGGAGCCCCCTCTTGGCCATGCAGCCCGCTGCTTTCCGAAACAGCACAGCCACGACGACCAAGCACATCTTCGTCACCGGGGGTGTCGCCTCCTCGCTCGGTAAGGGTCTGACGGCGTCCAGTCTCGGCGCGCTGCTCAAGGCTAGGGGCTTGCGCGTCACGATGCAGAAGCTCGACCCGTATCTGAACGTGGACCCCGGCACGATGAACCCCTTCCAGCACGGTGAGGTGTTCGTCACCAACGACGGCGCGGAGACCGACCTCGACATCGGTCACTACGAGCGCTTCCTCGACGTCGACCTCGACGGCTCGGCGAACGTGACCACCGGCCAGGTCTACTCCCAGGTGATCGCCAAGGAGCGACGCGGCGAGTACCTCGGCGACACCGTGCAGGTCATCCCGCACATCACCAACGAGATCAAGCACCGCATCCGCCGCATGGCGACCGACGACGTCGACGTCGTCATCACCGAGGTCGGCGGCACGGTCGGCGACATCGAGTCGCTGCCGTTCCTGGAGACCGTCCGCCAGGTCCGCCACGAGGTCGGCCGGGACAACGTCTTCGTCGTGCACATCTCGCTGCTGCCCTACATCGGCCCCTCCGGCGAGCTGAAGACCAAGCCGACCCAGCACTCGGTGGCCGCCCTGCGCAACATCGGTATCCAGCCGGACGCGATCGTGCTGCGAGCCGACCGCGAGGTGCCCACCGCGATCAAGCGCAAGATCTCGCTGATGTGCGACGTCGACGAGGCCGCCGTGGTCGCCGCCATCGACGCCAAGTCGATCTACGACATCCCGAAGGTGCTCCACACCGAGGGCCTCGACGCGTACGTCGTGCGCAAGCTCGACCTGCCGTTCCGCGACGTCGACTGGACCCAGTGGGACGACCTCCTGGACCGGGTGCACAACCCGAACCACGAGGTCACCGTCGCCCTGGTCGGCAAGTACATCGACCTGCCCGACGCCTACCTCTCGATCACCGAGGCCATGCGCGCCGGCGGCTTCGCCAACAAGGCCCGCGTCAAGGTCAAGTGGGTCACCTCCGACGACTGCAAGACCCCGGCGGGCGCCAAGAAGCAGCTCGGCGACGTCGACGCGATCCTGATCCCCGGCGGCTTCGGCGAGCGCGGCGTCGACGGCAAGGTCAGCGCCATCCGGTACGCCCGCGAGAACAAGGTGCCGCTGCTCGGCATCTGCCTCGGCCTGCAGTGCATCGTCATCGAGGCGGCCCGCAACCTCGCCGACATCCCGGACGCCAACTCCACGGAGTTCGACGCCGCCACCGCCCACCCGGTGATCTCCACCATGGCGGAGCAGCTCGACATCGTCGCCGGTGAGGGCGACATGGGCGGCACGATGCGCCTCGGCATGTACCCGGCCAAGCTGGCCGAGGGCTCCATCGCGCGCGAGGTGTACGACGGCAAGGAGTACGTGGAGGAGCGCCACCGCCACCGCTACGAGGTGAACAACTCCTACCGCGCCGACCTGGAGAAGAAGGCGGGCATCCAGTTCTCCGGCACCTCCCCGGACGGCAAGCTCGTCGAGTACGTCGAGTACCCCCGCGAGGTGCACCCCTACCTGGTCGCCACCCAGGCGCACCCGGAGCTGCGCTCGCGTCCGACGCGTCCGCACCCGCTCTTCGCCGGCCTGGTGAAGGCCGCCGTCGAGCGCCAGCAGCGCGAGCAGAAGTCCGGCGGCAAGTCGGGCAAGTAACACCGGAGCGATACGGTTGCCGGGGTGTGCGTCTCACGAGGCGCACACTCCGGTTTTTTCTTTTGCACGTGGGAGGACAGGGCGACATGACGATCAAGGACACCGCCGAGGAGTGGCAGGTCACGGCGACGGAGACCCCCTTCGTCGGAAACAAGACCTCCGTGCGCACCGACGACGTGGTCATGCCCGACGGCACCGTCGTCCGCCGCGACTACCAGGTCCACCCCGGCTCGGTGGCCGTCCTCGCGCTCGACGGCGAGGGCCGCGTCCTGGTCATCCGCCAGTACCGCCACCCGGTCCGCCAGAAGCTCTGGGAGATCCCCGCGGGCCTCCTCGACGTCCCCGGCGAGAACCCGCTGCACGCCGCCCAGCGCGAGCTGTACGAAGAGGCGCACGTCAAGGCCGAGGACTGGCGCGTCCTCACCGACGTCTACACCACCCCCGGCGGCTGCGACGAGGCCGTGCGGATCTTCCTCGCCCGCGAGCTCTCCGAGGCCGAGGGCGAGCGCTTCGAGGTCTCCGAGGAGGAGGCCGACATGGAGCTCGCCCGGATCCCCCTCGAGGAGCTGGTGCGCGGTGTGCTCGCCGGCGAGCTGCACAACAACTGCCTGGTCGTGGGCGCCCTCTCGCTGCACGCGGCCCTCAACGGCGACGGCCTCGACGCGCTGCGCCCGGCCGAGGCGCCGTGGCCGGCCCGCCCCTTCGAGGCGTAGCCCCTCCGGAAGGCCCAGGGCCGTCCGGGGCTTCCGATGTGACGATCTGTAGATCCGATCGGGTGACTTGTGCGTGCTGCGCGACCGGGAGCGACGCGGGGCCTGAACTAGGCTCTGAAAGCGTCCCGCCCGGAGTCCCGGCGGGCTCGTGCGCAGGCGGACGGGAGCGTGGCCCGTGACGGATCAGGCGGTCGACACGGACGGTGTCGCGGGCGGCGCGGTGCCGCCGCCCGCGAGTGCCCCGGTGGAGCCGACGAGGAGTCAGTTCGTCGGCAGACGCCGGGAACTGAAGGAACTCCGCGCCGACATCGACCGGGCGGGCCTCGACACCCTCTCCGGCCGCAAGGCCCCTCGCGCGCGCGTGCTGCTGATCGCGGGCCGCCCCGGCTCTGGCCGCACCTCGCTCGCCGAGGAACTCGCCCGGCAGGTCGCCGGCGACTACCCCGACGGGGTGCTGCGCGCCCGCCTCACCGAGCCCGACGGCAGCCGGGTGCCCACGGAGCGCACCGCCCGCGAACTCCTCGACGCCCTGCGCGTGCCTGCACCCCCCGGGGCGGCCGAGGACGACCTCACCGACATCCTCCGGAAGGCACTGTCCGGCCGCAGGGCGCTGCTGCTCCTCGACGACGCCGCCGACGCCGAACAGGTCGACCCGCTGCTTCCGGAGACACCCGACTGCCTGGTCGTCGCGGTCTCCGAGGGACCGCTCACCGGCATCCCCGACGTCCGGCCGTGCACCCTCGGCGGCCTCGACAAGGCGGCCGCCGTCGAGCTCCTCGCCCGCGCCGCCGGGCCCGTCCGCATCACCGTCGACCCGCGCTCCGCGGAATCCCTCGTCGAGGCGTGCGCGGCACATCCGGCGGCGCTCGTCCTCGCCGGCGGCTGGCTCGCCGCGCGGCCCAAGGCGGCCGTCGCCGACCTCGCCAAGCGGGTGCACGACATGCCCGACGAGGGCTCGGCCCTCGCGCGTGTCTTCGCTCACACCTACGCCTCGCTGCCCTCGGCCGCCGCGCGGATACTGCGCTTCCTCTCCCTCGCCCCGGCCGGCGACGTCGACGCGCACACCGCCTCCGCGCTCGCCGGCTGCTCGGTCTCCGCGGCCGGGACCACGCTCGACGACTTCGTGGCGCTCGGGCTCGTACGGGCCGTGGACTCCCCGCTCCGGCAGTACGAGGTGCCCGGCTGCCTGGTCCCGCTGCTGCGGGCCCGCACCGGAAGCCAGGACCGCCCCGCCGAGATCCAGCTGGCCAGGGCACGGATGCTGGAGCGGACCGTGCGCCTGCTCCAGTCCTGCCGGGCCGTCACGGAGCCGGACGCCTCCGCCGCCCGCAAGAAGCTCGCGGGACTGCCGCGCGCACTGCGCTTCCCCAGCCCGCACGCCGCCGCCGAGTGGCTGCGCGTCCGCCAGCCCGCGCTGCTCGCCTCCGCCCGGCTCGCGGTGGCCGACGGCGAGCTCGACACCCTCGCGCGGCGCCTGATGGCGGCTCTCGTCAGGGCGCTGGTCGCGCACCGCGGCACCGAGGACGCGGCCCCCGAGCTGTACGGCATCCACCGCCTCGTCCTGGACGTGGCCGAGCGGCGGAACCTGCCGCGCGAGCAGGCGGCGGCGCTGCTGAACCTCGCGGATCTCGACGCGTGGACGGGGCGGACCCGGGACGCGCTGGTCCGCTACCGCGCGGCGCTGGACGCGGGACGCGCGGCGAACGATCCGTACGCGACCGGGCGCGCGATGGAATCCGTAGGCGGCGCCTACCAGGAGCTGGGGGACTGGCCGCGGGCCTCCGACTGGTACGGCCGCGCACTGGCCCAGCGCCTGGCCCGCGGCGAGCGCGCGGACGCCGCCCGGCTGTACGGCCGGATCGCCGCGGTGCACACCTACGCGGGGCGCTACGGCGAGGCGCTGCGCAACTGGAGTTCGGCGGTCACCGGCCACCGGAAGAACGGCGATGTGGCCGCCCAGGCAAGGGCGTTGAGCGAGCTGGCCCGGGTGCAGGAGTACGCGGGACGGCCCGAGGAGTCCTTGCGCACCTGCCAGGAAGCGGTCGAGCTGGCGCGGCACGCCAAGGACGTCCGGCTGCAGGCCGCCCTGCAGCTCCGCCTCGCCGACACCCTGGAGCGGCTCGGGGACCCCGCGGCCGCCCGGCTGCACCGGGCCGCGGCCGAGCGCATGCTGGGAAGTGAGCTCTCTGAGGGGGCCGAGGCTTGAAACAAATGGTGGAGCGGAGCCTTCCGCCTGCGAAATCCGTAGTGCATCTGCGGAAGATTGAAGTATTGAAAGGCTAGACAGCGCGAAATCCTTCATTAGACTGGCTCCGCCGCGTACCTCTGCGGTGTCTCCCGCTGCGCCCCCACGCGCATCGGTATGCGTTGCATTGCCCGAAAAATCCCCTGAGCCAAGGACCGTGATCGACGATGAAGGTCGGCATCCCCCGCGAGGTCAAGAACAACGAGTTCCGGGTGGCCATCACCCCCGCCGGTGTGCACGAGCTGGTGCGCCACGGCCACCAGGTCGTCATCGAGCGGAACGCCGGCGTCGGCTCCTCGATCACGGACGCCGAGTACGTCTCGGCGGGCGCCACGATCCTGGACACCGCCGACGAGGTCTGGGCCACCGCGGACCTGCTCCTCAAGGTCAAGGAGCCCATCGCGGAGGAGTACCACCGCCTCCGCAAGGACCAGACCCTCTTCACCTACCTGCACCTGGCCGCGTCCAAGGAGTGCACGGACGCGCTCCTGGAGTCGGGCACCACCGCCATCGCGTACGAGACGGTCGAGACCGCGAACCGCGCGCTCCCGCTCCTCGCCCCGATGTCCGAGGTCGCGGGCCGGCTCGCCCCGCAGGTCGGCGCCTACCACCTGATGGCCGCCAACGGCGGCCGCGGCGTCCTGCCGGGCGGCGTCCCGGGCGTGGCCGCGGGCAAGGCCGTCGTCATCGGCGGCGGCGTCTCCGGCTGGAACGCCGCGCAGATCGCCATCGGCATGGGCTTCCACGTGACCCTGCTCGACAAGGACATCAACAAGCTCAAGGAAGCGGACAAGATCTTCGGCACGAAGATCCAGACCGTCGTCTCCAACGCCTTCGAGCTGGAGAAGGCCTGCCTTGAGGCCGACCTCGTCATCGGTGCCGTCCTCATCCCGGGCGCCAAGGCCCCGAAGCTGGTCACCAACGAGCTCGTCTCCCGCATGAAGCCGGGAAGTGTCCTTGTCGACATCGCGATCGACCAGGGCGGCTGCTTCGAGGACTCGCACGCCACCACGCACGCCGAGCCGACCTTCCCGGTCCACAACTCGGTCTTCTACTGCGTCGCCAACATGCCCGGCGCGGTGCCGAACACCTCGACGTACGCGCTGACCAACGCGACGATGCCGTACATCGTGTCGCTGGCGAACAACGGCTGGGTCGAGGCGCTGCGCCGCGACCACGCGCTCGCCCTGGGTCTCAACACCCATGACGGCAAGGTCGTTTACAAGGAGGTCGCGGAGGCCCACGGTCTCGACCACGTCGAGCTGGAGTCGCTCCTCGGCTGAACCTGACCGCTTTCGTCAACGAAAGTCGTCAATCTCACGCCCACGGCCGGACCTTGAGAGGGGTCCGGCCGTATGCGTATCAGTGTGGACACGCTCAACTGGCCTTGAACGTAACCCTTTAACCGTTTCGCCCACCCCGGAAAGCCGTCGATGGCGAGCCGCACGCCCTTGACACAAGGGTGGTCCATTGCCGACACATCGGGCCGGGTCCGGCGGATTGTGTTGCTGTGGACCGGTGACACGCCATAGAGTCGCCAACCGTCGGCATGGTGCCACGCTGACCTATCGAGAAATTTCCTGGTCACCAAGGAGGTAAGACGACTTGTGAATGAGTCGACATTTGCTCCCGGGGGTGGTCAACCAGGAACGTCTGCACGGGACCAGGGTCCCGTGGGGCTCGAGGCCGTCGGCTCGGTCGCTGTCCGCACCTTCGAAGCCCGGCAGAGCCCCCAGCCGACACAGTCAGCACCCCAGAGCATGGATGGCCATCACGTGAACGCCATGGCCGGCGACCGGAGTGGCGATAACACCCACACCCACCTCGCCGACTACGAGGAACTGCCCCAGGGGCACTTCTACGACCCCGACGCCGAGTACGAGCCCGATCCGGAGTACGCGGCCACGCTCGCGCCCGACGCGGCCCGCCAGCGCCGCGAGCGCATCGGCCCCACGGGACGCCCGCTGCCGTACTTCCCGATCCCGGGCCCGCTGACCGACCACGGCCCCGCCAAGATCATCGCGATGTGCAACCAGAAGGGCGGCGTCGGCAAGACGACGTCGACCATCAACCTGGGCGCGGCCCTCGCGGAGTACGGGCGACGGGTCCTGCTCGTCGACTTCGACCCGCAGGGCGCCCTCTCGGTCGGCCTCGGCGTGAACCCGATGGAGCTGGACCTCACGGTCTACAACCTCCTCATGGAGCGCGGCATGGCCGCGGACGAGGTGCTCCTGAAGACGGCGGTCCCGAACATGGACCTGCTGCCCAGCAACATCGACCTGTCCGCGGCCGAGGTCCAGCTGGTGAGCGAGGTCGCGCGCGAGTCCACGCTCCAGCGCGCCCTGAAGCCGCTGATGCAGGACTACGACTACATCGTGATCGACTGCCAGCCCTCGCTCGGCCTGCTCACCGTGAACGCCCTGACGGCCGCTCACAAGGTGATAGTGCCGCTCGAGTGCGAGTTCTTCGCGCTGCGCGGTGTGGCCCTCCTCACGGAGACCATCGAGAAGGTCCAGGAGCGGCTCAACCCCGACCTGGAGCTCGACGGCATCCTCGCGACCATGTACGACTCCCGCACGGTGCACAGCCGTGAGGTGCTCGCGCGCGTGGTCGAGGCCTTCGACGACCACGTCTACCACACGGTCATCGGCCGCACGGTCCGCTTCCCGGAGACCACGGTCGCCGGTGAGCCGATCACGACGTACGCCTCCAACTCGGTCGGCGCGGCCGCCTATCGCCAGCTCGCCAGGGAGGTGCTCGCCCGGTGTCACGCCGAGTGAGTCTGCCCGGGGCCGACGAACTGTTCCGTACGACCGGGGGGATGGCGCTGCAGTCGTCGTCCCCGCGCCGCCAGGCGAACGGCGAGGCGAAGGTGCCCGCCCCGGCGGGCGAGAGCGACGAGACGGCCGCATCGGCCGAGGACACGGCGGCGCAGGGCGACGGCGGTGACCCCGCCGAACACGCGGCCACCGACGCGGAGTCCGGCTCCGGCGAGTCCCGCAGCCGCACCGCGGGCGACGCCGAGAAGGGCGCTGGACGGCGCTCGTCGGCCGCGTCGTCGGCACCCTCGGCGCAGGAAGGTTCGGCCGCCCAGGGCGGCGGCAAGTCTGGCTCGTCGACCGCGCAGGCGCGGCGGCGGGCGAGGGCGGCCAACCGGCGGCCCAGCGGGCGCGAGCGGCACGACGAGAAGATCACCGTGTACGTCTCCGCCGAAGAGCTGATGGACCTCGAACACGCGCGGCTCGTGCTGCGTGGCGAGCACGGGCTCGCGGTCGACCGCGGGCGGATCGTGCGGGAGGCCGTCGCGGTCGTCCTCGCCGATCTGGAGTCCCGCGGGGACGCGAGCATCCTCGTACGACGGCTGCGCGGGCGGTAGGGGTAGCGTTTCTGGCCTCATGGCCTCGAACAGTGAATCCGCACCGCCCGCCGCCCGGCGCCGCTCCCTGGGGCGCGGCCCGGGGGCGGAGCCCGTGGAGCAGCCGTCCGCCGAGCAGCCTCCCGTCGAGCAGCCGCCGGAGCCCGCGCCCGCCGAGCCTGCTGAGGCCGCCGAGCCCGCCGGGGCCGAGCCCGGCGACGGGCGGTTCAAGGTGCGGCTCGCGAACTTCGAAGGGCCCTTCGACCTGCTGCTCCAGCTGATCTCGAAGCACAAGCTGGACGTCACCGAGGTCGCCCTGTCGAAGGTGACCGACGAGTTCATGGCGCACATCCGGGCCATGGGGGCCGACTGGGACCTGGACCAGACGACCGAGTTCCTGGTCGTCGCCGCCACCCTGCTCGACCTCAAGGCGGCGCGGCTGCTGCCCACCGCCGAGGTCGAGGACGAGGCCGACCTGGCGCTCCTCGAGGCACGGGACCTGTTGTTCGCGCGGCTGCTGCAGTACCGCGCGTACAAACAGGTCGCGGACATCTTCAGCGGGCGGCTCGACGACGAGGCGCGGCGCTATCCGCGGACCGTGGGCCTGGAGCCGCACCACGCCGAGCTGCTGCCGGAGGTCGTCATCAGCATCGGGGCGGAAGGATTCGCCAAGCTCGCCGTGAAGGCGATGCAGCCCCGTGCGAAGCCACAGGTCTACGTCGAGCACATCCACGCTCCGCTGGTCTCCGTGCAGGAGCAGGCCGGGCTCGTCGTCGCCCGGCTCCGGGAGCACGGGGAGACGAGTTTCCGGGTGCTGGTGGTGGACGCGGGGGACACCCTCACGGTCGTCGCCCGCTTCCTCGCCCTCCTCGAGCTCTACCGCGAGAAGGCCGTCGCCCTGGACCAGGAGGACCCGCTGGGCGAGCTGATGGTGCGGTGGACCGGCGGGGACGGCGCCGAGGAGCCGACCGTGACCGACGAGTTCGACCGGGCCCCCGAACCGATGGAGGACAAGGCGTGAGCGAGCACCCTGCGGGGGCGGGAGACGTCGCGGAGCTGGAGCTGCGGCCCGCTCTGGAAGCCGTGCTGATGGTCGTCGACGAGCCGGCCACCGAGGAGCACCTCGCGAAGGTCCTGCGACGGCCCAGGCGCGCCGTCGCCGACGCGCTGCGGGAGCTCGCCGACGAGTACACCGTGCAGCGGCGCGGTTTCGAGCTGCGGCTCGTCGCCGGCGGGTGGCGGTTCTACACCCGGCCCGAGTACGCCGCGGCCGTGGAGGGCTTCGTCCTCGACGGGCAGCAGGCGCGGCTCACCCAGGCGGCCCTGGAGACCCTCGCCGTCGTCGCGTACCGCCAGCCGGTCAGCCGTTCCAGGGTCTCCGCGGTGCGCGGCGTGAACTGTGACGGTGTGATGCGCACCCTCCTCCAGAGGGGTCTGGTGGAGGAGGCGGGCGCGGAACCCGAAACAGGTGCGATCCTGTACAGGACGACGAACTACTTTCTGGAGCGGATGGGCCTGCGTGGCCTTGACGAGCTTCCGGAGCTCGCGCCCTTCCTCCCCGAGGCGGACGCGATCGAAGGAGAGACGCAGGAAGGCGTTCCGTCGTTCGACCCGGACGCACCCGATGCGCCGGGGTACGAGTACACCCAGGACACAGCCGATTAGACGGAACCTTTGATGCGAAGCAGCAGCGGCAGGAACAGCAGCGGAAACAACGGCGGGAGCCGTGGTGGCAACAGCGGCGGCCGCGGCAAAAGCGGCGGCCGGGGAAGCACCGGCGGCCGCGGCGATTACCGGGGTGCCGGTAACAACCGTGACGACAAGCAGGGCGGCAGCGGCCGTCCGAAGAAGCCGCGTCCCGAGGAGCGGCGCTACGACGTAGGTGCCGACGGCACGCACAACGGTCCGAAGTCGGGCCGTGGCGCCTCGGCGCGCGGCGGCGCCAAGGGCGGCCCCAAGCAGGGCCAGGGCAGCGGACGGGGCCGTTGGGCTCCGGCCACCTCCCGTGAGTACGACGCGCGGGCGGAGGAGCGCAACCGCGAGCGGTACGCGGGCAAGCCGAAGGTCAGCCCGCCCAAGACGTTCCCGGGCGCCGAGCAGGAGGGTGAGCGCCTGCAGAAGGTGCTCGCGCGCGCGGGCTACGGCTCGCGCCGTGCCTGTGAGGAGCTGGTCGAGGAGGCTCGCGTCGAGGTCAACGGCGAGATCGTCCTGGAGCAGGGCATGCGCGTCGACCCCGAGAAGGACGAGATCAAGGTCGACGGTCTGACCGTGGCCACGCAGTCGTACCAGTTCTTCGCGCTGAACAAGCCCGCCGGTGTCGTCTCCACCATGGAGGACACCGAGGGCCGCCAGTGCCTGGGGGACTACGTGACCAACCGCGAGACGCGGCTGTTCCACGTGGGGCGGCTCGACACCGAGACCGAGGGTGTCATCCTGCTCACCAACCACGGCGAGCTGGCGCACCGCCTGACCCACCCCAAGTACGGCGTGAAGAAGGTCTACCTCGCGCACATCGTGGGCCCGATCCCGCGTGACCTGGGCAAGCAGCTCAAGGACGGCATCCAGCTGGAGGACGGGTACGCCCGCGCGGACCACTTCCGCGTCGTCGAGCAGACCGGCAAGAACTACCTCGTCGAGGTCACCCTGCACGAGGGCCGCAAGCACATCGTGCGGCGCATGCTCGCCGAGGCGGGCTTCCCCGTCGACAAGCTGGTGCGGGTGGCGTTCGGGCCGATCACCCTGGGAGACCAGAAGTCGGGCTGGCTGCGGCGGCTGTCCAACACGGAGGTCGGCATGCTGATGCAGGAAGTCGACCTGTAGGAGATACAGGAAGTCGGTCTGTAGGGATCGCTTCATCGCTTGCCCGAACCACCCCCCTCTCTTTATAGTCATCGAGACCATAAAGGGAGGGGGGTGGTTGTGCATGCAGGGATACGACAAGTACGCCTTCGAGCCCTTTGCCGTCACCGTCGACCTGGCGGTGTTCACCGTCCGGGACGGCGCGCTGCACGTGCTGCTCGTCGAGCGCGGCCAGGAGCCGTACGCGGGCCGCTGGGCCCTGCCCGGCGGCTTCGTGCTGCCCGAGGAGTCGGCCGAGCAGGCCGCGGGGCGGGAGCTCGCCGAGGAGACCGGCATCGCGGATGTCGGACGGCTGCACCTGGAGCAGGTGCGCACCTACAGCGACCCGGACCGCGATCCGCGCATGCGGGTCGTCTCGGTCGCCTTCGCCGCGCTCGTGCCGGACCCGCCCGAGGTCCACGGCGGCGGTGACGCGGCCCGCGCCGCCTGGCTGCCGTACAGCCCCGCCGGCTACCGGCCGCTCGCCTTCGACCACGACCGGATCCTCGCCGACGCCCACGACCGGGTCGGCGCCAAGCTGGAGTACACCGGGCTCGCCACGGCTTTCTGCGCACCCGAGTTCACGCTCGGCGAGCTGCGCCAGGTCTACGAGGCCGTGTGGGGCGCCGAGCTCGACCCCGCCAACTTCCGGCGCAAGGTGGTCGGCACCGCCGGGCTTGTCGAGGCGGTCCCCGGCGCCGCCCGGCTGACCGGCGGACGCGGCAAGCCCGCGGCCCTCTTCCGGGCCGGCACCGCCACCGCCCTGCACCCGCCGCTGCTCCGCCCCGCTCCGGAAGGACAGTCCTCGTGAAGCGCGCCGCCACCGGATCCCTCATGGGTCTCGCCCTCGGGGACGCACTCGGCTTCCCGGCCGAGTTCAACGACGTACCGTCGATCCTCGCCAAGTGCGGGCCCTGGCGCGGGATGGAGCTGCCGAAACCGGCGTTCATCACGGACGACACCCAGATGACGCTCGCGCTGAGCCGCGGGCTGCGCACCGCCATGGATCGGGGGCTCCTCGGCCCGAAGCGGCTGGAGCGGCCGCTGCGCGAGGAGTTCGTGGACTGGTACCAGTCGCCGGAGAACAACCGCGCGCCCGGCAACACCTGCCTGAAGGCCTGCTCCCTCCTCAAGACCGGCAAGCCCTGGGAAGAGGCCAGCCAGGTGCACTCCAAGGGCTGCGGCGCCAACATGCGCGTCGCGCCGCTCGGCCTCGCCCCCGGCCTGAGCGACGAGCAGCGGGCCGGTGCCGCCCAGCTGCAGTCCGCGCTCACCCACGGCCACCCGACGGCGCTCGCCGCCTCCGACCTCACCGCACGCGCCGTGCGGCTGCTCGCCGAGGGCGCCGAGCCGACCGGACTCGTCGGACTGCTGCGCTCGTACGCGTACGAGAACCGCGAGACGTACCACGAGCGCTGGCTCGGCGAGCTGTGGACGCGGGGCGGGGACGCGACGCCGCAGGCGTTCATCGCGCGCGGCTGGGACGAGTGTCTCGACGCCCTGGAGCGGCTCAGGGCCGCGCTGCGCTCACCCTCACCGGAGACCGACCCCTGCCTCGCCACGGGCGAGGGCTGGATCGCTGAGGAGGCGCTCGCCACCGGCCTGCTGTGCTTCCTGCTCTTCGTCGACGACCCGGTGACCGCCCTGCGCAGGGCCGCCTGCACGTCGGGGGACTCGGACTCGATCGCCTGCCTGGCCGGTGCCTTCGCGGGGGCCCACCTCGGCGCGGACGCCTGGCCGGCGGAGTGGACGGACCGGATCGAACACGGGGCCGAGCTCCAGGAGTTCGGAGCCCTCTGGGACTCTTGACGGATGACTGTGGACCTGGGACTCGACGCCGACCTGAGCTCCGTCGTCGAAGAGCAGCGCGACCCGCTGCTCTTCGCGACGGTCTCGGGAGCGCACCTGTACGGCTTCCCGTCCCGCGACTCGGACGTGGACCTGCGCGGGGTGCACCTGCTGCCGGTGACCGACCTGGTGGGGCTGAGGGAAGCGGACGAGACCCGGTCCAGGATGTGGGACCGGGACGGGGTCGAGATGGACCTCGTCACGCACGACCGACCCAGTGGCGGCTCTTCGAGAAGAACGGCGAGCTCAAGCCGCTGCTCTACACGTTCAGGGTGCTGCTGACCGGCATCCACCTGATGCGCTGCGGCGCCGTGGTCGCCCATCTGCCCACGCTGCTCGGCGAGGTGGCGGAAGCCCCCGCGTACCTGCCGGAGCTCATCGCCGCCAAGGCAGAGGCCGAGCACGGCGGGGCCGACGTGGACCACGCGCGCGTGGCCGCCGACGTGGAGCGGCTGCACGCCCTCCTGGACGCGGCGCAGGCGGAGTCAGCCCTGCCCGGTGCCCACACGGCGTACGACGCCCTGCACGACCTCGTCGTCCGCGTACGGCTCCAGGGGACTCAGGGCTGACGCCCGGCGCGTACGGAACAGGAAGTCGGCGATCCGCTCCCGGTCGGGCTCCGGCGGGAGCGGGCTGTGCTCCGCCGCCGCCTCCGCCTCGGCCGCGAGGCGGTTCATCCAGGACTCGACCTCCGGCCAGGAGACCTCGCCGCGCTTCACCGCGAGCAGCGGCTCGCGCTGCTCGCCGACGTCGATCCGCAGCTCGCCGGTGCGCAGCAGATCGCGGCAGGACATCAGCAGCCGCAGCAGGTGCATCGCGTGCTTCCAGCGCGGGGCGCCGTGGGTGCGGACGTCCGCGTCCAGCTTCTTGCGCTGGCCCAGCGCGTAGCGGGCGAACGTCTCGTGGGTCTGGCGGGAGAGGAACGCTCCGCGCAGGGCGAGCAGTTCGCGGCCGGTGCCGGTGACGTGCTCCACGAGCGGGGAGTGCAGGCACTCCAGCACGTTCGGATTGGCGCGCAGGGCGAGCTCGCAGAAGCGCTCGAGCTCCCAGCTGAACTGCTCGTCGGCCGGCCCGTCGACATGCGTCGGGGGCTTCTCGAAGCGCCAGAACAGCGGGGTGGGGGCCAGGAAGATGCCCCTGCGGTCGGTGTCGCTGCCGTCCGTGGCCAGGCCGAAGGCGCGCGAGCCCATCACGCAGGAGTAGATCGTGTGGTCGCGTACCAGGTCCTGAGGGCGCATGCGGCGAGCGTACGGCCAGGGTCCGCGGCCCGTACGCCCCAGGTCCGCACGACCCCCGATAGGCTTGCCTTCACATATGGCGCGCGCAAGACGAGAAGGGGCAGCGACGTGGCGGTACGAGCGGTCCGGGGCGCCGTCCAGCTGGAGCGGGACGAGGCCGGACACATGGGCGAGCAGGTCAGCGCGCTGCTCACCGCCCTCCTGGAGCGGAACGGGCTGACGGGGGACGACCTCATCAGCATCTGGTTCACGGCCACGCCCGACCTGCACTCCGACTTCCCGGCGGCCGCCGCCCGCGGTCTCGGCATCGGCCTCTCCGACGTACCGCTGATCTGCGCCCAGGAACTGGACGTCGAGGGCGCCATGCCCCGCGTCGTCCGCGTCCTCGCCCACATCGACACCGACCGGCCCCGCTCCGAGATCACGCACGTGTACCTCGGCGCCGCGGCCGCACTCCGCAAGGACATCGCCCAGTGAGAACCGCCCTCGTCATCGGCACCGGTCTGATCGGCACGTCCGCGGCCCTGGCCCTCGCCTCCCGCGGCATCGCCGTCCACCTCGCCGACCACGACCCGGAGCAGGCCCGTACCGCGGCCGCGCTCGGCGCCGGTACGGACGAGGCGCCCGAGGGCCCCGTGGACCTCTGCGTCGTCGCCGTGCCGCCCGCGCACGTCGCCACCACGCTGGCCGACGTCATCCGGCGCGGCGCCGCGCGCGCCTACCTCGACGTGGCGAGCGTGAAGGGCGGCCCGCGCCGCGAGCTGGAGGCGCTCGGCCTCGACCTGACCACGTACATCGGCACGCACCCCATGTCGGGCCGGGAGCGCAGCGGCCCGCTGGCCGCCACCGCCGACCTCTTCGAGGGCCGGCCCTGGGTGCTGACCCCGACCCGGGACACCGACACCGAGGTGCTGAACCTCGCCCTGGAGCTCGTCGCCTTCTGCCGCGCCGTGCCGGTCGTCATGGACGCCGACGCCCACGACCACGCGGTCGCCCTCGTCTCGCACATGCCGCACCTGGTCTCCAGCATGGTCGCGGCCCGCCTGGAGAACGCCGACGAGTCGGCCGTCAGGCTCTGCGGCCAGGGCATCCGCGACGTCACGCGGATCGCGGCGTCCGACCCGCGGATGTGGATCGACATCCTCTCCGCCAACCCCGGCCCCGTCGCCGACCTGCTCGCCGACGTCGCATCCGACCTGGAGGAGACGGTCGCCGCCCTGCGCGCGCTGCAGTCCGCCGACGGGGCGAAGCGGTCGGAGGGCGCGGCCGGCGTCGAGAACATGCTGCGGCGCGGCAACGCGGGCCGGACCCGGGTGCCCGGCAAGCACGGGGCGGCCCCGGCGGCGTACGAGATCGTCGCGGTGCTCATCGACGACAAGGCGGGCCAGCTGGCCCGGATCTTCGCCGACGCGGACCGGGCGGGGGTCAACATCGAGGACGTCCGCATCGAGCACGCGACCGGACAGCAGGCGGGTCTGATGCAGCTGATGGTCGAGCCGGCCTCCGCGCCCGTGCTGACCGCGGCGCTGCGGGAGCAGGGCTGGTCGATCAGGCAGTAGGAGCACACGGGCTCCGGGCCGGGCCCCGGGCCATCTCCGCAGGGGCTGTCGGGGCAGGGTGTGCGAGCCAGTAACCTTGTGCGGGGCGCGGTCGCGCCCCGCTTCCCTGGCCCGCGTACAGCGAAAGGTGCCCACCGCCCCGTGGAAACAGCCGAAACCGCCGCCCCGGCAGCCGTGATCGTCGCCATCGACGGACCGTCAGGCACGGGCAAGTCGAGCACCTCGAAGGCCGTCGCCGCCCAGCTCGGTCTCAGCTACCTGGACACCGGCGCCCAGTACCGGGCCATCACGTGGTGGATGGTCCACAACGGCATCGACCTCACCGACCCGACGGCCATCGCCGCCGTCGCGGGCAAGCCCGAGATCGTCTCCGGCACCGACCCGGCCGCCCCGACCATCACGGTCGACGGCACGGACGTCGCAGGACCGATCCGCACCACCGACGTCACCTCCAAGGTCAGCGCGGTCAGCGCCGTCCCCGAGGTGCGCACCCGCATCACGGAGCTGCAGCGCTCCATCGCGGCCTCGGCGGAGAAGGGCATCGTCGTCGAGGGCCGCGACATCGGTACGACCGTGCTGCCCGACGCCGACCTGAAGATCTTCCTCACCGCGTCGCCCGAGGCGCGCGCCGCCCGCCGCTCCGGCGAGCTGAAGGGCGCCGACATCAAGGCGACCCAGGAGGCCCTGATCAAGCGGGACGCGGCCGACTCCAGCCGCAAGACGTCCCCGCTGGCCAAGGCCGACGACGCCGTCGAGGTCGACACCACCGAACTCACGCTTCAGCAGGTCATCGAGTGCGTCGTCACCCTCGTCGAGGAGAAGCGGGCCGCGAAGTGAGCGACGCTCCCTCCGCGCGGGGGGCCGAGGTCGGCCGCCGGATCGGTGTCGGCCTCATGTACGGGCTCTGGAAGCCGCGCGTCCTCGGCGCCTGGCGGGTGCCCGTGAGCGGCCCGGTCATCCTGGCCGTCAACCACTCGCACAACGTCGACGGCCCGATGGTCATGGGCGTCGCGCCCCGGCCGACGCACTTCCTGATCAAGAAGGAAGCGTTCATCGGGCCCCTCGGCTCCTTCCTGCACGGCATCGGCCAGCTGAAGGTGGACCGCTCGGTCGCCGACCGCACGGCCATCACCCGCGCCCTGGGCGTCCTGGAGCAGGGCGGCGTCCTCGGGATCTTCCCGGAGGGCACCCGGGGGGACGGCGACTTCGCGTCGCTGCGGGCCGGCCTCGCGTACTTCGCGGTGCGGGCAGGCGCCCCGATCGTGCCGGTCGCGGTGCTGGGAAGCACCGAGCGTCCCGGACGGTTGATAAAGCAGCTGCCGCCGCTGCGCAGCCGCGTCGACGTCGTCTTCGGCGACCCCTTCGACGCGGGTGACGGAAGCGGGCGGCGCACGCGCAAGGCGCTGGACGAGGCGACCGTGCGCATCCAGGAGCGGCTCACCGCCCACCTGGAAAACGCCAGGCGCCTGACCGGGCGCTGAGCGAGACTTATCAGTAGTGCCCCGGCCCGACAGGCAGGACGGTGCACCGATCACCACGATGAACGACGAGGTACGGACTTCATGAACGACCAGATCCAGCCCGAGGGCGACGGCTCCGCCGAGCACGACCACGGGGCGCTCGGCGACGCCGAGTACGCACAGTTCATGGAGCTCGCCGCCGAAGAGGGCTTCGACATCGAGGACGTCGAGGGCGCCATCGAGGAGGCGGGCCACGGCCCGCTGCCCGTCCTCGCCGTCATCGGCCGCCCCAATGTCGGCAAGTCGACACTGGTGAACCGCATCATCGGCCGCCGCGAGGCCGTCGTGGAGGACCGTCCGGGCGTCACCCGCGACCGCGTCACCTATGAGGCCGAATGGGCGGGCCGCCGCTTCAAGCTCGTCGACACCGGCGGCTGGGAGCAGGACGTCCTCGGCATCGACGCGTCCGTCGCCGCCCAGGCGGAGTACGCGATCGAGGCCGCCGACGCCGTCGTCTTCGTCGTCGACGCCACGGTCGGCGCCACCGACACCGACGAGGCCGTCGTCCGCCTGCTCCGCAAGGCCGGCAAGCCCGTCGTGCTCTGCGCCAACAAGGTCGACGGCCCGTCCGGCGAGGCCGACGCCACCGCCCTGTGGGCCCTCGGCCTCGGCGAGCCGCACCCCGTCTCCGCGCTGCACGGCCGCGGCACCGGCGACATGCTGGACGCCGTCCTGGAGGCGCTGCCCGAGGCGCCCGCGCAGACCTTCGGCGCGGCCATCGGCGGCCCCCGCCGCATCGCCCTCATCGGCCGGCCGAACGTCGGCAAGTCCTCCCTGCTCAACAAGGTGGCGAACGAGGACCGCGTCGTCGTCAACGAACTCGCGGGCACCACCCGTGACCCGGTCGACGAGCTCATCGAACTCGGCGGCATCACCTGGAAGTTCGTCGACACGGCGGGCATCCGCAAGCGCGTCCACCTCCAGCAGGGCGCCGACTACTACGCCTCGCTGCGCACGGCGGCCGCCGTCGAGAAGGCGGAGGTCGCGGTGATCCTCATCGACGCCTCCGACACGATCTCGGTCCAGGACCAGCGCATCGTGACGATGGCCGTCGAGGCGGGCCGCGCGATCGTCGTCGCGTACAACAAGTGGGACACCCTCGACGAGGAGCGCCGCTACTACCTGGAGCGGGAGATCGAGACCGAGCTCGGCCAGGTCGCCTGGGCGCCGCGCGTGAACGTGTCGGCGGCCACCGGGCGCCACATGGAGAAGCTGGTCCCGGCGATCGAGACGGCTCTGGCAGGCTGGGAGACGCGCGTGCCGACCGGCCGCCTCAACGCGTTCCTCGGCGAGATCGTCGCCTCCCACCCGCACCCGGTCCGCGGCGGCAAGCAGCCCCGCATCCTCTTCGGCACGCAGGCGGGCACCAAGCCGCCGCGGTTCGTCTTCTTCGCGTCCGGCTTCATCGAGGCGGGCTACCGCCGCTTCCTGGAGCGTCGCCTGCGCGAGGAGTTCGGCTTCGAGGGGACGCCGATCCACATCTCGGTGCGGGTGCGCGAGAAGCGCGGCCGTAAGAAGTAAGCAGTAAGCGGTAAGGCGTACGAGAGAATGCCCGGCCCCCCGTAGAGGGGAGGCCGGGCATTCGGCTGTCCGGGGGCGCGGCTCAGTGCTCGCGGCGCGGTCCCGGCGGCAGGGCCGCGGGGACCTGGTAGTGGCCCGTGGCGTAGTGGTCCTGCTGGCCGTAGCGGGCCATCTGGAACTGGCCGTAGGAGCTGTGGCGCGGTTCGTGCCGTCCGTCGGTGCGGTGCTGGACGCCGTACTGCCCCGAGCCGAAGGAGACGAACCCCAGGTTCTCCTCGCCGGACCGGTCGCCCGGCAGGGACCTGAAGGACCTGAGGTACTCCGAGTACAGCGTGTCGTAGATGGGTGTGGCCGAGTGGCTGCCCGCGGTGTCCGGCGCGGTGCGCATGGACGGGATGGGGCTCTGGTACGCCGGCCGGTGACGGGAGGGGTCGTATGGGTGCACGACTGTGCCAACGAAACGACCGCTCTACGGATGCGGGGGCCGCGCCGCTTTCCCCGGTCCGGCAGGGGTGTGACCGGCACTTTCGGGGCCCGGGGCGGCCTCCCGCGTACTCCCGGGAGCTCAGGTTCCGGCGAGCGGCATGGTGGCCGCGACGAGGCGGCCGTGGGTCGCGGCCTTGTCCAGTGCGGCCCGCAGCATGTCCTCGCGGGGCTGCCGGCCGATGGAGCCGACCGGCGCCGCGAAGAGCAGCACGGTCTGCGTCTTGTTGGCCGCGGTCCGCCAGTCCTCGGTGACCTGGAGCGGGTGGTGCGCCTGCCACCAGGCGACGGGGGAGCCGCCGCCGGTGCCGGGCTGCAGGACGGCGTGCAGCTGGCCCATGGCGAGCAGCACGGACCAGCCGGGCAGCGCGGGCGGCGGGGAGTCGAGCGAGGCGACCGGCGTGAAGCCCTGCTCGATCAGGAGCGGCAGGAAGTCGTCACCGCCGCCCGGCGCGGCGCCGGGGCGGGCGATGGGGCCGGTCGGCTCGACGACGAGCGCGGGGCGCAGCTCGCCCTCGATCAGGACGAGGCCGCTGGTCACGCCGAGGACGGCCTGGGTCGGCGCCGCCTCGGGCACCGCCCCGGACGCCGCCTCCGGCGCCGCTCCGCCGTCGTCCCCGGTGATTGAGCGCACGGCACCCTGCAGCTGCTCCTCGGAGACCGTGACGATCTGGGAGGGCAGGCAGCTGGAGTGGGCGAAGGCGAGCACGGCTGTCTCGTCGCCGACGAACAGGACCGTGCTGGTGCGCTCCTGTTCGGCGTCGCCCGGGGTGCGGCAGGACGTGCAGTCGTAGCTGCCCGGGGTGTTGTCTCCGGCGAGCAGCCGGTCGGCTTCTTCGTCGCCGATCTCGGCGCGTACGTCGTCGCTGAGGTCGAGCATGCGCGGCACGGGTGGCTCCTCGGGATCGTCTTCTGGGGTGCATGGGGAAGGTGTGCCGAGCCGGACGGTGTCCGACTCGTAAGAAGACAACGGTGGATCAGTGGCGCAAGTCACGCGCGAAGGCGAACGGAATCGAACCATCCGCAGCGGAGGGTGAAACGGCTCGCGGAATCCGTCACTCCGCGCCAACAGGTGCTGGGGCCAAGGAAGTTGGGCCAGTGAGCTGAGTCACAGATCGACACGGCGAGTGGTCGATAAATCCTGATATCGGCCTATGAAGTGGGTGGCCGAAAGTCGCCGATACCGTAGGTAACGCTCAACTGGCCTGGAATGACAAGGACTTGGTTGATACCGGGCGAGGGGACTCCTAGATTCCACCGCCGTGTGCAGCGAGCACCGCTCGGGTACGTCCGCCGGTCGCATCAGCCAGCTCGAGCACCGACACCGGCGGGCGGGTCCTGCGGGGTCCTGAGCGCCGGATGCGTGAGGGGCCCGCACGGCCAGGGGGAGCCCGGGTCCTCCGAGAGGGAAATACATGTCCGCACGTCCCAAGAGCACGCGCACCACGGCAGTGATCGGAGGGGCCGCACTCCTGGCCCCGCTGGGCCTGCTCGCCGCGACCGGCCAGGCCGGCGCGGCCGACAGCGGAGTGTGGGACCGCATCGCACGGTGCGAGAGCGGCGGGAACTGGCAGATCAACACGGGCAACGGCTACTACGGCGGACTGCAGTTCTCCGCCGGTACGTGGCGTGCGTTCGGCGGCGGGGCCTACGCGCCGACCGCCGACAAGGCGTCGAAGGCGCAGCAGATCGCGGTCGCCACCAAGGTCCAGCGCGCCCAGGGATGGGGCGCGTGGCCCACCTGTGCGGCCCGGGCGGGCGCGTACGGGAGCGCGCCGTCCGCCGCGGCACCGGTCCCGAAGGCCGCGAAGCCGGCGCCGAAGGCCGTGCAGCAGCGGTCCGGCGAGGCACCCGGCCGGTCCGACCGGGGGGCCTCCCGCGGCGCTTCCGGCACCTACACCGTCCAGCAGGGCGACACCCTCAGCCGCATCGCGGCCAAGCACGGCATCGGCTGGCAGCGGCTCTACGCCGCCAATCGGCAGGTCATCGGCGGTGATCCGGACGTGATCGTGCCGGGACAGCGATTGAGCGTCTGACCCGATAGTCCGACCGGGTGGGGGCGGCTCCGCGGCGGCGCGGCACACTCCGGGCCCGCCGCGGAGCTGCCTAGCGTGACCCGATGCACCCGATGCACCGGAAGTTGACCAAGCGTGTCCGGTCCGTGTCCCTGGTCCTCGGCGCCGTCCTGGCGGCGGCGGCGCTGCCGACGGCCGCCGCGTCCGCGGCTCCGCCGTCGAAGCCGGGCGCGGCCTCCAGGGCGTACGACTGTTCCACGACCAAAGGACCGTGGGAGTGCCTCGCCGAGTGCGAGAGCAACGGCCGATGGCACACCAACACGGGAAACGGCTTCTACGGAGGGCTGCAGTTCTGGCAGCCCACCTGGGAGGCGTACGGCGGGCTCAAGTACGCGCCGCGCGCCGACCTCGCCACCAAGGAAGAGCAGATCAAGGTCGCCGAGAAGGTGTTGCGCACCCAGGGCTGGGGCGCCTGGCCCGCCTGCTCCAAGAAGGTGCGCATCGCGCGGTTCCAGCGGGACGGCCACACGGTGAAGGCGGGCGAGACGCTGAGTTCGATCGCGCGCCGGTACGGGGTGAAGGGAGGCTGGCAGGCGCTGTACAAGGCCAACCGCGACACGATCGGGAGCAGCCCCGACCGGATCGGCGTGGGCGCCGTCCTCGTCATTCCGGGGCGTACCGCGGCGGGGCGGAGCTGAGCTCTCCCGGCTCACCGCTGAACACGACCGCGCCGCGGCGCAGTTCGTGCACGACCGCCGTCCGGCTCGCGCCCTCGCGCAAGGCGGGCGGCAGGCGCTGCTCGGCCAGGACCACACATGCGTCAAGCTCCGTCAGGAGGGCGTAGGTCCGGGCCGCGACGGCAGGCGACATGCCCTGCGTCGGCTCGTCCGCGAGGACGACCTCCACCGTCGGGAGCAGCGCCCGCGTCAGGGCCAGCATGCGCTGCTCGCCTCCCGAGAGGGTGCCCGCGCGGCGGCGCAGCAGCGGGCGCAGCTCGGGGTAGGCGTCGAGGGCGCGGGTGAAGTCGCCCGCCGGGTACGACAGGGCGAGGTTCTCCGCGACGGTGAGGGAGGAGAACACCGCCCGGCGGTCCGGTACGAAGCACACGCCTTCCGCCGCTCGTTCGTGGGCGGGGCGGCGCGTGATGTCCCGGCCGTCGCGGACGACCGCGCCCGAGGAGAGGGCGGCCGTGCCGGCCAGGGCGCGCAGGGCCGTGGTGCGGCCGGCGCCGTTGCGGCCCAGGAGCACGGTGACGGCGGCCGCGGGGGCGGCCAGGGTCACGCCGTGCAGGGCCTCCAGGGGGCCGTAGCGGACGCGGGCCGCTCGCAGTTCGATGCCTCCTCGCATTCAGCGGACCTCTTCCAGTGCTTGGCCCGCGGGGCCCGTGGTCACGATGCGGCCCGCCGCCATCACGTGCACGGTGTCGGC
Organism: Streptomyces sp. NPDC018029; assembly: GCF_044327655.1. Taxonomy (NCBI): domain Bacteria; kingdom Bacillati; phylum Actinomycetota; class Actinomycetes; order Kitasatosporales; family Streptomycetaceae; genus Streptomyces; species Streptomyces sp. NPDC018029. The sequence goes on along the minus strand of NZ_JBIRFV010000013.1, from coordinate 183,339 downwards.
GAGGCCCGCCACGAGGTCGAGGTCGTGCTCGACGACCAGGAGCGCCGTGCCGTCGGCCGCGAGGGCGCGCAACAGGGTGGCAAGGGCCGCCACCTCGGACTCGTCCAGGCCCGCGGCCGGCTCGTCCAGGAGGAGGGTGTGGGGGTCGCCCGCGAGGGCCCTGGCGAGTTCCGTGCGCCGGAGGACGCCGGTGGAGAGGTCGGCGGCGGGGTGGGCGCCCAGGGGCGTGAGGCCCAGGAGGCGCAGGGCCCGGGCGGTGGCGCCGGGGCGCTGTCCGGGGTCTCGGTCCGCGCCCACCTGGATGTTCTCCGCGACCGTCAGCGACGGGAAGACCGCCAGTTGCTGGAAGGTGCGGGCCAGGCCGGTGCGGGTGCGGGCGTGGGCGGGGAGCGCGGTGATGTCGCGGGGGCCCAGGGTCACGCTTCCGGACGTGGGCCGGAGGGTCCCTGCCAGACAGTGGAAGAGGCTGCTCTTGCCCGCGCCGTTCGGCCCCACGATCGCGGTGACGCGGCCCGCCGGAACGGTGAGGCTCACGTCGTCGAGCGCCTTGAAGCCGTCGTAGGTGAGGGTGAGGTGGTGGGCGGCGAGGGTGTGGCTCGGGTGGTCGGGAGTGCGCGCCGTTCGGGTGGACCCCTGTGCTGCGTGTCGCCGGTTCGGCGGCTGCGGGGGTGTGGGGGCGGCCTTCCCCTTGTCGGCGACGGTGCGCGGGGGAGTGCGGCTCGGGTGGTCGGGTGCGGGTGTGGTCCGGGTGGGGTGTGGGGCCGCGGGGGTGTCTGCGTGCTCGCCGTCGCTGCGGCCGGGTCCCCTTGCTGCGGCGCTGTCAGCGTTGGCTCGGTGCCGCGCTCGCAGGAACCCCCACATCCCCTCCCGTGGGTTCGGCGGCCGCGGGCCGGTGGCGCTCGTGGCGACCGTCAGCATCGCGCGGGCCGACCGGCCCGCCGGGGTGAGGCGCGGGGTGCGGCGGAAGCCGCGGGTGGCCGCGTGCAGTGCCTCGTACGGGCCACCCGGGAAGCGGCCGATCAGGACGGCCAGGAGGCCGATCACCGCCGCGGCCATGCCGCCCTGCGTCCCCGCGTCCAGGCCGACCAGGAGCGCTGCCGCGGCCAGGGCGCCGAGGACGCTGTCCGAGCCGAGGACCACGATCGCGGCGAACCAGAGGAGTCCGCGCACGGGGTCGTACGCGCCCGCGTCGAACGCCCGGTGGCCCATGGCGAGCATGCCGCCGCCGAGCGCGGCGAGCGCCGCCCCGGTGACGAACGCGGCGAGTTTCAGGCCGGGGACCGGCACCCCGGCGGCCGCCGCGCCCGCCTCGTGGTCCCGCAGCGCCGCGAGCGCCCGGCCCGTGCGGCCCCGGCGCAACGCGGTGACCAGGAGCAACGCGCCCGCGAGGAGGGCGAGTTCGAGGACGTAGTACGCGCGGTCGCCCGTGAAGCCCGCGGGGCGGTCCATGGTCAGGCCCGCCGTCGCGTACGGCTGGGTGAAGACGAAGCGGCTGACGCCCACGCCGACCGCGAAGGTCGCAAGGGCCAGTGCCAGGCCGTGTCTGCTGATCGCGGGCTGCCCGGTGAGCAGGCCGAGGGGCGCGACGAGGAGGACGGCGACGGCCAGGGCGGGCAGGTGCGGGAGTTCGGGGAGGCCGGGGAAGCGGCCCGCCGTCAGGAGCGCCGTGAAGAGGGCGCCGAGACCCGCGTACGCCGCCTGGCCGAGGGAGATCTGGCCGCCCCGGCCCGTCACGATCACGAGCGAGAGGAGAATCACCGCAAGGGCCGGGACCTGCACCGACGTCGTGAGGTCGCTGCCCGCGAAGCCCAGCGGGATGAGGAAGAGGACCGTCGCCACGATCCAGGCGCCCGGCGGCGTGGGGACGCGGGCCGTCGCCGTGCGGGGGAGGGCGTCACGGGAGCCGATGCCGGGCAGGACGAGCGCCGCGATCAGCAGGGCGATCACGAAGAGGTTGGCGCCCGCCGTCTGGAGGAGCTGCTCCTGCCGGCCCCCGGGGTGCAGGCGCGTCAGCTGGCTCTGCGCCACGCCCAGGCCGAGGGCGACCGCCACGGCGACGGGCAGGCTGCGCATGCCGGCCGCCACGGCGACCGCCACCACCTCCATGACGAGCAGCGGCATGCCGTACGGATCGAGGCGTACGTGGGGGGCGAGCAGGACGCCGGTGAGGCCGGCCGTGAAGGAGCCGAAGGCCCAGCCCGCCGCTGCCACCCGGTCCGCGTCGATGCCGGAGAGCACGGCGAGGTGGCGGTTGTCGACCACCGCGCGCAGCTCCCTGCCGAAGCGGGTCCAGCGGGTCAGCGCGCCCACGGCGGCGGCGAGGGCGACGGCCGCGCCGAGCTGCGCCCAGGGGTCGGCGGAGAGGAGTTCGGGCGCGTCGTCGCGGGCGCCGGGGCCCCAGAGGAGCGCCGCTCCGCCGACGAGCAGGACGAAGACGCCGATCGAGGCGACCAGGGTCTGCGCCGGGTCTCCGCCGAGGACCGCCAAGGGGCGGAAGACCGCGCGGTCGAGGAGCAGGCCGATGGCCGGGGCGACGACGAGCAGGGTGACGGCGGCCGCCACGGGGAGCGGCCAGTGCCATTCGGCCGTCAGCTGGCGCAGGACGTAGGCGCAGAGCATGGCGATCGCGCCGTGCGCGAAGTTGAGGACGCCGGTGGCGCGGTGGGTGACGATCAGGCCGATGCCGGTGAGGGCGGCGGCGCTGCCGACCGAGAGCCCGGCCAGTGTCAGGTCGTAGCTCAGGGACGCCACCGGGTCAGTCCTCCGGCGCCGGTGCGGGGGCGGCCGGCGGGTCGTCGGGCTCCGGGGGACGCCGTGGTTCGCAGATCGGGCAGGGGGCCAGGGCGCCCGCCGCGAGGATCGTGGCGTCGGCGGGGACGGCCGTCGGCTTGCCGGCGACCAGCGGGCAGTCCGCGCGGTGCCAGAGCGTGCCGCCGGGGACCATGAGGAGCGCGTCGCCGGTCGCCACGGGGGGCTGCGGCCGGTCCCCGGCGGGCGCGGGCTCCGTCGCCACCAGGAGTCCGTACAGCTCCTCGACGCGCGCCGCCGCCAAGGCGCTCCTGCCGTGGGTGAGCAGCACCGCACCCGCGACGATCAGCGCGGCGCCCGGCACCGTGCAGGAGGCGAGATAGGGCAACTGCCGTTCGGTGAACCGCTCTCCGGAGACGCCGTACCAGCCGATCACGCAGAGCACCGCGCCGCCGGCGAGCGCCGCGAAGGCCGCCCACAGCACGGGGCGCACGGCGCGCGAGCGGTCCCGGCCGGACGCACCGGCCGTCCGAACTGTCCGATCCGCCCCCATCGGAGCCCCCCTGGGACACGTCGTCGGTCACGTCAGTGACGTCAGTGGGCTGTCCATGTCAGCCGATGGCTTGCACTATGCCTTCTGGAAGCCGACGCTGAAAGCTCCGGGCCCGAGCGGTCCGGACCGACACCCGGTGGTGAGCCAGATGGTTCTCGGGAGCAGCCCAAGGCGGGGGACGCGCCCCGGGCGGGGCAGGGCGCGGGGCGCGGCGCTGGCGGCCGCCGCGGTCCTGCTGATCGGACCGGCCGCCGTGGCCTGCGGCGACGACAGCGGAGGCGGGGACAGCGGCACGCCGCCCGAGCCGTCCGTGCAGAAGACGACCGAAGCGGCCGAGCCCACCGAAGCGAGCGCGCCTGCCGACCGGGCCGCCGCGGAGAAGGAAGTCCGCGAGAACTGGGAGAAGTTCTTCGACCCGAAGACGTCCCTGAAGGAGAAGGAGACCGTCCTGGAGAACGGCGCCGAGATGCGCGCCGTGCTCAGGAGCTTCAGCGGCGACGAGCGGGGCGAGCAGGTCGCGGCCGAGGTCGGCGAGGTCGAGTTCGACTCCGCCACCGAGGCCGAGGTGACGTACGCGCTGACGCTGAAGGGCGCCACCGCGCTGCCCGACGCCTCCGGGACGGCCGTCGACGAGGACGGCACCTGGAAGGTGTCGGTCAAGACCCTCTGCGCCCTGGTGAAGCTGAGCGGGAATGCGTCGCCCGGTCCGGGCTGCTGAGGTACTGACCGCCGCCGCACTCCTGGTGGCGTGCGCGGCCTGCGGGAGCCGGCTGCCCGAGAGCGACTTCGAACGGCGCGGCACCGGGCCCGCCCCGGCCGGGGGAGCGCCGGTCAGGGTCGGCATCATCACCAGCGCGACCAGCCCGGTCGGCGGCGCCGCCTTCACCGGGCCGCGGGACGGGGCCAAGGCCTATTTCGACCGGCTGAACGCGCGCGGCGGCATCGAAGGGCGCAGGGTCGAGGTGCGCACCTGCGACGACGGCGGCAGCGGCGTCGGCAACAACGACTGCGTGCGCAAGCTGGTCGAGGAGCAGCGGGTCGTCGCGCTCGTCGCCACGTCCTCGCTGGACTACGCGGGGGCGGCACGCGTCTCCCGCGCGCGCGTGCCCGACATCGGGGGCCAGCCCATCGGGTCCGCCTACGACACGTATCCGCATCTGTACGGGATCTACGGCAGCCTCGCCCCGCGGAACGGGAAGCCGGGCTGGGACGGCAAGCTGTACGGCGGGACGGAGGTCTACCGCTACTTCAAGCGGGAGCACGGCGCGCGGACCGCCGCCGTCGTCTCCTACAACCAGGCCGCGTCCGCCGCGTACGCACGGCTCGTCACCCGGGGCCTGAAGGCCGAGGGCTACAAGGTGGTCACCGAACAGGTCGACTTCGCGCTGCCCAACTTCCGTGCCGCGGCGGCCGACCTGAAGGAGCAGGGCGCCGACCTCGTCTTCGACGCGATGGACACACACGGCAACGCGCGGCTGTGCGAGGCGATGGACGACGTCGGCGCGCGGGTCACCGCCAAGGTCACCAACGTCCAGAACTGGACCTCGGCCGTCGCCGACGACTACAAGGACGCGCCCCGCTGCCGCAACGCCCTGTGGGCCACCGGGTCGAGCAGGAACCACGAGGACACCGGCCACCCGGCCGTGCGGGAGTTCCGCACGGCCATGCGGGGCAAGGCGCTCTCGCAGTGGCAGCTGGAGGGGTGGGCCGCCGCCATGTGGTTCACCGACGCGGCGCGGTCCTGCCCGGGCGGGAGCGGCGCCGGCATCACGCGCGCGTGCGTGGACCGTTTCATGCGCAGGAACGAGCCGTACTCCGCGCGGGGGCTGCTGGTGCCCGTGACCTTCGAGCAGCGCAGGGAGCCGCCCGCGACGCGCAGGACGTGTGTGTCGGTGGCCCGCTGGCGGGACGGGAAGGGCTGGGTCACTCAGGGCGGCGACATGAACGAAAACTGCTTCGACGTCCCTCAGCTCTCCTACCAGCCTTGATGGGCGACAACGCGAAAAAGTTCCCCTCCTTGGCTTGCGATCACGCATCTGTTCGGAAACAGGATGGTGTTGTCACCCAACCATTGGCCAGGAATCCCCGTCTAACCCTGCGGTAGGCGGACGAGGGGGACTGTCCGCATGGAAGCGCGGAATACGGGGACGCATGCACATCTCTTTCCTGATTCACAACGCGTACGGAATCGGAGGGACGATCCGGACGACGTACAACCTGGCGAACACGCTGTCCCAACAGCACGACGTCGAGGTCGTATCCGTCTTCCGGCACCGTGACGAGCCCGTCTTCGCGCCTGACCAGCGCGTGCGACTGAGGCACCTCGTCGACCTCCGCGAGGGCACATCGGGTTACGAGGGGAAGGACCCGGAGCATCTGACCCCTGCCCGGACGTTCCCCAGCGCCGAGGGCCGCTACGCCCAGTACAGCGCCCTCACCGACCGCCGCGTGGCCGACCACCTCGCGCGTCTCGACGCGGACGTCGTCGTCGGTACCCGGCCCGGCCTCAACGTACACATCGCCCGGCAGACCGCGCGGGGCCCGCTGCGCGTGGGCCAGGAACACCTCACGCTCGACAGCCACAGCAAGGAACTGCGCCGCCAGCTGCGCAGCGTCTACCCGCGCCTCGACGTCCTGACCACGACGACCGAGGCCGACGCCCGCGCCTACACCCGCAAGATGCGGCTGCCCGGCGTGCACGTCCAGGCCGTGCCGAACCCCGTGCCCGCGCCCGGCATAGAGCCCGCCGACGGCTCCCACAAGTGGGTCGTCGCGGCCGGCCGGCTGGCCCCCGTCAAGCGGTACGACCTGTTGATCAGGGCTTTCGACAAGGTGCGGCGCGAGCGCCCCGACTGGCGGCTGCGGATCTACGGCGGCGGCAAGCAGAAGGAGAAGCTGCGCGCCCTGATCGACGAACTCGGCCTCTACAACCACGTCTTCCTCATGGGCCCCGCCCACCCGATCGAGCCCGAGTGGGCCAAGGGCTCCATCGCCGCCGTCACCTCCAGCCTGGAGTCCTTCGGCATGACGATCGTCGAGGCGATGCGCTGCGGGCTCCCCGTCGTCGCCACCGACTGCCCGCACGGACCCGGCGAGATCATCGACAACGGTGTCGACGGGCGGCTCGTCGAGACGGGCAACGCCGACGCCATAGCGGGCGGACTGCTCGAACTGATCAACAACGACTCGCTCCGGCAGCGGATGGCGGGCGCGGCGCTCCAGGACTCCGAGCGCTTCGACCCGGAACGCATAGCCGAGCGCTACGACGCGATGTTCTCCGGGATGATCGCCCGGAGCAGCTCGATGGGGGGCCGGATGCGCGGCTCCCTGCACCGCACGAGAGGCGCGCTGCTCGGGGGCGCGTACGCCGTGCGTGATCTCGGCCGCATACAGACGAAGGGATCGACCGCATGACGGCCTTGGCCACCTCGCAGTCGGCGTCGCACGCCGGGGACGACCACGAGGCCGCGGGAGCGCCCCGTGCCGACTGCATCGCCGACTCCGCCGGGGGACTCACCTTCGACGTCACGGACCCCGGCGAACCCGGCACGGCGGACGCCGCCCACCTGCTGCTGCGCCGCCGCGACGCCGAATCGCCCGAGGACTGCGTGCGGCTGCCGCTCTCCCCGTCGGCGGACGGCCGGCTGCGGGCCGCGCTGCCCAGCAGCGTCGAGCTCGCCGAGGGCCGCTGGAACGCGTACGCACAGGTCGCGGGCGGCGAGCCGCGCCGCCTCATGCCGGGCGTGAACGACCTGCGCTCGCTGGTCGACCGCGCGCCCAGCGGCAACCGCGGCCATGTCGCGGTGCGCATCCCCTACGCCACCAAGCAGGGCAACCTCTCGGTGCGCAGCTGGCTGCGCGCGCCGCACGCCGAGGCCGGCGAGATCCAGATCACCGACGCCGCCATGAGCGCGCAGGGCCGGGTGTACGGCACCGGGCTCACCGACAGCGCGTACGTCGAGGCCGTCCGGCGCGCCGAGCCGGACGTCGTCCACCGCGTCGACGTCACCGCGGAGGGACCGGAGTTCACCTTCACGCTGCCGTACGCCCCCCTCGCAGGGCACGGTGCCGGGCCCTGGGACCTGTGGCTGTGCCCGGCCGGCGAGAGCGGCCCCCGGGTGCGCCTGGCCCGGATCCTGGACGACGTCCCGGACAAGAAGACGATCTTCACCTACCCGGTCGTGCCGTGCGTGACGGAGCGGCACGGCACGCTGGAGGCGGGCCCGTACTACACCCTCGACAACGACCTGTCGGTGCGCGTCCGCGAGCCGCGCGGCGAGAAGGAGGCCGGCCAGGGCGGCTGACGCCGGGGGAGCGGCACCGCGGACCGTGGCTGTCCTCGGACACCGGCACAATCACGTCCATGTTGGAGACCTCGGCACGACTGCTCCGCCTGCTCTCCCTGCTGCAGGCCCACCGCGACTGGTCCGGCGCGGACCTCGCCGCCCGGCTCGGGGTCACCCCGCGCACGGTCCGGCGCGACGTCGACCGGTTGCGCGGGCTCGGCTACCCCGTCAACGCCACCCCGGGCACCGGCGGCGGCTATCAGCTCGGCGCGGGGGCCGAGCTGCCGCCGCTGCTCCTGGACGACGACGAGGCGGTCGCGGTCGCCGTGGGCCTGCGCACCGCCGCGGGACAGGGCGTCGAGGGCATCGGCGAGACCTCGGTCCGCGCGCTCTCCAAGCTCGAACAGGTGCTGCCGAACAGGCTGCGCCGCCGCGTCGGCGCCCTGCACGCGTACACCGTGCCGATGCTGCGCCCCCCGCAGCCGCAGGGCGTCGACCCGGCGGTCCTCACCGAACTCGCCGACCTCTGCCGGGACTCGGAGCGGCTGCGCTTCGACTACCGCGACCACGAGGGCACGTCGACTCGCAGGACCGTCGAACCGCACCGCCTGGTGTGCAGCGAGCGGCGCTGGTACCTCGTGGCCTGGGACCTCGACCGCGACGACTGGCGCACGTTCCGCGCGGACCGCGTCGAGCCGAGGCCGCCGCACGGACCGCGCTTCGCGCCGCGCACCCCGCCCGCCGAGGATCTCGCCGCGTACGTCGCGCAGGGCGTCTCCACGCGCGCGTACGCCACCCATGCCGTGGTCCGGCTCCTCGTCCCGCTCGCCGATGCCGCCCAGCGGATCACGCCCACCGACGGCACCCTGGAGGCCGAGACCGAGGAGAGCTGCCTCCTGCACACCGGCGCGACGAGCCTGGACGTGATGGTCTTCCATGTGCTGTTCATGGGCATCGAGTTTGAGATCGTCGACCCGCCGGAGCTCGCCGACCGGGTCAGGTCCGCTAGGGACCTCCTGAGCCGGGCCCTGGACCGGGGTGTTCCGTCTGCGGATCCTGACGCACCCGGTCCTGGTCCCGCGCCTCGAACGCCGCGTACTCGGGATGGTGCAGATCGAACGCCGGGGACTCGGAGCGGACCCGGGGCAGCGTGACGAAGTTGTGCCGCGGGGGCGGGCAGGAGGTCGCCCACTCCAGGGAGCGGCCGAAGCCCCAGGGGTCGTCGACGTCCACCTTCTCGCCGTACTTGGCGGTCTTCCAGACGTTGTAGAGGAACGGCAGCGTGGACAGGCCGAGCAGGAACGCCCCGATGGACGAGACGGTGTTGAGCACCGTGAAGCCGTCCGCCGCCAGGTAGTCGGCGTAGCGGCGGGGCATGCCCTCGGCCCCCAGCCAGTGCTGGACGAGGAACGTCGTGTGGAAGCCCACGAAGAGCGTCCAGAACTGGATCTTCCCGAGCCGCTCGTCCAGCATCTTGCCCGTCAGCTTCGGCCACCAGAAGAAGAAGCCGCCGAAGGTCGCGAAGACGACGGTGCCGAACACGACGTAGTGGAAGTGCGCGACGACGAAGTACGAGTCGGTGACGTGGAAGTCGAGCGGTGGCGAGGCCAGGATGACGCCGGTCAGGCCGCCGAAGAGGAAGCTCACCAGGAAGCCGACCGCCCACAGCATGGGCGTCTCGAAGGACAGCGAGCCCTTGAGCATCGTGCCCGTCCAGTTGAAGAACTTCACGCCCGTCGGCACCGCGATCAGGAAGGACATGAAGGAGAAGAAGGGCAGCAGGACCGCGCCGGTGGCGAACATGTGGTGCGCCCACACGACCACGGAGAGCCCGGTGATGGCCATCGTCGCGCCGACCAGCGGCAGATAGCCGAAGATCGGCTTCCGGCTGAAGACAGGGATGATCTCCGTGATGATGCCGAAGAACGGCAGCGCGATGATGTAGACCTCGGGATGCCCGAAGAACCAGAACAGGTGCTGCCACAGCAGCGCCCCGCCGTTCTCCGAGGCGAAGACGAGGGAGTGGAAGCGGCGGTCGGCCTCCAGGACGAGCAGCGCGGCGGCGAGCACGGGGAACGCGATCAGCACGAGGATCGACGTGAACAGCACGTTCCAGGTGAAGACCGGCATCCGGAACATGGTCATACCGGGTGCGCGCATTCCGATGATGGTGGTCAGGAAGTTCACCGCGCCGAGGATCGTGCCGAAGCCGGAGAGCGCGAGCCCCATGATCCACAGGTCGGCGCCGATGCCCGGCGACCGCTCCATGCTGTTGAGCGGGGCGTACGCGAACCAGCCGAACGAGGCGGGCCCGCTCGGCACGATCAGCGAGCCGAGGACCATCAGCGCGCCGAAGAGGAACAGCCAGTACGAGAGCATGTTCAGCCGGGGGAAGGCCACGTCGGGCGAGCCGATCTGCAGCGGCATGATCTCGTTGGCGAACCCCGCGAACGTCGGCGTCGCGAAGAGCAGCAGCATGATCGTGCCGTGCATGGTGAAGGCCTGGTTGAACTCCTCGTTGCTCATCAGCTGCAGCCCGGGACGGGCCAGTTCGGCCCGCATCAGCAGGGCCAGCGCGCCGGCGACCAGGAAGAAGACGAACGACGTGATCAGGTACAGGTGACCGATCTTCTTGTGGTCCGTGGTGGTCAGCCAGTCGACGATCACCCGGCCGGGGCGCTGCTCCCGCACCGGCTCTCCGGTCTCCCGCGCCGTCTCCGTCCCCATCGCTCGCCCCTTCGCCATCGCGTCCCGGGCCCTGCCCGCAGGCTGTTCGAAGCTCACGCCATGATGCTCGCGTCGGGGCGGCTTCGACAGAGGGCGTACGCCGGTTGCGGGTGACCGGTGAGCGGACACCGGTGCCGGAATGGGTAATTCCCCCATGCGCCGTCACATCCCGTGCGGGCGCCGGGATTCGGAAATGCGGAGGGTTCGTAAAGAGCCCGCGGTCTCATTCGGGAGGCGCTTTTCCGGGAGTGGGAAAGAAGCCTTCCGAGTGACGCGAAGACACCACCGAATTACGTCGGTAGAAGGACGGAACCGCCCGTTCGTGTGACGGAGTTCGACCGAAACGCACGTGGTGATCCTGTGACAAAAGCGTGACCGGAGAGGTACCGGTGACGCATGGTGTGCGCCTCCCGGGCTTCCCCGCCGGTGCCGCGCCGCCTAACGTGGCGGCCATGGCACCTATTCCGACCCCTCCCGCAGAGCCCCCCGAGAGCGCCGACAGCCTGGACGGCTACGTGGGCCTGACGGCCGACGCGGCCGGGCAGCGGGCGCGTGAGCGCGGCTGGTCCACCGTCAGGTCGCTGGCCCCGGGCACGATCATCACCATGGAGTACCTCGCGGGACGGCTCAACTTCGAGGTGGAGGAAGGCGTCGTGAGGCGCTGCTGGAAGGGCTGAGAGCCCGCTCCGAGACACATCCGGGACACACCCGAGGCACATGGCGGAAGGCCCCGGCTCCTGAACGGAGCCGGGGCCTTCGCGGTGCGGGGGGTGGGCTGTGCGTACCGGCCCCCGCTGCCTGTGGGGTCAGCCGCCCGGCACCGGGCGGGCCGACGTGGTGCCGCGGGTGACGCGGTCGGAGTGCGGCGGGCGGCGGCTGCCCGCCGGGGTGACCGGGGTGCGCTCGGAACGGGCCGTGTGCGGGCCCGGCGCCAGATAGGCCGCGGGGCGGCCGCCGCGGGCGGCGCCGACCGGCTCGCGCGCGGGCGCGCTGTCGTCCGCGGCAGGGCGCTGCGGCACCATCGCGGGGGCCCCGACCGGCGCGGACGCGGGCTCGGGCACCGTGATGATCTGGGCGCGGCGGGCGCGCCAGGAGTCGCGGACGCGGAAGATCCCGGCCTCGACCCGGGCGATCAGCGACTCGAACCAGGGCAGCGCGAGCAGGATGAGCAGGCCCGCGGCCCAGCCGAGGAAGACATCGCTCAGCCAGTGCGTACCGAGGTAGACGGTGGTGAGGCCGACGCTCAGCGAGACCACCGCGGACAGCGCCGACAGATAGCGGCGGGTGCGCGGGGTGGAGGCGAGATAGGCCAGGATTCCCCAGGTCACGACGGCGTTGGCGGTGTGGCCCGAAGGGAATATATCGCCGCCGAGCCACATCTCGTTCGAGCCGATCGCGGTGGCGTAGTGCGGGCCGAGGCGGCCCATGCCGAGCTTGGCCGCGCCGACCGTGACGTTCAGCAGGAGGAGCGAGGCGCCGAACATCAGGAGCGGGCGCAGCGTGTGCTGCCGCCAGGAGCGCCAGCCGAGCCAGGCCGCGACCATGACGGCGGTCGGGCCGCGCTGGCCGAGGACGACCCAGTAGTCGAGGAAGGCGTGGATCTCCGGCCACTGCTGGTAGGGCCGGAAGAACATGACCTGCCAGTCGAACCGCACCAGCCACGAGGTGGTCAGCACGGCCACGACGATGGCCAGGTAGAAGGCCAGGGTCGCGCCGAAGAGCACGACCCTGTGCCGGCTCATCCTCGGCATGGCGAGGTGGGCCGGTCGTTCCGGCTCACGGTCCAGCCGGGCGAAGACCCGGTCAAGACGGGTGAGGTTTCGTTCGGTACGCACCCAATCGACGTTACAGCGAGTGAGTGCGGCACTAGGCCGAATCAGTGGCTTTGTGATGACGATGTGATGTGGGATTGATCTCAGGAAGAGGTTTATTCCTCATGGTTTGTTTATTGTGCGCCGACCCCTTACCCAATTCGTTGATCATTTCCGGTGCTGTTTTATAGCCCTTTTGAATTGGTTCACCGGGGGCTGGTGTGGAATTTCCCGTTCGATCGCCGGGGGCCGCCGAAATGATCATGACGTGATCAGGGCGGGCCCGAGCCGTGCAGCCAGAACGCCCCGTAGACCGCGCTCACCACGGCCACACCGCCCAGGACCAGCGCCGACCTGGACGTACGCAGCCGGGCCAGCGCCACCGCGACCGGCAGCAGGAGCGGGAACGCGGGCATCAGGAGCCGCGGCTTCGAGCCGAAGTAGCCGGCCGCGCACAGGGCGAGCACGACGACGATCCCGCAGTAGACCAGCAGCGGCAGCGGCTGCTTCCCGCGTACGCCGAGGACGTACAGCCCGCAGACCAGGGCGACACCGGCGATGAGGCCGAGACCCGCGAGGGCGCCGGGGACCGAGGTGAACTTCTCCCCGACGAACCGCGCGAAGGCATAGCCGAAGTCGAAGCCGTTGCCCCAGCCCGCCTGGACGTCGAGATAGCCGAAGAGACCGCCGCCGGTGCGGTGGCCGACCCAGAGCACATAGCCCGCGGCGCCGAGCGGAGCCAGGATCACCCCGAGGAGCACGCGCCGGTCGGCCCGCCGCTCCCGGTACATCCGCACGGCCGCAGCCGCCCAGATCGCCGCGACCACCGCGGCGCCCACCGGCCGGGTCAGCCCCGCGAGCGAGGCGAGCACACCCGCCGCCACCCAGCGCTCCCTGAGCACCGCGTACAACGACCAGGCGGCGAGCGCCGTGAACAGGGACTCGCTGTACGCCATCGACTGCACGATGCCGACCGGCAGGACCGCCCACAGCGCGGCCGCGCAGATCCCCGCCCGGCGCCCGTACAGATGGTCGGCGACCGCGAAGATCCCCGCGGCGGCGAAGAGCGAGGCGACCCAGCTCACCACGAGCCCCGCGTCGGCGTACGACAGCGGACCGACCGCGGAGACGAGCCGTTCCAGCCAGGGCAGCAGCGGGAAGAACGCGAGGTTCGAGTGGACGCTGCCGTCCGGGAGCGTCACTTCCCAGCCGTACCCGTGCTCGGCGACGCGGGTGTACCAGAGCGAGTCCCAGCGGGCCGACAGCAGCGTGTGCGGACTCTTGCCGGCCACCGCGCCCCACACCGCGAGGACGGCGAGTCCCAGCGCACGCACCCCCGCGTACACGAGGACCGCGGGCGCCGCGCGGCGCAGCACGTGGCCCGCCGGGGACGGCGGGGACGGCGTGCGGCGTTGATCAAGATCAGTCACGGGCTCGATTATCGGCCGTGGGGGAAGTCGGACGCCCGCGCGGGGCATGTCGTACGCCTGTGCGGGGGCATGGCCGGAAGTCGCGGGCGTGGCGCACACCACACCGCATCCGTACAACCGTGAGAGGTCCGCCACGCGCCCCAGGCGTGGACTCGCGTACTCTGACGGCTCACTCGCCTTGTCTGTGCCGCCGGAGCAGGGAGTTCCCCCTCCCGCAGGCCGCTGTTGCGAGGGACCACTGGGAGGTACGCACATGTCCGGGACGACCACGGCCGCAGCACCGCAGGGCCGTCGGGGATCCGGGGCCGGTGCCGGGGCCAACCGCTGGGTCGTGCTCGTCGTCCTCTGCGTCAGCCTGCTGCTCGTCGCCGTCGACGCCACCGTCCTGCACGTCGCGGTTCCCGCGGTCACCGAGGACCTGAAGCCCGGCGCGATCGAGCTGCTGTGGATCGTCGACATCTATCCACTCGTCTGCGCCTCGCTCCTCATCCTCTTCGGCACGCTCGGCGACCGCGTCGGCCGCAGACGCGTCCTCCTCCTCGGCTACGCCCTCTTCGGCGTCGCCTCCGCGATCGCGGCCCTCTCCGACAACGCGCAGGTGCTGATCGCGGCCCGCGCGCTGCTCGGCGTCGGCGGCGCGATGATCATGCCCGCGACCCTGTCGATCCTGCGCCAGGTCTTCCCCGACCGCCGCGAGCGGGCCCTCGCCATCGGCATCTGGAGCGCGGTGGCCGCGGTGGGCGCCGCCGTCGGACCGCTCCTCGGCGGGTTCCTCCTCGAGCACTTCTGGTGGGGCTCGGTCTTCCTCATAAACATCCCGCTGATGCTGGTCAGCCTGCCCATCGGACGCTGGCTGCTGCCCGAGTCCACCGGCGACAGGAACGGGCCGTGGGACGTGGTCGGCGCGCTGATGGCCGCGGGCGGGCTCTTCGGCCTCGTCCTCGGGGTGAAGCGGCTCGGCGGCGGCGAGTCGCCGCTCGGCGCCACGACGCTGGTCTCCCTCGCCGTCGGCGGTGTCCTCCTCGTCGGCTTCGTCCGCCGGCAGCGGCGGCGCAAGCATCCACTCGTCGACCTGTCGATGTTCGCGCGGCCCGCGTTCAGCACGTCGGTCGGCTGCATCGTCCTCGCCATGCTCGCCCTCGTGGGCCTCGAACTGATCGCCGCGCAGTACCTCCAGCTGGTCCTCGGCCTCTCCCCGCTGGAGACGGGGCTGCGGCTCGTGCCCCTCACCGTCGCCGCGATGGCCGCGGGCCTCGCCGGCTCGAAGATGCTCAGCGGCCTCGGGCCGCGCACGATGGTCTGCGCCGGCTTCTGCCTGACCGCGGCCGCCGTGCTGCTGCTCACCGGCATGGGCGCCCACGCCGACGACACGCTGCTCCTCGTCGGCTTCGTCCTGCTCGGCTTCGGCCTGGAGACCACGCTCTTCGGCGCGTACGAGTCGATGCTGAGCGAGGCCCCGCCGGCCCAGGCGGGCGGCGCCGCGGCGATCGGCGAGACCTCCTACCAGCTGGGCGCGGGCATCGGCATCGCGCTGCTCGGCAGCGTCATGAACGCGGCGTACACGCCGGGGCTCTCCTCCGTGCCCGGGGTGTCCCCGGCGGACAGCGCCGCGGCGGGGCACTCGCTCGGCGAGGCGTACGAGGTCGCCGCGCGGCTCGGCGGGGAATCGGGCGCCGCGCTGCGGGCCGCTGCGCGGGACTCCTTCGTGCACGGGCTGCACGTGACCCTGCTCGTCAGTGCGGGGCTGTTGTTGCTCGGGGCGGTGGCCGCGCTGCGGTTGCCTCGGGGGATGGAGTGCGGGGCGCCTGCGGCGCGGCTTGAGCCCGGGGTGCCGGGGCCTCGTGACCCGGAGCGGGTCGGTGCCGGGTCGTCTGTGGATGCCTGAGCCTCCGCGGCGGGTTTTGCGCAGTTCCCCGCGCCCCTGAAGGGGGCCGTTTTCGGGTGCGGGTTGATTTGGGCTGGGCGCGCAGTTCCCCGCGCCCCTTATAGGGGCGCCCCCGGGACGGGGGGCTGGACGCTCTGGACGTGCGGGAGACTGCGTCGTAACGTCGGCGTGAGTCGTTGTTAACTACCGCTGCTAGTTTTGTGTCGCCGGAGGCCCGCATGTCCGCAAGCGCCCGCACCCCGCTGCCGCCCTTCGACCCCGCCGACCCCCTCGGCATCGACGACCTCCTCGACCCGGAGGACCTCGCGATCCGCGACACCGTCCGCACCTGGGCGACCGACCGGGTCCTGCCTCACATCGCCGACTGGTACGAGAAGGGCGAGCTGCCCGGGATCCGCGAGCTGGCCCGTGAGCTCGGCTCCATCGGGGCCCTCGGGATGTCTCTGGAGGGGTACGGCTGCGCGGGCGCCAGCGCCGTGCAGTACGGGCTCGCGTGTCTGGAGCTGGAAGCCGCCGACTCCGGCATCCGGTCTCTCGTCTCCGTGCAGGGGTCCCTCGCGATGTATGCCATCTGGAGGTTCGGCTCCGAGGAGCAGAAGCAGCGGTGGCTGCCCGGCATGGCCGCCGGCGAGATCATCGGCTGCTTCGGGCTGACCGAGCCGGACCACGGCTCCGACCCGGCGTCCATGCGGACGCACGCGAAGAAGGACGGCACCGACTGGGTGCTCAACGGCCGCAAGATGTGGATCACCAACGGGTCGGTGGCCGGGGTCGCCGTCGTCTGGGCGCAGACCGACGACGGCATCAGGGGATTCGTCGTACCGACCGACACGCGGGGCTTCTCGGCGCCCGAGATCAAGCACAAGTGGTCACTGCGCGCGAGTGTCACCAGCGAGCTGGTCCTCGACGAGGTGCGGCTGCCGGCGGACGCCGTGCTGCCCGAGGTGACCGGTCTCAAGGGGCCGCTGAGCTGTCTCTCCCACGCCCGCTACGGCATCGTCTGGGGTGCCATGGGCGCGGCCCGCTCGTCCTTCGAGGCGGCCGTGGAGTACGCGAAGAGCCGTGAGCAGTTCGGCCGGGCCATCGGCGGCTTCCAGCTCACCCAGGCCAAGCTCGCCGACATGGCGGTCGAGCTGCACAAGGGCGTCCTGCTCGCCCATCATCTGGGACGGCGCATGGACGCGGGCCGGCTCCGTCCCGAGCAGATCAGCTTCGGCAAGCTCAACAACGCCAGGGAAGCGATCGAGATCTGCCGCACGGCCAGGACGATCCTGGGCGCCAACGGCATCTCGCTCGAGTACCCCGTCATGCGGCACGCGACGAACCTCGAGTCGGTGCTCACCTACGAGGGCACCTCCGAGATGCACCAACTGGTACTGGGCAAGGCGCTCACCGGTCTCGATGCCTTCCGGTGACCGGCCCTGTGCCGGTGCGGGCTCCGGTGAGCGGCCCTGCCCCTAGCTCTGATTGAAGAAACCGTCCGACGGGCGACTCACGGCCTCGCCGTTGACGATCTGCGTGTCGGCGGGGGTGAGCAGGAAGACCCGCGTCGCCACGCGCTCGATCGAACCGCGCAGGCCGAAGGTGAGGCCGGCCGCGAAGTCGACCACGCGCTTGGCGTCGGCGGGCTCCATGGACGTGAGGTTCATGATGACCGGGACGCCGTCCCGGAAGAGCTCACCGATGTGGCGCGCGTCCCGGAAGCTGTCCGGGGTCACGGTGCCGATCCGCTGCCCGTGGTCCTGGGCCGGCTCGCTCGCCACCCGCGCACGCGGGTCCGTGACCCAGGCCTCCGGCTGGTCAGGTCCCTCGGCCCGGTCGTCTTCGTAGCCGTCGTCGTAGTAACGCTCGTCGTTGTTGTCGTCGACGAGGCCAAGCCAGGCACTCGCCTTGCGCACCGATCCCATGGACGCCTCCTCTCGCAGCGGTTTCCCTGAATTCCGCATCCCTATCGTCGTCCATGATGCGGATGATGCGCCAAGTGGATAGTCGCCGCGCGGGGTTTTCGTGACGGTACTGGTGCAGAGTCAACACGCCGTTGTGCGGTGCCCTCCAAGGGTCGTGCTGTGCACGGCTGCTGACTGTGAGTGAAATATGATTCTTCACGGCGTATGGGTGACGGCCGGTGCGTACGGGTGAACGAGCCCGTGGCTACGATGCCGGAGTTGATCGTATCCGGGCCACTCGGGGGAGTCGTCTTGTTCGGAATCGTCAGGCCCTGCAGCCACCGTCTCGGTGAGGGCCTCAAGACGCAGTGGATGGCGCACCTCTGCGGGCTCTGTCTCGCGCTGCGCGGTGACCACGGGCAGTTCGCCCGCGTCGTCACCAACTACGACGGGCTCATCATCTCGGTTCTGACGGAGGCTCAGGCCGAGCGGTCGACCGGATGGCGGCGCACCGCGGGGCCCTGTCCGCTGCGTGGCATGCGGACCGCCTCCGTCGCCCAGGGCGAGGGGGCGCGGCTCGCCGCCGCCGTCTCACTGGTGCTCGCCTCGGCGAAGGTCCGCGACCATGTCGTCGACGGGGACGGGCTCCTGGCGCGCAAGCCGGTCTCCTTCGCCGCCCGGCGCGTGGCCAGGAACTGGGACAGGGCGGGCGCGCGGACCGGCGCCGACGTGGGGTTCGACACCGCCGTCCTGGTCGACGCCGTCGAACGGCAGGCCGGTGTCGAGGCCTTGGCGGGGCCCGGCAGCTCGCTGCTCGCGGTCACCGAGCCGACCGAGACCGCGACCGCCGCGGCCTTCGCGCACACCGCCGTGCTCGCCGGGCGGCCCGGCAACGCGGAGCCGCTCGCCGAGGCGGGCCGGCTCTTCGGCAGGCTCGCGCACCTGCTCGACGCCGTGGAGGACAGGGAGGCCGACGCAGCGGCGGGCGCCTGGAATCCCCTCACGGCAACCGGCACGTCCCTGGCCGAGGCGCGCCGCCTGGCCGACGACGCCCTGCACGGCATCCGGCTCGCGCTGCGCGACGCCGAGTTCACCGACGGAAAGCTGGCGCACCTGCTGCTCGCGCACGAGCTGGGCACGTCGATCGACCGGGCCTTCGGCACCGTCGCGTGCGGGCACGCGCATGAGGTGACGGCGCATCAGGGCGGTTCCTTCGGGCCGCCGCAGCAGGGCGGGCCGTACGGGCAGCCGCCCGCCGGTGGTCCGTACGACTCGCAGAATCCGTACGGAGGCGGGGTCGGAAATCCGTACGGGGGTGGGGTGCCCGGTGGTCCCGGTGGACCGGGCGGTCCCGGGGGACCGGGCGGCTCGGGCGGTCCCGGGGGCTTCGGCGGTGGGCCCGCCTTCGAGCCGCAGCCACCGAAGCCCGGCAGGCGCGGCTTCTGGGCGGGGTGTGCCGTCGCCATCGGGCTCTGCTGCACCTGCAAGATGTGCTGCGCCGACCAGTACGAAGGTCCCTGGTCCCGCAAGAAGCGCGAGGGCTGCTGCAGCAACTGCGGCGACTGCGACTGCGGCTGCTGCGGCATCTGTGAGTGCTGCTCCTGCTGCGACTGCGGGCTCTGACCGGGGCGGGTGCAGGCGCGGCCGGGCGCCGCGGCGCCTGAGCGGACGTCAGTCCTTGATCTCCGGCGGGGAGATCCGTGACTTCTCGATCGCGGAGCCCTGCGTGCCCCACTTCCGCAGGATGCGGTCGTACGTCCCGTCCTTGATCAGCTGGTCGACGGCCGCCCGGAACGCGGGCGCCAGCTTCGTGTCCTTCTTGAAGGCGAAGCCGACGTCGAGCCGCCGGTACTCACCGAGGAACTTCAGGCCCTCCTGCTGCTTCACGGCGTACCGCAGACCGTTGATGGTGGACATCACCACGTCGGCGCGGCCCTGCTGGAGCGCGGCCCAGATCGCGCTCTGCTCGGCGTACGTCTTCACGGCGTACGGCTTCTTGCCCGCCTCCTCGCAGACGTGCTTGTTGTCCTCCAGCGTGACTTCGAAGGTGGTGCCCGCGCCGGTCGCCACGTTCAGGCCGCACAGCTGCTCGAAGTCGGTGACCTTCTTCAGCCTGCTGTCCTCGCGGACGGCGAAGCCCTGGCCGTCGTTGATGTACGTGACGAAGTCGATGGTCTTCCGGCGTTCGTCGGTCACGCCGAAGTTGCCCGTGCCGAGGTCGTACTTGCCGCTGCCGAGGGCGGGCAGGATCGCCTCGAAGCTCGCGGCCTCCCGTTTCAGCTTCAGGCCGAGGACCTTCGCGGCGGCGTCCGCGAAGTCGATGTCCTGGCCGACGATCGTCCTGCCGTCCGCGAGGTAGAGGGCGCCGGGCGGGGAGCCGCCGACGGAGGAGGCGATGCCGAGCGTGCCCCGGTCGCGCACGTCCCGGGGGAGCAGACGCGCCGCCGCCTCGTTCTTCTTGACCGACGACACCACGTCCGCGGTCGGGATCCGGGCGCCCTTGCCCGCGGGGCCGGCGCCGCCCGCGGTCTCGGCGGCGTCACCGGAGCCGCAGCCGGTCAGCACGAGCGTGGCGGCGGTGATCAGGGCGAAGGCCACCGGGAGGCGGCGGGAGTGCGGGGGCGTGCTCATGGCGTGACGGGTCTCCAGCTCGGCAGGGCAGGGCAGGGCGAAGCGGACGTACGAGGGGAGGGGGTGTCACCGCTCGTGACGGAGCAGCGGTGACGTACGCGTGTGAAGGCGGGGGCGTCGGCGCGCGACGGCGCGGACGTCGGACGTACGCGGCAGACCGACCGGTCCGTGGCAGGAGGAAGAAGGGAGCCCTCAACGGGCTCGGCGCGCAGGGGGTCGGCTCAGAGGAACATCAACAAGACGCGGACCACACTCGACCGAAGTCGATGTGGGAGCGTGTGACCAGCCACTGCTGCGGATGCATGGGCCAAGTGGAACAGGCATCCGTTTCCGCGTCAACTGCCGTGAGACGTACGGCTCATATGCTGGACGGCCTTGACAGTGGGCGTGAAGGGGACCGTAATCTCAAGGCGGATCGTGCTGAGGGGCTCGGTCCGTGTGAAGGCGTCACCCGTGTTCGATCTTCTGTATCCACGGAGCCTTCCGCATGTCTTCCGACACCCTCGCCAAAGCGGCGACCGCCCCTCCGCCCCGGGATCCCACCGAGCCACCCGCCGAACCGCGCCTCGTGCCCCGCCGCCACGTGGGGCAGTGGGCGGCGGCCGCGGCCGTGCTGGTTCTGCTCGCGCTGGCCGCCGACTCCGTCGTCCGCAACGAGGCGTTCCAGTGGGACGTCGTCGCCGACTACTTCACCTCGGCGTCCGTGCTGCGCGGACTCGGGCTCACACTCTGGCTGACCGCCGTCGTCATGGTGCTCGGCTTCGCGCTCGGCACGCTCCTCGCTCTCGGCAGACTGTCCGCCAACCCCGTGCTGCGCGCGGTCAGTTGGGGCTACATCTGGTTCTTCAGGTCGATGCCGATCCTGGTGCAGCTGCTCTTCTGGTTCAACATCGGTGCGCTGTACCCGCAGGTGTTCGGCGTGCGGACGGTGGACCTGCTCGGACCGGTCACCATCGCCGTCATCGGGCTCACCCTGCACGAGGCCGCGTACGCCGCCGAAGTGGTGCGCGGCGGGCTCCTCTCCGTCGACCGCGGGCAGACCGAGGCCGCGCGGTCGCTCGGGCTCGGGCGGTGGCGCCGGCTGCGGCGGATCGTCCTGCCGCAGGCGATGCGGTCCATCGTGCCGCCCGCGGGGAACATGCTGATCGGCACCCTCAAGGGCACCTCGATCGTCTCCGTCATCGCCGTCCAGGACCTGCTCTACTCCGTGCAGCTCGTCTATCACCGCACCTACCAGGTCATCCCGCTGCTGATGGTCGCGACCCTCTGGTACGTCGTGGTCACCTCGGTGCTGAGCGTCGGCCAGTACTACGTCGAGCGGTACTACGCACGCGGGTCGGAGCGGGCGCGATGAGTCCGGCGCGGCACTCGCTGGTGATCGTGGGAGCCGGGCCCCGCGGCACCGGAATCCTGGAGCGCATCGCCGCCAACGCGCCCTCGCCGTACGGCGGAGCGGGCCTGGACATCCACCTCGTCGACCCCTACCCGCCGGGCGGCGGGCGCGTCTGGCGGACCGACCAGTCGCCGCTGCTCTGGATGAACTCGCAGGCCCAGGACGTCACCATGTTCACCGACGACACGGTGGAGGTGGCGGGCCCCGTCCTGCCTGGCCCCGCCCTGCACGAGTGGGCCGGGCGCGACGGACGCGCCTTCCTCGGCCGCCGCGAGCAGAGCGCCTATCTGCGCTGGGTGTACGAGAAGGCCGTGGCCGCCCTGCCCGCGGGCGTCGCCGTCCACCACCACCGGCGCAGGGCGCTGCGCGTCACCGGGGCACACGACACCCGCCAGGAGGTGACCCTGGAGGGTGTTGAAGAACCGCTGGCCGCCGACCTCGTCATCCTCGCCCAAGGGCACCTGGACGCCGAACCGGACCCCGAACAGGCCGAGTTGGCCGCGTACGCCGAGCGCAACGGACTCGTGTACCTCCCGCCCGACTTCACCGCCGACAGCGACCTGTCGCGGCTCGCGCCCGGCGCACCCGTCATCGTGCGCGGCTTCGGCCTCGCCTTCGTCGACCTGATGGTGCTGCTCACCGAGGGGCGCGGCGGACGGCACGAAGGCGACACGTACCATCCGTCGGGCCGCGAGCCCGTCCTGTACGTCGGCTCGCGGCGCGGCGTCCCCTACCGCTCGAAGATCGGCTACGACTGGGACGGTGAACGCCCGCCCCTGCCTCGCTACTTGGGACCGGCCGAGATCGACGCGCTCCTGGCCAGACCCGGAGGGTTCGACTTCCGGCGGGACGTGTGGCCGCTCGTCGAGAAGGAACTCGGCTTCGCCCACTACCACCGCCTCTTCACCGCACACCCCGAACGCACCCGGACCGCCTGGACGGACTTCGACGAGAAGTACGACGCCTGCGACCCCGGCAGCCCCGAACTGGACGCCCTCGTCGCCTCCGCCGTGCCCGACCCCGCCGACCGGCTCGACCTCACGGCACTCGACCGCCCCCTGTCCGGGGTGCGCCACACCTCGTACCAAGCGCTGCAGGACGGGCTGCGCCGCCACGTCGCCGACGACCTCGCGCGCCGGCACGACCCCGGACACAGCCCCGACCTCGCCGTCTTCCTCGGACTCCTCTCCGTCTACGGACAGGTGGTGCGGCTCGGCGACGTGGGGCCGTGGTGGCACGGCTTCTTCAGCCACCTCGCCTCCGGACCGCCGGGGCCCCGGCTGAGGCAGCTGCTCGCGCTCTCCCGCGCCGGAGTCGTGCGGTTCCTCGGCGCGGACGTCCGGGTCGCCGCCGAGGACGGGGTGTTCCGCGCGCAGAGCCCCACCCTGCCCGGCCAGGTCACCGAGGCCCGCGCGCTCGTCGAGGCACGGCTGCCGCAGCCCACCCTCGCCCGCACCCGCGACCCGCTGCTGCGCGCCCTGTACGCCGAGGGCGCCGCGTCGACCGAGGCGGGGCTGCTCGCCGTCGACCCGGCCGACGGGCGGGTGCTCGACCGGGCAGGCGCCGCGCACCCGCGCCGGTTCGCGCTCGGCCCGCACACCGACGCGCGCGGCGCGGGCGCCTTCACCAGGCCGCGGACCAACAGCCCCACCTTCCGGCAGAACGACGCCACCGCGCGTGCCGTACTCGACTTCCTGCACACCACCCGGACCGGAGGAACCCGTGCCGCAGCCCAGTGATCCTCTCGTCGATCCCCTCATGGTCGAACTTCGCTCCGTGCGCAAGTCCTTCGGCTCGCTGGAGGTGCTGAAAGGCGTCGACCTCCAGGTCCGCAGGGGCGAGGTCGCGGTCGTCCTCGGCCCGTCCGGCTCCGGCAAGTCCACCCTCCTGCGCACCATCAACCACCTGGAGAAGGCCGACGCAGGCTCGGTCGGCGTCGACGGCACGCCCATCGGCCACCGGCGCTCCGGCGACAAGCTGTACGAGCTGCCCGAACGCGACGTGCTCAAGCAGCGCACCCGCATCGGTTTCGTCTTCCAGGACTTCCACCTCTTCCCGCACCTGACCGTCCTGGAGAACGTCGTCGAGGCGCCCGTCTTCGCCCTCAAGCGGCCCCGCCCCGCCGCGGATGAGGCCGCGCGGCGGCTCCTGGCCAGGGTCGGCCTCGCCGACAAGGCCGACGCCTACCCGGGACAGCTCTCCGGCGGGCAGCAGCAGCGCGTCGCCATCGCCCGCGCGCTCGCCCTGGAACCGAAGCTGCTCCTCTTCGACGAGCCGACCTCGGCGCTCGACCCCGAACTGGTCGGCGAGGTCCTCGACGTCATCAAGGACCTGGCCCGCCGGGGCACCACGATGATCGTCGTCACGCACGAGATCGGCTTCGCCCGCGAGGTGGCCGACACCGTCGTCTTCATGGACGACGGCCGCGTCGTCGAACAGGGCGCCCCCGCCGACGTACTCGACAACCCGCGCCACGACCGCACGCGCGCCTTCCTCTCCAAGGTCCTCTAGGAGTTCCGCATGCCCACCCCGCCCACCGCCGCGGCCTGCCGCGGCTCCCTCCACCTCGCCGTCGCCGTCGACCGGCCCGACGCCCACGAAGCCGAGGCCTACGAAGCCGACGCCTACCTTGAGCCCGCGCTGCTCGCCGAGCGCGGGGCGCTGGACTTCGTGACCCTCGGCGACTCCTTCGCGCGGCCCGGTCCGGACGCGCTCGCCGTGGCCGCGAGGATCGCGCCCCGCACCGGGCGCATCGGCCTCGTGCCGACCGTCACGACCACCCACACCGAGCCGTTCCACGTGCAGGCCGCCGTGGCGACCCTCGACTGGGTCAGCCACGGGCGGGCCGGCTGGACGGTCGACGTGTCGACGACCGAGGCCGAGGCCCGCCTCTTCGGGCGGCGCCGCGCCGCGTCCCGCGAGGAGCTGTGGCGCGAGGCCGGTGAAGTGGCCGACGTCGCCGCCCGGTTGTGGGACAGCTGGGAGGACGACGCGGAGATACGGGACGTGCCGACCGGCCGCTTCATCGACCGGGACAAGCTGCACTACGTCGACTTCCAGGGGCGCGGCTTCTCGGTGCGCGGCCCGTCCATCGTGCCGCGGCCGCCGCAGGGGCACCCGGTGCGGGTCGTCGACGCGACCGCTCCGCAGGCCCGTGAGACGGCCGCCCGGTACGCGGACGTCGCCCTGGTGCGGGTCGCGTCCGCCGAGCGGGCCGACGCCGCACGGTCCGAACTGCGGGGCCTCGCGGCCCGGGCGGGGCGCGATCCGGGGACGCTCCTTGTGTTCGCCGCCCTCCACGTCGACCTCGGCGGCGGGGAGCACGCCGCGGAGCCGGGGCACGGGGGCGGGCCGCTGCCCACCGCCGAGGGGCCCGCCTACCGGGGCGGCCCCGTCGACCTGGCCGAGCTGATCGCCGACTGGCACCGCGCGGGCGCCGTCGACGGCTTCCACCTCACGCCCGCGGAGCCGCGCCGTGACCTGGAGCGGCTCGTCAACGGCACCGTCGCGCTGCTCCAGCACCGCGGCC
Organism: Streptomyces sp. NPDC018029; assembly: GCF_044327655.1. Taxonomy (NCBI): domain Bacteria; kingdom Bacillati; phylum Actinomycetota; class Actinomycetes; order Kitasatosporales; family Streptomycetaceae; genus Streptomyces; species Streptomyces sp. NPDC018029. The sequence continues at coordinate 158,460 of NZ_JBIRFV010000013.1, read as the reverse complement.
TGTTCCGCACCTTCTATCCGGGCAGCACGCTCCGCGAACACCTGGGGCTCGCCCGGCCCGCCAACCGTTACGCCACCCTCGCGGGGGAGCCCTCATGACACATCGACCCCATCAGCCCCTTGAGGCGCAGTCGCCCAAGCAGGTGCACCTGGCCGCCCACTTCCCAGGCGTCAACAACACCACCGTCTGGTCCGACCCGAGGTCCGGCTCGCACATCGACTTCTCGTCCTTCGCGACGCTCGCCCGCACCGCCGAGCGCGGCCTCTTCGACTTCTTCTTCCTCGCCGAGGGGCTGCGGCTGCGCGAGCACAAGGGGCGGATCCACGACCTGGACGTGGTCGGACGGCCCGAGTCGCTCACCGTCCTGACCGCGCTCGCCGCCGTCACCGAACGGCTCGGCCTGGCAGGCACCGTCAACGCGACCTTCAACGAACCCTTCGAACTGGCCCGCAGATTCGCCTCCCTGGACCACTTGAGCGCCGGCCGCGCCGCCTGGAACGTGGTCACCACGTCGGACGCCTTCACCGGCGAGAACTTCCGGCGCGGCGGCTACCTCGACCGCACCGACCGGTACACCCGCGCCGCCGAGTTCCTGGCGACGGCACGCGAGCTGTGGGATTCCTGGACGCCCGACGGCCGGCCGCGGCCCTTCGCGCACCACGGCGAACACTTCACGATCGAGGGCGAGTTCACCCTGCCGCGCTCCCCGCAGGGACACCCCGTCGTGATCCAGGCCGGCGACTCCCCGGAAGGGCGGGAGTTCGCCGCGTCGGCCGCCGACGTCGTCTTCACGCGGCACGGCACGCCGGAGGCCGGCCGGGAGTTCTACGCGGATGTGAAGGGGCGCCTCGCGAAGTACGGGAGGGCCGCCGACGACCTGAAGATCATGCCGGGCGTCACCTACGTCCTCGGCGACACCGCGGCCGAGGCACAGGAGAAGGCCACCGAGATCCGCCGCCTCCAGGTCTCCCCGCAGAACGCGATCCTCGCCCTGGAACAGGTCTGGGGCGTGGACCTCTCCGCGTACGACCCGGACGGACCGCTGCCCGACATCGACCCGGACCCGGATTCGCAGCTGGTCCAGGGCCGGGTGAAGATCGGTGACCCGCTCGCCGTCGCCGCGAAGTGGCGGGCGCTCTCCGAGGCCAAGGGGCTCTCCATCCGCCAGACCGTCATCGAGACCACGGCCCGCCAGTCCTTCATCGGCACCCCGGACCAGGTCGCCGCCGACCTGACGGAGGCCGTGCGCACCGAGGCCGCCGACGGCTTCATCCTCGTGCCGCACCTCACCCCGGGCGGTCTCGACGACTTCGTCGACAAGGTGGTGCCGCTGCTCCAGGAGCGCGGCGCGTACCGCACGGAGTACGAGGGCGCGACGCTGCGCTCCCACCTCGGGCTGCCCGAGCCCGTATGGAAGGGTTGATCACCATGACGGACGACGCACAGGACTGGAAGCACTGGCACGAGCAGCGGACGGAGACGGTGTCGGCCCCCTACGGGCCGCTCTCCCTCACCGGCACGCACTGGCTCGCGGACCACCCGGACGGACACCTGCCGGGCGTCCCCGGGCACTGGGCCCCGACGGCCGACGCGGTGGTGCTGACCGCCGGGGAGGAGGACGGCCTCACCGTCGACGGGCAGCCCCTGACCGGAGAGGTCCGGCTGGACGCCGACAGCGGCCCGGTCGCCGGTGCCCGCGTCGCGCACGGCGGGCGCCGCCTCGTCGTCATCCGGCGCGAGGGCCTCTGGGCGGTGCGCGACTTCGACCCGGACGCCGCCGCCCGCCGCGCCTTCCGGGGCATCGACGCCACCCCGTACGACGCCCGCTGGGCCGTGCCGGGCCGCTTCGTCCCGTACGCCGAGGACCGCACCGTCACGGTCCGCAACGCGGACGGCAAGGAGCGCGGTCTCGGCCTCGGCGGTGAACTCTCCTTCCGGCTCGGGGGAGTCGAGCACACCCTCCAGGTGAGCGTCGAGGCGGACGGATCGCTGTGGGCCGTCTTCGCGGATGCCACCAGCGGAACGTCCAGCTACCGCTTCCGTTTCCTGCGGCCCGCCGCGCCCGACGCGGAAGGGCGCACCACCGTCGACTTCAACCGGTCGCTGCTGCCGCCGTGCGCCTTCGCCGACCACTTCGTCTGCCCCTTCCCGCCGCCGGGGAACACGCTGGTCACCGAGGTCGCGGCGGGAGAGCGGAACCTTCTCGACCGCTGAGCGGGGGCCGGGCCGTGCCGATCCGGCACGGCCGAAAGGCGCCCTTGTGCGGCTCGTGTCCGCCCCTCAATACTCCCGAGCAGCGCTTGTCAGGAGCACGGCGTAACCGGAATCCGGGCTTGCTCTTTGGCTGCGCCTCACGGGTCCTCAACCCACAAGGACCCACTGACTTCCCTCGGGAGGGAACAACGTGAGGATCAAGCGCACCATCCCCCACAGTGGCACGGCGAGACGCACCCGCCTGCTCGCCATAGCCACCGGACTTGTCGCCGCAGGAGCGCTCGCCGTGCCCGCGGCCAACGCCCAGGACGGCATGGCGACCTTCAGCGCGTCCCAGCTGGAACAGGCCAGTGACGCCGTCCTCGACGCCGACGTCGCGGGCACCGCCTGGGGTGTCGACCCGAAGACCAAGCAGGTCGTCGTGACCGCCGACAGCACGGTCTCCAAGTCCGAGATCGCCAGGATCAAGGACGCGGCGGGGACCAACGCCGGCGCCCTGAAGATCGAGCGCACGCCGGGCAAGTTCCAGAAGTACATCTCCGGTGGCGACGCGATCTACGCGAGCAGCTGGCGCTGCTCGCTCGGCTTCAACGTGCGCAACAGCGCGGGCGCCTACTACTTCCTGACCGCCGGGCACTGCACCGACGGCGCGACCACGTGGTGGGCCAACTCGGCGAAGACCACCGTGCTCGGCACCACGTCGGGCTCCAGCTTCCCGACCAACGACTACGGCATCGTGCGCTACACCAACGACTCGATCACCAAGTCCGGCACCGTGGGCAGCCAGGACATCACCCGCGCCGCCGACCCCACCGTCGGGCAGAACGTCACCCGGCGCGGCTCCACGACCGGTACGCACAGCGGCCGTGTCACCGCGCTGAACCAGACGGTCAACTACGGCGGCGGCGACGTCGTCTACGGCATGATCAGGACGACGGTCTGCGCCGAGCCTGGCGACAGCGGTGGCCCGCTGTACTCGGGCACCACGGCGCTGGGCCTGACCTCCGGCGGCAGCGGCAACTGCTCGTCGGGCGGCACGACCTTCTTCCAGCCGGTCACCGAGGCGCTGCGCGCGTACAACGTGAGCGTCTACTGAGGCCGGCGCACGCCGTTTGAAGCTCTGGCCAGCAGTGGGTGGGCCCCCGTCCGGACACCGGGCGGGGGCTCGCCCTCGTCCGGGGGGAGGGCTACCTTCGAAGGGAACGCCCGACACGCCCGATTCGGACCCTGGGGGGCCGGCATGGTCGAGGAGCTGGTGGCGGCGGGACTGACCCTCGGGTCGGCCGGAGTGGTCTACACGATGGCGGCGGCGCGCGTCGTCAAGCAGTACGAGCGGGGCGTGGTGCTGCGCCTCGGAAAGCTGCAACGCTCCGTGCGCGGGCCGGGGTTCACCATGATCGTGCCGTTCGTGGACCGGCTCCACAAGGTCAACATGCAGATCGTGACGATGCCGGTGCCGGCGCAGGACGGCATCACGCGCGACAACGTCACGGTCCGGGTCGACGCGGTCATCTACTTCAAGGTGGTCGACGCCGCCGAGGCGGTCGTGCAGGTGGAGGACTACCGCTTCGCGGTCTCGCAGATGGCGCAGACGTCGCTGCGCTCCATCATCGGCAAGAGCGATCTGGACGACCTGCTGTCCAACCGCGAGAAGCTCAACCAGGGCCTGGAGCTGATGATCGACTCTCCGGCCATCGGGTGGGGCGTGCAGATCGACCGCGTCGAGATCAAGGACGTGTCGCTGCCCGAGACCATGAAGCGCTCCATGGCCCGGCAGGCCGAGGCCGACCGCGAGCGGCGCGCCCGCGTCATCAACGCCGACGCCGAACTCCAGGCCTCCAAGAAACTCGCCGAGGCCGCCCATGAGATGGCCGAGGAGCCCGCCGCGCTCCAACTCCGGCTCCTGCAGACCGTGGTGGCCGTCGCCGCCGAGAAGAACTCCACTCTCGTCCTGCCCTTCCCGGTGGAGCTGCTCCGCTTCCTGGAGCGGGCCCAGCAGTCCCTGCCGCAGCAGCAACAGCGACAACAGCAGCAACACCCGCCGCAGGTACCCCCGGTGGAAGGGTCGAGAACCGGACAGGACTAGTCCTCACAGGCTGACGATCGTTCCTCGCGCGGGGTGTTTGCAGCGGGAACCGACGTGGCGTGACCGGGCTCACTCGATGTGCGGGGGGCGCACTGGTGTTGTCGTGTGCGCGTCCTGAAGTCGACCTTGTGTGCTACCGGAAAGCCTCGGGATAGTGGACGAGGCAACTTTGGCATGGACGCGGCTTTTTCAGCGTGGCAACTCCGTGCGGTGCAACCTTGCGGCCCGTCAGGCCCCCACGCCCGGCGAGCCGTTCCCCCCACAGGAGGTCGTGAGTTTTGAAGCACCGACGCATACCCAAGCGGCGTGCCGCCGTGACAGGCGCGGGCATCGCCGCGCTGGTCGTCGCGGGAATCACCTTCCAGACTGCGAACGCGAGCGAGAACTCCCCGACGCCCACACCGGACACCCTCTCGGTGGCGAAGGCCGGAAAGCTCGCCTCGACCCTCGTCGAGGAACTCGGCGCGGACACCGCGGGCACGTACTACGACGCGAAGGCCGAGGCCCTCGTCGTGAACGTGCTGAACAAGAGCGCCGCGAGCGCCGTCGAGTCGGCGGGCGGCAAGGCCAGAATCGTGGAGAACTCCCTCGCCGAGCTGAAGAGCGCCCGCGCGACGCTCGACGACAAGGCCGCCGTGCCCGGCACCTCATGGGCGATGGACCCGGCCACGAACAAGATCGTCGTCACGGCGGACCGCACGGTCGACGGCGCGCGGCTCGACAAGGTCGCCTCGATCGTGAAGAGCCTCGGCGGCAAGGCCGAACTGAGGCACAGCAAGGGCGAGTTCAAGGCCTTCCTGGCCGGCGGCGACGCGATCTGGGGGAGCGGTTCGCGCTGCTCGCTCGGCTTCAACGTCGTCAAGGGCGGCGAGCCGTACTTCCTGACGGCCGGACACTGCGGCAACGCGGTCAAGAGCTGGTCCGACTCGCAGGGCGGTTCGGAGATCGGCACCACGGAGGAGTCCAGCTTCCCGGGCAACGACTACGCCCTCGTGAAGTACACGGCCGACACCCCGCACCCCAGCGAGGTGAACCTCTACAACGGCAGCTCCCAGGCGATCAGCAAGGCCGGGGACGCCACGGTCGGCCAGAAGGTGACGCGCAGCGGCAGCACCACGCAGGTCCACGACGGTGAGGTCACCGCGCTCGACGCGACGGTGAACTACCAGGAGGGCCAGGTCGACGGCCTGATCCAGACCACCGTCTGTGCCGAGCCCGGCGACAGCGGCGGCGCGCTCTTCGCCGGCGACACCGCGCTGGGTCTCACCTCGGGCGGCAGCGGTGACTGCTCCTCCGGTGGAGAGACGTTCTTCCAGCCGGTTCCCGAGGCGCTGAGCGCCTACGGAGCCGAGATCGGCTGAGGCCGCCGGACACCCTGAGGCCCGCCCCCGCGACAGTGGGGGCGGGGCTTTTCCGTGTCCGCCGCGCCGCGTCCGCCGTGCCGCGCGTCCGCCGCTCCGCTCAGCCGATGCCTCTGCCGTAGTTCGTGCCGCTGAGGTCGATGGAGGCGCTGCGTGTCCTGCGCCGGGCGGACAGGGCGAGGGTGACGACGGTGCCGAGGACCGCCCAGGCGGAGAGAACGAGGAGCGCCCGGGTGACCGAGTTCCCCTCGAAGTACGCGATGGAGCGGGCCACCCAGGTGCCGGCGCCCGGCGGCAGCCAGGGCCCGATCGCCTGCCAGAAGGGCGGCAGCATCGGCAGCGGGAAGGCGCCGCCCGCGCTCGGGTTGCCCGCGATGACGACGAGGAGGACGGCCAGGCCGATGCCGACGATGCCGGTGAGCGACTGCAGGGCGAGCGTGATCGCGCCGACCCCGAAGATCACCAGGGCGCCGAGGCCCCACAGGCCCATGACGCTGCCCGGCAGGGCGCCGAGGATCGGCCCGATGATGACCGCGCCGCCGAGCCCGCCGACGATCGAGTAGAGCGCCATGGTGCCGAGCCTGATGACCGCGCGCGGCACGTTGGAGGCCCGGGAGCCCGCGCTGATCGCGAGGATCGACGCGCACAGGTAGCCGCCGACGCACCAGCCGACGACCAGGTAGAAGGACGAGAGGCCGTTGAAGTCCTGGGGCGACGCCGCGGCCACGTCGTCGGTCTTCACCGTGCGCTTCTGGGCGGCGTCGGCCTCGGAGACGAGCTCGGTGAGGGTCCTGGACAGGGCGGTGCCGCCGCCGGAGGCGACCAGGAGGGTGTCGGTGGTGCCGCGCGGGTCGACGAGCAGGGCGCCGTCGATGTCGCGGTTCATGATCTGGCGGCGGGCCGTGGCCTCGTCCTTGAGGACGCGGGTGTCGAGCGGGTCGCCGGGGAGCTTCCCGAGACGGTCGGCCGTCTGCTCGGCCGCGGGGCCCGGGGCGACCACTCCGAAGGCCACGTCCTTCGGCTTCGGGTGGTGGAGGGCTCCTACGTAGGAGGCGATGAACAGCAGTTGCAGGGCGAGTACGCCGATGACGAGCAGGGCTGCTCGCGGGGTGACGGCGCTCTTCAATTCGTCGGCGAACCTCATGCCCCCACGCTCCGGGTCCCGGGGCGTTTCCGCAGGTGGGATGGGCCGAACGGACGACGTTCCGGGCCGTGGGGCACGCCGGACCAGTGAATCGAACGTATGTGTCGTACGTGCGTTCGAAACTGGTCTATGGTGGAGGCGGGGGATGTGAGAACGGATCGATTCAGGGTTTCAGGAGGTGCGTGTGCCCGGGTTCACGCATCTGCACACCGTCTCCGGGTTCTCCCTGCGGTACGGCGCCTCGCACCCGGAGCGGCTCGCCGAGCGCGCCGCCGTGCGGGGCATGGACGCCCTCGCCCTCACCGACCGGGACACCCTCGCGGGCGCCGTCCGGTTCGCCAAGGCCTGCGCCAAGGCGGGCGTGCGGCCGCTGTTCGGGGCCGAGCTCGCGGTGGGGGCGCCCGCCCCGGCCAAGGGCGAGCGGCGCCGCGCCCCCGTGCGCGGCGGTGCCTTCATCGACGAGTCGACCCCGCGCGTGACCTTCCTCGCCCGGGACGGCGCCACCGGCTGGGCCGCGCTCTGCCGCCTGGTCACCGCCGCGCACCGCGCCGACGCCGAGGGCGGCACCGATGGTCAGCCCGTCCTGCCCTGGCAGGAGAACCACGGCGAGGGCCTCACCGTGCTGCTCGGACCCGCCTCCGACGTGGGCCGCGCACTCACCGCGGGCCGCCCCGACCGGGCCGCCCGCCTCCTCGCCCCCTGGCGCGAGCGGTACGGCGACGCGCTGCGCCTGGAATCCGTCTGGCACGGCCGCGAGGGCACCGGGCCCGGCTCGCTGCGCCTCGCCGCGCGCACCGTCGGCTTCGCCGCCGAACAGGGCGTGCGCCCCGTCCTGAGCAACGCCGTGCGCTACGCAGACCCCGGACAGGGCCCCGTCGCCGACGTCCTCGACGCCGCCCGCCGCCTCGTCCCCGTCGACCCGACCAAGGAACTCGACAGCGGCGAGCGGTGGCTGAAGGGCGCGGACGACATGCTGCGCGTCGCCGAGCGTGTCGTCGAGGCCGCGGGCTTCCGCCGCGACACCGCCCACCGCCTGCTCGAACAGACCCGGGCGACCGCCGCCGAGTGCCTCGTCGACGCCGAGGACGACATCGGCATCGGGACCGTGCACTTCCCCGAGCCCCGCCTGGTCGGCGCCGGGCGCCGCACCGCGCAGCGCGTCCTCGCCTCGCGCGCGGCGGCCGGCATGGTGCGGCGCGGCTACGACTCCCGGCGCGAGTACTGGGAGCGCATGCACCACGAGCTGGACATCATCGACCACCACGGCTACGCCTCGTACTTCCTGACCGTGGCGCAGGTCGTCGACGACGTGCGCGACCTGGGCATCCGGGTCGCGGCCCGCGGCTCCGGCGCCGGCTCCCTCGTCAACCACCTCATCGGCATCGCGCACGCCGACCCCGTCGAGCACGGGCTGCTCATGGAGCGGTTCCTCTCCAAGCGGCGGCACGTCCTGCCGGACATCGACATCGACGTCGAGTCGGCCCGCCGCCTCGAGGTCTACCGCGCGATCATCGGCCGCTTCGGCACCGAGCGGGTCGCGACGGTCGCCATGCCCGAGACCTACCGGGTCCGCCACGCCGTACGCGACGTGGGCGCCGCCCTGTCCATGGACCCGGCCGAGATCGACAGGATCGCCAAGGCCTTCCCGCACATCCGCGCCCGCGACGCCCGCGCCGCGCTGGAGGAGCTGCCCGAGCTGCGGCGGATCGCGGCGGAGCTGGGCGACCGCGACCGGCTGTGGGAGCTGGTCGAGGCCCTCGACGCGCTGCCGCGCGGCGTCGCCATGCACCCGTGCGGGGTGCTGCTCTCCGACGCCTCGCTGCTCGCCCGTACGCCGGTGGTGCCGACCAGCGGCGAGGGCCTGCCCATGTCGCAGTTCGACAAGGACGACGTCGAGGACCTCGGGCTGCTCAAGCTGGACGTCCTCGGGGTGCGGATGCAGTCCGCGATGGCGCACGCCGTGGCGGAGACCGAGCGGGCCACGGGGGAGCGGGTCGACCTGGACGCGATACCGCCGGGCGACCCGGCGACGTACCGGCTCATCCAGTCCACCGAGACGCTCGGCTGCTTCCAGATCGAGTCGCCCGGCCAGCGCGACCTGGTCGGGCGGCTGCAGCCCGCGACCTTCCACGACCTGGTGGTCGACATCTCGCTGTTCCGTCCCGGCCCGGTCGCCGCCGACATGGTGCGGCCCTTCATCGAGGCCAGGCACGGCCGCGCGCCCGTCCGCTACCCGCACCCGGATCTCGCGGAGCCGCTGAAGGAGACGTACGGCGTCGTCGTCTTCCACGAGCAGGTCATCCAGATCGTGGACATCATGACCGGCTGCGGGCGCGACGAGGCGGACCGGGTGCGGCGCGGGCTCTCCGACCCCGAGTCGCAGGGCCGGATCCGCTTCTGGTTCGCGCAGCAGGCGGCGGCCAGGGGGTACGACGCGGAGACGATCGGCCGCACCTGGGAGATCGTCGAGGCCTTCGGGTCGTACGGCTTCTGCAAGGCGCACGCGGTGGCCTTCGCCGTGCCGACGTACCAGTCGGCCTGGCTGAAGGCCCATCACCCGGCCGCGTTCTACGCCGGGCTGCTCACGCACGACCCCGGGATGTACCCGAAGCGGCTGCTGCTCGCGGACGCGCGGCGCCGGGGGGTGCCGATCCTGCCGCTGGACGTGAACCGGTCGGCGGTCGCCCACCGTATCGAACTGGTGTCTGATAACTCAGGGTCGCGGCCGGTGTGGGGGCTGCGGCTCGCCCTCTCCGACGTGCACGGCATCAGCGAGGCCGAGGCCGCCCGGATCGCCGACGGCCGGCCCTACGCCTCACTCGTCGACTTCTGGGAACGGGCCAGGCCCTCCAAGCCGGTCGCGCAGCGGCTCGCCCAGGTCGGCGCGCTCGACGCGTTCGGCGCCAACCGCCGCGACCTGCAACTGCACCTGGCCGAGCTGCGGCGGGGCACGCGCGGCGCCGCGGGCGCCCAACTGCCCCTGGCGGGCGGGCGGAAGACGGCACCCGCGGGCCTCCCCGACCTGGACGACGCGGAGCGGCTCAGCGCCGAACTGGGCGTCCTCGGCATGGACTCGTCGCGCCACCTCATGGTGGACCACCGCGACTTCCTCGCGGAGCTCGGCGTGCTCGGCGCCCGGCGCCTGCGCGAGGCCGAGCACGGCGCGACCGTCCTGGTCGCGGGCGCCAAGGCCGCCACGCAGACCCCGCCGATCCGCTCCGGGAAACGCGTCATCTTCACCACCCTGGACGACGGCACGGGCCTGGTCGACCTGGCCTTCTTCGACGACGCCCACGAGCGGTGCGCGCACACCGTCTTCCACTCCTGGCTGCTGCTCGTGCGCGGCGTGGTGCAGCGCCGCGGGCCGCGCAGCCTCAGCGTGGTGGGCGCGGCGGCGTGGAACCTGGCGGAGCTGGTGGAGCTGCGGGAGGAAGGCGGGCTCGACGCGGTGGCGCGGCGCCTGGCGGAGCCGGGGCCGGAGCCGGGGGAGCGGGACCCGGCGGCGGAGGGGCGCCGCATCCGCATGCCCAACGGATACGAGATGCACCCCTGGGCGGACCTGCGCCCGGCGGGCGAAGGGACGGCATCGACACGGAAGCTGTGGCACCAGAGTCCGGGGAGCGCGGGATGAACGACGGCGTCACCACCCTCTACATACGGTTCCTGCTGCCGCCCATGTACGAGGCGCTCCTGCCCCGACTGCTCGCCCTGCTCGGCGAGTTCTCCCCGCAGGTCGAGGCGCTGCCGCCGGACGCCGCGCTCGTCGACGTGCGGGGCGCGCGGCGGTACTTCGGGCGGAGCGCCGTCGGGCTCGCCGCGCTGATCCGGGTGCGGGCGCTCGCGCTGTACGGGGTGGAGTGCGCGATCGGCGCGGGGCCCGGGCCGATGCTGGCGCGGATGGCGGCACGCGGCGCCGCCCCCGGGGTGACCCGCGCGGTGCCCGAAGGCCCGGACGGTGTACGGGAGTTCCTCGCCGACCGGCCGGTGGGCGAGCTGCCGGGCATCGGCCGCGCCACCGCCCGCACCCTGTGCGAATACGGCCTCGACACCCTCGGGAAGGTCGGCGCCGCGCCCCTGTCCACCCTGCAACGGCTCGTCGGCGCCCGCGCGGGCCGCGAGCTGAGCGAGAAGGCGCGGGGCATCGACCGGACCCGCGTCGTGCCGAACGCCGCCGCACGCTCGCTCTCCGTCGAACGCCCCTTCCCCCGCGACGAGCTGGACCCCTTCCGGCACCGCCGCGCCCTGCTCTCCGGCGCCGAGGAGCTGGGCGCCAGGATGCGCGACGAGGACCAGGTGTGCCGCACGCTGACCCTCACCGTGCGGTACGCGGACCGGAGCACGACCGTCCGCACCCGGGCCCTGCCCGAGCCGACCGCGCACTCCACCGCGCTGACCACGGCCGCGTACCGCATGTACGAGGCGCTGGGCCTGCAGCGGGCCCGGGTGCGCGCCGTGTCCCTGCGCGCCGAGGGGATCGTGCCCGCCGAACGGGCCGCCCACCAGCTGACGTTCGACCCGGCGGACGAGAAGGCCCGCCGCATCGAGGAGGTGGCCGACCGGGCACGGGAGAAGTTCGGGCCCGGCGCGATCGTGCCGGGGACGCTGGCGGCGTGACCCGTCCGGTGCCCTGTTCGGTGCCCGCGTCACGCGTCGCGGCGCCGCACCACGACCACCGTGACGATCACCGCGACGAGCGGCCACGCCGCGAAGACGGTCCACGCCTCGGCGATCGACTCCGGGTACCTGCCCGGCGGGCGGTCCGTCGCGGGGTTCTCGACCAGCGCCTCCCAGGCCGTGAGGGGCATCGCGTTGCCGATCTCCTTGACCCAGCGGTACGTCTCGCCCCGGAAGAGGGCGGGCAGCAGCAACAGGGTCACCAGGGTCGCGACGACGGAGCCCGCCGCGTGCCTGACCAGCGCGCCGAGCGCCATGCCGACCAGCGCGCACAGGGGAGCGAGCAGCGCGGACGCCACCACGGCGCGCAGGGCGCCTGGCGCGCCGATCGACAGGCCGATGGTGTCGCTCAGGACGGCCTGGGTCAGACCGAACGAGGCCGCGGAGACGACCGCGCCGAGCCCGAACATGACCACCGCCACGACGCACGTCTTGGCCGCCACCACCGCACGGCGGTCGGGGACGGCCGCGAACGTCGTGCGGATCAGCCCACTGGCGTACTCGCCGAAGACCGCGATGGCGCCGACGCTGCCGGCGACGATCATGAGGATCTGGTAGGCGGGCTCGACGAACGCGGTGTGCATCGGGTCGATCCCGATGATCCCGCCCGGGGACGCGGCCGACCCGCGCGCCAGCAGATCGGCGTTGGACCGGGCGGAGTTGACGTTGATCCCGACGACGACCAGCGCGCCGACGCCGAGGATCCAGTAGGTGGAGCGCAGCGACCAGAGCTTGATCCACTCGGCGGCGAGGAGGTCGGTGAAACGGGGCCGCTCCGGGGCGAGGGCGAGGGCGGGGGCAGGGGCGGGGGCGGGGCTCATCGGGCCGCTCCCGCTTCTCCCGTGGTGGACGAGGGCCGCGTGCCGTACGCGGTGTACTCGACGCTGCCGGCGGTCAGTTCCAGGAACGTCGCCTCCACGGAGGCGGCCCGGGGCGTGAGTTCGTGCAGGGGCAGACCGTGCCGGTGGGCGAGCTCCCCGACGCGGTCCGCCGCCAGACCGCCGACCGTGAGGACGTCCCCGTCCGCCGCCTCCACGACGGCGCCCTCCGCGGTGAGCGCGGCAGACAGGGCGACGGCCTCCGGACTGCGTACGCGCACCCCCGGCCGGATGCCGCGCGCCGCGAACCGTGCCACGCTCTCCGCGGTGATCAGCGCACCCCTGCCCATGACGACGAGGTGGTCGGCGGAGCTCTCCATCTCGCTCATCTGGTGGCTGGAGACGAGGACGGTGCGCCCCTCGTCGGCCAGCCGCCGGAAGAGGCCCCGCATCCACAACACCCCTTCCGGATCGAGTCCGTTGAGGGGCTCGTCGAACAGCAGCACCGGCGGGTCGCCCAGGAGCGCGGCAGCGATCCCGAGCCGCTGCCTCATGCCGAGCGAGAAGCCGCCGACGCGGCGCCCCGCGGCCCGGTCGAGCCCCACCTCCCCGAGCACCTCGGCCACCCGGCGCCGCGGGATGCCGTTGCTGCGGGCGAGGGCCGACAGATGGGCCCGCGCGGTGCGCCCGCCGTGCACGTCGCCCGCGTCGAGCAGCGCGCCGACGTGCCGCAGCCCGCGCGGGCGTTCCCGGAACGGGCGGCCGCCGATCGTGGCGGCCCCGGCGGTCGGCGCGACCAGACCGAGCAGCATCCGCAAGGTGGTGGTCTTGCCCGCGCCGTTGGGCCCGAGGAAGCCGGTCACCCGGCCGGGCGGCACGGTGAAGGAGAGACGGTCGACAGCGGTGATGTCGCCGTAGCGCTTGGTCAGTTCATGGACTTCGATCACGGGATACACGGTGACGCGCACGCACGGCCCTCGGCATCGGCCCCTCGGCCACCCTCCGGCCCGGGGAGGTAGCCCGTGGGCGTACGTCTTCGGGCCCATGCCCAGGTCAGGGCCGCGCGCCTACGATCGGGACATGGACGCGACACCGGAGGCCTCGGCCCCGCCCACCTCACCACCCGCCTGGGGCGGGGCGACCGTGACGGCCCGGGCCGCTTCGACGGCCCGGTGGCGGTCGGTACGGGCCCGGCCGGCACACCCCCGGCCGCCGCGTGCCTGGCTGACGCCGGTCGCCTGGTGTGCCGCGCTCGTGTACCCCTTCGCCCTGTACTTCGTGATGCGCGACGGGCGCGGCGGCTTCAGTGCCGTGACCGTTGTCCCGCTGATCGTCCTCACCGCGCTGGTGGGCGCGCTCCTGCGGAGCAGGCCGCTGCCCGCCCTCGCGGTGCTGCTCGCCGGCTGGGCCGTCGCGCGCACGCAGATGCAGAACTCGGAGATCGTGTACTTGCAGGTGCTGCTCGGCGATCTCGCCGTCGGCTACATCGCCGCCGTCCGGCCGCGCCGCACCTCGGTCGTGGCGGCCGTCCTGGCGTTCGGCGCGCAGCTCGGCACGCATCTGACCAGCCTCGGGCAGACCCCCGCCCGGGTGGTCCAGCTCGCCGCGTTCATCGCCCTCGCGACGCTCGCCGCCTGGCTGGCAGGCGACTCCGTGCGGGAGCGCCGCGCGCACGCCGAGGCGCTCGGCGCGCGGGCCGCCGAGCAGGCGGTGACCGCCGAACGGCTGCGCATCGCCCGGGAGTTGCACGACATGATCGCGCACAGCATCGGCGTCATCGCCATCCAGGCGGGCGTCGGCAGCCGCGTCATCGACACGCAGCCCGCCGAGGCGCGCAACGCGCTCGCCACCATCGAGGCGACCAGCAGGGAGACGCTCGCGGGGCTGCGGCGCACGCTGGTCGCGCTGCGCTCATCGGCCGAGTCGCACGCGCCGCTCGACCCGGCCCCCGGCCTCGCGGACCTCGACCGCCTCGTCGCCTCGGCCCTGGACGCGGGGGTCCGCGCCGACGTGCGGCTGTACGGCGAACGGCGGCCGCTGCCCGCCGACATCGACCTGGCGGCGTTCCGCATCCTTCAGGAGGCGCTCACCAACGTCGTGCGGCACGCGGGGACGGGGGAGTGCCGGGTGACCATCGCGTACGACGCGGACGAGGTGCGCGTCGAGGTCGAGGACGACGGCGGTGGCGGTCTCTGCGCGGGCACCGGATACGGCATCGTCGGCATGCGGGAGCGCGTCGGCCTGCTGCACGGCCGCTTCACCGCGGGGCCGCGCCCCGAGGGCGGCTTCCGGGTGTCGGCCCGGCTCCCCGTGCCCGAGTCCGGGGCTGAGTCCGTGTCTGCGTCCGCCGTGTCGGTGGGCCGATGACCGGCCGCACCGTGCGCGTCGTCCTCGCCGACGACCAGCCGCTGGTCCGTGCCGGCCTGCGGGTCCTGATGGCCGACACCCCGGACCTCGAGGTCGTGGGGGAGGCGGGCACCGGGACAGAAGCGGTGCGGCTGGCCGACGGCGTACGCCCGGACGTCGTCGTCATGGACATCCGCATGCCGGGCATGGACGGCATCGAGGCCACCCGCCTGATCACGGCGGACCAGGGAGATCCCGCCGGACCGCGAGTCGTCGTCCTGACCACCTTCGACGACGACGAGTACGTCTACGGCGCCCTGCGGGCCGGCGCGAGCGGCTTCCTCGTCAAGGACATGGCGCTGGACGACATCCTCGCGGCGATCCGGGTGGTCGCCGCCGGGGACGGCCTGATCGCACCGAGCGTCACCCGGCGCCTGATCGAGGAGTTCGCCGCGCGTCCCGAGTCCGGCCCGCCGCCGGCGCCGCGTGCGGTGGAGGGCATCACCGACCGGGAGTGCGAGGTCCTCACTCTCGTGGGGCGCGGCCTGGCCAACGCCGAGATCGCCGCCGAGCTCTTCATCACCGTGGCCACGGTGAAGGCGCACGTGGCGCGCCTGTTCACGAAGCTCGGCGCCCGTGACCGGGTCCAGCTGGTCATCATCGCGTACGAGACGGGGCTCGTGACGCCGACGCGGTGAGCTCGGGGCGGGCGGGCAGGACCGTGCCAGTGAACGCTGGAAGTTTTACCGGCGCGCCGCTTCTGTCTTCGTCTACTCGCGCGTAATTTGACGTGAGCACGGCATCCTGTCGATCCGGATCACAGGGCGTACCTCCATCGCACCCCCATCGCAGCCCCACGCACACCCTCGTACTCCCTTGAGCCGCAAGGAGATCACACGATGCTGCCCTCCTGGAGACGCGCGCTGCGCGCGTTCGCCGCCACCCTGCTCGTCACGGGCGCGGTCACCCTCGCTCCCGCCGCCACGGCCGCCGCCGACGCGTCGCAGACCTCGACGACGACGGCGGTGTCGCGGGGGTGGAACGACTACGACTGCAAGCCGTCCACCGCACACCCCCGCCCCGTCGTCCTCGTGCACGGCACGTTCGGGAACTCCGTCGACAACTGGCTCGTCCTCGCGCCCTACCTCGTCAAGCGCGGCTACTGCGTCTACTCCCTGGACTACGGCCAGCTGAAGGGCGTGCCGTTCTTCCACGGACTCGGCCCCGTCGAGAAGTCGGCCGAGCAGCTCGACGGCTTCGTCGACAAGGTGCTCGCCTCGACGGGCGCGAAGGAGGTGGACCTCGTCGGCCACTCGCAGGGCGGCATGATGCCCCGCCACTACCTCAAGTTCCTCGGCGGCGCCGACGAGGTGAACGCCCTGATCGGCCTCGCCCCCGACAACCACGGCACCACTCTGCTCGGTCTCACCAGGCTGCTGCCGTACTTCCCCGGCATCGAGGACCTGCTGACCACGAAGACCCCCGCCCTCGCCGACCAGGTGGCCGGTTCGCCCTTCCTGACCAAGCTCAACGAGGGCGGGGACACGGTGCCGGGGGTGCGTTACACCGTCATCGCCACCAAGTACGACGAGGTGGTCACCCCGTACCGCAGCCAGTTCCTCGACGGCCCCGGCGTGCGGAACGTAACCGTCCAGGACCTGTGCCCCGTCGACCTGGCGGAGCACGTCGCGGTCGGTGTCCTGGACCGCGTCGCCCACCACGAGGTCGCGAACGCCCTGGACCCGGCGCACGCGACCCCGACCACCTGCCTGTCCTAGACGGAACGCCCGGGCCGGGTCAGCGGCCGTGGCGTCCGGCGGCCCGGCGACGGGTGGTGGCGAACATCGCCGCGGCACCCATGGCCAGAATGGCGGCACCGCCCATCGCGATGTACGGGGTGGTGCTGTCGCCGCCGGTCTCGGCGAGGTTGTCGTTCGCGGTGGAGACCGGCTTCTCGGCGCCGCCCTTCACCTCGGGGGCGTTGCCCGGGGCGTCCCCGGCACCGGCGGCATCGGGGGTGTCGGGGGCATCGGCGGCCGGAGCGGCCTCGGTGGCCTTGGCGCCCGTCGCGGCGTCGGCGTCACCGTGCCCGTGGTGCTCGACCGTGGACTTCTCGGCGCCCGCCGCGATCTCCTGGTCGGAAGGGGCGGAGGCGGTCGGGGCCGGGGCGGCGCCGGAGCCGCCGGTGTCCTTGCCGAAGACGACGTCGGAGCAGGTGTAGAAGGCCTCGGGGGAATCCGAACGCTGCCAGACCGAGTAGATCAGGTGACGGCCCTGCCGGGCGGGGACCTTGCCGTCGAAGACGTAGTCGCCGTTCTCCATCTTCGGGTCGGTGACCTTGGCGAAGGGCTTCTCCTCCAGGTCCGACCACTTCAGGGGCTTCGTCGGGTCGTACGACTCCTTCGTGACGTACAGCTCGAAGGAGCCCTTGTGCGGGGCGGTGCCCTTGTAGTGGAACGTGTGGTTGCCCGCGGACAGCTTGCTGGCGGGCCAGTCGGCGCGCGGCAGGTCGAGGCCCTTGTACTTGTCGTTGTTCGCGCTGCACAGCTTGCCGTCGGGGATGATCTCCTTCGACTTGCCGGCGGCGTTGGCGATGTTCACGCCGTTCCAGTCGTAGAAGGCCTGCGCGCCACTGGCGGCGACAGCGGCCTTGCAGGCGGCCGACTTCGGGGACTCCGGCCCTTCCTGGAAGCAGGCGGAGACCCGGCTGACCGGGTCCGTCATGGAGCCGTGCGCGGCGGCGGGCGTGACCGACAGGGCGGTCAGGGCGAGCGGCGCGACACCGACGGCGGCGATGGCGGACACTTTGCGGCGGCGGGCAGTCATGGTGGTTCTCCTCAACGACGGTTCAGGGGGCGACCAGAAAGCTAGCCCCTGAAATCCGCGAAAACCCCTGCTGAGGACGGGGAACGGAGATCCTTATGGTCGCTTTAAGGGAGAGCTAACCGAGGGCTCAGACTGCGCCTCGGACATACCACATGGGTGTCCCGTGTGTCCCGGGATCGCCCTGACCCGGGCGCCAATACGCCAGGGTTCGCCACCCCCGGCCGTCCGCCACCTGGGAGTTCCCCGTTCCGCGCCACGCAGACGCCAGGGTTAGCAAGGTCATTCGCCACCGGCAAAAGCCGCAAATTGCCGAACCGGGTGGGCGGAACGGCTTGATGAGTGCCGTGACATGGGGTTATCTCGTCCAGGAGTGCACGCGGGCCCGCGGAGGCGTGCCGCATGCTCCTCGCGCACACACGAAAGGCCCGGCTCCGGGAATGCAGCCCGGAGCCAGGCCCGTGCGCGGGGCGGGTGAGTCCGGCCGAGCAGCCGTCGGCCGGGCTCGCTCACTGCCCGACCAGCCGTCCGGCTCACACCTCATGCGTCACAGAAAGCGTTCGACGCACCCCGCGACGGCGGCGACCGCTGTCAGGGACAGTGCCGCCAGCTGCACCCACTCGTACCGCCGAGGGTGCCTGCGGCACCTGCCCTTCCGTCCCGGTCCGTCCACCATGCCCGGCCTCCCGTCTCTCTACGTCCCCAACTGGGTTGGGACCCGCCCGAACAGGCGGGCGTTCCGGGAGAGACAGCGCCGGGCATCTCGCAACCTACCGGCGCGCCAGGCACCCGCTCGACCGCGCGCCACTATTCGCCAGGGATCGCCAGGCTCAACCAGGGAGAGAGCCATGTGTCCGGCGAAACGGCGCGGCCGAACCGAGCCCGGCCCGCCCTGCGGGAACCGCGACGTCCTCCGCACCGCCCCCGTCACCCCACCCACCGGTACCGCCGCTCAGGCCGCCCTGTCCCCCCGTACCGCAGCGTCACCTCGGCCCTGCCCGTCGTCGTGAAGAACTCCAGGTACCGGCGGGCACTCACGCGGGAGAGGGTGCCCGCCTGGGCGCACTGCGAGGCAGAGAGGCCTTCCGGGTGGTCGCGGAGGATCTGTTCCACCAGGTCCGCCGTGTGCGCCGCGAGGCCCTTCGGCAGCTCCCTGGAGCCAGGGGGCCGGGCGCCGAAGAGGTGGTCGACGTCCTCCTGGCGGGCCTCCTCCAGACCGTCCAGGCGGGCCCGCAGCGCCACCACGTGCCTCAACTGCTCATGCAGGGCCGCCTGGTTGAACGGCTTGATCAGATAGTGCAGGGCGCCGGCCCGCAGCGCCGCCCGCACCACCTGCGCGTCCCGCGCCGCCGTGATGAACAGCGCGTCCACCGGCCGGCGCGCCGGATCGCGCTCCTCGGCCGCCCGTAGCTCACGCAGCACCGCGATGCCGTCCATGTCCGGCAGATACACGTCGAGAAGGACGAGGTCGGGGCGCAGCCGCTCCACCGCGTCGACCGCCTCCGCGCCGCTGTGGGCGACCCCGACCACGGCGCAGTCCGCCACCGCGGCGACGTACCGACTGTGCAGCTTGGCGACCATGAAGTCGTCGTCCACCACCAGCACCCTTGTCATCGCCGCAGGCTATGGGCGCGACCACAACGACCACAACGTCCGTTGATTCCGGAAGAGAGACAGGTTGTCGGCGCGCGGGCAACATGTGGGCCACCTCACAACCGACTACAGCCGACAGGTGGTGGCACACGTGCGCCTGCGCACCCCCCTCGCCCTGCTCGGGGCCGCCCTCCTCGTGCTCGTGGCGCCGCCGCTGCTCACCACGGGCAGCGGCGCCGACACCGGCACCCAGATCCCCGGCCTGCGCTTCATGGTCCCCAACACCCCCGGCGGCGGCTACGACATCACCGCCCGCACCGCCGCGAAGAACGCCGAGGACGCCGGACTCACCCACAACATCGAGGTGTTCAACCTGCCCGGCGCGGGCGGCACCGTCGGCCTGAGCCGGCTCGTCGGCGAGCACGGCAACGGCAAGCTCGCCATGTCCATGGGCCTCGGCGTCGTGGGCGCCGCCCGCTCCAACCACTCACCCAAAACCCTCGCCGACACGACGCCCATCGCGCGCCTCACCGAGGAGCAGGACGTCGTCGTGGTCGCCAAGAACTCCCCGTACAAGACCATCGAGCAACTCGTCGACGCCTGGCGGAAGCACCCCGGCAAGGTGCCCGTCGGCGGCGGCTCGTCCCCCGGCGGCCCCGACCACCTCGCCCCGATGCTGATGGCCCGCGCCGCCGGCATCGACCCGAAGAAGGTCAACTACGTCCCCTTCGACGGCGGCGGCGAACTGCTCGCCTCCATCCTCGGCAGCAAGGTCGCCTTCGGCGTCTCCGGAGTCGGCGAGTACCTCGACCAGATCAAGTCCGGTGAGCTCAGACTGCTGGCGGTCACCGGACCGGAGCGGGTGCGCGGCCTGGACGGGCCCACCCTCAAGGAGTCCGGGTACGACGTGGACTTCACCAACTGGCGCGGCATCGTCGCCCCGCCCGGCCTCAGCGGCGCCGAGCGCAAGAAACTCACCGGGCTCGTCAGGAAGCTGCATGCCTCCAAGGAGTGGCGCGCCTCCCTGAAGAAGAACGGCTGGGACGACGCCTTCCTGACCGGCGACGACTTCGGCGACTTCCTGAAGGCCCAGGACAAGCGCGTCGTGTCCGTACTGAAGGAGCTGGGGCTGTGACCACCACCGACGTCCCCCACGAGCCGCGGGACCGGGACCGCCGCGCCTGGCTGCGCGAACACTCCGAACTCGGCGTGTCCGTCCTGCTCCTCGCCCTCGGCGCCCTCGTCCTCACCGACGCCCTCACCATGGACGTCGAGATCACCCAGCGCGGCCCCGTCGGCCCGAAGACCGTCCCGGTCGCGGTCGGCGTCGGACTGCTCGTCGTCGCCGTCCTGCTCGCCGTCGACGTGCTGCGCGGCGGACGCGGCGAGGCCGAGGGCGGCGAGGACATCGACCTGTCCGAACCCGCCGACTGGCGCACCGTGCTGATCCTGGCGGGCGTCTTCCTCGCCACCGCCGTCCTCATCGAACCCGTCGGCTTCCCCGTCGCGGGCGCCCTGCTCTTCTGGGGCTCCGCCTACGCACTCGGCAGCCGCCACCTCGACCGCGACCCGCTCATCGCCGCCGTGCTCTCCGTCGTCACGTACGAAGTCTTCAACAACCTGCTCGGCGTGCCCCTGCCGGGCGGCCCCCTGATGGGAGTGCTGTGACATGGACGCCTTCAACTCCCTCATGGACGGCTTCGGCACGGCCCTCACCCCGGTCAACCTCCTCTGGGCGGCCGTCGGCGTCCTCCTCGGCACCGCGATCGGCGTGCTGCCCGGCATCGGCCCGGCGATGGCCGTCGCCCTGCTGCTCCCGGTGACCTACGGACTCGAACCGACCGGCGCCTTCATCATGTTCGCGGGCATCTACTACGGCGCGATGTTCGGCGGCTCCACCACCTCCATCCTGCTCAACACACCGGGGGAGAGCGCGGCCGTCGTCGCCGCCATGGAAGGCCATCCGATGGCCAAGGCCGGGCGGGGCGCGCAGGCCCTCGCGGCCGCCGCCATCGGCCACTTCGCGGGCGGCATGATCGGCACGCTCCTGCTGGTGGCCCTGGCGCCCACCGTCGCCGACCTCGCCGTCGACATCGGCGCGCCCGACTACTTCGCCATCATGGTCCTCGCGTTCATCGCGGTCACCTCGGTGCTCGGCTCCTCGCGTGTCCGCGGCCTCGCCTCGCTTCTCATCGGCCTGACCATCGGCCTGGTCGGCCTCGACCAGATGACCGGCCAGCAGCGGCTCACCTTCGGCTCGCTCCAACTCGCCGACGGCGTCGACGTGGTGATCGTCGCGGTCGGCCTCTTCGCGATCGGCGAGGCCCTCTGGGTCGCCGCCCACCTGCGCCGCACCAGCGCCCGGGCGATCCCGGTCGGCCGCCCCTGGCTGGGCAGGGACGACGTCAGGCGCACCTGGAAGTCCTGGCTGCGCGGACCCCTCATCGGCTTCCCGTTCGGCGCGATCCCGGCGGGCGGCGCGGAGATCCCGACGTTCCTGTCGTACGTGACGGAAAAGCGGCTTTCGAAGCACAAGGAGGAGTGGGGCAAGGGCGCCATCGAGGGCGTCGCGGGCCCCGAGTCGGCGTCGTCCGCCTCGGCCGCGGGCACCCTCGTCTCCATGCTGACGCTCGGCCTGCCCACGACCGCCGTCGCCGCCGTGATGCTCGCCGCCTTCCAGCAGTACGGCATCCAGCCGGGCCCGCTCCTCTTCGAACGCGAGGCCGACCTGGTCTGGGGCCTGATCGCCTCACTCTTCGTCGGCATGGTGCTGCTCCTGGCCCTGAACCTGCCCCTCGCCCCGCTCTGGGCGAAACTCCTGCGCATCCCGCGCCCCTACCTCTACGCGGGCATCCTCTTCTTCGCGGCCGTGGGCGCCTACGCGGTCGGCGGCGAATCCCTCGACCTCGTCATCCTGCTCGTCATCGGCCTGATCGGCTTCGGCATGCGGCGCTACGGACTGCCCGTGCTGCCCGCCGTCATCGGCGTCATCCTGGGCCCGAACGCGGAGCAACAGCTGCGCAGGGCCCTGCAGATCAGCGACGGCAGCGTGCGCGGCCTCGTCGACACACCGTTCTCCCTGACGGTCTATGGACTCGTCGTCCTGATCCTGGCGTGGCCCTTGTTGAAGAAGGCGGTGTCGCGGGCGCGCCGGCGTGACGTAGACGTAGAGGCATGACGACGCCCGAGAACGCCCCGCAGCACACGGACATCCGTCTCGCCACCGCCGCCGACGTCCCCGCCGTGCGGGCCGTCACGGACGCGGCGTACCACCACTACATCGAACGCATCGGGCTCGTCCCCAGCCCGATGGAGGCCGACCACGCGGCCGATGTCGCGGCGGGTTTCGTGTACGTCACCGGAGACCCCGTGGTGGGTCTCCTGGTGCTCGTCCCGCGTCCGTACGAGGGCCGGCTCCTCCTGGAGTCGATCGCGGTCCACCCCGATGCCGCGGGGCAGGGGGTGGGCCGCCGCCTGCTGTCCTTCGTGGACGACCACGCGCGTGCGCTGGGCCTGATCGAGATCCGCCTCTACACCAACGCGATGATGTGGGAGAACCAGAAGATCTACCCCCGGTACGGATACGAGTTCGTCGAGCGGCGGGTGGAGGGGCCGTACGACCGGATCCACTACCGCAAGCGGCTGGACACCTGACGGGATCTCACCCGTCGGGCCACCACGTCCGCTGGATGTCCTTGCGGACCTCGGGCCTCTCCTGCGGCCGCACCTCCGCCTCCTGGCGGTCCCGCACCCGGCGGCTGACGGACTTGCCCGCGGGTTTGTGCGTGGTCACTCGGCGCATGGCGGCCTCCCTGACTTCCGACTCCCTGCCTTACCGATGTCCATTCGAGGACCGCCGTAGACCTCTTGGCGGCCGCTTTCTGATCGAGGGCCGATTGTCAGTGGTGGCTGCGACCATCTGGGGATGACGAACAACGAGGCGATCGCGCCCGTCGATTGGGACGCCGCGGCAGCCACCTTCGACGACGAACCGGACCACGGCCTGCGCGACGAGACGGTGCGCCTGGCATGGGCGGACCGCCTGCGGGACTGGCTGCCCGACACCCCCGGAGACGTCCTCGACCTGGGCTGCGGCACCGGGAGCCTCGCCCTGCTCGCCGCGGACCGGGGCCACCGCGTCACCGCGGTCGACCTGTCCCCGGCCATGGTGGAGCGGGCCCGCGAGAAGCTGGTGGGCCGGGGCGCCGAGGTCCTCGTCGGCGACGCGGACCACCCGCCGGTCGAGGGACGGCAGTTCGACGTCGTCCTGGCCCGGCACATCCTGTGGATGCTGCCCGACCCCGAGGCGACCCTGCGGCGCTGGCGCGGACTGCTGCGCCCCGGCGGCCGGCTGATCCTGATCGAGGGCGTGTGGGGCACGGTGGCCCCCGCCGGGCTCCCGATGCCCCGCCTGGTCTCGGCCCTCACCCCACTCGTCTCCCACCTCCACTCCGAGCGCCTCTCGGGGGACGCGCGACTGTGGGGCAGACAGGTCGACGACGAGCGGTATGCGGTGGTGGGGGTGGTGCCGGCCGCTCCGGCGCGGCACACCGAGATCGTCGACGTCCACCTCATCCTGCGCCGCGGCGACGAGATCCTGCTGTCCCGCCGCGCCGGGACCGGGTACGGCGACGGTCTGCTGCACCTCCCGTCGGGCCACGTGGAGGATGGCGAGGACGTCCGCGCGGCCATGCTCCGGGAGGCGCGCGAGGAGGTCGGCCTCGACCTGGCCCCCGCCGACCTGCGCGCGGAGGCGGTCGTCCAGCACCGCGGCCCCGGCGAGGCACTGCGCACCGGCTGGTTCTTCTCCGCGGAGCACGGCGCGGGCGGCGAGCCGTTCAACGCCGAGCCGGCCAAATGCGCCGAGCTCGTCTGGCACCCCCTGTCCGCGCTGCCGCACGACATGGTGGCGTACTGCCGCGCGGCCCTGACCGCCTGGCACGCGGGCGAACGCTTCATCGTCCACTGGCAGTCGGACGACGAGCCCGTCGCGTACGACAGCGCCCGCACAGCGACACCGACACCGCTGGCCCCCGCGCGGGCCGGTGGGATCCACCACGTGGAGCCGGTCGCCGATTAGTCGGCGAGCAAGCCCTTGCCCATGGCCATCGCCTCCAGTTCCTCCAGGGCGCGGACCGCCGCGGCGGCAGCCGGCGGGTCCGTGGTGGGCAGGGCGCTCGCTGCGAACTCGTCCTCGTCCAGGCGGAGTACGGTGCCGCCGTCCGCCGAGCACCACAGGTCCAGATCCAGGTCCTCCACCGTGAGGACGGAGCCGGTGCGGACCGCGGGGCGTGTGACGTCGCAGTACCAGCCCTTCAGGGTGCCGTCCGCGGCGTACACCTCCTTGATCGCGTACCACCGGTCGCGCCAGTAGTGCTCGGTGAAGACGTCGCCCGGCTCGAAGCGGACGAAGCCGAAGTCGCGGGCGTCGGGGGCCGCCCAGGGGGCGCGGACGGTGATCCTGGTTCCGTCGTCGCGGACGAGCCGTGCCGGGTAGCGGATCTTGGTGCGGCCCGCCTTGACCAGGGCGATCTCCAGGGTGACCGCCGGTGTCGCCGGGTCGGCCGGGTCGGCCGGGTCAGCCGAGGGTGTGGACATGGCGGACCTCCGTCGCGCAGATCTCGTAACCGAACCATTCGTTGATCGCCAGCATCGGTCCGTTCCCGGCGTCGTTGCCCGTGAACGCCTCCGTGCAGCCCGCCGCGCGGGCCCGGTGCAGGGAGTCGTTCTTGGCGAGCTTGGCGAGGCCACGGCCGCGGTGGGCGCGGGCGGTCCCCGTCATGTTGGACGCGTAGCGGCCCGCGCCGTCCGTGCGGGCCAGGCTGAACGCCGCAGGGCGGCCGTCCACCAGCGCCACGCTGGTCAGCTCCTGATCGACCAGCGGATGGTGCCAGGTCTCCGCGAGCCAGTGCTCGTAGTCCGTGAACTCGGCGGCCACATCGCTCGGTTCGTCCGCCACCGTCTCCGCGTCCAGCGCGAACAGCGCGCGTGCGTCGTCCTCGAAAACCGAACCGCTGACCAGCTCCACCCCGGCCGGCGGCTCCCGGCGGGGCGGCAGCGTGCCGTGCGCCAGGTCCAGGCGGAGGAAGTGCGCGCTGCGCCGCGCCCGGTAGCCGTGGCGCTCGGCGAAGGCGCGGTTCGCGGGCTCGTCGAGCACCCACGAGTAGACGGTGTGGGCGCCCGCGTCCGCGAGGTAATCCTCCGCGGTGCGCAGGAGCAGCGTTCCGGCGCCCCTGCCGAGCCGGTCCGGGTGGACGTAGACGTTGGCGTAGCCCTGGCCCGGCTCGGGGCTGTCGTAGGCGATGCCCACCTGCGCCGTGCCGATGATCTCGCCGTCCGTCTCGGCGACCAACTGCCGGTAGGCGGAGTCCGGATGGGCGTGCGCCCGGTCGAACGCGACGGACTCGGGAGTGGCGAGCATGGCGGGTACGCAGGCCCGGCGTACGGCGGCGAAACCCGCGTCGTCCGCGGCGGCTGTCGGCGCGCCGTGGGCGAGGGCTCGGACGATCACTGTCATGGAGCCGCACGCTACGTGCGGGGCGCGCCGGGCCGCCTCCCATTTTTCGCCGCCCCGACTGCTGCCATGACCGCCGCCGCGACCCTCGTGGCCGCGGCGGTGCCGCCGGAGGCGCGACGTGCGGGACAATCGCTCCGTGACACTGAAGATCCACATCGATGGGGGCGCGAGCGACGCGCCGTACGAGCAGGTGCGGGCCCGGATCGCCGAGCAGGCGAGGTCCGGGGCGCTGCCGGTCGGCTACAAGCTGCCCACGGTCCGAGGGCTCGCCGAGTCGCTCGGGCTCGCCGCGAACACGGTGGCCAAGGCCTACCGTGCGCTCGAGTCCGACGGGGTCATCGAGACCCGGGGGCGGAACGGGACGTTCGTCGCGGCGGCGGGTGACGCGGCCGCGAAGGAGGCGTCCACCGCCGCACAGTCGTACGCCGAGCGGACCCGCCGCCTCGGCCTTTCGGAGGAGGACGCACTCACCGCGGTACGGGACGCCCTGCGCGCCGCTTACGGAAGCTCCGGGTAGGCCCGGCCCACCTGCTCCAGGCCCTCCAGGCCCGGCCCCGGATCGCGTTCCTACAGATACAACCCCGAGTCCGCGCCCTCCCGCTGGTCCGGTACCGAGGTCGGGGCTGTGCCGCGGCGCAGGGCGAAGAGTTCGGCGAGGGTGGCGCCCTCGCGGCCCACGCCCTCTTCCGTGCCGAGCCAGTCCACCGCCTCGGAGCGGGTCAGCGCGCCGACCTCGATGCGGGCCAGGCAGCGGCCGGGGCGGACCACGGCGGGGTGCAGGCGCTCCAGGTCCTCGTTGGTCGTCACGCCCACCAAAACGTTCCGCCCTTGGCCGAGCAGCCCGTCCGTGAGATTGAGCAGGCGCGAGAGCGCCTGGCCCGCCGTGTGCTTCGCCTCCCCGCGGATCAGCTCGTCGCAGTCCTCCAGGAGCAGCAGCCGCCACCGCCCCTTCGCCGTCCCGTCGTCCTCGCCGATCGCGATGTCCATGAGGTAACCGACGTCGCTGAACAGCCGCTCCGGGTCGAGCACGCAGTCCACCTGGCACCAGTCCCGCCATGACCGCGCGAGCGTCCGCAGCGCCGACGTCTTGCCCGTGCCCGGCGGCCCGTGGAGGAGGAGCAGCCGGCCCGAGATGTCATCGGGCACCGTCTTCATCAGCTTGTCCATGGCGTCGGCGACGGGCGCCGTGTAGTTGGGCCGCACCTCCTCCCACGTACCGGCGGAGATCTGGCGGGTGGTGCGGTGCGGGCCGCGCCGCGGGGAGACGTACCAGAAGCCCATGGTCACGTTCTCCGGCTGGGGCTCGGGCTCGTCCTGCGCGCCGTCCGTGGCCTGCTTCAGCACCTTCTCGGCGAGCTCGGCGGTGGTCGCCGTCACCGTGACGTCCGCGCCCCGGTTCCAGCGGGAGATCAGCAGCGTCCAACCGTCGCCCTCGGCGAGCGTCGCGCTGCGGTCGTCGTCGCGGGCCGCGCGCAGCACCTTCGCCGCGGGCGGCAGCAGCGTGGAACCGGACTTGACGCGGTCGATGTTCGCGCTGTGCGAGAAGGGCTGCTCGCCCGTCGCGAAACGGCCGAGGAAGAGGGCGTCCACGACATCCGACGGGGAGTCGCTGTCGTCGACGTTGAGCCGGATCGGCAGGGCGTCCTGGGGGTTCGCAGACATGCCGACATGATCCGGCACGCACCGCCCGCGCGCACCCGGTTTGCGCAGGCGCTCCGCTTGCGCCGTTCGCACTTCCGAGCGCCGTGGCCGCGGTGCGGAGCTGTGGTCCGGAACCTGTCCTACCGCGTATGACCCCCGATACGCTTGTCGCTGATGGGACGTCATGGGTGGTTTTCGGAAGCACGGCGGTGGCGACTCGCCGCACTGCTCGGAGTCGGTCTGGCCTTACTGGCCCTGGTGATCACGTTGATCGACACGCTTCCCGGGGACGGTGGCAGCACCAAGGGCACCACCCGGGACGGCGACAAGGTGCACGGCACGCCCGCGGTTCCGCCCAAGGACGCCGATCCGGAGGTCGGCTGGGGCTTCACCCACACCCAGTACAGCGCGGACGAGGGCGAGGAGGAAGCCGTCGAGCGCGTCCGCGCCGGACTCGCGGGACAGGGGCGGCCCGTCCCGCAGATCCAGCACATCATGGGCTGGGGCGCGGGCAACCCGGAGCCGGTCGACGGCCGTTACGACTTCTCCGACATGGACCGCCGGATCGACTTCGTCCGGGCGAGCAGGGGCACGCCCGTGGTCACGCTGTGCTGCGCACCGGACTGGATGAAGGGCGGCGAGCCCGGCGCGGAGAACACCGACTGGAGCCAGCAGGCCCTGGAGACCGCCCCGGAGCGCGAGCACTACGACGACTTCGCGCGGCTCGCCGCGACCGTCGCCAAGCGCTATCCCGACGTACGCCACTTCGTCGTCTGGAACGAGTTCAAGGGCTTCTGGAACAACGAAGAGGCCCGCTGGGACTACGAGGGCTACACCGAGCTCTACAACCTCGTCTACCGCGAGCTCAAGAAGGTCAACAGGGACATCATGGTCGGCGGTCCCTACCTGGTCATGGACAGCATCGACCCCCGCCAGACCCAGAACGCCTCCGAGGTGGAGGGGCCTTGGGGCCGGCTCGACCAGCGGCCTCTCGACGCCTTCGAGTACTGGAACAAGCACAAGAAGGGCGCGGACTTCGTCGTCGTCGACGGCGCCAGCTACACCGAGGACGACGAGCTGCTGCCCGACGAGTTCAAGGCCACCGACAAGTTCACGGCCGTCGGCGAGTGGGTGCGCGAGCGGACCGGGGACCTGCCCCTGTGGTGGGCCGAGTACTACGTGGAGCCCGGCGACAGCCAGGACAACCGCGACGACTGGTCCGAGGCGCACCGCGTGGCCGTCCACGCCTCGGGCCTCATGGCGATCGCCCGTGGCGGCGCCACCAGCGGCTTCTACTGGAACCCGCAGAAGCGGGGCGCGAAATGCGCGGGCTGCCTGTGGACGGCCACCCAACAGGCCGACGGCGGGGCGAAGTTGCCGATGCTGGAGCTCATCGAGCGGTTCGGCAAGGAGTTCGGCCCCGGCACCGCGTACGAGACGGTGACGGTCGCCGCCGACGACGGCCCCCACGTCCGCGTCCTCGCCGACGACGAGGCGGTCCTTGTGGTGAACACCCTCGACCGGCGGACCAGCGCGAAGGTCGACGGGCGCCGCGTCGACCTGGCGGGGTACGAGGTGCAGTGGCTGAAGCGCTGAACCTCACGCCGCTGAAGCGCCGGGCCTCCCGCCATCGTCGCGCACCGCCACGCCTCCCGCCACCGTCAGGCACCGCCATGCCTCACGCCATCGTCACGAACCGCTGGATCAGCGAGGCGAGCAGCACCGCGAGCAGCGGCAGCGAGAACCAGAAGCTGCCCTGCAGCCACCGCTGCTGCCGCACGCTCGGCGCCGCGGCGACCCGCACCACCTCGCGCGCCCCGAGCAGCAGCACGAGCGCGACGGCGGCGAGACCGCCCACCACGGACCACGGCGTCCAGGTCACCTTCGGCCCGATGGGGCCCGGATCGGCCCGCGCGACCCTGCCGTCCGGCCGCTCGCTCAGGGTGTAGACGGTCGCGTCGGCGTTGGCGAAGACCTTCTTGAGGTCCTCGCGGGCGTCGAGGTTGCGGACGAGCCGCGTCTCCCACGTCTTCGAGTAGCCGGCGTCCAGCTGCAGGAAGGCCGTCTGGCTGCGGTTGATCATCAGGTACGAGTTGGGTCCCGCGTCCTTGAGGGCCTTCGCCAGGCCGGACACCAGGACGGGGTCGGCGGGCGCGAGCGTCGGAACGTACTCCACCTTCTCCATGTCCCGGGAGCCCCACGGGATCGACGGCGTCACGTTGTTGACCGTGTCGTTGGTCATCCAGAGCAGCCGTGCCGTCGGCTCGTCGTGCGCGTACACGTACTCCATCGCGGCGACCTCGCCGGGGCGGACCCGCTCGAAGGGTTCGTTGCCCCAGCGGGCCACCAGGAACCCGCCCATCAGGACGAGCCCGGCGAGCAGGGCGGCCAGCGGCGCGAGATGCACCCGGCCACCGCCACCGCCGCGGTCAAGGTCGGGCTCGTCCGGTGTGCCGCCCGCGCGCGGGAACAGCGCAAGACCGGCGAGCAGCGCCGCGCCCGGCAGCGCGAACATGAAGACGCGCAGGGCCATCTCACCGCCGTACGACTGCATGCCGAAGCCCAGGAACGGCACGAAGGTGAGGACGAGGAGCGAGCGTTCGCCGTACTTGTGGAAGCGCCGCCGCCACCAGCCCCAGCAGGCGAACGCCATGACGCCGCCGGCCATCGCCACCCGCACGTACAGCACCAGTTTGTGGGTGGGATCGCCGCCCTCGATGCGTCCGGAGACCGACGAGGACACATTGCCGCCCACCCCGCCGACCCCGCCGAACAGTTCGCCGAAGTGCCCCGACCAGTACGGCTCGGCGAGGAAGCCGAGCCACACGACGACGAGCACCCCGAAGAGCAGCGGCAGGCCGCGCAGCTCCGAGCGGCCGACCAGGACGAGCACCGTGAGCACGCCGAGCATCACGAACGGCGTGAGCTGGTGCGCGGGGACCGTCGCGGCGAAGAGGCCGATCAGGACCAGGAGCAGCACCGCGCGTTCCCCGCGGCCGGCCGGCTCGACCTCGGCCTCGCCCGGGCGCCGCTTGGTCCACAGCACGCGCGGGGCGCGGAACCACACCAGGAGGATGGCGACGAAGACGATGTAGAGGAGGTACGTGAAGCCCTGCGGGGAGAAGTAGTCCTGACCGACCCAGCCGCTCAGGACGAAGATCCACAGGCCCGCCCACTTGGCGCGCCAGGCCGCCCGCACGGACCGCACGAGCAGGAACATCGGGGCCAGGTAGAGCAGTTGGATCGCCGTCGGCCACCAGCGGATCACCTCGGTCATGTCCGAGACGCCGCACGCCTCCGCGACGAAGGTGGCCGCGGCGAAGAAGCCCGGCCAGCTCCAGCGCGCGTCCAGATCGGGCACCGCGGAGCCCGTCCGGTCGATGTACTCCATGAAGCCCAGGTGCTGCCAGGCCGTGGCGAACCGCGGCTCGGTCTCGACGACCGCGGGCAGCGCGTGCAGCGACACGACGGTGGCGAGCAGGGTGAGCAGGAGGAGGCTCTTGACCGGCCGGTCCATCCAGAGCAGCGCGGCGAACACGACGACCAGGAGGGCGGCGCCGACCAGGGTCGGCGTCGGGAGCACGGAGATCAGACCGAGCCCGCCCATGCCGTCCAGGTCCTTCTCGCCGAGACCGAGGACGGGCAGCCAGTACAGGGCGAGCGCGGCGGCGAGGAGCAGCGCCATGACGAGGACGTGGCGGCGGGGGGCGCGTGGTGGCGGGGCCGGTTCCTCGGGGGCCGCCGGTTCCGGAGGAGCTGCGACGGGTTCTGCCGGTGCCGTCGGTTCCGGAGGAGCTGTGACGGGTTCTGCCGGTGCCGCCGGTTCCGGGGGAGTTGCTGGCGCCGCGTCCTCCACGGCGTCGGGCACGTGGTCCGGTTCAGGCCCCGGGACGGGTGTGGTGTCCGGCCCGGCCGGGGTTCTCAGCGCCCAGGTCGGCCGGTGGTCCATGTCGTCCCCCTCGCTCCGCGCCACGGGCGTCCCCGCCGCGGGCGTGCCAGGACCGGGGCGCACGTCCGGCCTGCGCTCCTGGTGCTCGAAGTCGAGCTGCACCGCGAGCTGGAGTGTGTCCGAGTCGAGCGACTCGCGCAACGCCCACGCGGGCCCGCGATGCTGCTTGCGCTCCCCGTCCCTGGCCGAGGCCCCCGCCCGCACCTGTTCGGCGGGCGCGTCCGGCGTCCCCAGGTCCGCCAGGTCCCCGTCCGGCGCCGCCCCTGCGGCCTGCCCCGAGGGCGCCGCCCGCACCACGCGGTACAGCTTCGGCGCCGCGATGGCCACGATCACCGCCAGGCTGCAGATCTCCGCGACGCCCGCGCCGGTCAGCCCCATCCGCGGCAGCAGGATCAGCGTGAGGCCGAGCACCAGGACGCACAACAGGCCCTGCAGCCAGGCGATGCCGGACGTCTTGCTCTGTGCGCGCTGCACCGCGAAGTACGTCTCCATGACGACCCGCAGCAGCGCCCCCACCACGAACCAGCGCAGCAGCGGAGTGGCCGCGTCCGCGTACCCCCTGCCGAACATCCTCAGGATCAGCGGTGCGGCCAGGAAGAGGATCCCGCACACCGGCAGCATGATCACCGCCATCCGGCGCAGCGCCGAGCGGGTGTTGGCGGCGAGCAGCGCCGGATCGTGCGCGCCCTCCACGGTCAGCGAGGCACCCATGTTGATGGCGAGGAGGTTGATGGTGCTGCCGATGGTGGTGGTGATGTAGAAGTACGCGTTGTCGACCGAGCTGACCTGCGACGCCACGATCACCGGGACGAGGTAGACCACGGCGAGCGAGAAGAGCGAGCCGGTGTAGTCGCCGGCGAGGAAACGGCCGATCTCGCGCAGCGTCGGCGGCTGCGCCTTCCCCTCGGTGGCCTGCACGTGCCGCGGCACCAGGCGCCGGAAGACCAGCCAGCCGAGCGGGATCACCGACACGAGGATCGAGGCGACCCAGGACACGAAGACGCCCGCGGTGGGGATCGCGGCGGCGATCGCGATGAGCAGCGCGAGCTTGGCGACCGAGAAGACGGTGTTGCCCACCGGCACCCAGAGCGCGCTGCGCAGCCCGGTCAGGACGCCGTCCTGCAGCGTCAGGACCGACCAGGCCACCACGGCGAGGACGAAGCCGACGCCGTGCACGGGACCGTGCAGGAAGCGGTACGAGGGGCCCCAGAGGTCCAGCGTGAGCAGGAAGAGGACGGCGGCGAGCGCCACCACGGCGGAACTGCCCGCGTACGTACGGAAGATGAGCTTGCCCGTGGCGCGCCCCGCGATGGGGATGAACCGCGCGAGGGCGCCCATCAGTGTCAGCGCGGCGAGCCCCGCGAGGAGCTTCATCGCGGCGATCGCCGCTGAACCCTGACCGACCGCCGACTCCGAGTAGTACCGGGCGGCGGCCAGCCAGAAGCCCACGCCGAGCACGCCGGAGATGCCGGTGTTGAGCATCAGTGCGTACGCGTTGCGGAACAGCGGGCTCTGATCGTCTCCACGGCCCGGCAGACGCAGCCTGCGGGCCCTGCCGAACTTGCCGGACTTACCAGGCTTGCTTAACTTACCGGACTTACCGGGCTTGCCGGACGGTGACCGGCCCCCGGCGCTCGCGGAATCGGGGGCGCCGGCCTGGGCCGTGGTCGTGTCAGACACTGGAACGCGTTGCCTTCCGACGTACCTGTCGGGCTCTGCGGACCACGGCGTACCCCTTGGTGAGGGCGCGGTCCCTGGCGAAGATGCGGCCGATCGAGCGGCCCGTCACGAGCCGCTCGAACTCCTCGGCCCCTGTAGTGCGCCGCACGGTCACGCGCCGCAGCGCGTACGGCCCCTGCGTCCGGCACGCCAGCCGGTTGCCGACGGCGAGCGCCTGGCCGAAGCCCGTCTCGCGCACCCGCTCGCGCACCCGGCGGTCGGAGTAGCCGAACGGGTACGCGAAGGACACGGGCCGGGTGCCCAGCTCGTCGGTGACGATGTCGCGGCAGCGCCGAAGCTCGGAGCGGAGCCGGTCGTCGTCGAGCTGGTCGAGTTCGGGGTGGGTGTGGCTGTGCCCGCCGATCTCGGCCCCGGCGGCGGCGAGTTCGCGCACCTGGTCCCAGTCGAGCATGCGGTCGGGGGCGCCCCCGGTGTCGTACGCCCCGCGCAGCCAGCCGGTGGTGACGAAGAGGGTCGACGCGAAGCCGTGCCCGGCGAGCACGGGCAGCGCGTACCGGTGCACGCCCTCGTAGCCGTCGTCGAAGGTGATCAGGACGGGCCGCTCGGGCAGCGACCCGCAGGAAGTGCGCCAGAGAGCGGCCAGCCGGGCGGTCGTGAGCGGGGTGAAGCCGCGCTCGGCGAGCACCTTCATCTGGCGTTCGAAGGCGTCGGGGGAGACCGAGAGGTCGTGCGTCGCGGCGTTCGGCGCGCGCGCGACGGAGTGGTACATCAGTATCGGCACGGGTCCCGTGCTCATGCGGCAGCCCCCTCGCCGCCCGTCTCTGCCGTCCCGGCGATCTCCACGACCGAGAACGTCGCGCCTCCCCTGCGCGCACGGACGCTCCCGAGTACGTACCCCCCCGCCGCGGTGAGCACTCCCGCCACGATGGCCCCCGCGCGCCCCGCACCGCCCGGGCGGCCGAGCGCCGCGTCGCGCAGGCCGCGGGCGACCCCGGCGGGCAGGACGCGCGTGGTGTAGCGCCGCTCGGACTCGAGGCCCTTGGCGGCGCCGACACTTCGGGAGACGAGTGCCTTGGAGAGGCCTTCGGCGTACGTCCGCGTACGGAAGTAGCGGAATCGTTCCCGCGCGGCGGGCACCCGGTGGTGGATCACCGAGCGGTCGTCTATGAGCAGGACGGCGTCCGGTCTCGTGCGGGTGAGGCGGATGCAGAACTCCGTCTCCTCGCAGCCCAGCGGCCGTTTGTCGCCGTCCCGTCCGATGCCCGTGGCGAAGCCGCCCGCCGCGGCGAAGGCGGTGCGCCGGAAGGAGGCGTTACCGCCGAGGACGTTGCGCACCCGCACCCGCCCGCGGGGCAGCCCCTTGTACGTGCAGCCGACCACCCAGTCGAATTCCTCGGGGAACCAGTCCGGCCGCCGCCCCGACTCCCAGGCGGGCAGGGTGCGGCCGCCGACGGCGAGGACCCGTGGGTCCTCGAACGCCTCGGCGAAGTACCGCAGCCAGTCCCGCTCGGCGACGGCGTCGTCGTCGAGGAAGGCGATGAAGTCGCCGCGGGCGGCGGCGATCCCGGTGTTGCGGCCCGCCGAGAGACCGCGGGGGCCCGCGTTCGCGAGCACCCGCACACCCTCGGTCTCCTTGTACTCCTTGGTGAGGCGGTCCAGGAGCGAGGCGTTGTGGTCGACCACGAGAAGGGTTTCCAGCGCCGCCCGTGACTGCGCGCGCACCGAGGAGACCGCCGCGAGAATGTCCTCCCAGCGGTCCTCGGTGTACACGCAGATTACGACGGATGTGTCCGCGTTCAAGACCTTTCTCCCTGACCGGCCCGGAGCGGCAGCCCCCGGCCGCCCTTGCGCCGCCCGCCGCGCCTGCCGCGGCTGGAGCGCTCGGAGAGGATCACCTTCAGTACGCGGATGCCGTCCCGGACGGCTCTGAGGTTGCTGGTGCCGTGGATCCGCAGGTACTCGTGGCTCGGGATCTCCTGGACCTTGAGCCCGGCCTTGACGACCCGGATGTTCATCAGGGTCTCGACCTCGAAGCCGGTGCAGTCGAGCTCGATCTTGTCGAGGCAGTGCCGCCAGAAGGCGTTGTAGCCGTAGCACAGGTCGGTGTAGCGCGCGCCGAACTTGGTGTTCACCACGGAGCACAGGACGTGGTTGCCGAGCTTGCGGATGGGCGTCATGTCGTCCGTGCCGCCGCCGTTGGCGAACCGGGAGCCCTTGGCGAAGTCCGCGCCCGAGACGAGGGCGGAGACGTAGGAGACGATCTCGTTGCCGTCGGCGGAGCCGTCGGCGTCGACCATCACGATGATGTCGCCCGTGCACGCGGCGAAGCCGGTGATGAGAGCGTCACCCTTGCCCTTGCCGAGCTGGCGGACGACCTTCACGTCCGGCCACAGCTCACGGGCGACCGCCACCGTGTCGTCGGTGGAATTGCCGTCCACGAGGACGACCTCGTGCACCCATTCGGGCAGTGTCTTGAAAACGTACGGAAGATTCTCCGCTTCGTTCATGGCCGGTATCACCACACTGACGGGTGGGGTGATCGCCAAGTGCGTG
Organism: Streptomyces sp. NPDC018029; assembly: GCF_044327655.1. Lineage (NCBI taxonomy): Bacteria > Bacillati > Actinomycetota > Actinomycetes > Kitasatosporales > Streptomycetaceae > Streptomyces > Streptomyces sp. NPDC018029. The sequence goes on along the minus strand of NZ_JBIRFV010000013.1, from coordinate 123,061 downwards.
GAGATCGGCCGGTAGTTCCTTGAGATCTCTTCCAATGGCTCTTGCCCGGCGTCTGCCGGGCGCACAAAAGAAGTCATGAGTCCGGTGGTCCCTCTCGTCCGGTGGACGGCCCGCCCCCGGGCAGTCCGGAAATTGATCCGGTTCGAAAGGGGGGTTCTCACTTGAGCGTGACGAAATGGATCTCCGTGCATGCCGAGTGAGCTGGCATTTGCGCGGGACGTGACTCGGTGAAAGAGCGGTCACCGAGCACGGCACCCCCCTACCGCGCCCGCACCGGCATCACCGCGATCTTGAGCCCTCCCCTTGATCGCATTGCGTGATGGGCCGTTGCGGGTGGATGTACGACGGTATTGATGAATGAGACTGTATGGCAAGACCTGGAGCGTGGTCCCACGTTTTTCATGATTTGCGTAAACTGTTCGATCTTATTCGGACCGGCTTATTCCCTGCCCCTAGATCGAATTCGACCCATACGCTTGAGCAGTTTGTCGGCCGGTTCGAACAATTCCGGTCGTGACTGCACGGTGTTGCGCAGCGCCCTGACCGGGGCGCGCCGCGCCCGGTGCCCGAACGCCGCTGGACGGCGGAGCGCCACCCACCCCTCGGACACGACGAGTTCACGTGTCTTGAGGGAGTCCTTGTAGGCCTTCTGACCGCGGCCGAGATCGATGTGTGCGATCCCGTCGGCGGCGGCGCCCTCGGCCATGTGCAGGTGCATGATCAGGCCGGGCGAGTACTTCGCGTAGGCCGGGTCGTACGCCGGGAACCAGCAGGTGTGGATCCGCTCGGACCGCAGCCCGAAGTGCGCGGCGACCGGCACGTCGGCGGCGTAGAGGACGGAGAGGACCCCGGCGAAGGAGTCGGTGCGGGTGTGGAAGAGCCGGCGCAGCAGCCGGACGATCCAGGGGCGTGCGAAGCGGTCGCTGCGGCCCGTCCTGCGGTACTGCGCGGACTTCCAGCCCATCAGCGTGGTGAGGACCGCGGGGTCGCGCTCGTCGTGCACGTACCGCACGGCGCCGTGGTCGCGGCCGAGTCTGCGCTCCTTGGCGAGCGTCGGCTTGAGGAACTTCGGGGACTCCTCGCGGAGTTGGCGGAGATAGGCCTCGTACCCCTGGTCGAGGTCGATGACGGGGGAGGCGAAGGTGCCGGAGGCGTGCGCCTCGAACGGCGTCTGACCGGCCACCAGATGGTCGAATTCCCACAGGGAGAGCCCGCAGGCCCGCAGCAGCTCCCTGGCGTCCCAGTCGAAGCCCGGCCGGTGCACCAGGCCCTGGCAGTCGGAGACGCCGAGACCGATGGCCCGGCCGATGCCGGTGGCCGATCTCTGGAAGGGGAGGAACGCGGCGGGCCCGCCGTCCTCGCGCGCCACGGCGATCCGCACCCCGCGCCGCTCGTGCCCGATCGCGAGTGCGAACTCGGGGGAGAGGAAGGGGTTGGCGAGACCGGGCGAGCCGTGGAGGTGTGCCTTGGACTGCAGCGCGGTCCACGCCGCCCGGTCGGCCGCGGTGAGTTCGCCGGGGCGGTGCACGGTGATGTTCACGTCAGGTGGTCCACCTTCTCGCCGGACGGCCGCGCAGCCGTCGCACCACGGTCAGCAGGAGGATGAGCGAACTGAGGGCGGCGACCGCGGCGACACCGCCGCGCACCGACCACACGTGCAGCGCCAGCATGCCCTGGGCCACGAGCAGGTTGACCGCGGCGGCCCCGGACACGGACACCACGGCCCTGCCCCACGGTGTGAGGGCCCGCAGTGCCGCGCCGATCGCGGCCCCGGGCGCGGCGAGGAGGAAGAAGAGGGTGCACGGGCCGCGCAGCGGTGAGTCCAGGTCGACGAGTGCGAGCACCGCGCCGACCCCGCCGACGGCGACGGCCGCCCCCGCGAGCAGCGGTACCAGGTCGTGGCGGCCGCCCCCTCCGGTGTGCTGCCCCGTGTCCGCTGGTGGTGCCTTGACGTTGGTCTGCATGGGCGACTTTGCCCCCCGACGCGCCGGATGCCGGGCTTCAATGTCGCCCACCCCTCGGCGGCCCGTCAAGATGCGGAGAGGGCGTGCAAATGTTCCCCGCCACAACCGGTCGAAGCTGAACTTCCCGCGATCACAAGGGAATTGTTCAAGAACTTATTGACATGGACACTATCGGCGGTCGGGGGTGCGTGCTACCACGGTCGAGGCAGAAACCCTGCTAAGGGAGGTTCCATGAAATTGTCCCGGATCACGGCATACGTGTCCTCGCTCCTCCTTGCGGCCGCCTTCGCGCTCACCGGCGCGGCAGCGGCCCACGCCGAACAGTCGTCCGACCAGAAGGCCGCGGCCACCGGCTATGTGGCCCTCGGCGACTCCTACTCGTCGGGCGTCGGCGCCGGCAACTACGACAGCGGAAGCGGCAGTTGCAAGCGCAGCACCCGCGCCTACCCCGCCCTGTGGGCAGCCGCCCACTCACCCTCTAGCTTCGCCTTCACCGCTTGCTCGGGCGCTCGTACGGGTGATGTTCTGGCGAACCAGCTGGGTCCGCTCGGTGCCGGCACCGGCCTCGTCTCCCTCTCCGTCGGCGGCAACGACGCGGGCTTCGCCGATGTCATGACGACCTGTGTGCTGCAGTCCGAGAGCAACTGCCTGGCCCGCATCGACCAGGCGCGCCGGTACGTCGACACCACGCTCCCCGGGAACCTCGACAGGGTGTACGACGCGATCAGGGCGAAGGCCCCCTCCGCCCGCGTCGTCGTCCTCGGCTACCCCCGCTTCTACAAGCTCAGCGGCAGCTGCGCCGCCGGCCTCTCCGAGCGCGAGCGGGCCGCCATCAACGGCGCGGCGGACCACCTCAACGCCGCCACCGAAAAGCGTGCCGCCGACCACGGCTTCGCCTTCGGTGACGTCACCTCCACCTTCGCGGGGCACGAGATCTGCTCCGGCAGCCCCTGGCTGCACAGCGTGAACTGGCTCAACATCGGCGAGTCCTACCACCCCACCGCCGCCGGCCAGTCCGGTGGCTACCTCCCGGTCTTCACCGCGGCGGCCTGACCCCCACCGGCTGTCCGTACCCGTTCGGCGTGTAGGAGGCCCCGCCCGTCGGGGTCTCCTCCTCGCAGGTCACCGTGTACGCCACCGAGTTCGACGTCGTCTCCACGGGCTTGCGCACCTGGACGCTGATCGCGTTCTCGTACGTCCCGCCGCCCGTGTCGTACGCCGTCTCGACGTGATTGACCTGCCGGGTCTTGCTCCCCGAGGGGAAGGACAGGGTCTTCCAGCCGGGCTCGCTCGGCTCACCGGACTCCGTCACCCAGCGGTACTCGACGGTGGCGGGGACGCGCCCCACCGTGAACGTCGCGGTGAACGACGGAGCATGAGCGGCCGCCGGCGGGCACGCGCCCTCGTACTGCGTGTAGGCGCCCGAGACGTGCACCTTCACGGACTGCGGCGCCGGGGTGCTGCCCCCGCTCCCGCCGCTTCCGCCGTTCCCCCCGCTCCCTCCGCTCCCTCCGTTGTTTCCGTCGCCTCCGCCGCCGTCCGTGGAGCCGCCGTCGTCGCCGTTCCCGTCCGTGGAGCCGGTCGACCCGCCTCCGCCGGAGCCGCCGTCCGACCCCTCCGACGTACTGCCGCCGCCCCCGGTGGACTGGCCGCTGCTGTCACTGCCTTCGTTGCCGCTCCCGCCTCCGCCGTCGTCGCGGTTGACCAGGTAGTAGGTGAGCCCGCCGAGTGCGAGCGCCAGGGCGACTAGGCCCGCCACCAGGACGGCCACCGCCCGGCGGGACCGGTCGGGCCCGGCCGTCGACGTGTCGGTGGTGGCCGCGGTGGGCCATGGCGCGGGGGCGGGCAGGGGAGCGGGCGGTGTCGGCTCGGGCGGGGGCCGCTCGGCCGTGGTCGTCGGCATGTAGGGGAGCGCGGATCCGGTGCGCGGCGTGCCGCCCGAGGCGACGGTGCGCAGATCGCGCTCGGCGTCGGCCGCGGACATCCGCTCGTCCGGACCCTTGCGCAGCAGCCCCTCGATGACCGGGGTGAGCGGCCCGGCGCCGCGGGCGGGCGGCAGCGGCTCGTCCACCACCGCGCGCAGCGTGCTGAGAGGGGTGTCCTGGCGGAACGGCGAGCTGCCCTCCACCGCGGCGTACAGCAGCACGCCGAGCGACCACAGGTCGGACGCGGGGCCCGGCCGCTGCCCCAACGCCCGCTCCGGCGCGAGGAATTCCGGCGACCCGACGACCTCACCGGTCATCGTCAGCGCCGAACTCCCCTCGACCAGGGCGATCCCGAAGTCCGTGAGGACGACCCGGCCGTCGTTCGCGATCAGGACGTTGCCCGGCTTGACGTCGCGGTGCAGGACCCCGGCGTCGTGGGCGGCGCGCAGGGCGCCGAGGACCTCGGCGCCGATCCGGGCGGCCCGCTGCGGGGTGAGCGCTCCCTCGGCGTCCAGCACGTCCGACAGGGAGAGGCCACGCACCAGCTCCATGACGATCCAGGGGCGGCCGCTCTCGCTCGCGACGTCGTAGACCGTCACCACGTTCCGGTGGGGGATGCGGGCGGCGGCCCAGGCCTCGCGCTCCAGGCGCGCGTACAGCCGGTCGACCTCACCCGCCGGGAGCCCGGCGGGGGCGCGCACTTCCTTGACGGCCACCTCACGGCCCAGCACCTCGTCACGGGCCCGCCACACGGTGCCCATGCCCCCCTCGCCCAGCGGCGCCAGAAGGCGGTACCGCCCGGCGATCACGCGCTCTGGCCGGCTCACGGGCGCCCCCCATCCGCAGCGGTGCGATTCTCCACAAAAGTAGCTCAACCGAGCGCTGTTGCGGCCCCCTTGCACACCAATCCACACCCAAGAGCGAGCCCGCTCGCCCCAGTGACGCGGACATGGCGTCCGGGAAGCCGCGTGAGATGGCCCACGTCACCGGAGCGCTGCCGCGCCACGGTCAGGACGTATGTCCAACTCGCCCTGGAATCAGTCGTATTCGGAGAGTAATCGTCAACCTCCTTGTGGGGTAGGTGAATCCTGCGACCGGGATACACGCGTGTCAGGATGGGGCGATAGGGTTAACCTGCCCTGGGCCGGGTGCCCTCGTACGGGTGGGGAGTGACATGGAACAGATAACGGTGCGCAGCAGGGCGCGTGTCCCTGCGATCACTTGTGGCAGCAGCGCGAGCAGCTCGCGTCTCGACCGCCATCTCTCGGTGCTGGGCGGCCCCGCCGTCCCGCAGCGGGAGTCGCACGAGGCGACGCTGCTGATGCGTGAGCTGACCTCACGTGACACCGCGCACGCCCGCAGCAGCAGGGGTGCCCGAGTGAGGCGAGTCTCGCTCTTCGCGCCACTGCGCCGGTTGCGGCGCTCGCTGTTCGGCGGACGCTGACCGCGGGTGGCCCCCGGGACTGAACCGCCGCTCCGCGGCGGGTCTTTCCCGCCACCCCGCTCTCCTTCCCCCGTCTGTCACACCACCCCGTAGACCCCGGGCTCGACGGGCCGCTCGTCGGCTCCTGACGCGCAGAGATTCAGCCGAACCGCACCGATCGCCGGGCCGACGCGCCCAAACTCCCCCGGTCGGTGCGTGTTCGCCGAAGCGCCTCTGCCTCCCCTTCTTCCCCGTGCCTCCCGCGGTTTTCAGCGCTCCCCGCGGGCATACCGCCGGACGGTCGCCGGCACGCACAGCGCCAGCAGCACCAGCGACCAGAGCACCGACCCCGCCACCGGGTGCGTGACGGGCCAGGCCGCGTCCGCCGGGACGGGCGCGTTGCCGCACAGGTCGCGCACCGCCGTCGCCACCGCGCTGATCGGATTCCACTCCGCGACGAACCGCAGCCAGGACGGCAGCCCGTCGGTGGGGATGTACGCGTTCGACAGCAGCGGCAGCATGAAGGTGGCGCTGCCCAGCTGCCCCGCCGCCTCCTCGCTCCGCGACACGAGGCCCAGCAGGATCCCGATCCACGTGGTCGCGAACCGGAAGAGCATCAGCAGCCCGAACGCGCCGGCCGCCGCGAGCGGCCCGCCCTCGACGCGCCACCCCATGGCGAACCCCACGAGCGCCAGCGGCACGAGCCCCGCCGCCGTGGTCACCAGATCGGCCAGCGCCTGCCCGAGCGGCACGGCGGCCCTGCTCATCGGCAGCGTCCGGAACCGGTCCATCACGCCCCGGTGGGTGTCCTGGGCGGCGGTGAACATGCCGGTCATGATGCCGTTGGCGGCGGTCGCGACCAGCATGCCGGGCACGAGGAAGGCCCGGTAGTCGGAGCCGGGCATCGCGAGGGCGCTGCCGAAGACGTAGCCGAAGAAGAGCAGGAAGACGATCGGCATCGTCTGGGTCATGACCAGGATCGCGGGCGCGTGCCGGACGCGCTGCAGATGCCGGCCGAGCGTGGCCGCGCCGTCGTAGAGGATGGCGTTCATGGGGGAGACCTCCGGGAGTCGGGGAGCGGGCCTGTGGCCCGGGGCGGGAGCGACGTCCTGACTCACGGGACGAGCCGGAGGAAGACGTCGTCCAGCGACGGGCGGCGCAGGCTCACGTCGACGACGGGAACGCCCGCCGCGTCCAGCTCGCGCACCAGCCGCGGCAGCGTGAGCGCGGGATCGAGGGAGACCACCCCGGCGGTGCGGGACTCCGCGTCGAGCACCGGCTCCGCGCCCGTCAGCCGGTCCAGGACCGCGGCCGCCGCGGGCAGCGCCGCGCCCTCCGCGACGGCGACCTCCGCGTAGCTCCCGATCTGCGCCTTCAGCTCCGTGGGCGTGCCGCGGTGGGCCGCACGGCCGCCGTCGATCAGCACGATGTCGTCGGCCAGCTGGTCGGCCTCCTCCAGGTACTGGGTCGTGAGCAGCACCGTCGTGCCCTCGCCCGCGAGCTTCCGCACGGCCTCCCAGATGCCGTTCCTGCTGTGCGGGTCGAGGCCGGTGGTGGGCTCGTCGAGGAAGAGCACGGCGGGCCGGGTGAGGAGGCTCGCCGCGAGGTCGAGGCGGCGCCGCATGCCGCCGGAGTACGTACGGGCCGGGCGGTCCGCCGCGTCGGTGAGCCCGAAGTGTCCGAGGAGTTCGTCGGCGCGTCCGCGCGGCGCGCGCAGGAGGCGGGAGAAGAGCCGCAGGTTCTCCCGCCCGGTCAGATCGCCGTCGACCGACGCGTACTGCCCTGTGACGCCGATGTGCCGGCGTACCGCGGCCGGCTCGCGCACCACGTCGTGCCCCGCGACGCGCGCGGTCCCGGCGTCCGGCGCCTGAAGGGTGGTGAGCACCCGGACCGCGGTGGTCTTGCCCGCGCCGTTGGGGCCGAGCAGCCCGCAGACGGTGCCCTCGGCGATGGCGAGGTCCAGGCCCCGCAGGGCGGTGACGGCCGAGTCGCCGGAGCCGTACCGCTTCTCCAGACCCTCACTAAGTACAGCGTACGTAGTAGTCATGCCGTCACGGTACCTCACTACGTACGCTGTACGTAACTAACATGGGGGGCGAGGTGATGATCAATGGCGGGCCGAGCGGCCACCCCCGAAGTGATCTGGGCGCGCCCCGAGCGTGCGGGCCGCGGCCCCAAGCCCGCGTACAGCAGGGCCGACATCGCGCGGGCGGCCGTCCGCATCGCCGACGCGGACGGCATCGCCGCGGTGTCCATGCGGCGCGTGGCGGCCGAGCTGGGCTGCGGCACGATGTCGCTGTACAACTACGTGCCGCGCAAGGAGGACCTGTACGAGCTGATGGTCGACATGGCCAGCGGGGAGTACGAGCTGTCCGAGGAGGCCGTGGGCGGCGACTGGTACGCGGAGATGCTCGCCCTCGGCCGGCAGACCCGGGCGATCCTGCGGCGGCACCCGTGGCTGGTGCACGTCATGTCGACGGTCTACGGCTCCAGCCCGAACGCGCTGCGGTATCTGGAGCACTGCCTCGGCGTCCTGGAGGGCCTCGACGCGCCCTACGGCACCAAGATGGAGCTCATCGCGATGGTCAACGGCACGGCGATGACCGCCGTGGCCAACGAGATCGCCATCGCCGAGCGCACCAGGGGCCTGCCCTGGTCGGCGGAGCAGGAGCAGGAAGTCCGGTTCGCCTATCTGGCCGCGCAGGTGGCGAGCGGGGCGTATCCGCGGCTCGCGGGGATGCTGGCGCAGGCGCCGCCGCCCGGCGACGCGGACGAGAGCTTCGAACGCGCGCTGCGCAGGCTCCTCGACTCGTTCCGCCCGGACACGCGCGGCGGCCGATGAGTTTCCCGGCCCGCTCCCGTCCTATTCCGTGAACCCCAGAAGCGGAGGCATGAGGATGGACGAGCAGTTCACCGCGACGCTGCGGAAGAGTCCGAACAAGGGTGGCTGGACGTACGTGGTGTGGCCCGAGTCGGCCGCGTACTTCCGCACCCGCGGCCTGGTGAAGGTCAGGGGCACGATCGACGGTCATCCGTTCCGGGGGTCTTTCATGGCCCTGGGGGACGGCACGCACAAGCTGCCCGTGAAGGCGGAGGTGCGCAAGGCGATCGGGAAGGAGGAGGGGGACACCGTGACCGTCCGCCTGGAGGAGCGGCTGGAGAGCTAGCTAGAGCAGGGCGAACTGTCCCTCCGGGCCCTCTTCGTGGTGGTCGAGGACGGACGCCGGGCGCCGCGCGGCGCCCGGCACGGGCAGCACGCCCGCGGCGCGCAGGTCGGCCGCGGTGAGGGGAGCGTCGAGCGAGGACGCCAATTCCGCCCGCTCCGGGCCGAGTTCCGCGAGGAGGGCGAGCACCGTGATCAGTTCGAGCAGCTCGGACGTCCACGGCTGGGGCCACGCCGGGGGCCGGATCGCCTCCAGCGTGCCCGCCTCGGCCGGCTCCGTGCGCCGCGCGAACCAGCGCTCGACGACACGCACCCCGCTCACCTCGTACTCCCAGGCCTCCCACGGCACCGGCGAGATGACGCCGTCCTCGCCGACCCGCAGGACCTCGTCCTCGGCGTCGTACTCCAGGGCGTCGGGCCGGGCGGGGAGGGGCGCCCGGACATAGGGCCTGCGTCCGCCCGGCAGCTTCGGGCGCTCGCCGTCGCCGCGCAGTTGGAGGCGCAGGAGACGCTGCCCGAGCTCCACGCCCCGCGCCCAGACCCCGGCGTCGCGGGTGAGCGGCACCCGGCAGCCCGCCGCGGAACCGGTGCCCACCGCGAGCACCCAGGCGAGCAGGGCGCGCGCGGTGACCTCCTGGCCGAGCAGCCCCGAAAGGTGCGCGAGCAGGCCCGGCGTCACATTGGGCTCAAGGCCGCCGGGGCGGCGGAACAGCGGCCGTATCCTGCCCGGGCGCCCGGCGGGCGAGCGGCCGTCCGGCAGCACCGCCGAGGCGAGGACGGCGGGCCCCGCGGACCCGGGGACGTGACCCTGCTCGACGGCGAAGAGCTGGCCCTCGCCCGCCACCCGCCACAGCTCGGGCCGGGCGACGTCGAGCAGCCGGTGGTCGGGGATCAGCCACTGCTCGTCGAACGGTCCGTGCAGGACGCGCACGGGCTCGGGGCAGGGACCGGTCTCCTTGGCCAGCCGGCCCGTCCCGCCGGAGTGGCCGGGCAGCTGGGCCACCGCGGTGTGCAGGGTGCGGGCACGGGTCGGCCGGAACAGGGCCTCGCGGTCCTGGCCCCCGGCGCGGACGAGGGCGCCCCAACGGGCCTTCAAGGATGCGGGATCCGGACCCATCGGCCACCCGCGGCCCGGCCGGAGCGGTGCGACGGACCACGGCATGAGGTCCGCGAGCAGCGGCGCTTCGTCGTGCGTCACGCCCGGCATCGTACGACGTGTCCGCCCGGCCCCGTCACGTCGCGTCGAGCGTGACCGAGAAGGAGAAGCGGTCGCCGCGGTAGTGGATGCGGGCCACGTCCAGGGTGCGGCCCTCCTCGTCGTACGTGACGCCGGTGTAGTGCAGGATCGGGCTGAGCAGCGGCACTTCGAGGAGCCGCGCGGTCTCCGGGTCGGCGAGCGTCGCCTCGACGGTGTCGGTGATGCGGCTGATGCGGACGCCCACCACGTCGCGCAGGACCTTCGTCATGGGCCAGCGCGCGAGGTCGGCCGGCTCGATGCGGGCGGCCAGTTCGGGGCGGACGTAGTTGCGGGCGTGGTTGGTGGGCTCGCCCGTCTTCTCGTCGCTGCGCAGCCGGTGGTACGTCGCCACCTCGGCCGACCCCGGGAAGTGCCCGGCGAGGTCGGCGGGGAGCGGCGCGGTGCCGTGGTCCAGGAGCCGGGTGGTCATGCCCGACTGCTGGGCCACGATCGCGTCGACCGAGCCGAGCAGCCGGACCGGGGAGCCGCGCCGCGCGCTCGGCTCGATGAAGGTGCCGCGCCGCCGGTGGCGGGTGATGAGCCCCTCGTCCTCCAGCTCCTTCAGCGCCTGCCGCATCGTCAGCACGCTCACCCCGTAGTGCCCCGCCAGCTGCTCCTCGGTGGGCAGCCGGAGCGGGGCGTCAGGGGTGCGGCCCAGTATGGAGGCGCGCAGGGACTGCGACACCTGGTACCAGAGCGGCAGTTTCCGATTCAGGACGATCGAGTCCGGGGCAAAAGCGGTCACGGTCTCTCCGAATCAGCGTGGTAATGCGTCAGTTGCGGAAGTGGCGCTCCAGACCCTGCCATACGTCGTCGTAACCGCGCTGCAGGTGGGACGCGGTGGCCGCCTGCTCCGTGGCCGTCACCGGCCAGCGCGTCTCGAACATGAAGGCGAGGCCGTCGTCGATCTTCTGCGGCTTGAGCTCGGCGGCCGACGCCTTCTCGAAGGTCTCGCGGTCGGGACCGTGCGCGGACATCATGTTGTGCAGGGAGCCGCCGCCCGGCACGAAGCCCTCCGCCTTCGCGTCGTACGCGCCCTCGATGAGGCCCATGTACTCGCTCATCACGTTCCGGTGGAAGTACGGCGGCCGGAAGGTGTCCTCGCCCACCAGCCAGCGCGGGGCGAAGACGACGAAGTCGACGCCGGCGAGGCCCGGGGTGTCCGACGGGGAGGTCAGCACGGTGAAGATCGACGGGTCCGGGTGGTCGTAGCTGATCGAGCCGATCACATTGAAGCGGTGCAGGTCGTAGACGTACGGGACGTGGTTGCCGTGCCAGGCGACCACGTCGAGCGGGGAGTGGTCGTACGTCGCGCGCCAGAGGTTGCCGCAGAACTTGTTCACCACCTCCACCGGGCCCTCGACGTCCTCGTAGGCGGCGACGGGGGCCCGGAAGTCCCGGGCGTTCGCCAGGCCGTTGGCGCCGATCGGGCCGAGGTCGGGGAGCTGGAAGGGCGCGCCGTAGTTCTCGCACACGTACCCGCGCGCGGTCGCCTCCAGGAGCTCCACGCGGAAGCGGACGCCGCGCGGGATCAGTGCGACCTCGCCGGGCTCGGCGTGCAGCAGCCCGAACTCGGTGCGCAGGAGCAGCCCGCCGCTCTCCGGCACGATCAGCAGCTCACCGTCCGCGTCGCTGAACACCCGGTCGGCCATGGAGGAGTTGGCGTGGTAGAGGTGGATGCCCATGCCGGTGCGCTGCGTCGCGTCGCCGTTGCCGCCGAGCGTCCACAGGCCCGCCAGGAAGTCCGTGCCGGGCGCGGGCTCCGGGAGCGGGTTCCAGCGCAGCCGGTTCGGGTCGGGGACCGTCTCGGTGAAGGGGGCCGTGCGCAGCGCGCCGTTGTCGGCCCGGGTGAACTGCGGATGCGCCGCCGAAGGGCGGATGCGGTAGAGCCACGAGCGGCGGTTGTGGGCGCGCGGCTCGGTGAAGGCCGAGCCGCTCAGCTGCTCGGCGTAGAGCCCGAGGGGTGCGCGCTGCGGCGCGTTGCGGCCGTGCGGCAGGGCGCCGGGCACCGCCTCGGAGCTGTGTTCGTTGCCGAAGCCGGAGAGGTAGGTCAGCCCTTCGGCGGCCTTCCTGGCGTCGCTCGCGCCCGCTCGGCCGGCGTTGCTTGCGTGGTCCCCGCGCATCACAGCTCCCTCGTCAACGATTCCTATGGGACACCGTAGGATTCACGTTTTCCTTCCGCAAGAGGAAGCCGGGAATGTGAGCGGTGCTCTACTCTCCCGGGATGCGCCACCCGAACCCGTCCGAGGACCACCCGAACCCGTCCGAGGACCGCCCGAACCCGTCCGAGGATCGCCCGCACTCGTCCGAGGGCCGTCCGAGCCCGCCCAAGGACCCCAGGACCCCGGCCTCCCTGCGCCGCGTCCCCGTGCAGGAGCGCAGCGCCGAGCGCCTGACCCGGATCCTCGACGCCTGCGCCGCCGTCCTCGACGAGACCGGCTACGAAGGCCTCACCACCCGCGCCGTGGCCCAGCGCGCGGGCGTCCCGATCGGCTCGGTCTACCGCTTCTTCGGCAACAAACGGGCCCTCGCCGACGCCCTCGCCCACCGCAACCTCGACGCGTACGCGGAGCGCGTGGCCGCACGCGTGACCGGCGTCGAGCGCGGCGACTGGCGCGGCGCCGTCGACGCCGCCTTCGACGAGTACCTGGCGATGATGCGCACCGTCCCCGGCTTCGGCCTCGTCGACTTCGGCATCCCCTCGGCCCCCGACGCGATGCCGGACGCCAACTCGCAGGTCGCCGAACGGGTGGCGGCCCTGCTCGCGGGCCATCTGGACCGCCCGCTCGACGCCGGGCTGCGCCGCACGATGCTGGTCGGCGTCGAGGCCGTCGACGCGGTCCTCCAGCTGGCGTTCCGCGCCGACCCGGCGGGCGACCCCGCGCTCGTCGACGAGGCACGGATCCTGCTGCACGCGTACTTCGCGCGGTCGCTGGACTGAACGCCGCCCGGCGGCCCGGGCCGCGCCGGTTTGCCGCGTGAACGGCCCCCGCAGAACGCTGCGTTGCTAAGGTGATCGAACCCGCCTGCGGCCACGAGGGGGAACATGGCACGTGTGGTGTGCGTCCACGGGATCGGCCAACAGCACCTGGGTGAGCGCCAGTTGCTCGCGACTTGGCACCCCGCGCTCGCCGACGGCCTGACCCGCGCCGCCGCGCCGCCCCTGGACCCCTCGGACATGACCTGCGTCTTCTACGGGGATTTGTTCCGGCCCGCGGGCCGGACGCTCGGCCTGCTCGACGCACCGCTCGACGCCGCCGACGTGGCCGAAGGGCTGGAGAGCGAACTGCTCCTGCAGTGGTGGGCGGAGGCCGCCCGCACCGACCCCGCCGTCATGCCGCCCACTGCTCGCAGCCTCACGAGCACCCCGGGCGCCGTGCAGCGCGCCCTCCGTGCGCTCAGCCGCTCCCGCTTCTTCGCCGACGTGGCCCTGCGCTCCCTGATCCTCGACCTCAAACAGGTGCGCGCCTACCTCACCGACGCGGCCGTCCACGCCGAGGTCCAGCGCCGCGTCGCCGCCGCCGTCACCCCCGACACACGCGTCGTCATCGGCCACTCCCTGGGCAGCGTCGTCGCCTACGAAGCCCTGTGCGCCCACCCCGACTGGCCCGCCCGCGCGCTGCTGACGCTCGGCTCCCCGCTGGGCATCCGCCACCTCGTCTTCGACCGGCTCAGGGCCGGTGCCGACGGCAGGCCGGGGGACTGGCCGGGCCGCGTCGAGCACTGGACCAACATCGCGGACGAAGGAGACGTCGTCGCCCTCGTCAAGGACCTGCGCCCGCTCTTCGGCGAGCGCGTGCGCGGCCATCTCGTGCACAACGGCGCGAAGGCCCACGACGTGACCCGGTACCTGTGCACGGCGGAGGCGGGCAGAGCGGTGAGCGAGGGGCGCGGTGCGGGGTGACGGGTCCGGCACGGCACCCGCGGACGCGCCCGCCGACCGGCCCGCTCCCGCCCGCCGCTTCCTGCTGTCGACGGCGGTCACGGAGGTCCACGCGCACCCCGAGGCGGCACGGCCCGAACTCGCCGACGACGTGGCCCGCATCGACCGCCTCTTCCTCGGCGAACTCGACTACCGCAGGGGCGCCGACCTGGGCCTCGACCCGACCCGCGAACAACTGACCAAGGCCCTGCGGAAGTTCGCCACCGACCCCGAGCGCACCCCCGACGACTACGTGGTCCTCTACCTCACCTGCCACGGCGTCACCGCCGAGGGCAGCGGCCGGCACTACCTGCTGCTCGCCGACAGCGACGCGCGCGACCTGCCCGGCACCGCCCTGCCCACCGAAGACCTCGTGACCCTGCTGTGGGAGGACACTCCCGTGGCCCGGCTCCTCGTCCTCATCGACGCCTGCTACGCCGAGGAAGGCGCCGACAGCGCACTGCGCGCCGCCCTCGAAGCGCGCCGCTCCGACCCCGGCCCCACCGGCGCGGGCGCCACCGGCCTGGTGATCGTCGCCGCGACCCGGCGCAAGGAGGAAGCGCTGGCCGGAGCCCTCTCCGCGGCCTTCGACCGGGCCGTGCGCAGCCAGGCCACCGCGGGCCACGCACCCGCCCACATCGGCATCGGCCAGGTCATGCGCGCCATCAAGGCCGACCCCCGGCTGCCGGCGACGCAGCGGGCCATCTGGTCCGTGACCCACGCCGACGCCGACATCCCCGACTTCCTGCCCAACCCCCGGCACGTCCCCGGCGCCTGTGGCCTGAAGCTGGAGGAGATCGACCGGATCGTCGACCTCGCCGGCCGCGAACGCCGGGCCAGGAAAGCCGAACTGACCGGATTCTTCCTGCCCAGGGCGCGCGGCACCGACGTGCCCACCGAGGAGGTCTGGGACTTCACCGGCCGGCACACCGCGCTGACCGACATCACCGACTGGCTCGCACCCCACCGTGCCGCCGACCGGCTCTGCGTGGTCACCGGAGACCCCGGCTCCGGCAAGTCCTCCCTGCTCGGCATGGTCACCGTGCTCACCGACGCGGCCCACGGCGCCGCCGTGCCCCGCGCAGGACTGCCCGCCAGGCTGCCCGGGCCCGGCGCCGTGGACGTCGCCGTCAACGCCAGCCACAAGACGAAACGGCAGCTCCTCGACGCGCTCGCCGCCGCATCCGGCTGCGCCGCCGCGTCCCTCGGCGCGCTCGCCGCCCACCTCCAGGCGAGGCCCGAACCCCTCGTCGTCCTCATGGACTCCCTCGACGAGGCACTCGACCCGCACGAGACCGTCGAGGAACTCATCGCCCCGCTCACCGACCCGCGCCGCCGGCTGCCCGTGCGCCTCCTCGTCGGCGCCCGCCCCCACATCGCCCGCCTGCTGCCCCGCACCGCGAGCCGCATCGACCTCGACGACGAACGCCACGGCGACCCCGACGCCGTGCGCGCCTACACCCGCACCTTGCTCACCACCCCCGGATCGGTGCTGTGCACGGCGCCGCCCGACCGGGTCGACGCCGTCGCCCGGGCCATCGCGGAGGCGGCCGGACGCTCCTTCCTGGTGGCCCGGATCACCGCGCGCACCACGGCCCGCGAGACCCGGGTGCCCGACCCGGACGACCGGCGCTGGCGCGACGAACTGCCGCGCCTGCCCGGCCAGGCCATGGAGCGCGACCTGGAACAGCGCCTCGGCCCGCTCGCCGGCCGCGCCCGCGACCTGCTGCGCCCGCTCGCCTTCGCGCAGGGCGTGGGCCTGCCCTGGGCCGGGGTGTGGCCCCGCCTCGCGGCGGCCATCGGCGGCCACCCTTACGGCGACGAGGACATCGTCTGGCTGCGGAAGGCCGCGGGTTCGTACCTCGTCGAGGACGTCGAGTCCGTCGAGGACGGCGTCTCCGTGTACCGCATCTACCACCGGGCCCTCGTCGAGTACCTGCGCGAGGGCCAGGACGCCGCGCGGGTGCAGGCCGTGGTCGCGGACGTGCTGAAGGGCCTCGACCACCCCTACGTACGGCGGTACCTCGCCCTGCACGCGGCCGAGGGCGGCGTCCTCGACCCACTGGTGGAGGACGCGGACTTCGTGCTCACCGCCGACCCGGACCAGCTGCTCGCCGCGCTGCCCCGGCTGCGTACCGCGAAGGGACGGCGGGCCGGACGTGCTGTGCGGGACGTGGAGGAGCTGCTGCGCGGGAGCCGGGCGCGCGCCGCCGACCCCGGGAGCCGGGCGCGGCTGCGGCTCGCCGCCGTCTGCCGGAAGGCGACGGGGCTCGCCGCGTCGTGCGACCGGGGGGATCTGCCGTGGCGGGCGCGGTGGGCGGCGTGGAATCCGCATGGTGGGGCGCGGCGGTACGAGGGGATGGACGCCTCCCCGATGAGCGGCATCGTGGTGCCGGTGGACGCCGGGGCGTACTTCCTGGAGAAGCAGCTCTTCCGTTCCGATGTCACGGTGTGGGACCTGGACACCGGTGACCGCTCGGACCAGCCCGTCACCGATCAGTTCGTCCTGGACACCGCATGGACGGCGATACGCCGACTGCCGGGCTGCGCGGCGGCGGTGTCGAACTACGGGCACGTGACGTGGCGCCGGGGCGAGGCCTTCCCGCTCCAGTGGCGGCTGCTGCACGTCTTCGACGCGGCCCGGGGCGGGTACTGGTGCTGGCGGCTCCCTCCTGACCCCGAGACCGACGCCGGGCACGAGCGCCTCGGGCTGCGCCGGGCGGCACAGGTGCAGGTATGGGGCGGCGTCGACGGGCAGGGGCCGCCGACCCGCGCGGTACTGCGCTTCGCGGGAGGTGACTTTCTCACGTACGCACTGGGCACGAAGAGCGCGCAGCCGCGGCTGTCCCGGCGCCACCGACGTGCGCTGCTCGACGTCGAGAGGAGGCGACAGGAGCGTCTCGGACTGCAGCTCGACGCGGAGTGCGTGGGCCGTTCCGTGGCGGGCAGCGCGCGGTCGGGGACGACGGCACCGATCACCGCGCTTGCCGAGCTGCCCCCCGGATACGAGCACCTGATGCTCGCGGGGTACTCCAACGCCACCGTACGGTTCACCGACCTCGACGCGTTCGGCCCCGCCGTGTCCACCGGGCACGACGGCGAAGTCCTCGCGCTCACGCATGTGGCCGGGCACGCCCAGGGGGATCTCGCTGTCACCCTGGGTGCCGACGGCACGGTCCGCCTGACCTCGCTCACCGAAGAGGCACCCGTGCGCACGCTGCTCGAACACACGCCGCCGCCCCGCGCGCTCGCCGTGCGCCGGGTGGGCCGCCAGTGGGTCGTGGCCGTCGCCACGTCGGACGGGCTGCTGCACCGCGTCGACCTGGACAGCGGGCGCCCGCTGGGGCTGCCGCTGCGGATCGGCAGCGGCGGAAGGGTGCGCCTCTCGACGTTCCGGCTCGGCTCGACGGAGTGCGTGGGCGTGCAGGGGGCCGGGCGCGGCCTCCAGCTGTACGACCTGGTCACCGGCGACCGCGTCGGCGGGCAGGAGGGGCTGCACGAGGCCTCGGCGGTGTGCGCGGTGGACGGGACGACGGCCATCGGCGGCGACGACGGCGTGATCCGGCTCTGGCCCGGTGTGCACGCCGCCGATTCCACTCGGATCAACGCCCATGAGGCACCCGTGCTCGCCGTGGGCGCGGTGCGCGCCCGGGGCACGCGGAGCGCCCTGGTGAGCGTCGGCGGGGACCATCTGATCCGCTGCTGGGACGTGGTCGAGCAGCGGGAGCTGTGGCGGCGACGGCTGTCCCACACGGAACCGTGGACGTACTCGCTGGTGGTCTGCGCGACGGTCGGCCGCACCCGCGAAGGACACGCTCTGGTGGTGACCGGGGAGATCGGCGGCCGGGTGACCGTCCTGACACTGATCGGCGGAGTGCCCCTGGCGGAAAGGGAGTTCACCGTCCCGGGCATCGTGACCGCCGTGACGACGGGCACGGTGAGCGGCCGTGACGTGGTCGTGGCCGCCACCGACAGTGGGCGCGTCGCCTGCTGGGACGTCACGCACGGCAGGTGGTACGGACTCGGGCCTGAGCCCGAACACCCCGCGTGGGCAACGGCGTTGGCCCTCGACCCCGCCGGGTCGGGGCGGCTGTTCGCGGGCGCCGACGACGGCACCGTACGGGAGTGGGCCCTGCCCGCCTGCCGCCCGCTCGGCGAGCCGCTCCTCCTGCACGAGGCACCCGTGCACGCCCTCGCCTTCACACAGGGCGCCCGGGGCGCGCGGGCCTTCAGCGCGGGCGGTGACCGCCGCCTCGTCGCCGTCCGGGGCGAGACATGGGAGCGCAGACTCCCGCTGCCCCTGCGGTCGTTGGCGCGGGCGGACGGCGGAGGCCTGCTCGGCGGCGACGATCGGGGCACCCTGTGGCGGCTCGACGGGCGCGCCGGCGGCTGGGAGCTGACCGAGGCGCTGGACGCCGTGCCGAGCGCGACGGCCGTCTCGGCGTTCACCGCGGACGGGCGCACCGCCGTCGCGGTCGGCGGCTCCGACGGCACGGTCCAGGTGCGCGACGGTACGAGTGGCGCGCTGCGGCACCAGCTGCGGCCCGCCTGCGAGAGCGCGGTCGTGGAACTGATGGCGGCGAGCGGGGCGGCGCCCGGCGGTGCGCCGCGGCCCGTGCTGTTCACGCGGAGCGAGCTGGGGGTCCTTGAGCGCTGGGACCTCGGGGGCCCGGAAGGCGAGCGGCCGGGGAGAACGGTGCTGCGCGAGGTCGTCCTGTCCGACGGGGGCGCGCTGTCGGGCCTCGTGCGGCTGGCGGGGCGGAGCCCGCGCGACAGTGACGTGGCGCTGGCGCTCGACTTCCGGAGCGACTTCGGCCGGATCCCCGTGCGGGTGCACTCCATCGGCGCGGGCCGCGCCGTGAGCCACGACTGGCCGTCCGTGGGGCGTTCCCCGTACCCGCTGACCGGCGGCGCGGCCGCGGTGCGCTGCGGTGGCCGGTGGCTCATCGGGGTCCCGATGCCCAAGGGCCTCAGCCTCGTGGACGCCGAGACCGGACACCGGGCGCTGGTGCCCGGCCAGCATCCGGTGCTGGCGCTGGGCGCGGCCCCGGACGGCCCCGGCGAGCTGATCCTCGTCGGCAGGACCGGCACCTCGGTGCTGCCCGCCGCCCCGGTCCTCGCGGGACTCGCCGAGGGGCCGGGACCGGGACCGCGGCTGGACGTGCGGGCCACCCACGAGCACCCGGCCGCGCTCCTCGGGGTGCGGTACGCCGCCGTGCTGCCCGGCGGGGCGGCGTACGCCGTCGCGGCCTGGCGGCACCTCGTGGTCGTCGGGGCCAGGGACGGTGTCCTGCGGACGGGCCTCGAACTCCCCTCCGTCTGCACGGGCCTCGCCGCGGGCCCGGGCGGCGAGCTCGCCGTCGCGACCCGCAACGGCGCGATTCTCCTCGACGTGCCCGACACACGGCCGTGACCAGGAGTTTTGCGCTTATTGCTCGCGCGTCAACATCTTGTTAACGCTGGATGGCGGGTCCTAACGTCGTCCGGACCGCCAGACCTGGTGGGAGTTCGATGGTGAACGTTAGGTAGCCCCCATGCTGACAATCCTCGGATTCGTCATGATCGCCACCTTCCTGGTGCTGATCATGATGAAGAAGATGTCGCCGATCGCGGCGCTGGTGCTGATCCCCGCGCTCTTCTGCGTTTTCGTAGGAAAGGGAGCCCATCTCGGGGACTACGTCCTCGACGGCGTCGGCAATCTGGCGCCCACGGCGGCCATGCTCATGTTCGCCATCGTGTACTTCGGCGTCATGATCGACGTCGGCCTCTTCGACCCGATCGTCCGGGGCATCCTGCGCTTCTGCAAGGCGGACCCGATGCGCATCGTGGTGGGCACCGCCGTGCTCGCCGCGATCGTCTCCCTCGACGGCGACGGCTCGACCACCTTCATGATCACGGTCTCGGCGATGTACCCGCTGTACAAGCGCCTCAAGATGAGCCTCGTCGTGATGACGGGCGTCGCCGCCACCGCCAACGGCGTCATGAACACACTGCCCTGGGGCGGCCCGACGGCCCGTGCCGCGACCGCGCTGAAGGTCGACGCCGCCGACATCTTCGTCCCCATGATCCCGGCGCTCGCCATGGGTCTGGTCGCCGTGTTCCTCCTCTCGTACGCCCTCGGTCTGCGCGAGCGCAAGCGGCTCGGCGTGCTGTCGCTCGACGAGGTCCTGGAGAAGGAGATCGAGCCGGCCGACGAGACCGTCCTCGTGGGCAGCGGGGGCGGTGCCGACGGGCGTACGTCGCTCACGAAGAAGACCACCGGGGGAGCGGGGACCGGCACCGACGCCGAGACGGACGCGGAGGCCGGCTCCGACCCCGAGTCCGACGACGACGGCTTCCAGGGGCTGGACCCCGACCGCGCCACCCTGCGCCCCAAGCTCTACTGGTTCAACGCCGCCCTCACTGTCCTGCTGCTCACCGCCATGATCATGGAGTGGCTGCCGATCCCGGTCCTCTTCCTGCTCGGCGCCGCGCTCGCCCTCACCGTCAACTTCCCGCACATGCCGGACCAGAAGGCCCGCATCGCCGCCCACGCGGAGAACGTCCTCAACGTCACCGGCATGGTCTTCGCCGCCGCCGTCTTCACCGGCGTCCTCACCGGCACCGGCATGGTCGACCACATGGCCGACTGGCTCGTCGACGCCATCCCGGAGGGCATGGGCCCGCACATGGGCCTGGTGACCGGACTGCTCTCCATCCCGCTCACCTACTTCATGTCCAACGACGGCTTCTACTTCGGCGTCCTGCCGGTCCTCGCCGAGGCGGGCCAGGCGCACGGCGTCGGCACCCTGGAGATCGCCCGCGCCTCCATCGCGGGACAGGCCCTGCACATGTCGAGCCCGCTGGTGCCCGCCGTCTACGTCCTCGTCGGCATGGCCAAGGTCGAGTTCGGCGACCACACCAAGTTCACCGTCAAATGGGCCGTTCTCACCTCGCTGGTCGTGCTCGGCTCCGGCATCCTCTTCGGCATCATCTGATGCCTGCCGCGTCGTCCGGGCCCGGTGGCAGGGGCTGGCTGCTCCGTCTCGTCATCGCCTTCTGCTTCGCGCAGGGGGCGGTGTCGATGGCGCGGCCCGCCGTCTCCTACCGGGCCCTGTCGCTGGGCGCCGACGAGCGGGCCATCGGCGTCATCGCGGGCGTCTACGCCCTGCTGCCGCTCTTCGCGGCCGTACCGCTCGGACGCCGGACGGACCACGGCCGTTGCGCGCCGCTGCTGCCCGTCGGCGTGGTGCTCATCTCCGGCGGCTGCGCCCTCAGCGGTACGGCGGACTCGCTCGCGGCGATGGCCGCCTGGAGCGGGGTGATGGGGCTCGGCCACCTCTGCTTCGTGATCGGCGCGCAGTCGATCGTCGCCCGGCAGTCCGCGCCCGCCGAACAGGACCGCAACTTCGGCCACTTCACCATCGGCGCCTCCCTCGGCCAGCTGATCGGGCCGATCGCCGCGGGCGCCCTGATCGGCGCCGACACGGGCCGCACGAGCGCCTTCGCCCTCATCGTCTCCGCGGTGGTCGGCGCGGTCTCCCTCACCTCGCTGTGGCGCATCGAGCACAAGCGTCCCCGGTCCGCCGCCCCCGAGCGTGCCGGCCGCGTGCCGGTGCTCGGCATCCTGCGCACCCGCGGCGTGCCCGCGGGCATCTTCATCAGTCTCGCCGTGCTCTCCGCGACGGACATCCTCACGGCCTACCTGCCCGTGGTCGGCGAGCACCGGGGCATCGCGCCCGCCACGGTCGGCGTGCTGCTCTCGCTGCGGGCCGCGGCGACCATCGCGTGCCGTCTGGTGATGACGCCGATGATCCGGCTGCTCGGCAGGGCCACGCTGCTGACCTGCACGTGCCTGCTCGGCGGGCTGCTGTGCGCGGGGCTCGCGCTGCCGGTGCCGGTGTGGGCGCTCGCCCTGATGCTGGCCGTGCTCGGCTTCTGCCTCGGCGTCGGGCAGCCGCTCTCCATGACGACGGTGGTCCAGGCGGCGCCCGACGACGCGCGCTCCACGGCCCTCGCCCTGCGGCTCACCGGCAACCGGCTCGGTCAGGTGGCGGCACCCGCGTCCGCGGGACTGGTGGCCGGTGTCGCGGGGGTGGCCGCGCCGTTCGTGATGCTGGGCGGACTGCTGCTGGTCGCGGCGGGTCTCGGCGTACGCGGGCCTCACGCGGCCGAGACCGGGTGCGCCCCGTCAGGGGCGCGGGGAACTGCGCGCCCGGCCACCGACGACCGCCGGAGGCCGACGGCCCGCGGCATGCGGACACGTCGGCCTCCGGGGTGCGCTCACTCCAAGGACCCGCGGATCACTGAACGATCTTGAGGAGCCGGTTCGGCGAACCCGTGCCGGGGTTGGTCACCACGCTCGGCGTGGCACCGTTCACCAGAGCGGAGGCGACCTGCGCCGGCGTGGCCGAGGTGTGGCCCGCCAGATAGATCGCCGCCGCGCCCGCGACGTGCGGGGTGGCCATCGACGTACCGGAGATGGTGTTGGTCGCCGTGTCGCCGGTGTGCCAGCCCGCCTTGATGGAGACGCCCGGCGCGAAGATGTCGAGGACCGAGCCGTAGTTGGAGAAGCTCGCCCGCGCGTCGGTGTTGCTGGTCGCGCCGACGGTGATGGCCGCCGGGACGCGCGCGGGGGAGGAGTTCGCGGCGTTGGTGCTCTCGTTGCCCGCGGCGACCGCGTAGGTGACGCCGTCGGCGATGGAGTTCTTCACGGCGTTGTCCAGCGAGGTGGACGCGCCGCCGCCGAGCGACATGTTGGCCACGGCCGGCGCGCCGGCGGCGTGGTTGCTCGTCACCCAGTCGATGCCCGCGATGACGCCGGCGGTGGTGCCGGAGCCGTTGTTGTCGAGCACGCGGACAGCCACGACCTTGGCCTTCTTGGCCACGCCGTACGTCTTGCCGGCGATGGTCGTGGCGACGTGCGTGCCGTGGCCGTTGCCGTCCTGGGCGGTGCTGTCGCCGTCCACGGCGTCGTATCCGTTCACCGCGCGGCCGCTGATCTCGGAGTGCGAGATGCGCACGCCGGTGTCGATGACGTACGCGGTGACGCCGGAGCCCGCGGTGTCCGGGTAGGTGTACGACCCGTTCAGCGGCAGCTTCGTCTGGTCGATGCGGTCCAGGCCCCAGGGGGCGCCGGTCTGCGTCGCGGAGGACTGGAGTCTCTGGTTCTGCTCGACGGAGGCGACGGCGGGATCGGCGGCGAGTCTCTTCGCCTCCGTCTCGGTCAGCTTCGCGGAGTAGCCGTTGAGCGCGGACTTGAAGGTCTTCTGCACCGAGCCGCCGTACTCGGCTATGAGGTCCTTGCCCTGGCTCGTGGCGGCCTTGAGGCCCGACCCGTTCTTCAGCGTGACGATGTAGCTGCCCTTGATCGCGTCGGCGGAGCCGGCCGCGAGCACGGTGCCCTCGGCGGGGGCGGCCTGGGCGGGCAGGGCGGTGACCGTACCGATGACGGCGGCGGCGGTGGCGGTCGAGATCGCCGCGGCGATCACAGTCTTCTTGCTGCGAAGCATGGCCATTACGAGGGAGTCCTCCTCATTGGCGGCGTGCCCGGGGTCGGGCGCGCGACTGTGGGGGGTGTGCACGGGATCGCACACACAGAAGGGAGCGGTGCGTGCCGCTCCCGTCGCGATCAGAAGATTGACTGTTCGACGTGTCCAGATCAAGAGAGTCGACGCCTTGTCATGCGTCCGTCATGTATTCGAAATCGAATACAGGGCGAATGGGTGGGGTGTGTCCGGAAAACAGCTGAGGGCGGGGCGGGGTGCGCGGAGCAGGCGTGAGCCGCACCGCCCCTTCGCGCGCTGGTCAGCGGCCTGGTGTAGGCCTCGGGACGGTCTGGAAACGGGGTGGACCGGGCCTAGGCCGGAGCTGGAACCGGCCCGCGGGGCGCGAACCAGTGAGTCGGAGCGGTCGGCGGCCGCGGCGGGGCCGGGGCCCCTGGTGTCTGAAAACTATCAGCGCTAGTTTGTAGCGCGGACGACAACCTGGAGGAATGCGATGAAGGCCCACGACGGGATGTACATCGACGGCGCCTGGCGGCCGGCTGCGGGCACCGACACCATCACGGTCCTGAACCCAGCGGACGAACAGCCCATCGGCCAGGTCCCCGCGGGCACCGCGGAGGACGTCGACGCCGCGGTCCGCGCCGCCCGGGCCGCCCTGCCCGGCTGGGCCGCCACCCCGCCCGCCGAGCGCGCCGCCCTGATCGGCGCCCTCCGCGACCGCCTCGTCGCCCGCAAGGACGAGGTCGCCGAGACCGTCACCGCCGAGCTGGGCGCCCCGCTGCCGTTCTCGCAGGCCGTGCACGCCGGGGTGCCCATCCTGGTCTCCGGCTCGTACGCCGAACTCGCCGCGACCCACCCCTTCGAGGAGCGGGTCGGCAACTCCACCGTCTACCTGGAGCCGGTCGGCGTGGTCGGCGCGATCACGCCCTGGAACTACCCCCTCCACCAGATCGTCAACAAGGTGGCCCCCGCGCTCGCCGCGGGCTGCACGGTCGTGCTCAAGCCCGCCGAGGACACCCCGCTCACCGCCCAGCTCTTCGCCGAGGCGGTGCACGAGGCGGGCGTGCCCGCCGGGGTGTTCAACCTGGTCACCGGCCTCGGCCCGGTCGCGGGCCAGGCGCTCGCCGAGCACGAGGGCGTCGACCTCGTCTCGTTCACGGGCTCGACGGCGGTCGGCAAGCAGATCGGCGCCACCGCGGGCGCGGCCGTCAAGCGGGTCGCCCTGGAGCTCGGCGGCAAGTCCGCCAACGTCATCCTGCCCGGCGCCGACATCGCCAAGGCCGTCAACGTCGGCGTCGCCAACGTCATGTCCAACTCCGGCCAGACGTGCAGCGCCTGGACCCGCATGCTGGTGCACACCGACCGGTACGACGAGGCGGTGGAGCTCGCCGCGGCCGCCGCCGCCAAGTACGGCGACCGCATCGGCCCCGTCGTCAACGCCAAGCAGCAGGCACGCGTACGCGGCTACATCGAGAAGGGCGTCGAGGAGGGCGCCCGGATCGTGGCGGGCGGCCCCGAAGCACCCAAGGACAAGGGCTACTTCGTCCAGCCGACCGTCTTCGCGGACGTCACGCCCGAAATGACCATCGCCCAGGAGGAGATCTTCGGCCCGGTCGTCTCGATCATCCGGTACGAGGACGAGGACGACGCCCTGCGCATCGCCAACGGCACCGTGTACGGGCTCGCGGGCGCGGTGTGGGCGGCCGACGACGAGACTGCGGTCGCGTTCGCCCGCCGCATGGACACCGGCCAGGTCGACATCAACGGCGGCAGCTTCAACCCCATCGCGCCCTTCGGCGGCTACAAGCAGTCGGGCGTCGGCCGCGAGCTGGGCGCGCACGGCCTGACGGAGTACCTCCAGACGAAATCCCTGCAGTTCTGACGCAGTTCCGACCCGCTCGGCCGCCCCGAGTCCGCCAACCTTCCCAAGGAGTACGTGAACGTGGTCCGCGCCGCCATCCTCCCCGCCGTCGGCTCCCCGCTGGAGATCGCCGAGATCGACCTGCCGGAGCCGGGCCCCGGCCAGGTCCGGGTGCGCCTCGCGGCGGCCGGGGTCTGCCACTCCGACCTGTCCCTGACCAACGGCACGATGCGGGTGCCGGTGCCCGCCGTCCTCGGTCACGAGGGCGCGGGCACCGTGGTCTCCGTCGGCGAGGGGGTCACGCACCTCGCGCCCGGCGACGGCGTCGTCCTGAACTGGGCGCCGTCGTGCGGCAGCTGTCACGCCTGCTCGCTCGGCGAGGTGTGGCTCTGCGGCAACGCCCTCGCGGGCGCCGCCGACGTCTACGCCAGGCGGCCGGACGGCTCGGACCTGCACCCCGGTCTGAACGTCGCCGCGTTCGCCGAGGAGACGGTGGTCGCCGCCAACTGCGTCCTGCCGGTGCCGGACGGCGTCCCGCTCACCGACGCGGCCCTGCTCGGCTGCGCCGTCCTGACCGGGTACGGCGCCGTGCACCACTCGGCGCGGGTCCGCGCGGGCGAGAGCGTCGTGGTCTTCGGCGTCGGCGGGGTGGGCCTCGCCACGCTGCAGGCGGCCAGGATCGCGGGCGCCGGGCAGATCATCGCGGTCGACGTCTCCCCGGCGAAGGAGGAGCTGGCGCGCTCGGCAGGGGCCACCGACTACGTGGTGGCCTCGGAGACCACGGCCCGCGACATCCGCAAGCTCACCGGCGGCAACGGCGCCGACGTCGCGGTCGAGTGCGTGGGCCGCGCGGTGACGATCCGCTCGGCCTGGGAGTCCACGCGGCGCGGCGGGCGCACCACGGTGGTCGGCATCGGCGGCAAGGACCAGCAGGTCACCTTCAATGCCCTGGAGCTCTTCCACTGGGGCAGGACCCTGTCCGGCTGCGTGTACGGCAACTGCGACCCGGCGGTGGACCTGCCGGTCCTGGCCGGGCACATCCGGGCGGGAAGCCTGGACCTCGGCGCCCTGGTGACCGACCGGATCGGCCTCGACGGCATCCCGGCCGCCTTCGAGAACATGGTCGCGGGCAAGGGCGGGCGGGCGCTCGTCGTGTTCTGATCGGCGCCCGGCCGCTGCCAGGCCACTGTCAGACCGCTGCCGGGCCACTGTCAGGCCGCCGTCAGTCCCCGGCGGCCGAACCCGTCAGCCGGGGAAAGGACTTGGCCGCCGCCAGGAAAACGAGCGTGGTCAGTACGAACGGCCAGGTGAAGGCGTGCCCGCCGGCCGGTGCGAAGAACGCCGCGACGGCCGGGCCGAGCGCCGTCGCGGTGGCGGCGCCCACGAGCGCGTACGCGAGTGTCGCCGCCCGCACCGGCAGGAACACGCCGCACAGGGCGAGGGCCACGAGGACGGAGTTGTAGCCCGCCGTGCCGTCGGCGAGCTGTGCGGCGGGGGCGCCGAGGGCCCACGCCGCGGCCATCCCGACGGCGCTGCCGAGGCACGCGACGGCCGCGGCGCGGCGGCCCGCGACGAGGAGGCCGAGCAGCAGCAGGGCACCCACGTACCACTGCGGCATGAAGAAGATCTGGCCGAACCCGGCGAAGAACCCCCGGACCACGTCGGCCGGTTGGAGGGCGGTGGAGCCCGTCGCGGCCCGGGCGAGCGCGGCCGGGGCGTCGCCGTGGTGCCAGACGTGCCGGAAGCCGGGCGCGGCGACGGTCGCCGCGGAGGCGGTCAGGCAGAACGGCAGGGTGAGCGAGGGCAGCTCCCAGGCCCCGAGGAACCGGACCACGGCCGCGGTCACGACCGTGACGACCACGCAGCCCGCGACGGCGAGCAGCGCCGTCGACACGTGCTCCGCGCCGAGGAAAACCGCGAAAGAGAGCGCGGTGAGGCAGGCGTTGAACCCTTCGAGGCCGGTCGCGACGCGGTCGCGGTCCACGCCGAGGAGCCGCGCGGTGGCCGTGCCCACGGCGGTGCCCGCCAGGCCGTAGAGCCCGTACTCCCAGCCCGCCGCGAACAGCGCCACGCAGAAGACGGCGCCCGCGGCCACGCTCGGCAGGAACGTCACCTGCGCCTGGCCGCGCAGCACTTGAGCGGCGAAGAGGCGGGCCGCGGACAGCCGGGCGAGGGGCGGCCCGCCCCCGCGTCCCGTCGCCCCTCGCCTCGCCCCTCCCGCACCGTCGGTCGAGCCCCCGGCGCCCAGCGCATCCGTCGCGTACCCCACGGCCACTCCCGTGTCAGGTCCTTTGTTTCGTCCGTGTTTCGTCCGGCAGGACGGATGCAGATTACAGCTACTTCGCCCGGGGCGGGGCCCGATCCAGTACTCTCCTCATAGTGGTCAAGGTGTAGTACTGCGGATGGAGTGGTGGCGATGGTGCGCAGGAACGACGGGCGGCGGGCGGCTCTGGTGGACGCCGCCATCGAAGTGCTGGCCAGAGAGGGTGCCCGCGGGCTGACCTTCCGGGCGGTGGACGCGGAGGCCGCGGTGCCCACGGGCACGGCCTCCAACTACTTCAGCAACCGCGACGACCTGCTCACCCAGGCGGGCGCCCGCGTATACGAACGCCTCACGCCCGACGAGGCGGAGGTCGAACGGCAGCGCACGGCCAAGCCCGACAAGGAGACCTACGTGACGCTGATGCGCGAGGTCGTCGGGCGCGTCAGCGGCTTCCGTACGGGCTATCTGGCGCTGCTCGAACTGCGCCTGGAGGCCACCCGGCGCCCGGAGCTGCGCGCCGTCCTCACCGAGCGCGTCCGCGCCGACCTGGCCGCCAACCTCTCGTACCACGCCGACTCCGGGCTGCCGGGCGACGCGACGGCGGTCAAGCTCCTGTACATGGCCTTCAACTGGCTCATCGTCGAACAGCTCACCCTGCCCGACGTCCTCTCGGAGGCCGAGCGCGACGCCCTCGTCGCGGCCGCGGTGGAGCGCATCGTCGAGGAGTGACGTCGCCTCAGAGACCGTCGATGCCGAGGTGTGTGGCGAAGGCCCGGGCCCCGGCCGGGGTCACCCGCACGGCGCGCTCCGAACCGATCCGCTCGCACCAGCCCGTGGCCAGCGCGTGCCGGCACAGCGCCGCCCCCGCGGCCCCGGCGAGGTGGGGTCTGCGCTCCGTCCAGTCCAGGCAGGCTCTGGCCAGCGGGCGCCGCCCGCCGCGCGCGAGCTCGATCCCCATCTCCCCGAACCAGTCCACCCCTTGGTCGGTCAGGGCGAACCCGGTGTCCTGCCGCAGCAGCCCCCGCTCCGTCATCGCCCCGGTGATCGTGATGCCGAGCCGTCCCGCCAGGTGGTCGTAGCAGGTGCGGCCCCGCGCCATCGCGCCTGCGGCACCGGCCTCGCGCAGCGTGCGGGGCCCGGCCGGTGAGCCGGGCGCCGCGTGGGCGGCGAGGTCCTCGACGAGCTGGGCCACGCGCGCGTCGGCGAGCCGCACATAGCGGTGCCGGCCCTGCCTGGCCTCGGCCAGCAGGCCGCCCGTGACCAGTCTGCCCAGGTGCTCGCTGACCGTCGACGCCGCGACGCCCGCGTGCCGGGCCAGCTCGCCCGCCGTCCAGGCCCGCCCGTCGAGCAGCGCGAGCAGACAGGCCGCCCGCGTCTCGTCGGCGAACAGCGCGGCGAGGGAGGCGAGGGCGGGGGCGCCGGCGCTCTTCGTGGCTCTCGGCTTCATGCCCTCAGGATGCGGCAGGAACACTTCGGCGCGTGCCGAAGTGTCGCAGGCGTCCGCGCGGCGGGGCGGGCGCCGATACCGCAGGGCGCGCGCCCGATGCGTCACAGCCGCTGGGCCGCCACCTGTTCGTACTGCAGCGCGAGCCCGTCGAGCAGCGCCTGGAGGCCCGCTTCGAAGGCGCGCTCGTCGATGACCTGCTGACGCTCGGCGAGCAGGTGGGCCTGTCCCAGGTGCGGGTAGTCGGCGGGGTCGTAGGCGGCCTCGTCGTCCACGAAGCCCCCGGCGAACGAGCCGAGCGCGGAGCCCATGATGAAGTACCGCATCAGCGCGCCGATCGACGTGGCCTGCGCGGCGGGCCAGCCCGCGTCGACCATCGCCCCGAACACCGCGTCCGCGAGCCGCAGTCCGGCCGGCCGGCGGCCGGGACCGCGCGCGAGCACCGGAACGATGTTCGGGTGCCGCGTGAGGGCGGCCCGGTAGGAGACCGCCCAGTCGTGCAGCGCGGTGCGCCAGTCGCGCCCGTCGGCGGCCTCGAACATCGACAGGTCGACCTGGGCGCTCACCGAGTCCGCGACCGCCTCCAAGATCTGGTCCTTGGTGCGGAAGTGGTTGTAGAGGGACGGCCCGCTGACCCCGAGCTCGGCGGCGAGGCGGCGCGTGGAGACGGCCGCGAGTCCCTCCGCGTCGACGAGGGCGCGGGCCGTGTCGACGATGCGTTCTCGGCTGAGGAGGGGCTTGCGCGGTCGGGCCATGCGGCACATAGTAGGGCTGCCGCAACAAACTAGCAGTGCTAATTTAAATGCGACCTAACTTGAAGTAACCCGCTCTGCCCCTGCCCGACCCGTACGAGACGTACCCGCCGTACCGATGTGAAGAGGTGCCCCCGATGAACCTGGAGCTCAGCGACGAGCAGGCCGCCGTCCGGGCGCTGGCCGAGGACTTCGTCGCGCGCGAGATCACACCGCACGTCGTCGAGTGGGACCGCGCCGAGAGCGTCGACCGGGCCCTCGTGAAGAAGCTCGGCGAGGTCGGCTTCCTGGGGCTCACGATCGACGAGGAGTACGGCGGCTCGGGCGGCGACCACCTCGCGTACTGCCTGGTGACCGAGGAGCTCGGCCGCGGCGACTCGTCCGTGCGCGGCATCG
Source organism: Streptomyces sp. NPDC018029 (assembly GCF_044327655.1). Lineage (NCBI taxonomy): Bacteria > Bacillati > Actinomycetota > Actinomycetes > Kitasatosporales > Streptomycetaceae > Streptomyces > Streptomyces sp. NPDC018029. The sequence goes on along the minus strand of NZ_JBIRFV010000013.1, from coordinate 93,226 downwards.
TCTCCGTCTCGCTCGGCCTGGTCGCCAAGACCATCGCGCACTGGGGCAGCGAGGAGCAGAAGCGGCAGTGGCTGCCGGGGCTCACCTCCGGCGAGTACGTCGGGTGCTTCGGGCTCACCGAGCCGGGCACCGGCTCCGACGCGGGCAGCCTGACGACCAGGGCCGTGCGCGACGGCGACGCGTACGTCCTCAACGGCACCAAGATGTTCATCACGAACGGCACCTGGGCCGACGTCGTGCTCCTCTTCGCCCGCACCAACGACACCCCGGGACACAAGGGCGTCTCCGCCTTCCTGGTCCCGGCCGACACCCCCGGCCTGACCCGCCGCACCCTGCACGGCAAGCTCGGCCTGCGCGGCCAGGCCACCGCCGAACTCGTCCTTGAGGACGTGCGGGTCCCCGCGTCGGCCATGATGGCCCCCGAGGGCAAGGGCTTCTCCGTCGCCATGTCGGCCCTCGCCAAGGGGCGCATGTCGGTGGCCGCCGGCTGTGTGGGCATCGCGCAGGCCGCCCTCGACGCGGCGGTGCGGTACTCCACCGAGCGCGAGCAGTTCGGCAGGACCATCGCCCACCACCAGCTGGTGCAGGAGCTGATCAGCGACATCGCGGTGGACGTGGACGCCGCGCGCCTGCTGACCTGGCGGGTCGCCGACCTCATCGACCGGGGGCAGCCCTTCGCCACGGAGTCCTCCAAGGCCAAACTGTTCGCCTCCGAGGCCGCCGTGCGCGCCGCCAACAACGCCCTCCAGGTCTTCGGCGGCTACGGCTACATCGACGAGTACCCGGCGGGCAAGCTCCTCCGCGACGCCCGGGTGATGACCCTCTACGAAGGCACCAGCCAGATACAGAAGCTCGTCATCGGCCGTGCGCTGACCGGGGTTTCGGCCTTCTGAACGCGTCTCTGCGTGTGTACGTGTCCGACTGAGTACGCGTCTGAGTACGCGAGCGGATGCGGCGGGGCCCGGCTGACCCGGAAGCTTCGGTCATGACCGACTCACCCGTCAAACAGCAGACAACGACCGCCTACTACGGCCAGGCCATCGCCTCCTTCTCCATCGCCCTGGGCGCGGTCACCGTCGGCATCGGCTACCTCGACGCCTCCGCCTGGGTGCGGGGCTTCCTGGCCATCGCCGTGCTCTATCTGACGACCTCCGCGTTCACCCTCGCCAAGGTGATCAGGGACCGCCAGGAGCTGGAACAGATCGTCAGCAGGGTCGACCAGGCCCGTGTCGACAGGCTCCTCGCCGAACACGACCCGTTCGCCAAGCCCTGACCGTCGCTCTAAGCGCTTGCTCACCGTCGGGGGTATGGTGTCCCTCCCGGCAGACGGGTCAGGCACGAAGGAGCGGACATGGGTGCGGCGGAGGAGACCGGCGGCGAGGAGCAGCCGTGGGGCGAGGTCAGCCCCGACGCGGCCAGGCGACTGCTGATCGCCGCCGTCGAGGCCTTCGCCGAGCGCGGCTACCACGCGACGACGACCCGGGACATCGCGGGCCGCGCCGGCATGAGCCCCGCCGCGCTCTACATCCACTACAAGACGAAGGAAGAGCTGCTCCACCGCATCAGCCGGATCGGCCACGACAAGGCCCTGGCCATCCTGCGGACCGCCGCGGACGGCGAGGGCGGCCCCGCCGAGCGGCTCGCGGCGGCCGTGCGTTCCTTCGTCGGCTGGCACGCCGCCCACCACACGACCGCGCGCGTCGTGCAGTACGAGCTGGACGCGCTCGGCGAGGAGCACCGCACGGAGATCGTCGCGCTGCGCCGCAAGTCGGACGCGGCCGTGCGGGACATCATCAACGACGGGGTGCGGACGGGGGAGTTCGACGTCCCCGACGTGCCGGGCACCACGCTCGCCGTGCTCTCGCTCTGCATCGACGTCGCCCGCTGGTTCAACGTGGCGGGCCACCGGACGCCCGACGAGGTCGGCGCGCTCTACGCCGACCTCGTGCTGCGGATGGTGGGCGCCCGGCCCGCGGAGACCCGGAAGTAGCCCGGCCTCAGAACCGGAAACAGCCCGGCCTCAGAAGTAGTAGCGCGACACCGACTCCGCCACGCAGGCGGGCTTGTCGCCGCCCTCGCGCTCCACGGTGACCTTGGCCGTCACCTGCACGCCCCCGTCCTTCGTCGGTGTGACGTCGGTGAGCACGGCGGTGGCGCGCAGCCGCGAGCCGACCGGCACGGGGGAGGGGAAGCGGACCTTCTCGGTGCCGTAGTTGAGGCCCATCTTCATGCCCTCGACCCGCATGGTCTGCGGCACCAGGCTCGGCAGCAGCGACAGCGTCAGATAGCCGTGCGCGATCGTCTTGCCGAAAGGCCCCTGCGCCGCCTTCTCGGCGTCCACGTGGATCCACTGGTGATCGCCGGTCGCCTCCGCGAAGAGATCGATCCGCTTCTGGTCGATCTCCAGCCAGTCGCTGTACCCGAGCTGCTCGCCGACCGCGGCGCGCAGCTCCTCGGGCGACGTGAAGATCCTCGGCTCCGCCATGTCCCTGGCCTCCTAGACGTATGCAAGAAACGTACGCATGCGAGAGACGTACGCATGCAAGAAACGTACGCAGACTAAGCGCTTGCTCAGCATGAGGTGTGGGCCGACGCGTGTCAACGGACCTGCCAGTAGGTTTGAGGTGTGCCCCAGATACCGGAGAAGGTCCACGAACTCACCGTCGGCCAGCTGGCCGACCGCAGCGGCGTCGCCGTGTCCGCCCTGCACTTCTACGAGTCCAAGGGCCTCATCACCAGCCGCCGCACCTCCGGCAACCAGCGCCGCTACCACCGGGACACGCTGCGCCGCGTCGCCTTCATCCGCGCCTCCCAGCGCGTCGGCATCCCGCTCTCCACGATCCGCGAGGCCCTCGACTCGCTCCCCGAGGAGCGCACCCCCACTCGCGAGGACTGGGCGCGCCTCTCGGAGGGGTGGCGCTCGGAGCTGGACAAGCGCATCAAGCAGCTGGGCCGGCTGCGCGACCACCTCACGGACTGCATCGGCTGCGGCTGCCTCTCCCTGGACACCTGCGTCCTCTCCAATCCCGACGACGTCTTCGGCGAGCGGCACAGCGGCTCCCGGCTGCTGGTGGACCGGAAGGCCCCGACGAGTGTGCGGCGCCCGCCGGAGCCCGCGGTCACTCGTACTCCGTGCCGCCCTTGCGCGTCAGATACGCCGGACTGACCGCCTTCGCGATGGCCCGCCCGCCCGTCACCGGGCTGTACCGCTCCATGGCCGGCCGGATCACGACGCCCTCGCGCAGATGCAGCGCCCGCCCCGACACGGTCTCGCGGCCCGTCGCGAGCTCCAGGACGCGCTCGGCGTCGTAGGGGCCCTCGTACAGCCGTGGCACGAGCGGCAGTTCGCCGGCGAGCAGCTCGGCCGCGTCCAGCCAGCGCACCTGCCCGTCGATGTCCGCGCTGACGTCGAAGACGGCGTACCCGAGCGTGTCGCGCCGGCCGTCCGCGCCGTACGCCAGGTCCTGCACCCCGTCCCCGTACACCTCGCCGAAGATGCCGACCCGGCGCGCCCCGAGCCGCTCCGCGAGCCTGGCCGCCGCGGCCGCGACGCCGTGGCCGTGGACCGCCCGCCAGTACAGATTGCGCGGGTCCTCCCGCAGGGCCAGGGACTTGGCGCCGAACCCCTTCGAGGAGACGTGGACGCGGCCGCTGTCGGCGACGTACGTCAGCAGGCAGGCCGAGCCGTGCAGCTTCTCGGTCAGGACGACCGGCTCGCCGGCCTCGAAGACGTCCGGATGGCGCTGGATGTTCTCGATGTCGACCCACGGGAGCAGGTCGGGCGCGGCTTCCACGTCGCCGTTCATCATCGGCGGGATCGGCGGCACCCACTTGGTGATGCCGAGCCGCTCCGCGAAGTCCGTGCCGTCGGCCGCCGCCCGCGCCAGGTCGACGCCGGCCAGCGCGGCCGGGCGGCAGACGATGCCCTGCGACAGCTCACCGCGCAGCCGCACCGCCTTGACCCGGTCGCGGTTGCCGCCCGCCAGCCGTCCGGTGAGCCCCAGCTCCTCGATGAGCGCGGCGGGCAGCACCGACTGCTCCGGGATGTAGACCGCGCTGTCACCGGTGCGGTAAGCGCCCTTGGCGACGACCGCGCGGTACAGGCCCACCTGGGCCAGTTCGAGGGCGTCGGCGCCCGGATGCTCATGGATCGTCAGTGTTTCGGCGGTGACGCGCAGCGTCGACATGGGGCCGTTCTCCTCAAGTGCTTCCGGTGTCCGTCATCGACGATCACTCTGCCGTCCCGCAAATCGACGTGACCACCGGAATTTCCCTGTGCTAGGCCTCCCGCAACCGCCCGCGAGGCACCAACGTGTTCTGCAGAGGGCAAGCAAGAGGGAAAGCAGAGAGAAGTACGCAGAAGGAAGAACGCAGAAGGAAGAACGCAGAGCACATCGACGCGGATCGGGGGATCACATGTCTGTCGCCATCTGCTCCTTGCTGTGGGACGCCGCACGGCACGGCCAGCAGCCCATCAAGTACGACAGTGACGGCTACTACTTGGTGCGCTTTCCGTACGGCACGGGTGACGAGTCCTACGACCCGTGGCGCATGCACGACCCCTCCAAGGGCGGCACCAGCCCGTCGAAGTTCCCGGACGCCCGCTCAGGGCTGATATGGCCCAGCCACGACGGCTGGGGCATGCTCTCCGCCATGGTCTTCTGGACGGCCGACGCCAAGGCCACCGAGCACCGCTCGCGCTACGTCCGCGACCCGCTGAACCTGACCACCGGCTACGACTCGACCGCGACCACCGACGCGGCACCCACCAGGGGAGGTCAGTACCGCACCTACCTCTGGCAGATGTTCGTGCACCCGGACACACCCGTGGGCCTGAAGATCTCGACCCGCGGCGCGGGCGACGTGAAGCTCCGGACCCCACTGATCCACGCCCAGTTCAAGCTGGCCATCCACACGGACGTGAAGACGCCCTAGCCGCCGTCTGCCGGTGCGGCCCGGAGCTGCCAGGCCGCGCCGGTACAGAGTCCACCCGGTACGGAGTTCACCGAGGGACGGTCACACGGACACCAGAGGGCGCAGGGACCTCGACCGTGCCTGGGTGACCGCCTCCGGTGTGAGGACGGGGCCGGGGACGACGATGCCGCAGCCCGTGCAGACCGCTCCCGACGACGGCTCGTGCGCCAGGCCGTGCTTCCAGGCGAGGGCGGTGTCCGCGCAGACGGGGCAGGCCGTGCCCGGCTCCCTCTCCAGCGCCGCGATGAGCCGGCGCAGCACCTCGGCGAGGGGCTCGTGCGGGTGGACGTCAGGGTCGTCGCACCAGGCGACCCCGAACCCGCCCCAGGTGCAGCGGTGCCAGTCGTCGACGCTGCCCGGGCGCCTGAGCCCGTCGTGCTTCTCCTTGCGGCGGCGTTCCGCGAAGCCCGCCTCGTAGGCGAGCCAGACCGCGCGGGCCGCCTCCAGCTCGTTCAGCGCCGACACCAGCCGTGCCGGGTCGGGGGACCTGTCCTCGGGCCCGAACCCGGCCCTGGCGCACAGATGGTCCCAGGTCGCCCGGTGTCCGTAGGGGGCGAACCTCTCCAGGCACTTGCGCAGCGAGTAGCGTCGCAGCGCCAGATCGCTCTTCGGATCGCGCACCTGTCTCGCGAGACTCCGGAATCCGGCCATCGCCCTGCACCTCCGTCACACATGCTTCGCGTACTGGTACCCCGTGTTCCGCATTCGCCTGCGTCGATGTCGAGCCAAGTCGATCGAGTTCGAAACGACGTTGCCGAGTAGACGTATCGACACGCGATTCGGCTCCCTCTTCGCGCGACTGTTTTTCGCCTGCCCGCCTCATCTGGGGTGATGCCGGCACAAGGGGGGCGCGTTGTGGTGATTCGGCAAAGGCGACGCTTGTTCATCTTTCGGGTTCGGCAACCCGCCAGTAGCCTCCGCCGCATCGGCCTTCCGCAGAAACCGGAGGAGCACCCATGCGACGTCGCACCCTCAGGCTCAGAACGCTCACGTCGGGGGCGGTGCTCGCGCTCGGCGCCGCCCTGCTCACGCCCCAGGCGGGCGCCGCCGCCCCGCGGGACCCGGCGCCGAAGGAGGAGGCCGTCGACCACTGCGGAAGCCAGTGCGCGGACATCCTGCCGCCCGGCGCGAACGGCAGTGCGACGCTCGCCGAGATCCTCGCCCACCGGCTCCTCGGCACCCAGCCCGCGCACGCCGACGACCAGTTGGCGCCCTACGACGCGCTCTCCTCCGGCTACCCCTCACTCACCGACGACCGGCTCACCGAGTTCTTCAACGACGCCTCCTTCGGCGTGCGGGAGGGCCAGGTCGCCTCCGTGACCAGGCCGCGCGACGACGTGACGATCACCCGGGACAAGAAGTACGGCATCCCGCACATCAAGGGCACCACGCGCTACGGCACCGAGTTCGGCGCGGGCTTCGCCGCCGGACAGGACCGGCTCTGGCTCATCGACCTCTTCCGGCACATCGGACGCGGGCAGCTGACCTCGTTCGCGGGCGGCGCGCTCGCCAACCAGGGCCTGGAGCAGCAGTTCTGGCCGCAGGCCCCGTACACCGAGAAGGACCTGGAGAAGCAGGTCGAGTACATCAAGTCGACGCAGGGCGAGCGCGGCAGGCAGGCGATGGAGGACGCGCAGGCCTACATAGACGGGCTCAACGCCTACCGCGTCAAGTCCAAGAACGGCCGCTACTTCCCCGGCGAGTACGTCCTGACCGGCAAGGTCGACGCGATCACCAACGCCGGTGAGATCGAACCCTTCAAGGTCACCGACATGATCGCGCTGGCCTCCGTGGTCGGCGGCCTCTTCGGCAACGGCGGCGGCGGAGAGGTCGAGTCGGCCCTCTCCCTCCTGAAGTCCCAGGAGAAGTACGGCGTCGAGAAGGGCACGAAGGTCTGGGAGTCCTTCCGCGCCCGCAACGACCCCGAGGCCGTGCAGACCATCCACGACGGCACGAGCTTCCCGTACGCGGGCAAGCCGGAGAAGGCGCGCGGCACCGCGCTGCCCGACCCCGGCTCGGTCGAGCGCGAGCAGCTCGTGTACGACCGCGAGGGTGGCGCGAGGACGGGCGCGAAGGACCCGGTGAAGGCCCCGAAGAAGCTCAAGCCGCTCCAGGGCATGTACGACAAGGGCGTCCTGCCCGCTGACCTCTTCCGCGCCGACGGCCACAAGAAAGGCATGTCGAACGCCCTGCTCGTCTCCGGCAAGCACACCGCGAGCGGCAACCCCGTCGCCGTCTTCGGCCCGCAGACCGGCTACTTCGCGCCCCAGCTCCTCATGCAGCAGGAGCTCCAGGGCCCCGGCATCAGCGCCCGCGGCGTCTCCTTCGCGGGCGTCGGCATGTACGTCCAGCTGGGGCGCGGCCAGGACTACGCCTGGTCGGCCACCTCCGCGGGACAGGACATCACCGACACGTACGCCGTCGAGCTCTGCGAACCGGGCGGCGGCACCCCCACCAAGCAGTCGGCCGGCTACCTCCACCGGGGCACCTGCACCCCCATGGAGAAGCTGGAGCGCAAGAACGCCTGGAAGCCGACCCTCGCCGACTCCACGGCCGCCGGCTCCTACCGCATGCAGGTCTTCCGCACGAAGTACGGCATCGTGACGCACCGCGCGAGCGTCGACGGCAAGCCCGTCGCATACGTCTCGCTGCGCTCCACCTACCGCCACGAGGCCGACTCCATCATCGGCTTCCAGATGTTCAACGACCCGTCGTACGTCAAGGACGCCGCGAGCTTCCAGAAGGCGGCGCAGCACATCAGCTACGCCTTCAACTGGTTCTACGCCGACTCCCGCGACATCGCGTACTACAACAGCGGCGCCAACCCCGAGCGCGCGGACGGCGTCGACCCCGCCCTGCCGGTCAAGGCCGAACAGGCCTACGAGTGGCGGGACTTCGACCCCGAGAACAACACCTCCGAGCAGACCCCGCCCGCCGAGCACCCGCAGTCCGTCAACCAGGACTACTACATCTCCTGGAACAACAAGCAGGCGAAGGACTTCAGCACGGCGGGGTTCGGCGTGAGCGCCGTGCACCGCGGCGACCTGCTCGACGGGCGGGTCAGGAAGCTCACCGAAGAGGGCGGCGTCACCCGCGCCTCCCTCACCCGCGCCATGTCCGAGGCGGCCGTCACCGACCTGCGCGGCGAACAGGTGCTGCCCGAGCTGCTCAAGGTGCTCCGCAGCAAGCCGGTCACCGATCCGCAGCTGTCCAAGGCGCTCCAGCAGCTGGAGGCGTGGCGCAAGGCGGGCGCGCAGCGCAACCAGACGTCGGCCGGGTCGAAGACGTACGCCCACCCCGACGCCGTGCGGATCATGGACGCCTGGTGGCCGCTGCTGATCGAGGCCGAGTTCAAACCGGGCCTCGGCAAGGACCTCTACGCCGCCCTCACGTCACAGCTCGCCACCGACGAGGCGCCGTCCGCGGGCCACGGACCCACCGGGGCGCACGCCGGATCGGCCTTCCAGTACGGCTGGTGGGGCTATGCCGACAAGGACCTGCGCAAGGTCCTCGGGGAACCGGTGAAGGGCGAGCTCGCCGACGCCTACTGCGGCGACGGCGAACTCGACGCCTGCCGTGACGCCATGCTGGCCACCCTCGCGCAGGCCGTCGCCGAGCCCGCCACCGAGGTCTACCCCGGTGACGACTCCTGCAAGGCCGGCGACCAGTGGTGCGCGGACTCCGTCATCCACCGGGCACTCGGCGGCATCACGCACAAGCCGATCCAGTGGCAGAACCGCCCGACGTACCAGCAGGTCGTCGAGTTCCCCCGGCACCGGTAGGCGCGTCCCCTCAGGCGAGAGCGATCCGCCCCGCGGCGAACACGAGGCGTGCCAGCTCCTCATGGCACACGTCGCTGTGCGCGCCGGAGGGCGGACCGCCGCGCCGCACCACCGATGCCGCGTCGACGCTCACGCACCCCTTGGCCGGCAGCTTGTCGCCGAGCTTGATGCGTTTGGTGCCGTCCACGGCACGGATGCCGTTGTAGCCGATGGCGCCCCACCGCTCCCACAGGCTCAGGAAGGAGGAGGAGTCACCGGCCAGCTTCGACGCCAGCGGGTACAGGCGGCCGAGCGCGTCGTCGTGGCGCGAGTAGCAGGAGACCAGCGGGCCGTCGACGCGGCGCTGCACGCCGTGCAGGGCGCCGCCGCGCGACTTGTCGTGCGGCAGGCGCTCGGCGAACGTGTAGTGGGAGAAGGCCCCTTGGAGGAGCGTCACCGACTTCACCGCACGCACGTCGGCGGGCATCCCGCGCAGCGCGTACGAGACGAGCCGGCCGCCGAAGCTGTGCCCGATGAGGTGCACCCTGATCGTCGGCACATCGGCGGCGAGCAGCCCGATCGCGGGGCCGAGCCCCAGCTGGCCGACCGCGCCGGCCCGCCGCTTCATCGCGTAGTACGTGCCCTGCCGCAGCAGCTCGTGCGCGCCGTCCCACAGCCGCTCGCGCAGTTCGCCGAGGAGCAGCGGCTCCCCGGTGTCCGCGCGCGCGGCGGCGAAGATCTCGCAGACCTGGACGGCGTCGTCGGTGAGCATGGCGGGTTCGCCCGCGCCGGTGTCCTGGCCGAAGTGGCGTGCCGGGTGCGTCTCGCGCAGGGAGACGAGCTCCCGGACGTGCCGCCCGAACTCGTACACCCGTGACGGCACTTGGGAGCGCTCCGCGAGCAGTTCGCCGATCCGGTCGAGGGTCTCGGCGTGGTCGGGGAAGGCCCGGTCGAGCGCCTGCCGGGTCGCCGCGTCGAGCACGGGCTCGCCGGGCGGTGTGGCGGGTACGGGGGCGGCCGAGGGGTCGAAGTCGGGGATGGGCTCGTCGGGGAAGCGGATGGCGGGCCACAGCACCCCGACGTAGCCGAGGCGCACCCCTGGCCCGGCCAGGTCCTGACAGGGGCCGAAGAAGCGCCGGTACAGCTTCCTGGCGTCCTTCTGCTCGTTGTTCCAGCCGTGCGCGAAGACCAGCAGATCGGTGACGCGTTCGCGTTCCGCGCCGGACAGCAGCTGCGCACGCTGCGCGGTGTCGACGTCGCCGTCGGCGTCGAAGGTCAATTCCCAGTAGGGCTCCACGCCCATATGATCCTGCCGCCCGGGCCACCTGGCCATACGCCGCGCAGCACCCGCCCCGCGAACACGTCGAGGGCTCAGGCGAGTTCCCGCTCCCGCGTCTCCGGCAGCGCGAGGACGCACAGCAGCGACACGACCGCCATGGCGCTCACGTACCACCCCACCGACGAGGAGCCGAACGCCGACTGCAGCCGGGTCGCCACCAGCGGCGAGACGGCGCCGCCGAGCACGCCGCCCAGGTTGTACGCGAGCGAGGCGCCCGAGTAGCGCACGCTCGTGGAGAACAGCTCGGGCAGATAGGCGCCCATCGGGCCGTAGACGACGCCCATGCAGAACAGCGCGCCGCCGATCGCGAGGGCGACGAGCACCGGCTGCTCGGTGTCCAGGAGCGGGAAGAGCACGAGCCCCCACACCACCGCGAGCGCCGTGCCCGCAAGGACCAGTCTGCGCCGTCCCGCCCCGTCGGAGCGCGTCGCGGCGAGCCAGGTGCCGGCCGCGAGGAAGAGGCAGGCCACCAAGGAGAGGCCGAGCATGGTGTCGCGCGAGATGTGCAGGGTGCCGGTGGCGTAGGAGAGGCAGTAGGTCGTGGCGGTGTAGAAGAGGCCGTACGCGACGACCATGCCGCCGGCGCCGAGCAGCAGTTCGCGCGGGTGGCGGCGCAGCACGTCGAGCGCGGGCACCTTGCTCGCCTCCTGTGCCTCCATGACCTTCGCGAAGACCGGCGTCTCGCTGATCCTGAGGCGCACGAACAGGCCGACGGCGACCAGCAGGAACGAGAGCAGGAACGGCACCCGCCAGCCCCACGACCTGAACGCGTCGTCGGAGAGCGTGGCCGACAGGAGCCAGAAGACACCGGTCGCCGCGAAGAACCCCACGGAGGGTCCGAGCTGCGGGAAGGCCGCGTACATCCCGCGCTTCTTCTTCGGCGCGTGCTCCACCGCGAGGAGCGCGGCGCCGCCCCACTCGCCGCCGAGCCCGATGCCCTGCAGGAAGCGGAGCAGGATCAGCAGCAGCGGCGCCCAGACGCCCCATGTCCCATAGCCGGGCAGGAGGCCGACGAGGGCGGTTGAGAGCCCCATCAGGAGCAGCGAGGCCACCAGGACCGACTTGCGTCCCACCCGGTCGCCGAAGTGCCCGAAGACCACTGAGCCGATGGGCCGGGCCGCGAACGCCACCGCGTACGTGGAGAACGACGCGAGGGTGGCGTTGACCGGGTCGAGGGTCGGGAAGAACGCCTCGTTCAGGACGAGGGCGGCCGCCGTGCCGTAGATGTAGAAGTCGTAGAACTCGATGGCCGTCCCGATGAAGGAGGCCACGGCCACCCGGCGCAGGCTCTCGGCGCTGCCCTCCGCGCCACCCGCGTCGCCCTCCGAGGCCCGGACCTGCTGCTTCTCTGTTGCTGTCGCTTCGCTGTGCACGAGCGGCACTCTCGTGGTCGATGTAGGGGGCAGTCAATAGGTGATACGGCTGGTCTCGGTCACTGAGACCGACGGTGGGCCGGTGTGATGTCGTGCAGATGGATGAGGATGTCGTGCGAGGCCTTGAGGCGGATCTTGTACGGGCCGTCCGGATACACGTTGCCGATGCTCCGGGTGGTCCGGGGCTCGCCCAGCCACGTGCGGGCGGCCGGGGGAGCGGTCCGCATGTCGACGAAGTAGTCGTCGAAGCGCACCTTGTCGAGCGTGTGCTCGTTCGTGCCGCGGTCCGCCGGGGCGAGCCAACGGGGCTTCCAGGCCTGGGAGTCCGCGCTCTGCGCCATCAACCCGCCCTCGTTGAAGGTGAACCCGATGCTCGTGTACCGCTTGCCGAGCCGGTCGCGCAGGAAGGCGCCCTGCATCTTCGGATAGCGCGGATCGAAGGACTCGTACGCGACATGGGCGTTGTGGGCGGAGAGGAGCACCTTGCCGCCCGCGTGCCGCTGCCACCACGCCGTGTTGTCCGCCATGATCCGGTCGCGGTACAGCATCGCGTCCCGCTGGCCCTCGGGCGTATCGAGCGGGAAGGCGTACACGTCGCCGGTCTGCGCGACGGACCTGGCGTGGTGCAGGGCGAGTTCGTACGCCTCGCTCCGCGCCCCGGGACCGCGCTCCTTCAGCAGGTCGTACGCCTCGCGCGCCTTCTTCGCCAGCGCCGCGCGCTCGGCGAGCGGCCGTGCCATGTACGTGTCGCCGTCCGTGAGGCGCCGCAGCGGCGCGTACAGCTTCGTGATCCGGGGCAGCAGATCCGGCTCGTGGGCGCGCACGTAGTCACTCACCCCGTCGAACAACTCGGCGCCCTGCTCGGGGTAGTTGAGATCGTTGCCCATGAAGCGCAGCTCGCGCTCCGGATGTCTGTCGTTGTACGCGCGCATCCAGCGCAGCAGATGGACGTACTCGTCCGTGTCCCACGGGGTCTTCGCCAGCTCGCGGTGGACCAGCTCGCGCGCGTCGCCCGCGCCGCCCCGCACATAGGCGTCGAAGCGCACGCCGGTCGTCCAGCTCATCTCCTGCGCGAAGGTGGTGAAGCCCTTCTCCTCGACGAGGTGGCGGAACACCCGCTCCTTCATGGTGAAGAACTCGTGCGAGCCGTGCGTCGCCTCGCCGAGACCCACCACCGCCGCGTCGCCGACCATCCGGCCCAGCGGCCGAAGATCCTTCGTGCTCCCGCCCGGATCGGTCGACCGCAGGGGGTGGGCAGCGCGTTCGATCGCCGCGACCGGATCCGCGACCGGATCCGCGGGCGGTGGCGCGGCCACCGCTGTGTGGGGAGCGAGCAACGCACCCGTCCCGGCCGCCGTGACCAGCAGAAGAGAAGCCCTGCGGCGCATCACCCGTGCCATGTCGTGCCTCCTGAACCCGACCGATTTCCTGTGAAGATCACGGTCCCGCGCGGGCCGGGCGCCGCACCATCCGGCTGACACCACCCTGACCGGTGGGGTCTGCCCCACCGCCGCCACGGCGTGTACGTTCGGCGCCATGGCGGAATTCATACTGGTGCCAGGCGCGTGGCTCGGCTCGTGGGCGTGGGAGGACGTGGCGCGGGAGTTGCGCGCCGCCGGGCACGGCGCTCATCCCCTCACGCTGTCGGGGCTCGCCGACAAGCAGGACGTACCGGCCGGACAGCAGACCCATGTGCGGGACATCGTCGACGAGGTCGAACGGCTCGGCCTGCGTGACGTCGTCCTCGTCGGGCACAGCTACGCGGGCATTCCCGTCGGCCAGGCCGCCGAGCGGATCGGCGACCGGCTGAGGCGCGTCGTCTTCGTCGACGCGAGCGTCCCGGTCGACGGCGAGTCGTTCGCGTCGATGTGGTGGCAGGGCCAGCAGATGTTCGAGGCCACACTCGACGAGAGCGACGGCTCCTGGCCGCCCCTCAGCGCCGCGGACTTCGACGGCCAGGACCTGGACAGCGAGCAGATCGCCCGGTTCGCCGGCGGCTCGACACCGCATCCGGGCGCCACCCTGACGGAGTCCGCCGTCCTGGAGCGCTCGCTCGGCGACATCCCCGCGACGTACGTCAAGTGCCTGCTCGACGGCGCCGAACCGACCGACGACGTGACCGAACTCCTCAAGAGCGAGCGCTGGCGCCTCGTCGAGATGGACACCGGCCACTGGCCGATGTTCTCCCAGCCGCGCGAGCTGGCGAGGATCCTGCACGCCGCCGCGCGGACCTGAGCCGTCCGCTTCCCCGCCCCGCTCCGCGGCGCCCCCCTTTCGCGACGACATACCGACTGGTTAGTCTGCCAGCGAAGCCGAGCCGCGGGCCGAAGGAGAACCATCGTGGAAACCTTGCGGGACAAGGGAGTCGTCGTCACGGGCGGAGGCGGCGGCATCGGGGCCGCGCTCGCCCGCCGCTTCGCCGCGGAGGGGGCGCGCGTCGTCGTCAACGACCTGGACGGCGCCAAGGCGAAGGCCGTCGCCGACGAGGTGGGCGGCATCGCCGTAACGGGCGACGCGTCCGGCATCGTGCCGCAGGCCCGCGAGGCGCTCGGCGGCACGGTCGACGTGTACTGCGCCAACGCCGGACTCGGCTCCGGCGGCAGCGAGGCCGCGCCCGAGGAGGTCTGGGCCGCGGCCTGGGACGTCAACGTGATGGCACACGTACGGGCGGCCCACGCGCTGCTGCCCGACTGGCTGGAGCGCGGCAGCGGCCGCTTCGTCTCCACGGTCTCCGCGGCCGGCCTGCTCACCATGATCGGCGCCGCGCCCTACAGCGTCACCAAGCACGGTGCGTACGCCTTCGCCGAATGGCTCTCGCTCACCTACCGCCACCGCGGCCTCAAGGTCCACGCGATCTGCCCGCAGGGCGTCCGCACCGACATGCTCGCCGCCACCGGCACCGCGGGCGACCTGGTGCTCACGCCCACCGCCATCGAGCCGGACGACGTCGCCGCCGCGCTCTTCGCCGGCATGGCGGAGGACCGCTTCCTGATCCTGCCGCACCCCGAGGTCGCCGCGTTCTACCGGGCCCGTGCCGAGACCCCCGACAAGTGGCTGAAGGGCATGAACCACATCCAGCAGAAGTGGGAGGCGACCGACCGGTGAACGACGGCACGCACAACCTCACGCAGGACGACCTCCCCCAGGACGCCGGCACGCGCGGCGGCGGCGTGCGCGGTCTTGGTCACGGCCGTGTCCCCGCCGGGTCCCTCTACGCGGCCAAGCCCTGGCTCGGGCGGCTCAGCGATGTCCAGCGCGCCCCCGTGCAGCCCGCCGCCTCCGTGCTCGATGCCTTCCGTGCGGCCGTCGATCGCGCTCCCGAGCGCACCGCCCTCGCCTACTTCGACGGGCGGCTGAGCTACCGCGAGACCGATGCCCTCAGCGACTCCGTCGCCGGGCACCTGGCCGCGTGCGGCGTCGCCCGCGGCGACCGCGTCGCGATCCTCCTGCAGAACACCCCGCACTTCGTCCTCGCGCTCCTCGGCGCCTGGAAGGCGGGCGCGACGGTCGTCCCCGTCAACCCCATGTACCGGTCGGCGGAGGTCGCACACGTCCTCGCCGACGCCGGGGTGACCGCGCTGATCTGCTCGGACCGCGCATGGGAGACGTATCTGCGCGACACGGCGGCGGCCTCCCCGGTGAGCGTCGTCCTCACCGCCTGCCAGCTCGACCTCCAGACCCGCAACGACCCGCGCGTCCTCGACTTCGAGCGCCTGCCGCCCGCCGCCGACGCCGACGACCTGGTGGCCGTCGCGCGCCAGGGACTCCCGGCCCCCGCCGACCGCGCCGTCGGCCCCTCCGACATCGCGCTGATCAGCTACACGTCCGGCACCAGCGGCACCCCCAAGGGCGCCATGAACACCCACGGCAACATCACCTACAACGCCGAACGCCAGCGCGCGGGCTCCGGAATACCGGAAGGCGCCTGCTACTTCGCGATGGCGCCGCTCTTCCACATCACCGGCATGGTCGCGCAGTTCGCCGCGTGCGTCGCCAACGCCGGCACGCTCGCGCTCGCCTACCGCTTCGAGGCCGGCGTCGTCCTCGACGCCTTCGCCGAGCACCGCCCCGCGTACACGGTCGGCCCCTCCACGGCCTTCATGGCCCTGGCCGCCCACCCGTCGGTGACCCGTGCCCACTTCGACTCCTTCGCGATGATCTCCTCGGGCGGTGCGCCGCTGCCCCCTGCCCTCGTGGAGAAGTTCCGCGCGTCCTTCGGCCCCTACCTCCACAACGGCTACGGCCTCACCGAGTGCACCGCGCCCTGCGCCTCCGTGCCGCCGGGCCAGGAGGCCCCCGTCGACCCCGTCTCCGGCACCCTCGCCGTCGGCGTCCCTGGACCCGAGACGGTCGTACGCATCCTGGACGACCACGGCCACGAGGTGCCGTTCGGGGAGCAGGGCGAGATCGTCGTCCGCGGACCGCAGGTCGTGCCCGGCTACTGGCAGCGGCCCGACGCCACCGCAGAGACCTTCCCCGACGGCGAACTGCGCACCGGAGACATCGGGTTCATGGACCAGGACGGCTGGCTCTACGTCGTCGACCGCAAGAAGGACATGATCAACGCGTCCGGCTTCAAGGTGTGGCCCCGCGAGGTCGAG
The DNA here is from genome assembly GCF_044327655.1 of Streptomyces sp. NPDC018029. NCBI lineage: Bacteria > Bacillati > Actinomycetota > Actinomycetes > Kitasatosporales > Streptomycetaceae > Streptomyces > Streptomyces sp. NPDC018029. The sequence continues at coordinate 77,178 of NZ_JBIRFV010000013.1, read as the reverse complement.
GACGTCCTCTACACCCACCCCGCCGTGCGCGAGGCGGCCGTCGTCGGCATCCCCGACAGCTACCGGGGAGAGACCGTGAAGGCGTACGTCAGCCTCCGCCCGGGCAGCGGCACGGCCCCCGACGAGCTGGCCGCGTACTGCAAGGAGCGGCTCGCCGCGTACAAGTACCCGCGCGAGGTCGAGATCCTGGCGGAGTTGCCGAAGACCACAAGTGGGAAGATCCTCCGACGGGAACTGCGTTCCCGGGCACAACACAGCAAGTGACGCGAAAGGCAGGTGGCGGCAGTGGCCAGAACGACGGACGGTGACGGCACGCCCGTCCCGCAGCGACTCCTCGCCGCCGCCACCAGGCTCTTCGCCGACCGGGGCTACGATCGCACGTCAGTGCAGGAGATCGTCGAGGCGGCAGGCGTCACCAAGGGCGCGCTCTACCACTACTTCGGCTCCAAGGACGACCTGCTGCACGAGGTCTACGCCCGGATGCTGCGCGTCCAGCAGGAGCGGCTCGACGCCATCGCCGACGCGGACGCCCCCGTCGCCGAGCGGGTCCGCGCCGCCGCCGCGGACGTCGTGGTCACCACCATTGACAACCTCGACGACGCGTCGATCTTCTTCCGCTCCATGCACAGCCTCAGCCCGGAGAAGAACAAGCAGGTCCGCGCCGAGCGGCGCCGCTACCACGAGCGCTTCCGCGCCCTGATCGAGGAGGGCCAGGAGTCCGGCGTCTTCTCCACGGCGACCCCCGCGGACCTGGTGGTGGACTACCACTTCGGCTCGGTCCACCACCTGTCCACGTGGTACCGCCCGGACGGCCCCCTGACCCCGCAACAGGTCGCCGACCACTTGGCAGACCTCCTCCTGAGGGCCCTCCGGACCCCGTAAGGGCGCGGGGAACTGCGCGCGCAACCAGGTACAAGCCGCACCCGCCAGGGAACGTGACTCGGCAGACGCGACCGCCCCCTGACGGGGCTACAGGTACCGCTTCAGCTCCCGCCGCGCCAGCGACCGCTGATGCACCTCGTCAGGCCCATCGGCCAGTCTCAGCGTGCGCGCCGCGGCCCACAGTTCGGCGAGCGGGAAGTCCTGGCTCACACCCCCCGCACCGTGCAACTGCACCGCACGGTCGAGGATGTCGACCACCGCGCGCGGGGTCGCGATCTTGATCGACTGGATCTCCGTGTGCGCGCCGCGGTTGCCGACCGTGTCCATCAGCCAGGCCGTCTTCAGGACGAGGAGCCGCAGCTGCTCCACGGTGACCCGCGCGTCCGCGATCCACTCCTGCACGACGCCCTGCTGCGCGAGCGGCTTGCCGAACGCCGTACGCGACACGGCCCGCCTGCACATCAGCTCGATGGCACGCTCGGCCATGCCGATCAGCCGCATGCAGTGGTGGATGCGGCCGGGGCCGAGCCGCGCCTGCGCGATGGCGAAGCCGCCGCCCTCCTCGCCGATGAGGTTCGAGACCGGCACCCGTACCCGGTCGAAGACGACCTCGGCGTGGCCGCCGTGGTAGTGGTCCTCGTAGCCGTACACCCGCATGGCGCGCCGGACTTCGAGGCCGGGGGTGTCGCGCGGGACGAGGACCATGGACTGCTGGCGGCGGATGTCGGCGCCGTCGGGGTCGGTCTTGCCCATCACGATGAAGATCTCGCAGTCCGGGTTCATCGCCCCGGATATGTACCACTTGCGGCCGGTGATGACGTACGCGTCGCCGTCGCGCTCGATGTGCGTCGTGATGTTCGTGGCGTCGGAGGAGGCCACCTCCGGCTCGGTCATCGCGAACGCGGAACGGATCTCCCCGGCGAGCAGCGGCTCCAGCCACCGCTTCCGCTGCTCGTCCGTGCCGAACTGCGCGAGCACCTCCATGTTGCCGGTGTCGGGCGCCGCGCAGTTCAGCGCGGTGGGCGCCAACTGCGGGGAGCGGCCGGTGATCTCGGCGAGCGGCGCGTACTGGAGGTTGGTGAGCCCGGCGCCGTGCTCGGCGTCCGGGAGGCTGTGCTGGTCCACAAAGAACAGATTCCACAGGCCCTGCCTGCGGGCCTCGGCCTTCAGCTCCCGGACGACGGCGGGCGTCTGCCACGGCGAGTCGAGCCGCGCGCGCTGCTCGTCGGCGACGGCCTCCGCCGGGTACACGTGCTCGTCCATGAAGGCGAGGAGCCGCTCCCGCAGCTCTTGGGTGCGGGCGTCGAATGCGAAGTCCACGGGGGATCAGCCTTCCTGGAGGGTCGTCAGACCGTGCTCGATGAACACGGGCACCAGCTCGCCGATCCGGTCGAAGCCCGCACCGACCGTCTGGCCCAGCGTGTAGCGGTAGTGGATGCCCTCCAGGATCACGGCGAGCTTGAACCACGCGAACGCCGTGTACCAGGAGATCGCCGACACGTCGCGCCCCGAGCGCGCGGCGTACCGCTCGATCAGCTCGGCCGGGTCGGGGTGGCCCGGGGCGCCCGCCGTGGTGCTGACGGGGGAGTCGGGCACCTCGAGCTTCGCGCTGTACATCACGAGCAGGCCCAGGTCGGTGAGCGGATCGCCGAGCGTCGACATCTCCCAGTCGAGGATGGCCTTGATCCGGTCGTCGTCGCCGATCAGGACGTTGTCGAGGCGGTAGTCGCCGTGGACGACGGCCGGCGCGGGCGAGGTGGGCAGCGAGCGCCCGAGCGCCGCGTGCAGCTCGTCGATGCCGGCGAGCTCGCGGTTGCGGGAGGCGTCGAGCTGCTTGCCCCAGCGGCGCAGCTGCCGGTCGAGGAACCCGTCGGGCCGCCCGAAGTCGCCGAGCCCGACGGCCGCCGGGTCCACGGCGTGCAGGTCGACGAGGGTGTCGACGAGGCCGAGCACCGCGTCCCGGGTGCGCTCGGGCCCGAGCGGGGCGAGCTCCTCCGCGGTGCGGTACGGCGTCCCGTCCACGAACTCCATCACGTAGAAGGGCGATCCGACCACGGCCTCGTCCTGGCAGAGCAGCACGGGCGCGGGCACCGGCACGTCCGTGGGGTGCAGCGCCTCGATCACGCGGTACTCGCGCCGCATGTCGTGCGCGGTGGCGAGGACGTGGCCCAGCGGGGGCCGCCGGACCACCCAGCGTGCGACGCCGTCGGTGACCGCGTAGGTGAGGTTGGACCGGCCGCCCTCGATCAGCCGCGCGGTGAGCGGCCCGCCGACCAGGCCGGGCCGCTCGCGGTCGAGGTGGCCGCGCAACTGGTCGAGGTCGAGGCCCGGCGGGTGGTCTGCGCTCATCTTCGCTCCTGATCGGCGTGGTGGTGGCACGCCACACCATGATGTGGCGTGGCACCCCATGATGCCGACCAGTCGGTATGCCGTCCAGAGGCCCCCGCCTCAGGCCTCGCGCGAAGGGGTCAGTGGTCGTCCCAGTGTCCGTCGTGCTCGGCGTGCCGGTGGCCGTCGTGGAGATAGTCGACGTGGTCGCCGTGGCGGACGGAGGCGTGCCCGCAGCCGTCGCCGTGCCGGTGGTCGTGGCTCTGGTGGGCGACGTGACCGGCGGGCTCGCACTCGTCGTAGTGGTCGGTGTGCCGCCGGTGCAGGTGGCCGTCGTGCGCGTAGTCGACGTGGTCGCCGTGCGGCACCTCGGGGTGGCCGCAGGCCGGGCCGTGGATGTGGTCGTGCACCGGGTGTTCGTGGTGGAGCGTGGTCATGACGCGCACCTTCTGTGACTTCGGGGGGTTGGGGTGACTCTCTCAGGCTAGCCCCCTATGCCCCTTTAATTCCTTTATGGGAGCGTTGACGTTGTTTCCATGTCCTCTCCTCCGCTGTCTCCCTGTCCTCCGCGAAGGCGACCCAAGAAGGCGACCCCATGAAGGCGACCCGATGAAGGCGATCAGCTACCGCAGCTACGGCGGGCCCGAAGTCCTCGAGTACGGCGAGGTGCGCGACCCCAAGGTCGGGCCCGACTCCGTCCTGGTGAAGGTGCGCGCCGCGGCCGTGAACCCCGTCGACTGGAAGTGCCGCGAGGGTTACCTCGACGGCCTCCTGGAACCGGTCTTCCCCGTGGTCCCCGGCTGGGACGTCGCGGGCGTCGTCGTCCAGCCGGGCGCCTCCGCCCCGGAGTTCGCCGTCGGCGACGAGGTCATCGGCTATGTGCGCGAGGACTTCCTCTCGCGCGGCACCTTCGCGGAGTACGTCGCGGCCCCCGTGCGCACCCTCGCCCGCAAGCCGCGCAACCTCACCTTCGAGGAGGCCGCGGGCCTGCCGCTCGCCGGTCTCACCGCCTACCAGGTCATCGACCAGGCCCTGCGCGTGACCGAGGGGGACGTGGTCCTCGTGCACGCGGCGGCCGGCGGCGTCGGCTCGATCGCCGTGCAGCTCGCCCGGCACGCGGGCGCCCGGGTCATCGGCACCGCGAGCGAGCGCAACCACGACTTCCTGCGGGAGCTCGGCGCCGAGCCGGTCACGTACGGGGACGGGCTCGTCGAACGCGTCCGCGCGCTCGTCGAGGAGGGGGTCGACGCGGCCTTCGACACGATCGGCGGCGACACGCTCAAGGCGTCCGCCGAACTCCTCGCGCCCGGCGGCCGGCTGGCGTCCATCGCGGACGGCGCGGTGCTCGGCATGGGCGGCCACTACTGCTTCGTACGTCCCGTCGCCGCCGACCTCCAGCGCCTGTCCGAGCTCGCGGAACAGGACGTCGTGACCGTCCACGTGGACGAGACGTTCCCGCTGGAGCGGGCGGCCGACGCACACCGGCGCAGCGCGGAGGGACGCACCCGCGGCAAGATTGTGGTGACGGTGGCCTGGGAGGACTGAGGGCTCTCTCAGGGGGGCAGCGGCTCTCAGAGAAGCATCAGCGCCGCGCACACCGCGAGCGCGAACGTGCACAGCGCCGCCGTCCACGCCGCCCGGAACGACATCGTCCGCGGCTGGTGCGCCGCCAGGGCGACCATCCTGTGGTGCGCCACCGCCAGGAACCCGAGCCAGAGCAGCAGACACACCGCGCAGGCCAGCACGCCGAGCGCGGTGGTCCCGTCGTGGAGCACCGCGCGGGCGGCGAGCACCGCGGCGACCGTGCAGGACAGCGTGGTGCGCCGCCAGGCGAGGCGGGTGCGCTCCGGCTGCAGCCCGGGGTCGCGGACCTGCCCGTCCTGCGGCCCCCGCCGCGTCACCCCTCCCACCCGAAGAGCACGACCACCACCATGGCGAGCGCGACCACCGCGACCACCAGGCTCAGCACGGTCGGGAAGCGGCTGGTCGGCAGGTCGTCGCCGCGCCGCATCGCGCGTTCGCAGCGCACCCAGTGGTTCACCGCGCGCAGCGAGCACAGGACGCCGGCGGCGAGCAGCGCGAGGGCGAGGCCGATCCGCCAGCCCCACCGCAGGTCCGGCAGGAACTGGTCGACGGCGAAGCCGCCGCCGATCAGCGCCAGCGCGGTGCGCAGCCAGGCCAGGAAGGTGCGTTCGTTGGCGAGCGAGAAGCGGTAGTCGGGGGTGTCACCCTCCTCGCGGACGCGCTCCGGGGCGAACCACAGGCGCAGATTCTGTACGAAGTTGCTCACGGCCGCACCATAAGCCGTGGTCAGGGGTGCCGCGCTGCTCAGCCCGCGCGGAAGGCCCGCAGCCGGCGGTAGGCATCGAGCCCGTCCGGCACCCACTCCCATTCGTCCAGCCGTCGCTCCAGCTCGTCCTCGGTGACGAAGGAGTGCCAGGCGACCTCCTCGACCTGCGGCCGCACCGGCAGCTCGCAGCGGACCTCGTAGAGGTACGACCACCAGGACTTCCCCGCGCCGTCGTCGTACAGGAACTTGAACAGCGGAGTGGGGCGCGGCAGCCCCCGCACGCCCAGCTCCTCCTCGGCCTCGCGCAACGCCGCGTCGTCGTACGACTCGCCCGCCCCGACCACGCCGCCCACGAACATGTCGTACAGCGACGGGAAGACCATCTTGACCGGCGTGCGACGGTGCACGAAGACGCGACCCTCGGCGTCCCGCGCCAGGACGAACACGCAACGGTGACGCAGGCCGCGCGCATACGCCTCACCGCGCGGCGCCGCACCGACCACGTCGTCGTTCTCGTCGACGACAGTGATCATCTCCGCACGGGGATCGGACACGGGACCATGGCTCGACGTCATGCCGTCCATCCAACCTCAGCGCCTGAGCTCCGGCCTCACTGCCCCATGACGTACTTCACGGTGGGCCCGGCCGTCCAGCCGCCGTCGACGGCCAGTTCCGCGCCGGTCACGTAGGACGCCGCGTCGGAGAGCAGGAAGATCATCGCGCCCGCGATCTCGTGCGGCTCGCCGACCCGGCCCAGCGGGGTGTTGGGGTACTTGCCCTCGCCCAGCTCGATGCCGACCTGGGCGGTCATCGGGGTGTACGTCATGCCGGGGTGGACGGAGTTGACGCGGATCCGGGCCGTGCCGAGCTCGACGGCGCCGATCTTGGTGAGGCCGCGCACGCCCCACTTCGACGCGCCGTAGCCCGCGGTGAGCGCGAGGCCCATCAGGCCCGCGGCGGAGGAGATGTTGACGATCGAGCCGCCCCCGGCCTCCTTCATGGCGGGCACGACGGTCTTCATGCCGATGAACACGCCGGTGAGGTTGATGTCGAGGACCTTGCGGAAGTGCTCGACGGACTCGGACTCCAGGAACTGGCCGGTGGATATGCCGGCGTTGTTCACCAGGCCGTGGAGCGCGCCGAACTCGGCGACCGCGAGGTCGGTGACGCGCTGCCAGTCCTCCTCGGACGTCACGTCGTGGTGCGCGAAGCGGGCGCGCTCGCCGAGCTCGGCGGCGGTGGCCCTGCCCTCCTCGTCGAGCACGTCGGTCAGGACGACGTTGGCTCCCGCGGCGACGGCCTGCCGGGCGGCCTCGGCGCCGAGCCCGCGTGCGGCGCCGGTGATGACGACGGTCCTGCCGGTGAGGTCGTGCTGGGTCATGGGGTCTCTCCAAGGGGCATGGGGCGTGCCAAGGGTCAGGGTCATGGGGTCGTGCCAAGGGTGGGCCGTGGGGCCCGCAGCAGCGCCGCGGTGGTCTCGACGAGGTCGGCGAGGAAGACGTCCTCGCCGGTCAGGGGGGTGGTCCCGGCCAGGTACTGACGGGCGCGGTCGCCCAGGGCGGCGCCGATCAGCGTGAGCGCGAGGTCGAGCCGCTCCAGGCGCAACGGCTCCGGCAGGACGGGGGCGAGGTGCTCCTCCAGCCGCCCGATCAGCGTCCAGTAGACGGTGCCGGCGATGGTGGGGTGCGGAGTGCGCGTACGCACGCCGCTCTCGTGGCTGAGCTGCGCTGAGATGCGCAGACAGCGCCGCCCGCGCTCGGTGCGCAACTCGCCCGCCTCGGCGTTCACCAAAGCTGTCAGCAGTCCGCGCAGATCCGCCGCGTCCCCTCCGGCGCGCTCCAGCTCGGCGGCGAGCACCCGCTCGGTGCGCTGCTGGCGTGCGGCCATCACGGCGTCGAGGAGACCGCCGCGGGAACCGAAGTGGTACTGCACCGCGGAGGGGTTGCTCTGTCCCGCGAGCCGGACGATGTCGCGCAGCTGGGCACCGTCCACGCCCTGGGCGGCGAAGACCTCCTCGCCGGCGCGGATGAGCTTCTCCCGGGTCTCCGGGCCCGACGTCCTTGCCATGCCCACATGTTAATGCTGGCCATTATTAAAAGCGAGGGGAGGTTCCCGTCCACCGTCCGGTTGACGTCCGTCACGCCGCTGCCCAGGATTCGACCTGCACGGCACATGACCCACCAGTAACCTTGCGGGACCTTGTCGAGGAGGACGACCTCTATGGCGTACGACGCAGATGTGATCGTGATCGGGGCAGGGCTCGCCGGACTGGCGGCGACCGCGGAACTCGTCGACGCGGGCCGCCGGGTCATCCTTCTCGACCAGGAGCCGGAGCAATCGCTCGGCGGTCAGGCGCACTGGTCCTTCGGCGGCCTCTTCTTCGTGAACTCGCCCGAGCAGCGGCGGATGCGGATCAAGGACTCGCACGCGCTCGCCCTCCAGGACTGGATGGGGACGGCGGCCTTCGACCGGCCGGAGGACCACTGGCCGCGCAAGTGGGCCGAGGCGTACGTCGACTTCGCCGCGGGGGAGAAGCGGCCCTGGCTGCACGGCCAGGGCGTCAGGTTCTTCCCCGTCGTCGGCTGGGCCGAGCGCGGCGGCTACGACGCGCAGGGCCACGGAAACTCGGTCCCCCGCTTCCACATCACCTGGGGGACGGGCCCGGGGCTGCTCGCGCCGTTCGTGCGGCGGGTGCGCGAAGGGGCCGCGCGCGGCCTCGTCGAGCTGCGGTTCCGGCACCGCGTCACCGGACTCTCGCGCACCGGCGGCAGCGTCGACACGGTCACCGGCGAGATCCTGGAGCCGTCGACCGTGGAGCGGGGCAAGGCCAGCAGCCGCGAGGTGACCGGGAGCTTCGAACTCCGCGCCCAGGCGGTGATCGTCACCTCCGGCGGCATCGGCGGCAACCACGACCTCGTCCGCGCCAACTGGCCCGAGCGGCTCGGCACCCCGCCCCGGAAGATGATCTCCGGAGTCCCCGCGCACGTGGACGGCAGGATGCTCGGCATCACGGAGGACGCCGGGGCCCGCCTCATCAACCGCGACCGCATGTGGCACTACACCGAGGGCATCGAGAACTGGAACCCCATCTGGGAACGGCACGGCATCCGCATCCTGCCGGGCCCCTCCTCCCTCTGGCTCGACGCGCAGGGCAAGCGGCTGCCCGTGCCGCTCTTCCCCGGCTTCGACACGCTCGGCACCCTCGACCACATCATGAAGACCGGCTACGACTACACCTGGTTCGTGCTCAACCAGCGCATCATCGGCAAGGAGTTCACCCTCAGCGGCTCCGAGCAGAACCCCGACCTGACCGGCAAGTCGGTGCGCGGCGTCGTCGACCGGGCCAGGTCCGAAGTGCCGGGCCCCGTCAAGGCGTTCATGGACCACGGCGTCGACTTCGTCGTCGAGAAGGATCTCGGCGCCCTGGTACGCGGCATGAACGCGCTGGCCGGGAAGGCCCTCATCGACGAGGACGACCTGCACCGCACCATCGCCGCCCGCGACCGCGAGATCGCCAACCCCTTCACGAAGGACCTCCAGGTGACGGCCGTCCGCGGCGCCCGCAAGTTCCTCGGCGACCGCCTCATCCGCGCCGCCGCCCCGCACCGCCTCCTCGACCCCAAGGCCGGCCCGCTCGTCGCCGTCCGCCTCAACATCCTCACCCGCAAGACCCTCGGCGGCCTGGAGACCGACCTCTCCTCACGCGTCCTGACCGAGGGCGGCGAGCCCCTGCCGGGCGTGTACGCGGCGGGGGAGGCCGCCGGATTCGGCGGCGGGGGAGTGCACGGCTACCGCTCCCTCGAAGGCACCTTCCTCGGCGGCTGCCTCTTCTCGGGACGCACGGCGGGCCGCGCGGCCGCCCGAGCGGTGAACTGACCAGGACTCCAGCGGGGGTTGAGCGGCTCTCGACCGGCGGAGGGTAGGGGAGCCCGTCCCGGGTGGCGGGCGAAGTCTGCGGATTTTGAGACGAGTTGGTGAAGGCGGGGCACCGCCGGGCCTTGACGTGGAGCAGTGCCTACCGCTTTGCTGTGCGTGATCATCCGCTCGCAAGCCGCGCCGGGGAGGACGTCCCGCGGTGTCACCACCCCCACCCCCACTGGGCCGTTCCCGCAAGAAGGCCGCGGGGTACGCCTTCGACGCCGCCCTCGACGACGCCGAACTCGTCACCGCCCGGGCGGCACTCGCGCAGGGCCGCTGGACCGAGGCGCGCGCACTGCTCGCCGCCACCGGCGACGACTGGGACCGCAGGGGCCACCGCTTCGACGTACTCGGCCAGGAGCCGACCACCACCGCGTGGGCCGGCGACTGGCAGCTCGCCGAGCCCGAGAGCCACGACGCCGAGGTGCTGCTCGCTTTCGCCGCCGTGCACAAGGCACTGCGCGGCAAGGAGCGCTCGGACCGGGTGCGGGCCCGCTGCCGCGACGCCGCCGCGCGCGTCCCCGCCGACCCGACCCCGATCCTCGCGCTGCTCCTCCTCGAACGCTCGCTGGGCCACGAGGAGGACGTCGTACGCCTCTTCGACGAGATCCGGCACCGCCACCCCGAACACCACCACGCCCACCACCTGATGGTCGCCCGGCTCGCCGAGCGGCGCCCCGGCGCGGGCCAGGACCCGATGCACGAGGTGTACGACTTCGCGGCCTGGGCCGCCGAACAGGCGCCCGCCGACTCGCCGCTCGCGGTGCTGCCCGTCGTCGCGCACGCCGAGCGCTACCGCGTCCTCGCCGCCGCCGGCCTCGAACCGTCCGACCCGGCCGCGTCCGGGCACTGGGTCGGGCGGCGCGCCCGCGGCGTCATGAAGGCCGCCTTCGACTGGTGGCTGGAGTGGGAGACGCCCGACGAGCCCGCCCACCCGCGCTGCCACGTCGACCTCAACTTCCTTGCCCACGCGAAGTCCTGCGAGGGCAGGGCGGCCGAAGCCGCCGCGCTCTTCCACCGCATCGGACGGCACGCGACCCCGGCCCCCTGGTCGTACCCGGACCGGGACCCGTACGAGGCGTTCACCGCCGCGCGGGCCACCGCGTTCGGCGCGGCCTGAAGCACTCTCCGAAACCCCCGAAAGGACAACCGCGCCATGGCGACGGGAAGTTCGAGCCCGAGCGGAACCAGATCCCCCAGCGACCCGGCGGGCGGCACCGGGATCAGCACGTACAAGGGGCAGGAGCAGGCGCTGCGCGCGGGCCGGCTCGGCACGGCGGGACTGCTGCTCTCCGTGCTCGCCGCGACCGGCCCCCTGATGGTCGTCGCCGGCGTCATGCCCACCACCTACGGCGTGATGGGCGTCGTCGGGCAGCCCCTCCTCTTCCTCATCCTCGGCGTCGTCCTCGCGCTCTTCAGCCTCGGATACGCCGAGATGAGCCGGCACGTCCACAACGCCGGCGCCTTCTACGCGTACATATCCCGCGGCCTCGGCGGCACCGCGGGCGCCGGCGCCGCGCTGGTCGCCCTCGTCGCCTACAGCGCCCTCCAGGCCGGCCTCTACGGACTGCTCGGCTTCGAGGTGTCCGGGCTGCTCCAGACGTACTTCGAGGTCGAGGTCGCCTGGTGGATACCGGCGCTGGTCACCGTGGCCCTCGTCGGCGTCCTCGCCTGGCTGAAGATCGACCTCAACGCGCGCGTGCTCGGCGTACTGCTCCTCATCGAGGTGGCGCTCGTCGTCATCTTCGACATCGCGGCCGTCGTCGACCCGGCGAAGGAAGGCCTGTCGCTGCACGCGTTCAACCCGGACACGCTCACCGGCGCGGGCGTGGCCACCTCGCTCTGCTTCTGCATCGCCGCCTTCACCGGCTTCGAGCAGGCTCCCGTGTACGCCGAGGAGACCAGCCGCCCGCAGGTCGTCGTCGCCCGCGTGATGTTCTTCGCGGTGGGCTTCGTCGCCGTCTTCTTCGCGCTCAGCTCCTGGGCGCTGACGGTCGCGGCCGGCCCGTCCGGCATCGTCCCGGCCGCCCAGGAGCAGAGCGCGGGCCTGCTCTTCGGCCTCACCGAGTCCCGGCTCGGCGGCACCTTCACCGACGTCCTGCACGTCCTGTTCGTCACCGGCATGTTCGCGGCGATCCTCAGCTTCCACAACGTCGTGGCGCGGTACGCGTTCGCGATGGGCCGCGAGGGACTGCTGCCCGCCGCGTTCGGCCGCACCAACACGGCCACGGGCGCGCCGGGCACGGGTTCGCTGCTCCAGACCGTCGTCTCCGTCGTGGTCGTGATCGGCTTCGCCCTCGCCGACGACGGCAAGGCGGGCGACCCGACGGCGCCCGTCCTCCACCTGTTCACCTGGGGCGGCAACATCGGTGCCCTCGGCGTGATCCTGCTGATGGCCACCGCCTCCGTCGCCGTCATCGTCTTCTTCGCCCGCCGGGGCGCCGCGCGCGCCCAGGCCTGGCGGATCGCCGCGTCCGCGCTCGCCGCGGTCGGACTGCTCGTCATCGCGGGCTACACCGTCAAGGACTTCGACGTCCTCGTCGGCGCGGGCGAGGGCTCGGCGCTCAGCTGGGTGCTGCCCGGCGTCATCTTCGCCGCGGCGGTGATCGGCGTCCTCTACGGCTTGGTCCTCCGCTCCAGGAACCCGGAGGCCCATGCGCGGATCGGCCTCGGGAACGAGGCGTTCCAACTGGAGAAGGCGTCCTCCTCGCCGGGGGCGTGAACAGAACGCCGGAGGGGCTGACCAAGTCAGCCCCTCCGGCGTTCGAGGAGCGGGGTCCGGGGCGGAGCCCCGGGAGACGGCGCGCTAGATGACCAAGGACAGGAGCAGGACCAGCGCTCCGGCCACCACGGAGATGATCGTCTCCATGACGGACCACGTCTTGATCGTCTGGCCGACGTCCAGGCCGAAGTACTCCTTGACCAGCCAGAACCCCGCGTCGTTGACGTGCGAGAAGAAGAGCGAACCCGCACCGATCGCGAGCACGAGCAGCGCCGTGTGCGAGGTCGACATGTCGGCGGCGAGCGGCGCCACCAGACCCGCCGCGGAGATCGTCGCGACCGTCGCGGAGCCCGTCGCGAGCCGGATGGCCACCGCGATCAGCCAGGCCAGGAGCAGCGCGGGGATCGACCAGTCCTTGGAGAAGTCCAGGATCATCTGGCCCACGCCGACGTCGATGAGCGTCTGCTTGAAGCCGCCGCCCGCGCCCACGATCATCAGCACGCCCGCGATCGGGGCGAGGGACTTCTCGACGGTCGTCGACAGCCGGTCCTTGGTGAACCCGGCCGCCCGGCCCAGCGTGAACATGCCGACGATCACCGCGGCGAGCAGGGCGATCAGCGGCGACCCGATGACGTCGAAGACCCGCTGCACGGTGGTCTCGGGGTCGTCGACCACGATGTCCACCAGCGCCTTGGCCAGCATCAGCACGACGGGCAGCAGCACGGTCGCCACCGTCGCGCCGAAGCCGGGGCGCCTGTCCAGGTCCTCCGACGGGCGCTGCGGGATCATCTTCTCGGGGGCCGGTACGTCGACCCAGCGGGCCGCGACCTTCGAGAAGAGGGGGCCCGCGATGATCACTGTCGGGATCGCGACGAGGACGCCGAGCGCGAGCGTGACACCGAGATTGGCCTTGACCGCGTCGATCGCGACGAGCGGGCCGGGGTGCGGCGGGATGAGCCCGTGCATCACGGAGAGGCCGGCCAGCGCCGGGATGCCGATCCGCATCAGCGAGTAGTTGCCGCGCTTGGCGACCATCAGGACGACCGGGATCAGCAGCACGATGCCGACTTCGAAGAAGAGCGGCAGACCGATCACCGAGGCGATGAGGACCATCGCCCAGGGCATCGCGCGCCCGCCCGCTTTGGCGAGGATCGTGTCGACGATCTGGTCGGCCCCGCCGGAGTCGGCAAGCAGCTTCCCGAGGATCGCGCCGAGCGCGATGAGCACACCGACGCCCGCGACCGTCGAGCCGAGGCCGCCGGTGAAGCTGGTGATGGCCTTGTCGAGCGGCGCCCCCGCGAAGGCGCCGAGCGCGAGCGACCCGACGGTCAGCGCGAGGAAGGCGTGCAGCTTGAACTTGGTGATGAGCAGGACGATGACGGCGATGCCCGCGAGGACGGCGATCCCCAGCTGGGCATGGCCCGCCGAGGTGATCGGCTCGACGGACTCCGCTGCCAACATCTCGACGCTGAGATGGGTCACGGTGGCTTCCTTGGACGTGGGTACGGGGTGCGCCCCTCAGGGGCGCGGGGAACTGCGCGACCAGCCACGAGCGGCCCGCAGTCGAAGAACTACCGGCGGGAGCGCTCAGCCAAGACGACCGAGCGCCTCGACGGCCCGGTCGGCGATCTCCTCCGGGGACCCGGCGACGTCGACGGCGACGCCCGCCTCGTCCGCCCCGAGAGGCTGAAGCGTGGCGAACTGCGAATCCAGCAGCGCCGTCGGCATGAAGTGCCCCTGCCGATGCGACATCCGGTCCTCGATGAGGGCCCGGTCACCGGTGAGGTGGACGAAGACGACATCGGGAGCGGCGGCCCGCAGCCGATCGCGATAGCTCCGCTTCAGCGCGGAGCTGCTGACCACCCCGCCGAGCCCGGCCCGCCCGTGCGCCCAGGCGCCGATGGCGTCGAGCCAGGGCCACCGGTCGTCGTCGGTGAGCGGCGTGCCGGAGGACATCTTCGCGATGTTCTCCGCCGGGTGGAAGTCGTCGCCCTCGGCGTAGGGAACGCCGAGCCGGTCCGCGAGCAGGGGCCCGATCGTGGTCTTGCCGGTCCCTGCCACGCCCATGACCACGACGACGTGGGGGGTGCGCCGATCCTGCATCGCGTACTGCCTCGCTGTCTTCATCGACATCGGTCGGTTGTTCACGTCACTGAAACCCATTAGGTCTGACGAATTCAAGAGTCTGTGACATAAAAGTCTGACTTATTGTTCCCGTGCCGCTCCTCGTAGGCTTCCGTCATGACCGCACACGCCCGGGGGCTGCACTCCCGCGTCCTGGAAAGCCTCGGGCCCGCCATCACCGCCGGCGAGTACCCGCCGGGCAGCGTGCTGCGCACCGACGAGCTGGGCCAGCGCTTCGAGGTGTCGCGCTCCGTGATGCGGGAGGCGGTGCGGGTCCTGGAGTCCATGCACCTCGTCGAGTCCCGCCGCCGCGTGGGCGTCACCGTGCTGCCCGCCGAGCAGTGGAACGTCTTCGACCCGCAGGTCATCCGCTGGCGCCTCGCCGGTACCGACCGGGCGCGGCAGCTGCGCTCCCTGACCGTCCTGCGGTCGGCCGTCGAACCGGTCGCGGCGGGGCTCGCCGCCCGGCACGCCACGGCCGCCCAGTGCGCGGAGCTCACCGAGTGCGCCCTCGGGATGGTCGCCCACTCGCGCGGACACCAGCTGGAGGGCTACCTCAAGCACGACGTCGCCTTCCACCGGGTCATCCTCAACGCGTCCGGCAACGAGATGTTCGCCCGGCTCGGCGATGTCGTCGCCGAGGTCCTCACCGGCCGTACCGCGCACCAGGTGATGTTCGAGGACCCGGACCCGCCCGCCGTCACCCTGCACGTCCAGGTCGCCGAGGCGGTCAGGGAGGGCGACGCGGTCCGTGCCGAGGCGCTGACGCGGGAGATCGCCCTCGGCGCCTTGGAGGAGCTGGACATCCTCGCGCCCTGAGGTCCCGGCCCGCTCACGGTCGGCGACAATGGACGCCATGTCCCGACGCGCGCCACGCCCCACCGCCACGCCCTGCCCCTGCGGGCAGCCCCTTTCGTACGAGAAGTGCTGCGGCAGGCTGCACCGCGGCGAGGCCGCCGCGGCCACCCCCGAGGAGCTGATGCGCTCCCGCTACAGCGCCTTCGCCGTACGGGACGAGGGTTACCTGCTGCGCACCTGGCACCCGCGGACCAGGCCGCCGCGCGTCGAGTTCGACCCGGCGCTGCGCTGGGTGGGCCTGGACATCGAGGAAACCACGGAGGGCACGGCCTTCCACACCACGGGCACGGTCACGTTCCGGGCCCGCTACACGGACGGTGGCCGGCCGGACGCACTGCACGAGCGCAGCCGATTCGAGCGCACTGACGGGGTGTGGACGTACGTCGACGGCGCCTTCATCGACTGAGGGTGAGACGGCTAGGCCAGGGGCGCGGGGCCCTGACATGTGCGGCTCCGCCGCGTGGGCGCGACCAGCCACAACGGACCCGCACCTGCACGATCACCGCACATCCCCGAACTCGCTCAAAACCCCCGGCGGAGTAAGCGCGTTGACGTAGTGCCCCGGCCCGTGGTCCTCGAACGAGTAAGTGAACGGAATCGTCCGCGTCAACGCGAGACGCGCCGCGAAGAACGCCAGCGGCGCCACCACCGCGAGCCCGGCGAGGCTGTCCATCTGCGGATAGTGCAGGCCCGGGTCGCGCACCTCGGCCCAGCCGCCGGCCCGCGGCCCCCGCGCCAGCTCGGCCAGCGAGCGTCCCGCCGCCCGCGCCCTGCGGCCCGCCATCCGGCGCAGCTGCCCGCGCAGCAGGTCGCCCGGGAGTGAAACCGCGTCGATCGCCGTCTCCGCCGCGAAGGCGAGCGTCCCCTCCGCCACCCCGCGGGGCCTGCGGTAGTGCAGCTCGCGGCCGAAGGGGGCGTACGGCCCGACGGGCCGCGGCGGCAGCGCGGGCACGACGTCACGGTCGAAGATGTAGCGCAGCAGCCGGTCGCGCAGCACGTACTCGCCCCGGTGGTCGGTGGCCCGCGCGCACGCGTCGGCGAACTCGGGGCCGCCGAGCAGCGGCTGGCCGAAGGTGTAGACGGCCCGCAGCCGTTCGGCGACGGAGTGGAAGCGCGGCTCGTGGGCCAGGACGACACCCATCAGCGCGGCCATCGCCCCGCCGAGGCTGTGCCCGGTGATGTACAGCGCCTCCATGCCGTCGCCGCGTACGCCCTTCTCCTCGGGGTCGACCGACTCGCCGCGGGCCGCCCGGTCGAGGGCCTGCATGATCAGATGGCGGGTGGCGCGCATGTTGCGGTAGAAGCCCGCGTGCACCTCGTGACGCTCGCCAGCGAGGTCCACGCAGAGCGTCTCGGGGCGCACGTCGGCGTCGGTGAGGATGCTGATGATGTCCTCGGGCTGGGTGCCGCGGTAGCAGAGGATCACCACCCGCCGGTCCTTGTCCTGGATCAGATACGCGGCCGACGCGATGTACATGGCGTCCACCCGCTGCTCGAAGACCCGGCAGCGGTTCTCCTCCAGGCCCAGCCTGGACATGATCATGGCGACGGTCCGCGGGTCGCCGACCCGTCCCGCACCGGCGTACGCGTACGCCGCGCACGTCGCCATGGTGTGCGGGACGGGCCCCTCGGTGTCCGGCAGGCCCTTGTCCGCGGCCAGCAGGTCCACCAGGTCGCGGTGGACGGGGAAGGCCGGGTGTCCCGGCGCGCCCTCGGTGGGCTCCTTGAACGGGCGCAGCTCCGCGAAGCTCGGCCCCCTGGCGAAGTCGTCCCGCATGGCGTCCCCCCACAACGAGCGGTGACTGCAACGGAGTTGCGAGCACACCACCGGCCCGGCACACCGTCAACTCACCGGCGTCGCGGCGGCCGGCACCCGACGGGACTTGGCCATCGCGCGCGCCCCGCGCGTGGGACTGATGGGAACGGAGACTCACACGGGGTGTGAACGGAACACCCGCCGTCGCCCGCCGCACCCGGGCCCACCCCGCCCACGGGCCCAAACGCCCTGGCCCGCCCGCCAGTTCGAGGCACCCGGGCGGCCCCGCACATAGGCGGGAACCATCGCTGCGGCCGACCGGTGCCGCCAGTAGCGTCTGCCTGCCCCCCTGTCCCGTACGCAGTACCGCCACCAGCCGTGCGAAGGAACGTGCGAAGGAAGAGGCGCCCGATGGCCGACACCGGACAGCACCAGCAGAGTTACGAGCGCTATCTGGGCGGCAGCCCGGAAGCGGAGCGCCGGCTCTTCGAGCGACTGGCCAAGGAACTGATGAAGGTCCAGGAGAAGAACCGGCGCGCGGCCCGGGCGGCGGACATCGGGCGCGTCCAGCACGAGAAGGCCGCGCTCGGCGTGGAGAACGCCCGCCTGCGCTTCCACGACGACCTGCCCGACACGCTGCGCTGCGGCTTCGCCCAGCCCGGCGCCGAGTACCCGGCGACCGTGCGGCTCTCCAACGCGGGCGGCATCCGGCAGGCCGACGGCGCCCCCGACCTGCGCGGCGCCGCCGTGCGCGTGGCCGTCTCCACCGAGGAGCACCACGACCTGCTCGCCACCAACCACCCGGTCTCGCACGCCCGCGACGCCCGCGAGTTCGTCGCCTTCGCCAAGGCCATGGCGGGCGCGACGACCCGGCTGCGGAAAGCCGTCGCGCTCTTCGTCGAACTCCCCCTCACCGTCGGCCTCACCACCGCCACCAGGATGCGCCGCAACGTCCGGGCCGCCACCCGGCGCACCGTGCACAGCCTCGCCGCCGAGACGTACTGGAGCCGCAGCGCCATCCTGTGGGGCGAGGCGGGCCCGGTACGCTACCTGCTGCGCCCCGCGGGCGGCGCGGCCACCGCCAGGTCCGACCCCGAGCGCCGCGACCCGCAGTACCTGCGCCGCGACCTCGAGACCCGGCTCGCCCGGCAGGACATCACCTTCGAGCTGTGCCTGCAGCGGTACGTCGACGAGCGCCGCACCCCCGTCGAGGACGGCTCGGTGGAGTGGCTGGAGTCCGTCGCCCCCGCCGTGCCCGTGGCCACGCTCACCATCCCCAGCCAGGACCTCGACACCGCCGAGGCGCGTGCCGCGGGCGGCCGCGTGGAGGTGATGGGCTTCAACCCCTGGTTCACCACGGAGGACTTCCGCCCGCTCGGCAACCTCAACCGGGCCCGCAAGACGGCGTACGAGGCGAGCGCCGCGCACCGGCACGGCCTGCGGTTCGTCACCGAGGAGCCCCTGCGCAACAAGGTGGTCGGCGTGCCCGCCGACGCGGCTCTCCGGCTGCTCAACCGCTACGTGCCGTGGCACAAGCTGCCGTTGCAGGCCGGTCTGCTCAACCTCGTCTTCCTCCGCAAGGCGCTGCGCCGCTTCAACCTCATCGACACCGACGTGCACGAGGCGCCGCCGAAGACCATGCCCGTGCCCGCCCCGGTCGACGAGCAGCTGCGCACCGTCCGCTCCTACGACGGGACGTACAACGACCTCTCCAGGCCGGCCATGGGGGCCGTGGGCGCCCCCTTCGGACGCAACCTCAAGCCCGTCTACCGGCCCGACCTCTTCGACGTCCCCAACCCGGTCACCGTCAGCCGTGAGCTGCTGCACCGCGACACGTTCCTGCCCGCCACCTCGCTGAACGTCCTGGCCGCCGCCTGGATCCAGTTCCAGGTTCACGACTGGGTCAACCACCGCCGCCACAAGCCCGGCGGCAAGTCCGTCGAGGTGCCGCTGCCGCCCGGCACCACCTGGTACAACACCCCGGGCGGGCCCGCCGAACGCGTGATGCGGTTCGCCGACAACGAAGGCGTCGAACTCCCCGGCGACCAGCCGCCGATCCTCTTCGCCAACACCGCGTCGCACTGGTGGGACGGCTCCGAGGTGTACGGCGAGAACGAACACACCGCCCGGTTCCTGCGCGAGCCCGACGGCGGCGCCAAACTCCGCCTGGAGGAGGGCCACCTGCCCATCGGCCCGAACGGCATCCCGCTGACCGGCTTCGCCGAGAGCTGGTGGATGGGCCTCAGCGCCATGCACACCCTCTTCGCCCGCGAGCACAACGCCGTCTGCGACGCGCTGCGGCAGGCCTACCCGTCGATGAGCCAGGAGAGCGTCTACCACACCGCGCGCCTCGTCGTCTCCGCCCTCATCGCCAAGATCCACACCGTGGAGTGGACCCCGGCGATCCTCGCCACCGAGGCCATCGACATCGGCCTGCGCACCAACTGGGAGGGTCCGCCCAGCAGTTGGCTCAACAAGCTCGGACTCTGGCTGTTCGAGTCGCACTCGCTGACGGGCATACCCAGGACGCTGCCGGACCACCACGGCGCGCCGTACTCCCTGACGGAGGACTTCGTCACCGTCTACCGCATGCACCCGCTGATCCCCGACGACTTCGAGATGCGCGAGCACCACTTCGGGCAGCGCCTGGAGACCCTGGGCTTCCACGACATCCAGGGCGCCGCCGCCGAGGCCGCCATCCGCAAGACGGGCCTCGCCGACACGCTGTACTCCTTCGGCATCTCCCACCCGGGCGCCATCACCCTGCACAACTTCCCGCGCGCGCTCCAGCACTTCGAGCGCGACGGCGAGATCATCGACCTGTCCGTCGTCGACCTCGTCCGCACCCGCAGGCGTGGCGTGCCCCGCTACAACGACTTCCGCGAGGGGCTGCACAAGCAGCGCATCCGCCGCTTCGAGGACCTGTCGCAGGACCCCGAGACCGTCGCCCGCCTCAAGGACGTCTACCGCTCCGTCGACGAGATCGACACCGTGGTCGGCCTGTTCGCCGAGAACCCGCCGCACGGCTTCGGCTTCAGCGACACGGCGTTCCGCGTCTTCATCCTGATGGCCACCCGGCGGCTGCAGAGCGACCGCTTCCTGACCGTCGACTTCCGCCCCGAGATCTACACGCCGCTCGGCATCGACTGGGTCCAGAAGGGCGGCATGAAATCCGTCCTCCTCCGGCACTGCCCGGACCTCGCAGGGCTGCTGCCGCGCGGCGCCAGCGCGTTCGCGCCGTGGCGCCAGGTGCAGCCGATCAGTGACGGTGGCGGGCGTGCGGACGGCTGACGGCGACCCCGGCCACCCGGGCCTCGCGGACCTGTTCGCCCGGCCCCTCCTGGAGACGGTCTGGCGCCGCCGCACCCACCGGGTGAGCCGCGGCGCCGCCGTCCCCGCGGGCTCGATGAGCTACCGCTCGCCGCACGAGCCGCGGCCCCTGACCGAGCTGGAGGAGGCGGTGCTCATCGCGCTCACCGGCTGCACCGGCCTCACCATGCCGGACCGGCCCTTCGACGACCCGCGCGACGGCAAGCCGATCATGGCCAAGCCCAACATGACCATGGCGGGCCGCACCGCGGGCAGCCCCGACAACGCGCAGGGCACGCACTTCTTCCTGATCAACGACTCGGGCACGTACTTCCTGCGCAGACTGGACCCGGCCCCCACCACGCCCCTCGACGCGACGAGCCTGGTCGAGCGGGCCCGGCAGGCGAAGGTCCGCGTCCTCGACCACCGCCTGGACGTCCCCGAGGACCGGCGCGACTTCCCGGCCTACCTCGACTCGAACCGCTTCCTGTCCAACCTCCCCGGGACGACCGTCCTCTTCCCGGTGGTGGACCTCTCCCACCAGTACATCAACGCCCTGATGTACCTGCTCACCCAGCCGGACGACGTCCGTCCCACCCTGGTCGACGACCGCAACCTCTACCGGCCGGCGGGCGTGAAGAAGTGGGTCAAGAACGGCTTCCTCAACGGTGACATCAAGCTGCCGCTCGGCGCACTCGGCCCGCTGCGCACCCAGATCGAGGCGGACCTGCTCCTGCAGAACCTCATGCTGAGCGCCGAGGCGATGGGCCTCGGCGCCTGGATCCACGCCTCCATCAACCCCCAGATAGCCCTCGGCGACCCGAAGTTCTCCCGCGCGTACGGCAGGATGCTCGGCTTCACCTTCGTCACCCCGCGCTGGCGCCTTCCGGACCTCTGGCGCTGGCACGTCCCGCTCCCCAAGTACGCGAACCTCCGCTCCCACCCGGTCGGCCTCACCGCACCCGACGGCCAGCCCCTCATCGAGGCGGCGTGCCCGCCCGCGCACCGCACCATGACGGCGGCGGTCGACGCGGTGATCCGCGCCAAGTTCGGCCCCGGCGGCACCTACGGCGACAAGGACGTCTTCGCCCGCATCTACAAGGAGGAGTACGGGCAGCGGTACCTGGCGGAGGCGAGCGAGTACGAGGAGCGGGTGATCGACTGCGCGCGGGACATCTGCGAGTACATCCTGCGCACCCACCGCCGCTTCCCCGCCCACACTGACGCGATCCACGTCCCGGGGGTGTGGCTCCAGGTCCACCATGTGGAGACGGAGTACTACGACAAGTACTTCAACGAGGGCCTGACGGACGCGCACCGCCGCCACGAGGGTCTGTGGGACGGCTGAGCCGCTTCAGCCCAGTGGCGGCACCACACAGTCGATCAGGAACGGCCCCGGCTCCGCCAGGCCCCGCTTGAGCAGCGCCGCGAACTCCTCCGCCGTCGTGGCCCGTTCCGCGGGCACCCCCATCCCGCGCGCCAGCGCGGTGAAGTCCAGGGACGGCCCCGAGAGGTCGAGGAGCCGGCGCGCCCGCGTCTCGCCCGCGGCCGCGCCCACCGCCCCCAGCTCCAGATTGAGGATCGCGTACGACCGGTTGTCGAAGACGACCGTCGTGACGTCGAGCCCCTCCCGCGCCTGCGTCCACAGCGCCTGCGGCGTGTACATCGACGCGCCGTCCCCGACCAGCGCGAGCACGGGCCGGTCGGGACAGGCCACGCTCGCCCCCACCGCGAGCGGCAGCCCCTGCCCCATCGAGCCACCGGTCAGCGTCAGCCAGTCGTGCGGCGGGGCACCGGCGGTCGCGCCGGGCAGCCACAGCCCCGACGTGTTGGCCTCGTCGACGACGACGGCACCCTCCGGCAGCAGCGCACCGATCACGGCGGCCGCCGACTCGGCGGTCAGTTCACCGCTGGGCAGCGCCGGCCTGCCCGCCTCCTCCTGTACGCGGCCCACGCCGGGCCCGACCACTTCGGCGAGCCCTTCGAGCGCCGCCGTCACGTCCTCCGCACCGGCCGTGAGCCGGTGCACGACGCACCCCTCGGGAACCAGCGCCCCGCTCTGCCCCGGATAGGCGAAGAAGGCCACCGGCGACGCGGCACCGGCGAGCACGAGGTGCCGCAGGCCCGCCAGTTGGCCGAGGGCGCCCGACGCGAAGTAGCCGAGCCGTTCGACGGCGGGCCGCCCCGCGCCCCGCTCCAGACGGGCCGGAAACGTCTCGCACAGCAGCTTCGCCCCCGTCGCCGCGGCGATCCGCCCCGCGGCCGCGAGCCCGGCCCCGCGCACGGCGGCCCCGCCGAGCAGCAGGGCGACGTCCGCACCGGACCGCAGCGCCTCGGCGGCTCCCGTCACGGCGTCCACGGACACCAGGCCGTGCCGCGCCGGGACGGGCGGCACGGATGCGGGCGGCTCGCCCGCCTCGGACCAGGACACGTCGGCGGGCACGACCAGCGTCGCGACGGCGCCGGGCGGACCGGTCGCCGCGGCGACGGCGGCCGCGACGTCACCGGCGAGTTCGGTGGCGTAGTAGGTGCGCCGGGTCCAGGCCGAGACGGTGCCGGCCAGCGCCCCGATGTCGGACTCCAGGGGCGCGTCGAGCCGCTTGTGGTGCAGGGCGTGGTCACCGACGACGTTGACGACGGGTGTCGCGGCCCGCCGCGCGTTGTGCAGGTTGGGCAGGCCGCCCGCGAGGCCGGGCCCGAGGTGCAGCAGCGTGCACGCGGGGCGGCCCGTCAGCCGCCCGTACCCGTCGGCGGCGCCGGTGGCCACGCCCTCGAAGAGGCACAGCACGGGCCGCAGCTCTGGCGTCTCGTCGAGCGCGGCCACGAAGTGCATCTCGGAGGTGCCGGGGTTGGCGAAGCAGGCGCGGACACCCGCGTCCACAAGGCCGTTGATCAGGATCTGCGCTCCGTTCGGCATGGCGGTCCGCCTCTGCTGGGTGGCGAGTCTGCTGGGTGGCGAGGGTGGGACAGGCCAGTCTTCACGGGGTGCGGGCCGTGGCGGCAGCCGGGATCCGGCCAGCCGCCGCGGGCGTGCCGGGGCCGAACCTGCGCCGGTAGTCGGACGGGCTCAGCCCCGTCTCGCGGCGCAGCCGGGCCCGCAGGTTGGCCAGGGTGCCCAGACCGCTGAGGTGCGCGACCACGTCCAGACGCTCCTCGCCGCGCTCGATGAGTCGGCAGGCCAGCGCCACGCGCTCGCCGGTCAGCCAGGCCAGCGGAGTGGTGCCCAGCTGGGCCCGGAAGCGCCGGTGCAGGGTCGCGGTGCTCACCCCGGCCCGGGCCGCGAGCCCCGCCACGGTGAGGGGGTCGCCGAGCCGCTCCTGCGCCCAGGCGAGCACCGGCGCGAGGGACTCGTCCCGCACCTCCGGAACGGGCCGTTCCACGAACTGCCGCTGTCCGCCGTCCCGGTGCGCCGCGAAGACGAGTCGCCTGCTCACGGAGTTGGCGACCTCCGCGCCGAAGTCCTTGCGGACGATGTGCAGACCCAGGTCGATGGCGGCCGCGCTGCCCGCCGCGGTGAGGATGTCGCCGTCGTCCACGAACAGCACGTCGGGTTCGAGCTGCACGGCCGGAAACCGCTCTCGGAAGGAGTCGGCCCACTGCCAGTGGGTGGACGCCCGGCGGCCGTCGAGGATGCCCGACTCGGCGAGCGCGAAGGCGCCGGTGCAGAAGCTCATGATCCGGGCGCCGCGCGCGTGGGCCCGCCGGATCGCGGCGAGCACGTCCGGGGCGCGCGGCACGGTGTTGTCGGGCCGGCCCGGCATGATCAGCGTGTCCGCGGTGTCCACGGCGTCGAGTCCGGGCACGCCGGCGAGGGTGAAGAACCCGTGGTTCATGCGGACGCCCGACCTCGGGGCGCACAGGACGATCTCGTACAGCGCGCCCGGCAGGCCGAGTTCGGGCCGTGGCAGTCCGAACACCTCCGTGGCGACGCCGACTTCGAAGGGGTTGGTGCCCTCGTCGACGACGACCACGACGCGGTGCGGCGGCCGCCCGGCGGGCGGCTGCGAGGATTCTTGCGGCATGTGCGATTTCTAGCACTCGTGGCGGTGGTCCGGCACGACGGAGGATCACCGCATGAACACTGAACCCACCGCCGTGAACACCGAACCCATCGCCCTCGACCAGGCCTTCGCCTCCTTCGACGCCCTGTGGAGCCCCCGCATCGTCACCTCCGTCAACGACTACGACGTACGCGTCGCCAAGGTCGAGGGCGAACATGTCTGGCACGTCCACGACAACACCGACGAGTTCTTCCTGGTCCTCGGCGGCGAGCTCCACATCGACCTGCGCGAACCGGCGGGGGAGCGCAGGGTCACGCTCCCGCAGGGCTCGCTCTACACGGTCCCGCGCGGCATCGAACACCGCCCGTACGCCCCCGAGGGCGCCCGCCTCCTCCTCTTCGAACCCACCGGCACCCTGACGGTCGGCGACCGCCACGACGAGGTCCCGACCCACGTCGACGCGACGACGGGCCACGCCCTGACCGGCTGATCCCGTCCGGGCAGGGCCTTTCTGTGCCTTTCCGCCCCTGACGCGCCTCGCCGAGCTCAGCGCTCCGTAAGAGAGCCGTCAAGACGGCTGAACGCGCCGTATGGAGGGTGTCAACGAAGGTCGTGGGCGGCCGAAAGGGCGGTTACCTCTAACCGTCCGAGCAAGCACTGCACCGTCCACGTCCTTCAGGAGCTCACGATGGCCGACCTGGCCTTCGTCGTCACCACGATCGCGGTCTTCGCGCTGGTGGCCCTCGTCGCCAAGGGGGTGACCAAGCTGTGACCGCCGAGAACATCGTCGGCCTCGTCGTGGCCGTCGCTCTCCTGGGCTATCTCGTCCTCGCCCTCGTCTTTCCGGAGAGGTTCTGAGTACGGATATGAGCCCCGCCCTCGCCGGTGTGCTCCAGCTCCTCGCGCTGATAGCGGCGCTCGCGCTGGCACACCGCCCGCTCGGTGACTACATGGCCCGCGTCTACGGCTCGAAGAAGCACCTTCGCGTCGAGAAGTGGATCTACAAGGCCATCGGTGCCGATCCCGACACGGAAATGCGCTGGTCCGCGTACCTGCGCGGCGTCCTCGCCTTCTCCGCGGCCGGTGTCCTCTTCCTCTACCTGCTGCAGCGGCTCCAGGGCTCGCTGCCCGGCTCGCTCGGCTTCACGTCCATCGACCCGGACCAGGCGTTCAACACCGCGGCGTCGTTCGTGGCGAACACCAACTGGCAGTCGTACTCCGGCGAACAGGCCATGGGCCACGTCGTGCAGACCGGCGGCCTCGCCGTGCAGAACTTCGTCTCCGCGGCCGTCGGCATCGCCGTCGCGATCGCTCTGGTACGCGGCTTCGCCCGCTCCCGCACCGGTGAGCTCGGCAACTTCTGGGCCGACCTGGTGCGCGGCACCGTCCGCGTCCTGCTCCCCATCGCCGTCATCGGCGCACTCGTCCTCGTCGCCTGCGGCGCCCTCCAGAACTTCTCCGGCATCCACGAGGTCGGCCAGTTCATGGGCGGCAAGCAGGAGTGGAACGGCGGCGCCGTCGCCTCCCAGGAGGTCATCAAGGAGCTGGGCACGAACGGCGGCGGCTACTTCAACGCCAACTCCGCGCACCCCTTCGAGAACCCGAACCCGATCTCGAACCTCTTCGAGATCTTCCTGATCCTGCTCATCCCGTTCGCGCTGACGCGGACCTTCGGCAGGATGGTCGGCTCGCTCCGGCAGGGCTACGCGGTCCTCGCCACCATGGCGACGATCTGGATCGGCTTCACCGCGCTGATGATGTGGACCGAGTTCCACCACGGCGCCCCGGCCTACGACCTGGCCGGCGGCGCGATGGAGGGCAAGGAGACCCGGTTCGGGGTCGCCGGCTCGTCGATCTTCGCGGTGGCCACCACGCTCACCTCCACCGGCGCCGTGAACTCCTTCCACTCCTCCTACACCGGCTTCGGCGGCGGCATCCAGATGCTCGGCATGCAGCTCGGCGAGATCGCGCCGGGCGGCACGGGATCGGGCCTCTACGGCATGCTCATCATGGCGATGATCGCCGTGTTCATCGCGGGACTCATGGTCGGGCGCACCCCGGAGTACCTGGGCAAGAAGATCGGCACCCGCGAGATCAAGCTGGCGGCCTGCTACATCCTGGTCACCCCGGCCCTCGTCCTCGGCTTCACGGCCGTCGCGATGGCCCTGCCCACCCCGGCCGACTCGATGACGAACTCCGGCGCGCACGGCTTCTCCGAGATCCTGTACGCCTACACGTCCGGGGCCAACAACAACGGCTCGGCCTTCGCGGGCCTGGGCGCCGACACACAGTGGTTCAACACCACGCTCGGCCTCGCCATGCTGCTCGGCCGCTTCCTGCCGATGGTGTTCGTCCTCGCGCTCGCGGGCTCGCTCGCCGAGCAGCAGCCGGTCCCCGCGACCGCGGGCACCCTGCGCACCGAGAAGCCGCTCTTCACCGGCCTGCTGGTCGGCACCATCATGATCATCACCGGTCTCACCTATTTCCCCGCGCTCGCGCTGGGACCGCTTGCCGAGGGGCTGGCGTCATGAGCACTCACACCACACAGCACGACAGTGACGGCCGGGCCGACCGGTCCGGCGGGGGCTCGGCACCCGTCGCCACCGCGGACCGCGCCCCCCACCACGACGTCCCCACCGGCCACACGTCCGCCGACGCCGGCAAGGTCGGCGCGGGCCTCTTCGACCCCGCCCAGCTGCTCAAGTCCCTGCCGGACGCCTTCCGCAAACTGGACCCGCGCGTCATGGTCAAGTCGCCGGTCATGTTCGTGGTCCTGATCGGCTCGGTGGTCACCACCGTGCTGGCCGTGAAGGACCCGGGGGACTGGTTCGGCTGGGCGATCACCGCCTGGCTCTGGCTGACCACGGTCTTCGCCAACCTCGCGGAGGCCGTCGCCGAGGGCCGCGGCAAGGCGCAGGCCGACACCCTGCGCAAGGCCAAGACCGACACCGTGGCGCGCCGCCTGACGGGGGACGTCGAGGAGTCGGTGCCCGGCACCGACCTGCGCATCGGCGACCTCGTCGTCTGTGAGGCGGGCGACATCATCCCCGGCGACGGTGACGTCGTCGAGGGCGTGGCGTCCGTCGACGAGTCCGCGATCACCGGCGAGTCGGCCCCCGTCATCCGCGAGTCCGGCGGTGACCGGTCCGCCGTCACGGGCGGCACGAAGGTCCTCTCCGACCGCGTCGTCATCAAGATCACGACGAAGCCCGGCGAGACGTTCATCGACCGCATGATCAACCTGGTCGAGGGCGCGGCCCGCCAGAAGACGCCCAACGAGATCGCCCTGAACATCCTCCTGGCGTCCCTCACCATCGTCTTCCTGCTGGCCGTCGTCTCGCTCAAGCCCTTCGCGATCTACGCGGGGGCCGACGACCAGACCTCGATGATCGTCCTGACGGCACTCCTCGTCTGCCTCATCCCGACGACCATCGGTGCGCTGCTCTCCGCGATCGGCATCGCGGGCATGGACCGCCTGGTGCAGCGCAACGTCCTCGCCATGTCGGGACGGGCCGTCGAGGCCGCGGGCGACGTGTCGACCCTGCTGCTCGACAAGACCGGCACCATCACCCTCGGCAACCGCCAGGCCGCCGAGTTCGTGCCGGTGCGCGGCACCACCGAGGCCGAGGTCGCCGACGCGGCCCAGCTCTCCTCGCTGGCCGACGAGACGCCCGAGGGCCGCTCCATCGTCGTACTCGCCAAGGAGCAGTACGGTCTGCGCGAGCGGCACCAGGGCGAGCTGACCGGCGCCGAGTGGGTGCCGTTCACCGCGCAGACCCGCATGTCGGGCGTGGACGTCGACGGGCGCAAGGTCCGCAAGGGCGCGACCGGTTCGGTCGTCGCCTGGGTGAAGGAACGTGGTGGCGAGGTCGCCGAGGATGCGCAGGAACTCAACGACCGCATTTCACAGGCTGGTGGCACGCCGCTGCTTGTGGCTCTGGAAGACGCTGACGGCGCCCGGGTCCTCGGGGTGATCCACCTCAAGGACGTCGTCAAGGAGGGCATGCGCGAGCGCTTCGACGAACTGCGCCGCATGGGCATCAAGACCGTCATGATCACCGGTGACAACCCGCTCACCGCCAAGGCGATCGCGGACGAGGCGGGCGTGGACGACTTCCTCGCCGAGGCCACGCCCGAGGACAAGATGGCGCTGATCAAGCGGGAGCAGGCCGGCGGCAAGCTGGTCGCGATGACCGGCGACGGCACGAACGACGCTCCCGCGCTCGCCCAGGCCGACGTCGGCGTGGCCATGAACACCGGCACCTCGGCCGCCAAGGAGGCCGGGAACATGGTGGACCTGGACTCCAACCCGACGAAGCTCATCGAGATCGTCGAGATCGGCAAGCAGCTCCTCATCACCCGGGGCGCCCTGACGACCTTCTCGATCGCCAACGACGTCGCGAAGTACTTCGCCATCATCCCGGCCATGTTCGCGGTGGCGTACCCGAGCCTCGACAAGCTCAACATCATGAACCTGTCGTCGCCCGAGTCCGCGATCCTCTCCGCGGTCGTCTTCAACGCGCTGATCATCGTCGCACTCGTGCCGCTGGCCCTGAAGGGCGTGCGGTACCGGCCGATGAGCGCGGACCGGATGCTGCGGCGCAACCTCGGCGTCTACGGCCTGGGCGGACTCGTCGCCCCGTTCATCGGCATCAAGATCATCGACGTACTCATCTCTCTCATCCCCGGCATTGGGTGACTCGGTCATGAACAACTCCGTAGGAAACACCGCCCGGTTGCTCGGCGCGGGACTGCGCGCCCTGCTCGTCCTCACCGTGGTCTGCGGCGTCCTCTACCCGCTCGCGGTGACCGGCGCCGCCCAGGCCCTCTTCCACGACAAGGCCAACGGCTCCGAGGTGAGCGCGGACGGCGAGGTCGTCGGCTCCGAACTCATCGGCCAGCGCTACGACCTGCCGCTGAAGAAGGGCCAGGAGACGGCCGAACCGGACCTCAAGTGGTTCCAGCCCCGCCCCTCCAACGGCCTCGGCGAGAACACCGTCAACACGCAGTACAAGCTGCTCCTGTCCGGCGCCACCAACCTCTCCGGCGACAACAAGGACCTCATCCGGCAGGTGAAGGACGCCAAGGCGGCCGTCGTCAAGGACAACTCCACCGCGGACCACCGGGTCAAGCCCTCCGACGTGCCCGCCGACGCGGTCACCTCCTCCGGCTCCGGCCTCGACCCGCACATCTCCCCGGCCTACGCCGACCTCCAGGTCCACCGCGTCGCCGCGAGGAACCACCTGGACGTCCGGCAGGTCCAGAAGCTGGTCGACGCGCACACCGACGGGCGGACCCTCGGCTTCATCGGCGAGCCGCGCGTCAACGTCCTCCGGCTCAACATCGCCCTGAAGGAGCTGGCAGGCGCCGGCGGGTCCTGAGGGGGCTGGGGTCCGGGCCGTCAGGGGGGCGGCCCGGACCTCAGGGAGGGGCGGCGGCCCCGCCGTCAAGGGGCCGGGTCAGCGTCGCGCAGTACCGTTCGGATGAACTCCTCGGCCCCCGAGATCTGCTGCGCGTCGATCTCCACCTCCTTGCCGTCGGGGTGCCGGACGACGATGGAGAGGTCCGCGCGGCGCTGCTTGATCCACAGCTGCGCGGACGCGACCAGCGCGGCGACCGTGCCGCTGCTGACCGCGGTGAGGACGAGCTCCGTCATGGCGCCCATCTGCCCGGGCGCGGGGGCTGCGCTCCGCAGCCGGACGCGCCCCCGGAGCTCGTCCTCCCGCTGCAGCCAGGCGTGCAGCTCCCGGACCAGCGTCGTGTCGGACCCCGCCGGGCCGCCTGTCACCTGGATCTGTACCGACATCGCCGCACCACCGAAATCCGTTTCCGCGCCCGCGCCCGCGCATGGACGTCTCGTCATACTGTGCCCCACGACAACTCGGTCCGGCCGTACGTCAATTGGCCCGACCCGACTCCGAAGTGGTGATGCAGTGCGTACAGCGGTGGCCGCGTTCGACGTGGGAGGCACCCATTCCCGGCTGCGCGGCGGACGGACCGGAGACCCGGAACACGTGGAACTGAAGGTGCGGACCGCCGACCACCCCTCTCTGGAGGAGCTGCTGGTCACCTGTCTCCACCAGGCGGACCTGCGGCCGGCGACCATGGTGCTCGCCGTCGCGGGCCGCGTCCCGGCGCACGGCACCGTGCAGCTGACGAACCTCCCCGCCTGGCCGCCGTTCGACCGCGCCCGGTTCGCGGAGCGGCACGGCGTCCGGGTGCGCGTCGTGAACGACATGACGGCCACCGCGCACGGCATGGCGGACCTCGGCCCCGACGAGGTGCGGCCGCTGACCCGCCACGAGCCGCGCACCCGCCACGACCCGGCCGCCGGTGGAGGCGAGCTCCTCGCCGTCTCCGTGGGCAGCGGAGTCGGCAGCGCGCTCCTGGACGCGCACGGTGTGGTGCACACGTCTGAGTCGGGACACGTCACCTGGCAGCCCGAGAACGACTTCGAGGCCGGCTATCTGGCGCGCCTCAGGACGGAGTTCGACGGGGCCGTCACCGTCGAGGAGTCCATCGGCGGGCTCCGCGGCTTCGACCGGATGTACGACTACGTGCGCCGAAGCACGTCACCCGCCCCCGCGCTCGACGAGCGGGTGACCCGAGCGCGCGGGGCCGGGGCCGCCGTCGCCCCGGTCATCACCTCGGCGGCGCTCGCCGGAGACCCCTGCGGCGTCGAGGTCGTCCGGTTGTTCGCCGCCCTCTTCGGCCAGTACCTGCGCGGCGTGGTCCTGGTGTGCCTGCCCGCGGGCGGCACCGTCACCCTGACGAGCGGGGTCCTCCAGGCCCCCGGGGTGGCGGAATTCCTGTGCGCGGAGACGGAGTTCCTGCACCGCTTCGTCAGTCCGGGCGCCTGCCACCACGACCTCCTCGCGGAGATCCCGGTGCGGCTCGCCCTCGACCCGCTGGTCGGCGTACGGGGTGCCTACCGCATGGCGCTCCGGGACGCGGAGACAGGACCCGGGGCCACCGGCTGACGGACACGCCCTGCCCGTCACGGGAGAAGCAGGCACCCTGCCCGTCACGGAAGAGGCAGGCACCCCGCCCGTCACAGGAGACGCACGCACCCCGCCCGTCACGGGAGAGGCACGCACCAGCCCTCGCCCCCCGCCAGGTCCGCCGACTTCCGCGGCCCCCACGAACCCTGCGGATACCCCAGCGGCGCCTCCCGCACCTCCAGCGCGGGCGCCACGACACGCCACGACTCCTCCACGGTGCGCATCGACACGAACCGTCCCGTCCTGCCCAGCAGAGCGTCCGACAGCAGATGCGTGTACGCCTCCCACGCGCCCCCGGAGGTGTCCGCGGCCGGCACGTCGGCCAGGTCGAGGCGGAGATCGACCGGCACAGGACCGGGATCCGCCCCCGGCCCACGGGCGTTGAGCGTCAGCACGGCCCCGCCGTCACCGCCGATCCGGAAGCGGACGCGGGCCGGCCCCGGCTCCTTCCGGGCGAACCAGAGACGGTGCTCGGTGGGCACGAAGTCGACCACCACCTCGATCGCCGTGGCGGCGAGACCCTTGCCGGAGCGCAGCAGGAACGGCACCCCGCGCCACCGCTCGGCGTCGAGGTCGAGCCGCAGCGCCGCGAAGGTCTCCACCGTCGAATCGGCCGCCACCCCCGCCTCCGCCCGGTACCCCGCGTACTGCCCGCGGACGAGGTGCCCGGGAGCCACCGGACGCACCCCGGCGAGCGCCTCCGCGATCCGCTCGCGGAAGGCCTCCGCGGTGCCGTCGGCCGGGCGCTCCATCGCCACTATCCCGACGAGCTGCAGCAGATGGCTCTGCACCACGTCGCGGACCGCCCCGATCCCCTCGTACAGTGCTCCCCGGCCGTCCACACCCCTGACCTCGCAATGCGTGATCTGCACCCGGGAAATGGTTCTCCGGTCCCAGGCCGACTCCAGAAAGGGATTGCAGAAACGAAAAGCCAGCAGATTCTCTACGGCCTCCTTCCCGAGATAGTGATCGATTCTCAGGACGGAGTCGGCAGAAAACACCTTAAGCAAGGAGGCGTTGAGCCGCCGGGCCGAATCCAGGTCATTGCCGAAAGGCTTCTCCACGAGCACGGCGCCCGGCGGGAGGCGTACGGCCCCCATCGTCGCGATCGTCGCGGTGGCCCGCGGCGGCGGAACGCCCAGGAAGTACACGGGACGGGCCGCCGGGCGCAGCGCCTCCGCCACCTCCTCCAGCGTGCCGCGCCGCGTCGTGTCCCCCTCGACGAAGCAGGTCCCGGCCAGCAGCCGCCGCACCACCGTGCCGTCCGCCGGGCCGCACATGTCGTGCACGGCCGCGGCCACGAACTTCTCGAAACCGGCCCGGCCTGGACCGGGCAGTCCGACAGCGACGACCGGCGGCACCCACTGGTCCGACAGCGACAAGCGGTAGAGCGCGGGCCACAATTTCCGGCGCGCCAGATCTCCGGTCGCGCCGAAAAGGACCAGGGCATCTGCTGATGCGTTCGTCACGCACCCTCCTCAAGGAGAACCGGACGCCGCGAGAATACCCGGACCTCCTGTCCGGGACACGTCTCGCATCCTTGTGCAAGACGTATAATCCGCCCAACTCGCCTTGACCCCACGGGGGTGGATCTGTGTCAGCAGGGGAGATCCGAGGACCGGCCGCGGGCGCGCCCACGCGCGACGCTCCCACGACCGGTTCGCAGACCAGCTGGGAGGGGCTCCGCAGGCTGCTCGACGAGCGGACCGACCGGCTGCGCACATCGGGCGGGTACCGGGAGCGCCCATCGGACGCGGACCGCCTGCGCCCCGCGGCCGGCTCGGTCGACGAGCTGTCCCGGGCCGTCACGGACGACCCGGAGTTCGGCCGCAGGATCATCGAGCGTCTGCTGCGGTTCCAGTCGCCCGAAGCGCGGACGGCGGACCGGCCGCCGCTCCCGGTGCCCCACCAACTCCCGCTCGACCGCCCAGGATTCGTGGGCCGGGAAAGTGAACTCGCCGAGCTGGACCTGCTCCTCGGCGAGCCGCGGAAGGACGGCCCGGACACCGCGGTGATCTCCTCCGTCGGCGGCGCCCCCGGCGTCGGGAAGACCGCGCTGATGGTGCACTGGGCGCACCGGTCGCGCGACGCGTTCCCCGACGGCCAGCTCTACGTCAACCTCCGTGGCCACGGCCCGGGCAACCCGCTCGAACCCGCGGAGGTCCTCGCCGACTTCCTGCACGCCCTGGACGTGCCGTCCGCCAAGGTCCCGCAGGAACTCGAACCGCGCGCGGCCCTGTTCCGCACCCTGCTGCACGAGCGGAAGATGCTGGTCCTCCTGGACAACGCCCGCAACACGGCACAGGTGTTCCCCCTGCTGCCGGGCAGCTCCACCTGCGTGGTGATCGTGACCAGCCGGAACCGCCTCCAGGGCCTGGTCGGGAGCTACGGCGCGCGCAGCATCCGCCTCGACACCCTCAGCGAACGGGAGTCCGTCGAGCTCCTGACGGGCATCGTCGGCGGCGACCGCGTGCTGCAGGAACGCGGCGCGGTCGAGGAACTCGCGGCCGGCTGCGGCCACCTCCCGCTGGCCCTCAGCATCGTGGGCGAACGCGTCGCGGCGTATCCGCAGTGGCCCATCGCCGACCTCCTGGAGGGCCTCGGCGACGAGCGGCACCGGCTCGACACCTTCGCCGCGGCCGTCGAGGACACCGGCGACGAGCAGCGCGAGGTGCGCGTCGCCTTCTCCTGGTCGTACCGCGCGCTGAGCGCCGGCAGCGCGCGCTGCTTCCGCATCCTCGGCCTGCACCCGACGGGCGAGTTCAGCCTGCTCGCCGCCGCGGCCGCGACCGGCGACTCCAGAATGCGCACCAACCTGTATCTGCGGGGCCTGATCGACTGCCACCTGCTCGAACAGGTCGCGCCCGACCGGTTCCGCTTCCACGACCTCATCCACGACTACGCCGCCGAGCGGGCGTACGAGGAGGAGTCCGCGGAGTCCCGGCGGGAGTCCGTCAGGCGCTGTCTGCTCTGGTACCTGCACACGGCGGACGCGGCGAACAGGCAGCTCATGCCCCACCGGCGCCGGATCGACCTCGACGAACTGCCCGACCGGTGCCGGCCGCTCCGCTTCGCCGACGGCGCGGAGGCGCTGGCGTGGTGCGACACCGAGCGGACCCATCTGATCGCGCTGGTCCGGCAGGCGGTGCAGTGGGAGCAGGACGCGATCGCCTGGCAGCTGCCCGTCGTCCTGTGGAGCTTCTTCAACGTCCGCAAGCTCCTGAGCGACTGGATCGTCACCCACGAACTGGGCCTGCGCGGGGCGCGGCGCTCCGGCTGCCGCAGGGGAGAGGCCTGGACGCTGAACAGCCTCGGCAACGCCTACCGCGGCACGCAGGAGTTCGAGAAGGCCGTCGAGGTCTGGGAGGAGGCCCTGGCCATCCGCCGCAGGATCGGCGACAAGTACGGCGAAGGGACCTCCCTCAACAACCTTGCGGGCGCCCTCCGGCGGATGAACCGCATAGAGGACTCGATCCGCTGCTCCAACAAAGCACTCGCCATCCACCGCGAGATCAAGGACCGCTGGAACGAAGGCATCGACCTCAACAGCCTCGGCACCGCCCACCGCGACCTCGGCCGGATCGAGGAGGCGATCAGCTGCTGGCTCCGCGCCCTCGGCATCCAGCGCGAGATCAAGGACCTGTTCGGCCAGGGCACCTCGCTCAACCACCTCGGCGAGGCCTACCGGACAGCCGGACGCGACGAGGAGGCCCTGGCCGCCTTCGACGAGGCACTGCGCATCAGACGGTCCTTCGGCGACGAGCCGGGAGCCGCGACGACCGCACTCAACCTGGGCGCGACCATGGCCGCGATGGGGCGCCTCAAGGAAGCCGCCGTCTACTACACCCTCGCGCTGGAGGACCTGGAACGGCTCGGCGACCCGCGCACGGACGCGGTGCACGAAGCCCTCCGCGACCTGGTCGACCGGACGGCGACCTAGGCCCTGTCGTCACCGTCCCGCCTGCCCGCCTGCCCGCCTGCCCGCCTGCCCGCCTGCCCGGCGGCACGGAAGCCGGGCGGCGCTACGGCTCCGTCCCGTCGCGGACCGCCACGAGGTCCGCGAGCTGTGCCCGCAGCCAGCCCTCGGGCGAGGTCGCGAGGAGCGGCGCGCGCATCAGGTGCGACCTCCCCGCCCGCTCGTGCGACGGCATCGCGAGCGCCCGCCGGAGCGCCGACGCGGTCTCGCGCACGTCGCGCGGGTCATGGACGAGAACGGCCCCCGCGCGAAGCCGCTCGGCGCTCCCGGTCCGCGCCGACAGGACGACCGCGCCGTCCCGCCGGTTCACCAGCACCCCTTCCTGGGCGACCAGATTCATCCCGTCGTGCACCGAGTTGACGAGCAGGACGTCGTACTCCCGCAGCGCCGCCATGGCCCGCACCCGGTCCTCCTCCCAGTACACGGTCAGCACCCCGGGATGGTCCCGCTGGATGGCGGCGACGGCGTCCCGGACCCGGGCCGCGTACCACGCGTACTCCGGCACCCCGGGCCGCGAAGGCGTCAGACACGCCACGAACCTGACCCGGCGCCGCAGCTCCGGACGGTCGGCGAGCAGCAGCGCGAAGGCCTCGAAGCCCCGCAGCACGTTCTTCGCCGGGTCCAGCCGGTCCACCCGCACCAGCAGCCGCGCCCCCTGCCGCAGCCGGCGGAAGGTGCCGGCCCACCGGTCCGCCTCCCGGGTGCCGAAGACGCCGGACAGGTACTCCTGGTCGGGCGGGGCCGGATAGCGGCGGACCAGCGTCCGCCGGCAGCCGTGCCGGACGACCCCGGCCCGGCGGTCGACCTCGTGCCCGGCCTCCTCGCTGAGCCGCAGGAAGGAGTCCGCCCACCGATCGCTCTGGAAGCCGAGGACGTCCGCCGCGAGCATGCCGCGCAGCAGCAGCCCCCGGACCACCCCGGGCAGCACCGCGAGAGCGGCCGGGGCCGCGAACGCCGCGTGCAGGAAGAAGCCCACCGTCTGCGTCGGCAGCCGGGCCCGGAGGAACCCGGGCGCGGTGCCGAACTGGTAGTCCTGGAAGCAGACGACGGTACGGGGATGACAGCGGGCCGCGGCCGCGGCGGCGACGGCCCGGTTCACCCTCTGGTACGACCGCAGAGCCGCACCGTCACCGAACACCCCCGGACCTGCGGCGCCCGGGCCGGGATCGTGCGGAAGGTCGTCCCAGAGATCGTGGAGCGCGTACCAGAGCCCTCGTACACCCGCGTCCTCGTAGTACCGCCGGTAGTCCGCGGCCCGGCACGGAACCGGCCGGAATCCATAGCCGAGCCCCAGCCCGTCGAACCGGCCCTCCCGCGCCGCCCGGCGGTCCTCGTCGCTCGTCGACGGAGCCAGCCAGCACACTTCCTCACGCAGGGCGCGCGCGGACCTGTCGAGCAGCGACGTCACGCTGCCCGACCGCCGTTCCGGCGCGGGACCCGACGGGGTGGACCGGAACGTCACAGGGCCCCGGTCGGAGACGAGGACCACATCGGCCGTACGCGCACGGGGCGCCCGCGCGGGCCCGTGGACCACCGTCAGCCCTGGATTCCGTCGAGCGACGGATCCAGGATGTCCCGGGGGTGGCCCCTGCCCGTGCCCAGGGCGAGGGCCAGCGAGTGCACGAGCCCCAGATGCACGGTCTCCACCACCCCGTACACCTCGCTGTCCACCAGCAGCGGCACGTCGACCAGCGCGGCGGCGCTCCCCCCGGAGCCCCCGAGCAGCCCGACCGTGCGCGCGCCGCGCGCCCGCGCCGTCTTGAGGCCTTCGAGGATGTTCGGGGAGTCGCCGCTGACGCTGATGGCCACCACGACGTCGCCGGGCGTGAGCAGGCGCGCGAGCTGCTCGGAGAAGACCCGGTCGTATCCGATGTCGTTGGCCAGCGCGCTGAGCAGCGGCGTGTTGCCGGTGAGCGCGTTCGTCCGCAGGCCCGCGGCGTGCGGGCCCGAGGTCATGGCGAGGTCGCACGCCAGATGGCTCGCGGTGGCGGCGCTCCCGCCGTTGCCGATCACGTAGAGGCAGCTGCCGGTCGTCCTGACCGAATCGAGCAGCCGGACGGCCGAGGCGAAGGCGTCCGGTTCCAGGGCGAGGGCGGCATCGGCCACCAGGTTCTGAAACGCCGTGCAGACGGCGGAAGCCTGGTGCGGGCCTCCCTCGCGCCCTAACTCGCCGGCGTTGTCCATCGTGTCCGAACGTCCCATGACCAACCCCACCCGTCGCAGCCGACTTCGGATTGGCCAGCATGCCCGAAACCTCGGACAGCGGTAAGAGCGCCACTCCTCAAATGAGTTGCCTCGCTATCATTTGGGCAGCGGTGCGGTGCGGCAAGAGGGGGACGACGTGCGGCTGGCCAGCGGCTCGAACTCGCATGCGGTACTCATCGGTTGCGGCAGCTACGAAGACGACGAACTGCCCCCGCTCCCCGCCGTCCACAACAACCTCGACGACCTCCGCTCCCTGCTCACAGGACCCGGCAACTGCGCGCTGCCCGAGGCGCGCTGCACGGTGCTGCGCGACGTCAAGGAGCCCCAGCGCGTGGGGGAGGCGCTCAGCCGCGCGGCGAGCGCGGTGGAGGACATGTTCCTCGTCTACTTCGCGGGGCACGGCGCGCTGGACGACCGTGGCCTGCTCCACCTCCTGCTCACCGGCAGCGACACCAAGCTGCTCGGCTGGTCGAGCCTGCGCTTCGACCTGATCCGCGAGACGATGGCGTCCGCGCCCGCCAGGAACCGTGTGCTGCTGCTCGACTGCTGCTTCTCGGGCCGGGCCATCGAGGCCATGGGGGACACCGCGTCGCTCTACTTCGGCCAGCTGGAGATCGCCGGCACGTTCGTCCTGGCCTCGGCCCCCGCGAACGCCCCGGCCCGCGCCCCCCTGGGCGACCGGCACACGCTGTTCACGGGGGAGCTGATCAGGTTCCTCCGCGACGGCTCCGCCGCGGAGCGGGAACTGCTCACGCTGGAGGCCGTCTACCGGCACACGTCCCGGGTCCTCGCCGCGAAGGGGGAGCCGAGGCCCCAGCGGTGCGGCACGGGGACGAGCGACCAGCTGGCCCTCGCCGTCAACGCCGCGTTCCGCCCGCTGACACCCGCCGAGGTGCCGGAGCGCCTGCGCCGGGCCCTCGCGTCGGCAGAGGCCGGTGACCTGGCCGGCGCGCTGACCGTCCTGCGGGGGCTGGCGCCGCAGTGCGACCACGTGCTCGGCCAACGCCATGAGCTCACCCTCCTCGCGCACCGGGCCCTGGCGCACGCCGAGGGCGAGAACGGACACGCGGCCGAAGCCGCCCAGGGGTACGCACGGCTCGTCGAGCGGCTGGCCGTCGAACGCGGACCGACCCACCCCGACACGCTCCAGGCGCGGCACGAGCGGGCCCGGTGGTGCGGCATCGGCGGGGACGCGGCCTCGGCCGCCGACCTGTTCGCCGAGCTGTCCGTGGACGCCTCGGGGGCGCTCGGCCCCGGCGACGTGCGCTCCCTGAGCTGCCGGTGGCAGTACGCGCACTGGCTCGGGGTGAGCGGCCACCCCGATCGCGCGGCGGCCGCCTTCGCCGAGCTCGCCGAGAGCTACGGCTCCGCGCTGGGCGAGCGGCACGACGACACGCGGGCCGCCCGCCGCAACCACGCCCACTGGCGCGACTGTGCAGGCCGGCCCTGATCCGCGGCCGACCTGACCTGTCATCCGTGGCCGACCGCACACGCGAAAGGCCCCAGTCTCGCGACTGGGGCCTTGCTTGTGTCCGAGGGGGGACTTGAACCCCCACGCCCGATAAAGGGCACTAGCACCTCAAGCTAGCGCGTCTGCCATTCCGCCACCCGGACCGGGTGTTGTCTTGGCGGGGTGTTCCCCGCGGCGACAGAGAGAACATTACCAGGCCTCCAGGGGTACTCGATCACCCCCCTGGTCCGCTGTGAACGGCGCGTGACGACACCCGCCCGCCCTTGGGCGCGGAGCCCCGGAGAGGGAGGATGAAGGGGACCACCAGCAGCGAATGCGGGAGGAACCAGCGTGAGCGGGTCCAGCACGGGCAAGGCCGTCACCGGTGAGGACGAGGTCGTCGACCTCTGTCGCGAACTGATCCAGATCGATACGAGCAACTACGGCGACCACTCGGGCCCGGGGGAGCGCAAGGCCGCAGAGTACGTCGCGGAGAAGCTCGCCGAGGTCGGACTCGAACCGAAGATCTTCGAGTCCCACCCCGGCAGGGCCTCCACGGTCGCGAGGATCGAGGGCGAGGACCCGTCGCGGCCCGCGCTCCTCATCCACGGCCACACGGACGTCGTGCCCGCCAACGCGGCGGACTGGACGCACAACCCCTTCTCCGGGGAGATCGCGGACGGCTGCGTGTGGGGCCGGGGCGCCGTCGACATGAAGGACATGGACGCGATGACCCTCGCGGTCGTACGGGAGCGGATGCGCAGCGGCCGCAAGCCCCCGCGCGACATCGTCCTGGCGTTCCTCGCGGACGAGGAGGCGGGCGGCACGTACGGCGCGCGGTACCTGGTCGACAACCACCCGGACCTCTTCGAGGGATGCACGGAGGCGATCAGCGAGGTCGGTGGTTTCTCCTTCACCGTCAACGAGAACCTGCGGCTCTACCTCGTCGAGACGGCCCAGAAGGGCATGCACTGGATGAAGCTGACCGTGGACGGCACCGCCGGTCACGGTTCGATGATCCACAAGGACAACGCGATCACCGAGCTCTCCGAGGCGGTCGGGCGCCTCGGGCGGCACAAGTTCCCGGTGCGGGTCACCAAGACGCTGCGGCACTTCCTCGACGAGCTCGGCGACGCCCTCGGCACCGAGCTCGACCCGGAGAACATGGACGCGACGCTCGCCAAGCTCGGCGGCATCGCCAAGCTCATCGGCGCCTCCCTGCAGAACACCGCCAACCCGACGCAGCTCGGCGCCGGGTACAAGGTGAACGTGATCCCGGGGCAGGCCACCGCGCACGTCGACGGGCGCTACCTGCCGGGGTACGAGGAGGAGTTCCTCGCCGATCTGGACCGGATCCTCGGTCCGCGGGTCAAGCGCGAGGACGTCCACGCGGACAAGGCCCTGGAGACCACCTTCGACGGCGCCCTCGTCGACGCCATGCAGACCGCCCTGCGGGCCGAGGACCCGATCGCCCGCGCCGTGCCCTACATGCTCTCGGCCGGCACGGACGCCAAGTCCTTCGACGACCTCGGCATCCGCGGCTTCGGCTTCGCGCCGCTGAAGCTGCCCCCGGAGCTGGACTTCGCGGGCATGTTCCACGGTGTCGACGAGCGGGTCCCGGTCGACGGCCTGAAGTTCGGCGTCCGGGTGCTCGACCGCTTCATCGAGGCTTCCTGACCGAAACGTATCTCCAACAATCGCCAGTGCGTACGTACTTGACTGAAAAGAGTGAATGAGACCATAGGCTCGTAGCCATGGAGATCCCTCCTCGTTACAGGTGATGCAGTCCGCGGCTGGGACTGCATTGCCAACTAGGAGGAATAATGCTCAAGAAGGTCGTCGCCGCTGTGGCTGCCACCGGTGGTCTCGTGCTCGCCGGTGCGGGCATCGCCACTGCCGACGCCGGTGCCCAGGGTGCCGCTGTCAACTCCCCCGGCGTCGCGTCGGGCAATGTCGTCCAGGTGCCCGTGCACGTGCCGGTGAACGCCTGCGGCAACACGGTCTCCGTGATCGGTCTGCTGAACCCCACCTTCGGCAACTACTGCGTCAACAAGTGACGTTGCCGCGCCTCACCCGTTAAGGGTCTGAGCTTGTCGGCCCCGGAGTGCACGCCATGCGCTCCGGGGCCGACGGGTATTCCACGTCCGGGCCAGCGGGTCCGGGCGTATTCCGGATGTACGGCAAAAGGCAGGGAACAGCTATGCGACAGGTCACGCGTAAAGGCCTGATCACCGTGGCGGCCGCGACCGGCGTGCTCGCCGCGACCGGCGGTCACGCACAGGCGGATTCGGGCGCGAGGGGAAGCAGTTCGGGTTCGCCCGGCGTGCTGGCGGGCAACAGCGTCCAGCTCCCCATCGACGTTCCGGTCAACGTGTGCGGAAACACCGTGAACGTGGTCGGCGTCCTCAACCCGGCGGCAGGAAACCACTGCGCCAACACCTCAGGCAAGGGAAGCGGTTCGCACAAGCCGTCCGGCGGCGGAGCCAAGGCCGACGGTCACGCCGGCGACTCACCCGGCGTCGGCTCCGGCAACAACGTGCAGCTGCCGATCAACGCTCCGGTCAACGTCTGCGGCAACAGCGTCACCATCGGCGGCCTCGGCAACCCCGCCATGGGCAACGAATGCGCCAACGACTCCGGAGACGCGGGGAAGCCGCCGGGCGGCGAGAAGCCCCCGACCGACCCCGAGCACCCG
Source organism: Streptomyces sp. NPDC018029 (assembly GCF_044327655.1). Taxonomy (NCBI): domain Bacteria; kingdom Bacillati; phylum Actinomycetota; class Actinomycetes; order Kitasatosporales; family Streptomycetaceae; genus Streptomyces; species Streptomyces sp. NPDC018029. The sequence continues at coordinate 35,663 of NZ_JBIRFV010000013.1, read as the reverse complement.
GGCAAGCCTGAGCAGCCGGGCAAGCCGGAGCAGCCGGGCAAGCCGGGCGACCCCGGTAAGCCGGACAACCCCGGCAAGCCCGGGAAGCCCGGCGACCCGGGCAAGCCGGGGAAGCCCGGCGATCCCGGCACCCCCGGCGGCTCCCAGTCGCCGCACGACCCGCTCACCCCGATCGACGACCGCGGCATCCCGGGCGACCCGGGCGCGCAGCTCGTCACGCCGCCCGAGGGGACGTCGCAGCTCGCCTCGACGGGCAGTGAGCTGCCGCTCGGCGTCGCACTGCCGCTCGGCGCGGGCGCGCTGCTCGCGGGCGCGGTGCTCTACCGGAGGGCCCGGGCGGCCGCCTGAGCCACCCCGCCGTCCGAGCACGCCGAACGGAGCGGGCCCCACCGTCGTGGGGCCCGCTCCGTCTTTCCCGCGCCGCGGCCCGGCGTCCCCGGGCGCGCGGCACTCACCAGGTGGCCCGCACCTGGCGGATGATCCGCCGCTTCAGCCGCACTCTGCGGCTCCCGTCGGGGTGCAGTCTCAGGCGGTCCAACTCCCAGTGTCCGTACTCTGCGTGGTCCGTCAGCAGGCGTGTGGCTTCCTTGCGGGTGACCCCGCGCGGTACATACACGTCGACAAATTCGTATTCCGGCATCGCATCTATTGTGCGGGCACGGGCCCGGTACGGATAGCGTCTGCACTATGTCTGATGCTGCGCAGCCCACCGCTGCCGAGGTACGTGCCGCCGCCGAGGCGGTCAAGACCGCGCTCGACCGCCACCTGGCCGCGGTCGAACGCAGGTCGGGCGAGGACGATCCGGCCGTCTATGAAGCGTTCAACGAACTCGCCGCGGCGGCGGAGGAGTACGACGAGCTCCTCTACGACCGCTACGACGAGGTCACGCCCTTCGAGATCCCCGGCACGGAGGACGCGCTGCCGCCCTACCAGGGCCCGGAGGAGGCCAACGCGCTGAGCGTGCTGATCCGCCGTGACTACACCGTGGCGGAGCCGCAGCGGCTCCTGGCCCAGGCCCAGCGGGTCGCCGACCTCGACGCGGGCGGCGCGGGGAGCAACGGCTCGGCCGACACCGTGCACAGCGCCCTCGGCGTCCTCTTCGGCGAGTTCGAACCGGACGAGATCTCCTCCCGGCACAAGGAGTTCGGTCTGGAGGAGGGCGATTCGACGCTCTGGGTCACCGCGGTGGACACCCCGGCCGAGCCGGGGGAGTGGCTCGACGCCCCCTTCGACCACGCCGACCCGCACCGGGTGGTGTGCCGCTTCGACGTCAGCGTGGTCTTCGACGACGAAGCGGACGACGACGGACTCGACGGCCTCGACGCGGACGTCGACATCGACCCCGACGTGCCGGTGCCGCTCGACGAGATCGACGACGCAGACGACACCGATGAGACCGACGACACCGATGATGCCGACGACGACACCGACGGAACAGCTCGTCGCTGACGCGCCTCCGTGACGAATCGCTCCTGCGCTCGCCGCCTCCTCTCCCGGGGGCGGCGAGCGCATTTCTCGCGCGAGCGGCCGGCTCAGGCCGCCGCGGCCGGCTCCGCGGGCACCTGCGGGCGCAGCAGCGTCTGCAGGCGCGTCGTCCGGTCCTTCCAGAGGCGCTCCGCGACCGCGCGAGGCAGCGCCTGCTCCACGCCCTGCACGACCGACAGGTGCCGCTCCCCGCGGCTGAACGCGGTGTAGACCCAGGGGCGGGTCAGCGCCTGCGCGGCGTCGCCCGGCAGCACCACGACCACCGCGGGCCAGCGCTGCCCCGCGGCCTGGTGCGCGGTGAGCGCCCACGCGTGCCGCACCTCCCGCTCCACCCGCTCCTTGGGTACGACGACGGGGGCGCCGTCGCACTCCAGGTGCAGCCCCTCCGCGTCGGCCCGCACCACGCGGCCGAGCGTCGTTCGGCCAGGGGCGGGGACGTGCGCGACCCGGTCGTCCGGGTCGAAGCCGCCGAACCGGCCGGGGCCCGGATTCAGCCGTTCCTTCAGCGCCGCGTTGAGCACGCGGGTGCCCGCCGCGCCGCCGTGGCCCGGCGTGATGACCTGTGTCTGCTCCGCGGGCACCCCGATCGCCCTCGGCACCGAGTCCGCGACGAGCTGCACGGTGCGGTGGATCGCCTCGGCGGCATCCCGCACCGGGACGAGGACGACTTCCTTGCCGGGCGCCTCGACCTGGTTCAGCTCGCCGATGCCGATGCCGGACGTCAGCTCCCCGAGGGGGCCCGGGTCGGGGGTGCGCGAGACGACCTGCGGGCAGCAGCGCGCGGCGAGGAGGTCGGCGAAGACCCGGCCGGGGCCCGCCGACCACAGGACGCCGGGGTCGCCGCTGAGCACCAGGCGGGCGCCGTCCGGCAGCGACTCGACGAGCATCGCGGCGGTCTCGACGTCCAGCTGTGGCGCGTCCAGGACGACCAGGAGATCGAGCGCGAGCGCGCCGTCCGCGTCGCGTCCGGGGCCCTGCGCCCCGGAGAGCAGGCCCGCCACGGTCACCGCGGTCTCCTCCGAGCCCGTCGCCCGCGCGAGGCGACGGCGTCCGTCGGCGCTGTGGGCGGCGGCGCACACCCGCAGGCCGAGCGAGGTGGCCGCGGCGACCAGGGCGGCGGGCTCGGCGCGGGCCTCCTCGCCGCCGGAGTGCAGCACGAGGCCGTGCCCGGCGACGGCGCGGATCAGCTCGGCGGCGGTCCCCGACGACTGCGCGGCGGTGGCCTCCCAGTCGGCGTCCCGGGGGCCGGAGCCGTCCTCCTTCGGCAGGGAGTTGATCACCCGGGCGAGGCCGTCGGCGAGGCTCTCCTCCGCCAGTGCGTACCTCTCCAGGCCGATCAGGACGCGGACCGGGCGCTCCGGCTCCTCGACGGCGTCTTGCTCGCCCCCCTCGTCCCCCTCGCCGCCCCGCACACCCTCGCCGTCCGGGCGCCGGGCCGGCACCTCGGCCCCCTCAAGGGCGTCCTGGAAGACGAGTGCGTCGCCCTCGGCGAGCGCGCTCTGCACGGCCGCGTCCGGGTCCGGCACCGCACGCTGCCCGAGCGCGGCGGTCAGCGCCGCGGAGTCGAGCGCCGTGTGCCCGGCGAGGGCAGCCTGCTCCAGGAGCCACACGGTGATGGCACGGCCCCTGCGCTCGTCGTCCGGGCCGCACTCCGGGCCGAGCAGCGCCCTGGCGAACCCGTCGGCCTGCTCGGGCCGCACCCCGGCGACCCGCAGCAACTGCCAGGGGTCCTCACGCAGCAGCCCGTCGGCTCCCTCGCCGAGCGCGGCCGCCGCCGGGGCGGCGAGGGTGGGCGGCGCGCCTCCCTCGGCGAGCACGGCGGCGACGGCCTCGACGGTCTCCGTCGCGGGCGCCCGCGACGGCTCCGGCTGCTGCGGGCGCACGGGCTCCGGGGCGGCGGACGGCGCGGGCCTGCGCGGTGCGGGCTGCGGGTCACGGAAGGCGCTCGCGACGGGCTTCTCGCCGCTCTCCACGGCCCGCACGGCGGCCAGCAGATCGGCGGCGGTCCCGCTCAGCTTCGCGCCGGCCCCGATCGGTCCCTGCTTCGACGCCTTCCGCTGCTCGATCCGCTCCCGCAGCTCCCGCTGCGCGGCGATCTCCGCCTCGGCCTCGGACAGCTCGGTGCCCTCTGTCTTGGCCTCGCCCTCGACCTCGCCCTCTCCCTCCTGGGCCTCCTGCGCCTGCGGTGTCTCCGGTGGCTCCGGCGTCCCTGACGTGTCCGGCGCGGCTTCCTCCGCGCCGGACGACTCCGCCTGCTCCGCGGCAGCGGCCTCGGGGTCCTCCGCGGCAGCGGGTTCCGTACTCACAGCGTGCTCCAGTCGTGATCGGGATAGCGGTGCACCGGCGCCGACACGTCGTCGAGCGCCTGGCAGATCTCGTCAGGAAGACTAAGGGGCTCCACTGACAACGCGGCCGTGAGCTGCTGCGCGTTGCGCGCGCCGACGATCGGGGCCGTCACTCCCGGCCGGTCCCGCACCCACGCGAGGGCGACCTGGAGCGGGGTGGCCGCGAGCCCCTCGGCGGCCGTCGCGACCGCGTCGACGATGCGGCCCGCCGTGTCGTCGAGATACGGCGCGACGAAGGGCGCCAGCTGGTCCGAACCGCCGCGCGAGTCGGCGGGGGTGGCGTGGCGGTACTTCCCGGTGAGCACGCCCCGGCCGAGCGGCGAGGACGGCAGCAGGCCGACTCCGAGGTCGATGGCCGCGGGCAGCACCTCCCGCTCGACGCCGCGCTGGAGCAGGGAGTACTCCATCTGCGTACTGGCCAGGCGGGTGCGGGTGCCGGGCGGCGCGAGCTGCCACGTGGCGGCCTTGGCGAGCTGCCAGCCGCAGAAGTTGGAGACTCCCGCATAGCGGGCCCGCCCGCTGCTGACCGCTATGTCGAGGGCTTGCAGCGTCTCCTCCAGAGGTGTCTCCGGATCGAAGGCGTGCACCTGCCACAGGTCCACATAGTCCGTGTTGAGGCGGGTGAGGGAGGCGTCGAGCGCGGCGAGCAGGTGGCCGCGCGAGCCGTCGAAGCGCCGCTCGGGGTCCGGGACGCTGCCCGCCTTGGTGGCGATGATCAGGTCGCGCCTGGGCACGAGCCGCTCGACCAGACGCCCGAGCAGATACTCGGCCTCCCCGTCGCCGTACACATCGGCGGTGTCGACGAGGGTGCCGCCCGCTTCCCAGAACACCTTCAACAGCTCGGCGGCGTCGTTCTCCTCGGTGTGCCCCCAGGTGAGGGTGCCGAGTCCGATGCGGGACACGCGAAGGCCGGTCCGGCCGAGATGCCTCTGCTCCATGGGCGCTGAGATTACTGGCCGGGCCCCGGCGGTGGGCGGGCCTGTGGACGAACCAGTGATTGTGGAGAACTCGGTCACCCTTTACAGTCCCCGGCACAGGGACGTTACTCATGAGTACAGCGGTAAGGGGATCTGTCATGCAGCTCGGGATCAACCTCGGCTACTGGGGCGCGGGGATGGACGCGGACAATCTCGCCGTGGCCAAGGAGGCCGACAAGCTGGGCTACGCGGTCTGCTGGGCCGCCGAGGCGTACGGCTCGGACGCCGCGACGGTGCTGTCCTGGGTGGCCGCGCAGACCGAGCGCATCGACATCGGGTCCGCCATCTTCCAGATCCCGGCCCGGCAGCCGGCGATGACCGCGATGACGGCGGCGACCCTCGACTCGCTCTCCGGCGGCCGCTTCCGGCTGGGCCTCGGCGTCTCGGGCCCTCAGGTCTCCGAGGGCTGGTACGGCGTGAAGTTCGACAAGCCGCTGGCACGCACGCGTGAGTACGTCGAGATCGTCCGCAAGGCCATGACCCGGGAGCGCCTCTCGTACGAGGGTGAGCACTGGACGCTGCCGCTGCCCGGCGGCCCCGGCAAGCCCATCAAGCTGACCGTCCACCCGCAGCGCGAGCACATCCCGCTGTACGTCGCCGCGATCGGCCCCAAGAACCTGGAGCAGACCGGCGAGATCGCCGACGGCGCCCTGCTGATCTTCCCGGCCGCCGAGCACCTGGAGGAGACGGCGGTCAAGCACCTGCGCGCCGGGCGCGAGAAGGCGGGCAGGACCATGGAGGGCTTCGACGTCGTCCCGACGCTGCCGCTCGCCGTCGGCGAGGACGCCCAGGTGGACACCCTCGCCGACATGTTCCGGCCGTACACCGCCCTCTACGTCGGCGGCATGGGCAGCCGGAAGCAGAACTTCTACAACCAGCTCGCGCAGCGCATGGGGTACGAGAAGGAGGCCGCCGAGATCCAGGACAAGTACCTGTCGGGCGACAAGGACGGGGCCGCCGCCGCCGTGCCGCACCAGCTGATCGACTCGACCACGCTGCTCGGTTCCGTGGACCGGATCGCCGACCGGATGCGGGCCTACGCCGCCGCCGGTGTCACCACGCTGACGCTGGCCCCCGCGGGCTTCACGCTGGAGGAGCGGATCACGGCGCTGCGGGCCGGCACGGAGGCGCTGGAGCGCGCCGGTCTGGCGTAGCGGAAGAGGAAGTCCGCGGCCGTGGTGGGGGCTCGGGGGGTCTTCCCCGCCACGGCCGTCACCGGGAACAACGCCGCACAGGGGCCGACGGTTACGGCCTCGTGGCGGTGCCGGTGTCCTTCGTTCGGCGGAGCTGACCTGTACAGCTGTTGCCCCCGGTGGAACCTCGCATTTGACTCGTTCTTCGCGCAGGTCCGCGCGCAGGGCATGTCGGGCATGGAGGTGCCAGTGATGCTGTCGGCCAGGAGTGTCTTCAGAGAGATCCTCGACAACGACGAGTCGTTCCGGCTCTTCTGCTCCATCGCGGCCAGTGGTGAGGCCCAGGGCGGCTGGGAGAACGGGCGCATCGCCGCACTCGTCCCGGAGACCGAGCGCGCGCTCGCCCCCAAGATCGCCCGGCACGGCGCCGACGAGGACAAGCACGGCCGCATCTTCCGCGCCCTGCTGAAGAAGCGCGGCCTGCAGCCCGTCGACGTCCCGCCCGAGACCGACTACACGATGCTCCTGGAGCGGCACGGAATCGGCCTCGCGCACGACCGGCTGAAGGCCGCGGAGCCCCTCACCGTGCAGGACATCGTCACCTACCTCGCGCACAGCAGGGTGACCGAGCAGCGGGCCTCCGAGCAGATGCGGCTGCTGCTCAGGTACTTCGCCGACGACCCGGACATCGGCCGCGCGGTGCGGATGATCTCCCACGACGAGGACAATCATCTGGCCTACTGCCACGAGGAGTTGCTGCGGTTCGCGTACGCCGGGCACGGCCCCGCCATCCAGCGCACGCTGCGCGACTGCGCGCTCGCCGAGATCCGCATCCACCGCGACGTGAGCCTCGCGGTGATGGAGCGCATGGGGCGCGTCCTCGGCTGGGCCCCGGCCAAGCGGCAGCTGCTCGCCGCGGGCATCCACGCCCTGCACGGCTACGAGAGGGCGGGCGGCTGGCGGCGGATGGTCTCCCTGAAGACGCCCCGGCGCCGCGACGCGCTGGGCGGGCCCGCGACATCGGCCGCCGAATTCGCCTGACGCCGCACACGACGCGCCGCTCACGGCGAACCCGGCACTACATCCAGCCGCGCCGCTTGAACATCCTGTACAGGACGACCTCCAGGACCGCCATCAGGAGGAGCACGGCCGGATAGGTCCACCACCAGTGCAGCTCCGGCATGTGGTCGAAGTTCATGCCGTAGATGCCCGCGATCATCGTGGGGACCGCCGCCATCGCGGCCCAGGCCGAGATCTTCCGCATGTCGTCGTTCTGCCGCACGCTCATCTGCGCCAGATGCGCGGACAGGATGTCCGACACCAGCCGGTCCAGGCCCTCCACGGACTCGTTGACGCGCGTCAGGTGATCGTTGACGTCCCGGAAGAACGGCCGCGCCGTCTCGTCCACGAACGGCACGGAGGGGCTGAAAGGGCCCGCTCCGGAGAGGCGCGCCACGGGCAGCGCCAACGGCCCGGTGGCCCGGCGGAACTCCAGGATCTGCCGCTTGAAGGTGTAGATCCGCGACGCCGTGGGACGCGAACGCCCGCCCTCCGGAGAGAAGACCTCCGCCTCCAGGACCTCCAGGTCGGCCTGCAACTCGTCGGCGACCTCCAGATAGTGGTCCACGGACGCGTCCGCGATGGAGTACAGGACCGACGTCGGGCCGTGCTTCAGGACGTCCGGTTCGGCCTCCAGACGGTGGCGCACGGCACCGAGGGGCGCGCCCTCGCCGTGCCGGACGGTCACCACGAACGAGTCACCCACGAAGATCATGACCTCGCCGGAGGAGACCGTGTCGCTGTCCGGCTCGTACACCACCGGCTTGAGGACCATGAACAGCGAGTCGTCGTAGACCTCCAGCTTGGGCCGCTGGTGCGCCTTGAGGGCGTCCTCCACGGCCAGGGGATGCAGCCCGAACTCCTTGCTGACCTCGTCGAACTCCTCCGCCGTCGGCTCGTGCAGCCCGATCCACACGAACGCGTCGCCCGTCCCCCGCGCCTCCTCCAGGGCATCGGAGAAGTCCTGGGGGCCTTCGCTGCGGCGCCCCTCGCGATAGATGGCACAGTCGACAATCACACTGCGCATTGTTCCCAGCCACCCCGGGGGTTGCACTTCCTCGGCGCTTAGGCTGGTCCGCATGCCCACGCTGATCCTCGTCCGGCACGGACGCTCCACCGCCAACACCGCCGGTCTGCTCGCCGGGTGGACCCCCGGCGTGGCCCTCGACGAGCGGGGCGCCGCACAGGCCGCCGCGCTGCCCGGACGGCTCGCGGCCCTGCCGCTGGCCGAGGTCGTCACCAGCCCCCTCCAGCGCTGCCAGGAGACCGTCGCACCGCTCCTCGCCGCCCGACCCGGGCTCCGGGCGCACACGGAGGACCGCATCGGGGAGTGCGACTACGGCGACTGGTCGGGCCGCAAGCTCGCCGAGCTCACCGACGAGCCGCTGATGGAGGTCGTCCAGCAGCACCCCTCCGCGGCCGCGTTCCCCGGCGGCGAGTCCATGCGGGCCATGCAGACACGGGCGGCCGAGGCGGTCCGCGAGTGGAACGCCCGCGTGGAGCGCGAGCACGGCGAGGACGCCGTGTACCTGATGTGCTCGCACGGCGACATCATCAAGTCCCTTGTCGCCGAGGCCATCGGACTCCACCTCGACCTCTTCCAGCGCATCTCCGTGGAGCCCTGTTCCGTCACCGTCATCCGCTACACCCGGCTGCGCCCCTTCCTCGTACGCCTCGGGGACACCGGTGACTTCGCCTCGCTGGCGCCGCGCGAGGAGCCGCCGAGCGGCGACGCGACAGTCGGGGGCGGTGCGGGCGCACCGTGATCGTCGCCCGCAGTAGGGTGAAGCGGTTGAAGCAGCCCTCTTGCGGTTGAAGCAGCCCTTTTGAAGCACTCCTCTTGCAGTCGATCCAATGGAGACAGGTCGTGTCCCGTCAGGTGTTCCTCTACGACCCCCCGGAGCGTTTCGTCGCGGGAACGGTCGGGCTGCCCGGACGGCGTACGTTCTTCCTCCAGGCCTCCGCCGGGGTCAGGGTGACCAGCGTCGCCCTGGAGAAGACCCAGGTGGCCGCGCTCGCCGAGCGCATGGAGGAACTCCTCGACGAGGTCGTGCGCCGCAGCGGGGGCAGCGCCCCCGTGCCGGCCGTCGCCCCCACCGAGGTCGCCGACAGCGCGCCGCTCGACTCCCCCGTGGAGGAGGAGTTCCGGGTCGGCACCATGGCGCTCGCCTGGGACGGCGAGGAGGAGCGGATGGTCGTCGAGGCGCAGGCGCTCGTCGAGCTGGACGCCGATTCCGACGACGATCTCGCCGCCGCGGAGGAAAGGCTTCTGCAGGACGACGAGAACGGCCCGCCGATGCTGCGCGTCCGCCTCACCGGCGCGCAGGCCCGCGCCTTCGCCAAAAGAGCCCTCGACGTCGTGAACGCGGGCCGCCCGCCGTGCCCGCTGTGCAGCCTCCCGCTCGACCCGGAAGGACATGTATGCCCGCGCCAGAACGGATACCGGCGGGGAGCGTGAGCGTCGACCCCGTCACGCTCCTCACCCACGGCGAGCTGACCGTGCGCGGCCGCATCCGTGAGGCCTCGAACGCGGTCCTGTACTGCACGGTCGCGTACGAGGGCCAGGAAGCCGCCTGCGTCTACAAGCCGGTCGCCGGCGAGCGCCCCCTGTGGGACTTCCCGGACGGCACGCTCGCGCAGCGCGAGGTCGCCGCGTACGAGGTGTCGCGGGCCACCGGCTGGGACCTGGTGCCGCCGACGGTCCTGCGGACGGGACCGCACGGCGAAGGCATGTGCCAGCTGTGGATCGAGGCCTCGGGCGACGCGGAACTGCTCGCCCTGGTCGACGGCGACGCACCGGGCGAGGGCTGGAAAGCGGTCGGCTTCGCGCAGGTCGACGAGGAGCGGACGGCGCTCCTCGTGCACGCGGACGACGTACGCCTGCGCCGCCTCGCGGTGCTCGACGCCGTGATCAACAACAGCGACCGCAAGGGCGGCCACCTGCTGCCCGCCGACGGCCGGCTGTACGGCATCGACCACGGAGTCACCTTCCACGTCGAGAACAAACTCCGGACGCTGCTGTGGGGGTGGGCGGGGGAGCCCCTGACCGATGAGGCGGTCGAGGCCCTCCAGACCCTGCGGGACGGCCTCAAGGAGGGTGCCGCGCTCGCCGAGCGGCTGAGCGGGCTGATCACCGCCGCGGAGACCGAGGCGCTGCGCGCCCGGGTCGCGGCCCTGCTGGAGTCGGGACGCCACCCGGAGCCGACGGGCGACTGGCCCGCGATTCCCTGGCCACCGGTCTGATCGGAGCCGCCCGCACAGAACCACCCGCATCACCCGCACCGAACCCTGCACACACCGGCCGATCGCGCAAGAGTGCGGGATCAGCCACCGTTCCGATGATCCCCACTCGTATACGGACGCCCCGTCCGGTTAGGCTCAGGGCATGCATGCCTGGCCCGCTTCTGAGGTCCCCGCCCTTCCTGGCAAGGGCCGCGACCTCCGGATCCACGACACCGCGACCGGTGGACTCGTCACCCTCGACCCCGGTCCCGTCGCCCGTATCTATGTCTGCGGCATCACTCCGTACGACGCCACCCACATGGGACACGCGGCGACCTACAACGCGTTCGACCTCGTGCAGCGCGTGTGGCTCGACACCAAGCGGCAGGTTCACTACGTCCAGAACGTGACCGACGTGGACGACCCGCTCCTGGAACGCGCCAACCGCGACGGCAAGGACTGGGTCGAGCTCGCCGAGGGCGAGACCGCCCTGTTCCGCGAGGACATGACCGCGCTGCGCCTCCTGCCGCCGCAGCACTACATCGGAGCCGTCGAGGCGATACCCGGCATCGTGCCGCTCGTCGAGCGCCTCCGTGACCTGGGTGCCGCCTACGACCTCGACGGCGACGTCTACTTCTCCGTCGAGTCCGACCCCCACTTCGGGGAGGTGTCCGGGCTCGACGCCGCCGCCATGAAGCTGCTCTCCGCCGAGCGCGGCGGCGACCCGGAGCGGCCGGGCAAGAAGAACCCGCTCGACCCGATGCTCTGGATGGCGGCCCGCGACGGCGAGCCGAGCTGGGACGGCGGCTCGCTGGGCCGCGGCCGGCCCGGCTGGCACATCGAGTGCGTGGCCATCGCCCTGGACCACCTCGGCATGGGCTTCGACATCCAGGGCGGGGGATCGGACCTCGCGTTCCCGCACCACGAGATGGGCGCCTCCCACGCCCAGGCCCTGACCGGCGAGCACCCCTTCGCCAAGGCGTACGTCCACGCCGGCATGGTCGCCCTGGACGGCGCGAAGATGTCCAAGTCCAAGGGCAACCTCGTCTTCGTGTCGAAGCTGCGCCGCGACGGCGTCGACCCCGCCGCGATCCGCCTCGCCCTCCTCGCGCACCACTACCGCGCGGACTGGGAGTGGACGGACGGCGTTCTCGAAGAGGCCGTGGAGCGGCTCGGCCGCTGGCGTGCGGCTGTGTCCCGCCCTGACGGGCCCGCTGCCGAGGCGCTGGTCGAGGAGATCCGGGAGGCCCTCGCCGACGACCTGGACGCCCCCAAGGCGCTCGCCGCCGTCGACCGCTGGGCCGCGCGGCAGGACGCCGAGGGCGGTACGGACGAGGGTGCCCCCGGCATCGTGTCGCGCGCGGTGGACGCGCTTCTCGGCGTGGCCCTGTAGCGGTACAGCGGCTGTCGTCGCCGAGGCGCCGGGCGGAGGAGTCTCCGCCCGGCGCCGCCGTTCACTCACACGAGGGTCACTTCGTGACCACGATGGCCAGCAGGTAGCCGGGGTTGTTGGTGTCGTAGTAGCCGATCACCTGCTGTCCGAAGGCGAACGCCTCCTGGACCTCGTCGCGGGTGTGCGGGCTGGGGTTGACGAAGGCCCGCCAGGCGTTGTCGATGTGCAGATAGAGGATGTCCGCCTGGCCGGGGAGCGGCTGGACGACGTCCCAGAACGCCGTCGCGACGTTGGACGCGAGCGTCTGGGTGGAGATCTCCGGCGCGTGCGCCTGCGGGATCTGCTGCTCCTGCTCCTGGCCGAACTGCTGGAGCAGGTGCTGGAAGGGCTGCTGCTGGCCGAGCTGCTGCAGCTGCTGGCGCAACTGCGGCGGGACCTGCTGCATGCCGGGCTGACCCTGGATGCCCTGCTGGCCCTGCATGCCTTGCTGGCCCTGGATGCCCTGCTGGGAGCCGTACTGCGGCTGGCCGATGGGCTGCTGCTGGTACTGCTGCTGTCCCTGCTGCCGCGGCGGGGCCGTGCTCGGGCCCTGCTGCTGGCCGTACTGCTGCTGCCCGTACTGCTGCTGTCCCTGGTGCTGACCCGGTTGACTCATCTGCGGGGTGGTGCTCATGCCTGTGCCACCTTCCCTCACTGACTCACGGACTCACTGACGGACTGATCGATCGGTTCAGCCTGTGACGACGAGGCCGACGACCTCGTCGTCCGAGAACCAGACGCGGACGTCCGGTCGGCCCCCGGCGAAGGCGGCGTGCACCGCCTGCCGCGTCTCGGGGGACGGATTGTCGAGGTTGCGCCACTGCCCGGCCACGAACAGCCGGAGCCGCGGCGGGAGTTCCGGCGGATACGGGAGCAGCTCGTCCCAGTACCGCTCGGCCTGCCCCGAACCCACCGCCGACGGCAGCAGGTTCGTGACCGCCGCCTTGATGTCGGGGCGGTTGCCGATGCGCTGCGACGCGGGCCTGCCCGGCGCGTCCTGCTGCGGCGACCCCGTGGAGCGCAGCAGCGCACGCGCCCGGTCGGGCGTCATCAGCTGCTGGCCCGCGGCCTTCAGCATGCCCTGCAGCGCGGCCAGGGCGCCGACGACGATCGGCGACGCGGAGGACGTGCCGGAGAACGTGTCGGTGTACCAGGCGATCTCGTCGGCGCCGCCCTGCAGATCGCCGGGCCCGTTCCAGGAGCCGCCGGTCGTCGTGGTCTCGCGGCCCCAGCCCTGCGCGTCCACGCGGGCGCCGTAGTTGGAGAACGCCAGGCGCGAGCGGTCCGGGCCGTGGTCGCGGCCGTGCGTGCCGGGCGGCGGTGCGCCGGCGCCCACGAGGACTGCGCCGGAGGAGCGGTTGGACGGGTTGAAGGGGTTGCGCCACCAGGACGGGAAGCCCTCGGGCCGGTGCTCGTAGACCGCGTCGTCCAGCGACTCGGCGCCGTTGCCCGCCGCGCCCACGACGAGCACGCCCTTCGCGGTGGCGTGACGCACCGCCGCGTAGTCGTCGGGCCACCACTCGATGGCGATGTAACCCTTCTGGTCGTCGCGCGGCTCGAAGTCGAACTTCGGCCCCGGGCGGTGCAGTTCGAGCAGGATGATGTCGCCGCGGCTCAGCCGCTCCGCCGCCGCGTGGATGGTGGCCGCAGTGCCGAGGGGCTGGAAGGAGGCGGCCGCCGTCACGGCCTCCGGGACGATGCCGGTGACGCCGAGGCTGTTGCGGTCGCCGCCGAGGACGCCGATCACCGCGGTGCCGTGGTTGCGCCAGGCCAGGTCCTGGATGGGCGTGCCGACGACGACGCCCGCGAGCTTCGCGGCGAGGTCCTCGTGGCGCAGCTGCCAGGCGCCCTCGATGTCGATGACGGTGACGCCCTCGCCGGAGCCGCCGATCCGCTGCCACGCCCAGCGGGCGTCGATGCCCTCGGGGGCCGGCTTCAGATAGCCCTGGCGGCTGGTGAAGTCGGGCGTGACGGGCATGCCCTCCTTGCGGCGCCGGGTCGCGTCGTCGAGGTCGTGCGGCTGGGTCGGCGACGGGTCGATGGAGGCCGGGACGGCGCCCGGCTTGACGTACGCCGTGTCGATGCCCGGCAGCGCCGCCATCCGCGCCCGCAGCTCCTCCGACCGGTCATCGCCGCCGCGGACGCGGTAGAAGAGGGCCAGGTCGGGCAGGTCGTCGTCGCCGGCCGGGGGCGCGGCGGCCCGCAGCCGTTCTTCGTTGCCGAACAGCGGTTCAAGGGAGAGCTGTTCGTCGGAGAGGAACATGTTCAGGGCCGACACATCGGAGCCGGAGGCCGAGCGGACGTCCCGCTCCCCGACGCGCAGCCGGGCCTCGGGCCGGGCGACGACGATCAGCTCCTGTTCGGCTTCTCGGTATGTGAATCCCATTCCGTCGGGGCCCGGTCCGCCGGCTCCGGGGTCCCGCGCCGGGTCTGCCTGCTCGGTCATCGCTTCACCGCTCCCTTCACTTCTTCGGGTGCCGTGCTGTGCGCTGCGCCAGGTTTCGGGGCACACCCTGCTACGGCCGGGCCGCGACGTCCACCCCTCTTTTGAGCAACAGTGTTTGAAGGGAAGTTGAAGAGGGAACCCCGTGCAATTCGGCCATGGGCAGCACAAGGGGACGGCACCCGTGCGGGTGCCGTCCCCTGATGCTGAACGCGTCTACGGACCCTCAGTCGTCCGAGGAATCGGCCGGACCGGAGTCGTCGTTGTCGCTCTCGCCCTCCGTGCCCTGGCCGGGCCGCTGCGTGGGCTTCGGCTTCGGCGGCCGGGTCCGGTCGCTCGGCGTGTCCCGCAGGTACGCCGCGCCGTCGCCGCCGTCACGGCGCCGCAGATACCGCTCGAACTCGCGGGCGATGGCCTCGCCCGACGCCTCCGGCAGCTCCGCGGTGTCCCGCGCCTCCTCCAGCGACTGGACGTACTCCGCGACCTCGCTGTCCTCGGCGGCCAGCTGGTCCACGCCCACCTGCCAGGCACGCGCGTCCTCGGCCAGCTCGCCCAGCGGGATGCGTAGCCCGATCAGGTCCTCCAGACGGTTGAGGAGCGCGAGCGTGGCCTTCGGGTTGGGCGGCTGCGACACGTAGTGCGGGACGGCCGCCCAGAGGCTGACGGCCGGGACGCCCGCGTGCGTGCACGCCTCCTGAAGGATGCCGACGATGCCGGTCGGCCCCTCGTACTTGGTCTCTTCCAGGTCCATGGTGCGCGCGAGGTCCGGGTCGGACGTCACGCCGCTGACCGGGACCGGGCGGGTGTGCGGGGTGTCACCGAGCAGCGCACCCATGATCACGACCAGCTCGACGCCCAGCTCGTGCGCGAAGCCCAGGATCTCGTTGCAGAACGAGCGCCACCGCATGGACGGCTCGATGCCCCGCACCAGGACCAGGTCGCGCGGCTTGTCGCCACCGACGCGGACCACCGAGAGCCGCGTCGTCGGCCACGTGATCTTGCGCACCCCGCCGTCAAGCCAGACCGTCGGACGGTTGACCTGGAAGTCGTAGTAGTCCTCGGCGTCCAGCGCCGCGAACACCTCGCCCTTCCACTCCTTGTCGAGATGCGCGACCGCGGCGGAGGCGGCGTCACCGGCGTCGTTCCAGCCCTCGAACGCGGCCACCATGACCGGGTCGACCAGCTCGGGAACCCCCTCGAGCTCGATCACCCAGGCCTCCTTCCGATGTTCCCTTGCGTACGCCCCAACCTTACGGCGTCGGCGGGGTCCGTCCGCAGCCCCCTTGCGTGGGGGAGTGCGTGATCACTGCCCACGCTCGGCGCCGGGAAACGGCGCCCTCGTGGTCTCAGAGTGTCGAGCGAAGCCACTGCTCCACGCTCGCGATGTGCACCGTCGCCCACGACCTGGCCGCTTCCGCGTCGCGGTCGCGCAGCGCGGTGAGGATCGCCCGGTGCTCGTGCAGGGTGCGGCTGACCGCGTCCTCCTGGGTCAGACCGCGCCAGATGCGGGCCCGCGTGGTGGGGCCGGAGAGGCCGTCGAGGAGGGAGCAGAGGACGGAGTTGCCGGACGACTGGACGATGCCGCGGTGGAACTCCAGGTCGCAGGCGACCAGCTCCTCCACGGACGGCGCGTCGCCGAGGGCGTCCAACTGCCGGGTCAGCGTGTCCAGTTCGGCTTCCGTGATGTGGGCGCACGCCATCGCCGTGGCCGCCGGCTCCAGGATGCGGCGTACCGCGAGGAACTCCAGGACGGTGTCGTCGCGGTGGAAGTCGACGACGAAGCTCAGCGCCTCCAGCAGGAGTTGAGGGTCCAGGCTGGTGACGTACGTGCCGTCTCCCTGGCGCACGTCGAGGATGCGGATCAGGGCGAGGGCGCGCACCGCCTCGCGCAGCGAGTTGCGCGACAGGCCCAGCTCGGCGGCGAGTTCGCTCTCCTTGGGCAGCCGGTCGCCGGGACGCAGCGCGCCCGAGACGATCATGCCCTTGATCTTCTCGATGGCCTCGTCGGTGACCGCCATGGGACCTCGCCTCAAGAGTCGGGGAATCGATCGGGGAACCGATCAGGGAATCGGCCTGACCATCAACAGACATCCGATGTGTGAGCTGATTATGTCCCCTGCGGGAGGCCCCGGCGCCCGGCTTCAGCCGAAGCGTTCGATCCGGATCCGGTCCACCGGCTGGCCGCCGTCCACCAGCAGCCGCGAGGCGTGCTCGGCGAAACCGTTGGAGCCGCAGATGTATGCCTCCCAGCCACCCTCCGGCTGCCCGGCACCGGCCAGGAACGGCGCCAGGTGGCCCGCGTTCAGGCGGCCTTCGGAGCGGGTCAGGACGACGGTGGTCTCGTCGCCGTACTCGTTCGCGTAGATCAGGTCTTCCGGCGTGCGGGCCGAGACGATCAGCCGCAGCGGCACGTCGAGCCCCGCGAGGCGGTGGTGGCGGACCATCGACATCAGCGGCACCACGCCGGAACCGGCCCCGAGCAGCAGCGCGGGGCGGTCGCCGGGCCAGGCGAAGAAGCCGGACAGCGGCCCGCGCACCTCGACCGTGTCGCCGACCCGCGCCACGGTGTGCAGATGCCCCGACACCTCGCCGTCCAGGACGTGGTCGAGGGTCAGCTCGATCTCGCCGCTGCCGTCGGGGGCCGAGGCGATCGAGTAGTGCCGCTGGGCGACGTAGCCGTCCTCGGCGGTGAGCCGCAGCATCAGGTGCTGGCCCGGCAGATGCCCCTGCCACTCGGGCACCTTCAGGCGGAACGTCGAGGCGGCCGGGGTCTCCCGGCGGATCTCCATGACCGTGGCGCGCTGCCACAGGGCGGCGGAGCGATTGCTCACGGCGATGCGGCCGGGCACGGCGAACGCCGTGGGCGGCACGAACGGCGTCGGCGTCTGCGCCGGCGTGGATGAGGGGGTGTACGAAGGTTCAGTCACCGGAGTAGCGCTCCTCGGCCCACGGGTCGCCCCGGTGGTGGTAGCCGTTCTGCTCCCAGAAGCCCGGCTCGTCGTGGTCGGAGAGCCGCAGCCCGGCGACCCACTTGGCGCTCTTCCAGAAGTAGAGGTGGGGGACGATCAGGCGGGCGGGGCCGCCGTGCTCGGCGGGCAGCGGCTCGTCGCCGTACTCCCACACGATCCACGCCCGGCCGCCCGTCACGTCGGCCAGCGGGAGGTTCGTGGTGTAGCCGGTGTGGGAGTACGCGATCACATGCGTCGCGCCGGGGAGCGGGCGGGCCGCGGCCAGGAACGTGTCCAGGCTCACTCCGCCGAACCGCACCCCGAACTTGGACCAGCTCGTCACGCAGTGGATGTCGCCCCGGTACTCGGAGGCGGGCAGGGCGTGCGCCTCGTCCCAGGTCCAGGTGCGCGGGGCCGCGACCAGGCCGTCGACGCGGAACGTCCAGTCGGCGGCGGCGAGGCGCGGGGTGACCTCGGCGGACAGGACGGGCCAGCCGTCGCCCGCGTCGTACTGCCCGGGCGGCAGCCGCGGGTCGCGGTCGGCGGCGCGGGCGCGGCCGGTGAAGCCGCGGGTGGGTTCGAACGTCATACGGAGGGTGCCACTTCGGAGTTTGCCACTTCAGGGGGTGTCGCTTCGGAGGTCGTCGCCGCGTCCCGCAGGGCCCGCAGGACGGCCGGCTCGTCGAGGGTGAGCAGGTCGCGGCCGCGCATCAGGACGCGCCCTTCCACCACAGTGTCCCGGACGTCGGCGGCCGACGCGGCGTACGCGAGCATCGACCACGGGTCGTGCCGGGGCGTGAGGTGCGGCCGTTCCAGGTCGAGGACGACCAGGTCCGCGCGCTTGCCGGCCTCCAGCGAACCCAGCTGGCCGTCGAGGCCCAGGGCCCGCGCCGACTCGATGGTCGCCATCCGCACAGCCTGCTCGGCACCGACCGCCGTCGGGTCGCCGCCCGCCTTGTGCACGAGCGCGGCGACCTTGACCGCGCCGAGCAGGTCCAGTGTGTTGGAGCTCACGGCGCCGTCGGTGCCGAGGCCCACCGTGACGCCCGCGTCGAGCAGCTCGGGCACGCGCGCGATGCCGCAGCCCAGCTTGAGGTTCGACACCGGGCAGTGCGCGACGCCCGTGCCCGTGCGGGCCAGCGTCGCGATCTCCGCGTCGGTCAGGTCGACGGCGTGCGCGAGCAGCGTGTCGGGGCCGAGCACGCCCAGCGAGTCGAGCAGCTCCACCGGGCGCATGCCGTGCTGCTCGGTGACGGTCGCCACCTCGCCCGCGTTCTCCGCCGCGTGGAGGTGCAGCAGCGCGCCGTGCTCCCGCGCGAGCGCCGCGATCGCCGTGAGCTGCTCGGGGTTCAGGGTGTACGCGGAGTGCGCGAAGACGACCGGGCGGGTGCCCGGCGCCGGGGCGTGCGCCTTCAGGTGCGCGGCCGCCCAGCCGAGCCGCTCGCCGTAGGGGCGGCCGTCCGGCGGTTCCGGCACGTCCATGAACGTCGGTCCGGTGAGCAGCCGCCATCCGGCGTCGCGGGCCGCGTCCGCGGCGGCCTCGTGGAACCAGTACATGTCGAGCGCGGTGGTGACCCCGCCGCGCACGGACTCGGCGATGGCGCCGCGGATCCCCGCCGTCACCGTGTCCGGCGAGAGCAGCTCGGCCTCGCGGGGGATCACCCGGGCCAGGAAACCCTGGAGCGTGACGTCGTCGGCGATGCCGCGCAGCAGTGTCATCGCGAGATGGGTGTGCGTGTTGATGAGGCCCGGCAGGACGAGGCAGCCGCGCGCGTCGATCTCCTCGGCCGCCTCGTACGCGGCGCGCAGCCGCTCGGCGGGACCCACCTCCACGATGCGGCCGCCGCGGACGGCGACCGCGCCGTCCGTCACGAGGGTGCCCGCCGCGTCGACGGTCAGCACGTCGCCGCCGTGCACCAGCAGGTCTATGGAGCCGCCGCGGTCCTGGGCCGGCAGGTCAGTGGGGTGCATCGGTTCCGTTCTCCGTGGTCGCGACGGTGCTCTGCGGTCTGCGGTCTGCGGTCTGTGGTTTGCGATCTGCGGTCGCTCAGCGTTCGGCCGTGGCCAGCAGGCGCAGCGCGTCCAAGGTTATCCGGGCGCCCCGGTCGACCCCGTCGGCGACCACGTCGCGGTGCGGGTCGTAGGCCCCGGTCGAGAAAGGCGCCTCCTCGTCGACCAGCTCATCCGCGTTCGCACCGTCCACGACCAGCGCGCCGCCCGCGGTCAGACCGTGCGTCGAGGCGAAGACGAGGAGCGCGGACAGCTCCATCTCGATGGCGGCGATCCCGGCGGCCGCGTACGCCTCGCCGGGCAGCGGCAGGAACCCCGGCTGGAACGCGGCCCGCGTCCACACCACGCCCCGGTGGTGCGGCGCGCCGGCCGACCGCGCCGCGCGCTGCAGGGCGAGCACCGCCTCCGGCGCGGAGAACGCCGGGTACTCAGCGGGGATCAGCTGCTGCGTCACCCCGTCGTCGCGCACCGCCGCGTCCGCGATGACCAGATCCCCGTCGCGGATGCCGGGACGGATCGCGCCCGCCGTGCCGAGCCGCAGGATCGTGGTGACACCCGCCTCGGCGAGCTCCTGGAAGAGGAGGATCGCGCCGGGCGCGCCGACGCCGTGCGAGGCGACGACGACCGGGGTGCCCTGCCAGGTGCCGGTGAAGGTGCGGTACTCGCGGTGGTACGACACCTCCTTCGCGTCGGACAGAAGGTCGGCGACGGCGGCCGCGCGGCCCGGGTCGCCGACGACGACCGCCTGCGCGGGCAGTCCTGCGCGGGGCACACGGGTGACGGGCAGTGCGTCGATGAGCGACGTCATGAGGATGCTCCTACCAGAGACTTGGGGCGCTGCGAGCGCTTGCCGCGCGCCGTGGACCTGCGGCGCGCCGTGGACAGGAAGAGGGCGACCAGGGTCACCACATAGGGGGCGGCGTCGGTCGCCTGCTGCGGCAGACCGTTGCCCTGCAGCCGGAACCCGACCGCCTCCGCGACACCGAAGAGCAGCCCGGCGAGCAGCACCCCGAGCGGCCGGGCGCGGCCCAGCATCACCGCGACCACGGCGATCCAGCCCCGCCCCGCCGTCATGTTCTCCGAGAACAACGTGACGTTCCCGAGGGCCAATTGAGCGCCCGCGAGGCCGCAGAGCAGACCGCCGGCGAGCACGGCGGCGTACTGGTACTTCGCCGGGCTCACCCCCAGCGTCGCCGCCGCGTCCGGCGCCTCGCCGACCCCGCGCAGCCGCAGCCCCCACGGGTGGCGCGCGAGGAACACGGCGGCGACGGCGACGGCCGCCCACGAGACGTAGACGAGAGGCGAGTGCCCGGACAGGACGGGACCGAGGAAGGCGAGATCGATGCCGCCGAGGCCCGCGAGGTCCGGGTCGGAGAACGTGCCCTGGACGCCGAAGACGGTCCGCAGCAGAAAGCCGGTCAGGCCGACCGCGAGCAGGTTGAGCGCGACACCGAGCACGACGGCGTCGCCCCGCAGAGTGATGGTCCCCACGGCGAGGATCATCGCGTACGCGGCGGAGGAGAGGGCGGCGAACAGGACACCGAGCCAGGCGCTGCCGGTGAACCAGCTGCCCGCGACCGCGCTGAAGCAGCCGATCAGCATCATGCCTTCGAGCCCGATGTTGAACACGCCCGCCCGTTCGCAGATCGCGCCGCCGAGCGCCGCGAGCAGGATCGGGGTGAGCGCGAGGAGCGCCGAGTGGAACAGCGCGGAGTCGACGGACATCAGAGGTCCCCCTCGGGGCGTACGGGCTTCCTGGCGCGGCGCCAGGTGAGTTGGAGGCGCGCGGCCAGGAAGACGATGACCACGGCCTGGAGCACCTGCGTCAGCTCGCGCGGCACCTCCGTGGCCCGCTCCATGGCGAGGCCGCCGACGTCGAGCGCGGCGAAGAACAGCGCGGCGACCGCCGTCCCCACCGGCGCGGCGGAGGCCAGGAGCGCGGCCGTCAGACCGGTCCAGGTGTGCCCGCCGGCGGTCAGCGAGCCGTCGATGAAGCGGTACGGGAAGCTGAGCACGCCGATCGCGCCGACGAGCCCGGCGACGGCTCCGGACACCGCCATGAGCCGCAGCGTGAGCCGGGGCCCGTCGACGCCCGCGTACGCCGCGAAGCGCGGGTTGAGCCCCGTCATGCGGATCTCGTAACCGGTGGCCGTCCGGGCGTCCGTGAAGACGAAGACACCCGCGGCGACCACGACGAGCACGAGCCCCACCGTGACCGTCGACGTGCCGAAGGCGGGCAGCTCCACACCCTCCGGGAGCCGCCGGGTCTGCGGCAGGCTCGAGCCCTCCTCCTTGAGCGGGAAGCGCGCGAGGTACGAGGCGAAGGACATCGCCGGATAGCTGAGCAGCAGACTGCTCACCAGCAGCGGCACACCGAACCGGTTCTGGCAGAGCGCGGCGAGCGCGGCATAGGCGCTGCCCGCCAGCATGCCGGCGAGCAGCGCGGCCACGACGGCGAGCGGCGCGGGCAGCGGGACGTGGAGGCCGGTGGCCGCGGCGGCGATCCCGCCGAGGACCAGCTGTCCGTCGCCGCCCAGGTTCAGCAGGCCCGCCCGCATCGGCACGGCCAGCGCGACGGCGAGGCCGAGGATGCTGGTCCCGGTGGTCAGCGTGGACCCGATCCCGTCGGGCCCGAGCGAGCCGCTGACGACGGACTCGTACGCCCCGAGGGGATCGGCCCCGGTCCCGACGAGGAAGAGCGCCCCGACGAGGACCGCGGCGACGACGGAGTGCAGGGCGGGGGAGCGCAGGGCACCGTCCGCGACGGAGCGCAGGGCGCGCCCCGCGGCGGACCGCCCCTTGGAGAGGCTCTCGACGGCCATGTCAGGGGGTCTCCTTGAGGGGCGCGGGTGAGGCGGGCGGGGCCGGCGTCTCGGCGGGGGAGTCGGGGGAACCCGTCGGCGCGCCGCCCGCCATCGCGAGGCCAAGCCGCCGCTCGTCCGCCTCCTCGCGGGTGAACTCGGCCGCGATCCCGCCCTCGTACATCACGAGGACCCGGTCCGCGAGGCCGCGGATCTCGCTGAGCTCGGCGGAGACCAGCAGGATCGCGTGGCCCGCGTCGCGGTGCGCGACCAGGTGGTCGTGGATGGTCTGGACGGCGCCGATGTCCACCCCACGAGTGGGCTGCTCCACGATCAACAGCGGGGACTCGTGGGCGAGTTCGCGTCCGATGACGAGTTTCTGCAGATTGCCGCCGGAGAGCGAGCCCGCCGCGTGCCCCGGTGACGCCGCCTTGATGCCGAACCGTTCGACGAGCACGCGCGCATGCTCACGGAGCCGGCCGGGGCGCAGCAGGCCGTGCCCCCGGTGGTGGCCCATGGCGAGGTTCTCCGCGATCGTCGCGGCCGGCGCCGTGCCGACCGCCGCGCGGTCCTCGGGAACGTACGCGAGCCCCGCGGCCCGGCGCTCCGCGGCCGACGCGTCCGTGACGTCGCGCCCGGCGAGCGTGACCCGGCCCGCCAGGACCGGCCGCAACCCCGTGACCGCCTCGATCAGCTGGGACTGGCCGTTGCCCGCGACGCCCGCGATGCCGACGATCTCCCCGGCGCGGACGGTGAGCGACACGTCGCGCACCCCGTCCGCCGTCAGACCGTCGACGGCGAGAACCGTGCCGCCCGGCGAGCCCGCCGGATGCACCCGGTCCAGTTCCACCGCGCGTCCCGTCATGGCCGCCGCGATGCCGTCCGCGCTCGTCTCACTCGTCCGCAGGCGCGCCGCGACCCGCCCGTCGCGCAGCACCGTCACCGCGTCGCTGCCCTCCATGACCTCACGCAGCTTGTGCGTGACCAGGAGGACGGTGCGGCCCTCGTCCGCGAGGGAGCGGAGGACACCGAAGAGGGCGTCCGCCTCCGCGGGGGTCAGGACGGCGGTCGGCTCGTCGAGGATGAGGGTGCGGGCGCCGCGGTGGAGGAGCTTGAGGATCTCCACGCGCTGGCGCACGCCCACCGGCAGGTCCCCGACCTTCGCCGCCGGGTCGACGGCGAGCCCGTGCTCCGCGGCGAGCGCACCCACCCGCCGGACCGCCTCCGCCCGGTCCACGAAGCCGAAGCGCCGCGGTTCGGCGGCGTACACGACGTTCTCGGCGACCGTGAAGGAGGGGAACAGCTTGAAGCTCTGGTGCACCATCCCGAGGCCCGCGGCGATCGCCTCGCTCGGGCTCGCGAAGGACACCTCGCGCCCGTCGAGCAGGATCCGCCCGGCGTCCGGACGCGTCAGCCCGTACAGGACGGACATCAGCGTGGACTTGCCCGCGCCGTTCTCACCCATCAGGGCGTGGATCTCGCCGCGCCGCACGGTCAGGTCGACCCGGTCGTTGGCGAGCGTGCCGGGGAACTCCTTGGTGATGCCCCGCAGTTCGACGGCGAACGGGGCGCCGGTGTCCTCAGGCGGCGGGGTCATCGACGGTCAGCTTTCCGGCGGCGATGTCGTCGCGCAGCTTCTCGACGCGCTTCAGCACGTCCTTGTTGGCGGGCTCCGCGATCAGGCACTTGGAGTCGGCGAGCCCCGGCTCCAGGCCGGTCAGCGACATGCCGCCCTCCTTGAGGCCGTACGACACGGTGGTGCCGCCCTTGCCGTCGAGGATCCGGCCGATGCCCTTCTCCACGGCGACATCGGTCTTCTTGAGCACGTTGTCGACGACGACACCGGGGCTGGTCAGGCACTGGTTTGCGTCCACGCCGTACGCCCGGAACCCCTTGCCTTTCGCGGACTTCGCCGCCTGGAAGACGCCCGTGTTGCCCGCCGCCGCGGCCGCCATCACCTGGTCGACACCGCCCGAGGCGAGCGTCGCCGCCTGGTCCTTGGCGCGGGCCGCGTCGTTGAACGGCGACTGCCCGCCGACGAACAGCGTCCGGGAACCGACGCCCGCCCGCACCTTCCGCGCGCCCGCCGCGAAGGGCTCGCTGTACCGCCGGAACTGCGGGGTGTCGAGCACGTCGACGGCGCCGACCTTCTTGCTCGTCGTCAGCAGACCGGCCTCGGCGCCGGCTAGGAAGACGGCCTCGTGCTCGCGGAAGACGGCACAGGTGACGTTCTCGTACGTCTTCTTCGTGCACGCGTCGACGAGCAGGAACTGCTGCTTCGGATGGGCCTCGGCCTGCTGCGCCACGATGTCCGCGAACTCGAAGCCGACCAGCACGACGACGTCGGGCGCCGAGTCCACGGCGGAGGCGACGTTCTGCTGCCGCGAGTCGGTGTCGCTGCTCTGGAAGACCTTCTGCGCGCCGTCGTGCGCCTTCGCCGCCGCCTTCACCCCGGAGACGGCGAGCTTGAGGAACTCGTTCTGGGCGACGGGGTCGGGGGTGACGAGGGTGAACGACCTGCCGCTTCCGCCGTCCCCGTTCTTGCCCGAACCGCCGTCCTTGGCCGCGGCGTTGCAGCCCGTGGCCAGGAGGGCGGCGCCGACGGCCGCGGCGGTGAGTCTCAGGGACGTACGCGTACGCAGGGACAGCAAGGACATGGGATCGCCTTCGTGGAGGTGCCCGGGAGCGGCCCGGGCGGTGACAGGAGAGTCGTGCGGGTGCGAGCGGCGTCGCTCAGCGGCAACAGCGGAAACACGGCCGGCAGCGGCGCATTCGGCGGCCGCAGGACACGGCGGGGCAGCACATCGCGTCGGCTTTCGCGGCCATGGCTGTCCTCCTCGCACCGTGGATCGGATCGATCTGTCCTGGGTGGCGGCGAGAGTAACACCGGATTTCGGACAGCCGCACGAACGTCTCGAAATGTGGTTCGAGCACGTCAGGTACGGTGACGGCACCCCTCCTCCCGTGGCCGAATCGCCCCCTTTCCTTCGGAGTTGAGCCCATGAACAGCCAGGATCTGCGCGCCGTGACGTGGACGGAGGCGGAGGGCGACTCCGCCCCGGCCCTCTCCCTCATCGACCAGACGGCGCTCCCGCACACCCTGGAGCGGCTTGCCGTCACGACGGTCGATGGGCTGGTCGACGCGATCGTCCGCCTGGTCGTGCGCGGCGCCCCCGCGATCGGCGCCGCGGGCGCGTACGGGGTCGCGCTGGCGATGGCGCAGGCCGGCCGCGAGGGCTGGGACCGCCCGCGCCTCGACGCCGAGGTGGCGCGGATCCGGGAGGCCAGGCCCACGGCCGTGAACCTGATGGTGTGCGTGGACCGCGTGCGGCCCTACATCGACAAGGGGCTGGCCGCGGTCCTCGCCGAGGCCGACGCGATCGTCCAGGAGGACCTCGCGGCCAACCACGCGATGGGCGCGCACGGCGCCGACTGGCTCCTGAACCGCGTGCCGGCCGCCGCGGACCGGCCGCTGCGCATCCTCACCCACTGCAACACCGGCGCCCTCGCCACGGCGGGCTGGGGCACGGCACTCGGCGTCATCCGCGAACTGCACGCCAGGGGACGGCTCGAAACGGTGTACGCCGACGAGACGCGCCCGCTCCTCCAGGGGGCCCGCCTGACGGCCTGGGAACTCGCCCAGGAAGGCATCCCGCACTACGTCCAGGCGGACGGCGCGGCCGCGGGCACGATCCTGCGCGGCGAGGTCGACGCGGCGATCGTCGGCGCGGACCGCGTCGCAGCCAACGGCGACACGGCCAACAAGGTCGGCACGGTCGGCATCGCCCTCGCGTGCGCGCACGCGGGCATCCCCTTCGTGGTGGCGGCGCCCACGACGACGGTGGACCTCGCGACGGCCACGGGCGACGACATCCACATCGAACTCCGCAGCGGGGACGAGGTCCTGGAGTGGGCGGGCGTCCGCACGGCCCCCGCGGCCTCGCGCGGTTACAACCCCGCGTTCGACGTGACGCCGGGGTCCTTGGTGTCGGCGCTGGTCACGGAGCGGGGCGTACTGGAGGTGGCGACCGGGGAACTGCCGGGCACGTCAGACCTGCACGGCGTCTGACACGCCGGGCCTCCCCGGCTTCTGACACATCCGGCCTCCCCGGCGTCTGACACGTCCGCCGAGCCGCCGCCAGTGACCGGGGGGCCTGCCCCCCCCGGCCCCTCACCCCCCGGTTCCCTCAGCCCCGCGCCGCCGCCAACTCCAGCAGCCACTCCACTACTTCGGCCCGATGCCGCGCCTCGCGCGGGTCCGCGCCCCACACATAGATCCCGTGCCCCGCGACGACCACCGCCGGCATCCCCGGCTGGAGCGCCGCCTCAAGCCGGTCCCCGAGCTCGGTCATGTCCTGGCTGTTCGCGATCACCGGCAACGTCACCGACACCTCGTGCGTCGGATGCCCGAGCCCCTTGAGCATCTCCAGGTCGTCGAAGGGGATGCCGGCGGGGGAGCGCTGCCCCATGAGGACCGACGCCACCGTGTGGACGTGCACCACGGCGCCCGCTCCGGTGAGCCGCACCACGCGCGCGTGGAGGGCGGCCTCGGCGGAGGGCCGCCCCGGCCCGACAGCCGCGCCCTCGCCGTCCGTCAACACCACGTCCGACGGCGTGAGTTCACCCTTGTCCCGCCCGCTGGCGGTCACGGCGAGCCGGAGCGGATCCCGGGAGAGGACCAGGGAGAGGTTCCCGGACGTCCCCCGCATCCACCCGAAGGAGGCGAACCGCGCCGCCTCCGCGGCCAGCACGGCCCCGGCCTCCGCCAGCTCCGCGGCGGTGACGTCGGTGGAGGTCTCGGTCATGAACTGCTCCCAGGGTCAGGAGTGGCGGCAAGGGGACTGATCTCGGAGAAGGCCGAGACCCGCGGATGAGTGCCGAAGTCGGCGTCGGCGTACGGCTCCCCGGCCCGGCGCACACCCACCGTCCGCCAGCCCGCGGCCCGCGCCGCGTCCAGCTCGCCGGGCCGGTCGGAGAGGAAGAGCAGCCGCCCGGGGGCGACGCCGGTGGACGCCGCGATGGCCCGGTAGGAGTCCGCCTCCTGCTTCGGGCCCGCGTTCTCGGTGTCGTACAGACCGCTGACCAGGCCCAGCAGGTCGCCCTCCGCGGAGTGCGCGAACCACGCCCGCTGCGCCGCCACCGAACCGGACGAGTACACGTACAGCCGCACGCCGTCCGCGTGCCAGCGCCGCAGCACCGGGATGACGTCCGGGTAGAAGTGCGAGACGAGGTCGCCGCGTGCGAAGCCCTCCGCCCAGAGGACGCCCTGGAGTGTCTTCAGGGGAGTCGCCTTGCGGTCGGCGTCGACCCACTCGCCGAGGACCTTCTCCACGCGCCCGGCGTCGGCCTCCGGCTCGCCGATCTCGGCCCGCACCTGCGCGACGGCCCGCGCCACCTCGGGGTCGTCGCCCCGCGAGGCGAGCAGTTCGCCGAACCGCTCGCGCGCGTACGGGTACAGCACGTCCACCACGAACCCGGTGGCGCTCGTGGTGCCCTCGATGTCGAGCACCACGGCGTCCACGGGGCCCAGGTCGTGATCCGTCACGCGGCGTACCCCGCGTGGATCTCGTCGAAGTCGGGGAAGCGGTCCGCGATCGGGCTGCCCGTGAAGTTGCCGATCCAGCCGTCCTCCTCGTGGAAGAAGCGGATCGCCGTGAACGCGGGGGACGTGCCCATGTCGAACCAGTGCGTGGTGCCGCGCGGCACGCCGAGCAGGTCGCCCTTCTCGCAGTACACGGCGTGCACCTCACCGTCCACGTGGAGGTAGAAGATCCCGGCGCCCGCGACGAAGAAGCGCACCTCGTCATCGTCGTCGTGCGTGTGCTCGGCCAGGAACTTCTGGCGGGCCGCCGTCGCCTTCGCCGGCCACTCGGGGTCGTCGCCGGCCGGGGGGTGCAGCGCCACCACGTCGACGGTCCGGAAGCCTTCCTCGGCGTTCAGCTTGTCGATCTCCGTGCGGTACGCGGCGAAGACGGTGTCGCTGTCGGCGTCGGCCGGCACGTCCTCGCGCACCGGCCACTGCTCGTAGCGCACGCCTATCGGAGCGAGCGCGGCGGCGATCTCCGCCGGGTCCGCGGTGCGGCGGACGACGGTCTCGGGCCCGGCCTCCGGCCAGGTCG
Organism: Streptomyces sp. NPDC018029; assembly: GCF_044327655.1. Taxonomy (NCBI): domain Bacteria; kingdom Bacillati; phylum Actinomycetota; class Actinomycetes; order Kitasatosporales; family Streptomycetaceae; genus Streptomyces; species Streptomyces sp. NPDC018029. The sequence goes on along the minus strand of NZ_JBIRFV010000013.1, from coordinate 7,689 downwards.
TCAGGAGAGTCATGGTCACTCCAGGGCAGGTCAGCGGGTGTTCTCGGGATCGTAACTCCCGTCCCCTGGCCGCCACAGGGTGTCCCAGTGCGTGGACGCGTAAGGGGCGGCCTCCATGGAGACCGCCCCTTACCTGCTACCTATTACCTACTGCTCGTCACCTACTGCTCGTCGCCTACTGCCGACGGGCCGTCAGGCCTTCTTGTTCAGCAGGTCCTCGACCTTGCCGCGCACCTCGTCCGTGGCCAGGCCGCGGATCGTCAGCGTCGTACGGCGGCGCAGCACGTCGTCCGCCGTCTCGGCCCACTCGTTGTCGCGGGCGTAGACGACCTGGGCCCAGATCTCCGGGGCGTCCGGGTGGACGCGCTCGGCGAGCTCCGGGTTCTCGTTCGCCAGCCGGGCGATGTCGAAGGAGAGCGAGCCGTAGTGCGTCGCCAGGTGCTTGGCGGTGTCGGCGGCCATGCGCGGGCCGGGCGCCGGACCGTCCACGAGGAGACGGTGGGCGACGGCACGCGGGTTGGCGATGCCGGGCAGCGGCAGCTTCTTCGGCAGCTCGGAGATCGGCTCGTAGTCGTCGCCGAGCGGGTGCCCCGGCAGGGACTCCAGCTTCTTCATCACCGTACGACCGATGTGGCGGAACGTCGTCCACTTGCCGCCGGCCACCGACAGCATTCCGCCGCGGCCCTCGGTGACGACCGTCTCGCGCTTGGCCTTCGACGTGTCGCCGGGACCGCCGGGCAGCACCCGCAGACCCGCGAAGGAGTACGTGATCAGGTCGCGCGACAGCTGCTGGTCGCGGATGGAGAACGCGGCCTCGTCCAGGATCTGGGCGGTGTCCGCCTCGGTCACCTTGACGTCCGCCGGGTCGCCCTCGAACTCCTCGTCCGTGGTGCCGAGCAGCAGCATGTCCTCCCAGGGCAGAGCGAACGTGATGCGGTACTTGTCGATCGGCGTGGCCAGCGCGGCCTTCCAGGGGGCGGTGCGCTTGAGGACCAGGTGCGCGCCCTTGGAGAGGCGGATGGAGGGCGCCGCGTCCGGGTTCTCCATCTTGCGCAGGTGGTCGACCCACGGGCCCGTGGCGTTCAGCACGAGGCGGGCGTTGACGCCGAACTCGTCGCCGCTCATGCGGTCCTTGAGCTCCGCGCCCGTGACCCGGCCCTTGGTGAAGCGCAGCCCGGTGACCTCGGCGTGGTTGAGGACGGCGGCACCGGCCTCGACGGCCGCGCGGACCGTCATCAGGGCCATGCGGGAGTCGTTCATCTGGTCGTCGCCGTAGACGGCGACGGCCTTCAGGTTGTCCGTGCGCAGCTCCGGCACGTCCTGCGCGGCCTTCGACGGCGACAGGAGGTGGCCGACGCCGTCGCCGAACGCGGACAGCGCGCTGTACGCGAACACGCCCGCGCCGAGCTTGGCCGCGCCGTGCGGGCCGCCCTTGTAGACGGGCAGGTAGAAGGTGAGCGGGTTAGCCAGGTGGGGGGCCACCTGACGGGACACCGCACGACGCTCGAAGTGGTTCTCCGCGACCAGCTTCACCGCGCCGGTCTGCAGGTAGCGCAGACCGCCGTGGAGCAGCTTGGAGGAGGCGGAGGAGGTGGCGCCGGCGAAGTCACCGGCGTCCACCAGGGCCACCCGCAGTCCCGACTGCGCGGCATGCCAGGCGGTGGAGATGCCCAGGATTCCGCCGCCGATCACCAGGAGGTCGTACGTCGCCTTGGAAAGCTGCTCCCGGGTCTCGGCGCGGCTCGGGTTGAGGCCGGCAGCCGGATGCGTCCCGAGGGCAGGGACGCTCTGCAGGGTGGTCATGTCTTACTCCTCGCCACTCTCATCGAGCCAACCCATGGACCGCTCGACGGCCTTGAGCCAGCTCTTGTACTCACGGTCGCGGGTGCCCGCGTCCATGTGGGGGGTCCACTCCGCGGCCCGCCGCCAGTTGGCGCGCAGCTCGTCGGTCGAGGACCAGAAGCCGACGGCGAGACCGGCGGCGTAGGCGGCACCGAGGCAGGTCGTCTCGGCCACCATCGGGCGCACCACCGGCGCGTCGAGGAAGTCCGAGAGGGTCTGCATCAGCAGGTTGTTGGAGGTCATGCCGCCGTCGACCTTGAGGGCCGCGAGCTCGACGCCGGAGTCCTTCGTCATGGCGTCGGTGATCTCACGGGTCTGCCAGGCCGTGGCCTCCAGGACGGCGCGCGCGATGTGCGCCTTGGTGACGTACCGGGTCAGACCGGCGATCACACCGCGGGCATCGGAGCGCCAGTACGGGGCGAACAGGCCGGAGAAGGCCGGTACGAAGTAGGCGCCGCCGTTGTCCTCGACCGACGACGCGAGCGTCTCGATCTCGGCGGCGGAGTTGATCAGGCCCATCTGGTCCCGCATCCACTGCACCAGCGAACCGGTGACGGCGATGGAGCCCTCCAGGGCGTAGACCGGCTTCTGGTCGCCGATCTGGTAGCCGACGGTGGTCAGCAGCCCGGAGTAGGAGTTGATGGCCTTGTCACCGGTGTTCATCAGCATGAAGGTGCCGGTGCCGTACGTGGACTTGGCCTCGCCCTCGGCGAAGCAGGTCTGGCCGAACAGGGCCGCCTGCTGGTCGCCGAGCGCGGAGGCGACGGGGATGCCGCCGAGCAGGTCGCCGAGCTGTCCGCCGGTGACCTCGCCGTAGACCTCGGCGGAGGAGCGGATCTCCGGCAGCATCTGCTTCGGGACGCCGATGGACTCGCAGATGCGCTCGTCCCACTCCATCTTGTGGAGGTTCATCAGCATGGTGCGGGAGGCGTTGGTGACGTCGGTGACGTGCCGGCCGCCGTTCACCCCGCCGGTGAGGTTCCAGATGACCCAGGAGTCCATGGTGCCGAAGAGGATGTCGCCCGCCTCGGCGCGCTCGCGCAGGCCCTCGACGTTGTCGAGCAGCCAGCGGGCCTTGGGGCCCGCGAAGTAGGAGGCGAGCGGCAGGCCGGTCTCGCGGCGGAAGCGGTCCTTGCCGACGTTGCGCCCGAGCTCTCTGCAGAGCGCGTCGGTGCGGGTGTCCTGCCAGACGATGGCGTTGTGCACCGGCTCGCCGGTGTTCTTGTCCCACAGCAGCGTGGTCTCACGCTGGTTGGTGATGCCGATCGCCTTGATGTCGTCGCGGGTGATGCCGGCCTTGTCGACGGCGCCGGCGACGACCTCCTGGACGTTGGTCCAGATCTCGGTCGCGTCGTGCTCGACCCAGCCCGGCTTCGGGAAGATCTGCTCGTGCTCCTTCTGGTCGACGGAGACGATCCGGCCGTCCTTGTCGAAGACGATGCAGCGGCTGGACGTGGTGCCCTGGTCGATGGCCGCGATGAAGGGGCCTGCGGTGTGTGCGTCGGTCACGGTGTGCTCCAGAATTCTTTGCTGACGGCTCTCAAGCGTCTGTGGCGGTCATCGGTCGCTGTGGCGGGTCAACTTGAACGCCTACTTGAACGCGACGTTGTAGAGACCGCCGGCGATGGCGCCGCCGATCAGCGGACCGACGATCGGCACCCAGGCGTACGACCAGTCCGAGCTGCCCTTGTTCGGCAGCGGGAGCACGGCGTGGACGATGCGCGGGCCGAGGTCACGGACCGGGTTGATCGCGTAGCCCGTGGGGCCACCGAGCGAGAGGCCGATGCCGACCACGACGAGCGCGGTGATCAGGGCGCCGAGGGTGCCGAGGCCGTTGCCGCCGTCGTTGAGGCCCTGCGTCAGGATGGCGAGCACCAGGACGACCGTGGCGATGATCTCCGTGAGCACGTTCTGGACGTAGTTACGGATCTCGGGTCCGGTCGAGAAGATGCCGAGCACGGGGCCCGCCGACGGGGCGGCCTTCTGGTCGACCATGCCCTCTTCCACCGGCTGCGCCGCGAGGACCTCGGGGTCGGTCAGGTGGGCCTTGAACTGGCCCATGTAGGTGACCCACACCAGGAAGGCGCCGATCATCGCGCCGAGCAGCTGCGAGGCCAGGTAGAGCGGAACGTCGCTCCACTTGGTGCCGCCCTCGACGGCGAGGCCGAGCGTGACCGCCGGGTTGAGGTGGGCACCGGAGACACCACCCGCGAGGTAGGCGCCGGTCAGTACGGCGAAGCCCCACCCGAAGGTGATGGCGAGCCAGCCGGCGTCCTTGGCCTTCGAGCGCTTGAGCGTGACGGCGGCACACACGCCACCGCCGAGCAGGATGAGCACGGCGGTACCGATGGTCTCGCCGATGAAGATGTCGGAGCTGGACACCCGCGACTCCTTTGTCCTTCGTCCAGGGGAAGGCGAACCCCGGGTCCCTCCGGTGGTCCGCGACCTCAGGTGAGGTCGTTGCCGGCCCTTGGCCTTGTCACACTCTAACGCGTAATGCCGGTAGGTGTTCGACAATGCCGACCGATGGACGCGAGTCTCACCCTGGGGTTACTCGCCCGTCAAGGGTTCTGTTATTGAAAACACGATCGTTATTGATCGTTCCGCGTTATCGGTGACCGCGCAGCAGGGAAGGGTGCGGCGCAGCTCCGAGACGGTGTGGCGGAGCCCGGAAAGGACGCCGCGGATCCGCGGGGGCTCAGAAGCGCCCGGCGCCCAGATCCCTGGACACGGCGCGCGCGCAGTCCCGCACCGCGGCGATCAGCTCGGGCCGCAGCTCCCCGTCCTTGCAGACCCGCTCCACGGCCCCGGTGACACCGACCGCGCCGACCGGCATGCGCCGCCGGTCGTGGATGGGGGCCGCCACGGAGGCGATGCCCTCCCAGGTCTCCTCGACATCCGCCGCGTACCCACGCGCGCGCGTGAGGTCGAGGACGCTCTCGAAGCCCTCGGCGTCGGCCACCGTGTGCACGGTGAAGGTCTGCCGCTCCGCTTCCACGGCTTCGTTGTGCGCGACCGGGTCGTACGCGGAGAGCACCTTGCCCAGCGCCGTGGAGTGCAGCGGCTGCATGGCCCCCACCTCCAGGACCTGGCGGCTGTCGTCGGGCCGGAAGACGTGGTGGACGATGAGCACGCCCTGCTGGTGCAGCACCCCGAGGTGCACGCTCTCACCGCTGGAACGGGCCAGGTCGTCCGTCCACACCAGGGCGCGCGCCCGCAGCTCGTGCACGTCCAGATAGCTGTTGCCCAGACGCAGCAGCTCGGCGCCCAGCTGGTAGCGCCCCGACGCGGAGTCCTGCTCGACGAAACCCTCCGCCTGAAGGGTGCGCAGAATGCCGTGCGCCGTACCCTTGGCCAGGTCGAGGGCGGAGGCGATCTCGGAGAGGCCGAGCCGTCGCTCGCCGCCCGCGAGCAGCCGCAGCATCGCCGCGGCCCTTTCGAGCGACTGGATGTTGCGTGCCATCGCAGCCCCGACCTCCGTCCCCTTGCACCAACTCGACGTTCGACAATGCTGAACACTATCGGTCGTTGTCGACCTCTCGCTAATGCGCGGACAACACGCGTTGCCCCCACTCCCCATGTCAAGCACCTGAACCGGCCAAGCCCGCCACACCCGTCCGTCTCGTGGACTCCTTCCCAAACGGACCTTGGTCCCGGCTACCCTGACCGAGTGCGCCCTCCAGCCAGAAGGCGCAAAGCCGACAGCCGTCGCACTCCAGGGAGCTCTTTCATGGCCTCGTCGCCAAGCCCGTCGTCGCAGCCCACGCCTGTTTCGTCCGACAGCAGGACCCGAGCCGACGCCCTCCGCGAGGCCCTCGCCACCCGCGTGGTGGTGGCCGACGGCGCGATGGGCACCATGCTCCAGGCCCAGGACCCCACGCTCGACGACTTCCAGCAGCTCGAGGGCTGCAACGAGATCCTGAACGTCACCCGCCCCGACATCGTGCGCTCCGTGCACGAGGAGTACTTCGCCGTCGGCGTGGACTGCGTGGAGACCAACACCTTCGGCGCGAACTTCGCGGCCCTGAGCGAGTACGACATCGCCGACCGCAACTTCGAGCTGTCCGAGGCGGGCGTCCGCATCGCCCGCGAGGTCGCCGACGAGTTCACCGCCTCCACCGGACAGCAGCGCTGGGTGCTCGGCTCCATGGGCCCCGGCACCAAGCTGCCGACCCTCGGCCACGCCCCGTACACCGTCCTGCGCGACGCCTACCAGACGAACGCCGAAGGCATGATCGCCGGCGGCGCCGACGCCCTCCTGGTGGAGACCACCCAGGACCTCCTGCAGACCAAGGCCGCCATCCTCGGTGCCCGCCGCGCCATGGACGCCACCGGCGCGAACCTCCCGCTGATCTGCTCGGTCACCGTCGAGACGACCGGCACCATGCTGCTCGGCTCCGAGATCGGCGCCGCGCTGACCGCCCTGGAACCGCTGGGCATCGACATGATCGGCCTGAACTGCGCCACGGGCCCGGCCGAGATGAGCGAGCACCTGCGCTACCTCGCCCGTCACTCCCGCGTCCCGATCTCCTGCATGCCGAACGCGGGCCTGCCGGTCCTGGGCAAGGACGGCGCCCACTACCCGCTGACGGCGTCCGAGCTGGCCGACGCGCAGGAGAGCTTCGTCCGCGAGTACGGCCTCTCGCTGGTGGGCGGCTGCTGCGGTACGACGCCGGAGCACCTGCGCCAGGTCGTGGAGCGCGTACGCGGCGTCGAGACACCGGCGCGCGACCCGCACCCGGAGCCGGGTGCCGCCTCGCTCTACCAGACGGTGCCGTTCCGCCAGGACACCGCGTATATGGCGATCGGGGAGCGGACGAACGCGAATGGGTCGAAGAAGTTCCGTGAGGCGATGCTGGAGGGTCGCTGGGACGACTGTGTGGAGATGGCGCGCGAGCAGATCCGCGAGGGCGCCCACATGCTCGACCTGTGTGTCGACTACGTGGGCCGCGACGGGGTGGCCGACATGGCCGAGCTGGCCGGCCGCTTCGCGACCGCCTCCACTTTGCCCATCGTCCTGGACTCCACCGAACTGCCGGTGCTGCAGGCGGGGTTGGAGAAGCTGGGCGGGCGGGCGGTCATCAACTCCGTCAACTACGAGGACGGGGACGGGCCCGAGTCGCGTTTTGCGAAGGTGACCGCGCTGGCCAAGGAGCACGGGGCGGCGCTGATCGCGCTGACCATCGACGAGGAGGGCCAGGCCCGCACCGCCGAGCACAAGGTCGCCATCGCCGAACGCCTCATCACCGACCTGACGTCGAACTGGGGTATCCATGAGGCGGACATCCTCATCGACACCCTGACCTTCACCATCTGCACCGGCCAGGAAGAATCCCGGGGCGACGGCATCGCCACCATCGAGGCGATCCGGGAACTGAAGAAGCGCCACCCGGACGTCCAGACCACCCTGGGCCTGTCCAACATCTCCTTCGGCCTCAACCCGGCCGCCCGCGTCCTGCTCAACTCCGTCTTTTTGGACGAGTGCGTCAAGGCCGGCCTGGACTCCGCGATCGTGCACGCCTCCAAGATCCTGCCGATCGCCCGCTTCGACGACGAACAGGTCACCACCGCCCTCGACCTCATCTACGACCGCCGCGCCGAGGGCTATGACCCGCTGCAAAAGCTCATGGAGCTCTTCGAGGGCGTCTCGACCAAGTCGATGAAGGCCGGCAAGGCCGAGGAACTCCTCGCCCTGCCCCTGGAGGAGCGCCTGCAGCGGCGCATCATCGACGGCGAGAAGAACGGCCTGGAAGCCGACCTGGATGAGGCCCTGCAGACCACCCCGGCGCTGGACATCGTCAACAACACCCTCCTGGAGGGCATGAAGGTGGTCGGGGAGCTGTTCGG